>NZ_CP010945.1:0-1255000 GCF_000293885.2 Pseudomonas fluorescens NCIMB 11764
TTACCGGGGCTTCGATCAAGAGCTTCGCGTTAGCTAACCCCATCAATTAACCTTCCGGCACCGGGCAGGCGTCACACCCTATACGTCCACTTTCGTGTTTGCAGAGTGCTGTGTTTTTAATAAACAGTCGCAGCGGCCTGGTATCTTCGACCGGCATGAGCTTACGGAGCAAGTCCTTCACCCTCACCGGCGCACCTTCTCCCGAAGTTACGGTGCCATTTTGCCTAGTTCCTTCACCCGAGTTCTCTCAAGCGCCTTGGTATTCTCTACCCAACCACCTGTGTCGGTTTGGGGTACGGTTCCTGGTTACCTGAAGCTTAGAAGCTTTTCTTGGAAGCATGGCATCAACCACTTCGTGTTCTAAAAGAACACTCGTCATCAGCTCTCGGCCTTAGAATCCCGGATTTACCTAAGATTCCAGCCTACCACCTTAAACTTGGACAACCAACGCCAAGCTGGCCTAGCCTTCTCCGTCCCTCCATCGCAATAACCAGAAGTACAGGAATATTAACCTGTTTTCCATCGACTACGCTTTTCAGCCTCGCCTTAGGGACCGACTAACCCTGCGTCGATTAACGTTGCGCAGGAAACCTTGGTCTTTCGGCGTGGGTGTTTTTCACACCCATTGTCGTTACTCATGTCAGCATTCGCACTTCTGATACCTCCAGCAAGCTTCTCAACTCACCTTCACAGGCTTACAGAACGCTCCTCTACCGCATCACCTAAGTGATACCCGTAGCTTCGGTGTATGGTTTGAGCCCCGTTACATCTTCCGCGCAGGCCGACTCGACTAGTGAGCTATTACGCTTTCTTTAAAGGGTGGCTGCTTCTAAGCCAACCTCCTAGCTGTCTAAGCCTTCCCACATCGTTTCCCACTTAACCATAACTTTGGGACCTTAGCTGACGGTCTGGGTTGTTTCCCTTTTCACGACGGACGTTAGCACCCGCCGTGTGTCTCCCATGCTCGGCACTTGTAGGTATTCGGAGTTTGCATCGGTTTGGTAAGTCGGGATGACCCCCTAGCCGAAACAGTGCTCTACCCCCTACAGTGATACATGAGGCGCTACCTAAATAGCTTTCGAGGAGAACCAGCTATCTCCGAGCTTGATTAGCCTTTCACTCCGATCCACAGGTCATCCGCTAACTTTTCAACGGTAGTCGGTTCGGTCCTCCAGTTAGTGTTACCCAACCTTCAACCTGCCCATGGATAGATCGCCCGGTTTCGGGTCTATTCCCAGCGACTAGACGCCCTATTAAGACTCGCTTTCGCTACGCCTCCCCTATTCGGTTAAGCTCGCCACTGAAAATAAGTCGCTGACCCATTATACAAAAGGTACGCAGTCACCCAACAAAGTGGGCTCCCACTGCTTGTACGCATACGGTTTCAGGATCTATTTCACTCCCCTCTCCGGGGTTCTTTTCGCCTTTCCCTCACGGTACTAGTTCACTATCGGTCAGTCAGTAGTATTTAGCCTTGGAGGATGGTCCCCCCATATTCAGACAAAGTTTCTCGTGCTCCGTCCTACTCGATTTCATGACTAAGAGATTTTCGCGTACAGGGCTATCACCCACTATGGCCGTACTTTCCAGAACGTTCCGCTAATCTCAAAGCCACTTAAGGGCTAGTCCCCGTTCGCTCGCCACTACTAAGGGAATCTCGGTTGATTTCTTTTCCTCAGGGTACTTAGATGTTTCAGTTCCCCTGGTTCGCTTCTTAAGCCTATGTATTCAGCTTAAGATACCTAACTTATGTTAGGTGGGTTCCCCCATTCAGACATCTCCGGATCAAAGTCTGTTTGCCGACTCCCCGAAGCTTTTCGCAGGCTACCACGTCTTTCATCGCCTCTGACTGCCAAGGCATCCACCGTATGCGCTTCTTCACTTGACCATATAACCCCAAGCAATCTGGTTATACTGTGAAGACGACATTCGCCGAAAATTCGCGATTAAACTCACAAATTTTACCTTAGCCTGATCCGTTACCAGTGAAAGTAACGTTCAGTCTATCTTTCTATCACATACCCAAATTTTTAAAGAACGATCTAGCCAAAGACTAGAAATCAACATTCACCACCATCACGATGGAATGCTCATTTCTAAGCTTTATACAATCAGAAGCAGTAGTGGTGGAGCCAAACGGGATCGAACCGTTGACTTCCTGCGTGCAAGGCAGGCGCTCTCCCAGCTGAGCTATGGCCCCGTATTGCTACAGGATCCCACACAAAAATTGGTGGGTCTGGGCAGATTCGAACTGCCGACCTCACCCTTATCAGGGGTGCGCTCTAACCAACTGAGCTACAGACCCAATTTCGGGCTGCTTCTTATCGTCTTCTTCAATGAATCAAGCAATTCGTGTGGGAACTTATGGAGCAGCTGATGTCGTCGATTAAGGAGGTGATCCAGCCGCAGGTTCCCCTACGGCTACCTTGTTACGACTTCACCCCAGTCATGAATCACACCGTGGTAACCGTCCTCCCGAAGGTTAGACTAGCTACTTCTGGTGCAACCCACTCCCATGGTGTGACGGGCGGTGTGTACAAGGCCCGGGAACGTATTCACCGCGACATTCTGATTCGCGATTACTAGCGATTCCGACTTCACGCAGTCGAGTTGCAGACTGCGATCCGGACTACGATCGGTTTTATGGGATTAGCTCCACCTCGCGGCTTGGCAACCCTCTGTACCGACCATTGTAGCACGTGTGTAGCCCAGGCCGTAAGGGCCATGATGACTTGACGTCATCCCCACCTTCCTCCGGTTTGTCACCGGCAGTCTCCTTAGAGTGCCCACCATAACGTGCTGGTAACTAAGGACAAGGGTTGCGCTCGTTACGGGACTTAACCCAACATCTCACGACACGAGCTGACGACAGCCATGCAGCACCTGTCTCAATGTTCCCGAAGGCACCAATCCATCTCTGGAAAGTTCATTGGATGTCAAGGCCTGGTAAGGTTCTTCGCGTTGCTTCGAATTAAACCACATGCTCCACCGCTTGTGCGGGCCCCCGTCAATTCATTTGAGTTTTAACCTTGCGGCCGTACTCCCCAGGCGGTCAACTTAATGCGTTAGCTGCGCCACTAAGAGCTCAAGGCTCCCAACGGCTAGTTGACATCGTTTACGGCGTGGACTACCAGGGTATCTAATCCTGTTTGCTCCCCACGCTTTCGCACCTCAGTGTCAGTATCAGTCCAGGTGGTCGCCTTCGCCACTGGTGTTCCTTCCTATATCTACGCATTTCACCGCTACACAGGAAATTCCACCACCCTCTACCATACTCTAGCTCGTCAGTTTTGAATGCAGTTCCCAGGTTGAGCCCGGGGATTTCACATCCAACTTAACGAACCACCTACGCGCGCTTTACGCCCAGTAATTCCGATTAACGCTTGCACCCTCTGTATTACCGCGGCTGCTGGCACAGAGTTAGCCGGTGCTTATTCTGTCGGTAACGTCAAGACACCAACGTATTAGGTTAATGCCCTTCCTCCCAACTTAAAGTGCTTTACAATCCGAAGACCTTCTTCACACACGCGGCATGGCTGGATCAGGCTTTCGCCCATTGTCCAATATTCCCCACTGCTGCCTCCCGTAGGAGTCTGGACCGTGTCTCAGTTCCAGTGTGACTGATCATCCTCTCAGACCAGTTACGGATCGTCGCCTTGGTGAGCCATTACCTCACCAACTAGCTAATCCGACCTAGGCTCATCTGATAGCGCAAGGCCCGAAGGTCCCCTGCTTTCTCCCGTAGGACGTATGCGGTATTAGCGTCCGTTTCCGAGCGTTATCCCCCACTACCAGGCAGATTCCTAGGCATTACTCACCCGTCCGCCGCTCTCAAGAGAAGCAAGCTTCTCTCTACCGCTCGACTTGCATGTGTTAGGCCTGCCGCCAGCGTTCAATCTGAGCCATGATCAAACTCTTCAGTTCAAACATCTTTGGGTTTTTAAGAAACCCTAAACTTGGCTCAGCAATCGTTGGTTACATCTTTGATTTCTCGCGGAGTAACTTGTGATGCTGATAATCTTGTTGACTATCAGTCTGACTCCACAAGCACCCACACGAATTGCTTGATTCAGTTGTTAAAGAGCGGTTGGTTAAGATCTTTCGTCTCAACCGAGGCGCGCATTCTACAGCGTCCTCTGTATCTGTCAAGCGGTTATTTTCAGAAGTTTTCAAAGTTTCCTTTGCAACTTCAACCACTTGCGCTTCCGATCTCTCGTTAGCGGGAGGCGAATTCTACAGCGTTGTTCGCTGCTGTCAACACCTCTTTTTCTCCGCTTTCGACCGAGAAGATCGAACCGTCAATCAAGCGACAGCACACTGCCTGACCAACTCCTTCTGGGCTTCGATGAACTGAAGCAACTCGCTGTCGAAAACTGCGTAACTCTTTGTTTACCAAGGAGTTTTCCGTTTCGACTGCGCCGGAAGTGGGGCGAATTATAGACTTCCAGAATCTGCCGTCAACTCTTAATTACGCTTTTCTTGCAGAAGATGGCTTTTTAGCGATTAGACGTGGAATTCGGCGGGTTACCGGGGGTAGGCGCAGCACTAACAGCAGCCCCCCTATTGAGGCATAAACCGCCCACTCCTTTAGATCGGCACGCACAATCCACAACATATGCAGCAATCCGAGTCCGAGAACCACATAAACCAGCCGATGCAACTTCTTCCAGCGAGATCCCAAACGCCGCTGACTGTAGCGATTAGAGGTCAACGCCAACACCAACAAACAAAGGAAGCCAAGCGCCCCGACAATAATGTAGGGACGTTTGCGCAATTCGACACCCATCTGGGACCAATCGAAACCGAGAATGAACGCCGTGTAACCGCTCAAATGCAGAACCACATAAGCGAAACACCACAAACCCAGTTGCCGACGGACAGCAATCCACCCCGCCCAACCGCTAAGTTTCTGCAAAGGCGTCATGCTCAACGTAATAAGCAGTAGCACAAGCGCCCCCAGCCCTAACCGATCAACCAGCACCTTACCCGGATCCGGCCCCAGCACATCCGCCCAGGCCTGGTAAAGCCAAAGCAACGGCCATATCGCCGCCGCGATGAAGACCGCCACTCGCCATATCGGATATCGCATCAGTAATTCTTCCGCAGATCGAGCCCTGCATATAAAGAAGCGACTTCATCCGAGTAGCCGTTGAACATTTGCGTGTCGCGCACGTTGGGCTTGAACAGACCACTCGGCAAACGCCGCTCCCGGGCCTGGGTCCAGCGCGGATGATCGACAGTAGGGTTCACGTTCGCATAAAAGCCATACTCATCCGCGGCAATGCTTTGCCAGGTGGTTTTCGGCTGTTCGCTGACGAGGCTGATCCGCACGATGGATTTGATGCTCTTGAAGCCGTATTTCCATGGCACCACCAGGCGCAAAGGCGCGCCATTCTGGTTAGGCAACTCGCGCCCATACATGCCCACCGCAAGAATCGCCAACGGGTTCATTGCCTCATCCAGACGCAGCCCTTCTACATAGGGCCAGTCGATCAAGGCAAAACCAGAGCGCTGACCCGGCATGGTCTTCGGATCCTGCAGGGTTTCGAAGCGTATGAATCTGGCTTTGGAGGTCGGCTCCACTTCCTTGAGCAGAGCCGATAGGGGAAAACCGATCCACGGGATAACCATCGACCAGGCCTCCACGCAACGAAGACGATAAATGCGCTCCTCCAGCTGGTACGGCTTCATGAAGTCTTCCAGCGCATATCGACCCGGCTTGCCGACCTCCCCATCCACCACAACGCTCCAGGGTTCGGTTTTCAGCGCGCCCGCGTTCGTCGCCGGATCACCTTTATCGGTGCCGAACTCATAGAAATTGTTGTAGTGGGTTGCATCCTTGAATGGCGTGATCGCTTCATCCTTGACGTTGACCGCCCCCCACCGGGTAGAAGGAAGTTTCTCGGCAAACCAGGAAGGCGCCTTGCCAGGCTCGACATCCGGATAGCGCACGGCATCGTCCGCGCTGACCCAGCTCGGCAAGCTGCTCACTGCCAAACCGGCGACGGCAGCACCCAGCACATTTCGACGAGATAGATAGAGGGATTCAGGCGTAACGTCCGACTCGTGGCAGTCGGACGTCTTGGGGACTTTGATCAGCATGGCAACTCCGCAGAATTGGAGAACAGATACACCAATAGACTGCGGAGTATGAGGGAAATTACGTGTTTTTGTGCCGACGAAGACGTAACAGATATTGAACCGGACCCGATGCTGCGTAGGCGAGGAAAACCAGCAGCAGGATGCGCGGCGGATCACTGAATACGACGGCGAACACCAGCACGACCGCAAGGATCGCCACAAAAGGTACGCGCCCTTTCAGGTCCAGCTCCTTGAAGCTGTTGTACTTGATGTTACTGACCATCAACATGCCGGCGGCGGCGACCATTAGCGCCACCAGGAAAGACATCTTCGAGCCCTGAATGCCGTAATCGCTGAACGCCCAGACAATCCCTGCAACCACACCCGCGGCAGCCGGACTGGCCAGGCCGATGAAGTAGCGTTTGTCCGCAGTGCCCACTTGGGTATTGAAACGCGCCAGACGCAGTGCGGCGCCAGCGACATAAATGAAGGCGACCATCCAGCCGACCTTGCCCATATCGCCCAAGGCCCAGCCAAAGGCCAGCAATGCCGGTGCGACACCGAAGGCGACCATATCGGAGAGCGAGTCGTACTCGGCACCGAAGGCACTCTGGGTATTGGTCATACGGGCAACGCGACCGTCGAGACCGTCGAGCACCATGGCGACAAAAATGGCGATCGCGGCAAACGCAAAATACTTGCTCGCACCGATTGCATCACCGGCACTCAACGCGCTCTGGGCACTCATCGAGCTGATGATGGAGTAGAACCCTGCGAACAGGTTCGCAGTGGTAAACAGATTCGGCAGAAGATAGATACCACGATGCCGGACTTTACGACCTTCAGCGTCATGCCCTTCTTCGATGTGTTCATCGATGGGCAGCAGGCTTTCGGCGTCAGAAGCCTGGTTTGGCTCTTCGGGACGTTCGCTCATGGACATTACCTTGCAACGGGGTGGAAAGTTTCGACAGGTGTCTGGGACGAGGGTTCGGCCGCAAACGATGCAGCTTTATACCAGAACCGGCCGCGCAAACGAAAAAACGCGGCCTAGGCCGCGTTTTCCGTACAAGTGCGCGACTTAGTTTTTGGCTTTGTCGACGATCTTGTTGGCACCGATCCACGGCATCATGGAGCGCAGTTGCTCGCCGATGATTTCGATACCGTGAGCGGCGTTGTTACGACGCTTGGCGGTCATCGAAGGATAGCCGGTTGCGCCTTCGCTGATGAACATCTTGGCGTATTCGCCGTCCTGAATACGTTTCAGGGCGTTGCGCATGGCCTGACGGGATTCGGCGTTGATCACTTCCGGGCCGGTCACGTATTCGCCGTATTCAGCGTTGTTGGAGATCGAGTAGTTCATGTTGGCGATACCGCCTTCGTACATGAGGTCAACGATCAGTTTCAGTTCGTGCAGGCACTCGAAGTAGGCCATTTCCGGCGCGTAGCCGGCTTCAACCAGGGTTTCGAAACCGGCCTTGACCAGTTCAACGGTACCGCCGCACAGAACGGCTTGCTCGCCGAACAGGTCGGTTTCGGTCTCGTCTTTGAAGGTAGTTTCGATGATGCCGGTGCGACCACCACCCACGCCAGCAGCGTAGGACAGTGCAACGTTTTTGGCGTTGCCGGAAGCATCCTGGTAGATAGCGATCAGGTCAGGAATACCGCCGCCTTTGACGAACTCGGAACGCACGGTGTGACCCGGTGCCTTCGGCGCGATCATGATCACGTCGAGGTCAGCGCGCGGCACAACCTGGTTGTAGTGGATCGCGAAGCCATGGGAGAAGGCCAGGGTGGCGCCTTTCTTGATGTTCGGCTCGATTTCGTTCTTGTACAGGGCAGACTGGAACTCGTCCGGGGTCAGGATCATGACCAGGTCGGCAGCTGCAACTGCGGAAGCAACGTCGGTCACTTTCAGGCCGTGGGCTTCTGCCTTGGCAACAGTGGCCGAGCCTTTACGCAGGCCGACAGTGACGTCAACGCCGGAGTCTTTCAGGTTGCACGCTTGAGCGTGGCCTTGGGAACCGTAACCGATGATGGCAACTTTCTTGCCCTGGATGATCGACAGGTCGCAGTCTTTTTCGTAATAAACTTTCATGAAATTCCCCTATATATCCAGGCCGTTCAGGCCGTTCGCTAATTTGGTTTAGATGCTGAGTACTTTGTCGCCGCGAGCAATACCGGTTACGCCGCTGCGGACGGTTTCCAGAATCGACGCGGTGCCGATGGACTGAATGAAGCTGTCGAGCTTGTCGCTGGTACCGGTCAATTGAACGGTATACACGCTAGCGCTGACATCGACGATCTGCCCACGGTAAATATCGGTGGTGCGCTTGATCTCGGCGCGCTGGGCGCCGGTGGCCTTGACCTTGACCAGCATCAGTTCGCGCTCGATGTGAGCACTTTCCGACAGGTCGACCAGTTTGACCACTTCAATCAGCTTGTTCAGGTTCTTGGTGATCTGCTCGATGACCTCATCGTGGCCCACCGTGGTCAGCGTCAGACGCGACAGAGTCGGGTCTTCGGTTGGCGCCACAGTCAGGCTTTCGATGTTGTAGTTGCGCTGCGAGAACAGGCCGACTACACGAGACAAAGCGCCGGGTTCGTTTTCCAGAAGCAAGGAAATAATATGCCGCATGATTAAGTACGCTCCGTCTTGCTCAGCCACATATCGCGCATGGAGCCGTCTTTGATCTGCATCGGGTAGACGTGCTCGCTGGTATCGACCGAAATATCGAGCACCACCAGGCGATCCTTCATGGCGAACGCTTCTTCCATCTTCGACTTCAAATCTTTCGATTCGGTGATGCGCACGCCGACGTGACCATAAGCCTCGGCCAGCTTGACGAAATCAGGCAGCGATTCCATATAGGAGTGCGAGTGACGGCTGCCGTAACTCATGTCTTGCCATTGGCGAACCATACCCAGAACACCGTTGTTCAGGATGACGATCTTGACCGGCAAACCGTACTGCAGGCAGGTCGACAACTCCTGAATGTTCATCTGGATACTGCCCTCGCCTGTCACGCAGACGACGTCGGCATCCGGGAAGCTCAACTTGATACCCATGGCCGCCGGAAAACCGAAGCCCATGGTGCCCAGGCCACCGGAGTTGATCCAGCGGTTCGGCTTGTTGAACTTGTAATACTGCGCCGCGAACATTTGGTGCTGACCCACGTCGGAGGCCACAAAGGCATCCCCCTTGGTCACTTCGCACAGGGTTTCGATCACAGTCTGCGGCTTGATGATGCTGCCGTCGCCCTTGTCGTAAGGGAACAGGCCGCGATCACCGCGCCATTCATCAACCTGCTTCCACCAGCTCGCAACGGACTCCTTGTTCGGGGTCTCGCCGATTTCCTTGAGGATCGCGACCATTTCGGTCAGGACGCTCTCGACCGGACCGACGATAGGTACGTCGGCCTTGATGGTCTTGGAGATCGAAGCCGGATCGATGTCGATGTGAATGATCTTGGCGTTCGGACAGAACTTCGACGCGCCGTTGATCACGCGATCGTCGAAACGTGCGCCGACTGCGAGGATCACGTCAGCATGGTGCATCGCCAGGTTAGCGGTGTAGCTGCCGTGCATGCCGAGCATGCCGATGAACTGACGGTCGGTGCCAGGGTAGGCACCCAGCCCCATCAGGGTATTGGTCACTGGCAGGTTGAGCATCTTCGCCAATTCGGTCAGCGGCGCGGAGCCACCACCGAGAATCACGCCACCGCCGGCGTACATCACCGGACGCTTGGCCGCCAGGAGCATTTCGGCTGCCTTGCGGATTTGCCCGGAGTGACCGCGAACGGCCGGGCTGTAGGAACGCAGCTTGGCTTTTTTCGGGAAGATGTATTCGTACTTCTCGGCCGGGTTGGTCATGTCTTTCGGGATATCGACAACGACCGGACCAGGACGACCGGATTGCGCCAGGTAGAACGCCTTCTTCATGACTTCCGGGATTTCCGAGGCGTGCTTGATCATGAAGCTGTGCTTCACGATCGGCCGGGAGATACCGATCATGTCGGTTTCCTGGAACGCATCGGTGCCTACCATGGTGCTAGGCACCTGGCCGGAAATGACCACCATCGGAATGGAGTCCATATACGCGGTGGCAATACCGGTGATGGCGTTTGTTGCGCCCGGGCCGGAGGTCACCAGTACCACGCCGGCTTTACCGGTGGCACGGGCATAGCCGTCAGCCATATGGGTCGCAGCCTGCTCGTGACGAACCAGGATGTGTGTCACTTCCGGTTCTTTGAACAGGGCATCGTAGACATGAAGAAGAGCACCACCCGGGTACCCGTAGATATATTTGACGCCTTCGTCACGCAAAAAGCGGACGAGCATCTCACCGCCAGATAAAAGCTCCACGTTGTTCACCTCTAAAACGCCAGAATACCGTCCACATCAAAGGCGGACGGGTCTTAATAGGTTTACTTCTCGGCAGAGCATGAGCGACGGTGGTCGCCGACTACGTCAGCACTGACTGAGCAAGTATTGGGATCGTCCCAAGTGTTGCGGGCCTTTCCCACCCAGCGCGAGGTAACGCGTTGCGGGTGTAACAGGTCGGCGCGGGTGTGCGCCTCATGATCTGCCGAGTGGGTCTGCTTCTGGCAGTCCCTCTACAGCGGACTTTGGATTCTTCTGTTTCGTCCCCTGCAAGTCAAGTCGTCAATGTGCTTTATTGAACTAAGCACATGAGAAAGCAAGAAAAAACCGCGAAACAGCAACTGTGTTAGCTTCGATTGCGCAACTCAATACAAGGAAATGGCATGCGAACGTTTTTCCTGGCCGCCAGCCTGCTGATCGGCATCTGCCCTGTGTCCATGGCGGCCCAGATATACAAATGGGTCGATGAGCAGGGCGTTACCCACTTCGATGCGCAACCGCCCCAGGGCCGGGAAGCCGCGACCGTGGTCACGCCCTCACCCTCTGCGGGCAAGCCGGCTACGCTGCCACGCAGTAACGCCATCGGTGATCAACAAGCCGTCGACAAGACAGTGAAAAAACAGGTCGCCGAGCAGCAAGCCCAACTGAAGGTGTTCTGTGAGCAGGCTCGGACGAACCTGGCGCAACTGCAGAACAATCCGCGACTGCGGGAGGATGTCGACGGTGAGATGCGCCGCCTGACTGACGAACAACGTCAGGAGCGCACCGCAGAAGCGCAGAGACAGATCGCCGAGAACTGCCAGTAACGCCTGTAGGAGCAGAAGCTCGTCCCTACAAAGAACGGGTCAGCGAGAGGCGGTAATCAACAGGTCGAACTCTTTGAGCAGTACCTGCAACTGCCGATCCCTGCCCTGAACATTGCGCGCGGCGAAGACCATTTCGGCCATCTCCTGAATGCCAGAAGCATTGGGCAGCGGTAAATCCTGCTCCAGGATTGTTTTCATGCGAGGCAGGAAAATCCATTGCAGCCACTGCTCGAAATCCAACGTATCGACCGAGAACGGCTCGACGCTGGACAGCGCCTCAGCGGAAGGCGAGACATCGCCCCACCACCCCTGAACGCGCAGCTCGCGCTCGATCAATAGCAACTGCTCGGCAATCTTGGGAAAGCGTGCGTCCATCACGACGAAACCTTGGCCTTTTGACGGGCCAGTGATGCGCCTGCGGAATCACCCTGTTTCTCACGAGCCTGCGCAATCAGTTCCCACAGGCTGGCCTGAAGCGCCGGACGACCATTGGCGAACGTCAGACCGCGACGGGCGAACTGTTCGGCTTGTGCCGCATCGCCTTGCGCCATGCGGACCTGAGCCAGACGATAAAGCACTTGCGGCTCACGCGGCGCGACACGCTGGGCGCGTTCGAGACTGGAAGAGGCACCGTTGAGGTCGCCACCGGCCTGTTGCTGCTGAGCGGTGGTCAGCAATGCCAGCACCGGGCCGTCCAGCTGTTCGTCGGCAGACAGGCCACCGGCGCTCGACGAAGGAATCCCGCTCGGTGTCGACGGCATGCTGTAGCTGCCCTGATTGATCGGCGCCGACTGAACCGGCGAGGTGTCGATCGGACCCGAGGTCATCGGGCCAGGCGTAATCGGCGAGGTGCTGATCGGTGCCGACGCCACTGCTCCGCCACCCGGCACCATGACCACGACGCCAGTGTCGCCTTGCGGAATCGCTTGCGTCTGGGCTTGCACAGGACGCTTGGTCGTCGTCTGACGAAATCCGCCATTTGCCGAAACCCGTTCACTGTTGGAAACGGCGCTGCCGGCATCCACAACCGGAATCGAACCGCGCTGTACGCTTGAGCAACCGCTGAGCAAAGCCACGGCGGTCACCGCTGGAATCAACCACTTGTTCACTTGAAACCCTCTTTGCTTAATTCATCCAGCCCTTGACCCAATCCATCACCGTTTCACCGTTAACAGGGCTTTCGCCACTGCACGCGGCGCCGGGAGGCGGTTCGCTGCCGCGAATATACGGCATCTGCACGGCGCCTGGGCAGTTGGCATCAGAGCCTTGCCCGGTATGTGAATCGACCCAGGCCTGAACCACATTATCCGGCTGCGGCATATCCAGCGGCAACGGATCGGCCTTGCGCATGAAACTGGTCCAGACCTGCAACGCACCGGTGGCACCGGTAAACGGTGTCTTGCCGTTGTCGTCGCGCCCCAACCACACCACCGCCAGCAAGTCCTGACTGAAACCGGCGAACCAGCTGTCTCGCGAATCGTTACTGGTACCGGTCTTGCCGGCCAGCGTCAGGGTTTTCGGCAACACGTTGTAAACCGAACTGCCGGTGCCTTCACGCATGACCCGCTGCATGGCGCTCTGGATCAGGTATATAGAAGCCGGATCGAAACGCTGCTGAATCTGGAACGGATACCGCTTGAGCGGCTCGCCTTCGGCCGTCAGTACGCTACGGATCCCGCGCATCGGCGTATTGAACCCACCGTTGGCGAGGGTTTGGTACATGGTCGCCACTTCGATCGGCGTCATGCCGCCAGCGCCCAGCAGCATCGACGGAAATGCCGGAAACTCACGACTCACACCCAGGCGAGCCACCGTCTTCAAGACATTCGGCACGCCCACCGCCAACCCCAGACGCGCGGTCGACAAATTGTAGGAATGTGCCAGGCCTTGATAAAGGAAAACCGTGCCATGGGAACGGCGGTCATAGTTCTGCGGTTTCCAGACCTGACCGTCCGCGCCTTTGACCGAGAAGGATTCGTCCGACAGCCAGCTGGTCAACGTGTACTGGGTCGGTTTCTCAAGGGCTGTCAGATAGACCGCCGGCTTGATCAGCGAGCCGATCGGTCGGACAGCATCCAGCGCCCGGTTGAAACCGGCGAAGCTCGCCTGACGACTGCCGATCATGGCCTGGACTTCGCCGGTCTCCGGGTTGGTCACGACCATCGCCGCTTCAACGTCATCGGAGCCTTTACGCCCGGACAAGCGCTTGAACGTATCGTTGACCGACGCTTCGGCTTTCATCTGCAAAATAGGATCGAAACTGGTGAAGATCCGCAGGCCTTCTTCGGTCAAGTCTTCATCGCGATAGTCTTCGCGCAGCTGACGTTTAACCAGATCGATAAAACCGGGGAACGAACTGTCGGCCAGTTTGCCGCGTGTCGTCACGCCCAACGGCATTTTCTTCGCCGCAGCGACCTGTTCGGCGGTGGCGACGCCTTGCTGCTCAAGTACGTCGAGCACCAAGTTGCGCCGCTCGAGCGCCCGCTCCGGATTGCGACGCGGGTTGTAATAGGACGGCCCCTTGACCATGCCTACCAGCATCGCAACTTGATGCAGTTTCAACTCGGACAACGGCTGCCCGAAGAAGAACTGGCTGGCCAGACCGAAACCGTGCACCGCGCGCTGACCATCCTGACCGACGAACACTTCATTGAGGTAAGCCTCAAGAATTTCCCGTTTGTCGTAATGCAGCTCAAGCAGCATTGCCATCATGGCTTCGGTGAGTTTGCGGGTCAGGCTGCGTTCGCTGGTCAGGTAGAAGTTCTTGACCAACTGTTGCGTCAGGGTACTGCCGCCCTGGGTCATCTTGCCGCCCGAGGTGTTGACCCAGATGGCGCGGGCAATCGACTTCGGCGACACGCCCCAATGGCTATAGAAGTCCCGATCCTCCACGGCAATCAGGGTTTCCAGCAAATACGGCGGCACCTGATCGATCTTGATCAGAATGCGGTCTTCGAGATTCTTCGGGTAAATCCCGCCGATCAGCAGCGGTTCCAGCCGCACGACAGAAAGCTTCGAACCGTTGGTCGCCGAGAGTTCGGCCACGTAGTCGCCGGAGAATCGCACGCGCACGGGCTGCGCTTTCTCCAGACCTTCATAGAACTGGAAACCACGGGTATTCAAGTCGACGGTGTTGCCGTTGACTGACGCAGCGCCGGGGCCGTTGCTCACACTTTCGCGGCGATAGCCCAAGGCGTCGAGTTCGGTGAGGAAGTCTTCCTTGCTCAGCTTCTGGCCGGTGAACAGCTCAAGCGGGCGCGCATACACCTTGGCCGGGATGGTCCAGCGCTTGCCGGAGAACTTCTCCTGGACAATAGCGTCGAGGTAAACCGCGAATCCGGCGAGCACCACGAGGCCGACCAGACTGAGTTTAAGGGCCCAGCCCAGCCAAGGGCTCAGGCCCCTGGAAGGTGGTTTTTTGGGGGTGCGGGGGGATCGAGTACGAGTCATGGCGCCGGATTATACGCACTTTATTCATACTCAACAGGAGCCCTCCGAGGTTTGCGTCGGGCGGACTTGCGGCCATAATGGCGACCGTGAATTTTCCCAGACTCTGAAGGAACACCTGTGAGCCAGTCCCTGATCGCCGCCCTGCAAAACCCGGCCCTTTACCCGCATCCGGTAGACGGGTTCCAGGTCATCGAAACCCACATCTCCTGGGTAATTCTCACAGGCCCGTTTGCCTATAAAGTGAAGAAGCCGGTCAATTTCGGCTTCCTCGACTTCACCAGCCTTGAGGCTCGCGAGCATTTCTGCGGCGAAGAGCTGCGCCTGAATCAGCGTCTGACCAGTGATTTGTACCTCGAAGTGTTGCCGATTACCGGCAGTGCCGAAGCACCACAACTGGGCGGCGAAGGCCCGGTCATCGAATATGCGCTGAAGATGCGTCAGTTCCCACAGAGCCAACTGCTCAGCACCCTGCAAGCCAATGGCGAATTGACCACCGCGCACATCGACGAGATGGCCGCACAGATTGCGCAATTCCACCTCACCGCACCAAAAGTACCTGCGGAACACGAAGCCGGCACGCCAGACAGCGTCATGGCGCCGGTGCGGCAGAACTTCGAACAGATCCGCCCGTTCCTGAGCGACAAGGCCGACCTGCTGCAACTCGACGCCCTGCAAGCCTGGGCCGAAAGCAGCTTCGAACGCCTCAAGCCGCTGTTCGCCCAACGCAAGGCCGAAGGTTTCATCCGCGAGTGCCACGGCGACATCCACCTGGGTAACGCCACCGTGATCGATGGCAAGGTCGTGATCTTCGACTGCATCGAATTCAACGAACCGTTCCGTTTCACCGACGTCTATGCCGACACCGGTTTCCTGGCGATGGACCTTGAAGACCGCGGACTGAAAAGCCTGGCCCGTCGCTTCATCAGCCAATACCTGGAGCTGACCGGCGATTACCAGGGCCTGGAGCTGCTGAACTTCTATAAAGCCTACCGCGCACTGGTTCGCGCCAAGGTCAGCCTGTTCAGCATGCCGGCCGAAGCCGACCCGGTGCAGCGCGCCACCACCCTGCGCCAGTACCGCAACTACGCCAACCTGGCGGAAAGCTACAGCACCATTCCTTCGCGCTTCATGGCCATTACGCACGGCGTTTCGGCTGTCGGCAAAAGCCATGTGGCCATGCGACTGGTGGAAGCGCTGGGCGCGATCCGCCTGCGCTCCGATGTAGAACGCAAACGCCTGTTCGGCGAGCAAACCGTCGCGAACGATCCGCAGGCCGGCATTTATAGCGCAGACGCCAGCGCCGCGACCTACACCCGTCTGCATGAAATCGCCGCCGTGATCCTGCGAGCCGGCTTCCCGGTGGTGGTCGATGCCACTTACCTCAAGCGCGATCAGCGTGATGGCGCGGCCAGAATTGCCGAAGCCACCGGGGCGCCGTTCCTGATCCTTGACTGCAACGCGCCACAGGCGGTGATCGAAAGCTGGCTGGCCTTGCGTCAGGCAGACAAAAAGGATCCGTCCGACGCCAACCTGGCTGTGATCGCAGCCCAGCAAGCCAGTCGTGAAGCCCTGACGCCAGAAGAAATCCTCTGCAGCAAGCGCGTTCAGACCAATGAAGCCGGAACCCTTGACACCGTCGTTGCGCAAATTCGCCAACGCTTGCCAGGGCTGTAAGAAAGTATTTCAGCCGTGGAGCCTTCGCCGGCTTCACGGCTGTCAAATAGTGGCACTATACTGGCGTCATAAAACCAACAGGTGATGTGACATGAACCAGCCCAAACTTCTCGACACCCCGCTTTATGCCTTGCTGCACAAAGACGACATCACAGGTTTCAACAACGAACGTCCAAAAGACGGGCCTATCGACATGGTCGGTGGTGATTTCCGAGGCCTGGACCTGCGAGAGCTGAACGCCGACGGCGTCGACTTTACCGATGCCTATTTCCGCTCCGCCGACTTGCGCGGCATCGACTTCACTCACTCCAAGCTGGAAGGGGCCAGCCTGGCCCATGCACAGATTTCCGGCGCCTACTTTCCGCCAGAACTGAGTGCCGACGAAATCTTGATGTCGATGAATTTCGGCACTCGCCTGCGTTATCGCACCCGTTAAAAACGACCGATAACTGACATGTCCAGCGCCCCCGCCTTGCGCTGGACTGTGGGCATTTTCGGCTTGAGAACCTGACACCCTCCTGCCTGTTCCTATCGTGTTCGCGTACTTTTACGCCGCTCATCAATCTTGCCTCTTAGAAGCATTTGCTCCGAAACCGACCAAACAATCACGCTTTTCCTACTGATGGCTACACTCCTCAGAAGCTTGCCCACGCACCGTTCGGCCGTCGCAAGGAGGCTTGATGAATGATGAACTGCAGCACCTGAAGAATCTTGGCAAGACGTCGGCGCAATGGCTGCATGCCGTGGGCATCCACAGCGCCTCGGACTTGCGTCGCCTGGGAGCGGTGGACGCTTATCGGGCCGTGCGCACACGCGGGTTTCGGGCATCCAAGGTGTTGTTGTATGCGATCGAAGGCGCTTTGATGGACGTGCACTGGAACGACATTCCCGCCGAGCGCAAGGAAGCCTTGAATAAACAGCTGGAAGCTATCTCGTCACGCCACAAGAATTGAACGGGCGCAGCGTGTGCTTGCGGAACAAGCAAGTTACGCAGCCAGGCACACCCTGAAACCCAATGTTTACGGGGCTTTTCGGCGACCGAAAGGTGAATTTCAGATAAATGAAGAATCAGCGGTTGACTTGGTAATGAGAATCGCTATGATTATCACAACTGGTCGCGAGACTGGTCGATATTTGAAAAGCCCTTGGTTCGGACTCTCAGATATCTCCTCATCAGGCTAATCACGGTTATTTGACCCGGCTCTTGCCGGGTCTTTTTTTTCCTGTGGAAAAGTGCCTGTTACTTGCCGAACTGCTTGCGCATGTCTGCACAGTAATCCGGTGCCGGCGTGGCAGGTGTGTACCAGACGTAATCGGCCATCGCCGCCGTGACCTCACTGCCCTGTTGCGCCAGCATCAATACCGTTGGCGCTTCGGGCGCGCCCAGATCAAGCGTGTGAATCGGGACACCCACGTCTTTGCGCGCGTGATAAGCGCCGGCAAACAGCAGCGCGGGCGTGGGTGCCGCCAGCAGCCGCTCAGCCATGCGTCGATCACGTTGTTGCTGGACCGCGAGCATCGCCGGCATCTGCGAGGTGGGCAGCAAGCCACAATGAGACTCGCTGATCTGGGCCAATAACTCAGCCTTCACCGGTGCGGCATGGGAACGAGCACCACTCAATATCGGCGGATGGGCGTAGAAAGCACGCACCTCGACGATGTCCAGATTGGCGGCCAGCAGTGGGTACGGTTGGGTCAGGGCGAAACGGACGATCGGGCCGTAGAGATTCCAGTCCCAGCCAGGTTGCCAGGCCAATGCATCGGGCAAATCGATGGGCAGCGTCGAGGCATGACGAGCATCATCGACGCGCGGCTGTTGGTCCGGCGTGAGCATTTCCAACAGCAGACTGCCTTGCGGGCGTTGCTCTCCAAGCACCTGCAATAACCAGCGCTGCAACTCATGGTGATCGCGATTGTCATGCTGTTCACCCACGATCAATCGCGAAGGCTCGGCCAGTCGCAGCACCAGTTCCTGTGCCGTCAGCGCCTGGCCGGTGCGCAGGTCGCGGATTTCGCCGACGACCGGTGGCGGCGTCGAAACATGCTGGCAAGCACTGAGTACCAACACAGCCAGAATCACCATGACGCGCATGCACTCACTCCCATCCTGTATCAGCGGGCGATGATCAGCGGATGCCCGCGCTCCGGGTGCTGTTGCACCAGCACTTCCAGCCCGAACACCGCCTTGAGCGGCTCAGGGCGCAACACCTGCTCGGGAGTATCAAGTGCCACCGGGCGTCCGCCTTCGAGCAGTAACAGGCGATCACAATAGCGCGCCGCCAGGTTCAGATCATGCAGGATCACCAGCACCGCCGCACCGCGATCAGCGAACTCGCGCACCGCTTGCAGCGTAGTGTGCTGATGCAGCGGATCAAGCATCGAAGTCGGTTCATCGAGCAACAGCGTTTGCCCCGCTTCACCCGGCCAGAGTTGCGCCAGCACCCGCGCCAGATGCACCCGCTGACGTTCGCCGCCGGACAATGCCAGATAGCTGCGACCACTCAGATGCCCGGCATCGGCGGCCTGCAACGCAGCGGCGACGATTTCGTCGTCCCGGACCCGGCCGCTCTGATGCGGCAAACGCCCCATACCGACGACCTCCTCGACGCGAAAAGCGAAGTCCAGGGTCGAGACTTGCGGCAACACCGCCAGACGCTGGGCTCGCTGGGCGCCGGTCCAGTCACGCAACTCGCGTTCATCGAGCCATACGCGGCCCTGATTCGCCGACAACTCACCACACAAGGCACCCAGCAGCGTACTTTTGCCGGCACCGTTAGGCCCCAGTACACCGAGGACTTCCCCCGGATTGAGTTCAAGTGTGATGTCCGTCAGGACGATCTTGCGTCCCCGGAGGATTTGCAGATCTTGCGTTCGCAACATCAGGCACGCCCTCGGAGCAGTAAATAGAGGAAGAACGGAGCGCCGATGAACGCGGTGACAATGCCGATCGGAAGTTCGGCGGGTGCCAGCGCCAGTCGCGCCAGCAGATCGGCGAACAACAGGAGACTGGCGCCCGCCAGCACCGAGGCCGGCAACAACACCCGATGATCGGGACCGGCCAGCAGGCGCACCAAATGCGGCACCACCAACCCGACAAACCCGATCATCCCCGCTGCCGCCACTGCCGCCCCGACACCCAGCGCCGTGCAGAACACCAATTCGCGCTTGAGCCTTTCGACGTCGATCCCCAGGTGACCGGCCTCCGACTCTCCCAGCAACAACGCATTCAGGGCCTTGGCCCGACGCGGCAACCACAGCGCCACGCCGACACTGATCAGCAATAATGGCCAAAGTCGCGAATAGCTGGCGCCATTGAGACTGCCCAGGTTCCAGAAGGTCAGCGTGCGCAGGGTCGCATCGTCGGCCAGATAGGTGAACAGTCCCACTGCCGAGCCCGCCAGCGCCGTCAATGCGATACCCGCCAGGAGCATCGTCGCGACATTGGTTTGCCCATTACGCCGGCCCAGTCGATACACCAACGCGGTCACCCCAAGGCCACCCAGAAACGCGCATAGCGATAACAGATAAGGTCCGAGGGATTCCGGCAAACCGCCAAAAACGGAACCGCCGACAATCGCAATCGCCGCGCCCAATGCCGCACCACTGGAAACACCCACCAGGCCCGGATCGGCCAGCGGATTGCGAAACAATCCCTGCATCGCCACGCCCGACAACGCCAACACACCGCCTACCGCCAGCCCCAGCAAGGTACGCGGCAGGCGAATTTGCCCGAGGATCAGTTCGGCCTGCTCCAGCCCGTCGGGCGCAATGGGCAAGCCGATCATGCGCAACGCCGCACGCAAGGTATCGAGCAGCGGCAGGCTCACCGGCCCTAACGCCAATGACAGCCAGATCGCCAGCAAACACAGGAGGCTCAGGCCAATGAACAGCGTTCGGGGTTTTACCAGAACGGTCATTGGGCTGCCGTGCCCGGATAGAAACCGTCACTGACCTTTTTCAACGCATCGGGCAACCGCGGGCCGAGCCCACCCACCAGCAGCGTCGGATCAAGCTCCGTGACACGCCCGTCCCGGGCGGCGCGGGTCGAGGACAGAATCGGGTTTTCCTTGAACAACGCTGCACGCGCTGCGTCGCCGCTCAGTGCGCGGTCGGCAAATACCAGCACCTGTGGGTCCAGACTGATCAAGGATTCATTGGAAAAAGGTTTGTAACCGGTGTGCGTCGCCAGATTGTGCCCGCCGGCCTTCTGGATCAACCAATCGGCAGCGGTGTCCTTGCCGGCGATCAGCGGTTTGCCGCCCGCGTGACCGAGCAGCACCAGTACGCCAGGTGAAGGTTGTGTCAACTGCGCGTGGGTGACCCGAATCCTTTGCTGATCGAGTTGCTGTTGATAAGCCTCGAACAATTGCGCAGCCTTGTCTTCTGCACCGAGCAACTTGCCCAACTGCCGCAAGTTACCCTGCAACGTCGGCAGATCCGGCCGGGCCGAGAACAGTTCGACCTGCACGCCCGCCGTACGAATCTGCGACAGCACCGGCGGTGGGCCCATTTCTTCGGTGCCGACCAGAATTTGCGGGCGTAAGCTCAGGATGCCTTCTGCGGACAACTGCCGCTGATAGCCGATGCTGGGCAACGCCTTGAGGGATTCCGGATGCTGGCTGGTGGTATCGACACCCACCAGTTTCGATTCGCCGCCCAGCGCACTGACCCACTCCGACAAGGCCCCGCCGGCGCTGACCCAGCGTTGTGGCAACTCGGCCGCCGCGGCATGGTGACTGACGAGGAGTCCGACACACAGCGCGGCAACGCGGGTACTCAGGCGCATAAACAGCTTCCTTTAAAGGTTTTCCCGGGCATTGAAGTGACAGGCCAAGTATCCTCGGCATCCGCACCTGCGCCTGATGGGCAAGGCGCCATTTGATAATTGTTTGCATTTGAACGTCAAGCTCGGACATATCCGGTCACGAGCCGACGGAGTTGAGGATAGACATGAAGTTTCTTTGCGCAGGCTCTGAGCTGGCCGAGTCCGGCAGCCGCGGTTTCGACCTAGACGGCCAGAAACTCTTTGCCGTGCGCCGGGCCGGTCAGGTCTACGTCTACATCAACCGCTGCCCACACCGTGGCGTCGGGCTGGAATGGATACCCGACCAGTTTCTTGACCCCAGCAACAGCCTGATCCAGTGCGCCACTCACGGCGCACTGTTCTTGATCGAAGACGGCGAGTGCGTCTCCGGCCCGTGTGCCGGGAAATCCCTGACCACCATTGCAAGCCGCGAAGACGATCAAGGCGTCTGGATCAATCTTTAACCGCCGAACACCACCTCCAGACGCCGGTCGACCACCATTTCTTCGTGGGTCAGGCGCACGCCGTAAGCCAACACCTCGACCCCGCACGACACCGCTTCCCGCAAAGCGGCCGCATAGGCCGAATCGATTTCGTCTGCAGGACGCACGGCATCGATGCCGGTGAGGTTCACGCAATACAACTGCACCGCGCGAATCCCGTCCCGGGCCAAATGGGCCAACTCCCGTAAATGCTTGGCGCCACGCTGGGTGACCGCATCGGGAAACGCCGCGACCGATGAGCCATCGAACCCCAGCGTGACGCTTTTGACTTCCACATACGCCGGCCCGCACGGGTAATCGAGTCGAAAGTCGATGCGACTGCTTTCCTGACCGTAGGCCACTTCACGCTTCAGTTCGGTGAAACCGTTAAGTTCGGTGATGACGCCAGCCCTGAGCGCCTCTTCGATCAAACCGTTGGCTCGTCCGGTGTTCACGCAAAACAGCCGCCCCTGAGGGGTTTCGCCGACTTCCCAGGTGCCCGGCAATTTGCGCTTGGGGTCATTGGAACGACTGAACCACACCTGCCCGCCCTCGACCTGGCAATTGAGCATCGAGCCGGTGTTCGGGCAGTGAATGGTCAACAACTCGCCGTGAACGGTTTCGATATCGGCGAGAAAACGCTTGTAACGTCGAATCAGCCGGCCTTCTTCGAGGGGAGGATGAAAGCGCATCAGCCTTGCCAGCTCTTCAAGCCGCGAGCGATGCGTTCAACCGCTTCCTGCAAGCGCGGGAGACTTTGGGTGTAGGCAAACCGAACGTGATGACCGGCCTGATAACGCCCGAAGTCGAGCCCCGGTGTGATCGCCACGTGCTCCGTTTCGAGAAAATGTCGGCAGAAGGCGAAGGCATCGCCACCGAACTGGCTGATATCGGCGTACAAATAGAACGCCCCTTCCGGCTCGACGGCGATACCGAAACCCAGCTCCCGCAAGGCGGGCAAAAGGAAATCACGGCGACGGCCGAATTCGGCGCGGCGTTCTTCCAGAATGGCGATGGTCGCGGGTTCAAAGCAGGCCAGTGCCGCGTGCTGGGCCATGCTTGGGGCACTGATGTAAAGGTTCTGCGCAAGCTTTTCCAGCTCACCGACCGCCGCTTCGGGCGCCACCAGCCAGCCGAGCCGCCAGCCGGTCATGCCGAAATACTTTGAAAAACTATTGAGCACGAAGGCGTTGTCGTCGACTTCCAGCACACTGGCCGCGTCGGTGCCGTAAGTCAGGCCGTGATAGATCTCGTCCACCACCAGATGGCCGTGGCGTGCCTTGATCGCGGTCGACAGCCCCGCCAGTTCGTCGCGGGTCAGAATTGTCCCGGTCGGGTTAGCCGGCGACGCCACCAAAGCGCCAACGCTGTCGTGATCCCAATGACGATCGATCAAGTCCGGTGTCAGTTGATAGCGCACGTCCGGCCCCACAGGCACCAGCTGCGCAGCGCCTTCCACCAACCGCAGGAAATGCCGGTTGCACGGGTAACCCGGGTCCGCCAGCAGCCAGTGTTTGCCCGGATCCACCAGCAAGGCGCTGGCCAGCAGCAACGCGCCGGAACCGCCGGGCGTGATGAGGATTCGCTGTGGGTCGATGTTCAAACCGTAACGCTGTTGATAAAAGCCTGAAATCGCTTCACGCAGCTCGGGGATGCCACGGGCGGCGGTGTAACGGGTCTTCCCCGCCGTCAGTGCAGCCTGGCCGGCCTGGATGATCGGCTCGGCGGTGGTGAAGTCCGGCTCGCCGATTTCCAGGTGGATCACGTCGTGACCGGCGGCTTGCAGCTCATTGGCCCGCGCCAGCAGCGCCATGACATGGAACGGTTCGATTGCGCGACTGCGGGCACTGTAGGACTGAGCCATTAGCCTTCCTTCAACGGGAAAAAAAAACCGATTCTACCCAAGCGCAGGAACGAGCGAGAACCTAAAGCGGTCAGACGCGTTAAGACCCTGGCCACAAACGACTCATGCGAGTGCGCAAGGTTTGACTAAAATCATTAATTGATCAGGTCTCCAGCACCACCAGTCAAGGCTTTGCAATCTTTTGCAAGCCCTTCGGGCCACTACCTCGACATCCGGGAGTAGCGCGGCCCGATTTGATCTGGTAAGTTCGCCCGCTTGCAGCCGCAGGGCCGGCAGGTGTCGGTGATGGAGCAATCCTGCGCAGATGGATTACAAGAGTAGAGGCGGTCCATTTCATGCCCACCCAAGCAAAGCAGCAAAATCAGTCGATCAGCGGCTTCGAACCCTACAAAGAAGTAAAGGGCGAGGAGTACATGGGCAAACCCATGCGCGCTCACTTCACCAAGATCCTGAACAAGTGGAAACAGGACTTGATGCAGGAAGTCGACCGCACGGTTGATCACATGAAAGACGAAGCGGCCAACTTCCCCGACCCGGCAGATCGTGCCAGCCAGGAAGAAGAATTCAGCCTTGAATTGCGCGCCCGCGACCGTGAGCGCAAGTTGATCAAGAAGATCGACAAGACGCTGCAATTGATCGAAGACGAAGAATATGGCTGGTGCGAGTCCTGCGGCGTCGAAATCGGCGTCAAGCGACTGGAAGCCCGCCCTACCGCCGACATGTGCGTTGACTGCAAGACCCTGGCGGAAATCAAGGAAAAGCAAGTCGGCAAGTAATCTCGACTTGAACGAAGAACGGAGCGTGCGAACGCTCCGTTTTTGTTTCTGATATTTGCCCCGACAGAACCCTGCGGGAGCGAGCCTTTGTGGCGAGGGGATTATCCCCGTTCGGCTGCGGAGCAGTCGCAAACCCGGTTGATGCGTTCTATCTGACGCATCGCGATGACAGAGTTTGGGGGCGCTACGCGACCCGACGGGGATAAATCCCCTCGCCACAAAGGCTCTCCCACAGGGACTTGCGTACGACCGGACAACATAGATCGCCCTTATGACCGCCACCCCCTACATCGGTCGCTTCGCCCCCACGCCAAGCGGCCACCTGCATTTCGGCTCGCTGGTCGCTGCGCTGGCTTCGTACCTCGACGCGCGCTCGGTGGGTGGGCGCTGGTTGATGCGCATGGAAGACCTCGATCCGCCAAGGGAAGAACCCGGCGCGCAAGCGGCCATCCTCAAGGCGCTGGAAAGCTACGGTTTCGAGTGGGACGGCGAACTGGTCCGACAGAGCGACCGGCACGACGCCTACGCCGAAGTGCTCAATCGCCTGTTCAATCATGGCCTGGCCTACGCCTGCACCTGTTCGCGAAAACAGCTTGAGCCCTATCACGGCATTTATACGGGCCTGTGCCGCAATGCCGGCCACGGCACCGAAGACGCCGCGATTCGCCTGCGTGTGCCCGAGCTCGAATACCACTTCATCGACCGCGTGCAAGGCGAATACCGCCAGCATCTGGGCCGGGATGTCGGTGATTTCGTGATCCGCCGCCGCGACGGGCTCTACGCCTACCAACTGGCCGTGGTCCTCGATGACGCCTGGCAAGGCATCACCGACATCGTCCGTGGCGCGGACCTGCTCGACTCCACGCCACGTCAGCTCTATCTGCAAGAACTGCTGGGTTTCTCGCAACCACGCTATCTGCACATCCCGCTGATTACCCAGCCTGACGGCAACAAGCTCGGCAAGTCCTACCGTTCGCCGCCGCTGACCGAAGATCAGGCCACGCCTTTATTACTGCGTGCATTGCGTGCGCTCGGGCAGAATCCGGGCGCCGAACTGGCGTATGCCACCCCACGCGAAGTGCTGAACTGGGGAATCGTCCACTGGGATGCGCTGAAGATCCCGCGCACACTCACCTTGCCCGAAGCGCAACTACAGTGATCACACTTGCAGTGGCGCGCCCATCCGTTACCATCGCCGCACGTTTTCGGGCACGCGCATAAAAAAGAGAGGCCGGGATGTACATCTATCGCTTGGTCCTGCTCCTGGTAGTGGGGATTTATCTGTTCTCCCCGGCCATCATGGATTGGTGGATCGACGCCACTGGCGCCTGGTATCGCCCTTATCTGCTCTGGCTGATTCTGATCGTCGTGACCTTCATCCTGCAGAGCCAAAAAGATGCCGATGAGCTTTAGCCTGACCCAGATGATCCTGATCAGCGCCGCGTACCTGGCGGTGCTGTTCGGCGTGGCCTGGATCAGCGAACGGGGCATGATTCCCCGGGCGATCATTCGCCACCCGCTGACGTACACCCTGTCGCTGGGTGTCTACGCCAGTGCCTGGGCGTTCTACGGCACCGTGGGCCTGGCCTATCAGTACGGCTACGGCTTTCTCTCCAGCTATCTAGGCGTTTCCGGCGCTTTTCTGCTGGCGCCGGTGTTGCTGTATCCGATCCTCAAAATTACTCGCACCTATCAGCTGTCGTCGCTGGCCGACCTGTTTGCGTTCCGTTTCCGCAGCACCTGGGCCGGCGCACTGACCACGATTTTCATGCTGATCGGCGTGCTGCCGTTGCTGGCGTTGCAGATTCAAGCGGTTGCCGACTCCATCGGTATCCTCACCCGCGAACCGGTGCAGCATCGCGTGGCCCTGAGCTTCTGTGCGCTGATTACGCTGTTCACGATTTTCTTTGGCTCGCGCCATATCGCCACCCGCGAGAAACACGAAGGGCTGGTGTTCGCGATTGCCTTTGAATCGGTGATCAAGCTGATTGCGATTGGCGGTGTTGGCCTGTATGCGTTGTATGGCGTGTTCGATGGCCCGCAACAGCTGGAACTGTGGCTGCTGCAAAACCAGACCGCCCTCGCCGCGTTGCACACGCCGTTGCAGGAAGGCCCGTGGCGCACGCTGCTGCTGGTGTTCTTCGCGTCGGCGATTGTGATGCCGCACATGTACCACATGACGTTTACCGAGAATCTCAACCCGCGTTCGCTGGTCAGTGCGAGCTGGGGTCTGCCGTTGTTCCTGCTGCTGATGAGCCTGGCCGTACCGCTCATTCTCTGGGCCGGGCTGAAACTCGGCGCCACCACCAATCCTGAATACTTCACGCTGGGCATCGGCATCGCCGCCAACAGCAAGGCCTTGGCGTTGCTGGCGTATGTCGGCGGGCTGTCGGCAGCGAGCGGACTGATCATCGTCACCACCCTGGCGCTGTCCGGGATGGCGCTGAACCATCTGGTGCTGCCGCTTTATCAGCCACCGGCCGAAGGCAACATCTATCGCTGGCTGAAATGGACCCGTCGGGCCTTGATCGTCGCGATCATCATGGCCGGTTACGGTTTTTACCTGTTGCTGGGTGCCGAGCAGGATCTGGCCAACCTCGGCATCGTCGCGTTTGTGGCGACCTTGCAGTTCCTGCCGGGCGTGCTGTCCGTCCTTTACTGGCCGACCGCCAACCGGCGCGGCTTCATCGCCGGTTTGCTGGCGGGGATTCTGGTGTGGCTGGTGACCATGCTGCTGCCGCTGGTCGGCAATCTGCAAGGGTTCTACATTCCGCTGTTGAACATGATCTACGTGCTGGACGACACCAGTTGGCACATGGCCGCGATTGCGTCGCTGGCCGCCAACGTGCTGATGTTCACCCTGATTTCACTGTTCACCAATGCCAGTCCCGAGGAGGCCAGCGCTGCCGAAGCCTGCGCCGTGGACAACGTGCGCCGCCCGCAACGCCGTGAACTGCACGCGGCCTCGCCCCAGGAGTTCGCCACGCAACTGGCCAAACCCTTGGGCGCCAAGGCTGCGCAAAAGGAAGTCGAGCAGGCGCTGCGCGATCTCTATCTGCCGTTCGACGAGCGCCGGCCTTACGCCTTGCGCCGCTTGCGTGACCGGATCGAAGCCAACCTCTCGGGCCTGATGGGGCCGAGCGTCGCGCAGGACATGGTCGAGACGTTCCTGCCTTACAAGGCCGGCGGCGAAAACTATGTCACCGAGGACATCCACTTCATCGAAAGCCGCCTCGAGGACTACCACTCGCGCCTCACCGGTCTTGCCGCCGAACTCGATGCCCTGCGCCGCTATCACCGTCAGACCTTGCAGGAATTGCCGATGGGCGTTTGCTCGCTGGCCAAGGATCAGGAAATCCTCATGTGGAACAAAGCCATGGAGGAGCTGACCGGAATTGCCGCGCAGCGTGTGGTCGGCTCACGACTGAGCACCATCGCCGATCCGTGGAAAGAACTGCTGCAAGGCTTCATCAACCTGCCCGACGAACATTTGCATAAGCAACATCTGGCGCTCGATGGCCAGACCCGCTGGCTGAACCTGCACAAAGCGGCGATCGACGAACCGCTCGCGCCGGGCAACAGTGGCCTGGTACTGCTGGTGGAAGACCTGACCGAAACCCAGATGCTCGAAGACAAGCTGGTGCACTCCGAGCGCCTGGCCAGCATCGGCCGCCTCGCCGCGGGTGTGGCCCATGAAATCGGCAACCCGATCACCGGCATCGCGTGCCTGGCGCAGAACCTGCGCGAAGAACGTGAAGACGATGGCGAGCTGAAGGAGATCAGCGGGCAGATCCTGGAACAAACCAAACGCGTGTCGCGCATCGTTCAGTCGCTGATGAGTTTTGCCCACGCCGGCAGTCATCAACACAGCGACGAGCCCGTCTGTCTGGCCGAAGTGGCCCAGGACGCCATCGGTTTGCTGGCCCTGAACCGACGCAATTTCGAAGTGCAGTTCTACAACCTGTGCGACCCCGACCACTGGGTCGAAGGCGATCCGCAGCGACTCGCCCAGGTTTTGATCAACCTGCTCTCAAACGCCCGTGACGCCTCGCCTCCCGGCAGTGCGGTACGGGTGAAAAGCGAAGCCGGCGAACACACGGTCGACCTGATCGTGGAAGACGAAGGCAGCGGTATTCCGAAGAACATCATGGACCGATTGTTCGAACCTTTCTTCACCACCAAGGATCCTGGCGAAGGCACCGGTCTGGGCCTTGCACTGGTCTATTCCATCGTTGAAGAGCATTATGGACAAATCACCATCGACAGCCCGGCTGATGTTCAAAGCCAACGCGGCACCCGTATCCGGGTGACCTTGCCGCGTCATGTCGAAGCGACGTCCGCTGTGAACTGAGACCGTCGAGAGTATCGAATCAATGCCGCACATTTTGATCGTCGAAGACGAAACAATTATCCGCTCCGCCTTGCGCCGCCTGCTGGAACGTAACCAGTACCAGGTCAGCGAAGCCGGTTCAGTGCAGGAAGCACAAGAACGCTTCACCATTCCCACGTTCGACCTGATCGTCAGTGACCTGCGCCTGCCTGGCGCGCCGGGCACCGAGTTGATCAAACTCGGCCAGGGCACTCCGGTGCTGATCATGACCAGCTACGCCAGCCTGCGCTCGGCGGTCGACTCAATGAAGATGGGCGCGGTGGATTACATCGCCAAGCCTTTCGACCACGACGAAATGCTCCAGGCCGTCGCGCGCATCTTGCGTGACCGGCAATCGGTGCCGGCCAGCGGTGAACCTGCCGTCGGCAAAGCCGCCAATGGCGCGGCGAAACCGGGCATCGACAACAGCAACGGCGAAATCGGCATCATCGGCTCGTGCCCGCCGATGCAGGATCTGTACAGCAAGATCCGCAAAGTGGCACCGACCGACTCCAATGTCCTGATCCAGGGCGAGTCCGGCACCGGTAAGGAACTGGTGGCGCGCGCCCTGCACAACCTGTCCAAACGCGCCAAGGCACCGATGATTTCAGTGAACTGCGCGGCCATTCCGGAAAGCCTGATCGAGTCCGAACTGTTCGGTCACGAAAAAGGCGCGTTCACCGGCGCCAGCGCCGGACGTGCCGGCCTGGTGGAAGCGGCGGACGGCGGCACCTTGTTCCTCGATGAAATCGGCGAACTGCCATTGGAAGCCCAGGCTCGCCTGCTGCGCGTGTTGCAGGAAGGCGAAATTCGCCGGGTGGGCTCGGTGCAGTCGCAGAAAGTCGATGTGCGTTTGATCGCCGCGACTCACCGCGACCTCAAGAGCCTGGCCAAGATCGGTCAGTTCCGTGAAGACTTGTATTACCGCCTCCACGTGATCGCCCTGAAACTGCCGGCACTGCGCGAGCGTGGCGCCGACGTCAACGAAATCGCCAATGCTTTCCTGGCGCGGCAGAGCGCGCGGGTCAACCGCACCGACCTGAAATTCGCCGCGGACGCCGAGCAGGCGATTCGTCACTACTCCTGGCCGGGCAACGTGCGCGAATTGGAAAACGCGGTCGAGCGTGCGGTCATCCTGTGCGAGAGCCCGGAAATTTCCGCCGAGCTGCTGGGCATCGACATCGAGCTGAGCGGCCTGGAAGACGACGAGTTCATCGGCCTGCCCCCGCAACAGGGCAACGGCGCCGGCAACAACAATCATGAGCCGACCGAAGACCTGTCGCTGGAAGACTACTTCCAGCACTTCGTTCTCGAGCATCAGGACCACATGACCGAAACCGAGCTGGCACGCAAACTCGGGGTCAGCCGTAAATGTCTGTGGGAACGTCGCCAGCGCCTGGGTATCCCGCGTCGCAAGACCGGGGTGGCCAGCGAGAGCTGAGCGGGTAACACATGACTTTGTGAAAAAACTGTTACCTCAGCTTTTTCACGTAACAGAAGCCGGGGCTTACGGTAACGAAGCCCCGGTTTTTTTGGGCCTCGAAAAACCTGCCCAGGTGACGTAACCCCTTGTTTTGCTGGGCCTCACAAAAGTTGGCACGCACCCTGCTATATGTTTGGTACAACAACAATAACAAGCAATGCACAAGACAATAAAAATAAGACGAATCGACTCACGCACAATAAAAACAAGACGGCGAGAGGCGCAGCTAACTGATTCTTTTGGAGAGGCGTTGTATTTGGGGCTTGCCCCACGACCAGGCCGAGAACAACAAAAACTGTCCTGAGACAGAGCCTGAACTGGTTGGATCGCAAGATCACTGCAGCACAGCGACCAAAGCAATCCGTTTGCTCTTGGCTCCCGATTGGGAGGGTCATGAAGGAAAACTTCATGACGCGGGCACTCAACAAAAACAAGAAGCCCGAAACCAATAACAAAAATAGAACATGCAACTACTTCTTGGGGAGCTTCGGCTCCCCTTGTAGTTTCTGCTGTTTACCCCCCGTGCCAGGCATGCCCTTCAAGCGCTTGCGCAGCTTCCTACACCATCCCCCGACTAAATGCTAGAATCCCCGCCCATCATGCGGTCATTCTTCGTTATGGCCGAACATTCCTTCAAACAGTGCATCCCATGCTGAAGAAGCTGTTCCAGTCATTCCGTTCTCCCAAGCGTCATACGCAACACATCCGCAGCACGCCTGAAGTGCTTAACAGCGGCCAACATTCGCTGCAAAAGGCGCAATTCAGCCGTTATGCGGTGAATATCGTCGAACGCCTGCAGAACGCCGGTTACCAGGCTTATCTGGTCGGCGGCTGTGTGCGTGACATGATGCTCGGCATCACGCCAAAAGATTTCGACGTTGCCACCAGCGCTACCCCTGAACAGGTTCGCGCCGAATTCCGCAATGCGCGGATCATCGGTCGTCGCTTCAAACTGGTGCATATCCACTTTGGTCGCGAAATCATCGAAGTCGCGACCTTCCGCGCCAATCACCCGCAAAACGACGAAGAGGAAGACAGCAACCAGTCTTCCCGCAACGAGAGCGGGCGCATCCTGCGCGACAACGTCTACGGCACGCTGGAAGAAGACGCGCAACGCCGCGACTTCACCATCAACGCCCTGTATTACGATCCGGTCAGCGAACGTATTCTCGATTACGCCAACGGCGTACACGACATCCGCAATCACCTGATCCGCCTGATCGGTGACCCGAAGCAACGCTACCAGGAAGACCCGGTACGGATGCTGCGGGCCGTGCGTTTCGCCGCGAAACTGAATTTCGGTATCGAAAAACACAGCGCCCTGCCGATCCGCGATCTGGCGCCGATGCTGCGCGAGATCCCGTCGGCCCGCCTGTTCGAAGAAGTGCTCAAGCTGTTCCTCTCCGGCCACGCCGCGGACACCTTCGAGATGCTGGTCGACTTGCAGTTGTTCGATCCGCTGTTCCCGGCCAGTGCCGAGGCGCTGGAATACAACCCGACGTACACCCACACCCTGATCAGCGAAGCGCTGATCAACACCGACCTGCGGATCAAGCAGAACAAACCGGTGACCCCGGCGTTCCTGTTTGCAGCCCTGCTCTGGCCTGCCCTGCCGGCTCGCGTGTTGCGCTTGCAGGAACGTGGCATGCCGCCGATCCCGGCGATGCAGGAAGCGGCGCATGAGTTGATTGCCGAACAGTGCCAGCGGATCGCGATTCCAAAACGCTTCACCATGCCGATCCGCGAAATCTGGGACATGCAGGAACGCCTGCCACGCCGCAGCGGCAAACGCGCCGATCTGTTGCTGGACAATCCGCGATTCCGCGCCGGTTACGACTTCCTGCTGCTGCGTGAAAGCGCCGGCGAGCAGACCGATGGCCTGGGCGAATGGTGGACCGATTATCAGGACGCCAACGATAGTGAGCGTCGCGACATGATCCGCGACCTCAGCGGCAAGGACGACGGCGCCAGCGGTGCGCCGCGCAAACGTCGCCGCAGCGGCGGTGCCAAGCGCAAACGCGCGGCTGGCGCTCCGAGCGCTACGGGCGAGTAAGCATGGAACGCATCTACATCGGCATGGGCAGCAACCTGGCTGACCCCGCCGAACAATTGCGCAGCGCCGTCGAGGCGCTGGCGCAATTGCCGCAGACCGAGCTGGTCGGGGTTTCAGCGTTTTATCAGAGCGACTCGCTGCTACCCGGCCAACCGCGTTACACCAACGCGGTCGCCGCGCTCGATAGCACGCTCGCACCGCTGGACCTGCTCGACGCGCTGCAAGCCATCGAAAACGGACAGGGCCGCGAACGCCTGGAACGCTGGGGGCCGCGCACGCTGGATCTCGATATTCTGCTGTTCGGCGATCGACTGATCGATGAACCGCGCCTCAAGGTGCCTCACTACCATATGCAGGAACGCGCGTTCGTTCTGTATCCGCTGGCCGAATTGGCGCCGGCGGATTTGCGTTTGGCGGATGGGCGCAGCCTGAGTGAATTGCTCGCAGCCTGCCCGTTCGTCGGGCTGGAACGCCTCCCTCAAAGTTGACACAAAACCACTGTGGGAGCGGGCTTGCTCGCGACGACGGTGTGTCATTCAGTATTGATGCCGACTGATCCACCGCCTTCGCGAGCAAGCCCGCTTGTGTCGTGCATAAGATCTGCGGCTGCTGAATCGCATCAGTTACTCCGGTAACACCCCACGCGTAACAACGCGGTAACACACGCAATTGACTTCCCGAGTTCTCCTCACGACTATAGGCGTCCCGCTGCCGCCAACGCGGCATTGAAGGGCGCAATCCAGGCCTTAAAAGCACGACAACAGACCGTGCGCCTGTATTTAACGAAGAATCACGCGCGTTACTCGCAGTAGTTTCCACAGCGCCTGAATGAGGAACTTTTCATGCCAGCCATCACCCTGACCACTCTGCAAGGTCTCAAGCAAAAAGGTGAAAAAATCACCATGCTGACCTGCTATGACGCGACCTTCGCCCACGCCTGCAATGAGGCTGGCGTCGAAGTGCTGCTGGTGGGCGACTCCCTCGGCATGGTGCTCCAGGGTCACGACAGCACCCTGCCGGTGACCACCGCCGAGATGGCTTACCACGTCGCCGCCGTCAAACGCGGTAACACTGACGCGTTGATCCTCGCCGACCTGCCCTTCATGGCCTATGCCACCCTCGAACAAACCATGACCAACAGCGCCCTGTTGATGCAGGCCGGTGCGCACATGGTCAAGGTCGAAGGCGCGCTGTGGCTGGCAGACTCGATCCGTCTGCTAGCCGAGCGCGGTATCCCGGTGTGCGCACACATGGGGCTGACACCGCAGTCGGTGAACATTCTGGGCGGTTACAAAGTCCAGGGCCGTAACGAGAACCAGGCACGGCAGATGCGCGCCGACGCCATCGCCCTGGAACAGGCCGGTGCCGCCATGCTGCTGCTCGAATGCGTACCGAGCGAACTGGCTCAGGAAATTACCCAGGCAGTGGGGATACCGGTGATCGGCATCGGCGCCGGCAGCGGTACCGACGGCCAGGTCCTGGTGCTGCACGACATGCTCGGTCTGTCGATTACGGGCCGAGTGCCGAAATTCGTGAAAAACTTCATGAACGGCCAACCCAGCATTCAAGCGGCCCTGAACGCTTACGTCACTGACGTCAAAGCGGCGACTTTCCCTGGTATCGAACACGGATTCTCTGCATGAACACCGTTAAAACCGTACGCGAACTGAGGGCCGCCGTGGCCCGTGCCCGCAGCGAAGGCAAGCGCATTGCCTTCGTGCCGACCATGGGCAACCTGCACAGCGGTCATATCGCACTGATTACCAAAGCCAGCCAACGGGCGGATTTCGTGGTCGCGAGCATTTTCGTCAACCCACTGCAGTTCGGTGCCGGCGAAGACCTCGACAAGTACCCCCGCACCCTCGCGGCAGACCAGGAAAAGTTGCTCCAGGCCGGTTGCCACTTGCTGTTCGCGCCGACAGTCGAAGAAATGTACCCCGATGGCATGGCTGGCCAGACTCGCGTCAGTGTTCCGCAACTGTCCGAAGGCTTGTGCGGCGCCAGCCGTCCGGGGCATTTCGAAGGTGTGGCGACGGTGGTCAGCAAGCTGTTCAACATGGTTCAACCGGACCTGGCGATCTTCGGTCAGAAAGACTTCCAGCAACTGGCGGTGATTCGCGCGCTGGTGCATGACCTGAACATGCCGATCCAGATCATCGGCGAGCCGACGGTCCGTGCGGCCGACGGCCTGGCACTGTCATCACGCAATGGGTTCCTCAGCGAAGAACAGCGGGCGGTTGCGCCGGTGGTGTATCGCACGCTGGCCTCGATTGCCGAAGCCATCAAACAAGGTGACCGCGATTATCCGGCGCTGATCGCGGCACAACAACAGCAACTCGAAGCCGCGGGCCTGCGTACCGATTACCTGGAAATCCGTCATGCGCTGACCTTGCGTCCGGCGACGACGGAAGATCGGGATCTGGTGATTCTGGTGGCGGCGTTCCTCGGCACCACACGGTTGATCGACAACCTGCACCTGAACCTCGACGCCACCGCATAAAACACCACAAATCCTTAGGAGCCGGCTTGCTGGCTCCTGCAGAGGGCGGCTCCCTTGCGCCCTGTATTGCTGCCCACAATGCCTTCGGGCAAACTGCCCGCCGTTCGATTCCGACCTGGGGAAACACTCATGCACGCCATCATGCTCAAGGCCAAGCTGCATCGCGCCGAAGTCACCCACGCAGTTCTTGATTACGAAGGTTCCTGCGCCATCGACGGCGAATGGCTGGACTTGTCCGGCATCCGTGAATACGAACAGATCCAGATCTACAACGTCGACAACGGCGAACGCTTCACCACTTATGCGATTCGTGGCGAAGAAGGCTCGCGCATGATTTCAGTTAACGGTGCCGCGGCGCACAAGGCCAAGGTCGGCGACCGTGTGATCATCTGCGCTTACGCTCACTACAGCGAAGCCGAGCTGCTCAACTTCAAGCCGCGCATGCTTTACATGGCGCCGGGTAACGAGTTGAGCCACACCAGCAATGCCATTCCGGTTCAGGTTGCCTGACCGAACCTTCTCTTCCGTTTGTCGGACCGTTCCCCACTTTATGTATAAAAAAGTACCGGGAACGGGTCAGACAAAGTCAAGACAGATCGCAGCGCGAGGTTTACTGTATTCGCCCTGCGCCATGAAATCGTGTCGACGCAGTTGACCGGACGCCCTCACAGCGCTCCGGGATTTTTAGTGTTCAAAAGGCCGTTCAAGTAAAAAGGAAACCCGCAGCGATGGCGTACTACCGCACTCCTCACGACGTGACCGCTCTGCCCGCCTGGCAAGCGCTGAATGACCACCGCCAAGCCATGCAGGATTTCAGCATGCGCGAAGCCTTTAATGCCGACCCGCAGCGCTTTACTCAATTCACCCTCAGCAGCTGCGGCCTGTTTCTCGACTACTCGAAGAACCTGATCAACGCCGAGACCCGCGATCTGCTGGTGGGCCTGGCCAACGAAGTCGACCTCAAGGGCGCGATCAAAGCGCTGTTCGACGGCGAGATCGTCAACTCCTCCGAAGGCCGTCCGGCCCTGCACACCGCGCTGCGTCGTCCAGTGGGTGAAAAGCTGTCGGTCAATGGCGTCAACGTGATGCCCGAAGTACACAAGGTGTTGAACAAGATTACTGACCTCGTGGGCCGCATCCACGACGGCCTGTGGCGCGGTTACACCGAGAAGCCGATCACCGACGTGGTGAACATCGGCATCGGTGGCTCGTTCCTCGGTCCCGAGCTGGTCTCCGAAGCGCTGCTGTCCTACGCCCAGAAAGGCGTGCGCTGTCATTACCTGGCGAACATCGACGGCAGTGAACTCCACGAGCTGACCATGAAGCTGCGTGCCGAGACCACGCTGTTTATCGTTTCGTCGAAATCCTTCAACACCCTCGAAACCCTGAAGAATGCCCAGGCCGCTCGCGCCTGGTACCTGGCTCAGGGCGGTTCGGAAGCCGAGCTGTATCGTCACTTCATCGCCGTTTCCAGCAACAACGCGGCGGCTGTGGCGTTCGGTATCCGCGAAGAAAACATCTTCCCGATGTGGGACTGGGTCGGCGGTCGCTACTCGCTGTGGTCGGCCATCGGATTGCCGATTGCCCTGGCCATCGGCATGTCGAACTTCAAGGAACTGCTGTCCGGTGCCTACACCATGGACCAGCATTTCCAGAGCGCGCCGTTCGAACAGAACATGCCGGTGCTGCTGGCCTTGCTCGGCGTCTGGTACGGCAACTTCTGGGGCGCGCAAAGTCACGCGATCCTGCCGTACGACCACTACCTGCGTAACATCACCAAACACTTGCAACAGCTGGACATGGAATCCAACGGCAAGAGCGTGCGTCAGGACGGCACGCCGGTGTCCACCGACACTGGCCCCGTGATCTGGGGCGGCGTGGGTTGCAACGGCCAACACGCGTATCACCAGTTGCTGCACCAGGGCACCCAACTGATTCCGGCCGACTTCATCGTGCCGATCGTCAGCTTCAACCCGGTCTCCGATCATCACCAATGGCTGTACGCCAACTGCCTGTCGCAAAGCCAGGCACTGATGCTCGGCAAGACCCGCGCCGAAGCAGAAGCCGAGTTGCGTGACAAGGGCATGGCCGAAGCGGACGTGCAGAAACTCGCGCCGCACAAGGTGATCCCGGGCAACCGTCCGAGCAACACGCTGGTGGTCGAACGCATCAGCCCGCGTCGTCTTGGCGCACTGGTGGCGATGTACGAACACAAGGTTTTCGTGCAAAGCGTGGTCTGGGGCATCAACGCCTTCGACCAGTGGGGCGTGGAATTGGGCAAAGAGCTGGGCAAAGGCGTCTACAACCGCCTGGTCGGCAGCGAAGAAACCCCGGCTGACGATGCGTCCACACAAGGGCTGATCAACTACTTCCGCGGTCGTCACCGCGGGTGATTTGACAGTTCACTGCATTACCCTGTGGGAGCGAGCCTGCTCGCGATAGCGGTATGTCATTCAACGATGATGTTGGCTGACCCACCGCTATCGCGAGCAGACTCGCTCCCACAGTTGTTTAGCACACGGCTTGAACCCTTCGGTCACTCGGCGCATCTTTATTACTTGTTTACCAAAACAAGAATAAGGAACCGTCATGTTCGATATCAGCACGTTCCCCAAAGCCGATGCCGTCCGCCGGGCCGCACAACTCAGTCAAGACGACTACAAGCGCCTGTACCGCCAATCCATCGAACACCCCAGCGAATTCTGGGCCGAGCAGGCTTCACGCTTTCTCGACTGGAGCAAACCCTGGGATACCGTCCAGCGCTATAACCTGAAAACCGGTGAAGCCAGCTGGTTTGCCGGCGCAAAGTTGAATGTCAGTTACAACTGCATTGACCGGCACCTGGAAAAACGCGGCGATCAGGTCGCAATCATCTGGGAAGGCGACGACCCCGCCGAGTCCGCCCAGATCACCTACAAAAAACTGCACCACAACGTCTGCCGCCTGGCCAACGTGCTCAAAAGCCGTGGCGTGAAGAAAGGCGACCGCGTGTGCATCTACATGCCGATGATCCCCGAAGCCGCCTACGCCATGCTCGCCTGCACGCGGATCGGTGCGGTGCATTCGGTGGTGTTTGGCGGGTTCTCCCCCGATTCTGTGCGTGACCGGATTCTCGATGCCGACTGCCGCACCGTGATCACCGCCGATGAAGGCGTGCGCGGCGGCAAATTCGTACCGCTCAAAGACAAGGTCGACAAGGCGCTGCAGAGTTGTCCGAATGTCAGCACCGTGATCGTGGTCGAGCGTACTCAGGGTGAAGTGAACTGGGTCGAAGGCCGCGACCTCTGGTATCACCAGGCCCTGCGCGATGTCAGCGACGATTGCCCGCCAGAACCAATGGACGCCGAGGACCCGCTGTTCATTCTTTACACCTCCGGCAGCACGGGCAAACCCAAAGGTGTGCTGCACACTACCGGCGGCTATCTGCTGCAAGCGGCGATGACCTTCAAGTACGTGCTCGACTACCGCGACGACGAAGTCTTCTGGTGCACCGCCGATGTCGGCTGGGTCACCGGCCACAGTTACATCGTCTACGGGCCGCTGGCCAACGGCGCGACCACGCTGATCTTCGAAGGCGTACCCAGTTATCCAAGCAGTTCGCGTTTCTGGCAGGTGATCGATAAACACCACGTGAACATCTTCTACACCGCCCCCACCGCCCTGCGCTCGCTGATGCGCGAAGGCCCCGAACCGTTGAAGGAAACGTCTCGCGCCAGCCTCAGATTACTCGGCAGCGTCGGTGAGCCGATCAACCCGGAAGCGTGGGACTGGTATTTCAATGTCGTCGGCGAACAGCGTTGCCCGATCGTCGATACCTGGTGGCAGACCGAGACCGGCGGCATCATGCTCAGCCCGCTGGTCAGCGCGCAGCGGATCAAACCCGGCTGCGCCACGCAACCGATGTTCGGCGTGCAACCGGTGCTGCTCGATGAAGTGGGCAAGGAAATCAAAGGCGCCGGCAGCGGTGTGCTGGCGATCAAATCCAGCTGGCCGGCACAGATCCGCAGCGTCTACGGCGACCCGCAACGGATGGTCGATACCTACTTCAAACCCTATCCCGGTTACTACTTCACCGGCGACGGCGCTCGCCGCGACGAGGACGGCGATTACTGGATTACCGGGCGTATCGACGACGTGATCAACGTTTCCGGTCACCGCATCGGCACCGCCGAAGTCGAAAGTGCCCTGGTGCTGCACGACAGCATCGCCGAGGCTGCCGTGGTCGGTTACCCTCACGACATTAAAGGCCAGGGCATCTATGCGTTTGTCACGCCCATGAACGGCACCGACCCCACCGACGAACTGAAGAAAGAACTGCTGGCCCACGTCAGCAAGGAGATCGGCAGCTTCGCCAAACCGGACCTGATCCAGTGGGCACCGGCCTTGCCGAAAACCCGTTCGGGCAAGATCATGCGGCGGATTCTGCGCAAGATCGCCTGCAACGAGCTCGACAGTCTGGGAGACACGTCGACCCTGGCCGATCCAAGTGTGGTTCAGGACCTGGTCGATAAACGCCTGAACCAATAAGCCCAGCGCGGCCAGCAATGGCCGCGTTTCATTTTCGCCACTGAGTCGCCATGGAATTCATCCGCAGCCGCATCGAAACCCAGGTCATGAGCCTCACCGGTCTGTCCCTCGGCAAGCTCGACCTGGAAAATCCCAAGGGCGACCCCGGCCTGTTCGGTCCCGATTCGGTGAGTTGGCAGGTTCACGGCGACTTCAGCAGCATGCTCATCGGCGGTATCAGCGCGCTGATGCTGCAAGCCCTGCACCCATTGGCGCTGGCCGGGGTCTGGGACCATTCGAATTTTCGCGAGGACATGCTCGGTCGCTTGCGCCGCACAGGGCAGTTTATTTCCGGCACCACGTTCGGTTCCCGCCGGGATGCGGACTGGCTGATCGAGAAAGTGCGCACCATCCACCTTCAAGTGACCGGCACCGCGCCGGATGGTCGGCCATACGCCGCGAGTGATCCCGATCTGCTGACGTGGGTGCATGTGGCCGAGGTCAGCAACTTCCTCGCGGCGCATTTGCGTTACCGCAATCCGCACCTGTCTGCGGCCGATCAGGACCGCTACTACGACGAAATCGCTCTGGTCGCCGAACGGCTCGGTGCTCGTGACGTGCCCCGTTCGCGACAGGAAATAGCCGATTACCTTGAGCGCATTCGCCCGCAACTGCTGTGCGACGATCGCAGTCGCGAGGTGTTGCGACGGTTGTTGAACGCCCCGGCCCCCAGCCGTCTGGCCAAGCCGTTCGGCGGATTGATGATGCAGGCCGGTATCGACCTGCTGCCGGATTGGGCCAGTGACATGCTGGGCGTCCGCCAGAGTCCGCTGCAACGCACGCTGATCCGCGCCAGCGTCAACCGCAGCGCGCCGATGCTGCGCTGGGCGGTGCGTAATGGCTCGGTGCATCGGGCGAAGCGGCGGATGGGGTTGCCGACCTGAACTCCGGCCCTTGTGGCGAGGGGGCTTGCCCCCGTTCCGGTGCGCAGCACTGGCAAGATTTCGGAAACGCTCGAGATTTTGGAGCCGCTTCGCAGCCCAGCGGGCGCAAGCTCCCGCGCCACAGGCAATCCCCCTTGCCACAGTGTTAAACTCCCGCGCCAAATTCCCTCCCTCCTGCAAGGCGCTCAGCATGTCTTCCTTGAATCAGGCGCTGCGCGCCGCCCTCGATCATCGCCAGGACCTGCTTGCCGAACTGCATCAGCAAGGCACCGATTGCTATCGCCTGTTCCATGGCAGCCAGGAAGGCGCCGGCGGCCTGACCATCGACCGCTACGGCCCGCAACTGTTGGTGCAGAGCTTTCACCAGGCCCTGGAGCGCGATGACCTGCTGCAACTGCACGAGGCGATCAATCAACACCTGGGCTTCGAAACCCTGCTGGTCTACAACGACCGCTCCCGGGGCAACTCGCGCATCGACCGCGAAGACACCGTTTACCGCGCCGACGAAGCCGCCCTGCAAGACCTGGTCGGCCACGAATGGGGCCTGAACTACCGGGTCCGCGGCCGTCACGCCGGTCAGGACCCGCTGCTGTTCCTCGACCTGCGCAACACCCGCGGCTGGGTCAAGGAACACAGCAAGCACAAAAGCGTGCTCAACCTGTTTGCCTACACCTGCGGCGTCGGCCTGAGCGCTGCGGCCGGTGGCGCGAGCGAAGTGTGCAACCTGGATTTCGCCGAAGGCAATCTGGCGGTTGGCCGCGAAAATGGTCTGCTCAATCCGCAGTTGCCGACCATGCAGTTCATCCAGTCCGATTACTTCCCGGCCATTCGCCAGCTCGCCGGCCTGCCCATCAGCCAGCGCCGCGGGCAAAAATTGCCGAGCTATCAACGCCTGGAACAACGTCAATACGACCTGGTGTTGCTGGACCCACCGGCCTGGGCCAAGAGCGCTTTCGGCACCGTCGACCTGCTGCGCGACTACCAGAGCCTGCTCAAACCGGCGCTGCTGACCACCGCCGACAATGGCGTGCTGATCTGCTGCAACAACCTGGCAAAAGTCAGCATGGACGACTGGCGCGAACAGGTTTTGCGTTGCGCCGAGAAAGCCGGGAGGCCGGTGCGCGAGTGGACGGTGATGAAACCGGGCGGCGATTTCCCGTCCATGGATCAACAGCCACCGCTGAAAACCCTGATCCTGCAACTGTGAATCCCAAAGAAAATTTCAGATAAATCCTATAACGCAGGGTGGCTTCGGAACCGGATTCGCGTGCCATACTCCAACGCATTCCGATTCAGACAGATGAAGCCACACATGCCCAAAGGATTGATCCGCGCTATCGGCGCCCTGTTGACTGCTCTGGCCCTCTACAGCCTGCTGGGGTTTCTGATTTTGCCGGGCATCGCATTGCGGGTTGCCAACCAGCAACTGGCCAACTACGCCACGACGCCCGCCACGATTCAGCGAATAGAACTCAACCCCTTCAGCCTTGAAGTCACCCTGTGGGGCCTGATCATCGGAGAGCCGGGCAAGGAACAGGTCGGCTTCGAACGCCTGTACGCCAATCTGCAGATCGACAGCCTCTGGACCAAGGCGCTGCATCTGTCGGATATCGAGCTGGACAAACCCAAGACCGAAATCCTCTTTGGCAAGGACGGCAAGCTCAATCTGCTCGGTCTGTTCAACATCCCCGCCAGCGAACCGACCCCGGCCGACCCGGACGCCAAACCTTTTCCGCTGCGCATAGAGCGGATCAAACTGGCGGACGGTGTCGTGCACTTCAAGGACGATCGCCCCAGCGAAGCCATCGAGTTCCTCTACGACAAACTCGATTTCGAGCTGAACAACCTCAGCACCCTGCCCGAAGACAGCGCCGACATGACCCTTGTGGCCATCGGCCCGAACGGTGGGCAACTCGACTGGACCGGCAATTTCAGCCTGATCCCGATCGCCTCCGAAGGTAAGCTGAAAATCACCGACGGCCAGATGAAAGCCTTTTGGCCTTATGTGCGCGACGCGCTGCCGCTGGTGCTGGAAAACGGCGTGCTGAACCTGAGCACCGACTACAAGCTCAACTTGTCCAAGGAAACCGAACTGCTGCTGAGCAACGTAGCGGTCAGCGTCGCGCCTTTCGCCATCAATGCCCCGGACGGTCGACCGCTGGCGAAACTCGCGCGACTGGACATCACCGACACCACCGTGGACCTGGCCAAACAGCAAGTCGTGGTCGGCAAGATTCGCAGCAATAAACTGGAAACTTGGGCGGCGCTCGAAGCGGACGGCCAACTCGACTGGCAGAAACTGTTCGCCAGCCAACCGTCCAAGGAAGCTACGAAAGCCAAAGCCGAGCCCGTCAGCACGCCGGCAGCCGCCGACTCGCCGAAAGCGCCTGCCGCGCCGAGCAAGCCTTGGCAGGTATTGCTCAAGGACGTGCAACTGCGCGATTACCAGGTGCACCTGGCTGATCGAAAAGCGCAACCCGCCGTGACGCTGGACCTGACCCCGCTGAACCTGGACCTGCAGAATTTCGACAGCCTCAATGGCTCGCCCTTTACCCTCAAGCTCGACACCGGCGTGGGCAAGCAAGGCAAGATCACCGCCGATGGCGAGGTCAATCTGGCCCCGGTCAGCGCCAGGCTCAACGTGCAGACCAAGGACATCGACCTGCGGGTTGCCCAGTCCTACATCAACCCGTTCATTCGCCTCGAACTGCGCAGCGGCATGCTCGGCAGCGACCTCGCAGTCAACCTGAAAAGCACCGAGCCGTTGGCGCTGAGCGTGACAGGACGCGCGCAAATCGATCAGCTGCACACCCTCGACACCCTGAAAACCCGCGACTTTCTCAAGTGGCAGCAGGTGGTGGTCGAAGGCTTGAATTATCAGCACGGCGACAGCCTGTCGATCGACCGGATCAACCTGTTCCAGCCCTATGTGCGCTTCATGATCAACGATGACCGCACCACCAACGTCGATGACCTGCTGATCCCGCAGCCGCCCGACTCCGGGGCCAAAACGGCCGCCGCCAAACCCGCCGCCAGCAAGGACAAACCGCTGGGCATCCACATTGGCGGGGTTGCCATCAATGACGGCTCGGCCAACTTTGCCGACTTCAGTCTGACCCCGAACTTCGCCACCGCCGTGCAACAGCTCAACGGCCAGATCGGCACCATCGACAGCCGTCAGGCGAAACCGGCGACCGTGGACATCAAAGGCAAGGTCGATCGCTACGCACCGGTGACCATCAAGGGCTCGGTCAATCCGTTCGACCCAATGGCCAGCCTCGACATCGCTACCAGTTTCAAACGCGTCGAGCTGACCACGCTGACGCCCTACTCCGGCAAGTTCGCCGGCTACCGTATCCGCAAGGGCCGGCTCAATCTCGACCTGCATTACCTGATCACCAAAGGTCAGCTCAAGGCTGAAAACAAAGTGGTGGTCGAGCAGTTGCAGCTCGGTGAAAAGGTCGACAGCCCGGACGCCGTCAGCCTGCCGTTGAAACTGGCGATTGCCCTGCTCAAGGACGTCGATGGCAAGATTTCCATCGAACTACCGGTCACCGGCGACCTCAACAATCCACAATTCAGCGTCATGCCGATTGTCTGGCAGACCCTGCGCAACCTGATCGTCAAGGCCGCCGCCGCGCCGTTCAAAATGATCGGCGGACTGGTCAGTGGCGGTGGCTCGGAAGACCTGGGCACGGTGTCGTTCGCACCAGGTTCCAGCGACCTGAGCAAGGAGGCCGAGGGCTCGTTGGTCAAACTGTCCCAGGCCCTCAAGGAACGTCCGGCGTTGCGCCTGGAAATCGAAGGCACCGCTGCCGCCAGCAGTGATGGTCCGCCGATCGCCGAGCAACGCCTGGAGCGGGAATACCAGTACAACTACTACAAAATGCTCCAGCGTCGCGGCGACAAGGTGCCGGCGCAGGCTTCGCTGCTGCAAGTACCGGACAGCGAGAAAGGCCCGCTGCTGGAAGGCATCTACCGCACTCGCCTGAAAACCCAGCCACCCGCCGAATGGAAGGATCTGGGCAAGGAAGAACGCACCGCGAAAATGCGCGCGGACGTGATCAAGTTCTGGAGTACCAGCGACGTGCTGTTGCGCCAACTGGGCCAGGACCGTGCCAGCAGCATCAAGGATTATCTGGTCGACAAGGGACAGTTGGCCGACGACCGCGTGTATTTCATCGACGCCAGCCTCGGCGAAGCGGAAAGTGACGGCAAGGTGGTGACACCACTGCATCTGGACGCCGAGTGATGATCAGACAATTGCTGTTCGGCCTGACCCTGGCACTCGCGGCCAGTCAGGCTTCGGCCGCCGATACCCTGCGTTGCGGCAGTCAGTTGGTCAGCGTCGGGGACAGGTCCAGCGAGGTGCTGCAGAAGTGCGGTGAGCCGGTCAGCCGCGATCTGTTGGGCTACAAGCGCAGTGCCAATCGCCGGGAAGAATTCCAGGTCGAGGAATGGACCTACGGACCCAGCGGCGGGATGTACCAGTATCTGCGGTTTGAAGGGAATCGGTTGAAGCAGATCACCAGCAAGCGCGGTAACTGAAGAGCAAAAGATCGCAGCCTTCGGCAGCGCCTACAGGGAATGTGGATATCTGTAGGCGCTGTCGAAGGCAGCGATCTTTTTTTGTGCGCCCACAATAGAACAGGCCCCGAACACGAATGTCCGGGGCCTGTAATGGCCACATCCTTGTGGCCGTCGCATGAACTCTCAAGTCGCGGCGGACGTATGACTCGGCCCGTCTACCGCGTCTTCTCCCGGTCCAGGCGAGAAGTCTTGCCTTACTCGGCTTTCAGGCCGTCAGCGGAGACCGCTTTGACGCCTTTGATTTTCTTGGTGATGGCCACAGCAGTGGCTTTCTGAGCGTCAGTCACCGCGACGGTAGACGACAGGGAAACAACACCTTTGTTGGTTTCAACCTTGATGTCGGTACCAGGAATGCCTTTTTCGGTCACCAGGTCAGCTTTGACTTTGGTGGTGATCCAGGTGTCAGAGGTTGCTTCTTTGGCTTCTGTCACTTCACCAGCAGCCAGCACCATTGGGGACTGGGTAGCCTGGGTGGTTTGAGCAAATGCAGCGTTGGCCATGGTCAGGGTCAGCGCGGTAGCAGTAGCGGCAGCGATAGCGAACTTCTTCATACGAGTAACTCCTGTTTTTTCATAAAGTCTGCTGCATGTCTTGTCAGCAGGGTTACTAGGTATATTGCGAACGCTGTGCCAAGTTTGAGACAGATAAAAAATCGTTATAAATCAATGATATATATAAAAGTGAAATTTTCGGAATCATGCAAATTGCATGACTTTGAAAATATGTACATGCAAGTTGCGGGTTTTGGCGTGGGCCTAAGGCCATGAATTCTCGGGGTTTTCTTTTTTTCCTTTGGGCTATCAAAAAAAATGCCCCGTTTTTAACGGGGCATATTTCAAGCGAGGCAGAACAGGATCTTAGTTAGCAACACATCCGCCTGGGGCATAGTCGGCATCGACCTTGGTCGTACACGCCCAGCCGGTTGTCGGGTCGCGGGTCAGCGTAATGGTCTTGCTAAGAACTGGCGCTGGCGCATTAAGAATCGTGCAACCGATAGTACCTTTGCCGTCAGAGGCTGTACCCGAAGCAGTGATCGTGCAATTGGTGGTAGGCGACGTGCCACCCACTTTGGCCAAATCCGGATTGACCCCCTGATTCAGCACATCTTCAAAATTCACTTTTAAAGCAGAAATCTCAGCAAGCCCGGCCGTAACTTTGGCCCGGGCCTGATATTTCGAATAAGCCGGCAACGCAAATGTCGCCAGAATCCCGATGATCGCCACCACGATCAGCAGTTCGATCAGCGTAAAACCTTTTTGAGTATTCATAGACAAGCTCCATGCATGAGTCGACATCTCATGATCTGAATTAGCCGCAGCACAGCCCGTGCCAATCCGTTAATCCCCTGTTAACGGGGCGCGAGAACAACGCGGCGCTTTTGTCTGCACCCAAGGTCCGCACTAACTGACACTTTTTGTCACCAGAGCAGCGCTGGTTTGGCTCCTTGGGTTGACTAGGCTATAAGTCATGAACTGTCTGCGTCCGGTATCCCAATGAATGACATCGCCCTTAGCGGTCTGGCCAAGCAATTGGTCATGGCCGAACTGCTCACTGACAAAAGCGCGCAACAGGCGTATCAGCAAGCCCAACGCCAGAAACTCTCCCTGGTCAGTTATCTGGTGCAGAACAAACTGGTGAAAAGCCGTCAGATCGCCGAGATCGCCTCCGAGCATTTCGGCATGGCGCTGCTGGACCTCCACTGCCTGGACAAAGAGTCCCAACCCAAAGGGCTGGTCAGCGAAAAACTGCTTCGCCAGCACAACGCCCTGCCCCTCTGGCGGCGCGGCAACAAGTTGTTCGTCGGCGTTTCCGACCCGACCAATTACCAGGCTATCAACGATATCCAGTTCAGCACCGGGCTGAACACCGAAGCCATCCTGGTGGAGGACGACAAGCTCAGCGACGCCATCGAGAAATTTTTCGACAGCCACAATTCCGGCCTCGAAGACATGGCTGACGTCGACCTCGATGGCGTCGACATCGAGTCGATCGACGACCGCAACCAGGACGCCATCGCCGGGCAAGACGCCGACGACGCGCCGGTGGTGCGCTTTGTCCACAAGATGTTGCTCGACGCAATCAAGAGCGGCTCATCCGACCTGCACTTCGAACCCTACGAGAAAACCTACCGCGTGCGGATGCGCACCGACGGCATGTTGCGTGAAGTCGCCAAGCCACCGATTCAACTGGCCAACCGCATCGCCGCGCGCCTGAAAGTCATGGCCAGCCTCGACATCTCCGAGCGACGCAAACCCCAGGACGGGCGGATCAAGATGCGCCTGTCCAAGAGCAAGTCCATCGACTTCCGGGTCAATACCCTGCCGACCCTCTGGGGCGAGAAAGTGGTGATCCGGATCCTCGACCCGTCCAGCGCCCAAATGGGCATCGACGCCCTCGGGTACGAGCCGGACCAGAAAGACCTGTACATGGCCGCACTGAAGCAGCCACAAGGGATGATCCTGGTGACCGGGCCTACCGGTTCGGGCAAGACCGTGTCGCTCTATACCGGGCTGAATATCCTCAACACCGTGGACATCAATATCTCCACCGCCGAAGATCCGGTGGAGATCAACATGGAAGGCATCAACCAGGTCAACGTCAACCCCAAGCAGGGACTGGGCTTTGCCCAGGCGCTGCGTTCGTTTTTGCGCCAGGACCCGGATGTGATCATGGTCGGCGAGATCCGTGACCTGGAAACCGCGGAGATCGCCATCAAGGCCGCCCAGACCGGTCACCTGGTGCTGTCGACCCTGCACACCAACAGCGCCGCGGAAACCCTGACCCGCCTGCACAACATGGGCATTCAGGGGTTCAACATCGCCACCTCGGTCAGTCTGATCATCGCCCAGCGCCTTGCGCGCAAACTGTGCAGCCATTGCAAGAGACCCATCGATATTCCCCGCGAGGCGTTGATCAAGGAAGGCTTCCCCGAGGAACGCATTGGCTCGTTCACGATCTATGAACCGGTCGGTTGCGACCAGTGCAACGTTGGCTACAAGGGGCGCGTGGGAATTTATGAAGTGGTGAAGAACACACCGGACCTGCAACGGCTGATCATGGCCGAAGGCAATTCGCTGGAAATCGATATCCAGATGCGCAAGGACGGCTTCAACGACCTGCGTACTTCCGGGCTGATCAAGGCCATGCAAGGCATCACCAGCCTTGAAGAAATCAACCGGGTCACCAAGGACTGAACATGGCGGTCAAAGCAGCGAAAATCAGCGTTTACGCCTGGGAAGGCACAGATAAAAAAGGCACGAAAATGACCGGCGAACTCAGCGGTCAGAACCCGGCGCTGATCAAGGCGCAATTGCGCAAGCAAGGCATCAATCCCGGCAAGGTGCGCAAGAAGTCCGCCGCGATTTTCAGCCTCGGCCAACGCATCAAGGCGCATGACATTGCCCTGTTCACCCGGCAGATGGCGACCATGATGAAAGCCGGGGTGCCGCTGTTGCAGTCGTTCGACATCATCGGCGAAGGCTTCGATAACCCGGCCATGCGCAAACTGGTGGACGACGTGAAACAGGAGGTCGCGGCGGGCAACAGTTTCGCCGCCGCCCTGCGTAAAAAACCGCAGTATTTCGATGAGCTCTACTGCAACCTGGTGGATGCCGGCGAACAGGCCGGCGCGCTGGACACCCTGTTGGAGCGCGTCGCGACCTACAAGGAAAAGAGCGAAAGCCTCAAGGCCAAGATCAAGAAAGCCATGACGTATCCCCTGGCCGTGGTGTTCGTCGCGATCATCGTCACCGGCATTCTGCTGGTCAAGGTGGTGCCGCAATTCGAGTCGGTGTTCAAAGGATTAGGTGCGCAATTGCCGGCGTTCACGGTGATGGTCATCGGTCTGTCGCAGTTCATGCAGGATTGGTGGTGGGTGATGCTGGGGGCTTTGATTGCTGCGATATTCGGTGCGCGCCACGCCTTCAGGACATCACAAGGCTTTCGCGACCGGACCGACACCTGGCTGTTGAAACTGCCGCTGATTGGCACGCTGATGTACAAGTCCGCCGTGGCCCGTTACGCCCGCACACTGTCGACCACCTTTGCCGCTGGCGTGCCGCTGGTCGAGGCGCTGGAATCGGTGGCGGGCGCGACCGGCAACATCGTGTTCAAGCGTGCGGTGCTGCGCATCAAGCAGGATGTGTCGACAGGGATGCAGCTGAATTTCTCCATGCGCACCTCCGGCATCTTTCCGAACATGGCGATCCAGATGACCGCCATTGGCGAAGAGTCCGGCGCACTGGACGACATGCTCGACAAGGTCGCGAGTTTCTATGAGGCCGAAGTCGACAACATGGTCGATAACCTCACCAGTCTGATGGAGCCGTTCATCATGGTGGTGCTGGGGGTTATCGTCGGCGGCCTGGTGATTGCAATGTACCTGCCCATTTTCCAACTCGGCAATGCGATCTGACATGCCCCTGAACGAAATCCTGACCCTGTACCCGCTGGCGTTTGTCGGCATTGCACTGGTGGTCGGCTTGCTGGTCGGCAGCTTCCTCAACGTAGTGATCTGGCGCCTGCCGAAAATGCTCGCGCGCGAATGGCGACTGCAGGCCTATGAAATTCTCGGCTTGCCTGGCGAAACACCGCTCCCGACCTACAACCTGATGCTGCCCCATTCCCAATGCCCGCACTGTGGGCACCGGATCCGCGCCTGGGAAAACATTCCGCTGCTCAGTTATGTGTTTTTACGTGGGCGATGCGCCAGCTGCGCAACCCCCATCAGCAAACGCTATCCATTGACCGAACTGGCGTGCGGCCTGCTGTCAGCGTTCATCGCCTGGCATTTCGGTTTCGGTGGGCAGGCCGTGATGGTGCTGGTGTTGACCTGGGGTTTGTTGGCCATGAGCCTGATCGACGCCGAGCATCAGTTGTTGCCGGATGTACTGGTGCTGCCACTGTTGTGGCTGGGATTGATCGTCAACAGCTTCGAGTTGTTCGTGCCATTGACCGAGGCACTGTGGGGCGCAATTGCTGGCTACATGGCGCTGTGGTCGGTGTTCTGGCTGTTCAAGCTGATCACCGGCAAGGATGGCATCGGCCACGGCGATTTCAAGCTCCTGGCCATGCTGGGCGCCTGGGGTGGCTGGCAGATTTTGCCGCTCACCATTCTGCTGTCGTCTCTGGTCGGTGCCGTTATCGGCGTTATTTTGCTGAGCCTGCGCAACGCGAAAGCCTCGACGCCTATCCCCTTCGGTCCCTATCTGGCGATTGCCGGCTGGATTGCGTTGCTCTGGGGTGGTCAAATAACCGACTTCTATTGGCAGTTTGTCGGTTTGAAATGAATACCCCTGTGGAAAAACCCTGGATTCTCGGCCTGACCGGTGGCATCGGCAGCGGCAAAAGCGCGGCTGCCCAGCACTTCATCGACCTGGGCGTGCATGTGGTCGATGCTGATCATGCGGCGCGCTGGGTGGTGGAGCCGGGTCGCCCGGCGCTGGCACAGATTGCCGAACATTTCGGCCCCGGCGTGTTGCAGGCCGACGGTCAACTGGATCGTGCGGCATTGCGCAAACTGATCTTCGAAGTGCCTGAGCAACGCCTCTGGCTCGAAGCGCTTTTGCATCCGCTGATCGCCAGGGAAATTGCCGATCACCTAGGCAAGGCACAATCGCCTTACGCGATTCTGGTTTCGCCGTTGCTGATCGAGTCCGGTCAATTCGCCATGACCCAGCGCGTGCTGGTGATCGATGCGCCCGAACAACTGCAGATCGAACGCACCCTGCAGCGCGACCAGACCAGCGAACAACAGGTCCAGGCGATTCTCAAGGCGCAATCCAGCCGCCAGGATCGCCTGAGCCATGCCGACGATGTGGTGGTCAATGACCGCGACCTCGCCTGGCTGCACAGCGAGGTCGAGCGCCTGCATCACTTTTACCTTACTTTGCGTGGAGGCCAGTCATGAGCCAGATCCCAACCGTCGATTGCCCAACCTGCGGCGCCCCTGTCGAATGGACCCCGGAAAGCAAATTCCGGCCGTTCTGTTCGGACCGCTGCAAACTGATCGACCTGGGCGCGTGGGCGTCGGAAGAACACAAGATCCCGGTGAGCCCGGATGCCGAAGACGAACTGTTCAGCGAAGACTTCGAACCACGTCACTGAGGCCGGGATTCAGGGCCGCATAAAGCCGTAGTCCTGACCGTCATCGAGGTTCTCGGCAAGAAACTGCAACTCATCCGCCAGATCCTCGATACTGCGTACCGCCTTGCTCTGCTGCACCACTGCACTGAGCAAGGCACGCAAGCTCAACCCCGGATCAAACCCGACTTCCTGCGCTGCATCCAGACTGTGGCGCAACTCCTGCCTTGCCCATTCGTAGACACTCATTTCGATGCTCCTGAAGGTTTTGCGGAGCATGGATTCGTCGACGTTTTTTGGATTTGATGTGGATCAAGATTTCGGGTCGTCGTCCTTCCAGGGCGCCGAAAGGTAGCGTGTGCGGTTGAAGGTCTCCAGCCATTCCGGGCTGAACACCACCAGTGCGCTGACGACCATGCCGTTGATGAACGCTTCGGGAAAGATGATCAGCCACAGGTAACCGACAAAATCCTCCAGCCAATAGGGCATGACGAAAAGCTCGTTGAACCACAACAACCACAGGGCCAGCAACAGGCACAGCAAGGCCGATAGCGCCGCTGCGAAGAAGCCGGAAACGAAGATGTAAACGAAGGGGTTTCGCGGTTGCGCTCGCTCGACCAGGATGGCACAGCACTCGGTGACCAGCACGGGCAGCAGAATGAACAACGCGCCGTTGACCCCGACGGCGGCGAGGTCCTGGCGTCCGAGCAGGACCAGGCCTGTTTGTGCGACCAGTCCGCCGACGATTGCCATCGGCCAGTCCAGGAGCAGGGTCACTGCGGTCATGCCGATGAAGTGATAGGACACGCCGGTGTCGAAATCCCGTCGTACCAGCCAGAGCATGAACAGGGCGAATACGGTGCCGAACAGCAGGTGCTGGCGGCGGCTGTCGCTGAACAGTTCGACCCACGGGGCACGTGCGACGGCCCAGATCAGGGCTGGGACGTAGATCAGCCATCCGACGGCGAGGGTTTCCGGGGTCAGCAGTTCGGCGCCGATCATGGCTGGGCTTGCTCCTTTTTCTTTGCCGGGAGAGGACAGGTTTTCAGTCTACACCGCCGTTTGTGCCCCCAATCAACCCGAGCGATTATTACGCTTCCTGCAAAACTGAATCAGCCCCAGCCACCTTTATCACCCCCAGCGAAGGACTAGACTTCAAAGCATCAGAACCAACCCCGAGCCGACAAAAATGAAAACCCTGACCACCCTGCTTCTGAGCCTCATTGCCACGTCAGCCATGGCCGCCACCCACGAGTCAGCCGCCACCCCATACAACCCGGCGCAACCGCTGGACATCGCCAAGGTGGTTTCAGTGACCGACACCGCAACCGCGTGCGATGTCGTACCGGCAACCATGGTCTACATCGATCATCAAGGCCAGACCCACAGCGTGACCTACCCAGTCATGGGCAACTGCACCAGCAGCCTGTAAAGCCGGGTAACCCACGACTCACACGATCAGCCGTTTCGCCTGCAACGCCAAATCATGCAGACCGGCCAGACGCGCCATGATCCGTTCGACCACCTCGACCCTGGCCACCGCACCGCTTTGCAGTTCACCCATCGAGTGCAACGCCACGCCAGCCTTTTCCAGACCCAGACGGGTTGAACCGGATAGCTGCTGAAGCCCCTGGCGCGCCTGCTCCGCCGACTGTTCCAGCCCCGTGGCGATTTGCCGGATCTGCGCACTGGAGTCCGCCGCCTGACGGGAGAGATTGCGCACCTCATCGGCGACCACCGCAAACCCTCGGCCATGGCTGCCCGCCCTCGCCGCCTCGATCGCCGCGTTCAGCGCCAACAGGTTGGTCTGACGGGCGATGTCCTGAATGCTGCCGACAATCGCGCCGATGCGCATCGACTGACTGCCGAGCTCATCGAACACTTGATCCAGACGCTGCATGTAGAGGTTCAGATCCTCCAGCACACTGGCCGACGACTGCATGCTCTGCGCACTCGCCTTGACCCGATCACCGGCCGTGCGCGCCAGTTGATTGGCAAAGCGCATGTCCTCCTCGGTTTGCAGCACCGACTCGGTCAATTGCTCCAGCTTGACCTGCAAACCGATGTTGTACGACGGTTGTTCTTTTTCAATGGTCATAGCAGCGTCCAGGTGTAGCTGAGGATCAGGCGGTTTTCGTCGATATCACTGCGGTAGTTGGAACGGGCCATCACGTTACGCACCCGAATTCCGAGGCCCTTGAGGCTGCCGCTTTGCAGCACGTAGCCGAGGTCGAGATCACGCTCGCGATCCTTGCCCTCGAAGCCTTGCCCGGTATCGACATTGTTGCCGGAGATGTAGCGCACAGTGCTGGTCAGCCCCGGCACGCCGAGGGCGGCGAAATCGTAGTCGTAGCGCGCTTGCCAGGAGCGTTCATCGGTGTAGGCGAACTCGTAGGTGGGCACCTCATTGCCCAGCGGCGAGATGTTGGCAAAGACCCGTGGGAAAGCACTGTCACCGAACATTCCCTGATAACCGACATAAAACGTGTGGCCACCGCGCTTGGCGGACAACAGCGAGAAGAACGCCTGGTTATCGATGTTGCCCAGCAGCTTCTTGCCGTCTTCGCGCGAATCGTAGTAACCCAGGTTCGCGCCCAGAATCCAGTCCCCCATCGGTTCGCTATGCTTGAGACCGAGAAAGCGCTGGTTGTAGATATCTTCCAGTTGCCCGAACCAGGCACTGACCGAACTGCGTTTATCGTTGAAGGCGTAATCGGCACCGGCGAAATTGAAGCCGTCACTGCTGACCTGACGTTGCGGCACGTGGCCGAGCATGGCCTGCATCTTTTCGTCGCCGGCCTCGTTGCGCAGGCTGGTCGTGTTCAAGTGGCCACCCTGCAGGGTCAGGCCATTGATCTCGTTGGAACTGATGCTTGCGCCCTGATAGCTGGGCGGCAGCAGACGAATATCGCTGAACGCCAGCACCGGCAGATTGGGCTGCAACTCGCCCACTTTCAGCTCGGTTTTGGAGAAACGCACCTTCAGCGCCGCTTCGAGACGGCTGTAATCATTCGCCGCGCGCCCGTCATCTTTAACGGGCAGTAAACCGGTATTGACCCGATCCGGACTGCTGTCGAGCTTGAGCCCGAGCAAGCCGATCACATCCACACCGAATCCCACGGGGCCTTGGGTGTAACCGGATTTGACGTTGAGGATGAAACCCTGCGCCCACTCTTCAGCCTTCGACTGTTTGTTCGCCCCGACGATGTCGGAGAAGTCCCGACTGAAGTAGTAATTGCGTGCTTGCAAGGTGGCTGTGGTGTCTTCGATAAAGCCGCTCTCGGCCGCCATCGCCCCCGCGGAGAAACCCGAGACGAGCGCCATGGACAACACTGGACCGGTTGCTGGAAAAATCTGTTTCATCGTTTGTTCTCTTATTTTTATTGATCGACAGTTGGAAGTGCTTCAGCCGCCGCGCTTTCGCGACGGGCGTTTAACAACACATGGGTGACCATGCCGAAAATCAGGCCCCAGAAAGCTGCGGACAAACCCAACAGCGACATGCCCGACGCGGTGGTCAGGAAGGTCACCAGCGCGGCTTCCCGATCATTCGGCACCGCCATGGCGCCGGCCAACGCCCCGGCAATCGCGGCGAACAGCGCCAGCCCGGCGAGTGCCGCAATCAGTTCTTTGGGGAACGCCGAAAACAGTGAAACCAGAGTGGCGCCGAAGATCCCCAGCACCAGGTAACACAGCCCGCCGACCACCCCGGCGACGTAGCGCTTGCCAGGGTTTTCATGGGCCTCGCGGCCGGTACAAATGGCCGCGGTGATCGCTGCCAGATTCAGTCCGTGACAGCCGAACGGGGCCAACAACGCCGTGCCCAACGCACTGCTGGCGATGATCGGACCGGCCGGCGTGGCGTAACCGCTGGCTCGCAGCACCGCCATGCCGGGCACGAACTGTCCGGTCAGCGCCACCATCACCAGCGGTAACGCAATGTTCAGGGTGGCGCTCAGGCTGAACTCGGGCGTGATCCACACCGGCGTGGCCAAGCCGATCACCAACGCTTCGCTGTGCAAATCGCCGGCGAGAAAGGCCATCGAGCAGCCCACCAGCAGCACCATCAACACCGCATAACGCGGCATTAACCGTTTGCAGACCAGGTACGTGGCAAACATCGCCAGCACCAGCAACGGCTTGCCCTGCAACGAAACGAACAATCCGGTGCCGAAGCTGAACAGAATCCCCGCCAGCATCGCCGCCGCAATCGCCGCCGGCAGTTTGCCGATGATCCGGTCAAACGCTCCCGACACGCCGACCAGGAAAATGATCAGGCTGCTGACCAGATAAGCCCCCACCGCTTCCGGCATGGAGATCCCCGGCAACAGCGCCACCAACAGCGCCGAGCCCGGCGCCGACCACGCGATGATCACCGGCACGCGGTAACGCAGGCTCAACCCGATACCGAGCACCGCGCTGCCGATGGAGATCGCCCAGACCCACGACGACAGCACTTCCCGCGACAACTGCGCGGTCTCGGCCGCCTGGAAAATAATCACCAACGGGCCGGCGTAGGAAATCACCGTGGCGATAAATCCAGCGACCGCCGCCGACAGGGAAAAATCCCGGACGAACGCCCTCATGAAGCTTCGCCGACAGACCCGCCCGCCGTACCATGACGTAGATTCGCCAACGACTGTCGGGTGCTGCGCTGACTGCTGATGGCGAACACGGTCATGGCGATCGCGGCCACCGCACCGGGCAAGGCGAACGCCATGAAGTTGAGTTGCAGCGGCAGGCTGATCCCGAGCAAGGCCCCGCCCAGCAGCGGTCCGACAATCGCGCCGTTGCGCCCGATGCCCGAGGCCCAACCCAAACCGGTGGAGCGAATGGTCATGGAGTAGAACTGCGCGGCGCAGGCGTACAGCAGAATCTGCGAACCGATGGTGGTGGCGCCGGCAATAGCGATCAGCAAGTACAACACTGGCATCGGGCTGTTGAAGCCCAGCAAAGTGATCGACACGGCTGCCATGGCGAAGAACACCGCCAACACCCGCGGCAGGTTCAGCTTGTCACCCAGAACGCCGCCGCCCACCGCGCCGAAAATCGCGCCGAAGTTGAGCACCAGCAGGAACGACAGGCTTGAGCCCAGGCTGTATCCGGCGTTGGCCATCAGTTTCGGCAGCCACGAACTCAAGGCGTAGACCATCAGCAGGCAGCAGAAAAATGCCAGCCACAGCATCAGCGTGCGCAGCGCCCGGCCCTCGCGAAACAGTTGCAGAACGGGGGTGCCGGTGCCCTTCACTTCGCTCATGTGCAGCTGATCGCTGGTCTGCGCGATGTACGCCGGATCCACCCGCTGAAGAATGGCGCGCGCCTCTTCATTGCGTCCCTGTCGCAGCATGAAACCCACCGACTCGGGCAGGAAGTACATGATCAGCGGCAACAACACCAACGGCAGCACCGCGACGTAAAACACCGACTGCCAGCCGAAGCTCGGGATCAGCACGATGCCCAGCCCCGCCGAGAGCATGCCGCCCACGGAGTAACCGCTGAACATGATCGCCACCAGCGTGCTGCGGATTTTCTTCGGCGCGTACTCGTTCATCAATGCCACGACGTTGGGCATCACCCCGCCGATGCCCAGTCCGGCGATGAACCGGCAAATCCCGAACTCGGTGGGGTTACGCGCAAAACCGTTGAGCACGGTGAAACCGCTGAAGAGCATCACGCAGATCGTGATGGCTTTCTTGCGGCCGATCCGGTCCGAGAGCGGGCCGAAAAACAGCGCGCCAAACATCATGCCGAACAGCGCGTAACTGCCCAGAGCGCCAGCCTGCAAAGGACTGAGCCCCCATTCTTTCATCAGCATCGGCAGCACGACCCCGTAAATCACCAGGTCGTAACCGTCGAAGATGATGATCAGCGCACACCAGAACAGCACCATCCAGTGGAAGCGGTTGAATCGTGCGTTGTCGATAACCTCATGTACGTCAATCTTGCGCATGGCATTTATCTCTTGTTGTTGTTTTTTTCAGAGCGTCGGTAAAGCGGCTAACGTCCCGTAAAGCCGAGGGTAAAGTTGCCAGGCGCGGGGCAATATCCGCTTTGCGCAGATCGCTATCCGTTTTGTGCAGGGCCCTGAATCGGGCGCGAGAAGGAGGGATGTCGCAGCAGGCTTTGCTCCTGCGCGACAAACAGTTTTCCTGGCGATTACTTTGGAGAGCCGGGGTCTATGGATGACCCCGACGACTTACACCTGCTGACCCTTGCGGCCGAACAAGTCAACGCACTGAAGCCCGATCACGGCCGGGCCTTCTCCAGTGCCTCACGCAGTTGCGCCGCCGTGGCGTATTCGTGCTCACCGACCACTTGACCGTCCTTGAGCTCCAGCCACAACACTTTATCCACGGCCCCGGGGTAGCGCGGCGCCACGCGTCCGTCACGGTCGAGCATCACGCGATAGGAATAATCGCGCATGGCCGGCACGGCGAACATCTTCGCGATCAGCCGGGGCATGCGCTGGATATCCGCGACAAATACCGCGTGCCGGGCCTCCAGATAGCCCTTGGGCTGGCCCTGCAGTGCCGCGTCGACCAGCTTCGCGGCGTCCATGCTGCGCGCCACCAGCAGCGTCTGAGTCTGATTGTCGAGCGTGAAGGCCTGATCGAACTGATCAAGCAAGGTCCACGGCGCCAGCCGCTCCCCCACCTCCAGCGCCTGAGCCCAAAGAGGCACAAGACTGAGCAATAACACGGGCCATAATTTCACGACATTCCCCTTCGTTGAGGCGCTTGAGCGCAATGAATCCAGTCTACACCGCCTGTATTGCACACCCCATCGCCGCGACAACGATCAAAGAAGCACCGCAGCTACCACCCGATCAGCGATGACGCCTGCCGGGGCTTTACGTCCTCGTTTCAATGCAAAGCTTTCAGCTTGTCGCATTTGAACGCTAAGCTTGGGCCTATGGATGACTCAGATTATCTACGCCTGCTGACCATTGCGGCCGAGCAAGCCAACGCGTTCCTTTCCAATGCCCGCAAATGGGAGCGTGAGCGTTGGGTGTGCCAGCGCCTGCTGCAAGGCCTGAACATTCCTTACCGCGTCGACGAATTCGCTCCCGCCGGCGAACCGCCGGACGTGCTGTTTCGCGATGCGAATTTCGAAGTGTTTTTCGTGCTCGACGAGGGCCGGCGTCTCAATGATGAGTGGCGCGATGAGCTGCAGCGGCGACGCAGTGCGTTTTCCTTGAGTTCGCTGGTGCGCCGAGAAGCCAAGCCCAGGCGCATTCCGGCCAATGAATTCCTGCTGAGACTCGCGCCGACCTTGCGCAAAAAAGCGCACAACTACAAGGAACGCGGCATGGACCTGGGCGAACTGGACATCATCGCCTTTGCCAGCCTCAAGCGCGAAGTGCTCGACCTCAACAGCCATTTCCCGCCACCCACCGAATACTTGCGTCAGGGCTGGCGCTCGTTGTCACTGGTCGGTCCGACATTCGCCCGGGTTTTGTTTGCGCATCCCGACGCACCGGATTTCCTGCGCAGCAACCTCGGTCGCAGCATCGTCTTCGATGTCGGGATCAGCCTGTGAGTCCACTGCAGGAGCTGATCGCTGAAGTCCCGCAAACCGGCCGTGTACGCTGGATCGGCGTGCGCCCGCAACCGCATGTGCCGATGATCGAGCTGGAGGCCGTGGAAGCGCGTCTCGAGGCCGGCCTGACCGGCGATCGGGCCCGTCCCGGCGTACGCAATGCGCGACAGGTGACACTGATTCAATGGGAGCATCTGCCAGTGATCAGTTCGCTGATGGGCCGACCGGACGACAATCCGGTCCTGCCTGGTGATTTGCGGCGCAACCTCGTTGTCAGCGGGATAAACCTGTTCAGCCTCAAGGGTCGCCGCTTCAAAATCGGCCAGGCGATTTTCGAAACCACCGGTTGGTGCCAGCCTTGCGCACGCCTGCAAAACAACCTCGGCCCCGGCACTTTCCAGGCCGTTCGCGGACATGGCGGAATCACCGCCCGAGTGTTACAAAGTGGAATCATTCGGCTGGACGATACAGTCAGTGTCGAGCCGATTCCCGCCAGCGGCTATGCTCCGTTCAATGTGGGGTAAAAACCCCTGTAGCTTCTATCAATTCAGCAACGTCTACCCGATGACGAGGCCCGATATGACCAGCCGCCTGAACCCCGACGACCAGAAACATGTCGAAGAGTACCTGCACCTGTCCCAGCACCGAGTCGAGCGCCGGCCTTTCCGGCCGTGGATGCTCCTGGTGGTGGTGTTGGCAGTGACCATTGGCCTGGGCTTGTTGAGCCGATTTATCAGTTACCTGACGCTATGAGCTGCATCGCGCTCGCTCGGGTAATTGCACCGATTTCTTTTAGCCTTGCGAGATATCCCCATGACTCATCGTATTGTCATCGTTGGCGGCGGCGCCGGCGGTCTGGAGTTGGCTACCCGTCTGGGTAAGACTCTGGGCAAGCGCGGCACGGCCAGTGTGATGCTGGTCGACGCGAACCTGACCCACATCTGGAAACCGCTGTTGCACGAAGTCGCGGCCGGTTCCCTTAACTCTTCCGAAGACGAACTCAACTATGTCGCCCAGGCAAAATGGAACCACTTCGAGTTCCAGCTGGGGCGCATGAGCGGGCTTGATCGCGCGCAGAAGAAAATCCAGCTGGCGGCCACTTACGATGAGGCCGGCCTGGAATTGGTGCCGGCGCGTGAAGTGCCTTACGACTCGCTGGTGATCGCCGTCGGCAGCACCACCAACGATTTCGGTACCCAGGGCGCGGCGCAGCATTGCCTGTTCCTCGACACCCGCAAACAGGCCGAGCGCTTCCACCAGCAACTGTTGAACCATTATTTGCGCGCCCACGCCGGGCAGACGGATGTGGTGCAGCAGATCAGCGTGGCAATCGTCGGCGCCGGCGCCACGGGCGTCGAGCTGGCGGCCGAACTGCACAACGCCGCACATGAACTGGCGGCCTACGGCCTGGACCGGATCAAACCGGAGAACATGCACATCACCCTGATCGAGGCCGGTCCACGGGTACTGCCAGCATTGCCGGAACGGATCGGCGGCCCTGTGCATAAAACCCTGGAGAAACTCGGGGTCAACGTCATGACCAATGCGGCCGTCAGTGAAGTGACCGCCGATAGCCTGATCACCGCCGACGGCAAAGTGATCAACGCCAGCCTCAAGGTCTGGGCCGCGGGCATTCGTGCGCCAGGTTTCCTCAAGGACATCGACGGTCTGGAAACCAATCGGATCAACCAGCTGCAAGTGCTGCCGACCCTGCAAACCACCCGCGACGAAAACATCTTCGCCTTCGGCGACTGCGCCGCCTGCCCGCAGCCGGGCACCGATCGCAACGTGCCGCCGCGTGCCCAGGCAGCGCATCAACAGGCGTCGCTGCTGGCCAAATCGCTGAAGCTGCGGATCGAAGGCAAGCCGTTGCCTGTGTACAAGTACACCGACTACGGCTCGTTGATTTCGCTGTCGCGTTTTTCGGCTGTGGGTAACTTGATGGGCAACCTGACGGGTAGCGTGATGCTTGAGGGCTGGCTGGCGCGGATGTTTTATGTGTCGCTGTACCGCATGCACCAGATGGCGCTGTATGGCGCATTCCGCACGGCAATGTTGATGCTGGGCAGCAAAATCGGGCGCGGGACTGAGCCGCGGCTGAAGCTGCACTGACACACATCCCTTGTGGGAGCGAGCCTGCTCGCGATAGCGGAGTGTCAATCGCCACATGAGTTGGCTGATACACCGCTTCGCGAGCAGGCTCGCTTGTATGTTTAGACTTGAAGGGGTGGGTGGGACTAAAGCTCGTCATCTGACTCTGACCAGTACAGACCGTGGGAGACTTCGTCCCACCCCTTCACCTAATGCGCCGATAAGGAATGCATCGGCTCGGACCGACGATAGAAACAAGCCAGCGCAACGGTGAACCCCGTCAAGTATCTAAACCCTAGCTCGGAGGGTGTGCCATGACAATCCTGGATTCGCAGGTGGTCGTCGGTGTGGATGTGGCGAAGGACGAGATCGTTATCTATCGATCCGACCTGGAAAAGACCCTAAATATCGCGAACAAGCGATCAACCTTGAAGCAATGGCTCAAGACGCTGCCAGCGCACAGCGCTATCGCGCTAGAAGCGACCAATATCTATCACCTTGATACAACGGAAATGGCCCATGAAATGGGCCATGACGTTTACGTCATCGATGGCAGTCGCCTCAACAGATACCGCGATGGAATAGGCATGAGGGCGAAAACAGATACGTTGGATGCCGAACTGCTGGCCCGTTACTTGAGCCGCGAATCCGACAGATTGAGGATCTGGAATCCGCCACCGAAGGCTTACACACAAATGAAAAGCCTGCTTCGCCGTCGGGCTCAGTTGGTCCGGGCCTGTGTTGCACTCAAGCAGAGCTGGAAAAACGAATCCTTGCTGAAAGAGCACTTCAACCAGCTTCTGGCCGCCATTGCCCAGTTCGAAAAGATGATTCAGAAAACGCTCAAGGAAATTGCTGAGGAAGGTGGGATTGATGATCAGGTGAAGCGTTGCCAGGCCATCGAGGGCGTAGGGCTCCTGACGGCCACCGCAGCGGCCACTGCTTTTATGCGTGGGGAATTTGCCAACAGCGACGAGTACGTCGCTTTCCTCGGCATGGATCCGCGTGTGAGGCAGTCAGGACAAAAGGATCAAAAGCGTCGACTCTCTAAACGAGGGGACTCGGAGTTCCGGCGCTTGTTTCACAATAGCGCTATGGCTGCCAGCCGTTCGCCGACCTGGAAGCCGTACTACGAACGCTATCTGGCCAGAGGTCTAAAAGGCACTCAGGCCTTGGTTATCCTGGCACGCAAGCTGGCCAGAGTGATGTTTGCCCTGATGAAAAACCAAACCGAATACAAGCCAAATTCTATGTTTGGGTGTTCCCCCCAAACATAGAATCTCCCACATTTTTCAATCACAACCTTGAGATCTGTGTCTCACTGTATCTCTCCCCGCAATTTCGCCCCTTCGGTTACAAACTCCCCCCTTGCGCGACACAGTAGCGATACACCTCGCCCGCTAAATGGCCACATCCGAGCAAGGCGTCCCGCCAGCTACGGTGATCGCCGCACTTACGTGGCGTCTTTTATCGAATGGTTGTGTCGTGCAACCCTGGAGAATTGAAATGTCCCGTACCACCAAAAACACTATCGGTTTGCTCGGTGCAGTCCTCGCTGGCGGCATGATGTTGACCGGCTCCGCTTTTGCTTCGCAGCCTTTGACTCAGGGCTACCTGCTGGCCTCGGCCGAACAGGTGGTGAAAACCCCTGAAGGCAAATGTGGCGAAGGCAAGTGCGGCGATGCATCGATGGCAAAAACCGACACCGACGGTGACGGCAAGGTGTCCCGCGCCGAATTCCAGAAAGTTGCGCCTAAGTCCAACTTCGACAAGATCGACACCAACCACGACGGCTTCATCGACGAGCAAGAGGCTTACGACAACGTCAAAGCCAACTTCGAAGCCAACGGCAAGAAAATGCCAAAAGGCCTGTTTGAGCACTTGAAGGACCAGGACGGCGCTTAAGCCTCCCAGAAAAAAAGCCGCGTTTCTCGATCGAGAAACGCGGCTTTTTTGTCTGGCGGATTTACACCCGAAAGCGCTGCACCATGCCCTGCAGAGCATTGGCCAACTTCGACAACTCATGACTGGAAGCACTGGTCTGATCCGCACCGGAGGCGGAACGCACCGACAGATCACGGATATTCACCAGATTGCGATCCACTTCCCGAGCCACTTGAGCCTGTTCTTCCGCAGCACTGGCGATCACCAGATTGCGCTCGTGAATCTCGTGGACCGAGGCCGTGATGGTCTGCAATGCGTCACCGGCCCGTTCAGCCAACACCAGCGTACTCGTGGCACGGGAAGCACTGGCATTCATGGAGTCCAGCGCCAGGTTGGAACCGTTGCGCATGCCCTGAACCATTTGCTCGATTTCCTGAGTCGATTGCTGCGTACGATGCGCCAATGCACGCACTTCATCGGCTACCACCGCAAAACCGCGCCCACTTTCACCCGCGCGCGCCGCTTCAATGGCGGCGTTGAGCGCCAACAGATTGGTTTGCTCGGCGATGGCCCGAATGACATCCAGCACTTTGCCAATGTCCTGGGACTGATTGGCCAGCGACTGCACCAACTCACCGGTGTGCTGCACATCCTTGGCCAAGTCGCTGATCGCGCTGGCGGTTTCGCTGACCCGCTCCTGCCCCAATTGCGCTGACTCGCTGGATTGGCGGGTAGCATCAGAAGTCGACACGGCGTTGCGCGCCACTTCTTCCACGGCCGAGGTCATTTCGTTGACCGCCGTGGCGGCCTGCTCAATTTCGTTGTTCTGCTGTTGCAGGCCTTGGGTGCTGTCGAGAGTGACAGCATTCAATTCATCCGCCGCCGTGGCCAGCTGAGTCGCTGAACCGCTGATGGCTTGCAAGGTTTCTCGCAGGTTCTGCTGCATGGTCGCCAGTGCCTTGAGCAAACGAGTCACTTCGTCGTTGCCATGGGTTGCTATCGGCCGGGTCAGATCGCCCTGCGCCACGCTCTCCGCAGCCGTCAGGGCTTCGTTCAGGGGGCGGACGATGCTGCGGGTCAGCAACATGGCCAGGCCGACAGTGGCCAGCGCCGCGAGGGCGATGAACAGGCTGACGATGGTCCGCGACGTTTCGTAGTGCGCTGCGGATTTCTGGCTCTCAGCGGCGACCTGTTTGGCGAACAGGTCCGCCAGATCACTGAGTTGTTTGCCGGAGCCATCGACCACGGTTTTCATGTCAACCAGCAGCAGCCTGGTCAATTCGTCACGACGCCCCTGCTCTGCGAGAGTGAACGACTGGGCAATGCCGGTGCGATAGGCGGCAAAGGTGGTTTTGAACTGGTCATACAAGGCCTGGCCTTCGGCGGTGTTGACCAACTGGTCATAGACCGCGATCTTCTCGCTCAATTCCTTGTCGCGAGTGTCCATCTGACCGCGGTAGGTCGGAATGTTCTTTGGGTCCTGATCCAGCGCCATGCGCAAGGAAATGGTGCGGATACGCAACATCAGTTCGCGAATCTCGTCACCCCCGCGAATGCTGGGGAGCCACTGCTTCTCCACGGCCACCTCGCTCTCGCGAATGCTCGCCATTTGCCCCAGGGCAAACACCCCGAGCAACGCCACCAACACAGCGATCAAGGCAAAACCCAGCGCGGCACGGGGGGCAATATTCAGCTGACGAAGAAACATAACGAGCGCCTTTCTTGTTGTTGGCTTGAATGGGGGGCCGCGTTTGCGCCCCGACAGCTCGTTATCGGCTAGTTGTACGACGACTTGATAGGATTCGGCTTTTTCGAAGACAAAAAAAATCCCCGTATCTTTCGATACGAGGATTTTTAATATGGTCGGGGTAAGGGGATTCGAACTCCTGACATCCTGCTCCCAAAGCAGGCGCGCTACCGGACTGCGCTATACCCCGGTAAAAAAAAGGCACCTTTGAAAGGCGCCTTCTGCGAACAGAGCTTTTGGCGTCTGATCTTAAGATTCGATTCCAGCGCTAACTGGTTTCAAAAATGGTGGGTCGTGTGGGATTCGAACCTACGACCAATTGGTTAAAAGCCAACTGCTCTACCAACTGAGCTAACGACCCAAAAATGGTCGGGGTAAGGGGATTCGAACTCCTGACATCCTGCTCCCAAAGCAGGCGCGCTACCGGACTGCGCTATACCCCGGTTTGAAATTGGCTCCGTGACCAGGACTCGAACCTGGGACCCAATGATTAACAGTCATTTGCTCTACCGACTGAGCTATCACGGAACTACATATTTCAATTTACAACAGTGAAGCTTTACTGCGTTCTCTTCGACCCGTTCGCATCGCTGCGTTCGTGTGTCTGAGGCGCGCTATTCTACAATCTTAAGCACCTCTGTCAACCCCCTAAATTGCTTTCAAGTTAATGATTTGCAACTTATTTCAGATTCCTGCTTGGGGAGCGGGAACCCTTCAGGGCGACTTACTGCGGGGCGCACTTTACAAGCCTTTTCCTTTCAGTTCAACAACCTGACGAAAAAAAGGCCTCGCAATGCGAGGCCTCTTCAATTTTGTTGCCGGCGTGGATCAGGCGAAGACGATCTCGTCGTTTTCCACAACGCCTTTGGCGGTATCGCCGGGCATGAAACGACCCGACAGAATGAGCTGCGCCAGCGGGTTTTCGATCCAGCGCTGAATGGCTCGCTTGAGCGGCCGTGCGCCATACACCGGGTCGTAGCCAACCGCGATCAGCTTGTCCATGGCCTCAGGGCTGAGTTCCAGCTTCAGTTCCCGCTCAGTCAGGCGACTGCGCAGACGACTCAACTGGATCTCGGTAATGCCCGCGATCTGATCCCGTGCCAGTGGCTCGAAGATCACCACTTCGTCGACCCGGTTGATGAACTCCGGCCGGAAGTGCGTGGAAATCGCATCCATCACCGCTGCGCGCTGCGCCTCACGATCACCGACCAGTTCCTGGATCTGTACCGAGCCCAGGTTGGAGGTCATGACAATCACGGTGTTCTTGAAATCCACCGTGCGGCCATGGCTGTCCGTCAGGCGGCCATCTTCCAGCACTTGCAGCAGGATATTGAAGACGTCCGGGTGGGCCTTCTCGACCTCATCCAGCAGGATCACCGAATAAGGCTTGCGACGCACCGCCTCGGTCAGGTAACCGCCCTCTTCATAGCCCACGTAGCCTGGTGGCGCACCAATCAGTCGAGCCACGGAATGTTTCTCCATGAACTCGGACATGTCGATCCGCACCATCGCCTCTTCGGTATCAAAGAGGAACTCGGCCAACGCCTTGCACAGCTCGGTTTTACCGACACCGGTCGGGCCGAGGAACATGAACGAACCGCTTGGACGATTCGGGTCGGACAACCCGGCCCGCGAACGCCGCACCGCGTTGGATACTGCGATCACCGCTTCGTCCTGGCCGATCACACGCTGGTGCAACAGGCTTTCCATCTTCATCAGCTTGTCGCGCTCGCCTTCGAGCATTTTCGACACGGGGATGCCGGTCCACTTCGACACGACTTCGGCGATTTCTTCCTCGGTCACCTTGCTGCGCAGCAACTGGTTTTCGCTTTTGCCATGCTGGTCGACCATTTGCAGGCTGCGCTCCAGGTCCGGGATCACCCCGTATTGCAGCTCGGCCATGCGGTTCAGGTCGCCTTTACGGCGCGCAGCTTCCAGTTCCTGACGGGACTGTTCGATTTTCTGCTGGATCTGCGCAGAACCCTGAACCTCGGCTTTTTCCGAGTTCCAGATTTCTTCGAGGTCCGAATACTCACGCTCGAGACGAACGATTTCTTCCTGGAGTTTTTCCAGACGCTTGATCGCCGCTTCGTCGCTCTCTTTCTTCAGCGCCTGGGACTCCACCTTCAACTGAATCAGACGACGCTCCAGACGGTCCAGCACCTCCGGCTTGGAGTCGATCTCCATGCGAATGCGGCTGGCGGCTTCGTCGATCAGGTCGATCGCCTTGTCCGGCAACTGACGGTCGGTAATGTAGCGATGACTGAGCTTGGCCGCGGCGATGATCGCGCCGTCGGTAATCGCCACTTTATGGTGAACTTCATAGCGTTCTTTGAGGCCACGCAGAATGGCGATGGTGTCTTCTTCGCTCGGCTCATCCACCAACACTTTCTGGAAGCGCCGCTCGAGGGCCGCGTCCTTCTCTATATATTGGCGGTATTCATTGAGCGTGGTTGCGCCGACGCAGTGCAATTCACCACGGGCCAATGCAGGCTTGAGCATGTTGCCCGCATCCATTGAGCCTTCGCCTTTACCGGCGCCGACCATGGTGTGCAGTTCGTCGATGAACAGAATGATCTGCCCTTCCTGCTTCGACAGTTCGTTGAGCAGGGATTTCAGGCGTTCTTCGAACTCGCCACGGTACTTGGCACCGGCAATCAGTGCGCCCATATCGAGGGAAAGCAGGCGCTTGCCTTTCAGGCCGTCCGGCACTTCGCCGTTGATGATCCGCTGGGCCAGGCCTTCGGCGATGGCGGTTTTACCCACGCCAGGTTCACCGATCAATACCGGGTTGTTTTTGGTGCGGCGTTGCAGCACCTGAATGGTCCGGCGAATTTCGTCGTCACGGCCGATCACCGGATCGAGCTTGCCTTCTTCGGCGCGCTTGGTCAGGTCGACGGTGTATTTATCCAGCGCCTGACGCGACTCCTCGTGGTTGGCGTCGTTGACCGCCTCACCGCCGCGCAGGTTGTTGATCGCGTTCTCCAGGGCTTTCTTGCTCACACCCTGGCCGAGCAACAATTTGCCGAGCTTGCTGTTCTCGTCCATGGCGGCGAGCAACACCAACTCACTGGAAATAAATTGATCGCCCTTCTGCTGGGCCAGGCGATCGGCCTGGTTGAGCAGGCGCGCCAGATCCTGCGACATGTTGACGTCGCCGGTGGGGTTCTGGATTTTTGGCAGCTGATCGAGCTGTTTGGTCAGCTCTTTGCGCAGGCTGTTGACGTCGAAACCGACCTGCATCAGCAGGGGCTTGATCGAGCCGCCCTGCTGCTCAAGCATGGCTTGCATCAAGTGCGCCGGTTCAATGCCGGGATGGTCAAGACCGACGGCCAGCGATTGGGCGTCGGATAGAGCTAACTGTAATTTGCTGGTTAAACGATCGATACGCATGGGTCACCTTCCTTTTGAGCAGGCCGGACCTATAAAACATCCTGAATGAAGAAACCTGCCAGATACCGTTATAGATGCGGTCGATTCTGGGAGTTTCAAGCGTCGTACAGTTGATGTAGATCAGAGAAGTCTAGCGTTCCAGCCAGACAAGGGAGGCAAACCGACCAGTGCGTGGACTGCGGCGGTAAGAAAAGAAGCGCGGATCGGTCACGGAGCAGAAACCGCCGCCATAAACAGCGGTAACGCCGCGAACAGCCAGACGCAAGCGCGCCAGTTCGTAGATATCGGCCATGAACTTGCCGGCATTTGCACTGGGCACAAAGGCTTTGGCGGTTTCAGGCAGTTGCTCGACGAAGGTTTCGCGCACTTCCGGGCCGACTTCAAAGGCTTGAGGACCAATGGCCGGACCGAGCCAGACGAGCACTTCTTCCGACGGCACGGCCAGCGTGTCGAGCGTCGCTTCGAGCACACCCGCCGCCAGCCCGCGCCAACCGGCATGGGCGGCTGCGACACGAGTGCCGGCACGGTCGCAGAACAATGCTGGCAGGCAATCCGCCGTCATCGCCGCGCAGGCAATGCCGGGCGTCGCCGTCCAGCTGGCATCGGCAGTTGCCACAACGCCTGGGTCCGCGTGAGCGACGACAATGCCGTGAACCTGCTTCAACCAGGCCGGCTGGATAGAGAAATGATCGGTGAGGCGACGGCGATTCTCGGCAACAGCGTCGGGGCTGTCGTCGACGTGATCGCCGAGGTTGAGGCTGTCGAACGGCGCCAGACTGACGCCGCCCGCACGGGTGGTCACACAGGCTTTCACCCCGGCAGGCGCAGGCCAGTCGGGAATCAGCCAGTCACTCATCCGATGAACGCCTCGCGGTCTTGCTTGAGCAGGGTCAGCAACCAGACGAAGTCGTCCGGCAGTGGCGATTCCCAGCTCATGCGTACACCAGTGGTCGGGTGATCCAGCTCCAGGAACCGCGCATGCAGCGCCTGGCGTGGGAACGTCTTCAAGGAATCGACCATGGTCTGGCTGGCGGCTGGCGGGATTCGGAAACGACCGCCGTAGGCAGGATCTCCGACCAACGGGAAGTTGATGTAGGACATGTGCACCCGAATCTGGTGCGTACGACCGGTTTCCAGCTTCACCCGCACGTGAGTGTGGGAGCGGAAACGCTCGAGCACGCGGTAATGGCTGACGGCTTGCTTGCCACCTTCCATCACGGCCATGCGCTGGCGTTGCTGGCCGTGACGGCCAATCGGCGCATTGATCTTGCCGCCGGCAGTCACCACTCCGATCACGATGCACTCGTAGATCCGGCTGACGCTGCGGCTCTGCAACTGTGTAACCAGCTGCGTCTGCGCCTGAATGGTCTTGGCCACCACCATCAGACCGGTGGTGTCCTTGTCCAGGCGATGCACGATACCGGCGCGGGGCACATTGACGATGTCCGGCACGTGGTGCAGCAAGGCGTTGAGCAAGGTGCCGTCAGCGTGGCCGGCGGCAGGATGCACCACCAGGCCCGCAGGCTTGTTGATCACGAGGATGTCGTCATCTTCATAGACGATGTCCAGCTCGATGTCCTGAGCGATCCATTCGCCCTGAGCTTCCTGCTCGGCAGTCAGCTCAAGAATGGCGCCACCGTGAACGATGTCTCGCGGGCGGATTACCGCCCCATCCACAGTCAGGCGGCCGTCTTTGATCCAGGCGGAAAGGCGCGAGCGCGAGTGCTCAGCGAATAATTGTGCGGCGACTTGATCGAGGCGTTGGCCGCCCAATTCGGACGGCACCTCTGCGCGAAGTTCAATTTTATCGGACATGCTCGGACTAGGCGTCGGCACAGCCTTTGGTTTCGGCTGCGCGCTTGTGGTTAAATACGGCGTCTTTTGCCCCGAGGCTATTCAACGGGGCGCTCATCATAACAGGACGGCCCCGCCCAAGACAGCGGCCGTCATAGGGACGCAAGCCGCCATGCAAGTGAAACACCTGCTGCTGATCGCCATCCTCGCATTGACCGCTGCTTGCTCATCGAAGGAAGTCGTAGACGAAAACCTGAGCGAAGTCGAGCTGTACCAGCAGGCACAGCGCGATCTGGACAACAATAGCTACACCGCCGCCACAGCCAAGCTGAAGGCGCTGGAGTCGCGTTATCCGTTCGGTCGCTACGCCGATCAGGCTCAACTCGAGCTCATCTACGCCAACTATAAGAACACCGAGCCTGAGGCTGCGAAGTCTGCCGCCGAGCGTTTCATTCGTTTGCACCCACAGCATCCGAACGTGGATTACGCCTATTACCTCAAGGGTCTGACCTCTTTCGACCAGGACGTCGGCCTGCTGTCGCGTTTCCTGCCGCTGGACATGACCAAGCGTGACCCGGGCGCTGCGCGTGACTCCTACAACGAGTTCGCCCAGCTGACCAGCCGCTTCCCGAACAGCCGCTACTCGCCGGACGCCAAGCAGCGCATGATTTACCTGCGCAACCTGCTGGCAGCCTACGAGATTCACGTCGCCGACTACTACCTGACCCGTCAGGCCTATGTCGCTGCCGCGAACCGTGGCCGTTACGTCGTGGAAAACTTCCAGGAAACCCCATCGGTCGGTGACGGCCTGGCGATCATGACCGAAGCCTACCAGCGTCTGCACCTGGACGACCTGGCGGCCACCAGCCTCGAAACACTCAAGCTCAACTACCCGAACCATCCAACCCTGGTGGACGGTCAGTTCGTGCCGACGGTAGATGAAGCCGACAACCGTTCGTGGCTGAGCAAGGCCACCCTGGGCCTGATCGAGTCCCGTCCACCGCTGCCGCCGGGCGAAACCCGCGCCAACCAGGACGTACAGAAGCAATTCCAGGACGCCAAGGACGCGATTCCTAACGATCTCAAGCCTAAAGATGAAAATGGCGACGTGATCGAAGAAGAGGAACACGAGTCCGAAGCCAACAACAGCGACCGCTCGTGGTTCAGCTACATGACCTTCGGCATGTTCGACTGACACACCGGGTTGTGCAAAAAGGGAGACGCTTGAGTCTCCCTTTTTATTTCCGCGATTTATTACGCTGTGCGCCCGTCATGTCCTTGGCTAAACTGCAGAATCACTCGTCATAAAGCAGCTCACCATGCTTCGTCTATTGTTCTGGATCGCCCTGATTGCCGTTGCGGTATGGTTCTGGCGCAAGTTCAAGGCTCAACCCTCTGTGCCCAAGTCCTCTGCCGAACTGGAAGCAGCGCCCATGGTCCGCTGCGCCCAGTGTGGCGTCCACCTGCCTCGCGACCGCGCGCTGAGCCTTCAACAACAATGGTATTGCAGCCAGGCTCACCTTGAGCAAGGCCCAAGCACCCGTGATCGCTGAGACGTCCAGTCCCGGCAGCAAACAGGCCCAGCGACTGCTGCGCCTTTATCATCTCTACCGTTTAAGTGTCGGCATCACCCTGGTGCTGCTGATCTCCAGCAACCTCGACAACCAGTTGCTGACCTATTCCAATGACGACCTGTTGCGCAGTGGCAGCTGGTTGTATCTGGTCCTGAACATTCTGCTGGTGGTCTTCCTTGAGAACACCCGCCGTCCGGCACAACTGTTCAGCCTGGCGCTGATCGATGTCCTGCTGCTGTGCGGCCTGTTCTATGCCGCCGGTGGTGTCGCCAGCGCCATTGGCAACCTGCTGATCGTCTCGGTGGCCATCAGCAATGCCTTGTTGCGAAGTCGTATCGGCCTGCTGATTGCCGCCGTCGGCGCACTCGGCATCGTCGGGCTGAGTTTTCTGCTGAGCTTCAGCCATCCCGCCACCCCTAACGATTACCTGCAAGTCGGTACGCTCGGTGCGCTGTGTTTTGCCGCGGCATTGCTGGTGCAAGGGCTGATCCAGCGGGTGGAAGTCAGCGAAACCCTCGCCGAGCAACGGGCCAGTGAAGTCGTGGGCCTGGAAGCCCTCAATGCGTTGATCCTGCAGCGCATGCGCACCGGCATCCTGGTGCTCGACGAACAGCGGCGAGTGCAACTGGCCAATCACAGCGCCCAGGCCCTGCTGGGCCGGGACAACCTCGAAGGCCGAAGGATCGATGACTGCTCACCCGCTCTCGTCGAGCGCCTGCAACTGTGGCGGAATAACCCGACGCTGCGCCCCCAAAGCCTGAAAATCACCAGCAGCGGCCTGGAACTGCAACCGAGCTTCATTGCGCTGGACCAAAGCCCGCACCACCAGACCCTGGTGTTTCTCGAAGACCTCGCGCAAATCGCCCAACAGGCTCAACAACTGAAACTCGCCGCCCTTGGCCGCCTGACTGCCGGTATCGCCCACGAAATACGCAATCCGCTGGGCGCCATTAGTCATGCCGCCCAGCTATTGCGGGAATCCGAGGAACTGAACGGCGCGGACCGACGTCTGACCCAGATTATTCAAGATCACTCTCAGCGTATGAATCGGGTTATCGAAAACGTCCTGCAACTGTCCCGCCGCCAACAAGCCGCGCCGCAACGGCTCGATCTGAAGCCGTGGCTGGAACAATTCGTTGCAGAAAGTCGCGAAGGCGCGCTCGACCGCCAAAAAATTCATCTGCATATCGGCTCGGGCGACTTCAAAACACTGATGGACCCGAACCAGTTGACCCAGATTCTCGACAACCTGCTGCGCAATGCCTGGCGCCACAGCGCTCAAACCCATGATCAGGCGCAGGTCTGGCTTGATCTGTTCATCGACCCCGACACCCAGTTGCCCATCATCGAAGTGTTGGACGATGGCGCCGGTGTGGCGCCGGATCAGCAAGTGCATCTGTTCGAACCGTTTTTCACCACCAGCGCCCAAGGCACAGGTCTGGGGCTTTATCTGTCCCGTGAACTGTGCGAAAGCAACCAGGCCCGCCTAGACTTCAAGCCACGCCAAGGCGGCGGCTGCTTTCGCATCACCTTTGCTCACGGACGGAAACAGAGTTGAACACCAGCCCCCAGCAAAAAGTCCTGATCGTCGACGACGAACCGGATATCCGCGAACTCCTGGAAATCACCCTGGGACGAATGAAACTCGACACGTTCAGCGCCCGCAACCTTGGCGAAGCCCAGACCTTGTTGAAGCGTGAAACATTCGATCTGTGCCTGACCGACATGCGTCTTCCGGACGGCACCGGCCTTGAGCTGGTGCAACACATTCAGCAACGCTATCCCCAACTGCCGGTTGCCATGATCACCGCTTATGGCAACCTGGAAACGGCGATCAACGCGCTCAAGGCTGGTGCTTTCGACTTCCTGACCAAACCGGTGGACCTCGCCTGCCTGCGCGAACTGGTCACCAGTGCACTGCGTATGCCCGCGCCAGGCGCCACCGTCGATCGTCGTTTGCTGGGCGACTCGTTGCCCATGCGCAATTTGCGTAAACAGATCGACAAGCTGGCCCGCAGTCAGGCGCCGGTGTACATCAGCGGCGAGTCCGGCAGCGGCAAGGAGTTGGTCGCCCGGCTGATCCATGAACAAGGGTCACGCGCCAACCAGCCGTTTATCCCGGTGAACTGCGGGGCAATCCCGTCGGAGCTGATGGAGAGCGAATTTTTCGGGCATCGCAAAGGCAGCTTCAGCGGCGCCATCGAAGACAAACCCGGACTGTTCCAGGCAGCCCATGGCGGCACGCTGTTCCTCGACGAAGTGGCTGATTTGCCGCTGGCGATGCAAGTCAAACTGTTGCGGGCGATTCAGGAAAAAGCCGTTCGCAGCGTGGGCGGGCAACAGGAAACCGTGGTCGATGTGCGCATCCTCTGCGCCACTCACAAAGACCTCGCCGCCGAAGTCGCCGCTGAACGCTTTCGCCAGGATTTGTACTACCGGCTCAACGTCATCGAACTACGTGTTCCGCCCTTGCGCGAACGCCGCGACGACATTGAATCGTTGGCCAGCCATGTTCTCATGCGTCTGGCAGCCCGCGCCGGCGAGCCCGCCACGAAACTCCAACCGCAAGCCCTTGAAGCGCTGAAAAACTATCGTTTTCCGGGCAACGTGCGCGAGCTGGAGAACATGCTCGAACGGGCTCACACTTTGTGCGAAAACAAGCAGATCGAAGCCAGCGACCTGCGACTGGCCGAAGGCAACTGCACCGCAGACAGTGGGGTGCAGGACCTGACGCAGATCGACAATCTGGAGGTCTATCTGGATAACGTCGAACGCAAGCTCATCCTCCAGGCCCTGGAGGAAACCCGCTGGAACCGCACGGCGGCGGCTCAGCGGTTGAATTTGTCGTTTCGGTCGATGCGTTACAGGCTGAAGAAATTCGGGTTGGATTGAGCGATCTTTTGATCTGCTGTCAGATCCGCCCGGCTGGCGCATACGGCGCCGGATCAATGATCGGCGCCCTGCCCAGCATCACATCCACAAACAACTGGCACGACGCCGGCGCCAGCACCAGCCCGTTGCGGTAATGCCCGCAGTTGAGCCATAACCCATCGAACCCCGGCACCCGGCCGATGTAGGGAATCCCCTCCGGCGAACCCGGTCGCAGCCCGGCCCAGTGCCCGACCACCTCCGCCTCCGCCAGCGCTGGAATCAGCTCCACCGCAGAAGCCTTCAGGCTCTCCAGCGCAGACGCGGTCGGTGTCTTGTCGAAGCCTTCATGCTCCAGCGTACTGCCAATCAGAATGTGGCCATCCCGGCGAGGAATCGCGTAACGCCCCTTGGCCAACACCATGCTCGGCAGGAAGTCCGCCGCGCACTTGTACAGAATCATCTGCCCTTTCACAGGCTCGACCGGCAGCTCCAGCCCCAGGCTTTTGAGCAAATCACCACTCCAGGCGCCAGCCGTCAGCACCACTTGATCACCGTGGATGGCCCCCGTCGAAGTCTGCACGCCGACGACGTGATCGCCTTCACGAATAAACCCGCTGACCTCGCACTGCTCGTGAATCGTCACGTTCGGCAGCGCCAGCAAAGCAGCCTTGAGGGATTTCACCAGCCGCGGATTGCGCACATTGGCCACGTCGGCCATGTAGATCGCCCGAGAGAAACCGGCGCCCAGTACCGGCACGGCATCGTGCGCCGCCGAGATATCCACAGCCCGCAGCGGACGGTTTTCCCGCTCGGCCCAGGCCAGCGCCTCGGCCTCATCATCCAGATCCAGCCAGTACAGACCGGTGGTGTGAACCTCGGGATCAACCCCGGTCGCGGCAAACAGCCGCTCGCCCAGCTGTGGATAAAAATCCTGGGACCAATGGGCCAGCGCGGTGACCGCCGGACTGTAGCGCCATGGGTAAAGCGGGGAAACGATGCCTCCGCCCGCCCAGGACGATTCCTGACCGACATTCGAACGGTCCAGTAGCACAACGCTCTGCACTTCGGACGCGAGATTGAACGCCGTCATCAAGCCAATCACACCGCCGCCGACAATCACCACTTGCTGTTGCATGGTCATGTTCCGATCCAAACCTTAAGTAGACAGAGGGCACAAAAGGCGCCCGAAAAAGAAACTCAGCGTCCCCAGCAATCCTTGGTGGTCAGCCCGGTCTTTGCTCCGACCATGCTTCTGACACCGGTGTTGGTGATAGTGAAGTCGCCACACTTGTCAGTGGCCATGCTGCCGGCCTTGCGTGTCGCGGTCAGCAGGAAGGTCTGGTCGGTCAGGGTCGGGGTGATCGTGTAATAGTCATTGCCGGTGCTCAGGCCGGTGGCACCGGTGTAGACATTACTCTTCGAGTAAAACCGTTCGAGAATTTGCGCCTGCTCGGAGAGCAGACCCGCCACTTCAGCCCGACGCCCCTTTTTCACGTATTCGGTGAGGCTCGGGTAGCCAATGGTGATGACGATCCCGATGATCGCAATCACGATCATGATTTCGATCAGGGTAAAACCTCGGTTGGATCTGCGCATGCCTCAACTCTCACTTACTGAATTTGTCGCCACATGATGCGACGGCTGCCGCCGCCGCCCTTCTCGGTCAGCTTGGTCACCGTGGAACCGGTATCGGTCACGATCTTGCCGGTTCCACCGTTGGTAATGGCGCTCAAGAACGGCATCCCTCCAGTGAAAATCACCCCACTGGATATCGTGTCCGCGCTGTCGACTACCCCGTCGTTGTTAGTATCGAGCACCGCGTAATTGAGCATCTTACCGCTGAACGCATCCAGTTCGACCAGTTTGCCGGTGCCGAAACTGGCACAAGGATCCGTGGTGTCGACGTTGGCTGTGGTAAATACGATTCGCCCCAACACCAGGGACGCCTGGCTGATCACCCGCTCACCGGTCAGTACGTTGTTGTAGACCAGTGGCAGGTACCAGCCCTTCTCCGCCGGATAGGTCACTTCGTTCTGGCTGGTGGTGATGAATTGCCCCGAGCTCCCCGAGAACACGCCAGTCACCGATTGGGCCTGCAAACTGGAGGTGGTGATCTGCCCGGAACCGCCGTCCGCGTCCCACACCGCATAGAACGCCTGCAGATCCTTGCTTGTCTTGTCGGCAGTCTCGTTGAACTTGCCGGTGCCGAAAAACACCACTTTGCCGCCCAGTGAATTGTCCGCCAGTAACGGCTGCGCAGTGATGGGCTGGGTGGCGCCGCCCGCTGCCGTGAACAAAGGCTTGCCGGAAAACGCTACGCCCCAGGTATCCGTGCTGGTGCCGCTTAAATCAAATTTCCACAGCCTTCCTTTCAGATCGCCACCATAGGCGGCTTGCACCACATTCTGCGAGTTGACCTTGAGCTTCACCGACGACAAGCCGTTGGTAGTCTCCGTACTGTCGACCACGATTTTCTTGATCAGCGACCCATCAAAGACATCCACCACGTACAACGCTGCCACGCCCGAGTTGCTGCCATAGCCGTTGGAGATGAACGCTGCCCACCGCCCATTCGACAAGCGTGCCACTTCGGGACGGGCGTAGGCATAACCCAGATCATTGAAAACGTTCGTCGGGTTTGCAGTCGCGGGAGCACTGATTTCCCACAACGCCTTGATCACGTTACTGGGCGACGCGTCGAACAACTGCAGCGCGTAAAAAGTCTTGCCACCCGCCCCGGTCCCGCCGAGCGCCAGGGTTTTCCAGGCGCTGTTAAGTTGTGCATCGAATACGCCGACCTGACCGTCGACCAGAAACTTGTGGCTGACGCCGTTGATATAAGCGGTATCGGCGATATAGCGCAGCGATGGCAAGACACTGGAAGGCATGTAGGCATAGCGCCTCGCGCCGTTACCTGAGTTGATGACGCTGACAAACCCGTCGTTGGCATTGACCACCAGACTGGAGTTCATGCTGGTGGCTTTGGTCGCCAGATAGGTGCTGTAGCTGGTGTCGCTCACCAGATCCGATGCGGTTTTATCCGTCGGCGAGGCCAGCACCAGAGGCGAGTTGATGATATCGCCGAGCAGCACACTGCGCACTTTCAAGCCGGTTTTGTTGGTGCCCTTGCTCCACTCCACCAGGTCGCTGCCGGTGATGTCGGTGGGCAGTCCTTGACTCAACACCGTCCGCTGCGCCGGAGCGAAGCTGGTGTAAGCCAGGGGGACGGGAGCATTACTCACGGTGTTCCACGACTGGTAAACAGGCGCCGTTGCACCGGGTACGATGGCCGTGTCAGTGGTCCAGAGCACCGAGGCGGTATTGACCGCGCCACTGGCAGTGAACCCATAGGATTTGATGGTGCCGCGCCAGTCCTTCGGGTCGTAGCTGGTCTGGTAGTAAGCGGAACCGACCCCGACGATTGAGCTGCTGGTGGTGCCGCTCCCACCTGAACCGGCCTTAGTCGTGATGTCGCTCAGGGCGGATGCCAGCGCGGCGTTGAGGCCGACGCTGTCTGTTGCCTGATAATACTTGCCCTGCCCGTATCTGGCGGCGTCCGACAACATCTGATTCGCAGCAGTGAAGCCTACGGTGTAGGTGTTCATGTTCTGTGTGGGGAAATCTGTGGCGTTCCAGTTCTTGCCGGCGGCGTCGGTACCGGTGTTACGCATATCGATGTCGAAGGCGAATTTGGCAATGTCGTCCAGGTACAACGTATCACCCTCGCCATCACCGGAGAGGTTGTCGCCATCGTTCGCCCTGATGCCGTCCCAGTTCGGCAAACGGCTGCCACCCAGCGGGTCGTTGGTCGGGAAGGTCCGGTCGAACGTAGGCAAGCCATCGGTGACCACCACGCCGTAGTTTTTCTGGCAGCGATACTGGATCGGGCTGGTGTAAGTGGTAGGTGTCGAGTTGTAGTAGGGCGCCATGCCGCGCATGTACCGCGTGATCTCGTAATAGGTTTCGGCCAATGGGGTATTGGCGATTGCACTCAAGCCCGTGATCGATGAAATCAGGGCCTCGAAGTTATCGTCCGCTTTATCTTGGGTAATGCTGCCAACGGGAGACAAATCACTGACTGCGCGGGCAATAAAACCACCAGGGCCGGAGTTAGAGCTCGTAGGCGGATTAAACGTCGACAGGCCGATACGCAGCGCGCGATTACTGGTGACGAGTTTTTTGGACACCTCCTTCGCGACATTCATCCGGTAATCGTTGGGGATCGCTCCGGTGGTGTAATCCCGGTTTGCACCATTGGCCTGTGTTACCAGATAAGAGAGGTAATTAGCCGTGTAACGGGTGTTTTCATTGCCCACCGGGTCAGGCAACTTAAGACAAATCGATGACAGCCCCAAAAAACCCCTATAAAAACCGTACCAATTGCCGTTGGTCGAACAACCGCCGCGATACAGGCTCGACAGAGCGATATTGGTATCGTCCATGTCCAGGCTCTGACCAGTGAAACATGAGGAGTTGGAGCTGCAATTCGCAATTGGCGCTTGATTGGCTGCGGGATTGAAATCCGGTGCCCAAATGATGTTGTTCATGCTTCCCGAATCGTCGATCAGCAGCATCACGTTTGGCGGGACCGCAGCAGCGCTCAGCAGGGGCGAGTCCGAGGGCGTAAACGCGTACGCAGGGGCTGACAGGTACAGGCCCAATGCAACGCCAGAAAGCAAACGCCAGATCCCGGAACACCTATCAGTACTTGGCATAGATGCTCTCCACCACACTGCGAACGTTATTGCCGACGATGGCCACTGCCGTGACCCGATAAAGCGTCGCAGAGGTGTTGCTCGGTACATTCACCGCGTTCAACGTGGTGCCGATGTTCTGCACCCCGTAGAAACCGTTGGCGGCGGCGATCCAGGTGACCCCCGAAGTGGAATTGAGACCGGCAGCCGTGATGGTCGATGACTCGGCGGGCGGCAAACATTGATTGCCGCTGCAAACCGGCAACGTATAAGTACTCAGTTGCACCGCACTTTCACCGATGCGCAACGCAGCTTCGGCGATCTGGAACGACTGATTGCGCAGGGTCACGCTGGTGGCCATTTTTTCCTGGAGGGTGGCGTTCTGCATCGATGAAATGCCGATCAGGGTCAGCAACAGTAGGAACACCAGGCTGACCAGCAACGCCATGCCGCGCTGGGTGTGAGAGGTCACGGAAGAGAAATTCATCGGCCCTCCCCTCATGGCAGGCGGTTGCGCAATGCTGCAACCGCGTTGAAGGTTTGCTCGCGAACGCGACTGTCCGGATCTCTCAGCGTCAGTGTCAGGCGCACGCTACGGATTCGCGCAGGGTCGGATGGGTTGGGGCTGTAACTGGAAGCGGCGGTATCGGTGGCCGACGCAGCGAGACCGAAGCTCACGTCGAATTTGCTGACATTGTCGATAAGTACCGCCTGAGCCGGCGTCCCGATGCCAGTGCCCATCGTCAATTGCCCGTTCTTGAGGCTGTAGATCAGCCGCCGAATCGGAAACGCCAGCTGTCCCGTCGCAGGAGACTGCACATTGGAATAAGCCGTCGCCGTGTTTCGGCAATCGGAAACCACCGTCCAGGTCGGCGTGCCGCCGCCTGCTCCCACATCGGCCGTCACCAGGGTCAGCTTGAGCGTGGCATTGTCCCAACTGATCGGCGCTACCTGGCTGAGATAAAAACTTCCCCCCGCGCTGGCATCGGTAATCGTCCCCAGGCAACCAAACATCCCCACCATGCGGATTTCCTGAATCATCTTGCTCAGCACGAAACGCGCATCTTCCTGTATGTTCGCCGCCGCGTTCTGACTGACGTAGGTGTTCTTGGCGGCGATAAAAACCTGCGCCACGCCGAGTACCACGACCAGGCTCAACGCCAGGGCGATCAGCATTTCGATCAGGCCGAAACCTCTGTTGAGCCGGTTCATGGCGTCGACACCGGATCGACCGCGGCACGACTGGTCAGCACAAAGCTGCGGCGGGAATTGGCGGTGTTGGCTGCCCGGGAGTCGTCCCAGGTGATGGTGATGGTGTACACGCGCTGATTGAGCGTGACGCTGCCCGTGGCGGTGCTGCCGAGGAAATTGACGATGTTGGAGGTGAAGTCGTACAGGTCCTGATCCCGCGCGACACTCAGGTTGCCCGACGTCGGCGGCGTGACGGTGTAATCGGCGCCGGAGTTGGCGCGGATGCGGTCCATCATGTCGTAGGCGATGAAACTGGCCTGGCTGGTCATCCGCGAGCTGTCGGTGTACTTCAGCGCATTGAGCTGAAACGCCGCCGCCCCCAACAGGCCCACGCTCAGAATCAACAACGCCACCAGCACCTCGATCAGCGTCATGCCCTCCTGTGCACGCTTGCTCCATCCCCTCATCCGCAACTTCCACCCAATAGAATTCGTCCGTTCAAACACACATTCAGCGTCCTGCTTTGCGCCCCCAGTACATAGCTGATCACCACCGTCGTGGACGGTGCCGACAGCCCCCCCAGATTGTTGAAATCGATGGCGGTCACTCCTGAGGTTAGTGTCAGAGTCGCGCCGCTGCTCATCGCTGGAACAACCCGCAATACATTGGCCGGCGTGCCAGTACTGTCGTAGACCGCCAGTTCCCCGGTCCAGACGCTACCGCCGGCCGTTGGCCGCACCCGGGTAGTAATGCCGCGGTCGATGGCTTCGAGTCGGGCGAAATTCAAAGCTCGCTGCAGATCGCCGATCTCGGTGTCTGCCTTGGTGCCTTGCACCGAACGGGTAAACGCCGGCACCGCCAGGGTAATCAGGATCAGAAAGACCGCGAGCGCGACCAGCAACTCGATCAGCGTGAAACCTTTTGTACGATGCCCCATCGGTGCCCTCCGTTGCCGTCGGCTATACCTGCTGTTACACGCTAGAACATTCGACCGATAGATGTTCGGTTGTTTTGCCATTACTCGCGCAAGGATTGCGCGGGCCACCGCATTCCAGGGAGGGAGATTTCATGCGCCAGCAGGGTTTCAGTCTGGTTGAACTGCTCATGGGACTGATGATTGTCGGAATTGTTCTACATTTGGTCAGTCCGGCGTTCGCAGCGCTTACGGAATCGAACCATCGAGAAGCAGCAGCGCAGTCGTTGATCAACGGTATACGCAATGCCAGAACCCTCGCTATCTCGCGCAATCAGAGCGTTGTGATTCACGGCATCAACGGCGATTGGGGTCAGGGCTGGCGAATCATTCTCGACATCAGTGGAAAAGGGTCGGAGGATCGCAGCAACCCGGTTGTGGTCGAGCACGCGAGCGGCACCGGGGTGCCGATTGTCGGCAATTGGTGGGTCAGGCGATACATACGTTTCAGCAGTCTGGGTGAGCCGCTGATGCCCAAAAAAGCTTTTCAAGCCGGAACGTTGCACCTTTGCGATGCTCGTGCGCCGGTGAGCCAGCTTCAGGTGGTGCTGGCCGCAACCGGTCGAGTCAGCCTGCGCAGCGATAAGACGGCACAGGCATTGTGCGAGAAAGGAGAAAAATCAAAGCAGCGAACGAACGCGTAACTCTTTAGGCATGGAGAACGTGATGTTCTCCTCACGACCGGCCAGCTCATCGGCACTGGTAGCGCCCCAGGCCTGCAGTTGCTGAATCACGCCACGCACCAGCACTTCCGGAGCGGAAGCGCCCGCGGTGATGCCGATACGCTCGACACCATCGAACCAGCTTTTTTGCAGGTCTTCGGCACCGTCGATCAAGTAGGCCGGGGTGGCCATGCGCTCGGCCAGCTCACGCAGGCGATTGGAGTTGGAGCTGTTCGGGCTGCCGACCACCAACACCACATCGCATTCGTCAGCCAGTTGCTTGACTGCATCCTGGCGGTTTTGCGTCGCGTAGCAGATGTCGTCCTTGCGCGGACCACCGATCGCCGGAAAGCGCGTACGCAGGGCGTCGATGACGCGGCTGGTATCGTCCATGGACAGGGTAGTCTGGGTGACGAACGCCAGTTTTTCGGGGTTGTGAACCTGCAACGCGGCAACGTCTTTTTCGTCCTCGACCAGATAGATCGCGCCACCATTGCTGCCATCGTACTGGCCCATGGTGCCTTCGACTTCCGGGTGACCGGCGTGGCCGATCAGAATGCATTCACGGCCATCGCGGCTGTAACGCGCGACTTCGATGTGCACCTTGGTCACCAGCGGGCACGTCGCGTCGAACACTTTGAGGCCACGGCCGGCAGCTTCGGTGCGTACAGCCTGGGAAACGCCGTGGGCACTGAAGATCACGATGACGTCGTCAGGCACCTGATCCAGTTCCTCGACGAAGATCGCGCCGCGAGCACGCAGGTCTTCAACGACGAATTTGTTGTGTACCACTTCGTGGCGCACATAGATCGGCGGCCCGAAGACTTCCAGGGCGCGGTTGACGATTTCGATCGCCCGGTCCACTCCGGCGCAGAAGCCACGGGGGTTGGCGAGTTTGATTTGCATGCTGTGCCTCGTGTCTTGCGCGCAAGAAAATTAAATCATTGCAGGAACCGGCTTGCCGGCTCCCACAGAAAAGCTTCTACAGCGATTTGACGCTGATGATCTCGACGTCAAAGGTCAATGTCTTGCCAGCCAGCGGATGGTTGAAGTCGATGGTCACTTGCTCGTCATCGAACTCTTTCACAACGCCAGGCAGCTCAGTATTGGCCGCATCGTTGAAGATCACCAGCAAACCCGGTGACAGTTCCATGTCCTTGAACTGCGAGCGCGGGATGATCTGTACGTTTTGCGGGTTCGGCTGACCAAAAGCGTTTTCCGGCTGAATCGTCAGCGTACGCTTGTCGCCCGCCTTGAAGCCGAACAGGGCCGCTTCGAAACCTGGCAACAGGTTACCGTCGCCGACCTTGAAGGTCGCCGGGGCTTTGTCGAAGGTGCTGTCGACGGTGTCGCCGTTCTCCAGGCGCAGTGCAAAGTGCAAGGTGACTTCCGTGTTCTGGCGGATGCGTTGCTCAGCCAATACCTGTTCAGTCATGAACGGCTTCTCCGGTTTTCTTGGATTTGAACATGTCCAGCGCCAGCATCACCGCACCCACAGTAATCGCACTGTCGGCAAAGTTGAACGCCGGGAAGTACCAGCGGTTCTGCCAATGCACCAGAATGAAATCGATCACATGGCCCAGGGCAATGCGGTCATACAGATTGCCCAGCGCGCCACCGAGTACCAGGGCCAGCGCAATGGCCAGCCACGTTTCGTTGCGCCCCAGACGTTTGAGCCACACCACCAGCACCGCACTGACCACGACCGCGATCAGGGCAAACAGCCAGCGCTGCCAGCCCGAGCTGTCGGCCAGGAAGCTGAACGCCGCGCCGGTGTTATAGGCCAGGGTCCAGCTGAAGTAATCGGGGATCACCACGATCTGCTGATACATCTTCAGCGAGCCTTCAAAGTAGAACTTGCTGGCCTGGTCGATGACCAGGACCAGCAAACTCAACCAGAGCCAGCCCAGCCGTCCGAAACGGCCAATGGCATTAGGCATAGTGACGAACCTCGCCTGCGCCGCTGATGTTGTCGACGCAACGACCGCAGATTTCCGGGTGCTCCGGATTCACGCCGACGTCTTCACGGCAGTGCCAGCAACGGGCGCACTTGGCGAAGGCCGACTTGACGATTTTCAGCTTCAGGCCGCTGACTTCGGTGACTACCGCGTCCGCTGGTGCCTGAACAAAAGGTGCAACGCTGGCGGTCGAGGTGATCAGCACGAAGCGCAGTTCGTTGCTCAGCTTGGCCAGGTCGGCGCTCAGCGCGTCTTCGGCAAACAGCGTCACTTCGGCTTGCAGGTTGCCACCGACGGCCTTGGCCGCGCGCTGGATTTCCATTTCCTTGTTCACAGCGACCTTCACCGCCATGATCCGCTCCCAGTAGGCGCGGCCCAGCTCAACGTTTTCCGGCAGTTCGGTCAGGCCTTCGTACCAGGTGTTGAGCATCACCGATTCGTTGCGCTCGCCCGGCAGGTATTCCCACAGTTCGTCGGCGGTGAACGCGAGGATCGGCGCGATCCAGCGCACCAGCGCTTCGGAGATGTGGTACAGCGCGGTTTGCGCCGAACGGCGGGCCTTGCTGTTGGCGCCAGTGGTGTACTGACGGTCCTTGATGATATCGAGGTAGAAACCGCCCAGCTCCTGCACGCAGAAGTTGTGGATCTTGGAGTAGACGTTCCAGAAGCGGTATTCGCCGTAGTGCTCTTGCAGCTCGCGTTGCAGCAGCAGCGTGCGGTCCACGGCCCAACGGTCCAGCGCGAGCATTTCTTCGGCCGGCAGGATGTCGGTGGCCGGGTTGAAACCGGTCAGGTTGGAGAGCAGGAACCGCGCGGTGTTACGGATCCGCCGGTAGGCGTCCGCACTGCGTTGCAGGATCTGCTCGGACACCGCCATTTCACCCGAGTAATCGGTAGAAGCGACCCACAGACGCATGATGTCGGCACCCAGGGTGTCGTTGACCTTTTGCGGCGCGATCACGTTGCCCAGCGATTTGGACATTTTACGACCGGACTCATCCACGGTGAAACCGTGGGTCAGCAGCTCGCGGTACGGCGCGTGGTTGTCGATGGCGCAACCGGTCAGCAGCGACGAGTGGAACCAGCCGCGGTGCTGGTCCGAACCCTCCAGGTACAGGTCGGCACGTGGGCCGGTCTCGTGGCCCATCGGGTGCGAACCGCGCAGGACGTGCCAATGCGTGGTACCCGAATCGAACCAGACGTCCAGGGTGTCGCTGATCTTGTCGTACTGCGGCGCTTCGTCACCGAGCAACTCGGCCGCGTCCATCTTGAACCAGGCTTCGATGCCTTCGACTTCGACGCGCTTGGCGACTTCTTCCATCAGCTCGGCGGTACGCGGGTGCAGTTCGCCGCTTTCCTTGTTCAGGAAGAACGGGATCGGCACGCCCCAGTTGCGCTGACGGGAGATGCACCAGTCCGGACGGTTGGCGATCATCGAGTGCAGGCGCGCCTGGCCCCAGGCTGGAACGAACTTGGTGTCTTCGATGGCTTTGATCGCCCGCTTGCGCAGGGTTTCGCCGGTCGCAGGCTCTTTGTCCATGCCGATGAACCACTGCGCGGTGGCGCGATAGATCAACGGAGTCTTGTGACGCCAGCAGTGCATGTAGCTGTGTTCGATGATGGTGGTGTGCAGCAGCGCACCGACTTCGGTCAGTTTGTCGACGATGGCCGGGTTGGCTTTCCAGATGAACTGGCCGCCGAAGAACTCCAGCGACGGTACGTAAACGCCGTTGCTTTGAACCGGATTGATGATGTCATCGTTGACCATGCCATATTTCTTGCAGGTCACGAAGTCGTCTACACCGTAGGCCGGCGAGGAGTGAACCACGCCGGTGCCGGCGCCCAGTTCAACGTAGTCGGCCAGGTAAACCGGCGACAGGCGATCGTAGAACGGGTGACGGAAGTTGATCAGTTCCAGTTCTTTACCGGTGGTGGTCGCGATGACCGAGCCTTCCAGGCTGTAACGGGCCAGGCAGGATTCGACCAGCTCTTCAGCCAACACCAGCAGTTTGTCGCCGACATCGACCAGGGCGTAGTTGAATTCCGGGTGAACGTTCAGCGCCTGGTTGGCCGGGATGGTCCACGGGGTGGTGGTCCAGATCACGATCGAAGCCGGTTTGGCCAGGGACGACAGACCGAAAGCGGCAGCCAGTTTGGCTTCATCGGCAATCGGGAACGCCACGTCGATGGTCGAGGACTTCTTGTTCTCGTACTCGACTTCCGCTTCAGCCAGGGCCGAACCGCAGTCAAAGCACCAGTTCACAGGCTTGAGGCCCTTGAACACGAAACCGCCCTTGACGATTTCGGCGAGCGCGCGGATTTCACCGGCCTCGTTCTTGAAATCCATGGTCTTGTACGGGTTGGCGAAGTCGCCCAACACGCCCAGGCGGATGAACTCGGACTTCTGGCCTTCGATCTGCTCGGTGGCGTAGGCACGGCACAGTTCGCGGGTCTTGTCCGCGCCCAGGTTCTTGCCGTGGGTCACTTCGACTTTGTGCTCGATCGGCAGGCCGTGGCAATCCCAGCCCGGAACATAAGGCGCGTCGAAACCCGACAGGGTCTTCGAGCGAATGATCATGTCCTTGAGGATCTTGTTCAGCGCATGACCGATGTGAATCGTGCCGTTGGCGTACGGAGGACCGTCGTGAAGTACGAACTTCGGACGATCCTTGCCAATTTCGCGCAACTTACCGTACAGGCCAATGCTGTCCCAGCGCTGCAGAATCTGCGGTTCGCGCTGAGGCAGGCCGGCCTTCATTGGGAAGGCGGTGTCCGGAAGGTTTAGCGTGGCTTTATAGTCGGTCATTTATGGCTCTTCATTAGCGATTGGCGCTAGGTGCGACAGGGCACGGGCGGCGGCGACATCCGCATTGATCGCCGTCTTAAGCGCCTCCAGAGAGGCGAAACGCTGCTCTTCACGCAGCTTTTGGTGGAAAACCACCGTCAAACGCCGGTCATACAGATCGCCGGCAAAATCTAAAAGATGGACTTCGAGGTGGGCCTTGCCATCCCCTTGGACCGTTGGCCGCACGCCGATATTGGCGACGCCTGGCCAGGTCTTGCCGTCGATGTCGATGTCGATGTCGACCAGGTAAACCCCGGACAACGGCACACGACGACGCTTGAGTTGAATGTTGGCGGTGGGCGTACCCAGTTGGCGCGCCAGCTTCTGGCCGTGCAACACGCGCCCGGTAATCTGGAACGGACGACCGAGCAGGCGTTCGGCCAAGGCAAAATCTGCAGCGGCCAGGGCATTTCGCACCTGCGTGCTGCTGACGCGAATACCCTCCAGCTCAACGGTTTGCGCCGCTTCGACAGTGAAGCCTTGCATGACGCCGGCCTGTTGCAGGAAATCGAAATCCCCTACCCGGTCACAGCCGAAGCGGAAGTCGTCACCGACCTCAAGGTGCTGGACGCCGAGGCCGTCCACCAGAATGGTATCGACGAACTCGCTGGCACTGAGCTTGCTCAGGCGCTGGTTGAAGGCCAGGCACAGAACCCGGTCGACACCTTCGGCAGCCAGCAGCTGCAGTTTGTCTCGCAGACGGGCCAGACGGGCCGGTGCCGTATCCGGGGCGAAAAACTCCCGCGGCTGCGGCTCGAAAATCACCACGCAGCTGGGTACGCTCAACTCGAGCGCTCGCTCACGCAGCCTCGCCAGGATAGCCTGGTGGCCACGGTGAACACCGTCAAAGTTGCCAATAGTGGCGACACAGCCCCGATGCTGGGGGCGCAGGTTGTGGAGGCCTCGAACCAGCTGCATAACGCGCTTCTTGCTCATAAAGTGGTCGATTATAACCACACCCGGCGGCCGACGACAGGCAACACCGTAACCCAAAGTGATCGAGCCGACAAAACCGCCGCCCCGCCCGTGTTTATCGAGGCCGAAGCCTCAGCTCAACGCCTTGCGATTGAAGTCGCGCAAACGGAAGCCCATCAACAGCAACATGCCGAAATACGAGACCACGCCAGCCCCTACCAGAGCGCCCAGCCGCAGGAATCGCTCAAGCATGTGGCCCTGATCCCAGGCCGGCATAAAGTGCATTCCGGCCAGCAACACCGCAGACATCACCGCAACCGCGACCACCAGTTTGCCGCCAAACTTCGCCCAGCCTGGTTGCGGCTGATACATCTGCTGCTTGCGCAGTTGATAGAACAGCAGCCCGGCGTTGATGCAGGCACCAGCGCTGATCGCCAGCGCCAGACCGGCGTGGGCCAGCGGGCCGATCAGCACCAGGTTGAACAACTGCGTGACGATCAACGTGAAAATCGCGATTTTCACCGGGGTACGGATGTTTTGTTGCGCATAAAAGCCGGGCGCCAGCACTTTGATCACAATAATTCCGAGCAAACCGACCGAATAGGCGATCAGCGCCCGCTGGGTCATGGAGGCATCAAACGCGCTGAACTGGCCGTACTGGAACAGTGAAACCGTCAGCGGCTCGGCCAGAATCCCCAGCGCCAGCGAGCACGGCAACACCAGCATGAAGCACAGGCGCAGGCCCCAATCGAGAATCCGCGAATACTCGGCGCGGTCCTTGCTGGCATAGGTCTTGGCCAGGGTCGGCAGCAGAATCGTGCCCAACGCCACGCCCAGGACCCCGGATGGCAATTCCATCAAGCGGTCGGCGTAATACATCCAGGACACGGAACCAGCAACCAGGAACGAGGCAAAAATGGTGTTGATGATCAGTGAAATCTGACTCACCGAAACGCCGAGAATCGCCGGCAGCATTTGTTTCATGACCCGCCAGACGCCGCTGTCGCGCAGGTTCAGACGCGGCAGCACCAGCATGCCGATTTTTTTCAGGTGCGGCAGTTGGTAAAGCAATTGTGCCAGGCCACCTGCCAGGACCGCCCAGCCCAGGGCCATGACCGGTGGATCGAAGTACGGCGTCAGGAATACCGAAAAGATGATCATGCTGACGTTGAGCAAGGTCGGCACGAAGGCCGGCACCGAGAAGCGGTTATAGGTGTTGAGAATCGCCCCGGCCAACGAAGACAGGGAGATCAGCAATATATAAGGAAAGGTCACCCGCAACAGGTTGGCGGTCAGCTCGAATTTTTCCGGGGTGTCGGTAAAACCTGGCGCGGTCGCCCAGATTACCCATGGCGCCGCGAGCATGCCCAATGCAGTGACCAGGGCGAGCACCAGCGTCAGCAGACCGGAGACGTAGGCAACAAAAGTGCGCGTCGCCTCCTCGCCCTTCTGGTTTTTATATTCGGCAAGAATTGGCACGAACGCTTGGGAAAAAGCCCCTTCGGCGAAGATCCGGCGCAGCAGATTGGGCAGTTTGAAGGCGATGAAGAAGGCGTCCGTCGCCATCCCCGCGCCAAATGTACGCGCAATGAGGGTGTCACGGACGAACCCCAGAATCCGGGAAAGCATCGTGATAGAGCTGACGGCGGCCAACGATTTGAGCAGATTCATTGAAAGAGTTTGTGCCTGTCGATAAACAGCAGGCGAACAACGCGCCCACTTATGCGATACTCCGCGCCGCAGCAGCACAGAGCCAAAGCTCGCGAGTTTACAGGTCAAGCGCCGGAAATAAATATCCCGCCTCTTTATACCTACCACTTAGCGGAACGTCTCAACCGCCCTTGACAAGACATCAACTCATCGGCATGATTCGCGGCCTATTTTGTTTGCTATTTCCTAAAAAGTCTTTCGAGGAGCTCGACGGTGGCCAACACACCTTCCGCCAAAAAACGTGCAAAACAGGCTGAGAAGCGTCGCAGCCACAACGCCAGCCTGCGTTCCATGGTTCGTACCTACATCAAGAATGTAGTTAAAGCCATCGACGCAAAAGACGCTGAAAAAGCTCAAGCTGCTTACGTTCTGGCCGTGCCAGTTATCGACCGTATGGCCGATAAAGGCATCATCCACAAGAACAAGGCTGCTCGTCATAAGAGCCGCCTGAACGGTCACGTCAAGGCTCTGAACCTTGCTGTTGCCGCATAAGCGATAAGCTTGTTGAAAAACCGACCCCAGGGTCGGTTTTTTATTGCCTGTGATTTGGCAAACACAGGACAAAAAAATGTGGGAGCGAGCCTGCTCGCGATGAGTGACTAACATTCAACATCTCTGCTGAATGAAAGTCCGCTATCGCGAGCAGGCTCGCCCCCACAATTTGGATCTTCGCTAGCTTATTGAGCGTGCGTCCACGGCAGAATCGGAATCGCCGTCACCGCATTCTGAGGGCTGCCCTCGATCAAGCGATCGCTGTAGACCAGGTACACCAGCGTATTGCGCTTCTTGTCGAGGAACCGCACCACCTGCATGGTCTTGAACACCAGCGAGGTGCGCTCCTTGAACACCTCTTCACCATCCTTCAACTCGCCCTTGAAGTTGATCGGACCCACCTGACGACAGGCGATAGACGCTTCAGCGCGATCCTCAGCCAGGCCCAGACCACCCTTCACGCCCCCCGTCTTGGCACGCGACAGGTAGCACGTCACGCCCTCCACCTTCGGATCGTCAAATGCCTCGACCACGATGCGGTCATTCGGGCCGACGAACTTGAACACCGTCGACACCTGGCCAATCTCCTCGGCCGAGGCCAGCAGCGGCATTACCAACAGCAGACCCAACAATCCTTTTGTCACGCGCATTCAGGTATTCCTTCAGACCAGGATCAGGTTATCGCGGTGAACCAGTTCCGGCTCCGCCATGTAACCCAACAGACCGACAATCGCCTCAGACGACTGACCGATGATTTTCTGCGCTTCCAGCGCGCTGTAGTTGGCCAGACCACGGGCGATCTCACGACCGTCCGGCGCCACACACACCACCATTTCGCCGCGACGGAAACTGCCCTGGACGAGCTTGACGCCGACCGGCAGCAGGCTTTTGTTGCCTTGGGACAACGCCGTCACCGCGCCCGCATCCAGCACCAGCGTGCCGCGGGTTTGCAAATGGCCGGCCAGCCATTGTTTGCGCGCTGCCAGCATGCCGCGTTCAGGCGACAGCAAGGTGCCGATACGCTCGCCCGCCTTCAGGCGATCCAGGACACGCTCGAGGCGTCCGCCAACGATGATGGTGTGCGCACCGGAACGCGCCGCCAGACGCGCCGCGCGCAACTTGGTTTGCATGCCGCCGCGCCCCAACGCACCACCGGTACCACCCGCCACAGCGTCCAGCGCCGGGTCATCGGCGCGCGCTTCGTAAATCAGCTTGGCATCGGGATTGTTGCGCGGATCGGCATCGAACATGCCGTCGCGATCCGTCAGGATCACCAGTAAATCAGCTTCGACCAGGTTGGCCACCAGCGCCGCCAGCGTGTCGTTGTCACCGAAACGGATTTCATCCGTCACCACCGTGTCGTTTTCGTTGATCACCGGGATCACTTTCAACTCGACCAAGGCACGCAAGGTGCTGCGGGCGTTCAGGTAGCGCTTGCGGTCGGACAGGTCGTCGTGCGTCAGGAGAATCTGCGCGGTATGTCGGCCATGCTCGGCAAAGCTCGATTCCCAGGCCTGAACCAGGCCCATCTGACCGATGGCGGCCGCCGCCTGCAACTCGTGCATCGCACTGGGTCGTACGGTCCAGCCCAGACGGCTCATGCCCGCTGCCACCGCCCCGGAGGACACCAGCACCAGCTCAACGCCCGCCTCATGCAAGGCCACCATCTGTTCGACCCAGACACCCATTGCCGCGCGATCCAGGCCCTTGCCGTCCGCCGTCAGCAAAGCGCTGCCGATTTTCACGACCCAACGCTGCGCACCTGTCACCTTGCTCCGCATCATCTTCAACCTTAGCTTGAGGACAGCGCGACCCAGCGCTGCCCGTAACGTTATTCGTGACTACCGATTTCCAGATACCAAAACGCCGCTCAATTGAGCGGCGCTTAAGTTTACTGCAACGAATCAGTCACGCACGTAAATGATTTCCGGACCGTCCTCATCATCCACGTCTTCCTCGTCCCAATCATCGTCGCCGATGTCATGGACCGACTTCACGCCGCTGCGACGCAGTGCACGCTGGTCGTCCAGGGCTTGCAACTGAGCACGGGCTTCGTCTTCGATGCGCTGATCGAGATCGGCCAGCTCTTCCTTGTAAGCCGGGTCGTTCGCCAGGCGATCGGCACGATCTTCCATGTAACGCATGATGTCGTGGCACAGACGCTCGGTGCCCAACTTGGAAATGGCAGAGATCACGTAAACCGGACCGGTCCACTCCAGGCGATCGACGATTTCCTTGACGCGAGCATCGTGCTCTTCTTCAAGGATCTGGTCGCACTTGTTCAGCACCAGCCAACGATCACGCTCAGCCAGGGACGGGCTGAACTTGGTCAGTTCGCTGACGATCACTTCGGCAGCATCCGGGGCACTGGTGTCGTCAAGCGGCGCCATGTCCACGAGGTGCAGCAGCAAACGGGTACGCGACAAGTGCTTGAGGAAGCGAATCCCCAGGCCTGCACCATCGGAAGCGCCTTCGATCAGGCCCGGAATGTCCGCGACCACGAAGCTCTTCCAGCGATCGACGCTGACCACGCCCAGGTTCGGCACCAGTGTGGTGAACGGGTAGTCGGCGACTTTCGGCTTGGCGGCCGACACCGAGCGGATGAAGGTACTTTTGCCCGCATTCGGCAAGCCCAGCAGACCCACGTCCGCCAACACTTTCATTTCCAGTTTCAGGTCACGCGCCTCACCCGGCTTGCCCGGAGTGGTCTGACGCGGAGCGCGGTTGGTACTGGATTTGAAACGGGTGTTGCCCAGGCCGTGCCAGCCGCCGTGAGCCACCAGCAGTTTCTGGCCAGCCTTGGTCAGGTCGCCGATCACTTCCTGGGTGGCCGCATCGATGACAGTCGTGCCGACCGGAACACGCAACACCAGCTCTTCACCTTTCTTGCCGGTGCAGTCGGTGCTGCCGCCGTTGGAGCCGCGCTCGGCATCGAAGTGCCGGGTGTAACGGTAGTCCACCAGGGTGTTGAGGTTTTCATCGGCGATCATGTACACCGAACCGCCATCACCACCGTCACCGCCGTTCGGGCCGCCGTTTTCGATGAATTTCTCGCGACGGAAGCTCATGCAACCGTTGCCGCCGTCGCCGGCCTTTACTCGAATCGATACTTCATCAACAAACTTCATAACAAAACGCCTCTCGCCATACGGACGAGCCGAAAAAATCTAGACATAAGACTCTTGCAAAAATGAGCGCAGCGACCTCAATCAACGACCGCAAATCCAGCGCTGGAGCCCATTACAAACAGCTTTGCAAGAGACTCACCCCACAAACGAAAAAGCCCCGTCGCAAGACAGGGCTTTTCCAGCAACCACGTAATTATGCCGCGACGACTTCAGTCTTCGGGACAATGCTTACGTAACGACGACCGAAGGCGCCCTTTACTTCGAACTTGATCACGCCGTCGATTTTAGCGAACAGAGTGTGATCTTTACCCATGCCAACACCGTAACCGGCGTGGAATTGGGTGCCGCGCTGACGCACGATGATGTTGCCCGGAATGATAACCTGGCCGCCATACATCTTCACGCCAAGGCGTTTGGCTTCTGAGTCGCGACCGTTACGGGTACTACCACCAGCTTTTTTGTGTGCCATGAGTTCAATTCTCCTAGTGAGGAATTAGGCTGAAATTAAGCCTGAATACCGGTGATTTTGATCTCGGTGTACCACTGGCGGTGGCCCATACGCTTCATGTGGTGCTTACGACGACGGAACTTGATGATGCGGACTTTATCGTGACGACCTTGGGAGATCACTTCAGCCACAACGGTAGCGCCAGCAACAACTGGAGCGCCGATATTCACGTCATCGCCATTGGCGACCAACAGAACGCGATCAAAAGTTACGGATTCGCCGGTAGCGATTTCCAGTTTTTCAATCTTCAGGTATTCACCTGGGGCGACTTTGTACTGCTTGCCACCAGTAACGATTACTGCGTACGACATGGTATTTCTCCGATAATCCTGCTCACCCAGCTCTTTATAAGAAGAGGTATTGGCTGGCATGGCTGCATAAGGCTGGAAGGCCTGTTTGCAATTGCGTAAGGCAGGTGCTGCCCAGGAAGTTCAGGGTGCGCGATTGTACGCAAGCTGCCGGGGCGATGCAAGAGGCCGTCCATCGTGCCTTGACACCCGCCGACGTGGGTCCTAGCATGCCGCGCAACCCTTCTGGAGCAACTGTCGCTGATGCAACCCCAAGCTTTCTACCGCGCGGTGGCGGACGATTTTAGCGCCGTCGACGGCATCATCAAGAAGCAGCTGACTTCCCGAGTGCCGCTGGTATCGAAAATCGGCGACTACATTACCTCGGCTGGCGGAAAACGCCTGCGTCCTTTATTAGTGCTGTTGTGTGGCAAGGCCCTTGGCCGCGAAGGCGACGACCTGCGTCTGCTGGCCGCGACCATCGAGTTCCTGCACACCGCCACCCTGCTGCATGACGACGTGGTCGACATGTCCGGCATGCGCCGTGGCCGCTCGACCGCCAATGCCATGTGGGGCAACGCTCCGAGTGTGCTGGTGGGCGACTTCCTGTATTCGCGTTCCTTCGAAATGATGGTCGAACTGGGCTCCATGCCGGTGATGAAAATCCTTTCGCAGGCCACGCGCATCATCGCCGAAGGCGAAGTGTTGCAGCTGTCGAAGGTCCGCGACGCCAGCACCACCGAAGAAACCTACATGGAAGTCATCCGCGGCAAGACCGCGATGCTCTTCGAAGCTTCGACCCACAGTGCTGCAGCCCTCTGCGAAGCCACTCCGGAACAGGCAGAAGCCCTGCGCACCTTTGGTGATCACCTGGGCGTGGCTTTCCAACTGGTGGACGACCTGCTGGACTACAAGGGCGATGCGGAAACCCTGGGCAAGAACGTCGGCGACGACCTGGCTGAAGGCAAGCCGACCCTGCCACTGATCTACACCATGCGCGAAGGTACGCCGGAACAGGCGGCACTGGTGCGAAAGGCGATTCAGAAAGGTGGCATCGAGGACCTCGAAAGCATCCGCGAGGCCGTTGAAGCGTCCGGTTCCCTTGAGTACACGGCGCAACTGGCCCGTGATTATGTGGCCCGTGCGATCAAATGCCTCGATGCGCTGCCTGCCAGCGAATACCGCGATGCATTGGTGGAATTGAGCGAGTTCGCAGTAGCCCGCACACACTAAAAGCAAGATTAAAAGATCGCAGCCTTCGGCAGCTCCTACGGGCGGACACAAAACCCCGCAGGAGCTGCCGAGGGCTGCGATCTTTTGCTGTCAGCTCCCTCGCCCGAAAAAACCCTATATAATGTGCGCTTTTTAGCGATCCTGAATCCAAGGAGCTTTAGTGAGCACGTTGCCACCCTGCCCGAAATGCAATTCCGAATACACTTACGAAGACGGCGCTCAGCTGATCTGCCCCGAGTGCGCCCACGAGTGGTCCGCCAGCGGCGAAACTGAAGCAGCGTCCGATGACACCGTGAAAAAAGATTCCGTAGGCAACGTCCTGCAGGACGGTGACACCATCACCGTGATCAAGGACCTCAAGGTCAAAGGCACGTCGCTGGTGGTCAAGGTTGGCACCAAGGTCAAGAACATCCGCCTGTGCGATGGCGACCACGACATCGACTGCAAGATCGACGGCATCGGGCCGATGAAGCTCAAATCCGAGTTCGTCAGAAAAGTCTGAGCCGTCTGCAATCCATCCCGCGCCCTGCGTGGGATGGTGCTTCGCCCTCCTCCGCTTCGCCCAGCAATCCCTGGCAATAGCCAAACGCCAGCCGTTTTGACCTTACGCAATCTTTACCCGGAAAAAACCGCAAACCGCCAATAGGTCCTTGCTATTTGACGAATAAGAATTATTCTCATTGGAACAACCCAATGGAGATGAGAACCATGACTTATTTGATCGATGCCTGGCTGGACCGCCCACACCCATACCTCAGGATCCTGCATCGGGAAACCGGGGAAGTCTGCGCGGTGCTTGAAGAGGAAGCCTTGAACGAGTTGCAGGATCAGGGTGATCTGGACGTCAACGGCCTGAGTTCCAGCGAGCCGGTGGTGCTCAAGGAACTGGTACGCAATCTGTTTCTGTTCTGCTATGCCCGGGCGTTGCGCCCGACCAGTGAGCTGCACAACAAGCTTGAAGTATGAATAGCGCCGTAAAAACTGTGGGGCCAGCCTGCTGGCGAGGGTATCAACGCGGTCTTGAAGAAACCCGGTCGCTCCCATCGCCAGCAGGCTGGCTCCCACATTAGACCGTCATGGTGACAGCCCAGACCTTACAGAACGTCGAGCAGCTCGACGTCGAAGACCAGTACGCTGTGCGGCGGAATGCTGCCAACGCCTTGAGCGCCGTAAGCCAGTTCGCTCGGCACGTACAGGCGCCATTTGCTGCCGGCGTTCATCAGTTGCAGGGCTTCGGTCCAGCCAGCGATCACGCCGCCAACCGGAAACTCTGCTGGCTGACCACGATCGTAGGAGCTGTCGAACACAGTGCCGTCGATCAGAGTGCCGTGGTAGTGAGTACGCACGGTGTCTTCACGGGATGGCTTGGCGCCTTCGCCGGCAGTCAGCACTTCGAATTGCAGACCGGAAGCCAGGGTAGTGATGCCATCGCGCTTGGCGTTTTCAGCCAGGAATGCCAGGCCTTCGCCAGCAGCCGCTTCAGCTTTGGCAGCCGCTTCGGCTTGCATGATTTCGCGAATAACCTTGAAGCTCGCGGACATTTCTTCCTGACCCACACGGCTTGGCTTGCCGGCGAACGCGTCAGTCAGGCCTGCGAGGATCGCGTCCAGGCTAACGCCCGGCGGCGGGTTGTCGCGCAGTTGGTCGCCCAGCTGACGGCCAATACCGTAGCTGACGCGGGTTTCGTCGGTGGACAGATTTACTTCGGACATGACACTGCTCCGCTGTGCGGACGGCCCTGGAACTTGCCGTGCGTGCACAGCGCGTCCCGGAGCGCCCGGAACCAAAAGGGCCAGCAGACTAGCACAGATGTCGCTGCGCTGATGAGGGCTGTCAGCGCAGCCCTGTTGTACGGAAAGAGATCGGCACCTTCAGACTTTCTCCAGCACTGCCGCCCAGACCGCACATTTCGTCATGAACCGAGGTATGCACCAGGTTGAACGGCAAGCTGGGGCAGGCATGGAGTATTTCGCGTGCATGCTCGACCGAGCGCAGGTGAAACATCTGGCCGCGGGCGTCGCTCAAGGGGTACGCCGCGCCATGCATGCGCGCTTCCAGCAGGTAGATTCCACCTTCCATGGAGATCAGGTTCAACTCATCGACCTTCCCGGCGATGGCATAAGCATTCAGCTCTTGCAGGTTCATGAACGCACCTCACACAGTGGCGAGCCAACATCCTTACAGGGATAGGCCTCACTGCATCAAAGCACAAGCCACAAACGACACCGCCCGTCTGTTTCGCAACGGACGGGCGGTGTAAAAAAGGCAAAAACGCAGCAATCAGTGCTTGGTCAGCTTATCCAGATAACCCATGGCAAAGGCCGACACCACGAAAGTCATGTGAATGATCACGTACCACTTCAAATGCTCGGGATCGACGTTTTTGGCGTCCATGAAGATCCGCAACAGATGGATCGATGAAATCGCCACGATGGACGCCGCGACCTTCATCTTCAACGAAGACGAATCCATGGTGCCCAGCCAGTTGAGTTTTTCCTTGCTGTCGTCGATATCCAGTTGAGAGACGAAGTTCTCGTAACCGGAAATCATCACCATCACCAGCAAACCGCCCACCAGTGCCATGTCGATCAACGACAGCAGCACCAGGATCAGGTCCGACTCAGCCATCGAGAACACGTTGGGAATGACGTGGAAGACTTCCTGGAAGAATTTCAGCGCCAGTGCCAGCAGACCGAGGGACAGGCCGAAGTAGATCGGCGCCAACAGCCAGCGGGAGGCGTACATTGCATTTTCGATAAAGCGTTCCATTGAATCTCACATGTGGACTGGAAATGGCCGCGAGTATACCAGCCACCTGTTACAGCCAGAAACCATCGGGAAATCCGCCACCTGCACGTGTGTCACAAGGTTTTTCTGCTAGTGTCCAAACCATTGACAGCTCAGCGACAGCGGACAGGAAGACGGGAAATGGGTGTGCGATTGCCTTTGATGAGCGCCGGGGTTTGCCTGGCCGTGCTGATGAGCGGCTGCTCGCCCAGCGATGACAAACGCCAGGTCAGCCTCGAGGAAAAAACCGCGCAGTTCGAGAAGGCCCTGGATGCCATTCAGGACCCGAAACTCAAGGATATCGTGGCCGAACTGGGTGGTTCGCTGCTGTTGCTCGAGCGCGCACAACTCAAACTGGACAGCAAACCCGTGGTCACCGAGTACGGTGAAGACGTCCTTGCGGTGCTCAAGCACTATCCCACGCCCCAGGCGCTGGTCGACACGTACATCAACGGCCTGATCGTGTTGCACAAGGACTCCAGCTCCGACTACCTGACCGACCTGCAGCCAGTGTTCCCCTTCAACTTCGACATTCCGGCCGCGTTTCTCTTTCCCCATGGCCTGGAATGGCAGTCGGTGACCCTGAGCAACAAACGCGTGATCGCGTTCCAGCCGGAATGGTCGGAAACCGACCCCGGCATTCAGCTAAGCCCGTCGAGCTCCAACCTGACCAACCCCGATGACCTGACAGTGACTTATCCGTTCATCGATGGCCTTGACGTCGACAACAAGCACCAACCGCAGCCGGTCAGCCTGCAAGGCAAAGTGGAGGTCATCGCACCCCGCAGGCTTTATAGCTTCGACCTGACAAAAAAGGACGTGGGCCAGACCCGCACCAACGACAACCTCAGCGTCACCTTGCTTAAACTGACAAACAACTACGCCGAGATCGAATTCAACAACAGCGCACCGCTGGCGCCCGAGGTGGGCGGAACGCCGCTCAACCCGCTGATCGTCCAGGCCAAAGACACCACCGGGCAATTTCTTTCGCGCGCCGGCTCTATCAACGAAACCGCCGCGCAAATTGCCTTTTTTCAACAACAGCTCGCAAAAATGCAGCAACAAAAGGCCTGGAGCGAAACGTTCGAAAAACAACTCTATGAAGAGCAACGCGCTTTTGAAAAGCAGCAAAAAAACCATTACTCCAAGGTGTACTTCAACGGGCCGATCGAGACCCTTGAAGTCAGCCTGCTCGACTTCTCGGCGGTCACGGTCACACGCAAGGACCTGGACCTGCCAGTCCGTCGCTTCGACCAGCACACCACCGATAAAACCATCCAGCCACTGACCTTGCCGGTGGTGGTGTACGACGATCAGGCCCCGACCTGGCTCAAAGGTGCGACGCTGACTGAGGAACAACTGAAAAAGAGCGTCAGCATCCGTCAAGCGGTGGAAGATCCTAGCGCGGCGCGCATCGAATTCGACCACGCCCGAAGTTTCAACGATGAATTGCTGGGGACGTCCTTCAACCCCGGGGACAGCCCGGTCAGCTTCTTTACCGAGGACAGCAGCGGTCAACGCGATGAGCCGATCGAGTTACCGCCGGAGGCGTTTCAGATCGATCCTCTTCGCGGCATCATCACCTACGATCTGAACCTGTTTGCGCAAACGCCGGCCTACGCGGTGGGCTCCATGCCGCTGTTCCTGGCGACGGTCGACAAGCAGACACTCGATGCCCACCAACTGCCCAAAGGCCTGGAATTGAAAGGCAATGCGCTGGTGGTTGATCTGAAGCTGTTTCCCGCCCAGGACTGGCGCTTTTTCGCCAGGGACGATAGCGGTCACTATCTCAAGGAGATTCTTTCGGTCATTCACGACGCGAGCGCAGAAGGCCCGGCGTTATTCGGTGTGCATTACTTCTATGGCCAGCCCACTCATCTGGAAACCTATCAGCGAACCGACCTCACCACCGTGCAATACGGCTTCGAGGTCAAGCTCGACAAGGCTGACACGTCCAGCCTTGCCCAATAGCCTTCTCAATGGTCGGGGCGAAACTCGAAGCCGCCCAGGTTGCGGCAACGGCCACCATTGATTTCCCGCAGCTGGGCTTGCAGGTGCAGGCACCAGATTTGTGGATCGTCGGCCAGTTCGTAGCCGTGCAGGGTCAGGCTTTCAACAATGGTGTCGAGGATTGATTCAGCCACGAAAGGGCCATGAAACGGGCCCTGGGCCTTGATGGCTGACGGTTGTTCGCCGGCCATTCCGGCGGCAAACAGCAAGGTCCACATGCCCGTATCGCCAGCCAATGGCTTGATGGCGCATTCGATACGGGTCACAAGACCCAGGCATTGACGGGTGAGGCAGAGGTTGCGCGACATGGCGGCGACCCTCGTTAGATCCGGTATTCAGCCCCCACGGGAGAGCTGTCTCGATCCAGTGATTACTGTCGATATCCTTGAGCTCAGAATAGAAGAAAAGTCTGACCAGCACGTCAACTGAGACCAGAAGGCGCCGAATGGTCATTGTGTGAATATTGACGTCAGAGTGATGGCACTTTTTCAGGTCGACCCGAATACAAATGTGGGAGCGAGCCTGCTCGCGATTGCGGACTGACACTCAACATCTTCGTTGAATGTGAAGCCCTCATCGCGAGCAGGCTCGCTCCCACAGTTTTGTTGCGCGTCAGGCCGGCTTGGCTTCGACCAAGGCTTCCTGCGCAGCTTCTTTCTCGGCCTCTTTCAGGTCTTCTTCGCTGATCATTTCCGCGATCACCCGCAAGCGCTCCACCACCCGCGCATTCACACTGCCCTCAGGGAATTCGCCATTTTCATCCGGCGCACCGGCAGGCTCGCCCACCAACAGGCTCAGCGCTTCGTCAGCCTGGCGCACTGCGTAAACGTGGAATTGACCTGCGCGCACGGCTGCCAATACCTTCTCATCGAGCATCAGCGTCGCCACGTTGGCGTGGGGAATGATCGCCCCCTGCTCGCCGGTCAGCCCGCGGGCTTCGCAGAGACGGAAGAAGCCTTCGATCTTCTCGTTGACCCCGCCTACCGCCTGCACTTCACCGAACTGGTTGATCGAACCGGTGATGGCAAAGCACTGCTTGAGCGGCGTTTTCGACAAGGCCGAGATCAACGTGCACGCCTCACCCAGCGACGCACTGTCGCCATCGACGTAACCATAGGACTGCTCCAGCGCGATACTCGCGGAAATCGCCAGCGGGAATTCCTGGGCGTAACGGCTGCCCAGATACCCGGTGAGGATCATCACGCCTTTGGAGTGAATCGGCTGGCCGAGATTGACTTCGCGTTCGATGTCGACAATGCCGCTGCCGCCCGGATAGACCGTGGCGGAAATCCGTGCCGGCACACCGAACGCCGAGTCACCGACCTCCAGCACCGTCAGCCCGTTGCACTTGCCGACTGCCGCGCCATCGGTGTCGATCAGGATGATCCCGGCCAGCATGTCATCGAGAATCCGCGCCGAAACACGCCCGGTGCGGGTGGCCTTGGCTTTAAGCGCACGCTCGATGTGCCCGGCGTCGGTCATTTCGTCGCCCGCCAGATGACGAATGAAATCCGCCTCGCTGACCAGTTGGAACAGATCGCCGATCCGCGCCGACAAACGCCCCTGATGCTCGGCCAGACGCGCGCTGTACGTCGCCAGACGCGCCACCGCGTCGGCGGTCAGCGGCGCCATGCCTTCTTCGGAGGTGCGGGTTTTCAGTAGCTGGGCGAACTGTTCCAGGCTCTCGTCGACCATCGGGATGTCTTCGTCGAAATCCACCAGGACGCGGAACATCTCCTGGAAGTCCGGATCAAGGTCTTGCAGCGTGTAGTACAGCTGTCGGGCACCGATGATGACGACTTTGACCTGCAACGGAATGTGCTGCGGTGTCAGGGTCACGGTGGCCAGGCGGCCCAACTCGCCCAACGGCGATTCCATTTTCAGCTTGCGCGATTGCAGGGCGCGCTTGAGCGCATCCCACACAAACGGTTCGCTGAGCATTTTTTCCGCTTCGAGGATCAGAAAGCCGCCGTTGGCACGGTGCAGCGCGCCCGGGCGCAGTTGACGATACGTCGTGTAGAGCGCGCCCTGATCGGTGCTGTATTCGATGCGGCCAAACAGGTTTTCGTAAGTCGGGTGCGGTTCGAACACCACCGGCGCACCGCCGCTGGCCGAATGACCGACCATCAGGCTCGGCGCGTATTGCTCTTCCAGCATCTTGCGGGCAACGGCGTCGGCTTTGCTGTCGTCCACCAGTTGCTCGACCACGGTTTTCAGCAGATAGACCTGCATCGCTTGCAGGTAACCGCACACCGCCGCGTTCTCGGCGTATTTCTCCGACAGCGGCGACAACAACGGTTGCAAGGCCAGGGTGATGGTTTCTTCGTTGAGGTGGCGCAGTTGATTGCTCGACTCGCGCTTCCATTGCGGCAGGCTGGCGAGCTCTTCGTTCAGGCGCTCCTCCAGACCGGAAATGTCATCGTGAAAACGCTCGCGATCGGCTTCCGGCAACTGGGCGAATTCCGCTTCATCCAATGCCTTGCCTTCGCTCATCGGGGTAAACGCGATGTTGCTGGCATCGCGGTAAAGCGCGACTTCTTTCTCCAGCGCCAGGCGTTCGATGATGTCCAGCGCCTTGTCGTAGCGCTGGTTGAAAGCGCGGTCGATGGCGCTTTTCTTCTGCTGGTAGGACGGGTGTTCGAATACGGCCGGAAACGTCGCCAGCAGGTTGTCGATCAGCGCGTTGATATCACCGATGAACGCGCCAGCGGTGCCCGAGGGCAATTCCAGGGCGCGGGGTTCACGGGGCTCATCGAAGTTGTTGACGTAGACCCAGTCCGCCGGGGTCTGCAGGCGTTTGCCTTCGGCCTTCAGGTAGCGTTTGACGAACGAAAACCGGCCGGTGCCAGGCTCGCCCATGACGAAGACGTTGTAACCGGGGCGTGGCATGGCCACACCGAACTGCAAGGCTTCGACCGCACGTTCCTGGCCAAGCACACCGCGGAAAGGCTCCAGATCATTGGTGGTAGAGAAGCTGAACTGTTCAGCGGAAAACGGACGGGTCAGCGCTTCGGGCGCTAGACGCAAGCTGGCAGCAACAGGATCAGGCATCGGGCTTCCTTACATCAGGCGGGGCAGATAGCGGCATTCTGGCGCTGCCCGTACCCCACTGGCAAGGCGCGCCTTTAGCCAAAGCATAGCTAAACTGCTATCCCCAGGCGGACCGGGTCTAAATCAACGTTTTCAACGAATATTTCGCAAAATGTCACGGAACCCTTGGAACGTGCCTAAACTCCAAACTGCGCGGCTGGAACAATAACCGGCCCACTGGCGCCAGATCGGGCCAGACCCCTTGTCCATTGGTATGCACATAAAGAGAACAAAGCTATGAAACGGATTCTTCTCGGTACTCTCTTCACCGCTGTATCCCTCAATGCCATGGCTCAGGCGCCAGGCGGCCCGGATTGCGGTTGGGGCAACATGCTGTTCGAAGGTCAGCGTGGCACCCCGGCTCACTTCCTGGCATCCACCACCAACGGCACTTCCGGCAACGCAACCTTCGGTATGACCTCCGGTACCAACGGTTGCTCGACTAATGCGTCGCTGACCTATGGCGGCAAATCCTGGATTGCCATGAATGGCATGATGAACGAGCTGTCCGAAGACATGGCCAAGGGTCAGGGCGAAGCGCTGACCACTTACGCCGTGGTACTGGGCGTGGCGCCGGAAGACCGTGCGCACTTCGCCGCCGTCACTCATGAGCACTTCCAGCAGATCTTCAGCAAGGCTGACGTGACCGCTGACGACGTGCATACCAACACCCTGGCCGTTCTGAAGAGCGATCCACGTCTGGCCAAGTACGCCACTCAAGCTTAAGCTCGACCCGCCCGTTCCTTTCGGGGAGCGGGTTTTGTTTTTTGGACCTGCCCCTTTTTTTGGGTCTTTATTCTCGAATCTCTAAGTTGCCCACTATGCTCAAACGCCTTGCCTGGCTGGCGCTCTGTGTCTGCGCCCCGCTGTCCGCCGCGCCACACATCGACAATCAACGTTTGCAGCAACTGGCCAATGACCCCTTCTGGATTTCCCTCGGTCATTACGAAACCGCCAAACTGGGCGGCTGGCGCAGCTATGTCAGCGACAGGAAATTCTTCCTGGCGCCCGACGGCAACGAACATCCCGACCGTGAACTGGCCGCCACCGTGCAAGCGCTGTACGCCCCGGCCACTGCCGGCGAGCAGCACGCGCAGTGCGTCTATCCGGCCCGTACTCGCTGGCTGAAAGCACAACTCAATCTGACCGACCTGCCTTCCCTGGACTGCGCCGAGTTCAAGCAATGGTTCAAGGATGTCTCACCCCATAGCGCGGTGATGATTTTCCCGGCGGCCTATCTGAACAGCCCGTCATCGATGTTCGGCCACACGTTGCTGCGGATCGATCAGGCGGGTGTGCAGAGCGACAAGACGTCACTGCTCAGCTACGCGATCAATTTCGGCGCCTACATCGAAGGTTCGGACAACAGCATCCTCTACGCCTGGAAGGGCTTGATGGGCGGCTATCCGGGCCTGTTTGCGCTGGTGCCGTATCAGGAAAAACTCTCGGAATACCGCAGCCTCGAAAACCGCGACCTGTGGGAATACCGGCTGAACCTGACGCAGCAAGAAACCGAGCGCATGGTCGAGCATGTCTGGGAGCTCAAGCAGATCCAGTTCGATTATTTCTTCTTCGACGAAAACTGCTCCTATCGCCTGCTGGAATTACTGCAAGTGGCGCGTCCGAGTTTGCGCCTGACCGAACAATTCCCGCTGACCGCGATTCCAACCGACACCGTCAAAGCCGTCAAAGAAGCCGGTCTGGTGGAGTCGATTGAGTATCGTCCGTCCCGCGAGCGTGAGCTGCTGAGCCGCGCCGAACCGTTGAATCCTGAAGAGCAGCAGTGGGTGCTGAAAGTCAGCGCCGACCAGAAACAATTGCAGGAGCCAGCATTCAAGGCGCAATCGCGCGAGCGTCAGGCGCTGATCATCGACGCGGCTTACCGACTGGAACGCTACCGCGCCAACGGCCAGGAGCGCGACCCGCAACGGGCCCAACGCAGTTTCGAATTGCTGCGCGCGATCAACCAGAACCCGCCCCCCGAGCTGAACATTCCCCAACCCGGCCTGCCTGAAGACGGCCATGAATCGCGCACCTGGCAAGCCGGCATCGGCACCCGGGGCGACAAGGCGTTTGGTGAATATGGCCTGCGCATGGCCTATCACGACCTCAACGACAACTCGGAAAGCTTCCCCCTCGGCGCGCAGATTGAAATCCTGCAGATGAAACTGCGCCAGTACGAAGGCAATCAATGGCAGTTGCAGCAACTGGACCTGGCGACCATTCGCTCCCTGACACCGCGTAATGAGTTGTTGCAGCCGCTGTCGTGGCAAGTCACGGGCGGCCTTGAGCGCGTACCGGGCAAACATGACGATGAAACCCTGGTCAGCCACGTCAACGGCGGTGGCGGCGGCACCTGGCAGTTGAGCGAGGACATGCTCGGTTTCGCCTTGGGCACGGTGCGCGTCGAGCACAACAATGACTTTGCCGGTTTCATCGCTCCGGCGGCGGGTTTCAACAGCGGCGTGCTGTGGAAGAACCCGCTGGGCAACTTCAGCCTTGAGGCCAAGGGAGATTTCTTCACCAATGGCGAAGTGCGTCGTAGCGTGAGCCTGAACCAGCAGTGGGAATTGTCGCGCAACCTCGGTTTGCGCCTGAGTGCACAGCGTGAATTCAGCCACCTCGCCTCCCCTGAAAACGAAGTGATGCTTGAGGTGAAGTGGTATCACTACTGACTCAGAAGCACCTGCTCCCCTGTGATGTTGAATGGATTTTTCACAGAGCGACTACAAACGCCTCACGAATCCACTCCTAGACTTCACGTATAGGCCGTCGCACGGCCGGGAGTCCGAGATGTGGCGTTGTGTAGGTATGGTGGTTGTGTTGATGTCGATCGCGGGCTGCCAGACCACCCATGAAGATTTGATTGCCAAGGGCTATCCACCGGCCTTCGCCGACGGCTTCGACGACGGCTGCAGCAGTGGCCGACAAGCTGCCGGGGCGATCACCGGTGAATTTCGCAAGAACGTGCCGCGTTATCTCAAGGACAAGCAATACGCCGAAGGCTGGAGCGATGGTTTTCGCCAATGCCAGGCCATGCGCGAAAGCGAAGATCGCGAGGACTATCGCAGCCACCATTGGGACGAGCGTGAAAGAGCCTGGCAGCACCAGAAAGACCAGGACGCCGCCCGTGCGTTTCGCTCGCAATGAGTCGCTTCCAGACATCCGCCGAAACTAAAAGACAGTGACCATGGCCCAAACCCTATAACGGGAGAAAACCATGAGTCGCGCCTTCGTCAATGAAGATAACGCTGCTGCGCAAGCCGATCAGCCAGTCGAACGGCAGGTCAGCGCGCAGCCCAATTACGTCACCCCCGCCGGACTTGCCCAGTTGCAGGCGAAAGTCGCCGAGCTGCAACAGTTGCACAGCGACCAGTCCGCCATGGGCGAGCAGGCCGACAAGCAGCGCCAGGCTGACCTTGAGCGGGATTTGAGGTATTTCAATCAGCGCCTGCAAAGCGCTCAGGTGGTGACGCCCGCCACCTCAACGCAAAAGGTGCAGATCGGCAGCCGGGTAACGTTCGCCGACGAACACAGCGCCGAGCAAACCGTGCAACTGGTCGGCGAGGACCAGGCCGATGCGGCGGCGGGCCTGATCAACTGGGGTTCGCCGCTGGGCCGGGCATTGCTCGGGGCGCAGCTCGGCGACGAGGTGTTGTGGCAACGCCCGGCGGGCAATCAGATGATCGAAATCATCCGCATCGAACCGGCTTAAACCACGCCTTGGGCGAGCATGGCGTCAGCGACTTTGACGAAGCCGGCGATGTTCGCGCCTTTGACATAGTTGATGCGACCGTTCTCTTCGCCGTAGTGCACACAGGCGTGGTGGATCGACTGCATGATCCCGTGGAGCTTGCTGTCCACTTCACCCCCGGTCCACAACAGGCGCATCGCGTTCTGTGACATCTCCAGCCCGCTCACCGCCACCCCGCCGGCATTGGACGCCTTGCCCGGCGCGAACAGGATTCCCGCCTCGATGAACAGGTCCACGGCCTCAAGGGTGGTTGGCATGTTCGCGCCTTCTGCCACACAGAGGCAGCCGTTGCCAAGCAATGTGCGAGCAGCCTCGGCATTCAGCTCGTTTTGCGTCGCGCATGGCAGCGCGATGTCGCACGCCAGGTTCCAGGGGTGCTGGCCGGCGCGAAACTCCAGGCCGAAGCGACTGGCCAACTCGCCGATCCGTCCACGCTTGACGTTTTTCAACTCCAGCAGCGCCAGCCATTGCTCTTCGGTCAAACCGCTTTCGCAGTGCAGCGTACCTTCGGAATCCGAGAGCGAAATCACCTTGCCGCCCAGGTCCATGACCTTGCGTGCCGCGTACTGTGCAACGTTGCCCGAACCCGAAATCGCGACGCGTTTACCTTCGACGGTTTCACCGTTGCGCTTGAGCATTTCCTCAGCAAAGTACACGCATCCGAAACCGGTCGCTTCTGGGCGAATCAGGCTGCCGCCATAGCTCGGGCCCTTGCCGGTCAATACGCTGGTGAACTGGTTGCTCAGGCGCTTGTACTGGCCGAACAGGAAACCGATCTCGCGGGCCCCCACGCCGATATCGCCGGCCGGCACGTCAACATCTGCACCGATGTGACGGTACAGTTCGCTCATGAATGCCTGGCAGAAGCGCATGACTTCAGCGTCGCTTTTGCCTTTCGGGTCGAAGTCCGAGCCACCCTTGCCGCCCCCCATGGGCAAGGAGGTCAGGGAGTTCTTGAAGGTTTGTTCGAAGGCGAGAAATTTCAGTACGCCGAGGTTGACCGAAGGATGGAAACGCAAGCCGCCCTTGTACGGACCGATTGCACTGTTCATCTGCACCCGGAAACCGCGATTGACCTGCACCTTGCCCTGATCGTCGACCCAGGAAACCCGGAAGACAATGGCCCGCTCCGGTTCGCACATCCGCTCCAGGATCCCGGAGGTCAGATAATGCGGATTGGCTTCAAGAAACGGCCACAGGCTGCGCAGGACTTCTTCCACAGCCTGATGGAATTCAGGTTGATCCGGGTCGCGTTTTTTCAGTCGGGCAAGGAAGGTTTCGACGGATTCGATCATGGAAAAGTCTCGGTAAAATTTATTATCGTTGGAGAAGATTGAGCCGGACTTTAGCAAACGGAATGCGCACCACGACAGCGCAAAATGTCGCAGTTATGAAATTAAATGGTGCGCTGGATATAAATAATGCGTGTTTAAGCCGTTCGTCGCACCTAAACAGGGATTCACAATTCAAGTATTGCACCGTCATGGAGATCGCTTTCACGAGCAAGGCGCGCCGCGGTCTTTCTGAGGCCCATAAAAAAACGGAGCCTTCGGGGCTCCGTTTTTTTTCATGCAGCCAACCCGATATCAGGCCAGTTTTTTGTGCCGTACACGATGCGGCTGGGCAGCCGCTTCGCCGAGGCGTTTTTTCCGATCGGCTTCGTACTCGGTGTAGTTGCCTTCGAAGAACACCGCTTGCGAGTCGTCTTCGTACGCCAGGATATGCGTCGCCACACGGTCAAGGAACCACCGATCGTGAGAGATCACAATGGCGGCGCCCGGGAAGTCCAATAGGGCTTCTTCCAGGGAACGCAGGGTTTCAACATCGAGGTCGTTGGACGGTTCGTCGAGCAGCAGGACGTTGCCACCCTCCTTCAGGGTCAGGGCCAAGTGCAAGCGACCGCGCTCACCACCGGACAGGTCCTTGACGAACTTCTGCTGATCGCCGCCCTTGAAGTTGAAGCGACCGACGTAGGTACGCGACGGAATCTCGTAGTTGCCGATGCGGATCTGGTCCGAACCGTCGGAGATCTGCTGGAACACGGTCTTGCTGCCGTCCAGGTCTTCGCGGCTCTGGTCGACGCACGCCAGTTGCACGGTTTCGCCGACTTCGATGCTGCCCGAATCCGGGGTTTCCTTGCCCATCAGCATGCGGAACAGGGTCGATTTACCGGCACCGTTACCGCCGATCACGCCCACGATGGCGCCCTTCGGCATCGAGAACGACAGGTTGTCGATCAACACGCGATCGCCGTAGCCCTTGGTGACGTTCTTGAACTCGATGACCTTGTCACCCAAGCGCGGACCGGCCGGGATGTAGATCTCGTTGGTTTCCGAACGCTTCTGGAATTCCTGCGATTGCATTTCTTCGAAGCGTTGCAGACGTGCCTTGGATTTGGACTGGCGGGCCTTGGCGCCTTTGCGCACCCACTCCAGTTCTTCCTTCATGGCTTTTTCGTGGGCCGACTGCTGCTTGGATTCGGCCGCCAGACGATCGGACTTGGCTTCGAGCCAACCGGAATAGTTGCCCTCGTAAGGAATGCCCGCGCCACGGTCGAGTTCAAGAATCCAGCCGGCAACGTTGTCCAGGAAGTAACGGTCGTGCGTGATCGCAACGACGGTGCCCGGGAAGTCGTGGAGGAAATGCTCCAGCCAGGCGACGGAGTCAGCATCCAGGTGGTTGGTCGGTTCGTCGAGCAGCAGCATGTCGGGGGCGGACAGCAGCAGGCGGCACAGGGCTACACGACGCTTTTCACCACCGGAGAGGAATTCGACCTTGGCGTCCCAGGCCGGCAGGCGCAACGCATCGGCGGCGACTTCCAGTTGGCGATCCAGGTTATGACCGTCGCTGGCTTGCAGGATGGCTTCGAGCTTGGCCTGTTCGGCTGCCAGCTTGTCGAAGTCGGCATCTTCATCAGCGTAAGCCGCGTAGACCTCGTCCAGGCGCGCCTGGGCGTTCTTGATCACGCTGACCGCTTCCTCGACCACTTCACGCACGGTTTTGGTCGGGTCCAGGATCGGCTCTTGCGGCAGGTAACCGATGTTCAGCTCCGGCATCGGACGGGCTTCGCCCTCGAACTCGGTGTCGACACCGGCCATGATTTTCAACAGCGTGGATTTACCCGAACCGTTAAGGCCGAGCACGCCGATCTTGGCGCCAGGGAAGAAGGACAGCGAAATGTTTTTCAGGATTTCCCGCTTCGGCGGAACAACTTTGCCCAGCCGATGCATGGTGAAGACGTATTGAGCCATGGAGAACCTTGGGTCAGTGACAGATGAATGATTAGGGCGCAGGCGATGCCTGGCCAGGCCGTGCGCGTCGCTCGATTGAAAGCTATCAATATGTGCGCGCTGAAAAAGCCTGATTCTAGGAGCTGGAACGCTCCCGCGTAACCGGCAAAGCTACCTGAATGACGAGAGGCAGTCCAGCCGGGAGGGACTGGCACTTTGCCACAACTCAAGGCATGCTAGCCGCCCTCCGGGCGTCCGGCTTATAGTGCACGTCGCGCCAGTCCAGCCAAACCGCAGGATTACAGTTTGTCCAATGTCACTCCGCCCCTGATCCCCCGTGCACCGACTGTTGCGCCCGGCTCCCCCCTGCGCGGAACCTTGAAGGGTGCGCTGGCGACACTGGTGTTGCTGCTGCTCGCCCTGCTGTTCTGGCAACTGCTGGATCAGCTGCGCGAAACCCAGAAAAACCAGCGTCAGTACACCATCGACTACACCGCCGATCTGGCCGCGCAAGTCAGCCTGAACATGGCACTCAACGCGCAGATCGCCCTCAATCTGCTACCGATCGTCGAACAGCCACAAAGCGCCGACGAACAGCAGGAGTTGCTTCGCAAGCTGCAAAAATCCTTGCCCGACCTGATCAGTCTTGCGCTGTTGAGTCCCTCCGGCAAAATCCTCAGTGACAGCGCCACCGACAGCGAGGACGCCGACTACCTCGCCGACCTGGTTCGTCACAGCCGTCGCCAGGCCCACTATTTCAGCAACGCCGATAACGGTTCGACGGTGCACTTGCTGCTGCATCAGTCCAGCGGCAGCACGCGTGGCTACTGGGCCCTGCGCCTGAAGCCGAGCTTTTTCTCGTCACTGACCAAACAGAACGAAACCGGCATCCGCCCAATGTGGCTGGTGGAAAACCGCTTCAACCACCAAGTCATCAGTCGCGATGATTCGCGCCCCTCGGCCAAGCCGGGCGAGCTGACCGAAGAGGATGTGGCCAACAGCGTGCTGACGGTTCCCCTGAGCAGCAGCGACTGGCAATTGCGCGGTTTGTTCGACCGCAAGCGCGTGATTGAGGAATTGTTACCGGCGTTCATCGGCAAATGCCTGTTGGGACTGGCGCTCTCCCTGCTGCCGCTGATTGCCCTGCTGAACATGCGCCGCCGTCAGCGCCAGGTGACTGAAGGTCGTCGGCGCTACAAGGATATTTTCGAAGGTACCGGCGTGGCGCTGTGTGTACTTGACGTGTCGGGGCTCAAGCAGGCGTTCGACAAAGCCCGGTTGCACAGCAGCGAACAACTGCGTGGCTGGCTGGAATCTGCGGAGCAACGGCAGCAATTGCTGCAGGAACTGCGCATCACCGAGGTCAACCAGGTTGCCCTGCAACTGCTCAACGTCAACACCTGCGAACAAGCCTGGAAACTGCTGATCGACGGCAATCCGCTGGACGGCACTGCCATCGGCAATCAAGTGCTCGACGCGGTGCTCAACCAGCAGAAACAGCTCGAGCTGGAGATAAAACTCCCGGACGCCAACGGTCGCGACCAGCACTTGTGGCTGGTGCTGCGCCTGCCGGAAGACCAGGATGACTATAAAGCGGTGATCCTGAGCATCAACGACATCACCAGCCGCAAGCTCATTGAATTGTCGCTGCTCGAGCGTGAAGGGTTCTGGTCCGATGTGGTGCGCACGGTGCCGGATCATCTGTATGTGCAGGACGTGATCAGCCAGCGCATGATCTTCAGCAACCACCACCTGGGCCAGACACTCGGCTACAACCGCACCGAGCTGCACCAGATGGGCGAGTACTTCTGGGAAATCCTCCTGCACCCCGAAGATGCCGACCACTACCACCGTTCGCGCCAGACCCAGCGTCACGCCGGCTACACCCAATTGCTGCAATGCCAACTGCGCTTCCGTCATCGGAATGGCCAATGGCGGCGGTTCGACATTCGTGAGCAGGCGCTGGCGCGGGACAAACATGACCAGGTCACCCGTATCATCGGTGTGGCCAAGGACATCACTGAGCAGATCGAAGCCAGCGAGTCCCTGCGCGACAGCGAGCAGCGTTACCGGATGCTGGCCGAAAGCATCAGCGACGTGATCTTTTCCACCGACAGCAAGCTCTCGCTCAACTACGTCAGCCCGTCGGTGCAGGCCGTGCTGGGCTACGACACCGACTGGATCTTCCAGAACGGCTGGCAGACGACCATTGCCAACCCACAGCAATTGTCCGGTATCTACAGCCTGATGGACCGCGTCAGCAAGGCGCTGGACAAGCCCGACCAACTGGCGTTGCTGCGCAGTCAGGTGCAAACCCAGCTGTTCCTGTTCGATTGCCTGCGGGCCGACGGGCGCAAGATTCCTATCGAGCTGCGCCTGGTGCTGGTCTGGGATGAACACGGCGCCTTCGAAGGCGTGCTCGGTGTCGGTCGCGACATCAGCCAACAACGCCGCGCAGAGAAAGACCTGCGCATGGCGGCCACGGTATTCGAACACTCGACCTCGGCGATTCTGATCACCGACCCGGCGGGCTACATCGTCCAGGCCAACGAAGCGTTCAGTCGCGTGAGCGGCTATGCGGTGGAGCAGGTGCTCGACCAGTTACCGAACATGCTGACCGTCGACGAGCAGCAGGAAGCGCATCTGCGCTATGTGCTCAAGCAACTGAACCAGCACAGCACCTGGGAAGGCGAAGTCTGGCTCAAGCGACGCAATGGCGAGCATTACCCGGCGTGGGTCGGCATCACGGCGGTGCTCGACGACGAAGGCGATCTGGCCAGCTACGTGTGCTTCTTCAGCGACATCAGTGAGCGCAAGGCCAGTGAACAACGGATTCACCGCCTCGCCTATTACGACGCCCTGACCCACCTGCCCAACCGCACGCTGTTCCAGGATCGCCTGCACACCGCCTTGCAATCGGCGGAACGGCAGAAGTCCTGGGTGGTGCTGATGTTCCTCGACCTGGACCGTTTCAAGCCGATCAACGACTCCCTGGGCCACGCTGCCGGCGATCGCATGCTCAAGGAAATGGCCACGCGCCTGCTCGGTTGCGTCGATGACGACGACACCGTAGCGCGCATGGGCGGCGACGAGTTCACCCTGCTGCTGCAACCGCGCATCAATCGGGAAATCGCCCTGAACCGGGCGATACACGTGGCGGAGCAGATCCTCGCCAGCCTGGTGAAACCGTTCGTGCTCGAAGGCCGCGAGTTTTTCGTCACCGCCAGTATCGGCATCGCCCTGAGTCCGCAGGACGGTAACGAACTCAGTCAGTTGATGAAGAACGCCGACACCGCGATGTACCACGCCAAGGAACGCGGCAAAAACAACTTCCAGTTCTATCAGGCCGACATGAACGCCAGCGCCCTCGAGCGCCTGGAGCTGGAAAGCGACTTGCGCCACGCCCTGGAGCAAAACGAATTCGTTCTGTATTACCAGCCGCAGTTCAGCGGCGACGGCAAACGCCTGACCGGCGCCGAAGCCTTGCTGCGCTGGCGTCATCCACGCCGTGGCCTGGTGCCGCCGGGGGACTTCATTCCAGTGCTCGAAGAACTCGGCCTGGTGGTGGACGTTGGCGACTGGGTGATCAGCGAGGCGTGCCGTCAGCTCAAGTCCTGGCATCAGGCCAAGGTGCGGGTGCCGAAGGTCTCGGTGAACATCTCCGCCCGGCAGTTCTCCGACGGCCAGCTCGGCACGCGGATCGCCACCATTCTCAAGGAAACCGGCCTGCCGCCGGCGTGCCTGGAACTGGAACTGACCGAAAGTATCCTGATGCGCGAAGTCAGCGAGGCGATGCAGATTCTCGCCGGGCTGAAAAACCTCGGGCTGAGCATCGCGGTCGACGACTTCGGCACCGGTTATTCATCGCTCAACTACCTCAAGCAGTTCCCGATCGACGTACTGAAAATCGACCGCACCTTTGTCGACGGATTGCCCTCAGGTGAACAGGATGCGCAGATTGCCCGGGCGATCATCGCCATGGCCCACAGCCTCAATCTTGCGGTGATCGCCGAAGGCGTGGAAACCCATGAGCAACTGGACTTCCTGCGTGAGCATGGTTGCGATGAGGTTCAGGGGTATCTGTTCGGGCGTCCGATGCCGGCGGGCCGGTTTGAAGCGCAGTTCAGCAATGATGCGTTGTTCATGTTCGACTGAAGCGCAATTATTGTGGCGAGGGAGCTTGCTCCCGCTTGAGTGCGCAGCGCTCACAAGATTTTTGGGGCCGCTTCGCAGCCCAACGGGAGCAAGCTCCCTCGCCACAGGCCGGCATGATCACCGCTGATCCCGTCATGAAGCCCACTTGTCTGCGACATGATCTCCTTTCATATGCCATCTAAAACCCATTGGGTTAGAATGCCCCCCTTTTCTGCCCCGATCCTTGAGGACCGCCATGTTCAGCCGTGATTTGACTATTGCCAAGTACGACGCCGATCTCTTTGCCGCCATGGAGCAAGAAGCTCAGCGCCAGGAAGAGCACATTGAGCTGATCGCTTCGGAAAACTACACCAGCCCTGCGGTGATGGAAGCTCAAGGCTCGGTACTGACCAACAAGTACGCCGAAGGTTACCCGGGCAAGCGCTACTACGGTGGTTGCGAGTTCGTCGACATCGTCGAGCAACTGGCTATCGACCGCGCCAAGGAGCTGTTCGGCGCCGATTACGCCAACGTTCAGCCACACGCCGGTTCGCAAGCCAACAGCGCCGTTTACCTGGCGCTGCTGCAAGCAGGCGACACCATCCTGGGCATGAGCCTGGCCCATGGTGGTCACCTGACCCACGGTGCCAGCGTTTCTTCCTCCGGCAAGCTGTACAACGCCGTTCAGTACGGCATCGACGCCAATGGTCTGATCGACTACGACGAAGTCGAGCGTCTGGCCGTTGAGCACAAGCCGAAAATGATCGTGGCCGGTTTCTCTGCGTACTCGCAGATCCTGGACTTCCCGCGCTTCCGTGAAATCGCTGACAAGGTTGGCGCTTACCTGTTCGTCGACATGGCCCACGTGGCCGGTCTGGTCGCCGCTGGTGTCTACCCGAACCCGGTTCCTTTCGCTGACGTGGTGACCACCACCACCCACAAGACCCTGCGCGGTCCACGTGGCGGTCTGATCCTGGCGCGCGCCAACGCCGACATCGAGAAGAAGCTGAACTCCGCGGTATTCCCGGGCGCCCAGGGTGGCCCGCTGGAGCACGTGATCGCCGCCAAAGCGATCTGCTTCAAGGAAGCCCTGCAACCTGAGTTCAAGGCTTACCAGCAACAAGTGGTGAAAAACGCCCAGGCCATGGCCAGCGTATTCATCGAGCGCGGTTTCGACGTGGTCTCCGGCGGTACTGAAAACCACCTGTTCCTGCTGTCGCTGATCAAGCAGGAAATCTCCGGTAAAGACGCCGACGCCGCTCTGGGCAAAGCGTTCATCACCGTGAACAAGAACTCCGTGCCAAACGATCCACGCTCCCCGTTCGTTACTTCCGGCCTGCGCTTCGGCACTCCGGCTGTGACCACTCGTGGCTTCAAGGAAGCTGAGTGCAAAGAGCTGGCCGGCTGGATCTGCGACATCCTGGCTGACCTGAACAACGAAGCGGTGATCGACGCCGTTCGTGAGAAGGTCAAGGCCATCTGCAAGAAGCTGCCGGTGTACGGCGCTTAATCAGCCCGCTAAACCGCAGCAATGAAAAAACCGGCCAGCGATGGCCGGTTTTTTTTGACTGAAATTCCTGACGGCTAATCTGACGGCAGCTCCTACGGGACCAGCACCACTGGTCAGACCGGTAATGCCAATTTGTCTGCTTACCCTTGTAATCCTGAAAAAATCCAGCGTAGACTGCGCCTGCACTGGACATACCGGTAAGACCACAATAATTAAGTCCTGAATCTGATGCGCCCCGCGCACGGCAGCCAGGACACCGACCAGGATTCCTCCCATGCTCAGATGGTGCTCGCGTTCAATCTTCCTCCAAGTGGTTCTCGGACTGGTGCTCGGCATCGTCTGCGGGCTGACCCTTCCCGAATATTCCGCCCAGCTCAAACCGCTCGGTGACGGCTTTATCAAGCTGATCAAGATGCTCATTGGTCTGATCGTGTTCTGCGTGGTGGTCAGCGGCATCAGCGGAGCCGGCGACCTGAAGAAGGTCGGGCGCATCGGCCTGAAATCGGTGATCTACTTCGAAGTGCTGACCACCATTGCCCTGGTGATTGGCCTGGTGTTCGCGTTCACCACCGGCATCGGCAGCGGCGCGAACATTCATCTGGAGCAGTTGTCCGCCGCCGACATGGGCGACATCGCCCAGCGCGGTCAGCATATGCAAACCACCTCGCAGTTCCTGATGAACCTGATCCCGAGCTCGGTCATCGGCGCCTTCGCGGAGAACAACATTCTGCAAGTGCTGCTGTTTTCGGTGCTGTTCGGCAGCGCGCTGAACCTGGTGGGCGAAGCGGCATCGGGTATTTCCCGGTTGATCAACGAGCTCAGCCACGTGATTTTCCGCATCATGGGCATGATCGTGCGCCTGGCGCCGATCGGCGTGTTCGGCGCGATCGCTTTCACCACCAGCAAATATGGCCTGGATTCGCTGCAACACCTGGGCAGCCTGGTCGGTCTGTTTTACCTGACCTGCGTGGCGTTTGTGACACTGATTCTCGGCCTGGTGATGCGCCTTTCGGGCCTGAAGATGTGGCCCTTGCTCAAATACCTGCGTGAAGAATTGCTGATCGTCATGGGCACCGCGTCGTCCGACGCCGTGCTGCCTCAAATCATGCGCAAGCTTGAGCATCTGGGCATCGGCAGCTCGACGGTGGGCCTGGTGATTCCAACCGGGTACTCGTTCAACCTGGACGGTTTTTCGATCTACCTGACCCTGGCCATCGTCTTCATCGCCAATGCCACCGGTACGCCGCTGGCCATGACCGATCTGCTGACGATTCTGCTGGTGTCATTGATCACGTCCAAAGGCGCCCACGGGATTCCCGGCTCGGCGCTGGTGATTCTGGCGGCGACGCTGACCGCGATTCCGGCGATTCCGGTGGCCGGCCTGGTGCTGGTGCTGGCGGTGGACTGGTTCATGGGCATCGGCCGCGCGCTGACCAACCTGATCGGCAACTGCGTTGCCACCGTGGCCATCGCACGCTGGGAAAAAGACATCGATATCCAACGGGCAAATAAAGTGCTTTCGGGTCAGGTCGGTTATACCTTCCAGCCGAAAAAACCGGTTGCCCCGGCGCATCAGCAGGAATTTTAAACAACATGTGCCTGCCTGCGGGCGGGCACATTCATCGCGACTTGGAGCGAACAGTGATTACCTCGTCAACCGTCGTCAATTCAGTGGTAGAAAAACTTCGGGCCGCCCTGGCCCGTGGTCAGTGGCGCTCCGGCGAAATGTTGCCGGGCCAGCGTGAACTGGCCGAGCAACTGGGCATCAGCCGCCCTAGCCTGCGCGAAGCGGTGATCGTGCTGGAGACCCTCGGCCTGGTGCGTTCGATGCCCGGCAAAGGCGTGGTGGTGCTGGACGCCCATCTGAGTGACAGCCAAAGCCACGACAGCGCGGTGGCCGGTGCAAGCCTCGAAGATGTGCTGCAACTGCGCTACACCCTTGAGCCGTTTATCGTCGGCCTGGTGGCGCAATCCATCAGCAGCAAGGAAGTCGGGCAACTGCGCCTGACGTTGATGGACATGCGCGAAGCCCTGGAGGCCAACGACAGCGAGGCGGGCGTAAACGCCTACATCGCCTTCCACGAAGAGCTGTTCACCCTGACCTCGAACCCGATCTTCCAGAGCGTGGTGCAGCAGACGAGCAATGCCCTCAAGCAAAGCGCACAGGTGTTGCGCAACTCCCCCGAGCATCTGGCTGAGCGTCTGGAAGAGAACGAAGCCGTGGTGCGCGCGATTCGCAGCAAGAACAGCGCCCAGGCCAGTGCCGAAATGCGCCGCCATATCCTTCGCGAAGGAAAGCGGATGGGCATCGAATTGAATATTCCGGACGACAACCTCGGCAGTTGAAACCTATAAAACCGGAGACAGGCCATGAACAGCTTCGCTTCACCACACACTCTTGTCGCCCTGCCCTTTTCTCCGCCGGCGGATGATCTCTACTCGCGAGTCTTCGACGCCATTCTCGAGCAACGCCTCCATGCTGCCAGCCGCTTTACTGAAGAGAGCCTGGCGCAAATGTTCGGTGTTCGCCGCAGTGAGATTCGCGGGGTGTTGACGCAACTGTCCCATCAGCAGGTCATCGTCCTTCGGGCCAACCATCGCCCCCGCGTCGCCATGCTCGATAGCGAGTTGATTCGGCAGACACTGCATGCCCGGCGGTTGACTGAGACCATGGTGGTGCGGCTGGCGTGCCAGCAGCCCCGGTCACAGGACTTGAAATGTCTACGAGCCCTGATCGATAGCGAGCGTCACTGTGCAGCGCGTGGGTCGGCGATTCGGTTGTCGGGGGAGTTTCATCTGAAGTTGGCGGAAATGGCGGGGAATGCACCATTGGCGCATTTTCTGGGCAGCCTTGTGCCCCTGTCTTCGCTGGCGATTGCGCAGGTTGAGGTGCAGGTGGAGGGTTATTGCGATTGGCAGGTGCATGCAGGGATTCTGGATGCAGTAGAGCGTAGCGAGGCAGTCAAGGCGGTCATGCTGCTCAGCAGGCATCTGGATTATCTGGAGGAAACATTGCTGAGCACGGGACCGGGCCTGAGCCAGAATCGTGTTGCGGGTTAGATCGCCATCGCGGGCAAGCCCGCGATAGCGTCATCACTGACGCTACACATATTTCAGCCCGCGGCCACCCGCGCAAAGCCCTCTCGAATTTTCTCTTCCGGCAGATCATCGGCGATAAACACGATCACGCTTTCACGCGCCTCGCCGTCCGCCCATTCCGTATCCCAATCGAATCCGTACAACTTCAGCACACCCTGAAATACCATCCGCCGCGGCTCACCGAGAATGCTCAACACACCTTTGTAGCGCAGCAGTTGCTTGCCATGATCTTCCAGCAGTTCGTTCATGAACTCGCTGAGCTTGTCGATATCCAGCGGCTTGTCAGTGCGCAGCACCAGGCTGGAAATGCGGTCGATGGAAGGCGCCTTGCTGACCGGGCGCAAACTCACGCCGCCACCCAGGTCGGCATTGAGATTGAAACCACGCACGTCGAGCAATTCGGCCAGGTCGATCTTGCCGTGGTCGACCACGCGGATAGGCGCGCGACGGTTGATGCGGGTCAGGCGTTCGCTTAATGCGGTGAACGTTGGCTCGTCCACCAGATCGCGCTTGCTCACCAGCAAGCGGTCGGCAAAACCGATTTGTGCCTGGGCGATGGTTTGGGTCAGATGAGTATCGGCATGCGCCGCGTCGACCAGGGTGATGATGCCATCGAGGATGTAACGCTCGCGCAATTCTTCGTCGATGAAAAAGGTTTGCGCCACGGGGGCCGGATCCGCCAGGCCGGTGCACTCGATCACCAGGCGGTCGAAGGCGATTTCACCGCTGTCCAGGCGTTCGAGCAACAGGTAAAGCGCCTTGGTCAGGTCAGTGTGAATCGTGCAGCAGACGCAGCCGTTGGACAGCGTCATCACTTGCACCGGCTCATCACCCAACAGTTGGGTGTCGATGCCGGCGTCGCTGAATTCGTTTTCGATCACGGCAATTTTCAGGCCGTGCTCGGTTTTGAGCAGGTGGCGCAGCAGCGTGGTCTTGCCGGCGCCAAGGAAGCCGCTGAGGATTGTTACCGGGATGGGAGAGGACAAACTGGATCTCCTGTCTCACAAAGTTAAAGTATCAACACAAAATAAATGTGGGAGCTTGCCTGCCAGCGATGGCGGACTGTCAATCAACAAGGATGTTGAATGTTCAGCCGCCATCGCTGGCAGGTTAGCTCCCACAGGGGTTGCTGCTAATCCGGCAACCGGGTCAACAGCACTTGGGCCCACCCTTGCCACCGTAACGGGCTTCCTGACGTTCCCGGAAGAACATTTCGTAGCTCATCACCGGTTTGTCCGGGTGTTTGCTCTGCATGTGCTCGACGTAGTTGTCGTAGTCGGGCATGCCGACCATCAGGCGCGCGGCCTGACCGAGGTATTTACCGAGGCGACTCAGGTCATTGAACATCGTGCATTCCTCGATTACGCATCAGGCAGCGCCTGGAACGGTGCTTCTTTATCCGTACGCTCCTTGGTACCCCAGGCGGAAATACCGACCTTGAGCGCATAGAACAGGATACTGAAGACCACAAACAGGAACAGTGCCGTCAGCGTTGCGTTGGTGTAGGCATTGAAGATCACGTGTTGCATCTGAGTGATGTCCTTGGCCGGGGCGAGGATCTGACCGTTGGCCAGCGCATCGCTGTATTTCTTCGCCAGCGACAGGAAGCCGATCGCCGGGTTGGCGTCGAACAGCTTGATGAAGCCGGCCGTGGTGGTGCAGATCAGCAGCCATACTGCCGGGAGCATCGTGACCCAGACGTAGCGTTGACGTTTCATTTTGATCAGCACGACGGTGCCGAGCATCAGCGCGATACCGGCCAGCATCTGGTTGGATATACCAAACAGCGGCCACAAGGTGTTGATGCCGCCCAGCGGATCGATCACGCCCTGGTACAGCAACCAGCCCCACATCGCCACGCAACCGGCGGTGGCGATCAGGTTGGCCGTCCAGGATTCGGTGCGTTTCAGCGCCGGTACGAAGGAGCCAAGCAAGTCCTGGAGCATGAAGCGTCCGGCACGGGTACCGGCGTCTACCGCGGTCAGGATGAACAGCGCTTCGAACAGGATCGCGAAGTGGTACCAGAACGCCATGGTGTTTTCACCCGGCAGGACACTGTGCAGGATCTGCGCGATACCGACCGCCAGGGTCGGCGCACCGCCCGCGCGGGCCAGAATGGTAGTTTCACCGATGTCCTTGGCCACTGCTTGCAGCGCTTCCGGAGTAATTGCAAAACCCCAACTGCTGACGGTTTGAGCCACAGCCACCACATCACCACCGACGACTGCCGCTGGACTGTTCATGGCGAAGTAGACGCCCGGCTCGATCACCGACGCGGCGACCATCGCCATGATGGCGACGAAGGATTCCATCAGCATGGCGCCGTAACCGATGTAACGGGAGTTGACTTCGTTATCCAGCAGTTTTGGCGTGGTGCCGGACGAGATCAGTGCGTGGAAACCCGAGACCGCGCCACAGGCGATGGTGATGAACAGGAACGGGAACAGACCGCCCTTCCACACCGGACCAGTGCCATCGACGAACTGGGTCAATGCCGGCATTTTCAGCTCTGGCATGGTGATCAGGATGCCGATCGCCAGAGCCACGATGGTGCCGATTTTCAGGAACGTCGACAGGTAGTCACGTGGCGCCAGGATCAGCCAGACCGGTAACGAGGCGGCCACGAAACCGTAACCGACCAGCATCCACGTAATCTGGACGCCATTGAAGGTGAACGCCTTGGCCCAGACCGGATCGGCAGCAATCTGCCCGCCCAGCCAGATCGACCCCAGCAGCAGCAATACGCCGACCACGGAGATTTCACCGATACGACCCGGACGGATGTAGCGCATGTAAATGCCCATGAACATCGCGATCGGGATGGTCGCCATCACCGTGAAAATACCCCACGGGCTCTCGGCCAGGGCTTTGACCACGATCAGCGCCAGCACCGCGAGGATGATGATCATGATCAGGAAGCAGCCGAACAGCGCGATGGTGCCGGGGATGCGGCCCATTTCTTCACGGACCATATCGCCCAGGGAGCGACCGTTGCGGCGGGTGGACATGAACAGGACCATGAAGTCCTGAACCGCACCGGCCAGCACCACGCCGGCAATCAGCCACAGCGTGCCGGGCAAGTAGCCCATCTGCGCCGCCAATACCGGACCGACCAGCGGACCTGCGCCGGCGATGGCCGCGAAATGGTGACCGAAGAGGATGTGTTTGTTGGTCGGTACGTAGTCCAGACCGTCGTTGTTGAGCACGGCGGGGGTGGCCCGTCGCGAATCGAGTTGCATCACATTGTTAGCGATGAACAGACTGTAGTAACGGTACGCAACCAGATAAATGGCCACGGCGGCGACCACAATCCACAAGGCATTGATTGCCTCGCCGCGACGCAATGCCACTACACCAAGGGCGCACGCGCCTACGATTGCCAGCAGCAGCCAGGGTAGGTGGCGTAGCAGGCTATTATTATTTTTCATTTTTTTATTCCAGCCAGGGTGGACAAGAAAGACAGCCACCCCGAGTTTAGCTCGGCTGACGGCAAAGGCCATACCCCGACGTTGGTCTGGACGCCCTCTGGGCTGGCAGGCTTTGACAATGCGGGTCTATAGTCAGCGAACATTCAGAGGATTGCGCCATGAGTGAACACCCTGCCGATCGCCGCCGCTTCAAACGTATTGAGTTCGACGCCCGAACAGAGCTGTGCCAAGGGGACTTCATCTGGCCAGTGAAGTTGATTGACCTGTCACTCAAGGGGTTGCTGATCGAAAAACCCGAGCCGTGGCTGGGCGATCGGGCAAAGGCTTTTTCCGTCGACATTCATCTGAATAAAGACGTCGAGATCAAGATGGATGTGCAGCTAACGCACGACGATCACGGCCAGCTGGGTTTCGTCTGCCGACACATCAGCCTGGATTCCATCGAGCGCCTGCGGCGGTTGATCGAACTCAATCTGGGGGATCAGAAGGCGATGGAGCGGGAATTGGGTGCGCTTATAGAGGTGTGAACATGCCATTGCAGGAGCCCGCTTGCTGGCTCCTGCAATGATGGAGGTTATTCGAACAATGCGTCGAGAGCCTGTTCCAGACGCGTCACGGCAATAATCTGCAACCCCGGCGGCGCCTCTTTCGGCGCGTTGCCCTTGGGCACAATGGCCCGTTTGAAGCCGTGCTTGGCGGCTTCCTTCAAACGCTCCTGACCGCTGGGCACCGGGCGCACTTCGCCAGACAAACCGACTTCACCGAACACCAGCAGATCATGGGGCAGTGGCCGGTTGCGCAAACTGGACATGACCGCCGCCATCAGCGCCAGGTCCGAAGCGGTTTCCAACACCTTCACGCCACCCACCACGTTGAGGAACACGTCCTGATCGTGGGTCGGAATGCCGCCATGGCGGTGCAGTACTGCCAGCAACATCGCCAGCCGGTTCTGATCCAGTCCCAGCGTGACGCGGCGCGGGTTGGCCAAATGGCTGTCATCCACCAGCGCCTGGACTTCCACCAGCATCGGTCGGGTCCCTTCCCACGTCGCCATGACCACACTGCCCGGTACTTCTTCCTGAGCACGGGTCAGAAAAATCGCCGACGGATTGGACACTTCCTTCAAGCCCTTGTCGGTCATGCCGAACACGCCCAGTTCGTTGACTGCACCGAAACGGTTCTTCACCGCCCGCAACAAGCGCAAGCGACCGTCGGATTCACCCTCGAAATACAGCACGGTATCGACCATGTGCTCCAGCACGCGCGGACCGGCCAGCGCACCTTCTTTCGTCACGTGGCCAACCAGAAAAATCGCCGTGCCGCTCTGCTTGGCGTAGCGCACCAGCAATGCCGCGCTCTCCCGAACCTGGGACACGCCGCCCGGTGCCGATTGCAGTTGCTCGGTGAAGATCGTCTGAATCGAGTCGATCACCATGACCTTGGGCTTTTCGACCCGGGCAGTGGCGATGATGGTTTCGATGCAGGTTTCGGTCATGACGCGCAGTTGATCCTGCGGCAATCCAAGACGCCGGGCGCGCATGGCCACCTGTTGCTGGGACTCTTCGCCGGTGACATACAGCGCCGGCATGCTTTTGGCGAGGTTGCACAAGGTTTGCAAAAGAATGGTTGATTTGCCGATGCCGGGGTCACCGCCGATCAGCACCACCGAACCGTCCACCAGACCGCCACCCAAGACCCGGTCCAGTTCACTGGACGCGGTGGAAAAGCGCGGTATTTCCTCGACGCTGACTTCGGCCAGGGTCTTGATCTGCGCCTGTTGGCCGGTCCAGCCGGTGCGACCGCTGGGGGCCGCAGCCCCGCCGCTCTCGACCATGGTTTCGGTCAAGGTGTTCCAGGCCCCGCACTCGCCGCACTGGCCGGCCCACTTGGGGAAGGTTGAGCCGCACTCGGTGCAGCCGTACATGCGTTTGGCCTTGGCCATCTGAACTCCCGGCAAAAAACGCGATGATAGCTCAGCTGGACTGATTCGGCGCGAAGCAGTTGCCCAATGAAACTTGGGCCGAAACTTTTACGATTGCCGGGACTGTCGAGTGACGGCACACAAATCTGTACAACTTTGCGTATCGACACTCCCATTAAAATCCGGACGGCCCTTTCAACAACATTGAAAAGCTGTACAAACCATTTAAATCTCGCTTGGAAAACGTACAACATATTCTTCAATATTATTGTCTTGGCAAGACACACCAACTTACTGGCAATTTAACAGCATGTACAACTTGCCCTGAACCGACGGCTTATACACTCCAACTAACAATGTAAAACTTCAGAGCTCCTATTACTCAATACAACAAGTCGACATCCATTCAACCGCTTCCCTTTCAAACTTTGAAACGATCCGACTATTAGCAGGCCGAACAGGCTGACACCGATAAAGCACGTCCCCGCAATGAAACGGTCACCACGGACAGATCGCAAGGATGATGGCATTTTGTAAACTTTTTTTCGACGACCCGGTCGATAGCAGGCAAGCTCTGTAAGCAGTTGTTTCGGGCGAGAAGCCTTTGGCTGATTTACACTGCATTACCAACCTCATCTGTAACAAGGAAATAACCTATGGGCGTGATAAGTGAGTTCAAGGCCTTCGCGGTCAAAGGCAACGTGGTCGACATGGCCGTCGGGATCATCATAGGCGCCGCTTTCGGCAAGATCGTTTCGTCTTTTGTCGGCGATGTGGTCATGCCGCCAATCGGCCTGCTGATCGGTGGGGTGGACTTCAGTGACCTGGCCATTACGCTCAAGGCTGCCAACGGGGACATTCCCGCGGTGGTGCTGGCGTACGGTAAATTCATTCAGAGCATGATCGACTTCATCATCGTCGCGTTCGCGATCTTCATGGGCGTCAAAGCCATCAACCGCTTGAAGCGCGAAGAGGCCGTTGCGCCCACCCTGCCGCCTGTTCCGACCAAGGAAGAAGAGCTGCTGGGTGAGATCCGCGATCTGCTGAAGGCCCAGAACAATCGGCCTGAATGATCTGATGCACGCAAAAACGGCGCCTTCGTGGCGCCGTTTTTTTACCAGTAGTTTTCCACTGCCACCTGCCCGGGGCGTCGGCTGAGGCTCAAGTGCATGTCGCGCTGTTTCAGCAGTTTTCGCGTTTCATCGATCATCTGTGGGTTACCACAAAGCATGACCCGCGAATGCTCGGCCGTCAGCGCCACACCCGCTACCCGTTCAAGTTCGCCATTGTCGATCAGCGTTGTGATCCTGCCATTCAAGGCACCCGGATGCTCCTCGCGCGTGACAGTGGCGATAAATTGCAGCTTGTGTGCGTACTCGGCCAGATAGTCACGTTGCGCCAACCCCGAGATCAGCTCCTGATAAGCCAGCTCCCTGGCTTCACGCACGCTGTAGACCAGGATGATTCTTTCGAATTTCTCCCAGACTTCGAAGTCCTGCAGGATTGACAAAAACGGCGCCACGCCGGTGCCTGTGGATAGCAACCAGAGATCACGTCCGTCAGCAAAACGGTCAAGCGTCAGGTAACCAAAGGCCTGACGGTCAACCAGCAGGGTATCGCCCTCGCCCAACCGACTCAGCTCACTGGTGAATTCGCCGCCCGGCACCACAATGGAAAAGAACTCGAGGAATTCGTCATAGGGTGAAGAGACCATGGAATAAGCACGCCATACGGTGCTGCCATCGGCCTTGGTGACCCCTAGCCGGGCGAACTGTCCGGCACGAAAGCGAAAGCCTGGATCCCGAGTCGTGCGTAGAGTGAACAGGTTCGGGGTCAACGGCTGGACGTCGAGCAGGGTCTGGCGTGTGAATTTTTCTGCGCTGGCGGTCATGGGGCGCTCCATTGAACAGGTGGCTCCAGTGTCCCGCAAAACATGCGAATTAAACACGGACGATTTGTGGTGACTTTAATGCGCATTATCAACCCCCCCTATCACCGGAAACATTAATTTTACGGACTATTCGGTTAATTCGGACGATTCAAATTAAGGCTGTCATTCAATATTACATCCTATGTAAATCGACATTTATTAGAACCAGATATTTAGTTTTTAACTTGTTTACAAAGCCAAAAAATCTCACCATGCATGTAGGAATCATCCTACACTCGTTGCGTGCTGGATCTCGGATCCAATTTGCACCCCAGAGAATATTGGATAATGGAGATACAAGATGGAGCGATGGAAGGAATCACAACTCAATCAACTGTCGAAAACGACGGATATAGAAAACGCCTATCGGATCGCCCTTGGATTTGCGAAAAACATCGGGTTTAAATTTTTTGCCTTTTCAACTACTTATCAAACGAATAACAACCAGTTCAATACCGTACGACACAACAACTATCCGGCCGACTGGAATCAGGAATATGAACGAAAGAATCTGAGATCAATCGATCCGGTAGTAGCCCATTGCAATCACTCCATGCTGCCCATTCTGTGGAGCGAAAACCTTTTCTCCAACGTTCCTTCACTGTGGGAGGCCCTTGTAGCGCAAGGTTTGGAGCATGGCTGGTCACAATCGTTTCACGACGAAAAGAGTGGTTTGTGCAGCATTCTGAGCCTGGCCAGGAGCCACTCTCCAATCACCGCATTGGAGGTGTATGAAAATTTTGGCTTCTCAATGCTCATGTCCAGTCATCTCCATGAGTTGATCGCACGATCGTTACCCCAAAAAACGGCAAAACCGGCAACCCCGCATCTCTCACCACGCGAAATCGCCGTATTGGAACTGGCAGCAACGGGCAAGACAGCAGAGCAAAGCGCCAGGATTCTTAACCTCAGTGCCCGTACCGTCCATTTCCACACGCAAAGCTGCATCGAGAAACTCGGGGTCTGCAACAAGATTTCGGCAATCATTGCCGCCATCAAGGCCGGTTACCTGGACAGCACTTCGATCCGTTGAGGATCAAAACCTGCGAGTAATCCAATAGAAAAAAACGTACCATCTGCGACGCCTCCAGAGTGTTGACGTGTGAACCTTCACGACGCAGTACGCTCGGAGCCTCGCCCGCTACAACGCCCCTGGGCCGCGGGAAACCCGTTGATTACCCAGAGCCCCGCCCCATGCCTTTGCTCGAAACACCCTTCGCCCGCCTCGACCTTATCCGCCAGCCCGAACAGCAGAACGAACCGCTGCAAGCGTTTGATGCCGCCGACGAATACCTGCTCAATCATCTGGCCGAACAGCAACCGACCGCGAACACTCGCGTGCTGGTGCTCAATGACAGCTTCGGCGCATTGGCCGCCAGCCTGGCAGGCAAGGTTCAGGTAACCACCAGCGGCGATTCGTTCCTGGCCTTCCAGGGGCTGGAAAAGAATCTGATCCGCAACGGCCAGGCATTTGATGCCGTGCCGAGTGTACCTGCCAGCGAAGCAGTCACCGGCCCGTTTGACCGGGTGCTGATCCGGGTACCGAAAACCCTGGCTCTGCTGGAGGAGCAACTGATCCGCCTGCAAAACCAGCTGGCACCCGGCGCCCAAGTGATTGCCGGCGCCATGATCAAGCATCTGCCGCGGGCCGCCGGGGATTTACTGGAGCGCTACATTGGTCCGGTGCAAGCATCATTGGCGGTGAAAAAGGCTCGACTGTTGATCGCTACGGCTGAAGCCAAAGCGCCCGCGACATCCCCCTACCCGACCCGCTATCGTCTCGACACGCCGTCCATCGAGCTGCTCAACCACGCCAACGTATTTTGCCGCGAGGGCCTGGACATCGGCACGCGGGCGTTTCTCCCGCACTTGCCGACGAACCTTGGCCCGGCGCGGGTCGCCGACCTCGGTTGCGGCAACGGTGTACTGGCCATCGCCAGTGCCCTGCAAAATCCCGAAGCGCACTTCACGCTGGTGGACGAGTCCTTCATGGCTGTGCAATCGGCTGCCGAAAACTGGCGCGCAGCGCTGGGTGATCGGGACGTGATCGTGCGTCCCGGAGATGGTTTGGCCGGGCAGGAACCACAATCGCTGGACGTGGTGCTATGCAACCCGCCGTTTCATCAGCAGCAAGTGGTGGGTGACTTTCTGGCCTGGCGGATGTTCCAGCAAGCCCGGGAAGCGCTGGTGGTGGGCGGTGCACTGTATATCGTCGGCAATCGTCATCTGGGTTATCACAGCAAGCTGGCGCGGTTGTTCCGTGGTGTTGAACAAGTGGCAGCCACGCCGAAATTCGTGATTCTTAAAGCCCGAAAGTAATTCCGGGCAAAAAAAAACCCTCCAGCGCAGGAGGGTTGTAAATCCGTGCCGCAAGGCATCGGGATGGGATCTTGCGAATCAGTGCGTCGACAGGCCTGCGGCATTCATGAACATGCGCATCAGGCTCGCGACGATGAAGAGCGCCACTACGCTGCCGGTCCAGATCATCACCAGCCAGCCGAGACGCTGCCACAGCGGTTTTTTCTCCGCTGCTTCGATTTCCTGCAAGGAATGTTTGCCAGCCATCATCGTGATCTCCTCTGAAATGGCGCGGGTTTCAACCCTGCGCCATTGCGGTGTGCGCTAGTGGTAGCCGTCTTCGTGGGTGACCTTGCCGCGGAACACGTAGTAGCTCCAGAAGGTGTAACCCAGGATAAACGGGATGATGAACAACGTTCCCACCAGCATGAAACCCTGACTCTGCGGCGGTGCGGCGGCGTCCCAGATCGAGATCGACGGTGGCACGATGTTCGGCCACAGGCTGATACCCAGACCGCTGTAGCCGAGGAAGATCAGCACCAGTGTCAGCAGGAACGGCGTGTAGTTCGCATTGCGGGCCACGGCGCGAATAAGGCCGTACATGGTCACCAGCACCAGAATCGGCACCGGCAGGAACCAGAACAGATTCGGCAACGTGAACCAGCGCGCGGAGATCTCGGGGTGAGCCAGCGGCGTCCAGATGCTGACGATGCCGATCACAGCCAACACCACAAAGGCCAGTGGCCGCGCCAGGTCATGCATCTGTTCCTGCAACTTGCCTTCGGTTTTCATGATCAGCCAGGTGCAACCGAGCAGCGCATAAGCCACCACCAGTGCGACGCCGCAGAACATCGTAAAGGGCGTCAACCAGTCCAGTGAACCGCCGGCGAACTGACGGTTGACCACCGGCAATCCATCAATGAACGCCCCCAGAGCCACGCCCTGGAAGAACGTCGCGGCGATCGAACCACCGATGAACGCTTTATCCCAAAGGTGACGCTTGTCGTCCTTGGCCTTGAAGCGGAACTCGAACGCCACGCCGCGGAAGATCAGCCCGATCAACATGAAAATCAGCGGCAGGTACAGCGCCGAGAGCACCACTGAATACGCCAGTGGAAAGGCGCCGAACAACGCTGCCCCCCCCAGAACCAGCCAGGTTTCATTGCCGTCCCACACCGGTGCGACGGTGTTCATCATCACGTCACGGTCGGTCTTGCCCGGGATGAACGGAAAGAGAATCCCGATCCCCAGGTCGAAACCGTCCATGACCACGTACATCATGATGCCGAAGATGATGATCACGGCCCAGATCAGCGGAAGATCAATACCCATGACTCAAATCTCCTTTTGCAGGCTGGGGTCGTGGTCGGCATCGACGGAATCGTCGGCAGCGGACAGCGGACGGGCCGGCGTACGTTTCTTGCCTGGACCGCCCTCGGGCGTTTCCGCGCCTTCGCCGATCTTCGGACCTTTGCGCACCAGACGCATCATGTAGCCCAAACCTGCGCCGAACAGCGCGAAATAGACTACGACGAACAGGATCAGCGTGATGCTCATCTGCAGGAAGCTGTGATTGGACGACGCGTCTGCCGTGCGCATCAAACCGTAGACGACCCACGGCTGGCGGCCGATTTCAGTGGTAAACCAGCCGGCGAGTATCGCGATCAGGCCGGATGGCCCCATCCACAACGCCAGGTACAGGAACGGTCGCGAGGTGTACAACCTGTCGCGCTTGCGCAGCCACAGGCTCCACAAACCGGTGAAGATCATCAACATGCCCAGGCCGACCATGATCCGGAACGACCAGAACACGATGGTCGAATTCGGCCGGTCTTCAGGCGGGAACTCCTTGAGCGCCGGCACCTGCTTGTCCAGCGAGTGGGTGAGGATCAGGCTGCCCAGGTACGGGATTTCAACGGCAAATCTGGTCTTCTCGGCTTTCATGTCCGGCCAGCCGAACAGGATCAGCGGAGTCGGTTCATCGCCGTGGTTTTCCCAGTGGCCTTCGATCGCCGCGATTTTCGCCGGCTGGTGCTCCAACGTGTTGAGGCCGTGGAAGTCACCGATGACCGCTTGAATCGGTGCCACGATCAGAGCCATCCACATGGCCATCGAGAGCATGGTGCGGATCGCCGGGTTGTCCTTGCCGCGCAGTAAATGCCAGGCCGCCGATGAACCGACGAAGAACGCCGTCGCCACGAATGCGGCCGTGGCCATGTGCATCAGGCGGTACGGGAACGACGGATTGAAGATCACCGCCAGCCAGTCGGTTGGAATGACCTGGCCGTTGATGATTTCGTAGCCCTGCGGGGTCTGCATCCAACTGTTGGAAGCGAGAATCCAGAAGGTCGAGATCAGCGTGCCGATGGCGACCATGACCGTGGCGAAAAAGTGCAGGTTGCGCCCGACCTTGTTCCAGCCGAACAGCATCACCCCAAGGAATCCAGCCTCGAGGAAGAAGGCCGTCAGTACTTCGTACGTCAGCAACGGCCCGGTCACGGAACCGGCGAAGTCCGAGAATCGGCTCCAGTTGGTGCCGAACTGATAGGCCATGACCAGCCCGGAGACCACCCCCATGCCGAAGTTGACGGCAAAAATCTTCGACCAGAAGTGGTACAGGTCGCGGTAGGTGTCGTTATGGGTTTTCAGCCACAGGCCTTCGAGCACCGCCAGGTAACTCGCCAGGCCAATGGTGATGGCCGGGAACAGGATGTGGAACGAGATGGTGAACGCGAACTGAATTCGGGCGAGATCAAGCGCCTCCAAACCGAACATAAGTCTTCCTCTGTCAGGTAATACCGGCTGAAGGCTTGCGGCCTGCACCCACTGCCCCCACGGATATGGAGTGTGGCGAATTTGAATTCGTTCTTCTTTTAGCAACATCACACGCAGGGAATCTGGCCATCTGGCCGCCGGATCAATTCCAGAAAGGTTTTGATCTGGATCAAGCATCGCTGAAAGAGTAGTCCGGTTTTTGACGATGGACGGTGTGGTCTTTTGCCGCGTGACAGGTTGCCTCATAGCCCACGCAGTCAGTCGCAGCACATTTCCTGTGGGAATCTGCGGTGAGGGGATTTATCCCCTCGCCACAAAATCCCCACACCATGGGTGGGATATCAGCGCTTTCGGGATCGGTGTCTAGCTAACTGAATTTCCCGCCTCTGCAACTTCTGGTTACAGGTTGGTGATAATCTCGGCCTTCACCTCGCTCAAGACCTGCCTCAGATGCCCAGCCAAGCGCCCTTGCTGTTACGTCATCATCGCCCTTTCATCGCGTTCTGGCTGGCTCGGGTGTTTACCGCCAGCGGCTTTCAGATGCTCACTGTCGCCATCGGCTGGAACCTGTATCAACTGACCGGCAACGTGCTGGATCTGGGCCTGGTCGGCCTGGTGGAATTTGCCCCGCGGGTGCTGTTCATGTTGCACACCGGGCATGTCGCCGATCGCTATGACCGCCGTAAAGTCGCGGCCATCTGTCAGTCATTGCAGGCATTGATTGCGCTGACGCTGGCGATTGGCGGCGCTACCGGCCACGTCACCCGGGAAATGATCTTCATCCTGGCATTTCTGCTCGGCGCCGCTCGCTCCTTCGAGATGCCGACCACCCAGGCGCTATTGCCGAGCATCGTTCCCGCTGCGCTGTTCCCCCGCGCCGTCGCCGCAGCACAGTCGGCGCAACAATCGGCAACCATCGTCGCCCCGGCCTTGGGTGGTTTGTTGTATGCCTTCGGCAGCGTCTGGGTCTACGGGCCGACCGTGATCCTTTATGTGATCGCCTGCCTGTTGATGCTCAACCTGCCCGCCCGGCAAACGCCGCTGAACAAAGGCAAGGCGACTTTGGATTCGCTGTTGGCAGGCATCCGTTTCATTCGCAGCCGTCCGGACATTCTCGGTGCGATTTCCCTCGATCTGTTTGCCGTTCTGTTGGGTGGCGCGACGGCATTGCTGCCGGTGTTCGCCAAAGACATTCTGCTGACCGGGCCATGGGGGCTGGGCCTGCTGCGTTCCGCTCCAGCAGTCGGTGCGTTGCTGATGTCGCTTTGGCTGGCGCGCTTCTCGGTGGATCGCAAGGTCGGTCGGGTGATGTTTACCGCGGTGGGTGTATTTGGCGTCGCGACCATCGCGTTTGGCCTGTCGACCTCGTTCTGGTTCTCGCTGGCCGTGCTGGTGGTGTTGGGCGCGGCAGACATGATCAGCATGGTGATCCGCGCGTCCTTTGTGCAACTGGAAACACCAGATGAGATGCGTGGCCGGGTCAGCGCCGTCAACGGCCTGTTCATCGGCGCCTCGAATCAGTTGGGCGAGTTCGAGTCCGGCCTCACCGCCCACTGGTTTGGCACCGTGCCGGCGGTGGTCATGGGTGGCATCGGCACGCTGGTGGTGACGGGAGTGTGGATTAAGCTGTTCCCTACGCTGGCCAACCGTGATCGCATGCATGTGCCGGTGGAAGAAGCCAGGGTTTGACACCGTTTAAACGACCAACTCCCCCGCCACCGTCAGCCGAGTCGCCTTGCCGCAAAGTTGCTCCACCAGCGTCAGGGCGAACGCCAAAGCGCCCCCTGAACCTTGGGCGGTAACGCAGTTGCCATCGACTACCACCGGTTGATCAACGAAGTTGCAGCCAGACAGTTGATGACTGGCCGAAGGCAGACAGGTCATCCGCCGCTGACGCAGGACGCCAAAAGCCTGGAGTGCCACGGCCGGGGATTCGGCGATGGCGGCGAACAGACGACCTGCCGCCGCCTGATCCTTGATCAATTGTTGCAAGGGTTGATGGGCGGCCAGATGCTGCGCACCGACGGCACCGCCGGGCAGTACGATCAAATCAAACGGCTGGGCCAGCAAATCCACCAGCATCGCATCGGCCGTCACTCGGGTGCCGCGGGCACAGGTGAGCATGCGGCGCCCCTCGATGCTGGCCACCACCACTTCGACCTTGGCGCGGCGCAGCACATCGATCAATGTCACGGTTTGCAGGTCATCGATGCCCTCGGCGAGGGTAATCAGAGCTCTAAAGGTCATGGGCGCAGTCCACAGGATGATCTTTAAAGCGTAGTCAGCTTTCCTGACCCTTGTTCGAGCGGGCCGTTACTTGATGTAAAGCTGCGTCGACATCGTGTTGCCCGGCGCGTTGATGGACGTGTTGCTGAAGGTGAAGGTGCCTTCCTGTTTGCCGGCCAGATCGAAGACATACAGGTAGCCGACAGTTTTTCTGCCGACGGTGCACTCGGTCAGGTTGCCGTTATCAAACGCACACACCGGGGTCCGGGTGCCGTTCACTTCAAAACCGTCCAGCCCGACTTGCGCGCGACGACCGTAGCCGACTTCGAGCACGTAAACCTTGATGTTAGGTCCAGTGTGATCGCAGCCCGTTTTCACTTGCCCCGGCGAAATGCTCTCAAAACCGCACGCCGGCGATTCGACCTTGAGCACCTGGACCTGGCTCAACGGTGCCGCCGAAGCAGCCCAAGCGCTTTGCGCCCCCAGCAACAAGGCAATCAATGCTCCAAATACGGCAACCAGACGCTTTTTCATGCAATCCCCATGTCCCCCAAAATCCAGCGCGCAGTATGGCGCACTTGGCTTTAACGCAAAACATCGACGACGATCACAGCCATAAGCAGCCACAGCCCCACGCTGCTGGTATGATGCGCGGCTTTTTCCGACCGACAGAAAATTACCAGGCGCCTGCAGCGGTCTGTGCTTTGCTGTTGAGGTCGATACATTCACGGCGCCGGGCGCGCCACGGGGAGCAGACATGCTGGAAAGGCTGTTTCAACTCAAGGCACACAACACCAACGTGCGGACCGAGATTCTTGCGGGCGTCACGACTTTCCTGGCCATGGCCTACATTCTGTTCGTCAACCCGAGCATCCTCGGCGAGACCGGCATGGACAAGGGCGCGGTGTTTGTCGCGACCTGCCTGGCCGCCGCCATCGGCTCCACGACGATGGGCCTGATCGCCAACTACCCGATCGCCCTCGCACCGGGTATGGGCCTGAACGCCTTCTTTACCTACACCGTGGTCCTGCATATGGGCCATACCTGGCAAGTGGCGCTGGGGGCGGTGTTCATCTCGGCCGTGTGCTTCTTCCTGCTGTCGATCTTCCGCATCCGTGAATGGATCATCAACAGCATTCCGCTGCCGCTGCGGTCGGCGATCGCCGCCGGTATCGGCCTGTTCCTGGCGCTGATTGCCTTGCACAACGCCGGCATCGTCGTCAGCAATCCGGCAACCATGGTCGGCCTTGGTGACCTGAAACAACCGGCGCCCATCCTCGCAACGCTTGGCTTCGCCCTGATCGTTGCCCTCGAAGCACTGGCCGTACGCGGTGCGGTGCTGATCGGGATTCTGGTCGTGACCATCGCCTCGATTGCCCTGGGCTTCACGCCGTTTGGCGGCGTGGTGTCGATGCCGCCTTCGCTGGCGCCGACTTTCCTGCAACTGGACATCAAGGGTGCACTGGACATCGGCCTGGTCAGCGTGATCTTCGCCTTCCTGTTCGTCGACCTGTTCGACAACTCCGGCACCCTGATTGGCGTCGCCAAACGCGCCGGCCTGATGGGCAAGGACGGCCACATGCCGAAAATGGGCCGCGCCCTGATCGCCGACAGTACCGCGGCCATGGCCGGTTCGTTGCTGGGTACGTCGACGACCACCAGCTACATCGAATCCGCTGCCGGCGTGAGTGCCGGTGGCCGCACCGGTCTGACGGCCGTTGTGGTGGCGATTCTGTTCCTGTTGGCGCTGTTCTTCTCGCCGCTGGCCGCCAGCGTTCCGGCGTTTGCCACCGCACCGGCACTGCTGTTCGTCGCGGTACTGATGACTTCCGGCCTGGCCGAAATAGACTGGGACGACATCACCGTTGCCGCACCGGTCGTGGTCACTGCGCTGGCCATGCCGTTCACTTACTCCATCGCCAACGGCATCGCCTTCGGCTTCATCTCCTGGACCGCGATCAAGCTGCTGTCCGGTCGCGGCCGTGAGCTGAACCCGGCTCTGGTGATTCTGTCGATTCTGTTCGTGATCAAGTTGGGTTGGTTCAACGCATGACTTTTGATTCCCAGGCTTACACCGTTCAGCTCGAAGAAAAGGTCTCGCGCCTGCGCGACCTGCTGGCCCCGTTCGATGCACCTGAACCGGCCGTGTTCAATTCGCCGCTGAAAAACTTCCGCCTGCGTGCCGAATTCCGCCTGTGGCGTGAAGGCGGCGAGCGTCACTACGCGATGTTTTCCCAGGAAGACAAACGCACGCCGATCCTGATCGAAGAGTTCCCCATTGCCAGCCTGCGCATCAATGAGCTGATGCCGCAGCTCAAGGCCGCGTGGAAAGCCAGTGCCGCCCTGAGCCACAAGCTGTTTCAGGTGGAATTCCTGACCACGCTGGCCGGCGATGCGATGATTACCCTGTGCTATCACCGCCCGCTGGATGAACACTGGCACGCGGCGGCCACGAAACTGGCGGCAGACCTGAACGTCAGCGTGATCGGCCGCTCGAAAGGCAAACGCGAAGTGATCGGCCATGATTACGTGGTCGAGAAACTGGAAGTCGGCGGCCGCACCTTCAGCTACCGTCAGCCGGAAGGTGCGTTCACTCAGCCCAACGGCACCGTGAACCAGAAAATGCTCAACTGGGCTTACGACGCCCTCGGCGATCGTCCGGACGATTTGCTGGAACTGTATTGCGGCAACGGCAACTTCACCCTGCCGCTCGCGATCCGCGTGCGTAAAGTGCTGGCCACCGAAATCAGCAAGACTTCGGTCAACGCGGCGTTGAGCAACCTCAGCGAAAACGCCGTGGAAAACGTCACGCTGGTGCGCCTGTCCGCCGAAGAGCTGACCGAAGCCCTGAACGAGGTCCGCCCGTTCCGGCGCCTGCAGGGTATCGACCTCAAGAGCTATGAATTCGGCAGCGTCTTCGTCGACCCGCCTCGCGCCGGCATGGACCCGGACACCTGCGAGCTGACCCGGCGCTTCGACAATATCCTGTACATTTCCTGCAACCCGGAAACCCTGGCGGCCAACATCGCCCAACTGCACGACACCCACCGCATTACTCAATGCGCGATGTTCGACCAGTTCCCGTGGACCCACCACATGGAATCCGGGGTGTTGTTGACCCGGCGTTGATTGCATTCGTCCGATACAAAACAGCCGTCAGTACGACGGCTTTTTTGTGCGTGCTCAAACGGGGACATCCGGTTTGCGCGGACGCCCGCCCTTGCGACCATTAGCCCGCGCAGCCTCAGCCTTGGCGGCGCTGCTTTGGCGACCATTGCGCGACGCGATGACCGAGGCGGCCATGTCCATCAGTGGCTTGCTCGCGGAGATCATCCCGGCGATGGACACATGCAGATCCTTGCCCTCATGGCAAAGGGCTGTGCCGGAAAAGCCGACTTTCAGGTCTGCGAAATCCTCGACCTCGAAACTGTCGAATTCCGGATAGTGCTCGACGGGCAGCAGCACGCCACTGCCATCAATGAAACTGACGGCCAGACACGGTTCCAGAAAGGTCACGGCAGTCGCCTGCAAACCGCTTTTGTGGCGCACTTGCCCTCGCCGGACGGCTTCATCCAACACGGCCTCACTGACGGGCCGATCGGCCAGTATTCCTGCCTCTATCGTTTTCATAGTTCTATCTCCACGCCCTCCGAAGCGCCAAACAGCGCCAGCAAGGTCCTGTTCGTCTCGGGCTCATAGCTAGCCGAGCAAATCATGTCAGTCGTACTCGCAATCCTTTTCACCACCAGGACTTCGCTGGTCCGCCAGTCCCATATCTGATGATCGAGGCACACCGTGCGCAGCTTTTCCCACCAGATCGTGCGAGCGCGACGCAAGTGGGCAGGTTGTCTGAGTGCTTGACGCAGGCCTTCCAGCACGGCGATGGGTGGCAGGTTGGAATGAGGCACCACATCCCACAGCTCGACACTGTTGTGCCAAAAGCTGAATTTGAAGCGTGCGCTCCAGGCTCCGGCGTCCACATGCGCGTGCGGCGGACAGTGCTCATCGCGCAACATGATCACCATTGAAAGCCCTTGGTAGCTGAACAATTTCATACTAACCCATCCGTTAGGTTATTGAGCCTCATGACTCACCATTCCTTGATCAATCCGATAACCGGTGCTGACCTTCATTCAGTCCCCGCACTTCAGGCTAGCGCTTGACGTCGCCACGGGAGCGGTAATCAGGGGCAAAAATGGTAAGCAATCCTTTCACCAATTTGATAAACACTGTTTACGGCCCTTCATTTGATCCCCGGTGTAATCAATCATGCAGCGAACATTCGACGATCTTCAGCTCGGCAGCATTGAGCTGTTTTGCCTCGCCGCCGAAGCAGGCAGCTTTACCGCCGCGGCCCTGGTGGCTGGCGTAACGCCCGCAGCGGTAAGCCGTTCGGTGTCGCGCATGGAGGAGCGGCTGGGCGTTCGGTTGTTCGCGCGCACCACTCGCAGCGTCAAACTGACTGATAGCGGGCGCCGGTATTACGAAGAATGTCGTCAGGCGCTAGCGCAATTGGTCGAGGCCCAACGCGAAGTGATGGGCCAGCAGCAGGAGCCTTCCGGCACCTTGCGCATCAGCATTCCCACAACGTATGCCCACCACCGGATCCTGCCGTTGCTGCCGGCGTTTCGGGAGCGCTTTCCGCAGGTCAAAGTCGAATCGCACATCAGCAACCGCAACATCGATTTCGTCGGCGAAGGCTATGACCTGGCCATCCGCGTACGGGCGATTCCGGATTCCGGGCTGATTGCCCGGCAGCTTGAGGACGCGGAACTGGTGATGATTGCCAGTCCTGATTACCTGAAGCGCGCGGGCACTCCGCAAACCCTGGACGACCTCAAACAGCACGAATGCATCCAGTACGACTTGCCCAGCAGCGGTCGGCGGATTGCTTGGTTGTTCAACGACCATGGCGAGCAACGCGAGATTCAGGCCGAGGGCAATTTCAGCTGTTCCGACGATGTATTAGGCGGCGTGACGCTTGCCAAACACGGTGCGGGGCTTTTCCAGACCTATCGTTTCATCGTCGAACACGAACTGGCCGAGGGGTCGCTGGTGGAACTCCTCAAGCCTTATGGCGGACGCTCGCGGCCGTTCACCCTGCTCTATCCACAAAGCCGTCATGTGCCACTTCGGCTGCGGGCGTTTATCGATTTTCTGGTTGAGCATATGCCGCGCTAAAAGATCGCAGCCTTCGGCAGCGCCGACAGTGGAATGCGTTTTCCTGTAGGAGCTGCCCAGGCTGCAATCTTTGCAATTGTCCGATCACCGCACACAAAAGCCCGGTTCGCCACCCCTTCAATTGACCAAATTAACCATTTAGTACAATTTATCTCCACAGGCTGGAGCATCAGTCCATGCCAACAATAATAAGTGGAGAGACCCCGATGAACCCTATCGTTCTGGTGCTCAACGGCCCGAACCTCAACCTGCTGGGCACCCGTGAACCGGCGACTTACGGTCACGAAACCCTGGCGGACATCTCAGCGTTGTGCGGCCGTGCCGCCGAAGAGTTCGGCCTGGCAGTCGAGTTTCGCCAGACCAACCATGAAGGCGAATTGCTCGACTGGATTCACGCCGCCCGCGACCGTTGCGCCGGGATTGTCATCAACCCGGCCGCCTGGACCCACACCTCGGTTGCCCTTCGCGATGCCCTGGTCGCCTGCGAACTGCCGGTGATCGAAGTCCACCTGTCGAACGTCCACGCCCGCGAACCTTTTCGCCACCACTCCTTCGTGTCGGCCATTGCCACCGCGGTGATGGCCGGTTTCGGCAGCCACGGCTATCGCCTGGCGCTTGAACATTTCAGCCTGAGCTTGAAGGGGTGAACGTCGTGACTCAGAACAACGCTGTACTGGCCGGGCTGATCGGCGCCGGCATTCAGGCGTCCCGTACTCCCGCGCTGCATGAGCATGAAGGCGACGCCCAGGGTTTGCGTTATCTCTACCGCCTGATCGACCTCGACCAGCTCAAACTCGACAGCAGTGCCCTGCCCGACTTGCTGATGGCGGCCGAGCGGATGAATTTCACCGGTCTGAACATTACCTTTCCGTGCAAGCAGGCGATCATCCCTTTGCTCGACGAATTGTCGCCGGAAGCGCGCGGCATCGGTGCGGTGAACACGGTGGTGTTGAAGGATGGTAAACGCATCGGCCACAACACCGACTGCCTGGGCTTTGCCGAAGGCTTTCGGCGTGGTCTGCAGGGCGTTGCCGTTGACCGTGTCGTCCAGATGGGCGCCGGAGGGGCCGGTGCAGCGGTGGCCCACGCGTTATTGAGCGAAGGCGTACAACTGCTGAGCATTTTCGATGTGGACAACAGTCGCGCTCAGGCGCTGGCGAACAACCTTAATCAGCATTTCGGCGCGGGCCGCGCGGTGGCGGGTCATGATCTGCCAAGCACGCTGGCGCAGGCCGACGGATTGGTCAACACCACGCCCATGGGCATGAAAAAACTGCCGGGCATGCCGGTGCCGGCGGCGTTGCTTCGCAAACAGTTGTGGGTGGCGGAGATCGTTTATTTTCCGCTGGAAACCGAACTGCTGCGCAACGCCCGCGCCCTGGGTTGCCGGACGCTGGATGGCGGCAACATGGCGGTGTTTCAGGCGGTGAAAGCGTTTGAATTGTTCAGCGGCGTGGTGCCGGATGCGCAGCGGATGCTGGCGCATTTTCAAAGCATGAATGGTTGAAGTTTCAGGCTGAACCGTATTCTGTGACGAGGGCGCTTTTTCCCGCCGGGGCGGCAATGCCGCCCCAACATACTGGCTATTTTGTGAGTGCTACGCACTCAAGCGGGAGCAAGCTCCCTCGCCACAAAAGCCCCCTGAAACTCATCACAAATCAAGCCTGAAGGTATCGCAACACCGAATCGCAAATCATCTCCCGATGACGCTGCTTGATACTTTCGTCCGCCAGCTCGATCTGAAAAATCTCCCCGAACGTATTGCGATTCGACACGCGATAGAAGCAGAACGAACTGATCAACAAATGCACATCCAACGGATCAAGCCCCGCCCGGAACACACCGTCTTCAGCCCCGCGACGCAAAATCACACCCAGTGAATCAAGAATGGTGTTGTTCATCGCCTTGATCGCATCGGAACGCTTCACGAATTCCGCGTTGTGGATGTTCTCGATACTGACGATGCGCACGAAATCGACATTGCGATCATGGTGATCGAAGGTGAACTCCACCAACCGCCGAATCGCTTCCACCGGCGCCAGTTCGGCCAGGTGCAGGCGGTTTTCGGTGCTGCGGATATCGCCGTAGAGTTTCTCAAGCACCTCGATGTAGAGCTGTTCCTTACTGCCGAAGTAGTAATAGATCATGCGTTTGGAGGTGTGAATGCGCTCGGCGATCGCATCGACGCGAGCACCGGAAAGCCCCTGCTGGACGAACTCGACAATAGCTTCTTGCAGAATGTTCTCGCGGGTCTTTTCCGGGTTGTTCTTGCGACTCTTGCGCGGCTCGACCAGGGGCTCGTCGGGCGCTACGGAGAGTTCTGAAATTATTGTCATTGTGGGCTCACGGCCATCACTGCACAGGCTGGCAATTATGAGCCGCGCTGCACAGTGAAGGAAGCCGCGCGGCAGCGGTTTAACCTCGCGTTTACCAAATTCCTACAACTTGGCCTGACGAATGGCGCCGCTGCGGGATTTGGCCATGGCTGCCAGTCGCACCGCCACGTTGGCCGCGCCGTAACCGGCGTAACCATTCTTGCGCTGGATGATTTCAAAGAAAAACCGCCCTTCGAACGGCTCCGTATAAACGTGAAACAGCTCGCCACCCTGGGCATCACGGTCGTAAAGCACGTTGTAATAGGCGAGCTCGCTGAGGAACTCATCATCGAAATCGAACCGCGCAGCCAGGTCGTCGTAATAATTAAGCGGGATATCCAGCAGCGGAACCCCCGCCTCCTTGGCGCGGCTGACTTCGGCAAAGATATCGTCGCAATCAAACGCAATGTGATGCACGCCAGAGCCGCGATAACTCGACAGTGCGTGTGAGATCGCGGTGTTGCGGTTCTCGGAAATGTTCAGCGGCAAGCGGATCGAACTGTCGCGACTGCGCAGTGCCCGGCTCTTCACCAGACCATAAGGGTCCGGCAACACCACTTCGTCGTCGGCTTCGAAATCCAGCAGGCTCTTATAGAACAGCACCCAACTGTCGAGGCTGTCGGCCGGCAACGCCATGGCCATGTGGTCGATGCGCTTGAGGCCACCACTGGCCACGGCGGCCGGTTGCAGATTGAAGTCGGTGCCATAGACGTCGGCGTCCCGGTCCACCAGATAAATCAGGCTGCCATCCGGCGCACGTACCGCCGCCAGCTCCAGCTCATTGGGGCCGACCAGTCCGCGATAAGGTTGACCTTTGTAAGCCACCGCCCGGGCCAGCGCGCTGGCGCTGTCCTTGACCCGCACCGCAGTGGCGCACAGCGACGGGCCATGCGCTTCGAAAAAGCTGTGGGCAAATGAGTAAGGCTCGGAATTGAGAATCAGGTTGATGTCGCCCTGACGCAGCAGGCTCACGCTTTTGGAGCGGTGCTGACCGGCCTTGACGAAGCCCAGTCGCTCCAGCCAATGAGAAAGCTTGGCGCCAAGGCTTTCGTCCACGGCGAATTCGAGAAACTCGATGCCGTTGTATTCGCTGGCTTTAGGCGTCTCGAACAGAATCTCCGGATTGGCCGCTGGCTTGGCTTCCTGCGCCAGTCGTTCGCGGGTTTTCTCTTCCAGGTACAACAACGAACGCAAACCGTCGGCGGCGTTGGCTCGCGGCGGCGCGGCGCGGAAGCCGTCGTTGAATATTTCCAGCGACAACGGCCCGGTGTAGCCACTCTTGATGATCGGCGCGAGGAACCCCGGCAAATCGAATTCGCCCTGGCCCGGGAAGCAGCGGAAATGCCGGCTCCATTCCAGCACGTCCATGGCCAGGATCGGCGCGTCGGCCATTTGCACGAAGAAGATTTTGTCGCCAGGGATCTCAGCAATGGCCGTTGGATCGCCCTTGAGCGACAGCGTGTGGAAACTGTCCAGCAACACACCGAGGCTTGGGTGATCCGCCTGGCGAACGATGTTCCACACCTGCTGCCAAGTATTGACGTGGCGGCCCCAGGCCAACGCTTCGTAGCCGATGCGCAGGCCGCGCGCACCGGCGTGTTCGGCCAGCAGGCGCAAGTCGTCGACGAGGATCTGTTCATCACCGATGGCGTCGGCCGAGGCGTTGCTGCAGACCAGCACCAGGTCGGTGCCCAATTCCTGCATCAGGTCGAATTTGCGCTCGGCCCGTTCCAGGTTGCGTGGCAAGCGGTCGCGGCGGCAGCCTTCGAAATCGCGGAAGGGTTGAAACAGCGTGATGGCGATCCCGAGATCGGCGCACATCTGTTTAATTTCCCGAGGACTACCGTCGTAATAGAGCAGGTCGTTCTCGAAAATTTCCACCCCGTCGAAACCGGCGGCGGCAATGGCTTCGAGTTTTTCCGGCAGGGTACCGCTCAAGGACACGGTGGCAATGGAACGCTGCATGTTTCGACTCCCGGTGGAGGCTTCGGCTACAGGGAATTTGCGCCGCTTTTAAAAGAGTGAGTGAATTATTGAGCGGCCCCATACAATGAGCAATTCAAAGTGTACTACCCAGTTAGTTTTGCGTGCGATTATCGAACACAATGGCCTTTGGCGAATTGACGATTTTTCGTCCACTGCCCACCATCCACTACACATTGAGTCCGGTCACAACCAGCGGTCTCGGTGACCAAAGACTCAAAACACCACATAAAAATAATCGGTGGCCTACATGACTCCTTCCCAAAGCTCTCCCGTGGAGCGCTCCTCCACGACTCCTGCCGTCGGCGGTATCGGCGATAAAATCCGCGGCGCCATGGCTGTCGGCAAAACCCGTTGGGGCATGCTGGCGCTGGTGTTTTTCGCCACCACCCTGAACTACATCGACCGCGCCGCACTGGGCGTCATGCAGCCCATTCTCGCCAAGGAAATGAGCTGGACGGCGATGGACTACGCCAACATCAACTTCTGGTTCCAGGTCGGTTACGCCATCGGTTTCGTGCTGCAAGGCCGGCTGATCGACCGGGTCGGCGTGAAGCGTGTGTTCTTCTGCGCGGTGCTGCTCTGGAGCCTGGCGACCGGCGCCCATGGCCTGGCTACCTCGGCGGTCGGCTTCATGGTCTGCCGCTTTATCCTCGGGCTGACCGAAGCCGCCAACTACCCGGCCTGCGTGAAGACCACGCGGTTGTGGTTCCCGGCCGGCGAACGCGCCGTGGCCACCGGCATTTTCAACGCCGGCACCAACGTCGGTGCGATGTTCACGCCGATGCTGCTGCCGCTGATCCTGCATGTGTGGGGCTGGCAGGCTGCGTTCCTGTGCATGGCATCACTGGGCGGGATCTGGTTGCTGTTCTGGGGCTTGAAGTACTTCAACCCGGAAGATCACCCGAGCGTCAAACAGTCGGAGCTGGACTACATCCAGAAGGAAGTCGAACCGGAACAGGCCCGCGTACCGTTCTCGAGAATCCTGCGCATGCGTGGCACCTGGGCCTTCGCCCTCGCCTACTCGATAACGGCACCGGTGTTCTGGTTCTACCTGTACTGGCTGCCGCCCTTCCTTAATCAGCAATACAACCTGGGCATCAACGTGACCCAGATGGGTATCCCGCTGATCATCATCTACCTCACGGCCGACTTCGGCAGTGTCGGCGGCGGCATCCTGTCCTCGTTCCTGATCGGCCGTGGCATGAATCCGATCAAGGCGCGACTGATGTCCATGTTCCTGTTCGCCTGCTGCATCGTCGGCGTGATCATGGCCGCCGGTTCGAGCAGCCTGTGGGTGGCGGTGTTTGCGATTTCCCTGGCCATAGGTGCACACCAGGCCTGGACAGCGAACATCTGGAGCCTGGTGATGGACTACACGCCTAAACACATGATGAGTACGGTGTTCGGTTTCGGCGGCATGTGCGCCGCCATCGGCGGGATGTTCATGACCCAATTGGTCGGCCACATCCTGACCATCACGAACAACAACTACACCGTGCTGTTCACCATGATTCCGGCGATGTACTTCATCGCGCTGATCTGGATGTACTTCATGGCGCCGCGCAAGATTCCGACCGTTACTGAGTAAAGTTCGACGCAATACCCCCTGTGGGAGCGAGCCTTTGTGGCGAGGGGACTTGTCTCCTCGCCACAAAGGCTCGCTCCCACAGTTTGTTACCGTGATCCTCTACTTGCGGCTTTGCTGCCACGCCGCCGCCAACCCGCTGCAGCAAATCACCGCAATCCCGACCACCGTCGTGAGCGTCGGGGTGTGGGAAAACAGCAACCAGCCCAGCAACCCGGCAAACACAATCTGGCAGTACCCGAACGGCGCCAGCAACGCAGGCGCGGCGTGGCGGAAAGCCTGGGTCAGAAACAGATGCGCCGTCATCCCGCAGGCGCCTAACGCCACCATCATCACTCCATGCCCAATGCTCGGCACTTGCCAGAAAAAGGGCACCAATGCGCTCATCACCAGAGTGTTGCACAGGCCGGCAAAGAAGTTGCTGGTGGTCGGGCTGTCGATCTCACTGAGCTTGCGGGTGAGCAATTGATAGAAGCAGAAAAACAGCGCCGAGCAGAGCGGCAGCAGAACCGCTGGCGTGAACAGATCGCCACCGGGGTGGACGATGATCAACACACCGACAAATCCGCAGATCACCGCGATCCATTGGCCGCGGGTGACGCGCTCACGCAGCAGCGGCACCGACAGTGCAGTCACCAGAACCGGTGCGAGAAAGTTGACCGCCGTGGCTTCGGCCAACGGGATGTACTGCAAGCCGGTGGTGAAAAACAGACTGGTGCCCAGCAGACACAACGCCCTCATCAACTGCAGCGATGGCCGTTTAGTGCGTAGGACGCGCAGCCCGGATTGCGGCAGAAAAATCCCGGCCATCAACAAGGTGTGAACCACGTAACGGGCCCAGACCACCATGACAATCGGGTAGAACCCCGAAAGGTATTTCGACAAGGCATCGTGGCTGGAGAAAAGGAAGGTGGCGACGACGATCAGCAGAATCCCTTTGAAGGGTTGGTTTACGCCGGAGAGCGGGGTGCTGACGGTCATGGGTTGCCCTTGTGCCTCGCGAATTCAATTAAATTTAGAACCTGGTTCCAGATTCTTACATAGCCGCAACGTAAAACCGGGCGAACAGCGCACACAATTTTCAGCAGCGCCGTTAATTGAAGAACTCAGACGCCAGGCTTGCTGCAGACAATTCCTCGGTAAATTTCAGCAAAAGAGGGGCCAACTCATGAAGTCGGGCTCCCGGCATCCGCGCGCTTGGGCCGGCAATGCTCAGTACGCCAATCACCCGCCCATCGGTGGGGTGCCGTACCACGGCCGCAATAGCCGAAGTGCCCACCGCCGAACTTTCCTCGACCCAGGCGTAGCCTTGCTCCCGCGCCAGCCGCAGCCGTTCCAGCAGTTCAATGTTGGACCGCGGTGCGTTCGGTCCCAGGTCTTTCGGCCGGTCGCCACCCTGGCGTTCCACCAGCGACAAGGCCTCGGCGTCGCTCATGCAGGCCAGCCACGCATGGCCCGAAGCCGTGTAGAACAACGGCGCATCACGCCCCATGTCCGGGTCGTAACGCAACCCCGAACGTGCGCCCTGGGATTTGGCGATCCAGATCTGCCGCTCACCTTCGATGAGCCCAAGACGCACCAGTTCCCCGGTTTCCTGGGCCAGACGATCCAGCACGGGCTGAACGATATCGGCGCCGCTGCCCGCCAGGTAACGAAAACCCATCGCGACCAGTTTGGTCGACAAGTGATACCGCTGATTCTCCGGATTCTGCCGCACATAACCCAGCCGAATCAGCTCCGCGAGCAAACGGTGGGTGGCGCTTTTAGGGATGTCCAGTTGCTCCGCGAGCATCTGCATAGGCAAACCGCGAGGGTCACGGGTGAGGCTTTCGAGCACATTGAAGACACGTTCGATCTGACTGCCGGCCATGGGAGGTTCCGAATTCGATTTGCCCTGATTCTAGAAGATGAACCGGGTAATGCGAAATCTGGAACCCGCGGCCCGAGCGACGCAGACACTCGACTGTTTGATAAAAACCCGCCCCCTGAGGGAATTCGATGGGTTATCCATGTTCCTACAGCCTGCAACCTACCGGCCAGCGAGTGAAAGACGGACGACCGGACTGGCGCCGCTCTCACTCACCAGCAACACTCATCCCCACGGACAATCAGAGGATTCCCACATGCTATGGAAAAAAGGCCGACGCAGCGACAACGTGGTCGATGCCCGTGGCGATGATGTCGGCGGTGGCGGCGGGATGCGCTTTGGTGGCGGCAAGGGCCTGAGCCTGACGGCGATCATCCTGATTGTCGGGATCGGCTGGATCACTGGCCAGGACCCGTTGCAGATCCTCGGGCAGCTGACCGGTCAAATGACCGAGCAATCGGCACCGGCCTCGACGCAAACCCGCAAGGCACTGCCGGCCAATGATGAAGGGGCGGAATTCGTACGCTCGATCCTCGGTGACACCGAAGACACCTGGGGCCAGATTTTTCAGCAGGCCGGTCGGCAGTACAAGAACCCGACCCTGGTGCTGTTCAGCAACCGGGTGAATTCGGCGTGCGGCCTGGCGACGTCGGCAACCGGTCCGTTCTATTGCCCGGCAGACCAGAAGGTCTACCTGGACATGGCGTTCTTCCAGGAGATGTCGCAACGCTTTTCCGCCGCGGGTGACTTCGCTCAGGCCTACGTGATCGCTCACGAAGTCGGACACCATGTTCAGACCTTGCTCGGTGTCTCGGCGAAAATTCAGACCGCCCGCCAGCAAGGCCGGCAAATGGAAGGCGACGGTGGTTTGCTGGTGCGTCAGGAACTGCAGGCGGATTGCCTGGCGGGTGTCTGGGCCAACAACGCGCAGCAGCGCCTGAACTGGCTGGAACCGGGCGACATCGAAGAAGCCTTGAATGCCGCCAACGCCATCGGCGACGACCGCTTGCAACAGCAAGGTCAGGGTCGCGTGGTGCCGGACTCGTTTACCCATGGCACGTCAGCGCAAAGGGTGCGCTGGTTCAAAACCGGATTTGCGCAAGGCCAGGTCGGCCAGTGCGATACCTTTGCGGCGAAAACCCTATAGATGAATAAGTGGCTGTTGGTTCTGTTGTTCACCTGTGCAAGTACCCAGGCTGCCGAGCAGGGGGTCAAGGAGATCAGCCCCGGACGGCTATTGTTGAACGAAGGTGAGATGGCGGTGGGCATCGGTCCGGCACCGGCGAAAATCGAACGCGTGCTGATCATCATCCATGGACGGTTGCGCAACGCCGAGACGTATCGCCAGAGTGCCGAGCGTGCGACAGAACTGGCCGGGCAAAGCGCGAATACGCTGGTGATTGCTCCGCAATTTCTCAATGAGACCGACGTGGCACTCCATCCAGTGGCCGACACCGTGTTGCGCTGGCAGGGCAATGACTGGATGGCCGGCGGTGTTTCCACCGCTCCGTTTGCGCTGAGTTCCTATGCTGCTCTCGACCAGATCATCGCCCGGCTCGGTGATCGCCGACAGTTTCCAGACGTGAAAGATGTCGTCATCGCGGGCCACTCGGGCGGGGCCCAGGTGGTTCAGCGTTATGCGTTGTTGAGTCACGAGCAACCGGAGCTCAAGGCCGCTGGCGTGCACGTGCGTTATGTCGTCGCCAACCCGTCTTCTTATGCGTATTTAGACGAGCGACGGCCGGTGGCCTTCAGTCACGCCCGCTGCCCGGGCTTCCATCGCTGGAAGTACGGCTTGAGCGATCTGCCGGCTTATACTGAAGGACAAACGCCCGCACAGCTGGAGGAAAACTACGTCCAGCGTGACATCGTTTATCTGCTGGGGCAGCAGGACACCGACCCGAATCACCCGGGGCTGGATAAAAGCTGTGAAGCCCAAGCCCAGGGTGCTTATCGATTGGCGCGCGGGCGCAGTTTTTTTGATTTTTTAAAGCGCAGCCATCCGAAAGGATTGAACCAGCAACTGATCGAGGTGCCTGGGGTTGGGCATAACGGGGACGGGATGTTTACGTCGCCGGAGGGGCAGAAAGCGTTGTTTCAGTAAAAAAATCAAGCTCAAAGCAATTCCCGCAATGCGACACAATCCGCCGCATGCCAATCGGTCAACTCCGGCCACGGGTTGTCCGGCAGATTCACCAACACCGTCCGCGTTCCCGCCGCCCGCCCGCAATCCAGATCAAAGCGATAGTCACCGACCATCACCATCTCGCTCGCCGGCACCTTCCAGGCCTCGGCCAGTTTCAATAAACCGCCGGGATGCGGTTTGGGTGGCGCTTCATCGCGCCCCAGCACATCTTCCACCGCGAAGCAGTCCGCCAGGCCGATGGCCTCCAGCGTCACATGCGCCAGTTCGCGCGCATTACGCGTGAGAATGCCCAGACGATAACCGCGCCCTGCCAACTCACGCACCAACTCGACGGCACCCGGCGCCGGTTTCGAACCCAGCGCCAGATCCCGTTCATGCTCCAGCAGCCACGCGTGTTTGGCCGCGGCTTCATCGGCTGGCAGCGCCGCGAGGTGGGTCAGAATGTCGTCTTCGGCCGGGATCGCCAATGCCACGCGAATCGCCGCGAAATCATGCACGGCCACCGTCAGGGTGCCGTCCATGTCGAACACCCAGTGCCGCACCTCGGACAGGCTCATGCCCAATCCTTGCGGTGACGAATCAGGCCTTCCTGGGTGACCGACGCCACCAGTTGCCCGGCGCGGTTGAACACGCTGCCACGGGTAAAACCACGGGAATTGCCGGCCCACGGGCTGTCCATGGCGTAGAGCAACCAGTCATCGGCACGCAGGTCCGCGTGGAACCACAGAGCGTGATCGAGGCTGGCAACCTGCATGTCTTTCTGCCAGACCGATTTTCCGTGCGGCTGCATGGACGTGGTCAGCAGACCGAAGTCCGAGGCGTAGGCCAGCAGGTATTTGTGCAGCGCAGGGGTATCGGCCAGGGCACCGTCGGCACGAAACCAGACGTACTTGATCGGATCGGACGGCTGCGGGTTGTAGGGATCTTTCTCGGTGATCGGTCGGAATTCGATCGGTTTCGGGCACAGCAGTTTTTCACGCATGTGCTCGGGAATCAGGTGGGCGCGCTGCTGAGTCAGTTCCAGCTCCGACGGCAGGTTCTCCGGGCCGACCACCACCGGCATCTCGGCCTGGTGCTCAAAGCCTTTTTCGTCGTACTGGAACGAGGCGCTGCACGTGAAGATCGGGTTGCCCTTCTGGATCGCCGTCACCCGGCGCGTGCTGAAACTGCCGCCGTCGCGCACCCGGTCAACCTGATACACCACGGGCAACGCGGAGTCGCCCGGACGCAGGAAATAACCGTGCATCGAATGCACATGGCGCGCGGCTTCGACCGTCTGACTGGCCGCCGACAGGGACTGGCCGATCACCTGACCGCCGAACAACTGACGAAAACCCAGGTCCTGACTGCGGCCACGGAACAGGTTTTCTTCAATCGGTTCCAGGGTCAGCAAGTCGACCAGATCATCCAACACTTGGCTCATTCAGACTCTCCTCACACAACGCTATGCCGCGCAGTCTTGGCTGCGGCGGTCGATTCAGGTTCAGGCCAGGGCCATCATTGTGGCCATTGTAAACGTCCGGGCCGGCTTATCCATGCAAGGTTTGCAGCCATTGTTCACGGGTGATGCGGTACAGCACATGGTGACGCAGGGGATGATCGGCCGCGAGCTTGGGGTGTTCGAAGTCATCGGCTGAATCATGCTGCATACCGATCGCCTGCATGACTTTCTGCGAAGGCAGATTGGCTTCACTGGTAAAGGACACCACTTCTTTCAGCGCCAGCCGGTCAAACCCGCACCGCAGAGCGGTCCATGCGGCTTCACTGGCATAGCCAAGACCCCAATGCTCGCGAGCCAGACGCCAACCGATTTCGATGGCCGGCGTAAACGGCGCGTCGAAACCGACCACACCCAAGCCGGTAAAACCGATGAACGCGCCGGTGTCCTTGCGCTCCAGAGCCCACAGGCCGAAACCATGCTCGGCAAAATGCCCGCGAACGCGTCCGATCAACGAAGCACTGTCCAGCCGACTCAGGGGCGCCGGAAAATAGCGCATCACTTGTGGATCGGCGCACATCGCCGCAAACGCCGGCAAATCTTCATCACGCCACTGCCGCAACAGCAGTCGCGCGCTCTCGAGTTCCAGTATCGGCTCCATCGTTTTTACTCCCCCCTTTCCATGCCGCAAGTCTACATCGCTGGTAGGATCGTTCACTCATTCCTACCGCCGTACTTGATAAAAGCCCGCCATGCCGCTGCCGCTGATCTACCACGAAGACTACAGCCCCGAATTCCCGGCGGATCACCGCTTCCCGATGGACAAGTTTCGCCTGTTGCGCGATCACCTGGTGGACAGCGGGCTGACCCGGGACGCCGACCTGCTGCGCCCGCAACTCTGCCCGCCGGAGATTCTCGCCCTCGCCCATGACGCTGCTTATATCGAACGTTACATGAGCGGCGAGTTGTCCCGCGAAGACCAGCGGCGCCTCGGCCTGCCGTGGAGCGAAGCACTGGCCCGGCGCACGGTGCGCGCGGTCGGCGGCTCGTTGCTGGCGGCGGAACAGGCGCTGGAACATGGATTGGCCTGTCACCTCGCTGGCGGCACGCATCATGCGCATTACGACTACCCGGCGGGATTCTGCATCTTCAATGACCTGGCGGTGATCAGCCGTTACCTGCTGGAAAGCGGTCGTGTGAATAGAGTGCTGATCTTCGATTGCGACGTGCATCAGGGCGACGGGACTGCACGGATCCTGCACAACACCCCGGAAGCGGTAACTGTTTCCCTGCACTGCGAGAAGAACTTTCCTGCACGCAAGGCCGAAAGTGACTGGGACATCCGGTTGCCCAAAGGCATGGGCGATGCCGACTACCTGAAGGTGGTGGACGACGCGCTGAATTACTTGCTGCCGCTCTACCAACCGGACCTGGTGTTGTACGACGCCGGGGTGGATGTGCATAAGGACGACGCGCTCGGTTATCTGAAGCTGACAGACGAAGGCGTGGCGGCTCGGGATGAAAGCGTCATGCGCCATTGCCTGGGGCGGGATATTCCTGTGGTCGGGGTCATTGGCGGCGGTTACAGCAAGGACCGCAAGGCGTTAGCACGTCGGCATGGCATCCTGCATCACAGCGCGCAACGGGTGTGGACGTCATCAGGTTGTCATTGAGGTATGAGTCTTTACCCACAATGCCTGTGGAACTGCCTGTGGATAACCTGAGTGAAAGGGCCTGCAGGCCCTGCCGGGTATAGGCTTCAGAGCGGTGGTTGTTTTTTGACCAGCCATTGAAAACGCCACCAATCCCTGTGGGAGCGGGCGAGCCCGCTCCCACAGTTATGGTGTACTGCTAGAATGCGCGGCTATTCCGTCAAACCGCAGCGCACTCCCCATGACCCAATCTTCCGCCGCCCTCCCCCCTCACGTCGCCATCATCGGCGGTGGCCCCGCCGGCCTGATGGCCGCCGAAGTGTTGAGCCGGGCCGGAATCAAGGTCGACCTGTACGACGGCATGCCGTCGGTGGGCAGGAAGTTTCTCCTGGCGGGGGTCGGCGGCATGAACATCACCCATTCCGAAGCCTACCCGGCCTTTCTCTCACGCTACGCCGAACGCGCACCGCAGATTGCACCGCTGCTGCGTGCCTTTGGTGCCGAGGCGCTGTGCCAGTGGATTCATGACCTGGGCATCGAAACCTTCGTCGGCAGCTCTGGCCGGGTGTTTCCGACCGACATGAAAGCCGCGCCGCTGTTGCGCGCCTGGCTCAAACGGTTGCGGGATGCCGGCGTAGTTATCCACACCCGCCACCGTTGGCTGGGCTGGGATGACAACGGTGGATTGCGTGTCGAAAGTCCCGACGGCGAAAAAACCATTCGACCCGACGCGACCCTGCTGGCCCTCGGCGGCGGCAGCTGGTCGCGTCTCGGTTCGGACGGCGCGTGGATGTTGCCCCTGGAGCAGCGCGGTGTAGGACTTATGCCGCTGCAGCCAAGTAATTGCGGCTTCGAGGTTCAGGCCTGGAGCGAATTGATGGTCAGCAAATTCGCTGGTGCGCCGCTGAAAAACATCGCCATCGGGCTCAACGACGATGTTCCGCGGCTCGGGGAATGTGTGATTACGGCCACCGGGATTGAAGGCAGCCTGATCTACGCCCTGTCAGCGACGATCCGCGAAGCCATCAATCAACACGGCTCGGCGACCATTCACCTCGACCTGTTGCCGGGCAGACCTGTGGATAAAGTTCAGGCGGCGCTGAGCAAACCGCGCGGTTCACGTTCCATGTCCAAGCATCTGCACAGCCAGCTCGGGATTGATGGTGTGAAAGCGGCGTTGCTGCGCGAACTGACGCCGGCAGAATGCTTCGCCGATCCGGCATCACTGGCTAAAGCGATCAAGGCGTTGCCACTGACGCTGGTAAAAACCCGCCCACTGGACGAAGCCATCAGCAGCGCCGGTGGCGTGATGTTCGAGTCGATGGATGAACGTTTGATGCTCAAGCAACTGCCTGGCGTGTTTTGCGCGGGGGAAATGCTGGATTGGGAAGCGCCGACGGGGGGCTATTTGCTGACCGCGTGTTTCGCCAGTGGGCGAGCGGCCGGGTTGGGGATGGTGGAGTGGCTCAGGCGCAAGGATTGAGACCGAGGCGCGCCCATCGCGAGCAAGCCCGCTCCCACACTGGATCTTTTGTGAACACATAATTTGTGAACACCAGAGATCCAGTGTGGGAGCGAAGGCGGCCTAGCAGACGCCGCAGCGAATCAAGGCTTACGCTTACGCGGCCCAGTATTAAACACGGGCACTTTTCGCACAGGCTTGATCGAAGGCTCCGGCGCCGAAGCATCCCCGCTCTCGACCCATTTGCCCAAATTGCGTTTACCGCCACTGGACGTCTTTGGCTTCTTCGGCTTTTTCGGCTTCTTCACCACCTGACCGCTGGCATCGGTATCCGGCACGCGGTGCTCAGGTTCGAAGTCATGTTCCACCTGACGAGGCAACGTCTGACGCGTCAACGTCTCGATGGCCGACAGCAGATTCACTTCATCGGCACACACCAGCGAAATAGCCTGCCCGGTGGCGCCCGCACGGCCGGTACGACCGATGCGGTGGATGTAGTCCTCTGCCACGATCGGCAGGTCGAAATTGACCACCAACGGCAGGTCTTCGATATCCAGACCACGGGCCGCGACGTCAGTGGCGACCAGAATCTGCACTTCACTGGCCTTGAATCGGTCCAGCGCACGCTGGCGAGTCGCCTGCGGTTTGTCGCCATGGATGCCGTCGGCGTTGATGCCCAGGCCCTGGAGTTTTTCCACCAACGCGTCCACGCCATTGCGAGTCTTGGCGAACACCAGCACCTGCTTCCACTTGCCCTTGCGCAGCAAGTGGATGAACAGTTCCGGCTTGCGCTTCTTGTCCACCGTCACCACCCACTGTTTCACAGTGTTGGCCGCCACGTTGCGCGGGCTGACTTCGATGCTCAGCGGATCGTTGAGCATTTGCCCGGCCAGCAGGCGAATCGCATCGGAGAAGGTCGCGGAGAACAGCAGCGTCTGACGTTTCTTCGGCAGCACCCGGTAAATGTTCCCCAGCTCCTCGGAAAAGCCCAGGTCGAGCATACGATCCGCTTCGTCCAGCACCAGGGTTTGCAGCTGGTTGAACTTCAGCGCGTTCTGGCGGAACAGGTCGAGCAAACGGCCCGGCGTCGCCACCAACAGGTCGACGCCTTTGCGCAGCTTCATCATTTGCGGGTTGATGCTGACGCCGCCGTACACCGCGTAAGTGCTCAGCGGCAGGTTCTCGGCGTACTGACGCACGGCCTCGTGAACCTGCTCGGCCAATTCGCGGGTTGGCACCAAAATCAGGGCGCGCACCGAGTTGGCAGTGACTTTCGGCCCTTCCATGGCCAGCAATTGCAGGAGCGGCACAGCGAAACCGGCGGTCTTGCCAGTGCCGGTCTGGGCGGCGGCCATCAGGTCGCGACCGGCCAGCACCGCCGGAATGGCTTGCGCCTGAACCGGCGTCGGGGTCTGGTAGCCGAGCGTCTCGAGAGAGCGCAGCAAGGGTTCGATCAGGCCAAGGGTGGCGAAAGTCATGGGATTACCGTAGGAGAATTCAGCGCGGTTGTGCGAAACAAGTGTGCAATGGCGCGCAGTTTACCCTAATTCACGCTCGATTCTGTCTGCACCACGGCAGCCGGTCGTTGCGGCGCCCGGCGCCACTGCGGCAAACCGATCAACACCACGGCACTGATGATCACCAGCATGGCCAACGCTTCTTCGATACCGATGGTTTCGCCGACAAACACGATCCCCAGCAACACCGCCACCGCCGGGTTGACGTAGGCGTAACTGGTAGCCGCCGCCGGACGCACGTTTTTCAACAGGTACATGTAAGCGTTGAAGGCGATGATCGAACCGAAGAAGGTCAGATAGGCCAGCGCCGCCCACCCTTCGATCGGCGGCATGGCCTCCAGATGCTCACCGCTCAAGGCACTACCAATCAACAACGCCACGCCCCCCACCAGCATTTCCACGGCACTGGCCATCGCGCCCTGGGGCAGCGGCAAGTGTTTGCTCCACACCGAACCAAACGCCCAGGAAGCTGCCGCGAAGATCAGCAACAGGGCACCCAGCGGGCTCGATTGCAGGTTGGAACCGAGGTTGAGCATGGCGATGCCGATCAGCCCGAGCACAATCCCGGCCCATTCGAGACGGGTATTACGCGCGCCCCAGAAATAGCCGCAGAGCAAGGTAAACAACGGCACCGTCGCCACCGCCAGCGCGGCGACACCGGACGCGACGCCCATGTGCTCCGCCACACTGACCCCGCCGTTACCGCACGCCAACAGCAAAATCCCGATGATCCCCGCCGCTTTCCACTGCGCCCAGGTCGGGGCCGGCGCCCCGCGCCAGCGCAGGAACGCGTACATCAAGGTCCCCGCGATGACAAAGCGAATACCGGCGAGCAGCAAGGGCGGCCAATACTCCACGCCGATACGGATCACCAGGTAAGTCGAGCCCCAAATCACGTACAACGCGAAAAAGGCAGCGATCAACGGCAAGGGAAAACGGCGCAGGCCAGGCATGGGGGCAGCTCGCAGGCAAGGACAAATGAACAGCTATTCTAGAAAGGCCAACCGCATAAAATAAGTTACAAAACCTGTTTATAGCGCCGGTACACTTTTCAAATCACGGAGATCAGCGCTATAAACCGTGCTTTCGAAAGTCAGTCATTTTTCAGGAATCCGACCATGGACAAATACGACCGCATGCTCCTCAGCGCCCTGCTGGAAAACGGTCGCGCGTCCTACGCCGACCTCGCGCGCAAGGTCAACCTGTCCGCCCCGGCCGTGGCCGAGCGCGTGGCCAAACTTGAAGCCAGCGGGGTGATTACCGGTTATCAGGCGAAAGTCGACATGGCCAAGCTTGGGCTACCGATCCAGTGCGTCATCGAACTGCGCCTGAACCAGCACGGCAACCAGAAGGCCTATGACGACCTGATCAAAATCCCGCAACTGACCGAATGCCACCGGGTGACGGGGGATCCGTGCGTGATCATGCAAGCGGCGGTGGGCTCGATGCCGGAGCTGGAGGAGTTGATCAACCGGATTGCCAAATTCGGGTTCAGCAAGACGTCGATCGTGTTGTCGAGTGCGATAGAGAAGCGGGTGCCGTTGGGGCAGCTGGAAGGGAATGGAAAAGTTTGATCGAACGCGGCCCCTGTGGGAGCGAGCCTGCTCGCGATAGCGATTTACCATTCAATATTGATGTCGACTGATACGCCGCCTTCGCGAGCAGGCTCCCACAGGTACGATGCCATCCTGTAGGACCGAGGCTTGCCCGCGAAAGCGATATATCAGACGCCGCTGTAACTGGCAGACAACAACCCCGGCATATCACGCAGGCGAACCCAAGGTTCTTTGCGCCAATGCAGCAGCCGCAGCGTTCCGCCGGCCCATTCCATCGCTCGCATATGCGGCGCTTGCGTCGAAACGGGCCCCGCCTCCTCCCGCAACATCGGCACCACATGGTGGGTCAGCCAACGCCGCAAATGGCGGTTTTCCGGGCAGTAGTGATAGACCAGCATCGCGTATACGCCTGACTCACTGAGCATCAGGGTTTCTTGCGCTTCATCGCTGCCGGACAGATGCATCATCCGCCGCTGATCAGCATCGAGCTTGAGCGCATGTCTGCCGTTGATATCCACACCCATTAACCGGCCGATATCGCGGGCGCAGAACCAGGGTTCTGCGTGCAGTAAAAGTGCGCGTAGCTGAATGTGATGACGGATGAAGGTTTTGGGGATGAAGTGCACCTCGTGCGCGACGGGTTGCGCAGAGTCTTCGGGGGGATTGGGGGTAACTTTGATCATGGCGAATAATCCATCGAAAAGTTGGAGATGCCAGCATCACTTGCAGGTGATGGGTGGCAGCTGTGTACGAGTCTGCAAGACCGAGTCGATAGACAACCCCGGCAGACCCGAAGGTCACCCCGTACACAGCCACCATAAATCGATGGGCGCCAAGTAAAGCGACGCGATTATAGGTACGACTGTAGTTATCTATCAAACCTCGACGAGCTTGCAGGCCCGGTCGCTGAATTGTCAGCGACATCCCAGAGGTTATCGACGCCGCAGAAGGGGGGCAAGACAGACAATCCTTAAGTTTCGGTAGGATCAATCGTCGAGTTTCAGGCGTGTTTAAACACAAGGTTTGAAATTGAACACCGCCCCTGTGGGAGCGAGCCTGCTCGCGATGGCGGTTTATCTTCAACAGTGATGTCGACTGACACTCCGCCATCGCGAGCAGGCTCGCTCCCACAGGGGATTTGCGGTGTTTCAGTCAGAACCCGCGATGGCGCTTGAGATGCTCATTGATCTTCGCCGCCGGCACTTTCTGCAAGCTGACCAGCAGATCATGGGACAACTCGCGCAACCCATGCTTCTGCCGCAGTTCCTGCGCGAGGTGCGCCGTCAGGTTGGCGGCCATCTCGGCGTCAGCCATGGCCCGGTGAGCCTTGCCAGTGTTGGGCAGGCTGGCGAAGGTGGTGAGCGTCCCGAGCTTGTGATTCGGTGCGGCGGGCATCAGGCGGCGGGCGAGTAACAGCGAGCAGGCGAAGTTCTGCAACCGCGTGCGTTTGATCCGCCCCAGTTCAAAGTCCCAGAACTTCTGGTCGAATGCCGCGTTGTGAGCCAGCAAGGGTGTGATACCGACAAACTCGTTGACCTCGTTCATCACCTGCTCGGCCGATGGCGCCGTGCGCAACATGGCGTTGCTGATGCCGGTCAGTTGTTCGATGAAGGCCGGGACGCGCACGCCGGCGTTCATCAGGCTCTGGTAACGCTCGACGATGCGCCCCTGTTCAAGGATCACCACGGCGATTTCCGTGGCCCGGCAGCTGCTGCTCGGGGAGATCCCGGTGGTTTCAAAGTCGATGACTGCTATGCGTTCCAAACCTGTTTCAACTCCGTAAAAATCAATTCTTGAGCAGCAAGGCGCCTTCGATCGGCACGTAGCGGCTGGCGGCGCGGATCAGCGAGTTGGCCGTCAGGCCTGGCACGCCGTAGGCCACGGCTTGCACGCCGTGCTTGGCGATGATGCGCTCCAGCAGCATGTCGAAATCACCGTCGCCAGAAGCCAGCACCACTTCGTCGACGTGGTCGGCGGCGTCCATGATGTCGAGGGTGATGCCCACGTCCCAGTCGCCCTTGGCCGAGCCGTCGCTGCGCTGGATGTAGGGTTTGAGCTTCACGGTGAAACCGAGGTTGCGCAGGATCTGCTGGAACTGCTGTTGTTTGCTGTCGCCACGGTCGATCGCGTAGGCGTAGGCCTCGACGATCTGGCCCTGTTTGCTGATATCAGCCCACAACGCGGCGTAGTTGAAGTGGCAACCATAGGCCTGACGCACGGTGTAATAGAGGTTTTGAACATCGGCGAACACTGCAATTTTTTTCACCGGTTTTCCTCAAGGCTGGATCAGGCACCGAGCCCGAAAGGTGCCCAGTATGCCAGCCTCGAGGATTGTTCCGCGAATAATCGACCCGAAGCATCTTGGATGCCTCGGACGAATGGCAACCTGTGGCGAGGGGATTTATCCCCGCTGGGCTGCGAAGCAGCCCCCTGCGTCCGTTCACATAAATGGAGAGGGTCGAATACACGACTGCTGCGCAGCCGAACGGGGATAAATCCCCTCGCCACAGAAAATCAATCAGACGAAGGAGTCGTCGTCGCCGCCGAAGAACGATGAGCTGTCATCGCTGTAATCGGCGTCGGCGTAACCGCCCTGATCAGCGGAGTTGTCAGCCACACGCTGATCGTCGCCCCAACCGTTGCCGCCGCTTTGATCGTTGACCTGAGCCGGCTCTTCCTTGATCACTTCAACCACTTCCGGCTGCTGGTTGTGGTGGAACAGGCTGCTGATGCCCTGTGCCAGCATCACGCCACCCGCCACACCGGCGGCGGTTTTCAGCGCGCCACCGAGGAAACCGCCACCGACAGGCTGCTGTTGCGGCGCGTAGTTTTGCTGCGGTGGCGGCGCACCGAAGTTCTGCTGTGGCGGCGGCGAGTTGAACGACTGCCGCCCCGGCTCACGCCAGCCACCATTGGAGGGCGGAGCACTTTGGGCCGGCGCTTCACGGGAACTGCCGCCGAAAATGCTCGACAGGAAGCCACCGCCGCTCGGCGCCGGAGCCGCCGCCTGCGCCTTGGCCGATTGCAGCTCGGCCTGCAATTGCTGGACTTGCTGAGCCAGTTGCTTGTTCTGCGCGTCGAGGCTCTTGACCGCTGCCTCCTGCACCAGAATGGCCTGGGTCATGAAGTAGCCCGCCGCGGGTTGGCGAGTCAGGTGTTCCTTGATCCGCGCCTCGGCCTGGGCGTCGCGCGGGGCTGAATCCGTTTCGGCCTGTTGCAGCCGGGAAAACAGTCCATCGATCAGGGTTTGTTCTTCGCTGTTCATGGCGACCTCGTAGATTGCCGGGGAAATCGTTGACCTTCTCCAGGGAGGATACGGCGCTCGACCTTAATGGAGGCTGAAACAAGTTGTTTCAATGACCTTTACCGAACGTTTACGTTTGCGCCCCGAAGCGCTGCATCGGTTAAAGTGGGCCACTGCTTTCAACCTGCGATACCGACTGATGAATCCGTTCGATGTACTGCGTGACTCTTTGTATTTCTTCAAACGCAATCTGGGCCAGATCGTGCGGCTGTGCCTGCCGCTGGTGATCGTCGAAGCGCTGCTTCAGCAAGTGGTGGATCACTCGACCGAGCCGGACAGTTTTCCCGGCATCAGTGTGATTGTCGGTTTGCTGGTCTATCCGCTGTACACCGCCGCGCTGATCCTGTTTCTCGATGCGCGCAGCCGTGGCGAATCGCCGCGCAACCGTGACCTGCTGTCGAGGTCCGCGTACCTGTGGCCGCGCTTCGCCCTGCTCACTGCGCTCAATACCTTGCTGATCCTGATCGGCCTGTCGTTGTATTTCCTGCCGGGTATCTGGCTGATGGTGACCCTCGCGTTCGGCGAGTACCTGCTGGTGCTGCGCGGCCTGGCGCCACTGGCCGCGATGAAGGAAAGCCTGCGCCTGACCCGCGGCCATTTCCTGCGCATCCTGGTGTGCATTTTGTGTGTGATGGGGCCGTTGTGGTTGCTCAAGGGCTTGACCCTGGAGGTTTACCCGGAGCCGCAGAACCCGGTGATTTCCTTGCTGATCGACAGCGCTCACAGCTTTTTGCAGTTGTTCACCAGCGTGGTGTTGTTCCGTTTGTTCATGCTGATCAGCGACGTTCCCGAGAAAATCGACCGGCCGCTCTAAGCGTGGGCTTCGGCCCCGCTCTCGGTTATGCTCGGGGCCATCTTTTGTAACGCTAATAAGCCGAGCCATGACCCGTCTACTGCGCTACACCCTGCTGGGCCTGGTGATTGCAATCGGCCTGATTGCCCTGCTGATCTACAACCTGACCTGGCGCCCCGAAGCCAAGGAAGTTTTGCCCGTCGGCTGTAATGCTCAAGCACCGACACTGGTGCCCGGCCAGGCGTTGAAAGTGATGACCTGGAACGTTCAGTACCTGGCGGGCAAGCGCTATGTGTTCTGGAATGACCTGGCCGCCGGCAGCGATGAAAAACCGACGCCTGCAGACATGGCCTTCAGCCTCGATGAAGTGGCGCGGGTCATTCGCGACGAACAACCGGACATCGTGTTATTGCAAGAACTCGATGACGGCGCCAAGGCCAGCGATTACCAGAACCAGTTCAAACTGCTCCAGGAACGCCTCGCAGACCTCTATCCATGTAGCACTCATGCCTTCGACTGGAAAGCCGACTTCGTGCCGCAACCGCACATCTTCGGCAGTGTCGGTCGACAACTGGCAACCCTCAGCCGCTACCAGATCGATCACGCCGAACGCCTGCAATTGCCGGTCGCGCCGGCCAACCTTATCAGCCGCCAGTTCCAACCGAAAAATGCGTTGCTGGTCACTTACCTGCCCTTGAGTGACGGCGCTCAGATAGCGGTGCTCAACACCCATCTGGACCGCGCGACCCAACCTGATGAAACGCTACAGACCCAGGTGACGGCGGTGGCCAAAGTCCTCGACAAGTACGAAAGCCGTGGCACGGCATGGCTGATCGGTGGCGACTTCAACCTGTTGCCGCTGGGCCAATATCGACGCCTGACCTCCGAACAACGCGCGCCCTACTCCGCTGACAGCGCGTTGCATGTGTTGTGGGACAAGTACCCGATGATTCCGACCAACAATGAAGCGAGCGGCATCGATCGGGCGCGCTGGCTGACGCATTACCCGAATGATCCGGGGCTGAACGGCCCGGACCGGACCGTCGATTACCTGTTTTACAGCCCGCGGATCAAGCGCGTCGAGGCGACGGTGCGGCAGGACGATACCTTGCGGATCTCCGATCATTTGCCGGTGATTGCGCGGTTCCTCCTGCCTGCGGCGCCCTAATTTCGGGCTGAATGCAAAACCTGTGGGAGCGGCGGTGAACTCAATGTTCCTCCAGCTCGTCATGCAGCAACCCGAAAATATTGCGCTTCATCTCGATAAACGAGCGCTCCATGACCATGTCCAGGGTCCGTGGGCGTTCGATCGGCACGTCCAGAATCTGCTTGATCCGCCCGGGCCTGGCGCCCATCACATAGACCCGATCCCCCAACAAAATCGCCTCGTCGATATCGTGGGTCACGAACAGCACGGTCTTCTTGCTATTACCCCAGACCCGCAACAGCAGCTGCTGCATTTGCAGGCGCGTCTGGCTGTCGAGGGCGCCGAAGGGTTCGTCCATCAACAGGATCTGCGGATCGTTGGCCAGCGCCCGGGCGATCGCCACGCGCTGCATCATGCCGCCGGACAACTGCTTGGCGTAGTTGTCGGCGAACCCGGCGAGGCCGACTTCATTGACGTAGTAATCGACGATTTCCTTACGCTGGGCCGCTGCCATGCCGCGACGCTTGAGCCCGAACTCGACGTTCTGGCGCACGGTCAGCCACGGGAACAGCGTGTAGCTCTGGAACACCATGCCGCGATCCGCGCCGGGGCCCTGCACTTGCTGGCCGCCGACGTAGATCTCGCCTTCCGTGGGCTCGTTCAGGCCGGCAGTGAGGTACAGCAAACTCGACTTGCCGCAACCCGACGGCCCCACCAGCACCGCGAATTGCTGATCCGGGACTTCGAATGAAACCTGATCCAGCGCGGTGAACATTCCGCCATCGGGCTTCTGGTAACGCAGGCTGACCTTGTCCACTTGAAGGCGTGGCGCGGCGTGCGCCGGGGCAGCCATCGGAGTGACGAAACGCGGGTTGACGGCGGTTACTGAGCCCATGCGGCAATCCTCAGACGAAGGAAACGGAACAGTTGATCGGTGACCAGGCCCAACAGGCCGATGATCGCGATGGCGAGGAAAATCACATCCACCTGAAAGCCACGCATGGCCTTGAGGCTCAAGTAACCCAGGCCACTGGAAGCGGCGACCAGCTCGGCGACCACCAGGTAAGTCCAGGCCCAGCCCATGGTCACGCGCAAGGTGTCGAGCACACCCGGCAACGAGGCCGGCGCGATCACATGCAACACGGCATCGCGACGGTTTGAACCCAAGGTGTAAGACGCGTTGATCAGGTCTTTGGAGATGCCTTTGGATACGTCCGCGATCATTACCAATTGCTGGAAAAACACGCCGAAGATGATCACCGAGACACGCTGCTCCAGACCGATGCCTATCCACAGAATGAACAGCGGCACGAACGAGGTCACCGGCAGGTAGCGGATGAAATTCACCATCGGCTCAAGGAACGCCTGAACGATGCGAAAGCTGCCCATCAGCAACCCCAGCGGCACCGCCACCAGCGACGACACAATGAAGCCGACCATCACCACTTCAAGACTGGCCCACACATGCAGGCCAAGCGTGCCGTCGCGGCTCAGGCGCACAGCGGCTTCGACCACCGCGCCCGGTGTCGGCAGGAACATGCCCGGCACCACGCCGCCGTAAGACAAACCGGCCCACAGGCCAACCAACAACACCCAGGCCAGACCGCTCGCGCTCCAGATCACCGACACCGGCAGGCCGGTCTTGGGCGTGATGCAGCGGCTCAGCCATGAATTGCGCTTGAACATGCGAACCTCCTACAGCGGGGTGACGAAGCGGTTGTCGATCAGGTCGTCATTGCTGACGTTGTAGGGTTTGCCCTGCAATTCACTGGCGGTTTCATTGGCCAGTTTGATCAGCGGTTCGCTGTCGCCCGGCTTGCCCGGCGAGCCCAGGAGTTTTTCGCTCATGGCCTGATCGTAGAAGCGTACGCCTTGCGCGGCAGCTTCCAGTTCCTTCGGATCGGCGAGGTAACCACCGACGCCCTTGGCCATGATTTTGTAGGCTTCCTTCGGATGATCCTTGGTGTACTGCACCGCTTTGTACAGACCGGCGACCAAGGCCTTGACGTCTTCCGGCTGTTTCTCGATAACGGTGCAGTTGAGCGCAACCACATCGACGATCACCCCCGGCGTGCTGCTGCTGTCGATCAGCACCTTGCCCTGTTGCTTGCTGCGCACCATCGACAGGTGCGGTTCCCAGGTCACGGCGGCCGGCACGCGACCGGCGATGAACGCGGTGGCGGCGTCGTCGGCCGTCATGTTCTGCACGGTGATGTCGCTCATGCTCATGCCGTGTTTTTTCAGCAAGTACGACAGCCAGAATTGCGAGGTGGAACCTTCGTTGACCGCCACGGCCTTGCCTTTCAGCTCCTGCAGACTCTTGACGTCCTTGCCCACCAGAACACCGTCGCCACCATGGCTGTCATCCAGTGCAGCTACAGCCTTGAAGCAGAATTGCGGGCGGTACTTGAGCACCTCATCGATGGTCGACGCCGAGCCGGACAATTCACCCGACGCTTGCGCGGCCATGTACATCGAGGCTTCTTCGACGACGGGCAATTCAACGGTCAGACCGTTTTCCTTGAAGTAGCCCAGGTCCTGGGCGAGGTAGAGCGTGCCGTAACCGACCCACGTGGTGTGGCCGATGGAGAGGGTGCCGGCCTGGACGCTGGTAGCGACCGTCGCGGCAATGGCGGTGATCGCAAATGGATGAGCAACGCGGGTAAGCAAGGACTTGATCATGGAGCACTCCCAAAGCTGTTGATTTAGTTTTGTCATGGGCAGTACGGCCAGCGGCGTTTGGAGAAGAGCTGCCACGGGTGGTCTCTGATGGACTTTTTTGTGGGCAGCGTTCGGCTGTCTGGCGAGGTCGATGTTGGCGCAAGGCCGGGAGAAGGAAAATCAGGAAATATGTCGTTGGGAGTGATGAAAAAACTGGGTAGTGCGCACTGAAAACGAGCGCTGTTTGCGGGGGTGCACGGGACGGGTGCAAAAGCTTAGAGATAGGTTGCGGGAGAGAAAGCTATCGCGAGCAGGCTCGCCCCCACAGGGGTTCCATGTCGTCCTCTCTACCGAGGTTGACACAGTCCCAATGTGGGAGCGAGCCTGCTCGCGATAAGGTCCGAAGGACCTTCCTGCGATATCAGAGCCGGCCGTATTCCTGAGCCGTACGATCAACCGCTTTCAGGGTTTTGCCAACCAGTTCATCAACCTCTTCACGACTGGCAATCAACGCCGGCGCCATGATCATCCGCCCCAGCGTCGAACGAATGATCACCCCTTCTTCAAAGCCAATCGTGCGGCAGCGCCAGGCAATGTCGTTCTCGTTGGCAAAGCGCTTGCGACTGGTTTTATCTTCAGCCAACTGCAACGCCGCCACCATGCCGACGCCCTGAATATCGCCCACCAACGGGTGATTGCCGAACACCTCGCGCAAGCACTGTTGCAGGTACGGCCCGATGTCATTTTTGACCCGCGTCACCACGCCCTCATCACGCAACGCCTTGAGGTTGGCGATGGCCACCGCTGCCGCCACCGGGTGCCCCGAATAGGTCAGGCCGTGGGCAAATACCCCGCCCTGCTCTACCAATACCTGCGCCATTTTCTTCGACAGAATCAGCCCGCCCATGGGGATGTAGCCGGAGGTCAGGCCCTTGGCGATCGACAGCGTGTCCGGCTCGAAACCGAAGTGCTCGTGGGCGAACCATTCGCCGGTGCGACCGAAGCCACCGATCACTTCGTCGGCGCACAACAGCACGTCGTACTTGCGGCAGATCCGCTGAATTTCCGGCCAGTAACTGTCTGGCGGGAAGATCATCCCGCCTGCGCCCTGGAACGGTTCGGCGATGAAACCGGCGACCTTGTCGGCGCCGAGTTCGAGAATCTTCGCTTCCAGTTGCTGCGCCGCCCGCAGGCCAAATTCAGCCGGGGTCAGGTTGCCTTCGTGGGCGAAGAAATACGGCTCGTCGATGTGCTCGATGTCCGGCAGCATGCCGCCCATTTCGTGCATGAACTTCATGCCACCGAGTGCCGTCGCCGCCAGCGTCGAACCGTGGTAACCGTTCCAGCGCCCGATCATGACTTTCTTCTCGGGCTTGCCGAGGATCGTCCAGTAACGCCGCACGGTGCGGATCAGCACCTCGTTGGCTTCGGAGCCGGAGTTGGTGTAGATCGCGTGGCTGTAGTGCCCCGGCAACAAACTGAACAACAGCTCCGACAGTTCGATCACTTGCGGGTGGGTGGTGTGGAAAAACATGTTGTAGTACGGCAGCTGTTCAAGCTGTCGGGTCGCCGCAGCCGCCAGGTCCTTGCGCCCGTAACCGAGGTTGGTGCACCACAGCCCGGACATGCCGTCGAGGTAACGCCGACCATCGTTGTCCCACAGGTGCAGGCGCTCGCCACGGACCATCACCCGCGGTCCTTCGTCGTTGAGCGCTTTCTGGTCGACGAATGCGTGAATGTGGTGCGCAGCGTCGGCGGCCTGGTAGTCGCGGGTTTCACGTGGTGTGGTCATCGCCAGTTCTCCGTTTTGTTGTGAGCGGCTGTTATGAGCGCAGCTGAAACCAGGTGGTCTTCAACTGGGTGTATTTGTCGAATGAGTGCAGCGACAGGTCGCGACCGAAGCCGGACTGCTTGCCGCCACCGAACGGCACGGTCACGTCGAGCGCATCGACGCTGTTCACCGACACCGTGCCCGCGCGCAATTGACGCGCCACGCGGTGGGCGCGATTGAGGTCGTCGGTCCACAGCGACGCGGCCAGTCCGTAGACGCTGTCGTTGGCCAGTTGCAAGGCGTGTGCCTCGTCGTCGAAGGCGGTGACCGCCAGCACCGGGCCGAACACTTCGTCGCGAAACAGCGGCATGTCCGGGCTCACGCCGGTAAAAATCGTCGGTTGAATGAAGTTGTCGGAACCGTTGAAAATCGACTGCCGACCGCCACACACCTTGGTCGCGCCCAGGCGTTCGGCCTGCTCGATGAACTTCATGATGCGCGCGGTCTGACGGCTGTCGACAATCGCCCCGGCGCTGCTCGACGGGTCCAGCGGATCGCCCGGCAACCAGCGTTCGGCCTGCGCCTTGAGACGCTCGACGAACTCGTCATGAATCGAACGCTGCACCAGCAACCGCGAGTTGGCCGAACACACTTCGCCCTGATTGAAGAAGATGCCGAACGCGGCTTTTTCGGCCGCCAGATCCAGGTCCTGACAATCGGCGAATACCAGGTTGGCGCTCTTGCCACCACACTCCAGCCACACCTGTTTCAGGTTCGATTGCGCGGAATACTGCATGAAATATTTGCCGACTTCGGTGGAGCCGGTGAACACCAGACAATCAACGTCCGGGTGTAAACCGAGGGCTTTGCCGGTTTGTTCGCCGATGCCAGGCAGCACGTTCAACACGCCCGCCGGTAGCCCGGCTTCCAGCGCCAGCTGAGCCAGACGCAGGGCGGAAAACGGCGATTGCTCGGCGGGCTTGAGGATCACCGAATTGCCTGCCGCCAGCGCTGGCGCGAGTTTCCACGCGGCCATGTCCAGCGGGAAGTTCCACGGCACCACAGCGGCGACCACGCCCAGTGCTTCGCGGGTGATGGTTGCCAACACGTTTGGTGCACTCGGGGCGATCTGGCCGTAGAGCTTATCGAGGCTTTCGGCGTACCAGCGAAACACTCCGGCGGCGCCCGGCACGTCGATGTTGTAGGCGTCCATCACCGGTTTGCCCATGTTCAGCGAATCGAGCAGCGCCAGTTCTTCGCGGTGGGTCATGATCAGATCGGCCAGACGCAGCAGCACGTGTTTGCGCTCTGCCGGCGAACGCGCCGACCAGGTGCCGGCCTCGAACACCTGCCGCGCATTTCTGACCGCGACGTCGACGTCTTCAGCGCCGCACGCGGTCACGCTGGCCAGACGCTGGCCGGTGGCTGGATTGATCGCGGCGAAGGTCTGGCCCGACTGCGCCGAGCGGGGTTGACCATCGATCAGGGCCTGGTCGGGAAACGTCAGCGCAGCGGCTTTGTTTTGCCAGTAGGTAAGCTCGAACACGTTCAGATGCTCCAAGGGCTTTTCTTGTGTCTGGATGGTGGCCCAGGCCCGTGTCGAGGAAAAATAGTAAAAATGTCTTCGCAGACCATGAAAAAACTGGGCAGCCCATCTCCACGGTTGCGCGGTATGTGGTTATTGTTCAGGCACAACAACACCGTCGTCAGAACGGACGCAGTCGGCGCAAAAATTGCCTGGATGTCGAGTCCATCCACCCCGAGGTTTGCCGTGGCTGCCTACAACCTGCGTCAATTGAAGTACTTCATCACCACCGTCGAATGCGGCAGCGTCGCCGAGGCGTCGCGCAAGCTGTACATCGCTCAGCCAGCGATCTCCACGGCGATCAAAGGCCTGGAAGACAGCTTCGGCGTGCAACTGCTGATCCGTCACCATGCGCAAGGCGTGTCCCTGACCCCCAGCGGTGCACGCTTCTACCGCAAGGCCCAGGAACTGTTGCGCATGGCCAAGGAGTTCGAACAGAACGCCCTGGCCGACAACGACGTGGTGGCCGGGCAAATCGACATTGGCTGCTTCGAAACCGTCGCGCCGCTGTACCTGCCGCAATTGATTGCCGGGTTCTCGGCGCTGTATCCGGGGGTGAAAATCCGCATCCGCGACGGCGAGCAGCAAGAGCTGGTGCAAGGGCTGACGTCGGGCACCTTCGACCTGGCGATCCTCTATGAACACGACCTCGACGCCACCATCGAAACCGAACCGCTGATGCCGGCGCAGCGGCCTTATGCACTGCTGCCGGCAGATCACCGCTTCGCCCAGCTCAAACAGGTTTCGCTGCGCGACCTGTGCCTGGAGCCGATGATTCTGCTGGACGTGCAACCGAGCCGGACCTACTTCGTCAGCCTGTTCGAAGAGCTTGGCCTTACGCCAAACATTGCCTTCAGCTCACCGTCGATCGAGATGGTCCGGGGCATGGTCGGGCAAGGGTTCGGCTTCTCGATCCTGGTCACCCGCCCGCATTCGGAATGCACCTACGACGGGCAGAAAGTGGTGTGCGTAGACATCGTCGAAGACGTCACCGGCTCGGGGCTGGTGGCGGCGTGGCTGAAGCGCGGGCAACTGACCAAACCGGCGCAGTTGTTCGCGGATTACTGCCGGGAACAATTGACGGCGAAGGCTGCGACAAGAACCTGAGTCAGATGACCTCGCCGTGGCGAGGGCGCTTGCTCCAGTTCGACTGCGCAGCAGGCGTAAAACCATTGCAGTCTGATAAACCGTTATGGGGCCGCTACGCGACCCGACGGGAGCAAGCTCCCTCGCCACAAGCAAGCTCCCTCGCCACAGGCCTTGTGTTCAGTTTCAGGGATTATTTGCGCGGTTTGATCCGCGCGGTCGCTTCGGCCACCAGCGGATCATCCGGCCAGTAATGCTTCGTATCAAATTACGTTCCTTCGATTGACACCGCCAAATCGCCCGTAATCCCTACCTATGATGCTATTTCGGCGACTCCCCATTGACCGTCAAACTCACCCCCATTGATTGACAAAAACTGACGCCAATCAAGAGAAGGTTTGACAGGTGTACCAGAGCACGTCAGGTCTTACAGCACAAAATGTTTGACACTGAACATTCGGCCCACTACTCCCGAATGCAATCAAACAGAGTTTGAACCTGCGTCCCTGAGCGCCCGCCATGCCCAGATCTTTTCTTCAGCGCCCCTTGAAAGGGTGACGCACGTCCCCATTTCTCTGTGAACGCCCCCGCAACCTCTTCGCAAGGGAATGCTCACCATCATGACTACTGGGAAGTTGATCGATCGCTTTGAAGGGCCGTCAGGCCGCGCCGTTCTTGAGGAAGTACTGCTTGAGCAGAAGCTGGTACTCGGAAATCAAGACCTAGCACGCCGCCTCGCAGAGGTAGGAACGCTGGAGGAGATCGCTAAGGATGCTGTGCTCATTACCGAGGACGCGGAGGACTCCGAGGTTTATTTCATCATCACAGGGCATTTCCAGGTGAAGGTCCATGATCGTGAAGTCGCAACACGAGGGGGCGGCGATCACGTCGGAGAAATGGCTGCTCTGGTCCCAACAGCGAAGCGCTCTGCTACTGTACTGGCCACCGAGCCCTCGATTGTCTTGAAGGTCAGCGCGGCAGACTTCAAGTCCATTGCGGACGCGTATCCCTCGGTTTGGCGACAGGTCACTCGGCAACTGGTCGATCGACTACACCAGCGAAACGACATGGTGCTTCCTGCCCATCAGTCATCCCACGTATTCATCATTTGCTCGGTCGAGGCACTCCCTATTGCCCGGGCAATCGAGAATAACCTTGAGCACGACAAGTTCTTCGTAAAGACCTGGACACAAGGCGTTTTCCGCGCATCGCAGTACGCCCTTGAAAGCCTCGAAGAGCAACTGGACGAGTGCGATTTTGCCATCGCAATCGCACAGCCGGACGACTCCGTCACAATGCGCGAGGAAACCAAGAATACGCCGCGCGACAACGTCATTTTCGAGCTTGGCCTGTTCGTAGGACGACTTGGCAGGGCACGAACCTTCCTTCTTGAGCCTAGGGGTGACGAGGTACATCTGCCGTCAGATCTGAAAGGGCTGACAACCATCGGATATCGCCTAACGAAAAGTGAAGACCAGCTGCCCTCCAGCCTATCTCCAGCCTGCAATCAGCTACGCACCATTTTCAACAAGCTAGGACCGAAGTAACGGATATCTGTCAACAAGCAAATTTGGCATGCGCTTGCCTACCGCATTGCAGCGCGCCCAATCACCCGAAGGAGTGATCGATGAGCAAGAGCTGGAACCATGATCGCGCTGCAAAACACATAGACCAGAAGATCGCTGATGTTGAGGAAATCACCATCAAGGATTACGTGCGCGACATGTCGTTGGAATCGATTCCTACCAGTACCGCGTACCGCGTGGATGGGGTCCACATGTATGCGGACATCATGAATCTCGAGGACATGCTGAACATCACTGCAGTCGAGGGCACAGAGTGTCACAAGCGCACGCTGCGCTTTCTTGACCAGCACTACCGGGCAGTCAAGCGAATTCTCAACAAGGTTGATGCGCGCCGCGTCGACTTCCACAGTCAGCGGCTGCACTCCCTTTTCACTAAGCCGTACAACACTGAGTCCGGCGCTGAGACCAAGCGTGTTCAACGCGCCGTTGCGACTGCGCAATTGATCATTGACGTGCTTGCAGAGACGGGCGACGACGATGAGCAAATCCCAGCAGCCAAGGTTCGAATTGGCATCGATACCGGCCTAGCTCTTGCTGTAAACAATGGCCGCAGCGGGTACCGCGAACCCTTGTTCCTGGGCGATCCAGCGAACCATGCCGCGAAACTGGCCAGTAATAACAAGGCCAGGGGTATCTATCTGACCAACAATGCTCGTAAGGCCATCGGCCTTGCGGAAAGCGATGAGCCGGAAAAATCTGCCCTAACCGCGATAGAGATCAAGGCATGTCAGGATGCGGCCAAGCTGGATGTCACGTCCGACGAGATCGTCGAGGAGTGGCGTGAGGATCTGAAAAAGAACCCCATTGGCGGTTACCAGTTTTCCCGCCAAACCCCACCCCTGCGTGATATGGACATTTACTCGCTGACTCCGGCCAACTCGAAGCGACAGGAGATGGTGAGCCTCTACGCCGATATTGATGGCTTCACAGCCTACGTGGCCGATCACATCAACGAGAAGACCGACGATGTCGTGCGGACTTTGCATGTCATCCGCTCCGAGCTGGAGCGGGTCGTGACTTCCGACTTCGAAGGGCGCCGGGTGCGCTTCATCGGAGACTGCGTGCAAGCCCTATCCTGTGACGGCACCGCGCATACTACTGACGAAGAGAAGTCAGTATCCGAGGCCACACGGCTAGCAGGTGCACTGCGCAGCAGCTTCAATCTCGCAATTGAGCGGCTGAACGCCGAAGGTATTGAAACCGGCGACCTCGGCCTCGCGATTGGCTTCGATCTGGGCCCAATAGCCGTCACGCGCCTGGGCGCCAAGGGTAATAGAGTTAGGTGCGCTATCGGGCGTAGCGTGATCGAGTCTGAGAAACGCCAATGCGCGTGTTCGGGGGTGGAAACCGCGATCGGGCAAGTAGCTTACGACGCAGCATCGAAAGCTGTGCAGAACCTGTTTGGGAAGAGTCGTAAGACATCACACCTGGACTACAACGAAGCTACCGAAGCCCTGGCAGATGATGGGGACGCATCTGCGAAGCAAGCTCGCTCGGAAGCCTATGCGGGTTCCGCCGCCATCATTCGCGCAGATGAGCGTCAGGTGCAGCCCCACTCCCGCCAGAAAGTAGACGGCAGCCGTTGAGCACAGCGCTCGACCTGATTGCACAGGTCGCCCCAGATTTCGGGGGTACCTGTGTAACATCCGTTCCGCAGACAGCAACGCTTGATCTTCCGATTCGGCTGGTGGACGGGAGAACGCTCCCCTACAAGCTGCATTTACGCCAAGACGGTGAATGGATAGAAGCACGCGAAAGCACACCACATCACTTGCCAGGCTTTTGCCCGGAACGGCACATCAATTATGATGGTACGTTCTGTCTGTTTTACGCGGGCGCCAATCCGCTTCCTGTCTCAGACGAGCCGTCCGCTCGTGCCTGGCTTGAGACAATCTACAAATACCTAAAGCTTCAAGAGCGCGCTCGCACTCTGCGCAGATGGCCGAATGGTTCCGCGTGGGCACACGGCGACGCAGCTCGACATCAACTGCGAGCGCAGAAGGCTGCGAGCGCAATCAGTGGCAAAATCGCTAACGATCTTGCGGTAAATCAGCTAGGGCTCAAGCGCAGAAAGTCCAAAGAGCGACCTATCTTGGATGTGATCTCCGGAACAGTGCCTTTGTTTAGCGTGTGGGAAAAGTCCCGGCGGGTAATCAACCAAAAAAGGCGCTGCTTCTGCGGCCTGTATGGACGCCGCCGTCCTAAACGAATTCGACGCTGCCATGACCATGCAAAGCAGGCTACCGAACTGGCTTTCGCATTGCGGGACTGGGAAGAGGCTGAGCGGCAATATTGGGACTCCATGCACGGCAAGCCTTGCTGTGGTTCCTGCGATAGCTGCCCACTCAGCCCATAAGTCCCGGTGTAATTCGGGCTGGTCCCCAGGCGAGTCGGCATCTGGACTAGCAGCCCGCCGCTCATACCGGGGACGTTTCGTCTGATCAGGCAACTGGCAGGAGCAACAACAGGATCTTAACCCTGAGCAGTCGAAGGCCATGATGACCGGCCGGTACCCCGTTTTTAGTACTTGGCAGAAGTAACGGCCAGGCCACGGGGGCCTACCTCAAGATGCTCCTAAAAGAGAAAATAAATTAATGTACGCCAGGGCTTCCAGCCCCTCCCCTTCGAACATAACATCACGTCACGTTACAAACCTAAGCCAGGTGCCCATGCCTATGAAAACTAGCAATCGCGTTGTGATCGAGGTTGATCCTGCCCAAAAGCAGCAGATCTACGCCGCACTCAAGGCGCGTGGGTTGACCATGCGTGAGTGGTTTCTGCAGCAGGTGAGTCAGGAGCTTTCCATTCCGCAGCCCACCCCACCCTCCAGTCAGTCGAGCAACGATTAAGTATTTCTCAGGGAGTCGAGCAGATGCTCAAGACAGTCAAGCAGGCATGCACATTCAACCCCATCATTCGCGACTACCCAACTAGGCGAAGAGGAAGCCATCAAGCCCTACTGGGTCAATGGCCCTCGCGCGGTCGATCAGGCTGGCTGGAAGAAAATTATCGGGGACAAACCGACCCTGATCATGCTCGATGAGTTGCCGCCCTACCTTGAAAACGCGAGCACTACTGTCATCGGCGGCGGTACGCTGGCTACCGTGAGCACCTACACACTCAGCTGCCTGATGAGCGCCGCTCTGGAGTTACCGCGTTGCTGCATTGTGATTGCCAACCTATCCGGCAGCTATGTGGCTCAGACCAAGGCAATTGCCGAAGCAATCTCTAACCTCCAGCAAGAAGCCAGTCGCCAAGCGAGCACCATCACCCCCGTGCAGTTGGCGGGTACCTGTTCATCCCTAGCGCCTCTCCGCCTTGATGCTGGCAGATTCAGTCTGGCCTCGCGGTTCGACCTACCGAAATATCGGCGGTTACATTGTCCCCAGAGCTTCAGACCCGGCTGTTACCGGCCACGCCTGTCTGGGTAGGGAACGAGTGGTGGAACAGTCGGTTCCGTCGGGCGTTAACCTGCGGAACAGAAACCCATGCGACTTTCAGGTCGCACTGCCGAAATGGTGAGTCGGCCGCGGGAACTGCCCCCGCAGCCGCTCGCAGAACCGTACGTGACACTCTCGCGTCATACGGCTCCCGTTATCCAACCTTGCTGCCCGGTCACTCGCCAGTGATGAAACAGCCGGGGTACCACAGTCCGCATCTTGTCCAGCCATTGGCTAATGCGCCGCTTGCGCCTATGAAGGGCCTTGTATTTTCGTCGGGCCCAGCGTTCAAGCGCGCGGTCAATGTGCTGGAAGATGCCAAGCATGGCTGTCCGATAGAACGAGCCATAGTATTGCCACCACCCCTGTATCACTGGATTGTAGAGCCGAGCCACGTCGACCAGCGTCACGTGGGTTTGGCGATTGAGTCGCCACCTGCGTACCGCTTGCCGCATCCGCTTTAAGGCATCCGCACTCGCTCCCGGAAGGAAGCTCGTGAAGAGCTGGTCTTGTTTGCTGAGCGCCTTCCTCGGCCTAAAGGTGAAGCCGAGGAAGGTAAAGCTCACATGCGGATAACCTGCGCGACGGTTACTGTCCTTGCAGTACACGACTTTCGATTTCTCCGGGTGCATCGTCAAGCCACAGGCAGCCAGCCGTGAAGCAATGGAGCGCATCACGTACTCCGCTTGCTTTCGACTGCGGCAGTGCACCACCGCATCATCGGCGTAGCGGGCAAACGGGCAGTTGGGGCTGGTACGTTGCATCCAGGTGTCGAAGGCATAGTGCATGAACAGATTCATCAGGAGGGGACTGAGCACTCCACCTTGCGGGGTGCCGCGTTCGCGTGGGACGCGCATGCCGTCATCCGTTTCGAACGGCGCAACCAGCCACCGCTCGATGTACAGAAGTATCCAGTCCTCCTTGATGTGCAGGCGCACCGCCTTCATCAGCAACCCATGATTGATCTGATCGAAGGCTGCCTTGATATCAAACTCCACCACCCAGTCGTATCGCCAGCAGCGCTCACGCGTGATCGCCACCGCCTGCTTCGCTGATCGTCCCGGCCGGTACCCATAGGAGTCCGAGTGGAAGATCGAGTCCAGCTCCGGCTCGATGAGAAGCTTGACCACGGTTTGCGCGACACGATCACCAACCGTGGGCACTCCCAGCTTGCGCGTGCCTCCCGATGCCTTGGGAATTTCTACTTGCTTGACCGGAGGCGGGAAGTACGACCCCGACGACATCCGATTCCACAGCTTGTAGAGATTCTTAGACAGATCCCGCTCGAAATCGGCGATGGTTTCATCGTCGATGCCGGCAGCACCGCGGTTGGCCCTGACCTGCTGGTAGGCGTCCCATACCGTGCGTTTCGCTATGTCATAAGGTTTCGCCGAGCTCACGCCACTCATCCCCGGAGGTTGGCAACGCTCGTCGGCCGGATAACGCCGCCCCTTCGCTCCACCTCCATTACAGAGGCTTCATCGCTACTACGGGAAGCTCCGCCCCTCGTTCCAGCATCGGTATTCTTCCTCATGGTGTTGGCCATTTGTCATTTTCCTTCGCATCTGGAACAAGGTTCTCACGTTCCGTACCAAAGCCTGTATGAAGATCATGCCGCCTATACACCGGCTGCCATCGGGTCCGTAAGCAGGTAACGCCCCGACTTGTCCTGAAGCCAGTACTCCACCTCAGTTTCGGCAGCACCTTGGGCATAACGATGCGTCATCGGACGGTTTGCTTTCGCTCATCTTCTCCATACTCACCTGCCATCCTCAGGGATGACTTTTCCTCGGTCGCTCACCACCACACCTTTTGGATGCAGCAGCACCGGGTGGTTTGAAGTCCGCTCCTGCAAGCCGACTTCGGAAGGCCTACTTCCATCTTCGGCACAGCAGCACAGGTCATCTGACCTGTGTTCGTGACACACAATACTGGTTTCCCTTCTTGGTCTGGTGCATTTCCGGGTCGCGCTTGCCGTCCTTGTTCTTGGTCGAACTGGGCGCATTGATCAGCGTTGCATCGACGATGGTGCCCTGGCGCAGCGACAGGCCGCGGTCGCCCAGAGCCATTGATGACAGCGAGGATGCCGGCCGCCAGCTCGTGTTTCTCCAGCAAGCGGCGGAAGTTGAGAATGGTGGTTTCGTCGGGGATGCGCTCCAGGTTCAGCCCGGCAAACTGGCGCAGGATCGTGGTTTCGTACAGCGCTTCCTCCATCGCTGGATCGCTGTAGCCGAACCAGTTCTGCAGCAGATGCACACGCAGCATCGCCATCAACGGGTAGGCCGGACGGCCACCTTCACCCTTCGGATAATGTGGCTCGATCAAAGCAATCAAGCCCTTCCACGGCACCACCCGATCCATCTCGATCAGGAACAACTCCTTGCGGGTTTGCTTGCGCTTGCCAGCGTACTCGGCGTCGGCGAAGGTCATCTGCTTCATCGGGAAACTCGGTGGGTGGAATCCGGGTATTTTGCCAAAATCTGGAAGTCTTCTTCAGAGTTTCCCTAGTGTGCGCTCTCTTGCTTGGATGGCATTACGTTCTGGCCCAACGTTACTGTAGCGAATCCGCAGCAGTATCAATCAAAGCCTCCTGTATCCCGCGTGAAGAAAGACGCTACGTTGCGCCCGTTCTTCCACGGCTTCGCTTGCCGCCCCGCTACGGCAGATTCGAAGTATTCATCGAAATGTCATCCTTTAGAAACAGTGCGTTAACAAGGAATTTCTACCCTTTGCATCGCGAACCGCAATTGTGCGGCCAGCAATATTGCGAAAGGTGATCAAATGACGCCCCATCCGATACAGGACGCCGTGCTGCGGGTCGACCGGTTGAGCGTCGTCTATCCAGGCGGCGTGACAGCCCTACGCGATACCTCGATTGCATTTCGGCGTGGTGAGTTCACCGTGCTGCTTGGTCTCTCGGGCGCAGGCAAGTCGACCTTGCTCCGTAGTCTCAATCGACTCGTCACGCCCACTGGCGGCAGTGTCACCAGCGAACTCGGTGAACTCGGCAGCGGCTCGGCCTTGCGTCAGCATCGTCGGCGTACCGCCATGATCTTTCAGCACCACCAGCTAATCGAACGTCAAAGCGCACTGGCTAATGTGCTTACCGGTCGGCTGGCCTTTCACAACACGCTCCGCTCGCTGTTTCCTCTGCCGCGTGCCGATCAGGAGATTGCGCTCAGTTGCCTCGCTCGGGTCGGTCTGGCAGACAAGGCGCTAAGCCGGGTGGACAAACTGTCCGGTGGCCAGCAGCAGCGGGTAGGCATCGCGCGTGCGCTAGCGCAACAGCCGGCGATCATTCTGGCCGATGAGCCGGTAGCCAGTCTCGACCCGGCCACTTCGGTCCGTGTTCTCGGATTGCTGCGCGACATCTGCAAGGAAGACGGCATCACCGCCATCGTTTCGCTGCATCAACTCGAATATGCCCGCCGCTTCGCCGATCGCGTCGTCGGGCTGGCCGATTCTCAGATCGTTTTCGATGCCGCGCCCTCGGAACTCACCGATGCGCAGCTTGAGCGCATCTATGCAGGCCGCTCTACGACTCAGCCAGCGAATGCTCCGGCTGAACCACCTGTCATGCTCGAACCTTCACTGGAGATGTCCCGATGAAACGCTTATCCGCGCTCTTATTGACTTGCTTGCTGTCCGCTGTTTCAAGTTTGTCCGCCCTAGCGGCCGATGCCGATCCGGATGTGCTAAAGGTTGCCCTGCTGCCGGACGAAAACGCCTCCGAGCTGATCAAGCGTAACCAGCCGCTGAAGGATTATCTGGAAGAGCATCTGGACAAGAAGGTGCAGCTGATCGTAACCACCGACTATTCCTCGATGATTGAGGCGATGCGCTTTGGCCGTATCGACCTGGCGTATTTCGGTCCGCTGTCCTACGTCATGGCCAAAAGCAAAAGCGACATCGAGCCCTTCGCTGCCATGGTCATCGACGGCAAGCCGACCTATCGCTCGGTGATTATCGCCAATGTGGCGTCAGGCGTGAATGAGTATGCCGACCTTAAGGGCAAGAAGATGGCCTATGGTGACCGGGCATCGACGTCCAGCCATTTGATTCCCAAAACCGTGCTTCTTGAGACGGCCGATTTGACGGGTGGGCAGGACTACGAACAACATTTTGTGGGCACGCATGACGCCGTTGCCGTCAACGTGGCGAACGGCAACGCCGATGCGGGTGGGCTGTCGGAGGTAATTTTCAATCACGTAGCCGAACGTGGCCTAATCGATCCGAGCAAGGTGAAAGTACTTGGTTACAGCGGCGAATACCCCCAGTACCCCTGGGCGATGCGCTCGAACCTGAGCCCCGAGCTGAAAACCAAGGTGCGGGATGTATTCGTCGGTATCGACGATCCCGAAGTGCTGCGCAACTTCAAGGCCGAGGCCTTCGCGCCAATCACCGACGCCGACTACGATGTGATCCGCAACATGGGATCGCTGCTCGGCCTCGACTTCGCCACGATGTGAGCACCGATATGTCTACTCATTACGACGTGCAGGCGCTGCCTGCAGAGCAACGCGAGCACATCCTTCGAGGCTTCGGCCTCGGTTGGTGGCGCCAGCTGGGGCAGGTGGCGATTGTATTCGGAGTGGTGCTGTTGGCCTGCTGGTACGTGGGGCTGCTCGATGCCACCACGCTGCTGAACGGGCTGCCCTCCATCGCGACCCTGGCAGGCGAGGCCATGCCGCCAGACTTTTCGGGCTATCGAAGCTGGATTCGCCCCTTGATCGACACCTTGGCGATGAGCATCGCCGGTACGGCCATCGCAGTGGTGTTCTCGCTGGTGGTGGCCTTCGTTGCAGCGCGCAATACGGCGCCGCACCCCCTTGTGTTCGGTGTTGCCCGGGTGCTGCTCAATGCCCTGCGGTCGGTGCCGGAGCTGATCATGGGCATCATCTTCGTTGCAGCCGTAGGGTTCGGCGCCTTGCCGGGCGTGCTTGCCCTGGGTCTGCATTCGGTCGGCATGGTCGGCAAGTTCTTCGCCGAGGCCATCGAGCACGTCGACGAAGCGCCGGTGGAAGCCGCTCGGGCGGCGGGGGCTACGCCGATGCAAGTGCTGCTGCACGCGGTTTTGCCACAGGTGACGCCGCAGTTCGCCGACGTGGCGATCTACCGCTGGGAATACAACTTTCGCGCCTCCACCGTGATGGGCATGGTTGGCGCCGGCGGTATCGGCTTCGAACTCATGGGCTCGCTGCGCATCATGCAGTACCAGGAGGTTGCAGCAATCCTGCTGGTCATCCTGGCCATGGTCACGCTAGTAGACGCCTTCAGTGGCGTGCTGCGCAAACGTTTCAAATAGGACAAACCATGCTGCCGAAACTCGTTATAACTCACCGAGTACACGATGAGATCCTGCAACTGCTGGCGCCACATTGCGAGCTGATGACCAACCAGACCGACAGCACGCTGACGCGCGAGGAAATTCTGCGCCGCTGCCGCGATGCTCAGGCGATGATGGCGTTCATGCCCGATCGGGTCGATGCAGACTTTCTTCAAGCCTGCCCTGAGCTGCGTGTAGTCGGCTGCGCGCTCAAGGGCTTCGACAATTTCGATGTGGACGCCTGTACTGCCCGCGGGGTCTGGCTGACCTTCGTGCCTGATCTGTTGACGGTCCCGACTGCCGAGCTGGCGATCGGACTGGCGGTGGGGCTGGGGCGGCATCTGCGGGCAGCAGATGCGTTCGTCCGCTCTGGCGAGTTCCAGGGCTGGCAACCACAGTTCTACGGCACGGGGCTGGATAACGCTACGGTCGGCATCCTTGGCATGGGCGCCATCGGACTGGCCATGGCTGATCGCTTGCAGGGATGGGGCGCGACCCTGCAGTACCACGAGGCGAAGGCTCTGGATACACAAACCGAGCAACGGCTCGGCCTGCGCCAGGTGGCGTGCAGCGAACTCTTCGCCAGCTCGGACTTCATCCTGCTGGCGCTTCCCTTGAATGCCGATACCCAGCATCTGGTCAACGCCGAGCTGCTTGCCCTCGTACGGCCGGGCGCTCTGCTTGTAAACCCCTGTCGTGGTTCGGTAGTGGATGAAGCCGCCGTGCTCGCGGCGCTTGAGCGAGGCCAGCTCGGCGGGTATGCGGCGGATGTATTCGAAATGGAAGACTGGGCTCGCGCGGACCGGCCGCGGCTGATCGATCCTGCGCTGCTCGCGCATCCGAATACGCTGTTCACTCCGCACATAGGGTCGGCAGTGCGCGCGGTGCGCCTGGAGATTGAACGTTGTGCAGCGCAGAACATCATCCAGGCATTGGCAGGTGCGCGCCCAATCAACGCTGCGAACCGTCTGCCCAAGGCCGAGCCTGCCGCATGTTGAATCCGGTCTGGCTGAAGAGCCTGGTAGCGATCGTTCAAACAGGCAGTTTTCAGAGCGCGGCGAGGGCGTTGGGGCTGGCCCAGCCGACGGTGTCGCAGCACTTGCAGAAGCTTGAAGAGCAGGTCGGCGTAACGCTGGTGCAGCGCAGTCGTAGCGGCTGCCAGCCTACCACACGGGCGCTGGCCTTCATGCCGCATGCGACCGCCTTGCTCGACATGCACGCCCGGGCGCTAGAAGCCCTGCATGGCAATCGTGAGCGCGTCGGGGCCAGCTCCAACATCGGCACCTACCTTCTCCTGCCATTCGTGCGCAACTATCTGACGACCGCAAATGAGAGGGGCGAGGTGGATCTGCGCATCGCCGCCAACCCGGATGTGGCCGACCAGCTACTGGCGGGCCAGCTCGACGCCGCGATCATGGAATGGTGGCTACCTCACCCCGACTTCGAACACCGCCTCTGGCGGGTCGAGCCGCTGGTGCTTATCGTCAGCCCCGACCATGCGCTGGCTGAAGCAGGGTGCATAGAACGTGATCGTCTGGTGGACCTGCCGATGCTGGGAGGTGAACCGGGTAGCGGTACCGGACGGCTTCTGACCGAATACTTTGGCGAACTGGGCGTGCCTCGCAGCGGTATGCAGCTAGGCAGCACCGAGGCAGTCAAACAAGCAGTGAGGGCGGGACTCGGCGTGTCGTTGGTGATGGCTTCCGCAGTACAAGACGAAGTTCGCAGTGGCGCGCTGGTAGCTCTTCCCATCCCGGGGCTTGAAAAGCGTCTCCAACTGATCTGGCGCAAACCTCCCGGAAATCTGCACCCGCCGGGATTTGTGCGGCACTTATTGGAGGAGGCAGATCTAGCTGGATAAGGTGATGGATGGTTGCGATCCAGCGCTTGGCTTGTCAGCCTAGGGAAACTCTGAAAAAGACTTTCTGATTTGGCAAAATACCGCGACCCCACCCACCGAGTTTCCCGATGAAGCAGATGACCTTCGCCGACGCCGAGTACGCTGGCAAGCGCAAGCAAACCCGCAAGGAGTTGTTCCTGATCGAGATGGATCGGGTGGTGCCGTGGAAGGGCTTGATTGCTTTGATCGAGCCACATTATCCGAAAGGTGAAGGTGGCCGTCCGGCCTACCCGTTGATGGCGATGCTGCGTGTGCATCTGCTGCAGAACTGGTTCGGCTACAGCGATCCAGCGATGGAGGAAGCGCTGTACGAAACCACGATCCTGCGCCAGTTTGCCGGGCTGAACCTGGAGCGCATCCCCGACGAAACCACCAGGTGTCAGTTGGTCGAGATTGGGCGAGGAAGTCATGCCGCTGATTGTGCCAGAGCAGGCGATCAGCGCAGATAAAGCGATGGGCTAATGGCCGGCGCTACAGCACTGTGATCGCACCGGCTGCACCAACCCGCTGCCAAGGTAAACCGAGCACCAAAGCCTGAAGCTGCTCGGTGTCGAGTTCAACTTCCGAGCCGCGGTGGATGCCTGGCCAGTGAAACTTGCCCTGGTTCAATCGCCGCGCGGCCAGCCAGATCCCTACACCGTCATGCACCAACACTTTCATGCGGTTGGCGCGGCGGTTGGCGAACAGATAAGCACAGTGCGGCTTCGCCGCACCGAATACCTCCACTACACGGGCCAATGCGGTCTCGGTGCCGGCGCGCATGTCCATCGGCTCAGTGGCAAGCCAGATGCTATCGATGCGGATCACGGGGCAAGCCCCCGGACAAAGCGGGCGCAGCCGTCAGGATCGGACACTGGCCATTTCACTGTGACTGACTGCTCGCCAAGCGATAGCTCAATAATCACCGATGCTGCAGTCGGCCGTTTGGGCGTAGCCCTCAATGGAACGAACGCCGGCAACGCCGCGGGTAGCTGATCTCGGTAAAGCGGTAGCCATTTTCGAATGACGTTGGCGTTGATGCCATGGCGGATGGCAACGCTGGAGACGGTCGCACCCGGTTGTAGGCATTCCTGAACGACCTGGACCTTGAACGGTTCGGGGTAAGAGCTTCGTTGGCGCATGGAAATCCTAACGTTAAGGACGAACGCGTCCGCTTAAAAATACGCGGACACCATCGCCCTTAATGCTGGAGTTCGGAAGGTGACTTGGCTGGACGCTTACCCAAGATCGCAGATTGCAGGTCATTATTCACGGGACGACCATTACGCAGTAAAGCCGGTGCACCCTCAGCCCATGCTATGCAGTCAGGACCACTAGGCGTGACGGGGGCGTAAACCACGCCCAGCACTGGCGTTGCGTTATGCAGCAATCCGATAGAAATGGCAGAGCCCGGCCGACGATTGAGGAAGTCGCCTGTTCCATCATTGGGGTCAACAACCCAACTAAATGGGTGGCCTGATAGCTCGCAGCCCGTTTCTTCTCCGACAAAATCGCAATTAAGGATGTGCTTCAGTCGCTGTCGCAGAAGTACCTCGATTTCAACATCGACGTCTGCCTTAAAGCCACTGCCCCTTGGGCCGTCTGGTCTATTAAGCTCTGACTCAATAAGTAGGCCTGCTTCGTAAGCAAGCTGCATGACGGGTTCAAGAAGATCGCTCAGCCGCAGTCCTGTCATCAGCTCTTTTCCCAGTAGTTACCCTTGCTGACCAAGCCAAAATCCTCAGAGGAAAATGGCTGCTCATCATCGAACATGCCATTGACCATACACTCCCGACGCAATCCACTCAGCACCCTGAAAAAGCAGGGCTCGCAGAGATGCACCCGATAGTGCTTTCCGTCATGCTGTGATCCATATCCCCATTGGGCTTCAAGCTTGCCGTATTGAAGGCCATAGCCAGGGATACGAGTTCCAGAGCGGCACACGTCGCAGATCACATCCTCAACGACATCGACCAATGCCTGCGACCTAACCTCCATACGCACCTCACGATTACGTTCCACGCGGCACCGGCCGGTTATGGATTCATGCACACCGGCATCATTCGAGCAGCCTCGACTGGCTGAGCATCAGAAACAAGCCAGTAGCTGCTGCCGGTAATGCTGGGAAAAGCTGACCTGGTAAGCGGGCTCATTTGCAAAGCCACCCAGCGAAATGATGTTCGTAGCCTGCGACCCAATACCAGGTTCTGCGCCACCTAACCCAGCATCGCCGATACCCTTGACATGGCCCGAAGCACCCATCGGTTCAGGCCTTGAGTCTGGATTAAATCCAGGCATCTGCACATCTCTCAAAACGGCCAGGTCATCCGGCAAGTCATCTGCAATTCGCTCCGCAAAGCCCTGAAGCTTCGGTTCTGCCAGCATGAATAGCCAAGCCTGGTCATCCGATTCACCTGTGCGTCGCAGTACCCGTCCCAGCACTTGCCGGTAATGCAGTTCGGTGCGGATACGGCTGAGATAGCAGCACACTTGCAGGCGTGGAATGTCGGTGCCTTCGCTGATCATTCCTACGGCGACAATCCAGCGGCAGGTGTTGCTGCGGAATGCATTGATCACTTGCTGCGCATCCGGGGTTTTGTTGGTCACGATACGGCACTCTTCACCCATTGTTTCCAGAGCCTGGGCTATTTGCTGAGCGTGTTCGATGTCGGTAGCCACCACCAAGCCGGCGGCATCAGGCTTGATCTGGCGTAGCTCGTTGAGCTTGCTGTAGCCAAGGTCGAGGATTGGATTGATCACGTCGTCATGGCGCAGCAGTTCCTCATAGGTGACAGGTGACTCCCCCAAAAGCTTGGCGATGCTGGGAAACAGCCTGACGGAGCTATCCGCGCCAAGTTCTTCAGTGAGTTTCACCTTCTGATTATCGAGCAACACAATGCGAGGGGATCGGCACACGCCGTCGGCAATGGCGTCTTTCAAGCCATAGCGGTAATCGCAGATCAAATGCCCTTCGGGCGACGAATAGCGAGCCAAGGCAATGGCCTTGTCGTCCGAACGCCAGGGCGTGCCAGACAGGGCCAACGTGAAGACAGCGCGATCCTGTATCCGGTGCAGTATCTGCTGCCCCCAGGCATTGCTGAGGAGCGGATCGTGGCCGGCGCAATGGTGGATTTCATCGAAGACCACAAGCACCCGGTAGTCATCAAGAAGCTGCCAGAATCCCTCATCACGGTATTCCATGGCCTGATAGGTATAGGCCGCCCCCACGGCACCCATCTGGCCATCGAGACGTCTGCCTAGCACTTCCGAAAAAGTCGAACGAAAACCCTCCACGACCTGGCAGGACGGCGCAAAGCACAGCACCAGGTCAATTCTGTCCTGCTGAAGCAGTCGGCTGGTCAGCTCCGCGGCCATGCGCGTCTTCCCGGCTCCCGGCGTTGCCTGGCAGAAGAAGTGCTGCGTGACGGTAAGGTGCTCCAACGCCTTGGTGATGCAGCTGTTCTGCCAGCTGCGTAGCGATCTGCTCATCGTGGCGCTGCGAGCGTTTTGAGGGTCTTTTCTATGGCGCGTAAATGGCCCAGAAGGCGAGAACTGCGATCCCTGGCCTCCAGGTAATCGCCTTCAACCTTGTCGCGCAAATGCGGCATCTCGTCCAGAAGCAGCTTGAATCGCTCTGCCTCGCCCATTGAAGTGAGAAAGTCCAAGCGGATTTCCTTGTGGAGCGCCTCCAACTGCAAATCCGTATTGGCCGGCAAAGCCTCCACGTCGCGTACCGCCGTGTCTGGTTCGGGCACTCCGGCAGCCATAAGGCTGCTCTCAAAACCGTTGTCGATCAGTTCCAGTTGTAGGTGTGCCGGAATCGGCTGCAGGTGGTAGACCTGTCCTCGGACACGACGGTCCTCGTCCAGTGCAACCCAGCCCGCGCGCACTAGTCGACGGATCTGCTCATACACATAGCGTCGCACATCGGCGATACGGAAATGTGTGCCATTCAGGCGAGCAGCATAGGCATCGCGCAGTTCACGGGTCGTAAAGGTTGTACGCCCTGGCTCCTGAAGCAGCTCATACAGACGCCTGTCGAAGATAAACGAGGCCGATTTCATTGAGGCACCAGAAGAGTTAGCGCGAAAGAAATGCGGATTATAATCCGTGGCCTGTGCGTCCGCAAACGCACGATAGTGCCGCCTCAAGTTGAATTGAGACGGTCATGGATAAGTTGGCGAAAGCGTTAGGGGAACGCATCCGAGTGCAGAGGAAGGCCTGCCGGATTTCCCAGGATGCACTGGCGCTGGCGTGCAATATCGACCGCAGCTACGTAGGGCGGATCGAACGTGGCGAGGTCAACATCACCGTCGAGAAGCTGTATCGCATCGCAAGCGTGCTTGCATGCGATCCATGCGGCCTACTGCCTCAGGCGTCAGAGCTTTAGCCCACCTGATCGACGCTGGCGCTCAAGAAGGCTTGAAATTGCATTAATGCTGTCGGCCCTAACCTCATTATCCAGACTACTAGCTAGAACATTCCCCGACGCTTGTGATGCTGTCGAGGAGGCGTAAATCTATCAATGATGTAGCCGAACCCGGCGTGACTTGTTCTGACGCTCAGCTAGTTCCAGTTCTCTCACGCGCGCCCATAGCTGGAGGTTCTGTGTAAGCGCTCGATCACGCTGCGAACTGACCATCGCCAGCTCTTTTTCTAAAAACAAAACTTTATCTGCTAAACGTTTAATGCTTTTACCACTTGATGAGCCGCAGCCCTTGTCAGCCTCAGCACGACAAGCCTCGATCTTTGCGAGTAATGGCAAATGTGTTTTGCGAGACTTTTTCAGATAACCACGGTCAAATCCAGCCTCATGACTGACGATGCTCGCGGTAAGTTTGGATAGGTCTAGCCCTACATGCTCGGGCATAAAAGGCTTCCCATCGAGAAGGCGCTGCAAAGCTTCCTGACAGGCACCAACCCCCTTGCTTATTCCTTCACCAGACTTCATGACTAAAGCTCCACAGTGTCGATCAGGCGAGTCTTGAAAACCATTAGGCGCTCAATATCGCCCTTCACAATTTGATATTCGCCTGAGTCTTCTGCGTAGTTTGACAACTCGTTTTTCGCATCCTCAATGGCCGCACTTAACCTGGAGGGCTTGATAATCGCACCCTCGCAGGACAAACATTCAGTATAGTCACCGAGCATGAAGGAATCGCAGCGGCCCACCTTGGTGCAACCACCGAGTAGCGTTGGCCGATAGCTAATTGCACCGTTCTTCACCCGAAGCTCTGTATCGGCACGAATATCTTCAATCTTTATCTCGCCAGCTTCAACACGTTCTTTCTGCCTCTGCATGTATGAACCGGTGCCACCAAACAGCGGTTCTTCTTTGAACAGCAGATCTGCAATCAACTGATTGGCCACCGACATCGGCATGGCCATCTGGAACTCGAAAGCAAAGTGGTTATATGGTAGCACGAAGTCTATTTTCTTCTCGTCATAGTAGCCAAAAATGGTGCGCAAGTTATCAAAGCCATTCGCATAATAGCGCGCCATCTGAATGGTCATATGCTTGAACTGCGCTCGCAGAGTCGGTAGCGAGAGAAAGCCGCTACTGCTTCCATAGAAGGCCAACGAACGTCGGAATTGATGGCTAGTCAGCGGCCAGGGCTGGCCTACTGCAAAATCTGGCTCATTGTAAAAGTCACGAGAAGGGTCGCTCTGAGCCAACTCTTGTAAATCCTCTGATTGAATCGATAAGGATTTCAAAGCACTGCCCATCGTTGCTCTCAATGTAAAGTCTGTTACACCAACTTCTGCACAATTCTTCGTTTTACACAGGACGGACGGATTGATGAATAGCGGACAACGATCATCCAGTTCAATCCTATAGAGCCGGGCTAAACCACGACAAATCGCCTGGCCAACCTCGACCGCCTTGACGACTTCGCCTGCCGCGAACCATGCGCTTTCTTTCTTGTAACCGCTAAACTTCGTGGTAGTCGATAATATGTGTACTGATTGCGGTTGATCGCGCATAAAACCTTGATCATCAACCACTGAACATCTCACGACTTGATCAGATAAGCAGTTATAAGACATACGCATCACCTCTTGATCACGCATGCCGGTATATAGGTGTATCACCATTCTCACCACATACTGCATCTTGAGAAGGACTCGCTGCAGCTTTCTCTTTTCGGAACAGGCAAACTCACCGACAAAAACCGCAGCCAGACCATATTCCTCTATTGCTTGCTGAATACCGGGGCGATAGCGCGACTTACCACCAACCCCCAAAGATTTTTGACGGTGCGGAGTAAGACCGAAATACTCATCAGCAAAGCACGATATAAATGAATCAATATTCCCAACACCCAAGTAAAGATGATCGAGCAGGTCGCCACAAATATTTATTAAATTCAAATAAAGGCGTGTCGGAATTACCGGATGCTGTTTAGAATCAGGTCTTCTCAAATCAAAAACTCTTGGATTCAGCACAACATACCCTAGGCGTTCCTCGCCCACACTAATCAATCCGTGCAATATCCCACTAAGAACCGTCTTGTCAAAATTACTTTCACTAACAAAAGCCGCTAGATAAACAGGCACGGTAAAAAGCTGCTGCAAGGACAGCACACCAACCATTGACTTCTTTTTCTGCGCATAGCAGAACTTCATAGCGATGCGCAGCACAACCCAATATGAAATAATCGTAGATGCACTCAGCTTACCAATCCGCCCACCGCCAGCGAAATAAATAAGACAATACAGAAGATATTTGGCTTCTTCGATCAGCGCTTGCTGATCATGACCATAATCACCGAACACCATATCGAAGCGTATTCGGCCAATTTTTTTTGCACTCAGCCTGTACGGGTTAAAGTCCCATACAGACTCGCCGTACACTGCCGTTGCATTGCCATACTCAGTGCGACAGATAACAAAATCCGACGCGGGCTTCCCATACAGCTGAGCCGCACTATCTGGCTGGCTGGTGACTGGAAACTGGCCGCTAGAAAAAAGACTACCTATCGACTGAACAGCAGCACTCAAAATACGATCCCCATTTTTTCATAGCGACCCAACCGGACTTCCCAAAACTTAGTTAACTCGCCGTATTCAAACACCTTAGCTTTAACCTTTTCGACTGTCTGTTTCACCGAGCTAGAGCGCTCACTAAGAGCATCGACTATAAACTCGATCCGGATAGATAACTCTTTGAAAAGTGCCTCAGTATGCGCTGCATCGGGGGCCGATTTACGCACGGCATTGACCACGTATTGCAAACTCAGAATTTTATGCAGATCCTCCTCATCGCCGTGACATAAATAGTTTTCGCAGTACAAACAACCATATTGGGTGCGGCAGTTCGGCTCTATAATCAATCCCACATCAGTGGCAGACGTCGGCTTATTGAAATCCTCGCAGTGACCCGCCGCTATTGCGACACTACTTGCTACAGCCTTGCGGCTTCGCTCACGCACAACATGAGCAGCGTGGCGTATTGCATCCCAAAACAGGCTGAACTCGGATTGCTGCTGTTCAGGTGTTGCCTCTGCATAGGTAGAAAGATTCACCGCTTCGGTGTGATTGAGGGATGCCGCTACAGTGGACGGCGACAAACGTGCAGAGTGCATTTCAGTGCTTTTGTGCTTGCGTATTTTACGAGTTGAAAGTCTTGGTACAGTCGGATCAAGAAAGACCCCGCTAATAAACTCATAAAATTTTTCTAAGGAGCTTGTCACGTTAAGATCACCAAAGCTTTTGCAAGTTCTAAGCTGACCAGACGTAGGCATTGCAAAGAATAGTCGCTCATGTCTCGCACCATCCAAAATCCACGCACGCAGCTTTAAATACTCTTTCAGCAGCGACAAACCCGAGCCCCGCCCAATGTTGTAAAGCGTTGACTTTCCGCCAGCCCGAAATTTCACAGCCGACAACTCTTTCTTGAGAGGGGACTTTTCAACTTTGAGTGCGTCTTCGTAACTAAACTGCTCAAATTCAGCCGGAGTGGCACCTGTAATCATAAAAAAAAGGATAGCATAGGCTTTCGCCGCAAGACTCGCTAGATTAAGACGATGCCAGTTGCGCCCATCTTCATTAGCCGCATCCAAAGATGCCTGGGAGCTTCTTAGTTCGCGCGCGACATTATAATTTCTCGGCTTTTTTCGGCCAAGCCTCTCGAAGGCCGCGAAGTATTCTTCGGCCGTAGCAATTCGCCGCTCAGCTGAGTTATATGAAGGAGCAGCATCCTTAAATGGGCTGCTCGCGCCTCGGTTGGACGGAAATATAACAACTTCATAATCTCTAACTCCAACCACGAGCGGGTAAGGTTTTTTATTCAAGATAAAATCACTGCACTGCTGGGCAATGGCAAAGCAAACATCTCTATACAACTCGACATGAGCAGCGCCTGCTGTTGCAGAACCTCTATCTGGAACAATCCTTACTGCACCAGCAAGAATATGGACACTATTATCTGGATAAAGTAATTTGATCAGGCTGGATGCTCTAGTTTGGTAGCTTGACGCGGTCCGGGGCTTCAGCTTTTTATCGGATATTTTTTGATTTAGATGCGCTGTATAATCTCGATATGCCTTTTGAGCATCCACGCTACTGGAAAATATTTCTCGGTAACCCTCAGCGTTCAACCAATCAATAAAATATTCGGTATGGAAGAAATTTGCCAAGACTGACTTATCACGCAGACCGACAAAAGACTCCAAAACTCTCACAATCAGCTCACGACGACTTTCAACGAACGACTCAATCACCAATGGCGTCCCGCGATCATCATGAACACTTTTATTCTTACCACGAATGAGATATGCAAAACTACCAATATCTAACGGCTTCTTTTTAACCTTAACGGTCAGCTGCAATCGCAAACGCTCAGGTTCGGAAAACTCCTGAACCAACTCATTTAGCGTAATAATTTTTGTATTTTCGCGATGCTCTAACAGCTGCCGACTACTCATTCTTGGACCGTCAATTTCATGACTTCGTAGTTACCGTTAAACAATTTCTTCTCCCACACCTCTTGGGCGATGACTTTTTCGTGAGTCATATTGAATAACTTTAGATAGTTTTCAGTTGTTTCCCTAGACTCGTGATGCATACGTTTTTGAATAAAATCAATATCCTCCCCTAATTTCAAAACGCCTTCTTGAACCAACGGTTGCAGGCGCTGGTAGAGTTGATAGGCAAAAGTCGCTCGCAGCCAGTGATATGTAAAATCTTTTGGAAATTGGCTAGAAGCTGTACTCTGCAATTTTCGCTTTATTGTTTCCGTCACCTGCCCTGTCTGTGGCGACCTAACAATTGCGTAACGCGGATCATTTGAAGCCATGTAATAACAATTGCCTTGATCGGAGAGAAACAAATACATATCGTCCTCTTCTATCAACAGACCGGGATGACTGACTTCTAATTGAGCACGAAATTTTTCCCGCCGTCTCCTCATCATCGGACTACGTGCAAGCGTGACCAATTCTTCAGCAAGTTGCTTTGGAACATACAGAACTTGAGTTTTGTCAAATTTCGTATCAATGCCTGTGCGCGGGCCGGCATGCAATTTATAGGCACATTCCGGCACTAGTTTGTCTTCTGTAAATCCTTTCAAATGCTTCAAGCGTATGGTCAAAACACTTTGCTTACGAGCTCCAGTCATCAGAGACGTGAGAAGAATCAACCGCTCAATCGTTGACCATTTCTTTTCATTAATGGCCTCCAAAAGCGCGCCTAACTCAAGATTGGAGAGAGGTCGAAGATCCTCGCCATCTTCACGCACGAATCCCAAAGGAACGGAGCTACTAGGCGGCGTACGCCGCGTTTGGCTGCGCTTTTCAGCATCGATGATTTTCGCGCCTTTTGGGCTCTGCACGATAAGCCGCACTTGCTTGATCGTATCAACACGCTTTAGATCGAGGTAATGCCAATGCTCGGAAACGTACTTATAAAAGTGATAGACCGCAGCGGTATATTGATTGATGACCTGATTACTGCGACGGCCTTCTTTAATCAGGTGATAGAAGTACTTGTAAGTCGGGCGAAGCGAAGGACGGGCACCGGAAAAGTCGAGCCAATCCAGATTGTTATCCTCACAGAATAGGAGGTAATCCAACAGTTTACTGGCACGACGCCTAACATCATCAGTGCGTCGACTTGCAGGAGCCCTATCACGCATGAGACTCAGCAAGTAGTCGTTCGCTTCGTGCCAAGGGTTGCCATTAGCACTAAACAAAAATGGGAAATTGAACAGGGCACGGTCATTCCCTGAACCGACTTCATCGCATTTATAAAGCAGATTGGATTCAGCCCCCTCAAGCGCTGACTCAATAGAGCCGCGAGGCGCTTCACTGACATGCAGGATAGCGAAGGCATCCTGCAAATTCGGGATGAGAATCAGACGACCTTCGTGACGCGGATTGGTGTAGGACATTCGCCCCCCCTGATGAATCAGTCAATCCTATATGTTATGCGTCAGTTTACAATCGCTACCTGTCAATCTTTTTGTTGTTAAGCGATTCAACCCAAGGGTCTAACTTATGGAATAGCTTCGGATACCGCCCCTTCAAATCCTTCTTCACCTCGGCATAGGTGCTGCGCCAGAAGTTCGCCAGATCCTGGGTCACCTGCACCGGGCGCCGTGCCGGGGACAGCAGGTGCAGCTTCACCACCTGGCGCCCACCGGCGATGCGCGGTGTTTCGGCCAAGCCGAACAACTCCTGCAACCGCACCGCCAGAATCGGCGGCTGCTCGCTGTAATCCAGGCGAATCGACGACCCCGACGGCACGCTCAAATGATGCGGTGCCAGCTCATCCAGCCGCTGCGGCAAGGGCCACGGCAGCAGGTTATGAACGATGTTCGACAAGTCCAGATTGGCAAAATGACTGAGCCGCGAGACTTTCCCCAGATACGGCATCAACCAGTGCTCGAGGCTTTTGAGCAGCGCAGCATCACTGACATCCGGCCACTCACTTTCATTCTTGCTGCCCAGATCCAACTGCCGCAACAACGCCACTCGCGCCTGCCACTGACGCAACTCCGGCGTCCACGGCAACAGCTCCAGCCCCTTGCGCCGCACCAGATTCACCAGCGCCTGACTGCGCGCGGTTTCATCGAGCCCGGTCAACGATTCACGGCTGAGGATCAACTCCCCGACCTTGCGCTGACGCTCGGCGCGCAATACGCCTTCGCGCTCGTCCCAATCCAGCTGATCGACCACCCGAACTTGCTCGGCCAACACCGAATCGAACAGCGCCGGATCGAAATCCGCCGCCAGATAAATTCGCTCTTCACGCTGGCCCTGACGACTGCCCAGGTCGGCGATCACCAGCCATGGCTGCTTCATCAAACTGTCGGCTTCGGCGAACAACGCGGCGCGACCGTTGGCCAGGCGATATTCCGCGCCGCCCGCTCGACGTTGCTGCGCCACACGATCGGGATAGGCCAGCGCCAACAGTGCGCCGAGCCAACGCGGATGATCCGGATCGCCGACCGGCTCCGACGGTTTGCCGCGCAGGTAACCGCGATACTGACGCGCCAGTTGCCGGGCCCGTTGCACGCCGCCCTGAGCACCGCGCGCGGCACGTTCTTCGCCGGACAGCAGCACCAATCGGCTGTGCAAATCGGCGCCGGCACCGCGCAGGATATCGCGCTCGCCGAGCAGTGCCGCGACATCGCTCGCCATGTCCGCCAGGCCGAGCGCCTGACCACGCAGCAACAAATGGGCGATGCGCGGATGCGCCGGCAGTTCGGCCATGGCCTGACCGTGACGGGTCAGCGTTTCACCGTCCAGTGCGCCCAGTCGATCAAGCAAGTCCTGCGCCTGGGCATACGCCGCTGCCGGTGGCACGTCGAGCCACACCAACTGCCCCGGCGACACGCCCCAGCGACCCAGTTGCAACGCCAACCCGGCGAGGTCCGCCGATAAAATCTCCGCACTGGCGTATGCCGCCAGTTGCTCGTGCTGATCCTGCGACCACAAGCGATAACACACGCCCGGCTCCAGCCGCCCTGCCCGACCGGCGCGCTGGGTTGCGCTGGCGCGGGAGATGCGTTGCGTGTCGAGGCGGGTCATGCCGCTGCCGGGATCGAAACGCGGCACCCGCGCCAACCCGGCATCGATCACCACGCGCACGCCGTCGATGGTCAGGCTGGTCTCGGCGATGTTGGTCGCCAGCACCACTTTGCGCTTGCCTGCCGGCGCCGGCTCGATCGCGGCGCGTTGCGCGGCGAGGTCCAGTTCACCGTGCAACGGGCAGAGCAACACCTGCGTACTCTCGCCCAGCGCATCGGCCAGTTGTTGATGCACCCGGCGGATTTCCGCTTGCCCCGGCAGGAACACCAGGAGGCTGCCGGTTTCATCGTTCAGGGCTTCGAGAATCGTTTGCACCAGACGCGGCTCGATGAATTCACCGGGCTGGAACGGCCGGCCCCAGCGCATCGCCACCGGGTACATGCGGCCTTCGCTGCGCAGGATCGGCGCGTCGTCGAGCAGCCCGGCCAGGCGTTCGCCTTCCAGCGTTGCCGACATCAACAGGATTTTCAGCGGCTGATCGTCGCGGAACAGTTCCCGGCCATTGAGGCTCAGGGCCAGCGCCAGATCGGCGTCGAGACTGCGTTCTCCGATTTTCCCATCTACACTATCTTGTCAGATGGCTCAGGATGACGGTGTAGCGCGCATATCAGCTACCCCGAACGGGAGAAACTGAATTGACAATCATCAAAAATTGCTCATTTTCGCGTTTTTATCCTTTCGAGGCTCTCGACGCTAACGTCCGAGAGCTGATGGAAGGATGCTTCAACCTAGATCTCGCTAGCTCCATCAACCGTCCGATGCTGAAGGCATTCAATGCCTACTGCCATCTGATTGATGTGAAGATCAGCTATTTCACGTTATCGACCCCTGAATTTGTAGAAGTCGCAATGGGCTTTATTGGCGCCCTTCATAATGATTGCCTGTTGTACTACAACACTGCGGGTAGAGTACGAATGGCCGGGGCCTTCGTTGATATGATAAACGCGGTGAGTGAGAAAATCCCAATACTGCCTAGCTTTGACAAAATAAAAACAAGAACAAAAGACTGTTATCCCATATGGGAACGTCTAAAAGTACGAATCAAAGAAAAAAGCATTCATTACTGGAACGGTTGGCATGTAGAGTCCACCAAAGGACAGAAACTATACACAGCGATACCTCTCATATGGCATTCACATGGTGAAGAATTCGCAGAAAAAATATTCAATACATACAAGCCTCATATTGAAAAATACGCACGCCCTGACATCACAGTATTTAACTCATTTCTTACATTTTTAAGCAAAAAAAAATCCGACTGGCCCTCCTCTACCTTTCAAAATCCGATCAAAATAAAACAGTGTTTCCTTGATTTTATGATCGATTATTTTCTCAGCGCATCCCAAAAAGGGCTGGACATAGCTACACAAACTCGCCTATATGCGAAATTTATATTTACTATGGATCAAGCATTCATACAAAGTGGAATTTGGGCGAAACCATTTGGAGGTATTCCCGCACCTTCAACGCCAGCCAGCATCGGTATTGAAACACACGTACAAAAATGTGAATCAGGAGATTATATAAAAACAAAGCTAATCACTCACATACCATTAGAAATAACAGATTCAGAAGTAATAAAATTAATTTTTAAACAAATGAAAATTGATGTTGACCTAGTAATAAAATTTTCAAAAAAACAATCCTACTCAACAAGAAAAGCGCAACTGCAGAGAGATCAATTAGCCGAAAGCGGAACAGCAATTTCCGACGTCGCTGCGGCCAGAAAACTCACAACATTAAGAGAGCACGATGTCTGTGCCACGTTGAACCAATTAGGGCTGAAACACATTAGAGAAAGACTAACCGACCGCGGGTCTTCGCTTAGAATTAAAAGAAGTGATATCGCCCCACAATTGGCCCTTCCTGGGCGTAACGACCTTCTTCCATTTAAACTACTTCTTATCCACTCCGACCCACGTATAACTGATTCTTTTCTTGAGGACTTTCAGCTATACAACAAAAACTATAAATTATCCGGCTTTCTGATGGGTGAAAACGGGCATTATCAACTCATCGGTTACAAAGATCGTAGAGGCGGGGATCTTAGTGAACAAAAAATCGATCTATCACCAAGGCAGGCAGTTCTAATTCGTCAAATAATTGCGATAACTGCGCCCCTACGAGATGAGTTAAGGGCAGCTAATGACGACAAATGGCGATTCCTATTCCTACATAGTGCAAGAGCGTTGTCCTATCCTGCCGTTAACAACGTGGCAAGATGGGATAGAATTTCGCCACCAAATAAAGAAAAGTTAATTGACCAACTTTCGCAACACACTTCTAGAACTAGAGAGAAGATTACCGAGTTAATCAGTGCAGTGTCACTCACTTCATTCAGGGCAACCTGCGGAGTGCAAATTTACTTGAAAACCCAAAGTGAGCGAGAAATGGCGAAAGCATTGGGGCATTCGACATATAATCCCGGATTGCTCAGCAGGTATTTACCAGAACCAATTTTAGCTTTTTTTCAAAGCCGATGGGTTCGAATATTCCAACGTGGAATTATCTGTAGGGCGATGAAAGATAGCCCAATGCTACTTAAAGCTGCCAACTTTACATCCATGGACGAATTGCATGAATTCCTGAGCAACCATGCGCTTGGTGACATCCCTAAGCACCTAGGTTCTTCTGACAATACAACCGACCACAAAGCTCCGCAGGAGGAATTTACGTCGACGAAGGATAGTGTTCTCATCTCGGTTGACATTGGTACTCTAACAGCTCTGATATCGCTCAGAATTGCGGTACAAAATTCTAAACATCCTGACGAATTAAATGGGCTTTCATTATATTGGTCTGAATTCACTTGTGTTTTAGTTAAAGAAATAGAGCGAGGATGGGACACTGATTTAAAAAGCTATTTATCAACAGCGCAACTCCATGCCGACGAAACTCGAATGGAGAAACTTATCCATGAATCTGCCTCCTGACATTTCTTTTTTGAATGCCTATTTGGCACACCCGAAAGACGCTTTTAGAAAGGCAAGATGGCTGCTTTCTAATTTCGACGAATCTGTATGGCTGTATAGCCTCGATTTTAAAAAACCCAAAAAAATCGACTGGACCATAAAACTTTCAGATGGCACTCTACTAACTTCTGCATCCAACAAAAGCCTATTAGAAGGTTTGAAATATTTTTTAATCGTGTCGACGCGAAATCATGCTGATTACAGTAGCGAAACGAATGCGATGCAAGGCCAACAACGCAAACGCTTCGCTATCGCCTGTCAGTTAATTGACCTCCTGCTCTTAAACTCCGACCGATATCAACTCGCAAAGTATGGGCTTGGCGGACTAACGCTTGGCAACCTCAAAGAAATGTTGGACACTGTAGCTTCTGATACTGTTGTGTCCGAGTCGATATATAATTGGCCTACAAAATTACGCTCATTTTGCTTAGACTTGCTTAATCGAACCGACCCGAGGCTAGTTGACTCTATATTGGTATCAAACCCAGCGATCGCAACTATTTCCTATGACGATGAGGAAGACGACGAAAACGGGCTTTGTATATCTCCGATTATTGCCCCTAGGATTAGGGCGGCGCTTTATGCAAATAAGTTATACATTAGAAATCAAAATCATGGTTGGGCGCCTGACTCCATCGCCATTTCAAAGATAGTGTATTCGGAGTGCTTATGGGGAAGAACGCGGGCAAAACCAGCATTCAGCATATTATGCTACCGAGACGAGTATAGCCCCTTCGATCGTGAGTATGACGGAGTTCGAGTAACAACTGGCCAAAGAGGCCGTGTACCACGCCATATGTATACCGATTTTCGCACGACCCTTTACAACTTAGGTGTATTACATGAAATTGGATTGCCCGCACCTGCTATTGAGGATCTTTTAGCGGTTGAAAAATACGACGTAGAATTAGCGTCTCAGGGTAAGCACAGAACGCTTCCTTCACCGATGATTTTCAAGTGTCTCAGACAAGCAATTGAATTTCATTTAAGCAGTGGGTCCGAAATTGTCAATGGATTCTGCCGGCTTGTCTTGCACTGCAAGAAACACAGCATTTCTGCCGCGAACCTGCAAGAAAAAGAACTTGTAAAAATTGTAGGGCAAAAGCTGTACAACTTAGGAGTTCGCGAATACGGATTGTCCGCTCATGTCGTCGCTGGAAAACGGAGACGAAGCAAAGGTGAGAAAGCACGCTATTACAACCGGTTACGAACCAATAGAGGACTTACAGAGCTACTTCGAATTTATATCGGCTCAGTCCAGTTCGCTGCAGGGATAATGATGGCACGAAGAGTTACGGAACTCTGCAACCTCATGACGGATACTTGCTTGGATGATACTGAACAATGGCTTATATTTTCTAACGCAAAAAGCACACGCAACCTATTTGGAATTCGTCGAAAAATAGCCAGGCCAATAGAACCTATAACCGTAGACATGATTAAGAATCTCATCCGAATGCAGAAAATACTCGTACGGATAGGATTCTTAGACAAAACCATGACTCTGTTCGCATCACCTCACCTTAAAGGTTTACCAGAGTTCGTTGAGTCAGACAAAGCAACGTATAACCGTAACCTTAATTTTTTCTGTGACTATTTTGAAACCCCGGTTAACGATTTAAACCAACGCTACTACGTCCGACAACACCAACTTAGACGTTTTTTCGCTATGCTATTTTTCTACTGCGGCAGTTTCGGAACTTTAGACACTCTGCAATGGATGCTTGGGCATAATGACCCCTCTCATGTTTGGCATTATATTACAGAATCTACCGACGGCGCTGTCCTTCAGGGTGCTAAAGCTCACTACGTGGCCGAAATGATACATCAAGGCGGGGCTGAAGACTTCCACGATTTGTCCGAGTTACTTAAATCGAGATATGGTAGTTCTGATTTTTGCTTAATCGACACAAATGATTTAGAAGACAGAATTCAAGAGCTTATAACTGAGGGAATTGTAGAGATTGAACCTGAGTTTTTTACAGACGAGACCGGAAAGCACTTCCATGTAGTTGCCAAACTCAAAGTATCGAGAGCTTAAACATGTCTACTTCACGATACGACGAGATCCGATCAACCGTAGTTGAGTTACGATCTCTATTACTAGATTTTATAAAGCAACCTCAACTAGCCAACAACCATGAAAAACTAATAATAGCGATCAAAAGCCAGGGAGCCTTAGCCGCACTAGAACTATCTATTGATAAAAAAGACGGTGGCATCATACATAAGCCACCAATGAGCCTTAACACACTAAAATCATACGCAGATACAACTATAAGCGGGGGATTCAAAGAGCTTGATCACTTAAGAAAGAAAGCTCTTGATTCAATTAGCACACTCCAAAGCAAAAACTTTCGTGCAACCAAACGCACAAAATCAGGACTAAATATACGCCTTAATGAATTGGAAGCAGAATTAGAAGTTCAGCGACAAATCAATTACATACTATTACAAGCCATCTCGACAGCCATGAATGGGTTTCAAACTATAAGAGATGCGCCGGACTCAGCCATTCGTGAGAAAAGAACTGAGGATTCTCTCAAGACCCTCCGAGCCATTATAAGTATGACGCCATCCCTTATTCAAGACATGGAGACATTTGAAAAAAAAGAACCAATTGGCCTTTCTCCTGTGACCAACATCAACTTGTATAGAAAGGAGGAACCTAATCGTGAGTAACATCTCCCAGAGAGCCCTTTTCAGCACATTGGGAAACTTCGAAGTATTCAACTACTTCTCCGTCGACAAGCTCACTACTCGCGACGCAAGCAAAATACCTTTTATGATCTGGCCTAATGGAGCGCCGTGTTTAATAGCCAATCTATATATGCTTTCACTTCTTGATCGTAAAGGTCGCAGCGGGCGAAACGGTCTATCACGAAGGGGCTCAAAGGGTGGAACTCTTGGTGTTTACGCATCACAAATTTCGCAACTAATTAGATTTTGTTATGACAACAATATTTCTCCATTCGCCCTCAACGATTCTCTTTTTTGTTGTTTCATAGAAAAACTTCGAAAAGAAAAGAGTAAATTTAATCCGTCTCAACTTAAGAAGACAGAAACGTCCCTATTGGCTACGGGAAAAATCTGTCTTGATTTTTTAAGTTTTGTAGGCAGGGTTCATGGGGATAATAATTTCGTATCATCAGAAGGTGTGATTCGTGCGGTGGAACTGACATACACAATAACAACAAGATCTGGAAGAAAAATAAACAGAAGCTATCTACATCATCATTCTCTAGGGCAAGAAGTTCGTATCCATCGACGAAACCCTATCACATCAAATCAAATTCAAAAACTTAAAGAGGCCGCGTATACGATTGAGTCATCCAGCTTTATTAAGCATCGCAGACGCTGCATGCTTGACTTGCTGGAATACACGGGGGCACGCAGAGGGGAAGTTGCCAATATAACTGTAGACGACATACTTGCCGCCTATGACATGGAGCATCCCTCACTCCGAATGGAAACATTTAAACAAGGCCATGACGCCGTACGCTATATCCCTGTTACTAAAATGCTTTTGCACGACATCAAAACTTTTGTTGAGACTTCACGCCGTAAAAACATGAAGTCAACCTCCGGCTTTAGATCGGGACCAGATCACCGCTTCTTGTTTACATCAGAGCGTACGGGAAAAAAACTAAGTAGCGAGACCATCACCAATGAGATATCGAAACTCCGAATCCATGCAAATATCAATGAGCAAGTGTGCGCGCATATGTTTCGTCACGCATTTATTACTAACCTGTTTGCATTACTCATCAGGCGCCACCACATGGCAAACGAAGATGACTTTCGCCGCGCCTTACTCGATAGTCACACATTCATGGCAGAAGTTATGCAGTGGACTGGACATTTGGATGAGCGATCTCTAGAGACTTATATAAATCTGGCCTTCGCTTCAGTTGCAAATTACGCAGAAACAATCAGCTCAGTTCATATGATTAGAGCAATACAAACATTTGATAACAAGCATGAAGAACTCATGTATCAACTTGAAACCGGCCTGCCAATTTCAGATTATAAGAAACATGTAGCAACACTAATAGAACTAAGAAATAAAGATTTCGAGATTGCGCGGAATCGTGAAGCCATTGTCGCAGCCTGACTCAACTGGAGCTTTGGTAGCAGCGACTCAAGGCAGTCCGTCAGTGGTGATGTGGGGAAGTTGTCACTAGGTGTGACTTGCATCTTAACCTTCATACCATGTCAGTCTTTCGCAGAATTACCGCATGCAGTTGCTGGCCGTTTTCTAACTTCTAGTATTAGTGTGTCGCATTTAGCAGTGCAAAAATTACGCCTACAAATGGTGGAACGCGCTTAGCTTTTTGGCTCATCGTTCATACCTGATGAAAGCCCTCCTACACCGCTCGAAGCATCACTAACGCCGCATGACGCTTGAGCGACCGAACTTCTACTTTTTTCTCAGCATTAGCTGAATCATAGCGAACAGGCGGTGGAACAGGTAGTCGACCTGATCCATATCGATCACCGCCACTTGGCCGATCTCCGAATGCCGAATCAGGTGACTGTTTCCAATAGAGTTCAGTTCTGTCGCTTCTGTATCCATTCTCTCCCGCAGCGACGGCACGGAAGTCACCGCGTCGAGGATGATCTTGACGGAGCGCTTCTTGTCGCTCGGGTCAGCCAGTGATTTGAGGCGCTCCCATGCGTCCCACAACCGCTCCAGCGCTTCGCGACGCACCAGCGCGAAGATCAGCTCGACCGTAATACTTCGATTCGGATCCGTGATGAACTGCCCCTCGTAAAGTACGACGAGGCCGAGCTGGTTGAGCAGGCGCGGCGATCCGAGCGCCAGATTGAGAAAGGTTTCATAGGTGAGGAACCCCAGGTCATAGCGGCCACCCAACACGGGACCGATGCCATCCGTTGATCACCGCTGCACCGAACAACGCGCAGTCCCGCGGGTCCGTACAATTGCCGAAGCTATCCGAGAGGCTCAAGGTCGCTCCAGTAGTGCCATGCGTGATTTGAAACGACAAGACTTGATTGTGGAACGCAAAAAGTCCGCAGTGTACTGTCAGGAGATCGAAGAGCTGCAGACCAAGCTCGCCAGTCTTGCTTCCATCAACGATGTACTGATAAACGAGAATTGTGTGCTCAAAGCTAGGATGAACGACAGCAAAGTGGTCGAACTGGCCTCAAGGAAACCGCACGGGTAAGTAGATTCCGTTTTTCTGCTCAGCTCCCCCTGCCCCCACCGATTTGTTGTGTGGACTGCTCGATCTGGATTACGGCGATAACCAGCAGCGCCAATCCGGCGTTGCATGAGTAAATTCTTGGTGTTGTTCATCGCGGTTGTCGCACCTACGTGAATAAACCGGACATCGCTCGCTGAGCACTTAGATAATTAGTAGGCCGGCAGCCATGTCGAGCCGGGGGCCGCGTGAATCTGAGCACCGCGTCTATAGTCTCGACTACTCAAAACGCAACCTATCAGCATGTTCAATGAGCAATTCCTCAATCAAGTGAGTGCCCAGGTAGGTCGAAAGCAGCACAATTGGAGGAGTGCCCGCAAAACGCAGTTTTGGTTTGCATAGCCAAAACCGTGCTTTTTCTTTGCTCCCAAACACCGCTTGGGCCATGGCTGCTACATGAGCGAGTCGAAACAATCGATCACTCTGACCCAAAGTCAAGCGCTGTCCGCGCGCTAATCGGCGATGGAGAGTGCTCATCGAAATAACCTGGCTGAGCGCGTCAGTGCTGAAGAGGCTCTGCTCGCACCAAGCCTTTATCCTCGTAGGCTCGAAGCCCGCCGCGATAATTTCGTGAATTCTTTGTTCATCAGCGTCGGCTGGAATGTGTAATGACGCTTCCAGCCGTATCCGATAAACGTGGTAAACCGGTCCGCTCACTCTTCCTGCGAGCATGGATTTCTGCCACCTGCCAGCAGGCCCACAGGTTCAAATTCTCTACCCAGCGACAAAGCGACATCAAGGAATCGTGAAGCCCGCGCCGTGCGCCGATCGACTCCACAGCGAGCCTGTGCAATGAGAGACGCAGTATTCTGCCACTTGAGTGTTTTGACTTTGCGTTTGCCCTTCATAACGATTCCCGTAGTGGGTTAGTTTTTACCCACTGGTGGTGGGTCACCATTCATGGAAGAAACAAAAATTGTCCCCCGCCCATTCACTACTTTTTGCAGTCACCTCCTTCAACTCCACACGATGAGGCGCGGTAATCCTATACAGGCTTCAGACGGGCGCTCGGACGGGTCAGCAAAAGCTCAGTAACGAAATCAGTGTGGGGCCAATAACACGCTGCTCCCTACTGGTCATGGTTAGCGAAGTCACGGCAAGGCCGCATAAAGGAACAACTCGCTCTCATTTAGCACACGATCGGATACTTGGGGAGTACGAGCATGGAGACCATGTTCCGAGTACCAGACATGGCGAGTTTTTTTTCTGCGAAGATCGAGTTCTCCGAGCTTGTAGGTACCTGTCGCTGTTTTGTAAACCACTGCTGATTCGTCAGCTTCGGCCCCCCTGAAACAGACAACATGGATCACGTCCTCTAAGCTCCAAAATCCCCGACCGTCCACACTCGGCGGGCAAAGCATCTGTACGCTTTCAATGAGAACATCCTGTGCGAAATTCAAATAGTTCTGGAGCTCGTAGGCGCAACGGACAATCGCCGCACGGTCTCGTTTGCCCGTTTTAATTGAGGTGATAGTTATCAGAAAGCAGAAGCCTTCAACCTCACAGTGCGACCTTGCATGAACTGCGCGGCTCTTGGGGTCAAGCACGTAAATCACTAGTTGCTCCGTTGCGAATGAGCTGAATCCTCCCAAGGTAGCTTGGGTTTGGACAGTTGCCAGCGTGAGACTTGGTTCCGCAGTCTCCGTTTGGCATGCGGTACCTGTGTATGTGTGTGTGGAGGAACGCTAGGAAGAAAAGGAATCGAAACCCCACATATACATGTTATAGCCCCGCGATGCGGGGTGTCAAAGCATGGCCTTATTGCTCTTTTACGGCTGCGCGGAAGAGCAATGGAATATCTGGAAGCTCTTGGGCAAACTCTGAGAGAAATTAGAGTAGACGCCGGACTTAAACGGGAGGACTGTTCGAGGGCGCTGAGTCGCGAGTATCTCGCCAGCGTAGAGCGAGGCCGTCAAAGCATTTCGATCGCAAAGTTTCGGTCCCTTTGCGACTGCTTAGGCGTTACGCCGAGCATCGTGCTTTTTACGGTAGAGGCCCGCTTGGCATCCTTGAGTTTAGGGGACTATCAGGCTAAACAACGCAGCGAGCTCGATGAATACCTCAAAGCAGGGAGGCTACGCAGCGAATTCAGTGCCAGCGCGATTCAAGGCGTACGAGGGAAACGTGCTGAGAACAATCGCAATGCCATTCAAAAACTCCAATCCGAAGGGCTCAGCAAAATAGAGGTATCTCGTAAGCTCGGGTTTGGAACAACAACAGTGGACCGACATTGGCGCAAAACGAACTAATCGCCCCTAGTTTCGTAGATACATCCAAGCCTTAGAATGAGGCCCATTAGGAGGTGTCACGAGCAACCAGCATCATCTCGAAGAATTCAAAATCCAGGCGGTCAACCAAGTGACCGAAAAAAATTTTCCCGACGATCCGTGAAGAACCCATTTTTAGCCACTTACCTCGTCCGCTTGTTGCGTTTGGGTGAGCACGAAGGGCGCACATATAGTTTTTAGAACTTCGAAACTTTTTATGAAGAAGTATTCGGACTACCGAGGGATCCGCTTTATCTCTTGGTCACTTACAACACTCGACTGGTCTAGTGCGCCCCCGGCGATCTGAATGGCAGAATAGTTCGGCAGCCAGGTAGAAGGAACGCGAATCGAATGCCCATATCCTGTGGAGTTATCTGATGGCAGCAAGAGCCCGAACGCCAGTTTCAGTTCACTCGATTACGCCCACTGCGCTTGGCTCGATAGAGCGCATCATCGGCACGAGTCAGAAGATTTTCCACATTGTCACCAGCCTTGGCGAGGGCGACACCAAAGGACGCAGTTACAGTGTCGAGCACCTCATCCGTGCCACGAGCCTTGATCCGCAGGGACTGAATTTTTAGGCGGAGCTGCTCAGCGAAAGTATGAGCACTGGTGAGATCAAAACACTCCTGCAGGACTATACAGAACTCTTCACCACCATAGCGTGCCGCTAGGGCCTGAGGCGGGAGTGAGCTCCGTAACACCTGACCAACATGCTCAAGTACGCGGTCGCCTAAAGGGTGACCGTACTGGTCATTGAATTGCTTGAAATGATCGATATCCAGCATAATCAACGCCACCCCATGAGAAACGTTACTCAGCGCCCGCTCTAGTAAGCGAGTGAAGGTGGCTCGGTTCAGCACCTTAGTCAAACCATCCAGCGTCGCGGCCAGTTGGGCGAGCTCGAGCTTGTTCCTCAGACTTTTAATCTCATTTTGCGCAGAGTGCAGTTGGGAGAGGAAAAGCTCTTGCCGATCTTGCATGTGCTGCGTGCTCTGCTGCAGCTCGCTTAATATTGCGGGCAACCTCTCATTGACCGGCTCCTCAAGCATTTCCATGCACTGCCCAAGACTCGCCTGAAAGTTGAGATTGCCCTCCATATTGTGCGAGACATCACGCTCCATGTCGTCAACCAGATCGATTGCTTGCTGCTGTCCAGCGCGGGCGTCCTCCAATTCGTCACGAATGATGTAGTCGCGAAAAAGCTTCGAAGCGGATTCAGGAGGGAAACAGTCGAAATCTTTAACAACCCTATCCAATTGACGATTAAGCTCCGGTTCCTGACCTTTGCTGTAGGTGTACCAGAGAGCATAGTGCACGGGATTCGGTGGAATGTTGTGACGCACCATGAGTGGTATGGCCTGCTTCAGCAGAGCCGCCGCCTCGCGGGAGTCCTCTGGATACAGCGCTAGGGCAGTCGCACGCGTCTCTGATTGGCTCATAACGTTACTGTGGTTGGTTTTTATTGGCATATATGAAGTCGGGCAGCATATGCTTACTTACACCAAGCAGCCACACATAATTTATGCCTAATCCCTGCTGGACTAGCAATAAACCGCGTTCGACTACAGCAATTTTCTGGTGAAGTAGCCCCCGCCATCCTAGTTTGGTGAGTTCAGTTGCGTAGGATCTACCTAATTGAAATGGGTGGCTGATAGTTGATAGCTTTTTTTCGAGCGTCCGCCTAAACAGGTGTCCGATTACATTAGACAACTACAAACACCATAGGACAGAGGAGGAAGCTGAACCTCAGTTGCATCCCACTCTATTCACTTTACCTAATTGATATGCCTGCCTATGCGCTCAAGCCGATCCAACCGTGGATGCCCACGTAAAGGCCGACACCGATGATCAGCGCGCTGGATAGGTAAGGCGCTCGACGGGCAACAGCAGCCATCCAAGGCCAGCGGTTGGAGGCCTGCTTGGCGCCAATAGCCGCCGCTGCGCCGACAGTCACCAGTGTGAGTGCCAGACCAATGCTAAAACACAGGACTAGCACGCCACCCAAGGCGACCTCTTTGACCTGAAGACATAGCAAGAGAACGGTGATGGCAGCCGGACAAGGAATCAAACCACCAGTCAAACCGAACATGACGATTTGGCCGGTGGTGACTTCGCGGTTAGTGAAGCGTTTACGGATATCGTTGGCATGGGCACGTTCATGTGCGTCCTGATACCCATCAATCGACAGTTCCAACCCTTCCAGTTCGGAATGCGCGTGGCCGTGATCATGCTCCTGGTAGTCCAAGTCATAATCATGGGAGTGCCCCGCGTGCCCAAGACTCAAGCGAGCACTGAACTCATGAGGCTCGGGGATATCGACTGCCGACTCCAGGAAGCCCTCGCGCTCGACGAAGGTGAACGACAGGGTGCTGCCGTCAGGACGAGTAGTCATCAGACGAACATCTGAGGCTGCCCAAGCGTGCCCGGTCAATGTCTTCAGGCGCCAGTGCGGTGGCGCGCCGTCTTCGAAGATCGACAGCTCAACACGACCATGGCCAGTATCGATTCCGTGGGTCTCATCATGATGGCCGTGCTCATGCTCGCCATGGTGGTGATCATCACCTTGCTCGAACTTGAACATCTGCTCGCCGCGCCAAGTACGCCACAGCATCCACAGCGCAATTACGATGATCAGGGCGGAGGATGCTAGCTGGAAGTATGGCTCAGTGGTTTGAGCGTCCAGGCCTTTGCCCAGATACATGCCGCCGATGGCGACCAGCCACACTACGGCGGTGTGCGATAGCGTTGCAGCCAGCCCCAACAATACGGCCTGTTTTACCGAGCCACGGATGGCCACGATGAAAGCCGCCATCATGGTTTTTGAGTGGCCAGGTTCTAGGCCATGCAAGGCCCCGAGCAAAATGGCGCTCGGGAAGTACAGCCAGGCGTGCGAACCACCCTGTTGCAAGAGTTCAGCGAAGTTGGGCATATCAGACCTAGAGGTACTTGGTGATTTGTTTGAAAGCTTCCAGCGGTGCACGCTCGCCATTGCCCAGCGCCGAAACGGTGTCCTCAAGGCAGTGGTCAATGTGATCTTGGATGAGCGTTCGTTTTGCCTGACATATGGCTTTCTCAACTGCATGCAACTGCTGAGCAATGTCCACGCACTCACGACCCTCTTCGATCATGGTGATGATCCCGCGTAAATGGCCGTCCGCTCGTTTGAGGCGCTTGATGATCGCCTCATGACTTTGGTGGGTGTGGGGATGGCTGTGTTCGTGTTCGTGCTCACTCATGACTTGAGCCTCAGGCCTCAATGAATTACGCTGGCACCGTATCCCCCCCAGGGGGATGTGGTCAAACGAATCAAAGCCCTACAAAACGAGTTGAAACCCGAGCACTATGTTCAGCAGAACACTGACAATGACGGTGGTAATCGCACTTGCTCTCGCCATGTTTGTGGCTTGGGCCGGGCACACCTATACGTTGTCGGTGACATCGAAACAGCCAGCCTGGGAGATTGCGCAAGACGCACATCACTCCCATGAGCAGCAGGCAGAGATGTCGAGCGCGAGCTACTCGGATCATTACCACTCGCCGTTGACCCCTGATCATCAGCACGAAACGCCACAGCTCACGTCCGCGTTGAGTTTGGCTGCACAGCCAAAGCTATCCATACGAGTTGATGCGCGCAGATATTCCGTCCCTCGTCCGCCGATTTTCTTGATCGAGCGTCCGCCCCGTCCTTCGTTCGCATCCTGACCATGGCCGCACTGCGGCCTTTGATCCCTGCAACGTAGGATTGATCTATGCATTCGCACTCAATGAGTGGCGTTGTCGCATTCACTGCGCCATCGCACCGCCCGCTACTGCTGTTGTTTTTACTTGTCGCTGCACTTTTCCTCGGGATGCCCGAGGCGATGGCTCATGCCGTCGCGGAAGGTGACAAGGGCTTCATCCAGGAGAGTTCCGGCGTCATGTTGCTGCCATTCATCTACATGGGCGCCAAGCACATGATGACGGGCTACGACCACCTGCTTTTTCTGTTTGGGGTGATCTTCTTCCTCTACCGTCTGAAGGACGTGGGGCTCTACGTCACGCTATTCGCTGTAGGCCACTCGGTCACGCTGCTGTTTGGCGTGCTGACCGAGATCAGCATCAGCTCCTACATCATCGACGCCATCATTGGTTTCTCTGTGGTGTACAAGGCGCTCGATAACTTGGGTGCATTCCAGCGCTGGTTCGGCTTCCAACCCAACACCAAGGTGGCCACGCTGATCTTCGGCCTGCTCCACGGTTTCGGCTTGGCGACGAAGATTCAGGAGTACGAGATCTCTCCTGATGGACTGATTCCGAACCTGATCGCCTTCAACATTGGCGTTGAGATCGGCCAATTGCTGGCCCTCAGCGCGATTCTCATTCTGATGGGGTATTGGCGGCGTACAGGTGGTTTCTGGCGCCACGCCTACACCGCCAACGTCGCCATGATGAGTGCCGGCTTCCTCCTGATGGGTTACCAGATCACCGGCCTGTTTGTCTCCGCGTAAGGAATTCTGACTATGTTCAATACTCCGCTTCCATCTGTTAATGAATTGCCCAGCACTCGCAAACTGGTACGTTCGACTGTCATAGCAATGCTGGTTGCTGCCGGTCTTCTGGTAACGGTCGTAATGCCTTCGGAATACGCCATTGATCCGACAGGTGTGGGCCGAGCACTGGGGCTGACCCAGATGGGCGAATTGAAGATCATCCTTGCCCAGGAGGCTTTAGCGGATGCAGCTGCGCCGCAAGCATCTGCTCCTGCTCCTGCTCCTGCTCCTGCTCCGCAGGTTGCGCAAGTTCAACCTGTTGCGAAACCTGCTCCTCAATCTGAAGCAACATCAGCTCCTGCTTTGAAAACGAATCAAATCACCGTCACGCTGAAGCCTGGTGAAGGGAAAGAAATCAAGCTGGAAGTGCTGAAGGGCAAGACTGTCAGCTATGCATGGACAGCGCTTGGTGGGCCAGTGAACTACGAGACCCATGGTGAGCCCTACAATGCTAAAAAGGGCTATTTCCACAGTTATGGCAAGGGCAAACAAGTCAAAGATAACCAGGGGGAATTTACTGCGATTTTTGACGGTACTCATGGCTGGTTCTGGCGTAACCGCAGCAACAGTGACGTGACCATCTCACTCAAAGCGACCGGCGATTACTTGAGCGTCAAGCAGTAATCCGAGACGGCGATGGCTGTGCTGCAGTCGAGAGGCAGCGTTCAATCACGGAAAATCTCTTTCATCCATTTCTTTAAAGGGTATCCCCATGAAAACCCAAACAACACTGTTCCGTTCGATGCTCCTGATCTGCTTCCTTGGCCTGATGACGGCATGCGATGGTGGTAAAAAAGTTACTACCACCGAAAGCGCTGAACACGGCCACTCACACGAGTAACACCCGGCACAAACAAAGCTACATTTGCGAAGCTCTTGAAGGGCTGGCATTTGGATCGGCGTGGCCGGCACTTCTCGGACTGTCCTATCTGGGGATTCAAGCCGGCCAAGTTGGGCCAAAGGGACTACTCGTCGCCGGATGTTAGGCACTGATACTTACGAAGGCTTCGATATCTATCGTAGCCATGCAACCGATACCGAGCGCTATGCTGTCATGGCGCAAACCCAACCTTGGCCTCCACCTATTGGTAGGCTTCGGACTGGCAGAAACTGCCGGCGCGGCATATCGATCTGACGGACGAGACGAATGAGCCCCTGATGTTCCAGTGAGCAGATGATCTGACCTGAGGAATTATTGATTCTTCAGCAACAGTAAGAGAAGAGCTGTTGAAGCAATCAATGCCCCCACCACGAAGGTGCTGTCTGATCCGATGCTTTGCCATAGCCAGCCCGCAAGAACACTGGCGATCAGCATGCATGCACCACTGACCAAATTGAAAATACCGAAGGCGGTGCCCTTAAGTTTTCCAGGCGCTTTATCGGCTACAAGCGAGGCAAGAATGCCTTGGCTGAATCCCATATGAAGCCCCCACAATGCAACGCCCAGCATCATCGTAATGGCAGAGCTGGACTGAGCAAGCACCAGATCCGCTAGGATGAGTAACCCCATCCCCACAACGAGCAGTTTCGTACGGCTGATACGATCAGATAGCCAACCGGCGGGGTAAGCAGACAAGGTATAGAAAAGTGCCATGACCACCATCACCAGAGGAATCCAGGTGGCCGAAAAGCCTAACTGCTGGGCCCGTAATACCAGAAACGCTTCACTGAACCGGGCTAGCGTAAATACTCCACCAATGACAACAACCCACCAATATCCAGACGAGAAGTCGAGCAAGGCTCTCCAGTGAATCGGAGAGCGAAATTTGTGTTCGCTGGGGGCGTGTACGGGCTCTTTTACTCCCGTGACAATTAGAGTCACCGCTATCGCTGCAGGAATCACTGCAACCCACAGTACAAGCTGTATATCTGCGAGCCACAACATCAGCAATATGGCCAGAGCGGGGCCAAGAACGGCTCCTACGGTATCCATCGATTGTCTTAACCCAAAGCAGGCGCCCCGGATCTCTGGTGGCGAAACATCTGCGACCAGTGCATCACGCGGCGCGCCACGAATCCCCTTACCGATACGATCCAGAAAGCGAGCAGTGAATACCACCTCGACTGTATGAGCCAAAGGGAAAAGCGGCTTGGTCAGGGCGGCCAAACCATATCCAAGTAGCATTAGTCCTTTGCGTCGCCCTATAAAGTCGCTGATGGCGCCAGAAAATATTTTGACGAACATGGCCGTCGACTCGGCGATCCCCTCTATCACTCCGACAGTCAATGCACTCGCGCCCAACGTAGTGACTAAAAACACAGGCAGTAAACTGTGTACCAGCTCAGACGATAGATCCATGAACAAGCTAACAAAGCCCAACGCCCAGATCGTGCGCGGAATCCGAAGGCGCTCAACATTTGTATTAGGGCTATCGCTGTTCATATTTTCATCCTGTACTCGTCGGTGCCGCAGAAAAATATGGAAGGCAGCGCCCCTTCTACATGACTATCTCACTCGCTTGGACTGCAGATAGTGGTAGGAAGAAATGGTGCCCAAGATATGGAGGTTACACAGGACACACCTAGGCATCTGCCTGTCAAAAAATTCATTTTGCGGGGATGAGCGTGAAATGCCCCCAGCTTCAGTATTAGCCCAAGCCAGCAAACATTGTGATGGCTAAACCTAAGTACTGGAGATTTGCCATGAAAACCCTGAAGGCTCTTTTGATCGTAACCTTGATGAGTGCCTCTGTAGCTGCGATGGCAGAAGGTGGAGGCGATACAGTAGCTGCAAAGATGGAGGCCGCAAGAGAGTCTGCGATGGTAACGTACCAACAGTCTGAACACGCAACCGCCGTTGCCAGCAATCACCAAGCGGCGTCCAACGATGTCGAATGCACAAATTAATACTACGCAATACTCATCAATTATTTGGCAGCCTCCGACTTGCTCGTGCGCTTTAACTGCCATGGGCCACAGCCAAAGAACCTGCTACAAACAACCACTAAAAAAGCCGCTTACTCGCAGCTTACAGTAGGGGCTATCAGGTTAAAAGAATAAAAAATTCAACTCGGGTTGCGAACAGCATCGACAATCCGAGTATTGGGCGTGCAAGAAATTACTTGCTTGCATCATAATACTTTGCACATATAATTTACATGAAGGTTATGGTCGGCCTAAATTACGAACCATACCTCCAAGGCACAAGTAAAAAGTCTAGTCTGCGACAATTATTAACGTAAAAAAAACGCAATAAATTTGTTTGCGAGTCCCTATTAAATAAATCCCTTGAACTGAATACCCCCTACAAGGGGGCAAGAAAGTAAAAGCTTAGTGCTGAGTTTGCGCCAGAAACGACACGAATAATAAATTTAATTATGAGTGTTCTTTGACAGAATTTTGATCTTTTACACCCTAAGCTGCGCTCATCTATACATCGCGCTATAGCTTGATCGTTACCCTCACAAACTATACCGGTTATCCCTAATAGATGTATGTGAGTCCGATGCAAATGGCGAGATTTTAGACGCTGTAATTTATAGCTTTAATCCGTTTCCAGGAATCCCCTCTATGAGCACCTCTATCAGTTTGAATAAGCTGCCAGAAATAACTTTGGCGTTCTGGGCGATGAAAATCTGCGCCACCACCCTCGGCGAGACTGCCGGTGATTTACTGTCGATGACGCTGAACGTGGGGTATGCGATCAGCTCAATGATCCTGATAAGTGCCTTCCTGATTACACTTAGCTTGCAGCTATTTTCGAAAAGTTATAATCCCGTGTTGTACTGGATCGTTATTCTATCCACCAGTACCGCAGGCACCACCATGTCGGACTTTATGGATCGCACCTTGGGCCTTGGCTATGCGTCCGGCTCGCTAATTCTGATCAGCCTGTTGATCGCCATTTTTGCGATCTGGCGCTTGAGCGAAAAAACGCTGTCGGTAAACAACATCCATACCACTAAGGGCGAGCTGTTCTATTGGGCGGCAATTCTGATTTCCAACACGCTGGGCACAGCGTTAGGCGACTACCTGGCAGATGACTCCGGCCTGGGCTTCGCTGGCGGCGCATTGCTGATCGGGTCAGCGATTGCCGCAGTGATGCTGGCCAAGTTCTACACGCGGATTTCCACAGTGCTGCTCTTCTGGTTGGCGTTTGTCCTGACCCGACCGTTCGGCGCGACACTCGGCGATTTTTTGACCAAGTCTCACGAAAAAGGCGGTTTGGATTTTGGCACAGTTGGTTCATCGTTAGTGTTGGCCAGTGTGTTGGTAGTGCTGGTGTCCTTCGCCGTCAAGGCCCGCAGCGCTGAAGAAATGTACGGCTAAACGGCTTGTGGGGGAGCAGGAGCACTACAAGTGTCGAGTTGGTGCTTGACAGCATGTTGTGTGAGCCGAATTTTCCGCGTACGGATTTCATCCTCACTGATGACTACGTTGTGTGGTCGCCCCAACCTTGAGATGGGCCTAGTCTAAAAATGGAAAATGCTCGATACGACATTTGCTCTTAAGCCAATTAGGCGCTTTGAAAAAGGCACCGAGGAATTTCCCACTACCGTTTACCCCTTCAGAGTGGTCGTCTGACCTATCGGGCCTGATGGTCTCATCACCGGTACTTTATAGGCAGCCCACGAATGATGTCGTCCCTGGTCTAAACGATCATTGAGTTCCTCACGGTGCATCCTCATGCTGTCTATCTGGCGGTATTGTTCTTGGCTCTTTCCGAGTCAGTTCCGATCATCGGAGCCGTTGTTCCAGGCACTGCCGTGATCCTTGCGCTAAGTTCCTTTGTTATTGCTCTGTGCGTTGTTAGTCGCCGCGACATTAGGTGCTGAAGTGGGGATGGTCTTTCGTTCTGGCTAGGGCATCGACACCCGCGCAAAACTCTTGGTTTCTGGCCATTGAGCCTCCACCCTGAACTGATTCAGAGCAGCAAGGCCTTTTTCGAGCGTCACGACGCGAAGAGCTTATTTCTCGTGCGCTTCGTACCGGGCATTCACACCTCCATTCGCTGCTCATATTTTCATCCTGTACTCGTTGTTGCCGAAGAGAGGTCGGGAAAGGCAGGGCCACTTCTACATTGCTATCGTACTCACTGGGAATGCAGATAGTGGTGGGAAGAAATGGCCTCCGGGATACGGAAGTCACACAGAGCGCACCTCGGATATTTATCTGTCAAAAAATTCATTTTGCGGGGAAGAGCGTGAAATACAACCAGCTTTAGTATTAGCCCAAGCCAGCAAACATTGTGATGGCTAAACCTAAACACTGGAGATTTGCCATGAAAACCCTGAAAGCTCTTTTGATCGTAACCTTGATGAGTGCTTCTGTAGCTGCGATGGCAGAAGGCGGCGGCGATACAGTAGCTGCAAAGATGGAGGCCGCAAGAGAGTCTGCGATGGTAACGTACCAAAAGTCTGAACACGCAACCGCCGTTGCCAGCAATCACCAAACGGCGTCCAACGATGTCGCACGTTCGAATTGACAGGACGTTTTACTCATCAAGTTCATTAGCAGCCGACTACTTAATCATGCGCTTTAAGTGCCATGAATTGCAGTCGGGAAAGCTGCCGCAAGGACGCATAACCAGAGTCGCTTATTCGCCGTGTGGCAGTAGGACTCATCCTTTAAAAAACAGTCAAAACGACCTGCTCGGGTTGCGGGGTACACCGACAATCCGAGTAATAGGTCGGCAGCAAAAAAGCTGCTCTAATGATACGCCAACATTTCATCAACCTGCTGCTTCAGCTCTGGTTATTACCGAGCGGGAGTTTCAGAAAAGTTCGTCACCACGTTGAGGCAATAGCCTGCGCCAGGAATGGTAGCAATTAGCGCAATTCCAAATCCATCATCTAACTTTCGACGTAAGCGATAAATATGTTTATCGATAACGTTGTCGTTTGGATCGAATTCATAGTCCCAGGCACTCTCAAGTAGCATCAAGCGAGTAACAACCTCACCACAATGTCTCATGAGTTTTTCTAGAATCAAGGTTTCGCGGTGAGCAAGCGATATCGTGCGCCCCATCCATGTTACCTGCCGAGCTGCAGAGTCAAGGCACAGTTCGCCAATACACAAGGTACTCGCCTTACCAGGTTGCTGATCTCTCGGGCGCAATAATCCTTCCAGTCGAGCTAATACTTCAACAAAGGCATAGGGCTTCGCCAAGTAGTCGTCGCAACCCGCTTTAAGCCCCTCAACACGCTGCTGGGTCGAGGCTAAGGCGCTGAGCATCAATACTGGCGTCTGCATCCCCTCCCTGCGTAGCTCTCGAACTAACGACAAACCGTCCATACCGGGTAGGCATCGATCAACGATCAAAGCGTCATAGATACCCTCGAGCGCCATAGCGAGACCGTCACGACCATCTTCGCTGGCATCGACGACATGTCCGCTTTCTCCGAGTCCTCGCACTAGGTATGAAGCGGTACGGGCATCATCCTCAATGACTAGAATACGCACACAAACCTCGCAAAGACTTAAATAAACTTTTTTTCATTTTCTCGGAAGCTCAGTGTATAGACTGGCTTGGCACACTATGCCATCAAAGGGGTCGCTTGATTTACATCGACCTATGAATTTCAGCCCGGAGCTCAGCGCGACGCCTATGACCCACGTACTGGTTATCGAGGATGATCCCGTCACCTCACGGGAGATTGAGGCAGCCCTTAACGACCATGGCTTTGACGTAACCCTGGTAAACAATGGTCGTGAAGGCTTGGTAGCGGCCATTAGTGATACCTTCGACATCATTGTTCTTGATCGCATGCTACCTGGAGCGCTTGACGGCCTAGGCATGCTTACCGCATTGCGCGCCTCCGGCATCACCACACCGGTTCTGATTCTCAGTGCGCTAAGCGCTTTAGATGAGCGGGTTCGAGGCCTTCGTGCAGGAGGCGATGACTATTTGACCAAGCCGTTCGAGTTCATTGAGCTGACTGCTCGACTAGATGCTCTGAATCGCCGAAGGGCACCTCCTTCCGCAGCAAATCGAGACAGTCGATTGCGCATTGGGAATCTGGAAATTGACTTACTACGACGCTCAGTGCGCCGAGGCGAAAGACAGATTGACTTATTACCTCGTGAATACGCGTTACTAGAGTATCTCGCTCAACATGCCGGGCAAGTCGTCACGCGAACCATGCTCTTCGAAGCTGTCTGGAATTATAGTTATGACGACCGCACCAATGTGATAGATGTTCATATTGGTCGTCTGCGTCATAAGATTGATGGCGAGGGCGATTCTCCAATGCTCCAAACCATTCGGGGGGCTGGTTATGTCCTACGTTCGCCTGAGTGAGATTCCACGTACCATCAGCTTTCGAACAGCCCTTATGTTCCTGGCATTATTTGGGTGCTCGTTTTTTGCGTTATTTGGTTATATTTATTGGCAGACTACCGGATATCTGATCTCAGAGGTGGATACTGCACTGCATCGAGAGGTAGACCGCCAAAACGCCCAAGAGCCTGCGCTACGACGTACAGAAATACTTAAACATACGGAACAAGACCCCGAAGGGCGGCTCCCATATACGCTATTCGACTCTGCAGGTACAACGATTGCGGGGGCGCTATCAACCCTGCCTACGTTCAGTGCATACGATAAGCCTGCGGAATTTTTCTGGGATAAAGCTAACGGGCATGATCGGCCTATCCGCTACCTTGTTCACAAACTGGATGATGGAAGCACTCTTCTGATCGGCCAGGACATTCACGATATTCGTGAGTTTGACGAGCTTTTGGTCAATGCTCTGGTTTCAGGTGGCTCACTACTTATAGTAGTTGGGCTACTAGGAGCGATTGCATTAGGCGTATCTGCTCGCCGTCGTTTAGACGTACTTAGCCGCTCCATAAAAATAATTGTGGAAGGCGATCTCAGTGGGCGTTTACCTACACGGGGAAATAACGACGATATTGACCGTATTGCCGGCGTGGTAAACGGCATGCTGGATGCACTTGAACGGCTGATGAGTGAAGTCAAAGGTGTATGCGACGATATTGCTCATGACTTGCGAACACCGCTGACTCGCTTGATCGCTGGATTGGAACGTGCACAACGGCGTAGCTTGACGCAAAAAGAGTACGCCAGCGCTATCGATACAGCCATTGAGGATGCTAAGGGTCTAATGCAAACCTTCCGGGCACTGCTGCGCATTTCAGAAATAGAAGGCAGTGCTAGACGCAGTAATTTTACCCTTGTTGGTTTCAATCAAATCTGCGCTGATGCAGTTGAGCTCTTTGAGCCTCTCGCTGAAGAACGTGGTATGAATCTAGAGTTCAAGCCATGCGAGGGAGTCGACACAGTAATGGGGGATTCGCAGTTACTGTTTGATGCGGTTTGCAACCTCATCGATAACGCCATCAAGTTTTCACCGGACGGAAGTGACGTTGAAGTAACAGTCTCGGCAGACGCTAACAACTGCGGAATCAGTATCCGTGACCGTGGGCCCGGAATACCGGAGGAGGAACGAGAAGCTGTTTTCCGTCGACTCTATCGTTCAGAGTCCAGCCGTCATACGCCAGGAAATGGCCTGGGCTTAAGTATGGTTTCAGCTGTGGCACGTTTACATGACATGACCCTGCAGGTTCACGATGCCCAGCCCGGATGCCGAGTGGACTTGATAGGTAAAGCACAAAACGCTTGATGCTTTGGATCTATATCTGAAATTTTTATAGCGCGGCGGGCAACCCGTCCGAGGACACACGCCTACCTCTTGACTCAAATGAGGCCCCTGTATTTGAATCGCACGCTATGAACTCTATCGTCCTTGGCTTGCCTTCGTCTTAGAATCACGTCTTAAAATCTTTTCGCCTCCCAATTAGGAGTGACGATTATTGGGGACAACCACATCCCATAGCATCGTCGATCCATATCGACAAACCTGTCAAAAAATTCATCTGCAAGGGAGATGAATTATAAGTCTCCAGGCACAAAATAACGAAATAACGAAATAACGAAACAACAAATACCTTTAAAGCAAGACAGCTAGGCATTACATTCACTATTAAAAAAAGGCTCTGCAATATGAAGTCTGGTCTTTTATGACAATTGAATCACGCGCGTCCATTTTTAATTTTTCAGGATTGGAGGATCATAGTTTTTTGAGGGAGGGGGGGACTACGCAGCTTAGGCTGCGTTGTTACTCCCTATAATTCAGACAGTAAATCCAAGCCCCCCAACAAAGGCAGTCAAATCCGAGAGCCCGTGAGCTATGAAAGACCAGCCCCCCAAAAAGACAAACTATAGTATCGCCTTGGTTAATTACAAGTCGCTCGAGCTAACCAAAACATGTCTCCAACTCCTACAGAATATTATACAAGAAGAAGGTGTTCCAGTTTATGTGGTGGACAATGACTCCAGAGACTCAAGCACAGATTATCTTCGAGCTTTGAAATGGATCAATTTGATTGAGCGAAAAATAGAACATCCTGAAGCCGGGAATATTGCGCATGGTCGAGCTCTTGATCTCGCTTTAAGTCTCGTTGAAACGAAATATCTATTTTTGTTGCATACCGACACCTTCATTTATGACCTTGAAGTTTTTAACATGATGATCGCGCAGTGCATCGACCAACACGAGGTAGCAGCCGTTGGATGCCTAGAGCAGCTGAATAGAGGCTTTCTCCGCTCTACCTGGAGAGTGTCATCACGCTTTCTTAAACATTACACCAGGCGTGGCCTGAAGGCGCTTGGCATAAGATCAAGGGAGCCGAAACCATATAGAGAAATACACCTAAAAAGCTTTTGCACCCTATGGAACGTTAGGCTGGTCAAAAAGCACGGCTTGCATTTTCAAATGGACGAACGCAATCCAGGCTATGAGCTTCAGGATAGGATGAAAGAATTAGATTATAAGATTAAATTCATATCACCTCGAAAGATGTTTCGCTATCTAGATCACATTCAGAGCGGAACGATTTCGTCACTAGGCGGCTACACCAGCAACCACAGAAGAACCAAGATGTACAACCAAATAACACAGGGCTTAAAGTTTTAAAACGCGATGACAGAGTTGTCTTCGCTCAGTCTCAGAAAAGTTCCGTAGTAGTCTGATCTAGGCGTACGGACATCGACTGAACCTCGGTTTGGCGAAACGATTTGGATCATGTCCGAGGCACGACCTAAGCCCGTATCTCATCAACATCTCAAACAAAAATGGCCCTCCCGGGCCCTTTTGTACTCCAACCAAACTTACTTGGCGAGCCAAGACTCTACGGTGTCGGAGCCGTATTTCGCTTTCCACTCTTTCAGTGTTTTGTGGTTGCCACCCTTGGTTTCCACCACTTCGCCAGTTTCTGGATTTTTGTAAACCTTCACTTGGCGTGGCTTTCTCGTACCGGATTTTGCCTCGGTAGCTGGTGCGCGACGACCAGCCTTTGGGTCAAGCAAATTGATCACGTTCAGCAGGCTATAGCCGTACTCGGCGAGTAAAGCGCGCAGTTTTGTTTCAAATTCAATTTCTTTCTTCAGGCCAGCATCGCCCTTCAAGGTTTCAAGTGCCTCAAGTTGCTCGGCGAGGTATTTTTCCAACTGACGAAATTCTGCAAGCTTAGACATGGGCAATCTCTATGTAAGTAGTCTCCTAACAGTACACTAAAACAGCGATACACATGAAGTGGCGACAAGAGAATGTTTTAATAATCGCGAATAGGGGGCATTAATGCGATGGCGCCACGTCTGAGACTGACTCGCGGAACGGAGCTGGGTGCGAGGTGTCATTTGTATTATGACACATCAGTGTCGCAATCCTGTTGAGATAGAGAGGTGGTTTTCGTGAACAATATTATCTACATCGTCGGGGTCGTTGTGATCGTCCTAGTTATTCTTTCGTTTGTCGGCCTTGTATAGCCTTAGCTGCTAAGCGCATCACTGAATCATCTGTTTGGTGCTAACAGACCTTGAAGTGCAAAGACGAATTCCCGGAGATGCCGCCGTCAGACGCCCCAAGCGTTGCCACCTGAGATGCGTTCTGGTGGTGCCAGTGCGGTCTAGTACGAGCCAAGCCACGGCACTTGGAATAACAAGGCGTTTCCGACATGTATCCGGCGACACCTGACGGTCGCTACCTTGTAGTCAAAGGAATGCTCTGGCGTTGCAGCAATCCTTTGCTGAATGCGGATGCCAGCACCTCGTAAATGAACTCTTGGCAGCGCGATGGGAGGTATGTGTCGCGACCTGAATTTGTCGTCACTGAAAATGGTCGCGACAGCTCGATGAGTTCGCTAAAACGGGGATTGGAGCAGGTAGCGGCAATACATGATGTGCCTATTCCCTTGGTCTGAATTGCCTGAGCTGATACTCAAGGGAGTCAAAAAGTTGAAGAATCTCGTCGCCAGCGACATCCCGTCCGCACTCGAGACACTTCAATCTAAGTAAATCTTTAAACGAGGCGAACCGATGCACGGCAGGCTGAAGATCAGCGCCGCAATTTGGACACGTCAGCGTACACGGGTCAACTTCTAGCATTACAACCACCGCTCTCTGGTTCGTCTCAGATATTAAACGATATCTGCAGCCTCTAAATTTGAGAAAAATCAACTAGCTGTCCCATCCAGTCACGGAGGGCGGCGCCAGACTGGACCCTATTTTCGCTTGTGACGGTAACACCGTCACCAACCCAGCCGAGATCAATCCTGACCGCGGCTCACTGGCCATTCTCTACCCCTCGCGACGGGAAGAAAACGACCAGTGGACGCAGATTATCCTGGAGCTCCTTTCCAACCCTTCAGAGAAGCTATCCAAGGTTTCGGTTGATGATCGAGGGCGGGGCGCGCCCTTTTATTTGCAGCGGAGCGGTGGTGATCACCCAATCCATCACGCAGGAATGATTGCACCACCTCCCCACCATCGACATAGACCCGACGCATGCCTTGCCTGGCAAGCGGGTCGCCCCAAGCCTGCCGAATCCGGGATCGGGACCATTTTCCACGGTGGTCACGAGCAAGGATGACCAGAGGAGAGTTATTGCTTAGAAGTGTTTGCGCTGCCGGCCCAGTTCAATAAGCGATGGGTGAAACCATAGCTCGCAGCCTGGTAATAGGTAATCGCACGTGCCACTAGAGGGTCGTCGAACTGAACCGTCACTTCATGGCTTGCGCCCAGGGCGTCATCGTGGCGTCGCAACATTGCTCGTGGGCTGAGAATAGCCAGATCCTTACCATCGAACAGACCAAGATGCTGGTAATTGCCTACCAACACGCGGGGTGGCAAGGTAGAAGGCAGAAGCAAGTTACGACCGAAGAATGTCGACTCGTAGTTAAGTTTCAGCAGCCCGAGCAGGGTTGGAGCCAGGTCAATCTGACTGGCCAGTTGACTTTCTTCACGCGCCGGAATGAGCTTTGGCGCATAGATGAACAAAGGGATTTGGTAGTTACGAATCGGAAGATCTTCCTTACCCGCGCTACCAGCGGTGTGGTCAGCGACAAAGACGAAGATAGTGTCGTCGAACCAGGCTTTCTTTCGGGCTGCTTCAAGAAACTTGCCGATTGCATAGTCGGTGTATTTCACAGCGCCGTCACGACCGTCACCGGATGCAATATCTATCCTGCCTTCAGGATAAGTGTATGGACGATGATTGGAAGTGGTCATCAGTTGCAGCAGGAACGGTTTTTGGTTGGCAAAATTCTCGTCTGCCAGCTTCAGCGTTTGCTGGTAGAGGTCTTCATCAGACATACCCCAGGCATTTTTGAACTGGATCTCAGCTTCATCGACACTGCTTTGATCGACGACCCGATAACCATTTCCGCTGAAGAACGCATTCATGTTGTCAAAGTAGCCACGGCCGCCATACACAAACACGCTGTCGTAACCGACGTGATTCAGCTGTTGGCCCAGGCTGGCGAAACCACTTTCACGGCCAACCCGTTTGACAATAGAGCGTCCCGGCGTCGGCGGGATAGACAACGTAATAGCCTCCAAGCCGCGATCCGTCCTGGTGCCAGTGGCATAGAAGTTGTTGAAGTACAGACTCTCTTTACGCAGTTGATCGAGGTTGGGCGTCAGGTTACCGGGGTCCCCATTGCTGCCCATGTACTTGGCGCTGAAGCTTTCGATAGTCACCAAAATAATATTATGTCGCTGGGTCTTATCGTTCTGGGTCACGATTCGACGGACATCGAGCGAATCCTTACCGATGAACTGCACATCGCCTTCCGCCAACTCTTGGTGGATGTTCTTGCCAACTACGTCATTCGGCAAGGTGCCGTAGAACTGATCGTAGTCCAGCTCGTTATTGCGAAATGCGGCAAAGAACTGGTAGGGACCATTGCTGGCCAGCTCATGCTGATAGGTGTTGCCGCCCTTGCCACGTGGAGTGTCTTGGTCAACGACCAACAGAACGACAGCACTCAAAGCGAAAATCACTGCGATACTCAGGAAGCGCTGGCGCCAGGAAGGCAACGGCGCACCAATCACCCGCTGCAGAGGTTTGTGCAGAGCAATACAAATGACAACCGCGATCACCGCCAGTCCGCTAAGCAATTTGCCGATTGGGTAGGACTCCAGAATGTTGTTCAACACCTCGTCGGAGTACACCAGATAATCCACGGCAATAAAATTGAAGCGTACGCCGAACTCGTCCCAAAACAGCCACTCAGCCACGGCAGTAAATAGCATGACGAAAACGCTGAGCGTCAATAGCCCCTGTAAAAACCAGCGATGCCCACGTGAACGCCACAGCGACGGCGGGCACAGCAGCACATACAGGCTAATGGGTAGTGCGGCGTATAGTAAAAAGCTCAGGTCGTATAAAACACCGATACCAAAGATCGACGCAAATGCAGTACCCGCCTCTGAAAGGTGAGTGGCGAGTAACACCAGGCGGGTGAGGAAAAAAATCACTAGCCAAAGGCCGGTAATCATCAGTAGGAAACGCAGCGGGGCGGAAGCGGGCAAACGCATTAAAAACTCCTTGTTGTGCTCCCCTCCAGAGTGGAAATTGTTGTGCCGATGGATCGGCAAGTCATAAGCATCAGGACATTCCTGTCTCCGAATGCACTGAGTTACGACTCATTGGAGGGGAATTGAACCTATCCGATGTATCAGCAAAATTTCGTGAAAGCGGATTGCTGCTCTCACGTGCAATCAGGTGGTGTAATGAGCGAATGACTGCTCTTGGCCGAGGCTGTGTAAAAACGATTTAGTGCAGTGTTGAGATACAGAACCAGAACAAAAATCGCGTTCCTACGCAAAATTCAGATCTGCTGATCAACCAAGGACACTCAGAATTTACATAGCAACGCAGACTTTAAAACGGTGTCTGCGTTTTTACACAGCCTGGGCCGAAAGCTGTCGGTCGAAAATTTCCGCCTTCGGCCGAGGCTGTGTGAAAACGTTTTTCAGCGCGACAGGTACTAAAAAACGGACTGCAAATAGCGCTTCTACGCGAAATCAACATCTGCTGACGGGCCGATAAATTTCAGATTTAACGTAGAAGCGCACACTTCAATTTTGGAAAAGCGTTTTTACACACTCTGGGCCAAAAGCGGACTTTCGGATTGGCGTATTGCTGCAGCATCAGCACATTATAAGTGCAAGATGTCGCTCGACTGCAGCTAGAGAATCTCCTGCCTCCTTGACAGCTAATCGGATCTCATCTCTCGAGCAACCAAACTTCTTAGCCCAGTACTTGAGCTCCGTGCTATCCGTGACATTGATTATTATTGCGTTGTTGCCGCTGGTATCTTTTGGCTTTTTCATCAGGCTCTCCTTTGCGCGGTGATGATCTGGATCAAGGTTAGTCGGTTCCAACAGATCTTGCCTAGTTTCTCAGTTGCGCACACTGCTGGAACCTACCTAGGTAGCAATGTTCACCCGGCCGCGCTGGCGTACAAAGCCGAAGCTGGTGCATCGCTCAGAGAATCACTGATGAGGACGCTGCCTGACAGACAGCTATTGACCGATTCTGTTGAAAAAGTCGGATTTTCAAATGGCTTGAACTCAGGCACGACCACCACCGGAGAACCTACTCACCACATTGAGTGGTTTTTCGGCCCTTCGGTGACCTTTGCTGCTCTGCTATTGGGTTAATTTGAGGTTTTTTGCTTAGTGCAGGCGCACCTATCCCGTGACTGGTGGCCCTTGAGATGAAAATTTGGCCAGCCGTCGCAGGTTCTGCACCGCAGCGGCCAGAGTGAACTCATCCGTCGCGCCACTCATGCCACGTAGCCGCAGGCGATCCAATTTCAGGATGCGCTTGAGGTGGGCAAACAACATTTCGACCTTTTTACGTTCGTGGCGAGAGCGCTGATATGCCGGCGTTGCGGCAATGCGCCGAGCCACATCGCGAGCGGCTTCATGGACGCTGCGAGCGATCTTGCGAATCGAAGTGTTCGGGCAGCACCTGGCTTTCATCGGACATGTCGCGCAGTCGGTCTGTCTGGATCGGAAGATGACGGTGTTGGCTTTGGTGACGTGCGAACGCTCGTTCTTGAAGGCTCGCCATTCGCTGCGCAATGGGTTGCCGGCTGGGCAGCGGTATTCCTAGGCCTCTTCATTCCAGTGGAAATCGTTACTCGAAAAGCTGTCGTTCTTGCGCTCAGTTTTGTCCCACACCGGCACATGCGGCTCGATGTCTTTTTCCTCCACCATCCAGGCCAGCATCGGCGCGGTACCGTAAGCGGTGTCGCCAATGAGGCGTTCCGGCTTGATGTCGAACTGCACTTCGACCCGATCGATCATCGTCTTGGTGCTCTCGACTTCTGCGGTTCGATGAGCCGGTGTGGGTTCCACATCCATGATCACGCCGTGCTCGGTATCGATCAGATAATTCGTGGAGTAAGCGTAGAAAGCAGGGCCGCCTGGAGCAGCCGTCCAGCGGGCCTGAGGATCCGTCAGCGACAGGCGTTTCGGTAGCGTTTCGGCCAAAGCCTCCTCATCGAGGCCTTCAAGGTACTCACGCACGGCGCGAGTGCTCAGGGCCGGATCGCTCCAGTTGATCTGTTCATCACCCGGTACGCCGCGCTGCCGACTCGCATCCGCCTTGATGATGCTGGCGTCCACGGCAAAGCCTTCACCTTTGACCAAGCCTGCGTCCATGCAACGACGCAGCACTTCATTGAACAACCAGCGAAACAGATCGCTGTCCCGAAAACGGCCGTGTCTATTTTTGGAAAAGGTCGAGTGGTTGGGGACTTCATCTTCAAGGCTTAACCGGCAGAACCAGCGATACGCCAGGTTCAAATGGGCCTCTTCGCACAGCCGCCGCTCTGAGCGAATGCCGTAGCAATAGCCCACGATCAGCATGCGGATCATCAGTTCAGGATCAATCGACGGACGCCCGATAGGGCTATAGAAATCGGCGAGGTAATGGCGCAGGTCACTCAGATCGAGACACTGATCAATGCTGCGCAGAAGATGATTGGCTGGGATGTGATCTTCAAGGTTGAACGAGTAAAACAGTCGCTCCTGCCCACTCGATAACTGTCCCATCATGCTCTGTGATCCCCCGCCGGCCAATGAAGCAATTTTGCCGCAGGTCAAACAGGGGAGCTACTTTTTCAACAGAATCGGCCGGTTAAAGCCCTTCGCGAGAGGCAAAAATCGGCTGTGCAGCCGTTAGACCTGCTAGCACTAATGTCCATCAGAAAGGTCTCGTGCATGCGACGGCCCCAAAAAACCACATAAGAATTCAGTCGAGTTTGCGAATTCTTCCCAAAAACATTGAAACTGCCTCGTTTCGGCTATTTTATTCCTCATACCAAGCGAATTATGGACGAATCTATGCAGCAACGAAATCTCACGCGCGGCTCTGACGAGATCAGAATCAATGTTAACGACACCTTCGAGCTTAAGTATTGGGCAAAAAAATTCGGGGTAACTACGAGCGAGGTCAAATCCGCAGTGAAAGCGGTAGGCGATGCCCTTAGCGCGGTCCATAGTCAACTCGAAAGCAATAAAAAAAATTCCAATGACACATGCTCGACGTGGTGAGTCGTCGATGGGCAGGTTTATTACTCCGAAACTGGTTCAAGGTTATCCAATATCTGGGAAGATCGCGGACGTAGACCAAACCTAAACCACAGGTCGATACAATCGTACTGTGACTCGCAATCCTTTTTGGCTTAGTTCATCTAAAAAATTGAGCGTGACACTTGCATCATTACGACTGGCTATCGTGCTGACAATAGATAAACCCAGCCCTGAGCCGGCTTCACCGGTGCCCAGGCTGCGGTAAAACGGGTCGAACACCAGCTCCTGCTCTTCGGCGCTGATGCCCGGGCCCGAGTCCTTGATCTCGATGAGCACGCCCTGCTCCGCCGGCTCGACACTCAAGTCGACCCGACCGCCCGCTGGGGTATAGCGGATGGCGTTGTCCACCAGGTTCTTGACCAGGATGAAGAGGTCCAGCTCGTTGATGACGACCTGAACGTCCTCGACGCTTTCCACTCCAATATCAATGCCCTTGTTTTCGGCCAGTGGCAGAAGGTCTTCCAGCACGCGGCGAAACAACGCGTGCACCGAAACCGCCGTCTCGGCTCGTTGCGTGACTGATTGTGCGGCGGCTAGGGCCAGTAGTTGTTCGATGAGTTTGCGGCTGCGCTCGATGCCCTGAGCCAAGGGCGCAAAGCTTTGCCGGGCTGCCTCCGACATGGGTGCGGACGACAAACGTTCCGCTTGCAGGGATAGCGCAGTCATCGGCGAACGCAGTTCATGGGCGGCATCGGCGATAAACCGCCGTTGCGCTTCCATGGCCTGCGCGACGCGCTTGAGCAACCGATTAATCGCCACGACGAAGGGCCGGATTTCGCTCGGCAAGTGCTGTTCATCGACAGGATGCAGCGCCTGCTGATCGCGCTGATCGATCTCCGCCGAGAGCGTCGCGATGGGACGGAACAGCTTGCGCACCAGGTCCCCCACCATCAACAGCAGCACCGGGAACAGAATGAAAAACGGCAGCAGTCTGCGCCAGGCGCTTTCCCGCGCTTCCTTGTCGCGCACGTCGGCCTCTTGCGCGACCACGATGCGCTCGCCTGCCGAGGTGGTTCTGACCAGCGCGCGAAAGTTTTCACCGGCTATGTTCAGCGTCGACAAGCCATCGGCCAGGGTCACGGGAAATGGCAACGGAATGCTGGCGTCGTCATTGCCGGTCGCTTTGGCGCTATCAGATAGGTACTGCACGATGATCCTCGACTCTTCGTCGTCGCCAACGATCCGTTCGGCGCCGGGATAGCGCAGGGTCATGTGCTGGCGGTCGAACAGCACCGCCACCTGACGCAAGCTTTCGTCCTGCATTTCATGCGTTTCGTCGAGTGCCGAGATGAACGCGAACGCACCGGCCAGCAAGGCGACGATGAGAATGGCCAGTGACAGCGTGACGGAAAGCCGTGACTGCACCGAGTCGCTCAAACGCCTTTTGAAACCATCCATCCCATCCCCCTGACGTTCTTGATGACATGGTTACCCAGTTTTCGCCGCAACGCGTGAATCAAGAACTCCACCGCGTTGCTTTCCACTTCGTCGCCCCAGCCGTAAATCTGGTCTTCCAGCTCACTGCGCGAAAGGATGGCCCCCGGGCGGATCAACAGCGCCTGTAACAGCGCGAATTCTCGACTGGAGAGTTGGACTTCGCTGATGTCGGCAGTGGAGGCTTGCTTGGAGGCCAAGTCCAACGACACCTCGCCGTTGTCCAGCAGCGATTGCGCGTTACCACCGCGACGGCGCAATACTGCTCGCATACGCGCCAACAATTCGGCCATGGCGAAGGGTTTGAGCAGGAAGTCATCAGCGCCGCCATCGAGTCCGCGCAGGCGATCATCCAGGCCGTCCCGGGCAGTGATGATCAGCAATGGCACGGGGTTGTTGCGCGCGCGAATGGCATCCAGCACATCGAGCCCGTCCTTGCCCGGGAGACCGAGGTCCAGCAGCACCAGGGCATAGTTCTGTGTGTCCAGCGCCGCCAACGCGGTGAGGCCGTTTTTCACCCAGTCGGTAGCGTAGCTCGCATCCTTGAGCACACCTTCGATGGCATCCCCAATCATCAGGTCATCTTCGACCAGCAGAATACGCATGCACCGCTCCGACATAAAAGGCGCGACGGTCATTGCCATCGCACCTACATTGAAGCACTTGCCCCGGTGTTTGTCCGCCGCCGGTTCCGTGCCGACTTACTGCTACTGGCCTTTCATCGAATCGAAAGCCTTGAGCAGGTCGTCCATGGCCGCCTTGCATTCAGCCTGCTTCGGCGCACTGGCGCGCAGGGCATCGAGTGCGTGGTCAATGCCTTTGTCCAGCACATGCCAGTCAGCGGCGGCCCGGGGTTTGATGCCGGCTTCAGCGGAATCCCAGGAGGTTTCCAGATCCTTGATGCGAGTCTTAGCGCCGGGCAGATCGTTTTTCCCGACGAGCGCTGTGACGTCGGCAGCGATGCTGCGGAACTCGCTCAGATCGCCCAGCTTCGAGCCGGACTGCGCCGGCGCGCTCATGGAGTTGGTCGGCGTGCCGGCACTTAGCTTGTCGGCGGGTTTCGAGCAGCCGGCCAAACTGCCGAGCAGCACCAGAGACGAGATGATCGCGACTTGACGAAAAGCCGTTTGGAAGGAGTGCATATTGATTCCTTGGTGGGTGTCTGAGTGGTTATTGAATGGCGGACCTGCGGATGCCGACGCCGATCTGCGCGACAGCCACCAACAGGACGATGACGGTGAGGAAGATGGCGCTGGTCCAGGCGGCGCCCATACCCAGGCCGCCGTAAGTCTTGGCTTGGGTTAGCAAGTCGCCGAGAGAGGCGCCGAACGGGCGGGTCAGGATATAGGCGATCCAGAAGGTCAGCACCACGTTGCCCCCCAGGCGCCAGGCCAGCAGCGTCGCGGCAATCAGAACGCCAAAAATCAAGGCCCCGACGGTGAACCCCAGTCCCAGCGCTTCCGTGGCCAGGTCCCCGGCGGCGGTTCCCAGGGCAAAGGTGCACAGTACGGTGGACCAGTAGAAAAGTTCGCGCCGCGGCGAGTCTATTTCGCGGATCGACAGGTTGTGTTCCATGCGGAACCAAATTAGGAAATTGAATGCCAACAGCACCGAGAACACCGACGTACTGACGTACAGGCTGATATCGAGCATGTCGGTCATAATGTCGGTGATCTGCGTGCCGACGATGCTCACCAGCACCACGGTCAACCAGTAGATCCAAGGCGAATACGCCGTTTTACGCATTTGCAGAAACAGCGCGCCCCCCAGCAGCAGCGCCATGCCGATGCTGGTCCAGCCTGCGCCGAACCCCGCGTCCACGGCCAGGAAGTCGGCGCCGGTTTCCCCCACGGTGGTCGATAGAATCTTGATCACCCAGAAGGCCAGTGTCACTTCGGGGACTTTGTTAAGCCATCCGGCTTTAGCGGGATTCATGTGCGGGTTACCTCTCCTGAACAGCGCTGAACTTGCGCTGAGGGGAAGATACGCCCCAATACTTAGCTGGGACTGAGGATTCGCTCAATATTAAAGAGCGCGGTAAAAACATTTACCGATCTTCCGACTAAACAAGTCATCTTAAGCACCGACTGTCTGAATCGCCCCTGGTTTCGTAGACACATCCGACTGACCCCTTTTGGCTGTGGATTCAACCGGTCGATGCAAATGAGTGGTCAGTTCGAACACAAACGGCAACGCCCCTAACTCAAGTCTGAAAATTCCCGACCGCTACATTGAGCGCACCGCTGACATGCTTCAGTTCCAATGTCGACGCCTGCAGCGACAGACTCTGCCGCGAGCTTTCCTCTGCTACCTCGCGCACCTTCGTCATACTGTTGTTGACCTCATCCGCACCATACTCTGCTGTTCATCCATGGCTTCGTAGGTGCCGGCTGATTCAATCGCTCATTAAATCCAACACTCAGGGTTTCAAGCGACTACAGCCGGTGAGCCTAGGTTCCTCGCGGCTTAGCCCTAGCAGTGGCTTCCGCGATCAAGGGGTCGTCAGGCCAAAAATGCTTGGGGTACCTCCCCTTCAGGTCTTTCTTCACCTCGTCGTACGTCGACTTCCAGAAATTTGCTAAATCCTGGGTAACTTGCACAGGGCGCCGCGCTGGCGATAACAAATGGAGCTTGAGTACCTGACGTCCGTTGGCAATGCGCGGTGTGTCTGCAAGGCCAAACAACTCTTGGAGTCTCACAGCCAATACGGGAGGCCGCTCGCTGTAGTCGATTCGAACGTTCGATCCAGAAGGCACCCCAATCATCTGAGGTGCCTGTGCCTCAAGTTGCTGCGGCAACGGCCACGGCAAGAGGGTGCGCAGAATTGATGGAAGATCGATCTGCCCAAAGTGGCTGAGCCTGGTTACCTTTGTGATGTAGGGGGTAAGCCACTCCCCTAGAGACTCCAGAAGTACTTGGTCACGAAGATCTGGCCAATCACTTGTGCTCCCCTTCTCCAAATCCAGATCCCGTAGAAGCGCTACACGCGCTTGCCACTGGCGCAACTCTGGAGTCCAAGGCAAGAGTTCAATTCCCTTGCGCCGGATGTAATTGATCAACGCCTGGGCGCGAGCTTCGTCATCAAGGTTTGCCATAGGGGCAGAGGAAAGTACCAACTCCCCGACCTTCAGCTGCCGCTCCGCTCGAAGCACACCTTCTCGCTCATCCCAGTCCAGCTCATCCACCTGACGGACTTGCTCCTTTAGAACGGAGTTGAACAGCTGTTCATCGAAGTCCGCCGCCAAATAAATGCGCTCTTCACGTTGGCCTTGGCGACTACCCAGATCAGCGATCACCAACCAAGAATGCTTCATCAGCACATCGCTTTCGGTAAACATGGCTGCACGGCCGTTGGCGAGACGGTACTCAGCACCACCAGCGCGACGTTGTTGAGCGACACGGTCGGGGTATGCGAGAGCCAATAGAGCTCCCACCCACCGTGGATGTTCAGGATCTATGACCGGGTTGGCAATGGGGTGGCGCAGATAAGAACGGTATTGCTTGGCAAGCTGCCTAGCACGTTGCGCACTGCCTTGCTCGGAACGCTCGGCACGCTGCTCTCCAGAGACAATTGCAAGACGATTGTGGATATCTGCACCGGCACCACGCTGAATATCACGTTCCCCCAGTAGCGCGGCAATATCACATGCAAGCTGTCCAAGGCCCAAAGCATGACCTCGGAGAAGCAGGTGGGCTATGCGCGGATGCGCCGGCAATTCCGCCATAGCTTGTCCATGCTTTGTAAGCTTCCGATCCTCACCCAGAGCCCCCAAGCGAACGAGTAGGTCACAGGCTTGGGAATAGGCAGCTGCAGGCGGAACATCCAACCATTTCAGATCAGGAGGAAGGACACCCCATCTGGATAGTTGCAGAGCTAGTCCAGCGAGGTCAGCCTGCTGTAATTCAGGAGTACCGTAGGCTGGCAGTTGATCGTGCTGAGCCTCCGACCAAAGCCGATAACAAACACCAGGTTCAAGACGACCCGCACGTCCCGCTCGTTGAGTCGCGCTCGCTTTCGATATCCGCTGCGTGTCCAATCTGGTCATCCCGCTACGCGGGTCGAATCGAGGCACACGTTCGAGTCCCGAGTCGATAACTACTCGAACACCCTCGATAGTCACGCTGGTCTCAGCGATGTTGGTAGCCAGCACAACCTTTCGCTTCCCTGCAGGAGGTGGATCAATCGCAGCTCGTTGTGCAGTTAGCTCGAGCTCTCCATGCAAAGGACACAGCAAAACGTCTTCTCGATCTCCCAAGCGATCTTTCAGAGACTGGTGTACTCGTCGTATTTCGGCCTGCCCAGGTAGAAACACCAAGAGACTTCCACCTTGTTCCTCCAAAGCATCCAAGCATGTTGAGACTACACGCTGATCAAGATAATCGCCTGATTGATAAGGAGCTCCCCAGATCGTCGTAACCGCGTACATACGGCCTTCACTGGTGACGATAGGGGCATCGTCGAGCAATCGAGAGAGTCGCTCTCCCTCCAGCGTTGCGGACATTAGCAACACCTTAAGGGGGACATCGTCTCGCAGCATCTCGCGGCAATTGAGCGTCAGTGCCAAGGCCAAATCCGCATCAAGATTGCGAAGATGAAACTCGTCGAAGATAACCAGACCCACGCTTTCAAGTGACGGATCCTCTTGTAACCTGCGAGCAAGAATCCCTTCGGTCACGACCTCGATACGCGTTTTCGGCCCTACTTTGCTGTCCAGGCGGATGCGGTAGCCTACGGTCTCACCAACTCTTTCACCAAGCTCACTCGCCATACGTTCCGCTGCTGCACGGGCAGCGAGACGTCGTGGTTCTAGCATCACGATTGTCTGCTCTTTCAGCCATGCCTCACCAAGGAGAGCAAGGGGCACTCGCGTGGTTTTACCTGCTCCAGGAGGCGCTTGCAGAACGACCTCATTACGATCATTCAAAGCGTTCAAAAGGGCCGGTAGGGCAGCATCGATTGGCAAAGTACTCATGTGGACTCCGAACTGTAGGGAGTCAGTATAAGGTGGTCAGGGAATACGATGCATGGGTGAGCCAGCGATCATGACTTGCGCCGAAGAGTGCAGCAGGTATATGAACTAACATTTCGGGGCGGATAACATTCTCCTTGCCCCTCCCTTTCATGAACTGCGTTTCTATCTCCCAAGCCAGTAAATTTCAGCCTTGATAGTGACGACAGCGTTTTCTAGTGAACGATCCTATGGAACAAATCCCTTTCGATACTGACGATGGCAACACGATGTTCATTTGCCTCGAATGCATAGGGGATCCTATGCTCAAGGGATTCAAATCACTGCCCGAGTTCGAGGTCACCTGTACCGCGTGCAATTGCTCAACTCGGCAAGCTGTTACTCCCGCACGCATTGCGCGTTTCATACGCAAGCACCTACCGACACACTTTTCTGTCGACGCTGGGCTCTACGATGATTATGAGATGTCGCTGGCAGAGGTGGTGAGTAGGGCCATTCGATGCGACAACTTACTCGCCTGCAAAGCCATTGCGCATAAAATGGTCAGCCCCCGCGCGCATGAAGACGACTTCTACTGGAAAGGTCAGGTGTATTGCGTGAAGCGCAATCCCTTTGACGATGCAGAACATGAGCGCTGGTGGATTGTCGGTGACTGGCACGACATTGCTTATGAACTGAGCCATGAACGCCGGTTCTTCAGCGACAAGGCACGCAAGTTCTTTGAGTCACTCCTTCACGAGGCTTTGAGTGCAGAAAAACCGTGCAGCCCTGGAACACCAGCGGTTATCAAAACGCTACTTTCAGGTACCAAGCTTTATCGTGCTCGAATCGCAGCCAATCCAACTGAGGTTCAGCATTTCAAAAGCAACCCTCTGGCAGAGTTGGGTGCACCGCCACTGGATCGCGCAAAAAACAATCGGATGAGCGCCGCAGGCTTTTCATGGATGTACGTGTCACAGGACACCACTACTTGCGTTCGTGAGGTGTTACCCAATCAGGGAGACATGGTCGTGGTGGGAGAGTTTGTGTCCACTACACCGCTGAGGGTCTTTGATCTCAATGCGCTGAGTCATCGACTGAAGCATGCGCCATTAAGCTTGTTTAGCCCTGACTATGAACAGCGCAGCAACCACCGACAGCTGTTGAGGTATCTGCACGACGAGATTGCTCAGCCTATCGAACGCCCTGAAACCGGCTACGTGATGACTCAAGCCTTTGCCGAATACATTCGTTGCTACGCGCCGCATCAGTTTGATGGCATCAGTTTTCGCTCTGTGCAGCATCCCGGCGGGGTCAACTACGCGCTGTTCGCTAAAGACAATGCCGAGCGCGTGCGATCAGCTTACAGCCGTCCGGCATTCGATCTGGTGATAAGCAGCGATTCCGTGACACTGCAAATAGCAGAATGAGTCAGTGCACGGTACCGTGCAGCCTAGTTACACCCTCGGACAAAAGCCGTCGCAATTTTAAGAGTTTCGGCGATCTAGCAGCCAGCTTCAATCAAGGCCCAATTTGCAAATTGGAGAGACTGAGCCTAGTGAAAACTGTCGTTTTTGGCTTTAAATCCCACGCTCATTCAATGCCGAATTAGTCGTTCCCTTTCCGACGCACGCTGCCGCCTTCTAAGCTCAGCTGTGGAGAAATACAATTCGCGAAATGGCACTTTTAATGAGGCACGCCCATGAAGAACTGTACATAAACACAGCCCTCAAATTACTGCTCGCTAAATATGTCAGTATCAGCTAGACCTGCTAATGGCCTTTTGCTAATTTCCAAGTGAATCCAAGGCTACTGGATGAAAGCAGGCGACTGATGCCCCGCATCAGGGTACTTTCGGAGGGTAACGATCAGCATCGCCTCCTGACGAGTTTCAAAAAGGCAGGCATGCATTGATTACGACACCACTCGGTAAATATACAGGCATAACCTGGGAAGCAGAATGTCAGCTTGTGTTCAAATTCAAGCACGGAGCAGATGGATATCAGCAAGTTCCCCCGTCTCCGGGTGATTATGGCATCGAAGGCTTTACTAAGCGTACTGGTTATGCCTTTCAATGTTACTGCCCTGAAAAGCAGTACCATCAAGATGAGCTATATGAAAACCAGAGAGACAAAATCAATAAAGATCTCGGTAAACTAAAGAAAAACACCGCAGAATTGCAGAAAATTCTCGGCAACACCAAAATTTCAACTTGGTGTTTCGTCACGCCTGAAATCAACAGAAACAAATTGCTCTCTTATGCTCAGACCAAGCAAGCAGAAGTAAGGGCCTGGGATTTACCGCATTTAGACAAAAATTTCACCATCCTACTGCACGATCATGAATTCTACGTGCAGGAGTTCAACACACTGAGAATATCAGCAGGCTTACCTCCATGCCTGGGCTCGCCAACAGAATCGTTACCGAAAGTGAGCAAGACTCTTGAGCCATTTGACGAAAACCTGGCCAGAAAATGTAGTTTACGGATGCCCGGAAAACCTGCCAGACAGGTGGAAAGCTTGGTAGCTCTCACCACAAAATCTTTTCTAGATCACGATACTTACTTTCAGTCGCTGTACGACCGTTCGCCTCAGACTTATGTAAATATTGCTCGCATCGTAAACGCCTTCGAGTTAGAAGTTCAAGAATGGGGACTCACGTCAGACGCAACACCTGAGCAGCTAACAGAACTGGTAAAGACCAGACTGATGGATTTTTTGGTCACCGACCGCAATCTGAACATTGACAAGTCTACGGCAAGCGAGGTGGTGCGAAGAACCATTGCTCGTTGGCTTGCGATCTGTGAACTGGACTTCAACGAGTAAACTATGGCTCAGCTTAAATTCACAAGGCGGCCCATCCCCGTTCTTTCAGAACTTCGCCCACTATACAAAATATCACAAGCACTTCTTATACTTCATCTGTCGTGCCGTGGTGCAAAAGGCAGCCTTCCAAAAATCCACCTTTTAAACTGGGCGCTCAAGACTCCCGAACGTATAAAGGGTCTTGCAATTGGAGCAGAACACGGTCAACTGCACCTCCCCATTTGGGGTTTTGATCCGGCCATGGCAATTGCATTGAACCTTGCATTCAAGGATTCCCTGATTACACCCACAACGAACGGCTTTGAGCTCAGCCCCAAAGGAAAAGCCTACGTGAACCTGATACTCGCTGACGAAAGTGTACTCAGTGAGGAAAAAGCCGCCCTAAAATCAATCGGAAAAAAAATTACGGAAGACATGGTAGATTCCGTTTCCAAGGGATGGGAATAATTATGTACATCAAGGCGATCAAGATTGATATCCAGACAACCAGCGGCCCGTTTGGATTTTTCACTACTTTTAGTCGAAACCTTAACATTATTAGGGGCCGTAATTCCGCCGGCAAAAGTACAATTGTACATGCGATAATGTATGCTATCGGCATGGAAGAATTACTAGGCGCTCAGAATGAAAATGCGCTGACTTACGCCCTAAAAGATCACCTTGAGCACGAGAACATCAAACATGCTATCCGCTCATCCAAAGTAACAATTGAAATTGAGAACAAAGGCAAAACAATTACTGCCACTCGAAGTGTCAAAGAAGAAGGACTTAGCACAAAGCTGATACAAATACAGGAATGCTCAGGCCTGACTGAGAGACAGACCGCTCCCACTCTCTACAAGTTTCTTCATGATGGTGGCAGCGCGAAAATTGAGGAAGGCTTTTACACCTACTTCGAAAAATTCCTAGGCTTGACGCTGCCATTAGTACCTAAAACCAATGGAAAACCCGAAAAGCTTTATTTGCAGTACGTTTTTGCTGCAATGATGGTAGAGCAAAAACGTGGGTGGACTGACTACATCGCCAACCTGCCCTACTTTGGGATACGAGATGCACGGATTAAAATTGTCGACTTCCTTGTAGGCACTGACGTCTTCGAAACAGATGCAAAGCGTGACATCCTGGATCAAGAGGCAAAGTCGATCCACGAAGAATGGCAAATTTCTTATCGAACGCTTGTCACCGAAACACTAAAGCAAGGCTTACAGTTCTCCAATATTTCAAAAAACCCAAATCCCGACTTTAAGGCCGAACTTGTTGACTTCCACAAAACGACTGAAGGCATAACTGAAAGCATATCGGAGTATCGAGCACGCAAGGTCAGCGAGCATGAAATCATCGGAATGAAATTGACCCAACAGGGTGAAGCGCCAACCCAAGAATTAACACAATCCATAGACAAACACACCAGCGAACTCGAACGCTTCACGGTCGCTTACGAGACCTGTTTAGGCAACCTTGCATTGCTGCGTGTAAACACTACCAGCAATAGGTTAAACACAAAGCAAGCCCGAGACGAGTTGACTAAAAACCAGGCCGCACAGAAGCTCATCAAGTTCGGCGCTTCGCTCAGTTTGTCCACCGCAGAAAACTCTTGCCCTGCATGCCATCAAGCAATAGGACACTCTCTTGTCGATCTGCATGAGAGCACACCTCACATGGACATCGGCACCAACATTGACTATCTGAGCGCTCAACTCAGAATGCTCGAACGCGAGCGAGGCGGTATCGATCAGTCGATCAAGGAAGCTGAGGCACTTAAAGATCAGTTGGCTAAAAACATTGCAGCCACCAAGTCTGCACTGAGAGCTTTGCGCTCAGATCTGACCTCCAACTCCTCCGTATCAAAATCAGGCATCAGACTGCAACTGCAGATCGAGATGGAGCTCGAAGAGCTGTTCAAATTCGAAGCGTACTCGGATCAGGTACTGGACGCCTTCGAACAGCTAGCAAACCGATTCCACGAGAACCAGAAAAGCCGCGCGCAGATGCCTCGCACCCATTACTCAGACTCCGACTTCGCCAAATATCGGCTGTTCGAAAAAATGTTTCGCGCCAATATTAGTGCCTTCGATTACCACAGCGCGGCGATCGAGGACATCGAGTTCAATAAGGAAAACCTGCTGCCGTACTTGGCCAAGATCGAGCTCAGAGAGATCAACGAGCGGAGTGTAACGTCGTCTGCATCTGTAGCCTCAACTACTCCAGCGGTTGCCAGAAGTGATGACGCGCCCAAAGGGAAAGGCAATATCGCTCGGGAGTCCAGTGCTAGTGACTTTGTGCGGCTCATATGGAGCTATTTGCTCTCCATCTATCAGACATCTGCTCACACAACAGTCAACGGTAATCACCTAGGAATACTGCTGCTGGACGAGCCTGGACAGCATTCGATGGCCACCAAAAGCCAACAGGCGCTGTTCCAATTGCTTTCATCGGAGACGGGGCTACAGAGCATCGTGGCAGCCTCTTTTGATGACAGCGAAGCGACTTACAAAGAGGCAACTTCCAACGTCCAGTTCAAGCTTATACAGCTCGGAGACAAGTCTATTTCTCCCGTTACTGATGGTCTGGGTATCTGAGGTTTTGGGAGGATGGGTTTGGTGGGGCGAGGTATCAACCACGCCTCCTCACTCCCCATGGGAAGGCGCAACTGTAACTGCATAGGGTGTCACAAGAAAAGGGAAGAGGGTGCCAGGAGCATTGGGCTACGGATCTGGATGATAGGGGGGGGCAGACCTCAGATTTGACAAAATTCCAGGTTATTTTGATGTAAATGGCAAAACATGGAATTCGTCGAAGATCAGCAGACCCACGCCTTCCAGCGCCGGGTCATCCTGCAAGCGGCGGGTGAGGATGCCTTCGGTGACCACTTCGATACGGGTGTTGGGGCCGACTTTGCTGTCCAGCCGAATGCGATAGCCGACGGTTTCCCCGACCTTTTCGCCCAGCTCACTGGCCAGACGCTCCGCTGCCGCACGCGCGGCCAACCGGCGCGGTTCGAGCATCAGAATGGTCTGCCCGGCCAGCCATGGCTCGTTGAGCAGGGCCAAAGGCACGCGGGTGGTTTTACCGGCGCCGGGCGGTGCTTCGAGCACGGCTTCGTGGCGTGTAGCCAAGGCTTCACGCAGGGCGGGTAAAACTTCATCAATCGGCAAAGAAATCATGCTGGCTCCCAAACAGAGGCGCGAGTATAACGGCGAACTGCTCGGCGTTTATCAGGGTCCTAATTCATAGAGACGCCCTTTCGTTTCAAGACTACTCAGGAGATTTCCTATGCGTGTTCCCTTTCGCTTGATTGGCGGTGTATTGGTTGCAACCCTGCTGACCCAGGTAACGGCTTGCGGATCGATTTTCTACCCTGATCGTCGCGGGCAGATCGACGGCAAGATCGACCCGGCCATCGCCGCGCTGGATGCCGTGGGCCTGCTGTTCTACATCATTCCCGGCCTGATCGCGTTTGCGGTCGACTTCGCCACCGGCGCGATCTACTACGCACCGGGCGAAACCGCGCAGGTGGCGCCGGAAAAACTCAAGGAAGCCATCGGCGCCGACGGCAAGGTCGACACCCACAAGTTGCAGACTATTCTGGAAACCGAGCTGGGCCGCAGCTTCCCGCTGGATGACCCACGCCTGATCCAGCACAAGGGCAGCACCCAGCAACTGGCCCTGCTCGGCCTGCAACCTGCCGCGTAATCGGTACACATGAAGGAATAGCCGTACCTATGATTTCCAGCTCCGAACACGCCCGCCTGTTGCGGCTGGCGACCCGTGCCTCGGTGGCGGTGGCGTGCACGTTGATCGTCGCCAAAGGCATCGCCTGGTGGCTGAGCGGTTCGGTCAGCATGCTCGCCGGGCTGACCGACTCCGTCCTCGACGGCGTTACCTCGCTGCTCAACCTGCTGGCGGTGCATTACGCCTTGCGCCCTGCCGACGACGATCACCGTTACGGGCATGGCAAGGCCGAGTCACTGGCGGGCATGGCGCAGGCGTTGTTCATTGGCGGCAGTGCGGTGTTGATCGCGTTGCAGGCTTTTGACCGGCTCAAGCATCCGGAACCGGTGGGTGCGCCGTGGATCAGCATCGGCGTGATTGTGTTCTCTCTGGCGCTGACGCTGGCGTTGCTGATGTTGCAGCATCGGGTGGTCAAGGCCACCGGTTCCAACGCCGTGCGCGCCGACTCCCTGCATTACCGTTCGGATCTGCTGCTCAATGGCAGCATTCTGGTCGCGCTAGTGCTGGCCGGGTATGGCTGGCATCAGGTGGATGCGTGGTTTGGATTGGGGATTGCCGCTTACATCCTCTGGAGCGCCATTCAGATCGCCCGGGAAAGTTTTACGGTGTTGATGGATGAGGAGCTGCCGCAGGATGTCAGCCAGCACATGCTCGAACTGGCCTGTAGCGTTCCGGGCGTATTGGGTGCGCATGACCTGCGCACACGGGTTTCCGGCAACCAGTGGTTCGTGCAATTGCATTTGGAATTGCCGGGGGAGCTGACCCTGTCAGTCGCCCACGGCATCAGCGATCAGGCGGCGGATGCGATTCATGCCGCTTACCCGCGAGCCGAAGTACTGGTGCACGCCGACCCGCAGGAAGTGGTGAACGTCGCCGGGGAGAATCAGAAACTCACCTGATACCCGCGGCTGCTCAGGCAGTTCCCCTGGGCCTGACGGTAGGCTTGCACCACCGACGGGTCCGGTTGATAAGTGGCCGTGCGCGGATCGAAACCGCTCTGCTGCACCGCATATTGATAGCACTCGTACCCGTCCTGATTGACCTGCTCCGGTGACTGACCGTTGGCCGGATAGGCCACCACGTCATAACCATTGCTGACCGGTTGCGGCTGCGGTTGCACGGGCGGCTCGACCACCACGTAATCCTGAGTCGTTTCCTGGTAGGCGTAATACGACCCGGCCGCGAGAAACAACAGCGCACCACCAATCCACACTTCGCGGGCGTAATCCGGCAGGTAGCCGACGCGAATCCCGCGTGGCGGCTGCACCACCACATAACGCGGGCCCAGCGGCCGGTACCAGTAGCCGCCGGAGTAGAAATAATCCTGGCCCCGATAGGGCACGCGGTAGTCGCGGTCGGGGAAGCGGTCGATCACATGACCGGGACGATACTGCGGCCCTGGCCCCCAACCATTACCATGCCCGTCCGGGCGACCGGCCCAGCGATGATCATCGGGACGCGGGCCGTTGTTCTGCCAGTGTGGGTTGTTGTCGTTACGCCGCGGCACGTCATTGTAGTAACCACGCTGTGGCGGCTGGGTCTGGCGCACGGTATCGGGCCGCCCCTGGATCGGCAGGTCGTTGGCCGGCAATTGGGGTGGCGGCGGCGGTGGCCGAACCGGGTTGTTGAAGTCGCGAGGCTGATTGTTTTGCCACTGGCTGCCATTGCGCGGCTGCCCGTTCTGCTCGAACTGGCGACTGTTGTCGCCGCGAATGATCTCGTTGTTCTGCGGGCGTGGTTGATTGTTGCCGCCATGCCCCTGATTGTTGCCCTGATGGCCGTCGCCGCGTTGCCCGTTGTCGGGACCACGGTTCTGCGGCTCATCGGCCAGCGATTGCGCAGTGACACTGACACATAGCAAACCAACACCGGCCAAACGCCAGATGCGCGACTTCATGCTTTTCCTCACTGCGGGTTAGGGCCTGTACGTAAGACTGGGAAAGCACAGGCCGGTTCTGCAACAGGTTATCAGTCGCGAAACTTATTTATTGAGGGAAGCCGGCGATAAATTGCACGCAAAAGAAAAGGGAGACCCGTCGGCCTCCCTTTGAGAACTTCGTCCGTGCTCGACGCTTATGACGTCGGCTCACCTCACGCCGTCTTCTGGACAGTGTGCAGCTCGGGGGCCGGCACATCCCCGGTGGGGGTGGCGGCCGCGGCAGGCCTGATTGGGCGAGCCGCTGTGGACTGTTTGTCCGAGCAGTGATTCTGGTGATAAGAATAGGCCTGCAGCGGCGACAGATGATTGCGAAGATTGCTCAAATAAACATGACTTGCGCAATTTTTAACCCTGGATAGATAATCTGCCGCAATTGATATGACAAAGGCCTGATTGATGAGCAAACTCGACCGATACGACCTGAGCATTTTGGCGGAATTGCAGCGCGACGCGCGCATCTCCAACCAGGAGCTGGCCGAACGCATCGGCCTGTCGCCTTCACCGTGTTCGCGCCGGGTCAAGCAACTGGAGGACGACGGTTACATCACCCGCCAGGTGGCGCTGCTGGACCGCAAGATGCTCGGCTTGAGCCTGACCGCCTATGTGCTGATCGGCATGGACCGACACACACCGGAGCGGTTCGAGAACTTTGAAGCGGCCATTCGCACGTTGCCGCAAGTGCTGGAATGCAGCCTGGTCACGGGCATGGATGCGGACTATCAGCTCAAGGTGGTGGTGCCGGACATGGACCACTACCAGAAATTGCTGTTGGGGCATCTGACCCGGATTGAAGGGGTGACGAGTGTGCGCTCGAGTTTTGTGTTGAATCAGGTGTTGAACAGCACTGAACTGCCGCTGACTCATCTGCGCAGCTAATTGTGGCGAGGGAGCTTGCTCCCGCTCGGCCGCGCAGCGGTCGTAAAACCAGACAACACAGTGTGACAGATAAAATTCGGGGGCCGCTTCGCGCCCCGGCGGGAGCAAGCTCCCTCGCCACCAGTGCGACACACCGCCGCAGCCCACACCTCCACTACTCTCCCATGCCGTATACTCCAGCGCCTTTTAGCCCCGCCCGCGCTGGAGTTGCCTGATGGATCCTGCCGTATTCGAAGAGTGGATGATGACCGGACTGGTCAGCATTCTGATCATTTTCATGGGTTTCATCGTCTGGGATCTGGCGAAAAAATCCAAGGCCGGGCGCTTTGGCTCGTTCATCCTGTTCTTCGTACTCGGCCTGGGCGTGGCCGCGTTCGTGATCAAAAGCGTGGTAATCGGCCTGATCGAATCCGGGACGTTATAAGCGCGCCGGCACTTCTTTCCACTGGCCCTGATCGAGCCCTTCGATCGACCAGTCCCCGATCCTGACCCGCACCAGGCGCAACGTCGGCAAGCCGACCGCCGCGGTCATGCGCCGGACCTGACGGTTACGCCCCTCGCGAATCACCAGTTCCAGCCAGCTGGTCGGCACGCTTTTGCGAAAGCGCACCGGCGGGTTGCGTGGCCACAGCTCTGGCTCATCCAGTTGCCGCGCTTCGGCGGGCAAGGTCATGCCGTCATTCAGTTCGACACCCTCGCGCAAACGCTGCAACTGCTCAGCGCTCGGCTCGCCCTCCACTTGCACCCAATAGGTCTTGGCCAGTTTGTGTTTGGGATCGGCAATCCGCGCCTGAAGCTGGCCGTCGTTGGTCAGCAACAGCAAGCCTTCACTGTCACGGTCCAGGCGTCCCGCCGGGTAGATCCCGGGGATCTCGATGTAGTCCTTGAGCGTCGCCCGCCCTTCGCCGTCGCTGAATTGCGTCAGCACATCGAAGGGTTTGTTGAACAGGATCAGCTTCGGCTCGGCCGGTGGCGCTTTGGCGACACGGCGCGGGGCTGATGAAGATGGCGCAGGCTTCACGCCAGGGCGGCGGGAAACGGGACGTTGAGGACGGGACATGGCGAAGAGAACATCTAACGGTCAGGGCTGCTAATGCTAGTGCCCCGACCGCCAAATGACCATGACAACCGTTACCGGAACGGCGGCTCGTCGAAGCTGCGCAGCTTGCGCGAGTGCAACGAGTTGAGTTCGGTGCGCAACAGGTCCACCGCCTCGATACCGATCTTCAAGTGCTGGCTGACCGCGCGCTCATAGAAGGCGTTGGCCGAACCCGGCAGCTTGATTTCGCTGTGCAGCGGTTTGTCCGAGACACAGAGCAACGTGCCGTACGGCACCCGCAAGCGATAACCCTGGGCGGCGATGGTGCCGCTTTCCATGTCCACCGCCACGGCGCGGGACAGGTTGATCAGCGGACGCTCCTGAGCCCAGCGCAACTCCCAGTTACGGTCGTCGTAGGTCAGCACGGTGCCGGTGCGCAGGCGTTTTTTCAGCTCGTCGCCCTTCTCGCCGGTGATGTTGGCGGCCGCTTGCTGCAACGCCATCTGCACTTCGGCCAGGGCAGGAATCGGAATGTTCGGCGGCACGACCCGGTCGAGAATCCCGTCGCGGCGCATGTAGGCGTGAGCCAACACGTAGTCGCCAATGGTCTGCGACTGACGCAAACCACCGCAATGACCGATCATCAGCCAGCAATGCGGACGCAGCACCGCCAAATGGTCGGTGATGTTCTTGGCGTTGGACGGGCCGACGCCGATGTTCACCAGGGTCACACCATGACCGTCACTGGCGATCAGGTGATAGGCCGGCATCTGATAGCGGTGCCAAACCACACCGGCCGCAATCGCCGAGGCTTCACCGTGGTCCATGCTCTTTTCGATGATCACGTTGCCCGGTAACACCATACGCACGAAACGCGGGTCGCTGCGCAACTGCTCCAGGCCATGAACGATGAACTGGTCAACGTAGCGGTGGTAGTTGGTCAGTAGAATCCACGGTTGCACATGGCGCCAGTCGCTGCCGGTGTAATGCACCAGGCGACGCAGAGAGAAATCCACCCGCGCCGCATCGAACAGGGCCAGCGGCAGCGGATCGGTGTTTTCCCAATCGTACAGACCGTCAGCGATGCCATCGGTGGCGGCAGACAGGTCGGTGCTCGGGAACACCCGCGCCAGCACGGCAGCGGTCACGCCGGAACCGGCCAGCTCATCGCCCTGCTCGACCACGTAGGGGTAAGGAATGTTCTGCTGGCTGATGCCGACTTCCACGGTCACGGTGAAGTCGTGCATCAACGGTACGAGTTGCTCCAGCAGGTATTTGCGGAAAGCCGCCGGATGGGTGACGGTGACGCTGTAAGTCCCCGGCAATTGCACCTTGGCGTAGGCACGGGTGGTTTGTGGGACTTCGCCTTGGCAATGGTAGGTCAGACGCAGTTCAGGATAACGAAACATCGCACGCTGTTCGGCGTCCGGTTCAACTCGATCCTTGAGATAACGCTTGAGCGCCTGGTTCAGCGCGGTGGTGGCACGATTGTGCAGGTGAGCAAGCCGGTCCACGGCTTCCTCGGCGGTTTGAACGACAACAAAAGCTTCGGTCACGATCAGCATCCTGTGTTCTGACTTGCAGGTCTTCATCTTGCCTGCATCGTCGCGTCACGGGAACAGTGGCGTGTTGATACACAGACACCAGGTTCACCACGCTCCCACATTGAGTCCATGGTGTTTACAAAAGCGGGGTTGACCGGGCGACGATCGCTTCCACATCCAATCCCCGAGGCAACGCACCGTACACTCGGCCGCCGCCATTCAGACGACTGGCGATAAAGGCATCGCTGACCGCCGAGTTGCCCGCCTCCAGCAACAACCTGGCCTGCAGCCCCAAAGCGATATCTTCAGTGAGCTGGCGGGCACGATACTGAATGTCGCTGGTGTCCTTGAAAGCGGCCTGCAATTGGCTGATGTGCGCCGCCAGGCGTTTGTCGCCATGACCATCGCCCAACTCGCTGAACAGCACGTCGAGCACACCCGGTTCTTTCGACAGCGCCCGCAGGACGTCCAGGCATTGCACGTTGCCGGAACCTTCCCACGTCGAATTGACCGGCGCCTCACGGTACAAACGCGGCAGGATGCTGTCTTCGACATAACCCGCGCCACCCATGCACTCGGCGGCTTCGTTGATCATGGCGGGCGCGCGTTTGCAGATCCAGTACTTGCCCACCGCCGTCACCAGACGGGCGAATTTCGCTTCATGTTCATCGTCCAGATGATCCAGCGCCTTGCCCATGCGCAGGCTCAACGCCAGGGCTGCTTCGCTTTCCAGCGCGAGATCGGCGAGCACGTTCTGCATCAACGGTTGTTCACTGAGCCGCTTGCCGCCAACCCTGCGATGAGCGCAGTGATGACTGGCCTGGGTCAACGCCTGGCGCATCAGCGAGCTGGAACCGACCATGCAATCGAAGCGGGTCATGGCCACCATTTCAATGATGGTCGGAACGCCGCGCCCTTCTTCACCGACCATCCACGCCAGTGCACCGCGGAATTCGACTTCACTGGACGCGTTGGAGCAATTGCCGAGTTTGTTCTTCAGGCGCTGGATGTAGAACTGATTGCGCGTGTCGTCCGGACGATGGCGCGGCAGCAGGAAACAGGTCAAACCCTTGTCGGTCTGCGCCAGGGTCAGGAACGCATCGCACATCGGCGCGGAACAGAACCACTTGTGGCCCACCAGTTCATAGGCCTGCCCCGGACCGCCGGCACCGACCGGATACGCCTTGGTGGTGTTGGCCCGCACATCGGTGCCGCCCTGCTTCTCGGTCATGGCCATGCCGATGGTGACACCGGCCTTATGCGCCATGCCGACGTTGCGCGGGTCGTATTCGGTGGCGAGGATTTTAGGCAGCCACTGCTCGGCCAGATCCGGTTGCAGGCGCATCGCCGGGACGCTGGCGAACGTCATGGTCAGCGGGCAACCGCTGCCGGCTTCGGCCTGGCTGTGCAGGTAGGTCATGGCGGCGCGGGCAACGTGAGCGCCGGACTGCGGATGCGCCCAGGGCAGCGACGTCAGCCCGTGTTCGATCGCCGTGCGCATCAGTTCGTGATACGCCGGGTGAAACTCCACCAGGTCGATGCGATGACCATAACGGTCGTGACTGCTGAACACCGGCTTGTTCTGGTTGGCCAGAAACCCCGCGTCCATCAGCGGCCCGCCGGCCAGCGCGCCATAGGCGTCGATCCGCGATTCGGCCCAACCGGCCCCGAAACGCCGCGACCACTCCTGCAACGGCAAATCGATGCGATACAGGTTAGTGCCGTCCAGCGACGGTGGCTGGTTGGTGACTTCGTGGGTTTCGGCGAACTGATGCAGGTTCATGACGGGGCTCCTTTGGTCAGCCAAGGGATTCAGTTAATCACTGCCCCGAGGCCGAACAAAGTGGCATATCCGCCTAACTGTCGGCGCTTTCGCCTTGTTCGGGACAGAGCACCCGACGATAAAGGGCAGCCTGCAAGTCTTCGAACTTCACCGGCTTGCTCAGGTGATCAATCAAGGCACCCGTTGGGCAGCGTTCCCGATCAGCGCTCAAGGCAATCATGAACACCGGCAATTGCTCGCAGCCCGGCAGCGCACGGATCTGGCAGCACAGTGACGCGCCATCCAGCGACGGCAATTGGCCATCGATCAGCACGGCATCAAAGGTTTCACGCTGCAAGAGATCCAGCGCGGCCACGCCAATGTCGGCCGTTCGCACCCGGAACCCGAGCTTGAGCAACATGCCGCGCATCACCAGCTGATTAATGCTGTTTTCATCCACCAGCAGCACGGTGCAGTCCTGCGGCAGGCGCAGACGCGGGAACTCCCGCGTCATCATGGGCGTTGGGACTCGCTCTACCACTGGCAACTCAAACTCGACGTCAAGCTGGAAGCGACTGCCACGACCGGGCTCAGAGCGGTGAGTCAGATGCCCGCCAAGCAAGTCGACCAGTTGCCGACAGATCGCCAGGCCGACGCCCAGACCGCCGTATTCCCGGGTCATCGAGCCGTCGAGCTGGAAAAAGCGCTGGTACAGCGTCGCCTCGCCCAAATCGGTGAAGCCGATACCGGTGTCGATCACTGCAAAGGACAGTGCCACCCGGTCGGGGCCTACGGGTTTACCCGTGACCCGCAACGCCACGCCGCCCACACGAGTGAACTTGATGGCGTTGTCCAGCAGGCATTCCAGGCATTGCGCCAACTTGATGTTATCGCCGTGCAAACGGTCCGGCAGGCCTGGCGCGAGGTCAACCTTGAAGTCCAGTGACTTGCCTGACGCATTGCCTTCGAACTGCACCCGCAGGGCATCGACCACACCGCGCAAACTGAAGGGGGACGCATTGGCCTTGAGCTTGCCGGCCTGCAATTCGGTCAGGGTGAGGATGCCGTTGACCATGCGCATCATGTCTCGCGCCGAACCGGCGGCCGTTTGCTGGTATTGCTCCAGCTCCGGGTCCATCTCGACGGTTTGCATCAATTCCAGCGAACCGATCACACCGTTCATGGGCGTGCGCAATTCGTGGGTCAGCGTGGCGAGGAATTCATCCTTGAGCTTGTTGCTGTGCGCCAGTTGCTGGTTGAGCACTTCGAGCTTTTGCCCGGCATCGAACAAGGTCTGCGCCTGTTGCTCGCGCATGGCGTTGATGCGGTCGGCCAGGGCCAGGGACAGCAGCGCCACTTCGATGGCCGAGCCGATCTGGCTGGAATACATGGTCAGGAACACGTTCGGCAGGTAACCCAACACCATCAGCGTGTTGATGATGCCGCCGAGCAAAAACGCCGACCAGGCGATGATGAAATACCGCGCCACCCGCAGGCCGCGCCACCAGGCGAAAAACCCCGCGGCGAAAATCACCACGGTGAACGTCAGGGCCAGCGTCGTCGCCAGACGCAAGGCCAGGGCGTAACTGGTCATCAACGACAACCCGACGACCACCGCCCCGAATGCAATCAACGCCAGCAGCAAGCGATCGAGCCAGCGATTGAGGGTCGCCGTCTGCAGGAAGCTGCGGGCGAACTGACTGCCGAACAGCCCTGCGCAACCGATGAAGAACGGCGTCGCGGCGTTGGCCCACCAGGGATTGTCCGGCCAGAAATATTGCACGGCCGCGCCGTTCACTGACAGTTGATACAGCCCGAACGAGGCAATGTAGAAGATGTAATAGAGGTAGCTGGTGTCGCGCACGCTGAGGTAGATGAACAGGTTGTAGACCAGCATCCCCAGCAACACGCCGTAAATCAGGCCCAGCACGTAGAGCCGCACCGGCTGTTCTTCAAGGAATGCCGTGCTCGACCACAACGTGACCGGCGCCTGGATCGACCCTTCGCTCTGCAGGCGCAGGTACAGGGTTTGCAGTTGGTCCGGGGTGAAGTTCAGATCGAACAAATAGTTGTTCTGGCGAATTTCGCGACTGTCGAACGGCAAGGCATCGCCGGTCTGACGGGCCAATCGATAGGCACCGGCAGCATCGGGCAAGTACAGGTCGAGGTGATCGAGGGGAGGATAGGCCAGCTCCAGCAACCACGTCCGTTGGGTCGCGGGGTTGGTCGGGCGGTAATTCAAGTCGATTTTCAGCCAGAACACCGAACGCGAGTAGCCGGCGTTGAGGGTGGCTTTATCGTGGGGCTTGAAGTGTCCGGCCGCCGCTTGCGCACGGATATCGTCGATGGTCGCCTGACCATCGGCATCTTCGAACACTTGCAGGGTTCGGCCCAAGGGCAGGCTTTGAGTGAATTCATCGAATTCGACTGCGCTCGCCATAAGGGGCAAGCAAAACAGCAACATCAGCAAATAGCGCATTTAAGCCCCAGCGTGGCCTGTCCGGTTATCTCAGGAAGCCCCTCATTCCCTTTGAGTAGACGTAAAACCGGTATTACCTGTTATTGGTTTGGATCCACTCTAGCATAGCCGTTGATGGCCATTGAACACCATTGAAATATTTCCTGCAAAGGCTCTAGTACGGGCGTTCCAGCGGAACACATTGAGCCAGAGCTGTTTGCTCGGTCAGATTCTGACAATCCCGGCAAGTGGCATTGCCAGCCCATGACTCTCTATCGGCAGGACTGGCGGGCACTGCACCCGAAAATCGATGTTTGGTGGTAAGCTCGCGCACCATGAATATCTACAGCTCTCGCCCCGTTGTCCTCTGTCTCTCCGGCCACGACCCAAGTGGTGGCGCCGGCTTGCAGGCAGATATCGAAGCCCTGCTTGCCCAGGGCTGTCATGCGGCCCCGGCCGTCACCGCCCTGACCGTGCAAGACACGGTCAATGTCACTGACTTTCGCGTCCTCGACCGAGAGTGGGTGCTGGCTCAGGCCAACGCCGTGCTCAACGATTCCGAAGTCGCTGCCGTCAAACTGGGCATGCTCGGCTCCCTGGAAATGGTCGACACCGTCGTCGAACTGCTGCAGGCGCACCCGCACTTGCCGATGGTCTGCGACCCGGTGCTGCGCGCCGGCGGTGGCGGACGACTGGGCAAGGATGAAGTCGGCTACGCCATGCGCGAACGCCTGCTGCCTTTGGCCATCATCGCCACCCCTAACCTTCCCGAAGCCCGCATCCTCGCCGAACTGCCCGAAGGCACCGCGGACGAGTGCGCTGAAAAACTCCTGCCCTACGTCAAACACCTGCTGATCACCGGCGGCCATGGCGATGAAGATGAAATCCACAATCGCCTGTACAGCCGCGACGGTGGTCGCGAAACTTTCACCTGCCAGCGCTTGCCCGGCAGTTACCACGGTTCCGGTTGCACACTGGCCAGCGCCCTCGCCGGTCGTCTGGCCCAGGGTGAAAACCTCGTCAGCGCCGTGCAGACCGCGCTTAACTACACGTGGCGCACCCTGCGCGATGCAGAGCAGCTGGGCAAAGGTCAGTTCGTGCCGCGCCGCCTGCCACTGGATTTCTGTTCGTAACGCCATGAGGCATGTCCGATGAAACTACGTGGCCTTTACGCCATTACCGATAGCCAGTTGCTGGCCGGTAAATTCCTGTCGTACGTGGAAGCCGCGCTGGAAGGCGGCGTCACCCTGCTGCAATACCGCGACAAGAGCAGCGACGAGGCCCGCCGCTTGCGAGAGGCCGAAACCCTGCGCGATCTGTGCGAACGCTACAAGACTCAGTTGATCATCAATGACGACGCCGAGCTGGCTGCGCGCCTGAACGTCGGCGTGCACCTGGGCCAGACCGATGGCCCGCTGACCCCGGCCCGTGCGTTGCTGGGTCGCCAGGCGATCATCGGTTCAACCTGCCACGCGCAACTCGAACTCGCCGAACAAGCCGCCAAGGAAGGCGCCAGCTACGTCGCCTTCGGCCGTTTCTTCAACTCCAATACCAAACCCGGCGCACCGACCTGCAGCCTTGAGTTGCTCGATCAGGCCCGCAGCAAACTGCACCTGCCGATCTGCGCAATCGGCGGCATCACCCTGGACAACGCTGCGCCACTGGTGGCCCACGGGGTCGATCTGCTGGCGGTGGTCCACGGCCTGTTTGGCGCCGAAAGCACGGCGGAAGTCACCCGTCGCGCCCGCGCCTTTAATGCCCTGCTTTCCAAGTAGCCTTAAAAGTCTGATTTGAGAGTCCCATCATGTCTCGTTCCGAAACCCTGTTTGCCAATGCCCAGAAACACATTCCCGGTGGCGTGAACTCGCCTGTTCGCGCATTCAAGAGCGTGGGTGGCACGCCGTTGTTCTTCAAACACGCGGAAGGCGCCTACGTCACCGACGAAGACAACAAGCGCTATGTGGATTACGTCGGCTCCTGGGGCCCGATGATCCTCGGCCACAGCCATCCGGACGTGCTGGACGCGGTACGCAAACAGCTGGAGCACGGCTTGTCGTACGGGGCCCCGACCGAGATGGAAACCGAAATGGCCGACCTGGTCTGCTCGATCGTGCCGTCGATGGAAATGGTGCGCATGGTCAGCTCCGGCACCGAAGCGACCATGAGCGCGATTCGCCTGGCCCGCGGTTTTACCGGCCGCGACAGCATCATCAAGTTCGAAGGCTGCTACCACGGTCACTCTGACAGCCTGCTGGTCAAGGCCGGTTCCGGCGCCTTGACCCAAGGCGTGCCGAGCTCGGCCGGCGTACCGGCATCCTTTGCCAAGCACACCCTGACCCTGCCGTTCAACGACATCGACGCCGTGGCAACCATGCTCGCCGAAGTTGGCCAGGACGTGGCCTGCATCATCGTCGAGCCGGTGGCCGGCAACATGAACTGCGTACCGCCGGCGCCGGGCTTCCTCGAAGGCCTGCGGACCCTGTGCGACAAGCACGGCGTGGTGCTGATTTTCGACGAAGTGATGACCGGTTTCCGCGTCGCTCTCGGCGGTGCTCAAGCGCATTACGGCGTCACGCCAGACCTGACCACGTTCGGCAAGATCATCGGTGGCGGCATGCCGGTTGGCTGCTTCGGCGGCAAACGCGAAATCATGTCGCACATCGCGCCACTGGGCCCGGTTTATCAGGCGGGCACCTTGTCGGGTAACCCGCTGGCGATGGCGGCCGGTCTGACGACTTTGCGCCTGATCAGCCGCCCCGGCTTCCACGCCGAACTGAGCGACTACACCAGCCGCCTGCTCGATGGCCTGCAACAGCGCGCCGATGCTGCCGGCATTCCGTTCGTGACCACGCAGGCCGGCGGCATGTTCGGCCTGTACTTCAGCGGCGCCGACGACATCGTCACGTTTGATGATGTGATGGCCAGCGACGCGAAGCTGTTCGGCCGTTTCTTCCACCTGATGCTCGAAGGCGGCGTGTACCTGGCGCCGAGTGCATTCGAAGCCGGCTTCACCTCGATTGCCCACGGCGAAACCGAGTTGAAACTGACACTGGATGCCGCCGAGCGCGCATTTGCCGCACTGAAATAATGCTGAGCCGCTGACGTTGGCGATTGCCAGCGTCAGCTTTTGCCTACATTCCAGCGTCTTTTCTTACTCATCTGCCGATAATCCCCCGTAAACCGGGCGATATATTCCCCGCGCAGCAGAAAAACGAGTAAAGACTTTGTAAGGTTGGCCCTGCTTATTTCATAATGCGCGCTTATTGGATCCCTCGATGGGTCCGCGCGCCCCTCAGAGGTAAGTCGATTCCCATGAACCGCACCGGCCGCGCCCTTGCATTGGGCTGCCTGTTGCTCCTTCAGCCCCTGCTCGCGCTCGCACAAGCAGGCGGCAACTCGTTGTTAATCCCAGCGATGGGTCGCTGCACCCTCAATACCCAGCCGCAAGACCTGGAACAGGCGCTCGCCGCCTGCCAGAAAGCGTCGGATGACGGGGATGCGCAAGCGCAATACGAGTTGGGTGAGTTCTACTACGACGGCAAAAACACCCCGCGCGACCTCAAGAAAGCCCTGGATTACTTCGAAAAGGCCTCGCTGCAAGGCCATGCCCAGGCGCAATTCAAACTCGGCACCATGTTCTTCCACGGCGAAGGCGTACCGGCCAATAACGTCCAGGCGTATATCGTGCTGAAAATGGCCGCGGTCAATGGGGCGGAAGAAGCGCTGGATACTGCGGACGAAGTCGCCGAGAAGATGCCGCGTGAAGAACTTGAGGTAGCGACTCAGGTGCTTGGGCAGATCTTCCGCAAGTACCTGATGGAATTGCAAAGCGCCGATGGGCGTACACCGTTTTCGCCACTGCCCTGATTGACGCAGGCCCCTGTGACGAGGGAGCTTGCTCCCGCTCGGCTGCGCAGCAGTCGTAACGTCAAACAATGCGGTGAATCAGAAAAACGGTGTTTGCAGAGTTTAGGGCCGCTTCGCGCCCCAGCGGGAGCAAGCTCCCTCGCCACAAACAACCCAGTTCATTTCAAAAGCTTTCCTGCTTACTTCTCCGGCATCGGCATCGGAAACGGCATGACATTGCCGACCGCGCCGCGGGCTTCGCTGATTTTCGGCGTGCCAAGACGCTCGACTTCGTCGATGCGCACGATCGAATGCATCGGCACAAAACTGCGCACGACACCTTCGAACTGAGCCTTGAGCTTCTCTTCGCTCGGGTCGACGACCACTTGCGTGCGCTCGCCAAAGACGAACTCTTCCACTTCCAGGAAGCCCCACAGATCACTTTGATAGATCTGCTTGGCGTACATTTCGTACACCTGGCCCTGGTTGAGGAAAATCACCTTGTAGATTGGAGCTTCACGTTTGGTCATGGTGGGCGAGCAACACATCGGGGGATAAAAATGAGGGCGCGAACTATAGCATAGCCACCGGACGCACAGCGGTAGGAACCTTGGAGCATGTTCCCTATAATGCGCGGTTCTTTGAATCACGTGATGACTGTATCCATGGCCAAGAAGCTTTACATCGAAACCCACGGTTGCCAGATGAACGAGTACGACAGCTCGCGCATGGTCGATCTGCTGGGCGAACACCAGGCCCTGGAAGTCACCGCTCGCGCTGAAGACGCCGACGTGATCCTGCTCAACACCTGTTCGATCCGCGAACGCGCCCAGGACCGGGTGTATTCCCAGCTCGGCCGCTGGCGTGAACTGAAACTGGCGAACCCGGAGATGGTGATTGCCGTCGGCGGTTGTGTCGCCAGTCAGGAAGGCGCCGCCATCCGCGATCGCGCTCCTTATGTCGACGTGGTCTTCGGCCCGCAAACACTGCACCGCCTGCCGGAAATGATCGACGCCGCCCGCGCCACCAAATTGCCGCAAGTGGACGTCTCGTTCCCGGAAATCGAAAAATTCGACCATTTGCCGGAGCCGCGCATCGATGGCCCGAGCGCTTACGTCTCGGTCATGGAAGGCTGCAGCAAATACTGCACGTTCTGCGTAGTGCCCTACACTCGCGGCGAAGAAGTCAGCCGACCGTTCGATGACGTGATTGCCGAAATCATCCACCTCGCTGAAAACGGCGTGCGGGAAGTGACGTTGTTGGGCCAGAACGTCAACGGCTATCGCGGCACCACCCACGACGGTCGCCTCGCGGATCTGGCCGAGTTGATTCGTGTCGTCGCGGCTGTCGATGGCATCGATCGGATTCGCTACACCACGTCCCATCCGCTCGAGTTCTCCGACAGCCTGATCCAGGCTCACGCCGAAGTGCCGGAGCTGGTGAAGCACCTGCACCTGCCGGTGCAATCCGGTTCGGACCGCATTCTTTCGGCGATGAAGCGCAACCACACCGCGCTGGAATACAAATCCAAACTGCGCAAGTTGCGCGCGGCCGTGCCAGGGATCTGCATCAGCTCGGACTTTATCGTCGGCTTCCCCGGCGAGACCGAAAAAGACTTCGAACAAACCATGAAACTGATCGAAGACGTCGGTTTCGACTTCTCCTATTCGTTTGTCTACAGCCAGCGCCCGGGCACGCCGGCAGCCGATCTGGCCGACGAAACGCCGGAAGAGCTGAAAAAAGAACGACTGAACGCCCTGCAACATCGCCTGAACCAGCAGGGTTTCGAGATCAGCCGACAAATGGTCGGTTCGATCCAGCGGATTCTGGTCACCGATTACTCGAAAAAAGACCCCGGCGAGCTGCAAGGCCGGACCGAGAATAACCGGATCGTCAACTTCCGCTGCGACAATCCAACCCTGATCGGCCAATTCGCCGATGTGCACATCGATGCGGCGCAACCGCACTCGCTGCGGGGTTCACTGATCCAGTAACCCCCGTCACAGAGAACCTTTGTGGCGAGGGGATTTATCCCCGTTGGGTTGCGCAGCAGCCCCAAAAACAGGACTGCTGAGCAGCCCAACGGGGATAAATCCCTTCACCACAGTTCAGGCGTCAAATTTCAGCATCCATTTAAGAGCTTTCGCACCCGCCTCACTGGCGTTATCCTTGATTTCATCTTAATTGCCCCAGGGCGGCTAAATACGACCTTGAACGCACCCATAGAACCACATCGTTTCATCCTCGAGCCCTTTGAGGCTCGCCGCTTCGCCAATCTGTGCGGGATGTTCGACGAGCACCTGCGCTTGATCGAGCAACGCCTGACCATCGAGATCCGCAACCGCGGAAACCAGTTCGAGCTGATCGGCGACCCCAAACACACCACCTCCGCGGAAAACCTCCTGCGCCGTCTGTACCGGGAAACCAAAGGTACCGAGCTGTCGCCGGACGTGGTTCACCTGTTCCTGCAGGAATCGGCCGTCGAAGCGCTGGACAACGTTTCCCCGTCCGAACCCTCCGTGGCCCTGCGCACCAAGAAAGGCATGATTCGCCCTCGTGGCTTGAATCAGTTGCGCTACGTGAAGGAAATCCTCGGTAACGACATCAACTTCGGCATCGGTCCGGCCGGTACCGGCAAGACCTATCTGGCCGTCGCCTGCGCGGTAGACGCGCTGGAACGCGAGCAGATCCGGCGCATCCTGCTGGTCCGACCGGCGGTTGAAGCGGGCGAAAAACTCGGCTTCCTGCCGGGCGACCTGTCGCAAAAGATCGACCCGTACCTGCGCCCGCTCTACGACGCACTCTACGAAATGCTCGGCTTCGAATACGTCGCCAAGCTGATCGAGCGCCAGGTGATCGAAGTTGCGCCGCTGGCCTACATGCGCGGTCGCACGCTGAACAACAGTTTCATCATCCTCGACGAAAGCCAGAACACCACCGTCGAGCAGATGAAAATGTTCCTGACCCGGATCGGCTTCGGCTCCACGGCGGTCATCACCGGTGACATCACCCAGGTCGACCTGCCCAAAGGCACCAAGTCCGGGCTGCACCATGTGATCGAAGTGCTGAAAGACGTGCCGGGCATCAGCTTCACCCATTTCATGCCCAAGGACGTTGTGCGCCATCCACTGGTGCAGCGGATCGTCGAAGCCTATGAGCGCTTCGAGAATCGCGTGGCCGACGAAACGCCAAAGGACAGTCGCCGCGATGCTTGAGCTTGATCTGCAACTCGCGACTGAAGCGCCCGCCCCCAGCGAAGCCGAGTTCCGCCAATGGTGCGAACTGGCCCTGCGCCAGCGTACCGCCGACTCCGAAATGACCATTCGCCTGGTTGACGAAGCCGAAGGCCGCGAACTGAACCACACCTGGCGGCAGAAAGATTACGCCACCAACGTGCTGTCGTTTCCGGCCGATGTGCCTGATGAGTTTCTCGATATCCCGCTGCTGGGCGATCTGGTGATCTGCGTGGCGGTGGTCGAGCGCGAAGCCGCGGAACAAGGCAAGGAGCCAACGGCCCACTGGGCACATCTGGTCATTCACGGCTGCTTGCATCTGCTGGGTTACGACCATATAGATGACGACGAAGCCGAAGAAATGGAAGCGCTGGAACGAACGTTGCTTGCCGAACTGGGCTATCCCGATCCGTACGCGGACGACGAAATTGAAACATCCACTATCGTGACAACAAAGGATTCAGAGTAATCGCTATGAGCGAAGATCGATCGAGCAACGGGCAGAAGTCATGGCTGGGTAAACTCACCCAGGCTTTTGCCCACGAGCCGAAGAACCGCCAGGAGCTGCTGGAGCTTCTGCGCGATGCGCACCAAAACAAGTTGCTGGACAGCGAAGCGCTGGCCATCGTCGAAGGCGCCATCCAGGTTGCGGACTTGCAAGTACGGGACATCATGGTCCCGCGCTCGCAGATGATCAGCATCAAGGCGACCCAGACACCCCGCGAGTTTTTGCCGGCCGTGGTCGACTCGGCCCACTCCCGTTACCCGGTCATCGGCGAAAGCCACGATGACGTGATGGGCGTGCTGCTGGCCAAGGACTTGCTGCCGTTGATCCTCAAGGAGAACGGCGACAGCTTCAACATCAAGGACCTGCTGCGTCCGGCCACCTTCGTGCCCGAGTCCAAGCGCCTGAATGTGCTGCTGCGCGAGTTCCGCGCCAACCACAACCACATGGCCATCGTTATCGATGAGTACGGCGGTGTGGCGGGTCTGGTGACCATCGAAGACGTACTGGAACAGATCGTCGGCGACATCGAAGACGAGCACGACGTCGAAGAAGACAGCTACATCAAGCCTCTTCCCAGCGGTGATTTCCTGGTCAAGGCCCTGACGCCGATCGAAAACTTCAACGAGTTCTTCGACAGCGAATTCTCCAACGACGAGTTCGACACCGTCGGTGGCCTCGTGATGAGCGCGTTCGGGCACTTGCCAAAACGCAATGAAATCACTGAAATCGGCCCCTATCGCTTCCGCATCCTGAACGCCGACAGCCGTCGGATTCACTTGCTGCGCCTGACGCCTATTGCCCGGTAATTCTAAGGATTGAAATGCATCGTATGACCCGCCCCGGCTGGCCCGGTAACCTGCTGGCCGTGGCGGCCGGTGCACTCACCACCCTGGCCCTGGCGCCGTTCGACATTTGGCCGCTGGCGTTGCTGGCGGTCGGCTTTTTCTACGCCGGCTTACGTGAACTGAGCCCCCGCCAGGCCCTGGGCCGTGGCTGGTGCTTCGGTTTCGGCCTGTTTGGCGCCGGCACCAGCTGGATCTACTACAGCATTCACAACTTTGGCGGCGCTTCGGTGCTGCTCGCCGGGTTCCTGATGCTGCTGTTCACCGCGGCGATTGCCTGGTTCTTCGCACTGCCGGCCTGGATCTGGGCGCGCTGGTTGCGTCGCAACGAGGCGCCGCTGGCCGATGCCATGGCGTTTGCGGCGTTGTGGGTCGGCCAGGAAGCGTTTCGCGGCTGGTTCCTCACCGGCTTCCCGTGGCTTTATTCCGGTTACAGTCAGCTCGACGGCCCGTTGGCCGGGCTCGCCCCCGTAGGCGGGATGTGGCTGGTGTCCTTCACCCTGGCCTTGACCGCCGCACTGATCTACAACGCTTCGCGCCTGATCAAGACCGGTCGCAAAGCCTTTATCGTGGCGGGTGCGCTGCTGTTGGTCGGCCCTTGGGTCGCCGGCATCACGCTTAAAGGCCATGCCTGGACCAGCCCGTCTGGCCCTGCGCTGAGCGTCGCGGCGATTCAAGGCAATATCGAACAAAGCATGAAGTGGGACCCGGCGCAGCTCAACGCGCAGCTGGCGCTGTACCGCGACATGAGCTTCAGCTCGAAACGGGTCGACCTGCTGATCTGGCCGGAAACGGCGGTCCCGGTGCTCAAGGAGTCCGCCGAGGGCTACCTGAGCATGATGGGCAATTTCGCCGCAGAGCGTAAAACCGCACTGATCACCGGCGTACCCATCCGCCAGGAAGTCCGCCACGAGAAGCGTTTTTTCAACGGCATCACCGTCGTCGGCGAAGGCGACGGCACTTACCTCAAGCAGAAGCTGGTGCCGTTCGGCGAATACGTGCCATTGCAGGACATACTGCGCGGCCTGATCGCCTTCTTCGACCTGCCAATGTCGGACTTTGCCCGCGGCCCCGCCGATCAGGCGATGCTGCAAGCCAAGGGCTATCAGATTGCGCCGTACATCTGCTACGAAGTGGTTTACCCGGAGTTTGCCGCCAGCCTCGCGGCTCGCAGCGATCTGTTGCTGACCATCAGCAACGACACCTGGTTCGGCACTTCCATCGGCCCGTTGCAACATTTGCAGATGGCGCAGATGCGCGCGCTGGAGGCCGGCCGCTGGATGATCCGTGCCACCAACAACGGCGTGACCGGGCTCATCAACCCGTTCGGTCAGATCACCACGCAGATCCCGCAGTTCGAACGCGGCATCCTGTACGGCGAAGTGGTTCCAATGCATAACCTGACGCCTTACCTGCAATGGCGTTCGTGGCCGTTGATCATCGTGTGCGTGTTGTTGTTTGGCTGGGCGTTGATCGCGAACCGGATGGCCAAAACCGTTTAATCGCAGCGCCTGCAAAAGATTTTCAGCGGTAAAACAATGAATACCCGATCTGGCCCACCGCCTCATTCATCAGCTGCCCGCTCTGCCAGATCGACTTGAACTCAGGCATCCAGCCACCCAATGGCCGGGCATTGTCCACGCTTAGGAACCCCACTGGTGCGGGCACCACCTCAAATCCTGCTTTCTGGAAACTCCAGACCGCCCGCGGCATGTGCCAGGCCTGCGTCACGACCACAACACGCTTGATCCCCTGTGGCAGCAACACCTCGGCACTGAACTGCGCATTTTCCCAGGTTGTACGGCTGCGCCCTTCCTGCCAACGCACGGTTACACCGAAATCATCGAGTAACGAGTCCGCCATCAATCGGGCTTCTGTCGGTGGCGTGCCGTAATGCAGGCCGCCACTGGTCAGGATCGGCAAGCCTGACGCCTTGGCCAGTCTTGCGGCATAACGTTCTCGCTCCAGACCGACACCGGTCGGCTGATCGTCGCCCCAAGCCAGATCGCCCCGCTCACGCCCGGAACCCAGCACCACGATCGCATCAGCGCGCTGACTCAGGGTCGCCCATTCGGTGCGATCCAGCGCCGGCTCCCGCTCCAGCGCCTTGGCGCTCCATTGCACTACCACCGGCAAACTCATCAGCCAGAAGCCACCGAAGCCCAGCGCAAAGCACAGTCCGGCCAGCCGTGGCCTCGAGCGGCGAAACCACCAGGCAAGCGCCAGCAACAGCAATAAAATGCCGGGCGGCAGCAGAAGTTGTTTTACGAAATAACGAAAAGGCATCGAGCATCTCCAGAAGATGCTCGAAGCCTAAGTGGATTGACGCAATGCGACAACAAATGCGGAAGGACTATGCTTCAAAAAACCATGTGTCATGGCTTCAAGTGCCCTTACTTGAATTGCAGAGACCGGACCTTTACCGCGTCCCTGCCCGGTGCCTTGTCCTTGAGCCAGATGATCTTGGCCGAACGTGGTGCGTCTAGTTGCTTCACTGCTTCTGACAAGCATCCGTGTGTTTCACGTTCACAGCGGTCCAGATACGCCTTGACCAGTGCAAATTCTGCGGGGCTCAGGCCACGCAACTCCAGCTCAAGGGGGCATTCATCGCGCAATCGGCCAGCGGTTTTTGCCGCGTCCAGGGCCATTCCCAGACGATCGATCAGTCTTTCGTACAGCTCCGGCTTTGTAACTTTTTGCTGTGACTCAACCATCCCTCACCTCATTGAAGATAAGACTCACTCCCCATTTAGAGCTTAGCTTCGCTGAACAAACCGGCTGGATGCCGCGACCAACGGCCCTCGCGACCCTTTTTGCAGGACGCGCGGCAGTAATCAGGGTTTCCCTCGGTAGAGTGCGGTCATGTATGCTACGGCGCTTCCTGTAACTCCACTTCCAGCTCGCTTGGGCACCGCAACGCCGATTTGGCGTGATCACCGTCCAGCGTTGCATTGAAGAGGATTAGGCCACCCCTATTCAGTTCAAAAGTAGCCATGCACGAACAATATCAGCCCCGTGAAATCGAAGCCGCCGCCCAGTCATTCTGGGACGAGCAAAAGTCCTTTGAAGTCAGTGAACAGCCAGGCAAGGAGACGTTCTACTGCCTGTCGATGTTCCCTTACCCCAGCGGCAAGCTACACATGGGGCACGTGCGCAACTACACCATCGGCGACGTGATCTCCCGCTACCAGCGCATGCAAGGCAAGAACGTCCTGCAACCCATGGGTTGGGACGCCTTCGGCATGCCGGCGGAAAACGCCGCGATGAAGAACAACGTAGCGCCCGCCAAGTGGACCTACGAAAACATCGCCTACATGAAAACCCAGCTGCGCAGCCTGGGCCTGGCGGTGGACTGGTCCCGTGAAGTGACCACCTGCAAACCGGATTACTACCGCTGGGAACAATGGCTGTTCACCCGCCTGTTCGAAAAAGGCGTGATCTACAAGAAAAGCGGCACCGTGAACTGGGACCCGGTCGACCAGACCGTCCTGGCCAACGAACAGGTGATCGACGGTCGCGGCTGGCGTTCCGGCGCGCTGATCGAAAAGCGCGAAATCCCGATGTACTACTTCAAGATCACCGCCTACGCGGATGAGCTGCTGGAGAGCCTCGACGAACTGACCGGCTGGCCTGAACAGGTCAAGACCATGCAGCGCAACTGGATCGGCAAATCCCGCGGCATGGAAGTGCAGTTCCCGTACAACGTCGACTCCATCGGCGAAACCGGCGCACTGAAAGTCTTCACCACCCGTCCGGACACCCTGATGGGCGCGACCTACGTTGCCGTGGCCGCCGAACACCCCCTGGCCACCCTGGCCGCACAGAACAACCCTGAGCTGCAGGCGTTCATCGCTGAATGCAAGGGCGGCAGCGTCGCCGAAGCCGACGTCGCCACTCAAGAGAAAAAGGGCCTGCCGACCTCGCTGTTCGTCGAGCACCCGCTGACCGGCGAGAAACTCCCGGTATGGGTCGCCAACTATGTGCTGATGCACTACGGCGATGGCGCGGTGATGGCTGTTCCGGCTCACGATGAACGTGATTTCGAGTTCGCCACCAAGTACAACCTGCCGATCAAATCCGTGGTGCGCACCAGTTCCGGTGACACCAACCCGGCCCCTTGGCAGGATGCGTACGGCGAGCACGGCACGCTGATCAACTCCGGCGAATTCGACGGCCTCGACTTCCCAGGCGCGTTCGACGCCATTGAAGTCGCGCTGCTCAAGAAGAACCTCGGCGCCTCGCGCACCCAGTTCCGCCTGCGCGACTGGGGCATCAGCCGCCAGCGTTACTGGGGTTGCCCGATCCCGATCATCCACTGCACCACCTGCGGTGATGTGCCGGTCCCGGAAGATCAACTGCCGGTCGTGTTGCCCGAAGACGTGGTACCGGACGGCGCTGGTTCGCCATTGGCGCGCATGCCTGAGTTCTACGAGTGCAGTTGCCCGAAATGCGGTGCACCGGCCAAGCGTGAAACCGACACCATGGACACCTTCGTCGAGTCCTCGTGGTACTACGCCCGTTACGCCTCGCCACACTATGAAGGCGGTCTGGTGGAAAAATCGGCGGCCGATCACTGGTTGCCGGTGGATCAATACATCGGCGGTATCGAACACGCGATCCTTCACCTGCTGTACGCGCGCTTCTTCCACAAGCTGATGCGCGACGAAGGCCTGGTGAGCTCCAACGAGCCGTTCAAGAACCTGCTGACCCAGGGCATGGTGATCGCCGAGACTTACTATCGTCGCGAAGCCAACGGTGCCTACACCTGGTTCAATCCGGCGGACGTCGAACTCGAACGCGACAGCAAGGCCAAGGTCATCAGCGCCAAGCTGATCGCAGATGGCCTGCCGGTGGAAATCGGCGGCACCGAGAAGATGGCCAAGTCAAAGAACAACGGCGTCGACCCTCAGTCGATGATTGATCAGTTCGGTGCAGATACCTGCCGCCTGTTCATGATGTTCGCCTCGCCACCCGACATGAGCGCGGAATGGTCCGACTCCGGAGTAGAAGGTTCGCACCGTTTCCTCAAGCGCGTCTGGCGCCTGGCTCAAGCCCACGTCACTCAGGGCCTGCCGGGCAACCTGGACGTCGCCAGCCTGAACGACGAGCAGAAAGCCGTTCGCCGTTCGATCCACCTGGCCATCAAGCAGGCCAGCCACGACGTCGGCCAGAACCACAAATTCAACACGGCCATCGCCCAGGTGATGACGCTGATGAACGTACTGGAAAAGGCCCCGCAAGGCACTGAACAGGATCGCGCGCTGGTTTATGAAGGTCTGGAAGCCGTGACGTTGCTGCTGGCTCCGATCACCCCGCACATCAGCCACGAGCTGTGGAATCAACTGGGTCACGCAGACCCGGTGATCGACGCCGGTTGGCCGGTGGTGGACGAAACCGCACTGGTTCAGGACAGCCTGACGCTGGTCATCCAGGTCAACGGCAAGCTGCGCGGCCAGATCGAGATGCCGGCCACCGCGACTCGCGAAGAAGTCGAAGCCGCTGCCCGTGTCAACGAGAACGTGCTGCGCTTCGTCGATGGCCTGACTATTCGTAAAGTGATCGTAGTGCCCGGGAAACTGGTCAATATCGTCGCCAGCTAATTGGATCAGGCGCCAGGGAGCCTGGCGCCGAGTAAAACCTTTCGGGCCGCACGGTCGGCCCACATGGTTTCAAGGGGAGCAACAAGATGATCAAACGCAATTTGCTGGTGATGGGCCTTGCGGTCCTGTTGAGCGCCTGCGGTTTCCAGCTGCGCGGCACCGGTACCTATGAACTCGCCTTCAAGGAACTCGACCTGAGTGCACGCAACTCCTATGGAGAAACCGTGACCATGATGCGTCAGTTGCTGGAGAGCAGCGGCGTCAATATCCACACGGGCGCACCTTACAAACTGGTGCTGGCCGATGAGCAGGAAAGCCAGCGCATCCTCAGTTATGCGGGCGCCGGTCGTACTGGCGAGTACCAGGTCACTACAGTACTCAACTACGACATCCGTGGTGAGCACAATCTTGCGCTGCTGAGCGACAAGCTCGAAGTGCAGAAAGTCTTTATCCACGACGGCAACAACCTGGTGGGTTCCGATCAGGAGGCCACCGATGCTCGCAAGGAGATCCGACGCGAACTGGTACAACGCATGATGTTGCGCTTGCAGCAACTGTCGCCGGCCCAGCTGGATCAGTTGCAACAGACCGCCGAGGCCAAGGCCAAGGCTGAAGCTGCGGCACTGGAAGCCGCACAGAAGGCTGAAGCGGAAACGCCGCGTCAGTCGCCTATCGAAATCCCGCAGCAGTAAGACTTACGGGGCGCTCAGGCGCCCCGTTCGCCCTCTCTTATGAAACTCGCCCCCGCCCAACTCGCCAAACACTTGCAAGGTGCTCTCGCGCCGGTCTACGTCATCAGTGGCGACGACCCGTTGCTGTGCCAGGAAGCCGCTGACGCCATTCGTGCCGCCGCTCGCCAACAGGGTTTCGACGAACGCCAAGTGTTTGCCGCCGACGCCAGTTTCGACTGGGGCACGTTGCTGCAGGCCGGCGCAAGCATGTCGTTGTTCGCTGAAAAACGCCTGCTGGAGCTGCGTCTGCCGTCCGGCAAACCCGGTGACAAAGGGGCGGCCGCGTTTATCGAATACTGCTCGCGACCAGCTGAAGACACCGTGTTGCTGATCAGCCTGCCGAAACTCGATGGCAGTGCGCAGAAAACCAAGTGGGGCAAGGCGCTGGTCGAAGGCCAGCACACTCAGTTCGTGCAAATCTGGCCGGTGGATGCCAACCAGTTGCCGAGCTGGATCCGCCAGCGCTTGTCCCAGGCCGGGCTCTCCGCCAGCCAGGACGCCGTCGAGCTGATCGCCGCGCGCGTCGAAGGCAATCTGCTGGCCGCCGCCCAGGAAATCGAAAAGCTCAAGCTGATGGCCGAAGGCGGCCAGATCACCGTCGAGACCGTACAAGCGGCGGTAGCCGACAGTGCGCGCTTCGATGTCTTCGGCTTGACCGATGCGATTCTCAACGGTGAAGCAGCGCATGCCCTGCGTATGCTCGAAGGCTTGCGCGGTGAAGGCGTCGAGCCGCCGGTGATTCTCTGGGCCCTGGCCCGTGAACTGCGCCTGCTCGCCAACCTGTCGCTGCAATACAGTCAGGGCGTGCCGCTGGACAAAGCCTTCAGCTCTGCCCGACCGCCGGTCTGGGACAAACGCAAACCGCTGATGAGCAAAGCCCTGCAACGCTACTCGGCACAACGCTGGGCGCAGCTGTTGCTGGAAGCACAGCGGATTGACGCACAGATCAAAGGCCAGGCTGCGGGTTCGCCGTGGATGAGTCTGAGTCGGTTGTCGCTGTTGATGGCCGGGCAAAGATTGTCGTTGCCAGCGGAGTAAGATCAAAAGATCCTGCTTCCTACACAAAACACATCCATTTGCACTGTAGACAGAACCCCAACTTCGGCAGATGATTTCCCCCGCAACCCCCACTCACTTGCGAGAAATCATCATGAGCAAAAAGCCATCTAAAAATGGCCCCAACAAGGCCAAATCCATCATCGCCCAGCCACTGTTCCGCAGCCGTCAGGAACGAGCCGGCAAGGGCAAAGGCAGCTACCGCCGCGAAGCCTTCCAGTCTGACAACTGGGAGGCTTCTTACTTTCTGGCGGCCTGAAAGGCAAGCCAGCGCTCAACATGTTAAGGTCTGCACCTGATTCGTATTCCCTGGACCCGTGCATGCCCTTTTGTATTTCCCGTCGTTGGCACCTGCGCCAATTGATAGCTGCCTCCAGCCTCGTTCTGCTTGTCGCCTGCGCGGAAAAACCGACCGCCGCCGACGCCCAACCGCTTCAGACCCTTCCCGTCGCGACAGCCCCTGCGGTGATCCCGCCCGTGGTGCCGACCGGAGAAAATCTCGACATCCTGCCGACCCAGACCTTCGCCGAATGGCAGGCGGGTTTTCGCAAGGATGCCCTGGCCGCCGGCATCCGCGCCGACCTGTTTGATCGCGCCTTCGCCAATGTCAGCCTGGACACCAGCGTAATCCGTGCCGACCGCAGCCAGCCGGAGTTTTCCCGCCCGGTGTGGGAATACCTCGACGGCGCCCTGTCGCCGCTGCGTGTGCGCAAAGGCCAGGCACTGGTCAACCAATACGCCGACATCCTGCAAAGCATCGAACAACGCTACGGCGTCGATCGTCAGGCGCTGGTCGCGGTGTGGGGCATGGAAAGTAACTTCGGCCAGTTTCAGGGCAGCAAGTCGGTGATCAACTCCCTGGCGACCCTGGCCTACGAAGGCCGGCGCCCTGGTTTCGCCCATGCGCAATTGATCGCGGCCCTGCAGATCCTGCAACAGGGTGATATCGAGCCGGAGCAGATGCTCGGTTCCTGGGCCGGCGCCATGGGCCAGACCCAGTTCATCCCGACCACCTACAACACCCATGCCGTGGACTTCGATGGCGACGGTCGCCGCGACATCTGGGGCAGCTCCGCCGACGCCCTGGCCTCGACCGCCCACTACCTGCAAAGCTCTGGCTGGCAAAAAGGTCAGCCGTGGGGCTTTGAAGTTCAGCTACCGGGGAGCTTCAACTACGTGCTGGCTGATGGCACGATCCGCAAGACTGTCGCCGAATGGCGGCAACTGGGCGTGACGCTGCCTAACGGCGGACAGGTTCCAGCGGGCTCCGAATACCTGTCCGCGGCGCTGTTGCTGCCGGCGGGTTACCGCGGCCCGGCATTCCTGGTGCTCGACAACTTCCGTGCGATCCTCAAGTACAACAACTCTTCGTCCTATGCGCTGGCGGTCAGTTTGTTGTCCGAACGTTTCAACGGCGCGGGTCTGATCAACGGCACCTGGCCCAAGGATGATTTGCCGCTGAGCCGTACCGAGCGGATCGAGCTGCAAAACCTGCTGAGCGCCCAGAAATACGATGCAGGCACCGCCGACGGCATCATTGGTGCCAACACCCGCAAGGCGATTCGCAGTGCGCAGCAGTCGTTTGGCTGGCCGGCGGATGGGTATCCGACGCACAAGTTGCTCGAAGGCCTGCGTAACCGCTAAAAACAAAAGATCGCAGCCTTCGGCTGCTCCTACAGGGTTTTGCGTTCACCTGTAGGAGCTGCCGAAGGCTGCGATCTTTTTTGTAGCCCCGCTACTTACCTGACTACCACATCCTGCTCCAGCACCAATTCCTTGCTCCCCGCATCCAGCCTCACCAACGCCCCCAGCGGCAACGTCAGGTTCGGATCGCAATGCCCGCTGCGCCACCCCGACAGCACCGGTATCCGCAACGGCTCAAAGGTCTGCTTGAGCAAACGCTCCAGCGCGACCGTATCGACCCCCGCCACATCCCCTACCAGAACCCCGCGCAGCTTGCCCAGCGTGCCGGCCAGACGCAGATGAGTCAGCAGCCGGTCAATCCGATACAACGGCTCGTTGATGTCCTCGATAAACAGAATGACGCCCTCGGCATCGATTTCATAAGGCGTGCCCATGGTCGCGGCAATCATCGCCAGATTGCCTCCCAACAAGCGCCCGTGAGCGATACCAGGCTCGATGGTCGTCAACGGATAGGCTACCGGGTGCGCCAGCACGCTGCCCGCCTTCACCTGCCCTCTGAGCATGTTGAAAAACGAAGCCTCGGTAGGCTTTTGCTTGTCACCCAACAGATCGGCATTGAGCAACGGACCATGAAAGGTCACGAACCCCGCATAACGGCTGATCGCCAGGTGCAGCGCCGTGATATCGCTGTAGCCGATGAACGGCTTGGCGTTGTTTTGCAGCAACTCGAAATCGATGCGGTCGAGCAAACGCGGTGTGCCGTAACCGCCGCGCAGACAAATGATTGCATCGACCTCACAGTCGGCGAACGCCGCGTGCAAGTCATTGAGGCGCACATCGTCGCTGCCGGCCAGGTAGCCGTCCTGCTCGTAGACACCGGGAAAAATTCGCAGCGCGTAACCGCGAGCCCGCATCCAGGCCACGGCTTTGTCGGTGTCCAGGGCTGCAGGGCCGGCAGGCGCGATTACGCCGATCAGCCCTTCCCGGGGCAACGCCGGCACCGGCGTATGTGGAAACAGTGTGTGGGTCGGTCGAACGGTCATCCATGAATCTCCCTGCGCGAAATCTTCAGCACACAGTAGTCAGGAACGGGGACAAACAGAAGAGGGTCAGTCGCCCCGCAGGTCGCAGGAAAAAACGGTGATCGCCGTAGGCAAGGCGAAAAAATGCCCGCAAGGCCGGAAAGCCATGCGGGCATTTTGTATTTCTCACCGCGTGATCAGGACGACATCAGCTCGGCTTTAACCAGCTTCGCCTGCTCGTCGGCGTGGTACGAGGAACGTACCAGCGGGCCGGAAGCGACGTTCTTGAAGCCCATTTTGTAACCTTCCTCGGCGAACCAGGCGAAGGTGTCCGGGTGCACGAAACGCTGCACCGGCAAGTGGCTGCGGGACGGTTGCAGGTACTGGCCCAAGGTCAGCATGTCGATGTCGTGTTCACGCATGCGCTTCATGACTTCGATGACTTCTTCGTCTGTCTCGCCCAGACCCAGCATCAGGCCGGACTTGGTCGGAATGTGCGGCATCATCTGCTTGAAGCGTTGCAGCAGGGTCAGCGACCACTGGTAGTCCGAACCCGGACGCGCAGCCTTGTACAGGCGCGGCACGGTTTCCAGGTTGTGGTTGAACACATCCGGTGGCTCGGCGGCGGTGATTTCCAGCGCGACGTCCATGCGGCCACGGTAGTCCGGAACCAGGGTTTCGAGCTGCACATTCGGCGACAGCTTGCGGATCTCGCGGATGCAGTCGGCAAAGTGCTGGGCACCGCCGTCACGCAAGTCGTCGCGGTCAACCGAGGTGATCACCACGTATTTCAGTTTCAGGTCGGCAATGGCGATGGCCAGGCTTTCCGGCTCATTGACGTCCAGTGGTTTCGGACGGCCGTGGCCCACGTCGCAGAACGGGCAGCGACGGGTGCAGATATCGCCCATGATCATGAACGTCGCGGTGCCGCCGGAGAAGCACTCGCCCAGGTTCGGGCAGGACGCTTCTTCGCACACGCTGTGCAGCTTGTGTTTGCGCAGCAGGGCCTTGATGCGGTCGACTTCCGGGGAAACCGGGATGCGCACGCGGATCCAGTCGGGTTTCTTCGGCAGTTCGGTGGTCGGGATGATCTTCACCGGGATGCGTGCAACCTTCTCGGCGCCGCGCAGCTTGACGCCGGCTTCTACCTTGGCACGCGGGGCCGGACGCTCGGTGACATCCAGCGTCGGGATCATGGTTTGCACTGCATCAGTAGTCATATCAGTCGATTCCGCCCGTTAGGGTCGTCTGCTCAGCATAGTCGAGGTGTTTGACGAGCTGCGCGCGCAGCCGGGCACTTACCTCGGCAAATTCAATCGATCCTGCGTGATCGCTCAGCTGGGTCATCGCCAGCCCGGCGTAGCCGCAGGGATTAATCCGTCGAAACGGTTCCAGGTCCATGTCCACGTTCAGGGCCAGGCCATGAAAGGAACAACCGTGGCGGATCCGCAGACCCAGGGAAGCGATTTTCGCGCCGTCGACGTAGACGCCCGGCGCATCCGGCTTCGCCGCGGCAGTGACGCCGTAACTGGCCAGCAGCTCGATCAGGCAGTGTTCCATGCGGGTGACCAGGTCACGCACGCCGAAACCGAGCTTGCGTACATCGAGCAACAGGTAGGCCACCAACTGACCGGGGCCGTGATAAGTCACCTGGCCACCACGATCGACCTGCACCACCGGAATATCCCCTGGCAGCAACAAGTGCTCGGCCTTGCCGGCCTGGCCCTGGGTGAACACCGGTGGGTGTTCCACCAGCCAGATCTCGTCAGCGGCATCGCTACCACGCTCGTTGGTGAAGCGCTGCATGGCATGCCAGACCGGCTCGTATGCCATCTGGCCGAGGTCGCGAAAGCCCAGCGTGCCAGACATCACAGCACCATGTGCACGAAACCGGTAGCCCGCAACTCGCTGTTGATGTCGTACAGCTGTTCTTGACCGGTGGCGATGATGTGCAGCTGGATAGTCGTGTACTTGCCGTTGGTACTCTGGCGCTCGGCCAGGGTCTTGTGGTCAACGGTCGCGTGTTTCTCGAGGATCGCGATGATCTTGTCCTTGAAACCCACGCCGGTGTCGCCGATCACCTTGATCGGATAATCCGCGCAGGGGAATTCGATCTTTGGCGCATTTACTTCGGTGTCTGTCATGGCGTAACGGCCTCGTAAGCCGTGGCAACGGACATGGCCCCGCTCCGGATTGGAGCGGGGCCATGAGAGTCCACACTAATTCAGTTGAACAAGCCGTAGAAGAATAGACGGATGCTATCCCACATGCGACGGAAGATACCACCCTCGTCGACCGCGTCCAGGGCGATCAGATCAGCGCTGTGCACCACCTTGTCGTCCAGTTTCACTTCGACTTTGCCGATCACGTCGCCCTTGGCGATTGGCGCAACCAGTTGCGGGTTCATGGTCATGCTGGCGGCGAGCTTTTTCAGCTGGCCTTTTGGCAGGGTCATGGTCAGGTCTTCAGCCAGGCCGGCCTTGACTTGATTGGTGCTGCCTTTCCAGACAGGGGCCTGGGCCAGCTCGGCGCCTTTCTGATAGAAGGTCTGGGTTTCGAAGAAACGGAAACCATAGGTCAGCAGCTTCTGGGTTTCCGATGCGCGGGCCACTTCGCTGTTGGTGCCGAACACCACCGCGATCAGGCGCATGCCATCACGAACGGCCGAAGACACCATGCAGTAGCCGGCTTCTTCGGTGTGGCCGGTTTTCAGACCGTCAACGGTCTTGTCACGCCACAGCAGCAGGTTGCGGTTAGGTTGCTTGATGCCGTTCCAGAAGAACTCTTTCTGCGAGTAGATCGCGTAGTGAGCCGGGTCTTCGTGGATGATCGCGCGAGCCAGCACGGCCATGTCGTGGGCCGACGAGTAGTGCTCCGGGTTCGGCAGGCCGGTCGGGTTCATGAAGTGGCTGTTGGTCATGCCCAGGTCGGTCACGGTTTTGTTCATCATGTCGGCGAAAGCGTCTTCGCTGCCGGCGATGTGCTCGGAGAGCGCAACACTGGCGTCGTTGCCCGACTGAATGATGATGCCGTGCAGCAGGTCGCTGACCGTCACTTGCGAACCGACCTTGATGAACATCCGCGAACCGCCGGTGCGCCAGGCGTTTTCGCTGACGGTCACCGGATCGTTTTCGCCGATCTGGCCACGACGGATTTCCAGGGTCGCGATGTACGCGGTCATCAGCTTGGTCAGGCTGGCAGGCGGCAGACGCTGGTCACCGTTGTTCTCGACCAGCACGTTGCCGCTGCTGGCATCCATGAGCACGTAGGCTTTGGCGGCCAGTTGTGGCGGCGACGGCATCATCTCGACCGCAAAAGCGGCAGGCGAGAGGAGCAGCGGGACTAGAAGGCACAGGCGTTTGGCAAAGGTGGTGATGTTCATCCGTCTCTCGAAATCGCTAATGGAAACTGCCCGAGGGCAAAACTAATCAGACAACCTTCTAACGGGTTGTCGCGTGTTCAGTCGTTCACTCAGAACCCTTGCCGGGCTTTTGTTCTTCAACGAGCCAACAACCAGGTTCACCCCTGAAACTGCAAGTGAACCGTCAATCAAGTACTACGTATTACTCGGCGGTGACCACGCTCGGCGAACCGAGATTGGCCAGGCGCACACTGTTCTGCACTTGCTGGATTTCACCCGGCGAGCCGATCGGCCCCAGGCGCACCCGATGCAGTGTCTGTTGATTGCGCACGATCGAGCTGATGAACACCGGAGCGCTCACCATCCCGCTGAGCTTCGATCTCAGGAGTTCTGCAGCGTCCGGGTTGGCGAACGCGCCCACCTGCAGATACTGGCCAGAGGCTGGTACAGAAGCGTTTTTTTTTGCATCGATCTGCACGGGCACGACGGCCGCGGCGTGTTGCTGCGGCGGTGGCGTCCATTGTTCGACCGTACCGGCCGAAGCGGTAATCGTCGGCGCGGTATTTTGCGCGACTTGCGGCTCGTTGAGCATCAAAGGTGCCGGACGGCCCTTGGCCGCCCACCATTGCTGCGGATCGATGCCTTCGACCTTGACCCGCGCAGTGCCGGTTTCGGCATAGCCGAGTTTTTTCGCCGCCGCGTAGGACAAGTCGATGATGCGGTCCGAGTAGAACGGGCCACGGTCATTGACCCGCAGGATCACGGTCTTGTTGTTGTCCAGGTTGGTCACCCGAACGTAACTTGGCAGTGGCAAGGTCTTGTGGGCGGCACTCATGCCATACAGGTCATAGACCTCGCCGTTGGCGGTGTTCTGGCCGTGGAACTTGGTGCCATACCAGGACGCCGTGCCCGAGGCGACGTAGGTCTTGGATTCCTGCAGCGGGAAGTAAGTCTTGCCCAGTACGGTGTACGGGTTGGCCTTGTAAGGACCGGTGTGCAGGGTCGGCGTGGCATCCGGGATGCGCGATACGTCGACATCCCACCACGGTGCGCCATCTTTGTGGGCGCGGTTGATGTCCAGCCCCGGCGCCGAGCGCACGGCGGTGGAAGAAGACTTCTGTGTCGGCGAGCGGCTGGTCGAACAACTGGCGACCAGCACCGCCAACGCGGCGAATGCCATCAGCTTCAGGGGTTTATTCATAGGCAATGCCCGCATTACTTGACGCCCCGTGCTTGGACCAGCTGTTCAGACAGTTGATGTACCGCCATGGCGTACATCACGCTGCGGTTATAACGCGTGATTGCGTAAAAATTCGTCAGGCCCATCCAGTATTCAGGGCCATTGTCACCTTCCAGGCGGAATGCCGTGACCGGCATATCATCGCGCAGCGCATCATGACTTGACCACCCCAGCGCCCGCAACTCCCCGACGGTTTTAGTCGGTTCGATGCCGGTGGTCAAACCTTCGTCGACCTGCTCGCCACGCACATCCGCGCGGCTGACCACCGGTTCACCGGCCACCCAGCCGTGACGTTTGAAGTAACTGGCAACGCTGCCGATGGCATCGTCGGGATTGGTCCAGATATTAATGTGGCCGTCACCGTCGAAATCCACCGCATAGGCGCGGAAGCTGCTCGGCATGAACTGCGGCAAGCCCATCGCCCCGGCGTAGGAGCCCTTGAGGGTCAGTGGATCGACCTGTTCTTCTCGGGCCAGCAACAGGAACTCACGCAATTCCTTGCGGAAGAATTCGGCACGGGGAGGATAGTCGAAACCCAGGGTCGACAAGGCGTCGATTACCCGGTAATTGCCGGTATTGCGACCGAAAAAGGTCTCAACGCCGATGATCGAGACAATCACCTGGGCCGGGACACCGTATTCCTGCTCGGCGCGTGCCAGTACCGCCTCGTGCTGCCGCCAGAAATCCACGCCGCGGGCAATGCGCGCGTCGGTAATGAACATCGGACGATATTCGTTCCACTGCTTGACCCGCTCGGCGGGTTTCGAGATCGCGTCCAGAATCGTTTGCTTGCGCTCGGCTTCGCGGAACACGCCCATCAGCTGTTCACCGGCAAAGCCGTAGTCGCGGGTCATTTCACCGACGAATTCGGCCACCTGGGGTGTGCCTTCGTAATCGCCGGCCAACGCGTCCTGCGCAGTGCCAAGGATGCTTACCAGGCCGACCCATGGCGCGTATCGAGTCGCCCAGCCACGCATTACTTGCATTGAAATCTTCACCTTATTCAAACTTGCGCGATCCACTTACGATGGGTATGGATCGACATCAAAACCCCAAACGCTGACAGCAGCGTTACCAGCGAAGTTCCTCCGTAGCTAATGAACGGCAACGGCACCCCCACAACCGGCAACAGGCCACTGACCATACCTATGTTGACGAAAACGTAAACAAAAAACGTCATGGTCAGGGCGCCCGCGAGCAATTTGCCGAACAATGTCTGGGCCTGGGCGGTAATCACCAGCCCGCGGCCGATCAATAGCAAGTAAATCAGCAGCAGCGCGCAGATGCCGACCAGGCCGAACTCCTCGCCCATGACCGCAATAATGAAGTCGGTGTGGCTTTCCGGGAGGAAGTCCAGGTGCGACTGGGTGCCCAGCAGCCAGCCTTTGCCGAATACGCCGCCGGAGCCAATGGCCGCTTTCGACTGGATAATGTTCCAGCCCGTGCCCAGCGGATCGCTTTCCGGGTCGAGGAACGTCAGGATTCGCTGCTTCTGGTAGTCGTGCATGATGAAAAACCACATCCCCACGGCCACCGGCACGGCCGCGGCCAGCACGCTGAGAATCCAGCGCCAGCGCAGGCCACCCATGAACAGCACGAACGCACCGCCCGCGAGAATCAGCAGCGAAGTACCGAGGTCGGGCTGGCGCACGATCAGAATGAACGGCAAACCAATCAGAAACAGACTGACGCCCACATGCTTGAGCTGCGGCGGCAAGGTGCGCTTGGACAAGTACCAGGCAATGGTCGCCGGCATCAGGATCTTCATGAACTCCGAAGGCTGGAAGCGGATCACCCCGGGAATGTTGATCCAGCGCGTGGCGCCCATGGCGTTGTGGCCCATGACGTCCACCACCACCAGCAACAGCACGCCGAGCACGTAACCCACCGGCACCCAGCGAGCCATGAAGCGCGGCTCGAACTGGGCGATGACGATCATCGACACCAGGCCGATGCCGAACGACGTGGCTTGCTTGGCCAGCAGATCCCAGCTCTTGCCGCTGGCCGAATACAGCACGAACAGGCTACCGGCCGCGAGGGTCAGCAGCAGGATCAGCAACGGGCCGTCGATGTGCATGCGTTGCAACAGCGTCGCGCGGCGACGCATCACATCCTCACTGGAAAGGATGCGATCGAAATTACTCTTCACGGGCCGTAGCCTCCGCACTGATTGGGCTGGCGTATTCGGCTTTCAGTCGGCCGTCCTGGTCCAGGAGCCAGGCGTCCATGACCTGGCGCACCACCGGTGCGGCGACGCCGGAACCGGACTCGCCGTTCTCGACCATCACCGACACCACGATTTGCGGGTTGTCGGCCGGCGCGAAGCCGACGAACAAAGCGTGGTCACGGTGACGTTCCTGAACCTTGGAGCGGTCGTACTTCTCACCCTGCTTGATCGCAACCACCTGGGCCGTACCACTTTTGCCGGCGATCCGGTATTGCGCGCCGATCGAGGCCTTGCGCGCGGTACCACGGGCGCCATGCATTACCTGCTGCATACCATGGTTGACCTTGGTCCAGTCGGACGGATCGCGCAGGATGATGTCCGGCATCGGATTGTCATCTTTGGGCCGTTCGCCTTCGACGGTCTTGGCCAGGTGCGGACGGTTCCATACACCTTTGTTGGCCACCAGCGCCGTGGCCTGGGCCAGTTGCAGCGGCGTGGATTGCATGTAGCCCTGGCCGATCCCGAGAATCAGTGTTTCGCCCGGGAACCAGGCCTGACGACGGGTCGCGCGCTTCCACTCACGGGACGGCATCAGCCCCGGCGACTCTTCGAACATGTCCAGGGAGACCTTCTGGCCGATGCCGAACTTGCCCATGTAGGCCGACAGGCGATCAATCCCCAGCTTGTGCGCCAGGTCATAGAAGTAGGTGTCGTTGGACCGCATGATCGCCGTGTCCAGGTCGACATAGCCGTCACCGGTACGGTTCCAGTTACGGTATTTGTGGTCGTAGTTGGGCAGTTGGTAGTAACCGGGGTCGAAGACCCGGGTCGACGCCGTGACCACGCCCGAATCCAGACCGGCAATCGCCACCGCCGGCTTGATGGTCGAACCCGGCGGGTACAGACCACGCAGCACGCGGTTGAACAGCGGCCGGTCGATGGAGTCGCGCAACTCGGAATAGGCTTTGAAGCTGATGCCGGTGACGAACAGGTTGGGGTCGAAACTCGGCTGACTGACCATTGCCAGTACTTCGCCGGTTTTCGGGTCCAGCGCTACCACCGCGCCACGGCGACCGCCGAGCGCTGCTTCGGCGGCTTCCTGCAATTTGATGTCCAGGCTCAGGACGATGTCCTTGCCGGGAATCGGATCGGTACGCTTGAGCACCCGCAATACGCGGCCTCGCGCGTTGGTTTCGACTTCTTCGTAACCCACCTGACCGTGCAACTCGGGCTCGTAGAAGCGCTCGATGCCGGTCTTGCCGATGTGGTGGGTGCCGCTGTAATTGACCGGATCGAGGGACTTCAGCTCCTTCTCGTTGATCCGCCCCATGTAACCCACCGAGTGCGCAAAGTGCGCGCCCTGTGGGTAATGCCGCACCAGTTGCGCAACCACTTCAACTCCCGGCAAACGGAACTGGTTCACGGCGATGCGGGCGATCTGTTCTTCGGTCAGCTCGAACAGAATCGGCACCGGCTCGAATGGCCGTCGCCCCTGGCGCATGCGTTTCTCGAAGATCACCCGATCCTCGGGCGTCAGCTCCAGCACTTCGACGATCACATCGAGCACTTGCTGCCAGTCGCCGGAACGCTCGCGGGTCATGCTCAGGCTGAAGCTCGGCCGGTTGTCGGCCACCACCACGCCATTGCGGTCGAAGATCAGCCCACGGGTGGGCGGAATCGGCTGCACATGGACGCGGTTGTTTTCCGACAGGGTCGAGTGGTACTCGTACTGAATCACCTGGAGGAAATACAGGCGCGCGATCAGCACGCCGATCAGCGCCACCACTGCAATTGCCCCGAACACGACGCGGCCACGCACCAGACGGGCGTCTTTTTCGTGGTCCTTGATGCGGATCGGCTGGGGCATGAGGCAGAACTACTTGTGGTAAGGGTGGCCGGACAGAACTGTCCAGGCACGGTACAGCTGTTCGCCGATCAGAATCCGCACCAGCGGGTGCGGCAACGTCAACGGCGACAAGGACCAGCGCTGATCGGCCCGCGCACAGACTTCCGGCGCCAGCCCTTCGGGGCCGCCGACCATGAAATTCACCGTGCGCGAATCCAGCCGCCAGCGATCGAGCTCGACCGCCAACTGCTCCGTGCTCCAGGGCTTGCCGTGGACTTCGAGGGTGACAACGCGCTCGTTCGGCCCGACCTTGGCCAGCATGGCTTCGCCTTCCTGACGGATGAAGCGCGCCACGTCGGCGTTCTTGCCACGGGTATTGAGCGGTATTTCCACCAGTTCCAGCGCCAGCTCGGACGGAAGACGCTTGGCATATTCATGCCAGCCTTCTTCCACCCATTTGGGCATGCGTGAACCGACGGCGATCAGTCGCAGTCGCACAGCGGTCCCTTATTGCTGGTCTTTGTTGAGCTTGGTGAAGTGCTCATGGGTGTTTTCCGGGCTGTGGTGCGCAGCGCTGGCCGAACGGCTCTGCTCTGCACCGGCCCACAGGCGCTCCAGGTCATAGAACTGGCGAGCCGAGGCGGTCATCATGTGCACGATGACGTCGTCCATATCCAGCAGGACCCAGTCGCTGTCGCCCTTGCCTTCTTCACCCAGTGGCTTGACGCCCTTAGCCTTGACCGCTTCGCGGACCTTGTCCAGCATCGCGCCGATCTGGCGGTTGGAGGTACCGGTGGCGATGATCATGAAGTCAGTGATGCTCTGCTTTTCACGAACGTCGATCACCTGAATGTCCTGGGCCTTCACGTCTTCCAGGGCCGCTACGGCAACCTTCACCAGTTCTTCGCCGACCAGCTCAGGGCCGGTTGGCACTTCTACTGGCAGCGGGGCGCTCTTGAATGTGCCTTTGCGCTTAACTTTAGCTACGTCTTTGTCAGTCATATAAAACTCGTTTTGCTCATGTGTTCGGGTGGTTCAATACACGTTGGTATCACGTGCCTTGAAGCACTCCCATTCAGTTCGGCGCACGGTAGAGTCCGTGCGCATCGATGTAGGCCAGGACCGCGTCGGGCACCAGGAAACGTACCGACTTACCGCTGGCCAGCAGTTGACGGATCTGGGTGGCGGATACCGCGAGCGGCGTCTGCCAGACGAATGCAATCTGTCCGCTCGGCCCTTTGAGGGCCAGCGGGTCGCTCACCGAGCGCGCTGCCAGCAGGTTGCGCAAGGCATCCGGCGGTTCGCTGTCGGCATCCGGGCGTTGCAGCACCAGGATGTGGCAATGCTGGAGCAACTCTTCCCAGCGGTGCCAAGTGGGCAGGCCGCAAAATGCGTCCCAGCCCAAAAGTAGAAAAACCTGGTCTTCAGCGGCCAGTTCGGCACGCATCAGTTCCAGGGTATCGATGGTGTAGGACGGTTTGTCCCGCAGCAATTCACGGGCGTCCACCACCAGCGGGGCCACACCGGCCACCGCGCACTCGACCATCGCCAGACGGTCCTTCGCCGAGACCTGCGGCGTGCCTCGATGAGGCGGCCTGGCACTGGGTGTCAGTCGCAACTCATCGAGCGCCAGCGATTCGGCGACTTCCAGCGCACCGCGCAAATGGCCGATGTGCACCGGGTCGAACGTCCCGCCCAGCATGCCGATACGTCGAGGCGCAGGTTCGCTGGCAGTTACCGGGGCCGACGGATTAAGGTCGCCCAAGTCAGACCGACGCCTGGCCGCGCAACTGGCCATCACCGACCACGATGTACTTCTCGCAGGTCAGGCCTTCGAGACCCACCGGGCCACGGGCGTGCAGCTTATCAGTAGAAATGCCAATCTCGGCACCCAATCCGTATTCGAAGCCGTCAGCGAAGCAGGTCGGCGTATTGATCATCACCGACGACGAATCCACTTCCGCGACGAAACGCCGAGTGTCTGCAAGGTTTTCGCTGACGATCGAATCGGTGTGATGGGAGCCGTACTTGTTAATGTGCTCGATGGCCTGGTCCAGACCGTCGACCACGCGGATCGAAAGGATCGGCGCCAGGTATTCAGTGTGCCAGTCGTCTTCAGTGGCCGCCGCGGCATCGATGATCGCCCGAGTGCGCTCGCAACCACGCAGCTCAACGCCTTTTTCGCGGAACTGTGCAGCCATCGACGGCAGGAAATCTTTGGCAACGGTTTGATCCACCAACAGCGTTTCCATCGCACCGCAGATGCCATAACGGTAAGTCTTGGCGTTGAAGGCAATGCGTTGGGCTTTCGGCAAATCGGCGTGAGCACTGACATAAACGTGGCAGATGCCGTCCAGATGCTTGATCACCGGCACGCGAGCGTCGCGACTGATCCGTTCGATCAGGCCACGGCCGCCACGGGGCACGATGACGTCGACGTATTCAGGCATGGTGATCAGCGCACCCACCGCGGCGCGGTCAGTGGTTTCGACCACTTGAACCACGGCGGACGGCAGATCGGCTTCGGCCAGACCGCGCTGGATGCAGGCGGCGATGGCGCGGTTGGAATTGATCGCCTCGGAACCGCCACGCAGGATGGTCGCGTTGCCCGACTTCAGGCACAGGCTGGCAGCATCGATGGTCACGTTGGGCCGGGATTCGTAGATGATCCCGATCACGCCCAGCGGCACGCGCATCTTGCCGACCTGAATCCCCGACGGACGGAAGCTCATGTCGCGAATGGCCCCGACCGGGTCCGGCAACGCTGCAACCTGACGCAGACCGACGATCATGCCGTCGATACGCTCCGGGGTCAGCGCCAGGCGTTCCAGCAGCGCAGGCTCCAGACCATTGGCGCGACCCGCGGCCAGATCCAGCTCGTTGGCAGCCGTCAGCTCGGCACGCGCGGCGTCCAGCGCATTGGCAGCAGCCTGCAAGGCGCGGTTTTTCTGCGCGGTGCTGGCACGGCCGATGATGCGCGACGCTTCGCGGGCAGCGCGACCCAGGCGGGTCATGTAGTCGAGAACGGACTCAGTCATGGTCGGTGGTGGTCTTTGCTAAGGTCTTGGTAAAGAGTAAAGCGGCAGATTATAGCTGTCGCGTCCCCCGACTAACAGCGGTGACGGGCGGATGGTCGAAATGGAGGGCAATTTGCCGACGTTCAGCCGTGATTAAGCTGCAAATTGTTATCATCACGACTCAATCAGCTTTGATAAATGCCGCTCATCATGTCCAACCTGACTGTTCGTGCGCCCGCTGCGAGTCTGCCTACAGGGCTCCCGGACGCGTTTTTCGACCGGGATGCGCAAACGCTGGCCCGGGATTTACTGGGCAAAGTCATCCGTCACCGGGTAGGTGACTTGTGGCTCAGCGCCCGGATCATCGAGACCGAAGCCTATTACTTCGAAGAAAAAGGCAGCCATGCCTCTCTCGGCTACACAGAAAAGCGTAAGGCTTTGTTTCTGGATGGCGGCCACATCTATATGTATTACGCCCGGGGCGGCGACTCCCTGAATTTCAGCGCTCAAGGTCCAGGCAATGCGGTTTTGATCAAATCCGCCTATCCATGGGTCGATGAGTTGAGCGGCCCGGCGAGCCTGGCGCAAATGCTGTTGAACAATCCCGATGCCCAGGGTCGTCCTCGCCCCTCGCAAAAACTTTGCGCCGGGCAAACATTGCTGTGCAAGGCGCTGGGTTTGAAGGTGCCGGTCTGGGACGCCAAGCGCTTCGATCATGAAGTGCTGCTGGTGGAGGATGTCGGCCCGGCACCTGGCCATATCATTCAAACCACACGCCTGGGCATTCCCCATGGGCGTGACGAACACTTGATGTACCGCTTCGTCGACGCGGCTTACGCGCCGTATTGCACGCGGAACCCGCTACGACGGGGACAGGTCGAAGGTCGCGATTATTTTTTGCTGACATGAACAATCAAAGAACTTGAAGCATCCGCAATCCCTGCGGGGCTTGTGTGGTGTTTGGGAAGGTTTGCTCGCCCTGAAGGCGTTTATAGAAATTCAATGGAGTTGTTTTTATGGGCCCTTGGCTCGATAGCGTGACCGGATGGCTGGCGACAAACCCGCAGTGGCTGGCCGCGGCGGTTTTCATTGTGGCCTTCGTGGAATGCCTGGCGATTGCCGGGCTGATCGTACCCGGCACGGTGTTGCTGTTTGCCGTCGCGGTGCTGGCCGGTAGCGGCGCGCTGTCGTTGAGCGAAACATTGTTGCTCGGATTCGCCGCCGGCGTACTGGGCGATATCGTTTCCTACTTTGTGGGGCGACATTTCCATCAGAACATTCGGCGCCTGCCCGGCCTGCGCCATCATCCGGAATGGATCGCCGGCGCCGAGGCTTACTTCCAGCGCTATGGCATTGCCAGTCTTTTGGTCGGGCGTTTCATCGGGCCGTTGCGGCCCATGCTGCCGATGGTTGCCGGGATGTTCGACATGCCCTTCCCGCGCTTCGTCGCTGTCAGCCTGCTGGCCGCTGCCGGTTGGAGCGTCGCCTACCTGTTGCCCGGCTGGGCCACGGGGGCTGCGATTCGTTTGCCGTTGCCGGAAGGTTTCTGGCCTGAGGCCGGGATCGTTGCCGGCAGCATCGCGGTGATGGTGGGCTTGAGCGTGACCAGCAGCCTGCGCCGCCATCGCAAAGCGACAATACTGATCACCAGCATGAGCTTACTGATCCTCGCGGGGCTGTTTATCGGCTACCCGCACCTGACCGCCCTCGATCAGGGCGTCATGACGCTGGTGCAGGAACACCGCAGCCCGACGCTCGACGAAGTCGCCGTCACCTTCACGCTGATTGGCGAGTTCCGCAACATGCTGCTGTTCAGCGCCCTGCTGACCGGGCTGCTGCTGGTGGCCCGGCAATGGCGACAGGCGATTTTTGCGGGGAGCACATTGCTCTTCACGGCGCTCGGCAACACGTTTACCAAACAGTTTTTCGCCCGCGTGCGCCCGGAAGTCTTGAGCGATCCGTTGGTGAGCTACAGCATGCCCAGCGGTCACGCCTCCGGGGCCTTCGCACTGTTTCTGACCCTCGCCGTTCTGGCTGGTCGCGGACAACCCCCGCGGATGCGTCTGACCTGGTTGCTGTTGGGCTGCCTGCCGGCACTCGCGATCGCGCTGTCACGCGTCTATCTGGGCGCGCACTGGCCCACGGATGTGCTGGCCGGCGCAATGCTGGCGGCGTGTGTCTGTGCGGCGAGCCTGGGGCTGAGTCAGCGCCGGACACCGCTCAATGCCATGCCGCCGAGGATCTGGTGGCTGGTGTTGCCGGCGATGGTGGCGCTGTTCGGGTTCTTTGCGTTGCGGCATTTACCGCATGCGATGGTGAGATACGCCTACTGAAGATCAAAAAATCGCAGCCTTCAGCAAGTTCCTACGCCTTACCCATGCAGGAGCTGCCGAAGGCTGCGATCTTTTCATCAGGCAAACAACTCACCCTGCAACTCATCCAGCAGTGCCTGGATCGCATCCAGTCGCTGCTGCGGATCGTCGAGTTGCAGCAGGTCGATTTTGTCCAATTCGGCAAACGGCAACAGGTACGCCAACTGATTGGCCAGCGATTGTTGCCCGGTCGCCTCGGTGCCCATGTTCAAGGCTTCGACCATCGGGTGTTCGGCCAGGGCCTTGAGCAGTGCAACCAGGTCGGCGTCCTCATCCTGCAACGGTTGCTCGGGCTCGTCTTCCAGCCACTCGACCTCGGCGACCGTCAACTGATCGCGCTGGACCTCGGTGCGCAACACGTGAAAACGCCGTCCGCCCTGCACCCGAATGCCCAGCAAGCCGTTGTCCTGCTGTTTGAAGTCGGTAATCAGTGCTTCACAGCCGACCAGCGCATAGCCCGCGGGAGCGATGCCGACTTCTTCGCCATCAAGAATGCACACCACGCCGAAACCGCCGCCCTGTTTCATGCAGCGGCTGATCATGTCCAGGTAGCGCGCCTCGAAGATCTGCAAGTCGAGGATGCAGCCAGGAAACAGCACCGTGTTCAGCGGGAAAAGCGGCAAGCTCATAGACATTTCCTTACACCACCATCGACACTGCCAACGGCAGGAACACCGCCGTGGCCACGCCCATCAGACTCATTGCCAGCGCCGCGAAGGCGCCGCATTCTTCACTTTCCTGCATGGCCACCGCGGTGCCGACCGCATGGGCAGTCATGCCCAGCGCCATGCCGCGCGCCTCGGGGCTGTGGACGCCGAGCCGATTCAGCAGGCTCGGCCCAAAGATCGCCCCGATCACGCCGGTGATCAACACAAACACCGCCGCCAGCGCCGCGACGCCGCCAATCTGCTCGGCCACCAGCATGGCGATCGGCGAGGTCACCGACTTCGGCGCCATGGTCATCAGGATCATGTGTTCGGCACCGAACGACCAGCCCAGCAACACGCCCATGCCGGTGGCGACGACACCGCCTATCACCAGCGTAGTAAATATCGGCCAGAACAACTGCCGGATCCGCCGCAGATTGAGGTAAAGCGGTACAGCCAGCGCGACGGTGGCGGGGCCGAGCAAAATGCTGAGGATCTCGGTGCTCTTGCGGTACTCGGCGTACGTCAGGCCGCAGCCCACCAAAACGCCAATCACCAGCAACATGGAGACCAGCACGGGCTGCAGAAAGATCCAGCGGGTTTTCTCGAACGCCGCCAACACCAGTTGATAAGCGCCGAGGGTAATGCCGATGCCGAACAACGGATGATGAATCACCGACGTCCAGGCGCCTTGCCAGTCCAGGATCATTGCGAGTCCTCGCGGTGCGCGTGACGCTTGACCATGCGCTGCATCAGCACACCGGCGAAGGCCATGGACAACAGCAGCGACAACACCAGCGCACCGACAATGGCCCAGAAGTCCGCGGCAATGTCCTTGGCGTACACCATCACGCCCACAGCCGGTGGCACCAGCAGCAACGGCAGGTAACGCAGCAGGCTGCTCGCGGCCAGGTTGAGCGGTTCGCCCACCTGCCCACGACAGATCAGGTACACCAGCAGAAGCAGCAGGCCGATAATCGGCCCCGGCAGCACCGGCAATAACAAATGGTTGATGGCTGTGCCCAGCAATTGGAACAACACCAGCCAGGTCAGGCCACGTAACAACATCCGTCCTCTCCCCGAAAAATCGCGCCCGGCATTATAAGCATGCCAACGCTATGGACCGGCATTCGCCAAAAGCATGGTCGGTTGACCGGAGCAATTCGCCATGTTGATCTAAAGTGGTAATCCGGGAGGTCAAATCCCCCCACCTCAAAACTATAAAACCGATGAACCCAAGGAGAGTCTCAATGCCCTATGTTCCCGTTGCAGAGCTCAAAGATTATGTCGGCAAGGAACTTGGACGTTCCGAATGGCTCACCATCGATCAGGAGCGCATCAACCTGTTCGCCGAAGCCACAGGGGACTATCAGTTCATCCATGTCGACCCGGTCAAAGCCGCGCAAACGCCATTTGGCAGCACCATTGCACACGGTTTCCTGTCGCTATCGCTGATCCCCAAACTGATGGAAGACATCCTCATCCTGCCCGAAGGCTTGAAGATGGTGGTCAATTACGGCCTGGACAGCGTGCGGTTCATTCAGCCGGTCAAGGTCAACTCGAAAGTGCGGCTCAAGGTCGACCTGACCGAAGTCACCGAGAAGAAACCCGGCCAATGGCTGCTCAAAGCCACCGCCACGCTCGAGATCGAAGGTTCGGAAAAACCGGCCTACATCGCCGAGCCATTGTCACTCTGCTTCGTGTAAACCCTCCCGGATGCGAAGCAGCTCACGCTGTTTCGCGACCTCTCTCTATTTAAGGTCATAGAGCTGCGGCATACTCGGTCGCCTAATTGCCCGGATCCCGCTATGCGCTCACTTGCACTCATTGCCTTGACCCTGATGCTCACCGCTTGCGGCGACGGCGAATCGCTGTTGCCGCCCGATGCGCGCCTGCCGGATGGCGGACGCTATCGCGGCGACCTGGTCAACGGATTGCTGCAAGGCCAGGGTCGCGTCGACTACCCGAACGGCAGCTGGTACGCCGGCAGTTTCGACAAGGGTCAATGGCATGGCCCGGGCGAATGGCACGGCAGCAACGGCGAAGTGTATCGCGGTAATTTCAACCTCGGGCTGTTCGACGGCCAGGGCACCCTGACCACCAGCGGCAGCAGCTACACCGGCGGTTTCAAGGCGGGTCGGCGCGAAGGCGAAGGCACCCTCAAAGAAAACGGCATGACCTACCGCGGCGAGTTCAAGGCCGATCAATATTCAGGGCTCGGCCGTCTGGAGCTCGATGACGGCAGCTCGTATCAAGGCCAGTTCGCCCATGGCAAGCCCAACGGCGAAGGCCAGCGCGGTGACGCCAGCGGCAATCAGTTCACCGGACATTTCAAGGACGGTCAGCTGGAAGGCAACGGGACTTTCAACAGCGCCGAAGGCGACATCTACGTCGGCGGCTTCAAGAACAACCAACTGCACGGCAAGGGCCGCTACGAGAATGCCGACGGCGATGTCTGGCTGGGCCAATTCAAGGAAGGTTCGCTGAACGGCAAGGGCGAGTTGATCGGTGCCGACGGTAGCCACTACATCGGCCAGTTCAGCGACTGGCGCTTCACTGGCCAGGGCCGGCTGAACCTGCCCGACGGCAGTTTCTACATCGGTCAGTTCGACGGCGACAGTTATCAAGGTCATGGCACGCTGGTGTTGACCGATGGCACCGTACAGAGCGGCACCTGGGTCAATGGCCAGCGAGTGCGCGATGCCGATGGCAAGCTGCTGCCCGACAGCCTCGAGCTTGGCCTGCTGGCTCAGGGGCGCTTGCTCGAAGATGCGCTGGCCAATGTGCCGGCCTCGACCCCGGCGATCGAGTTGTACACCCTGACGCTGGGCGGTGACGGCAAGCAGAGCGTGTTCCTGCGCGAATCCGATTATGTCAGCAATATGCTGACCAGCCGCTTCGGTGCGTTTGGCCAGATTCGCCTGGTGAACCACCGCGACCATCTCGTCGATCGGCCGATGGCCACCCGGGAAAACCTGCGCCGCGCCGCGCTGACGCTGGCCGAACGCAGCGGTCCGGAAGACTTGATCTTCATCTACCTGACCAGCCACGGCACCAGCGAACACGAACTCGTACTCGATCAGCCGCGCATGGAACTGTCCGACCTGCCGGCGGACGAACTCGCTGCCGTGCTCGCACCGCTGAAAAACCGCGACAAGATCATTGTGATTTCGTCTTGCTACTCCGGTGGTTTCATCCCCGCCCTCAAGGACGAACGCACGCTGATCATGGCGGCCGCGCGGGCCGACCGTGTGTCCTTCGGTTGCACGGAAGAAGCCAACTTCACTTACTTCGGCGATGCGCTGTTCGCCCAGGCCCTGAATCAGACCGACGACCTGGAACAAGCCTTCAAGCTGGCCAGGGCCACCGTGGCCGAGCGGGAACTGGCGGACAGCTTCGAAGCCTCTGAACCGCAGATCTGGGCACCGAAAACCGTACTCTCCCACTGGCAGCTGTTACGCAAACAGCAGGCACGAAAAGCGCTACAAAGTGTCTCTATCAGCAACAAGGATGCAAAGAGCAACTAAGCTGATCAGTATCAAGGGGGAAACACTATGTACTTGACGCCTCAGCATGTATTGCTTGCCGGAGCTACCGGCCTGACCGGTGAACACTTGCTTGATCGCCTGCTCAACGAGCCTACGATCACGCGCGTATTGGCCCCCTCGCGCCGGCCGTTGGCCAAGCACCCCCACCTGGAAAACCCGGTCGGCGACCCGGCGGAATTCCTGCCGCAACTGAACGGACGCGTCGACATCGCCTACTGCTGTCTTGGCACCACGATCAAACAGGCTGGCTCGGAAGAGGCGTTTCGCGCGGTCGATCTCGATATGGTGGTGGCTTTCGCCAAACGGGCGCGGGAAATGGGCGCGCGGCACTTGATCGTGATCAGCGCCCTGGGGGCCGATCGCAGATCCTCGATTTTCTACAACCGGGTTAAGGGCGAGATGGAATACGCATTGCGCGCGCAAAACTGGCCGCAACTGACCATTTGCCGACCTTCGGTGTTGCTGGGCGATCGTATCGAGCCACGGCCGGCCGAGCTGTTCGCCGGTCCGTTGTCCCGCCTGATCCCGGGCAAATACCACGGCATCGAAGCCTGCCAACTGGCTCGCGCGATGTGGCGGCTGGCACTGGAGGAGCAGGATGGGGTGCGGATTGTCGAGTCGGATGAGTTGCGCAAGCTCGGCAAGTAACCCGCGAACCTGTGGCGAGGGAGCTTGCTCCCGTTGGACTGCGCAGCAGTCCCGATTTATGGGGCCGCTTCGCAGCCCAACGGGAGCAAGCTCCCTCGCCACAAAAAGCCTCGCTTACTCCTACAACCCGCCGGTCGCCTGAAAACTCACGCCGATCACCGTCAACACCGACAACGGCAACAGCAACGTATCCAGCAAAGCACTGGCCGGCAGATCAATACCAGGATAGCTCGGTGCTTCTGCCCCAAAACGATCCATCGCGCAGCAACCGCCATTCATGGCGTACAAATCCAGTCGCGTTCCCGCATACACCACCGGAGCCCCCGGCTTGGCAGCATCCAGCGTGCGCACCGTGGCACAGCCCGCCAGTTGCAGCGCCAGCACAACCATCAGCAGCTTATTCATCGCTGGTCAGATGGTGTTCGCCCCAACGTGGCAGCATGTCTTGCGGGATGTTCAGCAGGTTGAGAATCCGTGCCACGACGAAGTCGATCAGGTCATCGATGGTTTGTGGCTGATGATAGAAGCCCGGCGACGCGGGCAAGATCGTCACACCCATGTTCGACAACTTGAGCATGTGCTCCAGATGAATACTCGAATACGGCGCTTCGCGCGGCACCAGGATCAGCTGGCGACGCTCTTTCAGTGTGACGTCAGCGGCCCGTTCGATCAGGTTGTTACAAGCACCGGTCGCGATAGCCGACAGCGTGCCGGTCGAACACGGCACCACCACCATCGCCGACGGCGCGCCGGAGCCCGAGGCCACCGGCGACATCCAGTCCTCCTTGCCGTACACCCGAATCTGCCCCGCGGCAGCGCCGGTGTATTCGGTGAGAAAGGCCTGCATCATCTGGGTTTTCGGCGGCAACGTAACGTCGGTTTCGGTGGCCATCACCAGCTGCGCAGCCTTGGAGATCAGGAAGTGCACCTCGCGATCTTCGCGAATCAGGCAGTCCAGCAGGCGCAAGCCGTACTGGGCGCCCGAAGCGCCGGTCATCGCCAGCGTGATGCGTTCCGGGCCATTGTTCATTTGAGCGCCTCGGCCAGTTTGCCGTGCAGGCCGCCGAAGCCGCCGTTGCTCATGATCACCACGTGAGTGCCGGGTTGAGCCTGGCTTTTCACGCGCTCGATAATGCCTTCCAGAGAATCGCTGACAATCGACGGCACCGTGCACAGCGCCGCGGTAGCGCTCAGGTCCCAGCCGAGGTTGGCCGGTGCGTACCAAATCACTTGATCGGCATCGACCACGCTTTCCGGCAAGCCATCACGGTGAGCGCCGAGCTTCATGGAATTGGAGCGCGGCTCGATGATGGCGATCAATGGCGCGTCGCCAATGCGTTTACGCAGACCGTCGAGGGTCGTGGCGATGGCAGTCGGGTGGTGAGCGAAGTCGTCGTAGATGGTGATGCCACGGACTTCGGCGACTTTTTCCATCCGGCGCTTCACGCTTTTGAACGCGCTCAACGCAGCGATGCCCATGGACGGCACGACACCGACATGCCGCGCCGCCGCCAAGGTGGCCAAGGCGTTGGCGACGTTGTGTTGACCGGTCATGTCCCACTCGACCACGCCTTGAGCGACGCCTTCGAACATCACTTCGAATGTCGAACCGTCTTCACTCAGCAGTTTGACCTGCCACTGACCACCAGCGCCGGTGGTTTGCACCGGGGTCCAGCAGCCCATCTCGATCACACGCAGCAAGGCCGGTTCGGTGGTCGGGTGGATCACCAGGCCTTCACTCGGGATAGTCCGCACCAAATGGTGGAACTGTCGCTCGATAGCCGCCAGATCAGGGAAGATGTCGGCGTGATCGAACTCCAGGTTGTTCAGAATCGCCGTACGGGGGCGGTAGTGAACAAACTTGGAGCGCTTGTCGAAAAATGCACTGTCGTATTCGTCGGCTTCGATCACGAAGAACGGCGTGCCGCCCAGACGCGCCGACACCGAGAAATTCTGCGGCACGCCGCCAATCAGGAAACCGGGGCTCATGCCCGCGTGCTCCAGCACCCAGGCGAGCATGCTGCTGGTGGTGGTTTTGCCATGCGTGCCGGCGACGGCCAGCACCCAGCGACCTTGCAACACGTGATCGGCCAGCCACTGCGGGCCGGAGACATACGGCAAGCCCTTATTCAGGACGTATTCGACCGCCGGATTGCCGCGGGACATGGCGTTGCCGATGACCACCAGATCCGGGGCCGGATCGAGTTGCGCCGGGTCGTAGCCCTGGGTCAACTGAATGCCCTGAGCCTCAAGTTGAGTGCTCATCGGCGGATAGACGTTGGCATCGGAGCCGGTCACATGATGGCCCAGCTCTTTGGCCAGAACCGCCATCGAACCCATGAAAGTGCCGCAGATACCAAGAATATGAATGTGCATTAGTCGACCTCGTAAAACATGGCCGCAGGTTAGCTTAGAGAGGCAGAAATCGCACTCTTTAGCTGAGACTTGCCACCACCACTGTGGCGAGGGAGCTTGCTCCCGCGGGGGCGTGCAGCGGCCCCCACCTGCGCTCGCGATTACTCTGGCTTATTGCATTCCTTGATTGCGACGGGAGCGAGCTCCCTCGCCACAAAAGCGGTTTACCGGGCAATCCCGTGCTTGCGCAGTTTTCGGTAAAGGGTATTGCGGCTGACACCAAGCTGTTCGGCGGTATGCGTCATATGCCAGCGCGTCTGTTCCAGCACATTCAACAACGCCAGCCGCTCGGCATCGTCCAAGGGGTGTTCGGAAGGCTGGTCAACGGCAACCACCGGCATCGGTCGCGCCTGACGAATCATCACCGGCAAATCCTCCAGCCCGATCCGCCCGCCGTCGCACAACGCTGCCAACGTGCGCAGCACATTGCGCAACTGCCGCACATTTCCGGGCCAGGCAAAACCCAGCAACGCCTGGCGTGCCGGCTCATCAATCAGCACCGTCTCCCCGCCCGCCTCTTGCGCCAGCAGAAAATCGAGCAACTGGGATTTGTCACTGCGCTCGCGCAACGCCGGCAGTGCGATCTCCAGACCGTTGAGCCGGTAATACAAATCCTCGCGGAAGCTGCCGTCCTGCACCCGTTCCAGCAAATTACGGTGAGTGGCGCTGATGATCCGGACGTTGACCGACTCCGGCTCACCGCCAATCGGCACGACTTGCCGGTCTTCGAGCACCCTTAATAGCCGGGTCTGCAATGCCAGGGGCATGTCGCCGATTTCATCCAGAAATAATGTCCCGCCATCTGCCTGCTGCAACTTGCCGCGCATGCCTTCCTTGCGCGCACCAGTGAAGCTGCCGCCGCGATAACCGAACAGTTCGCTCTCGATCAGGCTTTCGGGGATGGCCGCGCAATTGAGCGCAACGAAGGCCTTTTGCGCCCGCTGACTGGCCTGATGCACCGCCTTGGCGAAGGCCTCCTTGCCGGAGCCGGTTTCGCCGTTGATCAGCAGCGGTACGTCCCGTTCGAAGACGCGAAGGGACTTGCGAAAATCTTCCTGCAACCCGACGTCGCCCAAACATATGCCCGACAACCGCGACGGCTCGCTGATCACCGGAGCAGGCACCACGGGCACCGGAATGCTGCGCGGCTGACCACGCAACACGGCAAACAGACTTCGCCCGTCGCGGGTGCGCAGCGGCCAACTGGCGCTGGCATTCACACTCGCTCGGCCCAGCAACTCGTCCAGCGAGCAATCGAAAAACGCCTCGACCGGTTTCCCCAGCAGTCCGCCGCGAACATGGCCCAGCAGGTTGAGCGCACTCTGGTTAACCGCGCAGATCCGCCCTTCCCCGTCGAACGCCAGCAACCCTTCGCTGAACAGCCCGACGGATTCGGCCTGCAGGTGGAAGCGCAGCAACCACTGATTGTCGAAGTAACGCAGGAAGTAGCAGCTCTCGATCATCTTCGCCGACAGATTGACCAGCGCCATGGTGTGAAACTGGCTTTGCCGCGAGACGTCGTGACGCGCCGAGGACACGTCGAGCACCGCCAGCAATTCGCCATGCGGGTCGAACACCGGGCTCGCCGAGCAGGTCAAGCCGGTGTGGCGGCCGCGAAAGTGTTCGTCCTGGTGGATGGTCAGCGATTGGCGTTCCACCAGGCAGGTGCCGATGCCGTTAGTGCCTTCACAGGCTTCGCTCCAGTCGGCGCCGAGCCAGAGGCCGGCGCGTTCGAAAATCTTCCGCTCGGCGGGCGCAGTCACGCAGTTGAGGATCACCCCGCGCGCATCGGTCAGCAGCACCGCATGACCGGCGCCGGAGAGTTGCTGATGCAGGCTGCTCATTTCGTTGCCGGCGATGTGCAGCACTTGCTGCAAGCGTTCGCGGCTCTCAAGGACGCGGCCATGCTCCAGCACCGTCGGCGCCATGGTCAGGGCGGGGTCGAGGTGATAGTCCTCAAGACAGCGCAGCCAGGACCGGGCGATGGACGGGTCGCTGCCGGGACCGTGCAGGTGGGATTTGCCCTGGGTCACGGTCAGCACTTGCTGGGCATGGCGACTCAAATGGTTGTCGTGCATTTCTTATTATTCTCTCCGAGAGCTGTGCTGAAACCCCACTAAGGAGCCTGGAACACATCCTGTGGCGAGGGAGCTTGCTCCCGCTCGAGTGCGAAGCGCTCGCCAAACCTGACCGGCAGACATATCCGGGGCCGCTTCGCAGCCCAGCGGGAGCAAGCCCCCTCGCCACACACGTTATCCGTGTGGCAATTGTGGTCCAGCATCCTCCAGCCATCGACCCAATGCAATGCTGGCAAGACCGCCCGGTCACAGGCTGTCCCACAAACGGCACAAAGTGTCACGGGCACCGTACCGAAAGCGTCACAGGCGCTGCCCGTCCGTCCGACAAAAATCGCGCAAAGCCTTGATTTGCCTGACCTGCAGGGCAGTGGCCCGGCCTTTGCTCTACGCTTAAAGCAAGCGCACAGGCGCTCTTCCTTACAAATACAAAAAGCCAAGGAGAAAACATCATGCGTTACGCTCACCCCGGTACTGAAGGCGCTATCGTTTCGTTCAAGAGCAAATACGGTAACTACATCGGCGGCGAGTTCGTCGCGCCTGTCAAAGGTCAGTACTTCACCAATACCTCGCCAGTGAATGGCCAACCGATTGCCGAATTCCCGCGTTCCACGGCCGAAGACATCGACAAGGCCCTGGACGCTGCCCACGCCGCTGCCGACGCCTGGGGCGCCACGTCCGCCCAGGCTCGCTCGCTGGTGCTGCTGAAAATCGCCGACCGCATCGAACAGAACCTCGAACTGCTGGCAATCACCGAATCCTGGGACAACGGCAAAGCCGTGCGTGAAACGCTCAACGCCGACATCCCGCTGGCCGCGGACCATTTCCGTTATTTCGCCGGTTGCATCCGCGCGCAGGAAGGCAGCGCTGCCGAGATCGACGGCAACACTGTGGCTTATCACATCCATGAACCACTGGGCGTTGTCGGGCAGATCATCCCGTGGAACTTCCCGATCCTGATGGCCGCCTGGAAACTCGCCCCGGCCCTGGCCGCCGGTAACTGCGTGGTGCTCAAGCCTGCCGAGCAAACCCCGCTGGGCATCACCGTGCTGATGGAGCTGATCGGCGACCTGCTGCCGCCGGGCGTGCTGAACGTGGTGCAGGGCTTCGGCAAAGAGGCCGGTGAGGCTCTGGCCACCAGCAAGCGCATTGCCAAGATAGCCTTCACCGGCTCGACCCCGGTCGGCTCGCACATCATGAAATGCGCCGCCGAAAACATCATTCCGTCCACCGTGGAGCTGGGTGGCAAGTCGCCGAACATTTTCTTCGAAGACATCATGAAGGCCGAACCGTCGTTCATCGAGAAAGCTGCCGAAGGCCTCGTGCTGGCATTCTTCAACCAGGGCGAAGTCTGCACCTGCCCGTCCCGGGCACTGGTACAAGAGTCGATCTACGACGAATTCATGAAAGTAGTCATGAACAAAGTCCTGCAAATCAAACGTGGCGACCCACTGGACACCGACACCATGGTCGGCGCACAGGCGTCCGAGCAACAGTTCGACAAAATCCTTTCGTACCTGGAAATCGCCAAGGGCGAAGGCGCCGAACTGCTGACCGGCGGCAAGATCGAAAAACTCGAGGGCAGCCTGGCGACGGGTTATTACATCCAGCCGACCCTGCTCAAGGGCACCAACAAAATGCGCGTGTTCCAGGAAGAAATCTTTGGCCCTGTGGTGAGCATCACCACGTTCAAGGACGAAGCCGAAGCCCTGGCCATCGCCAACGACACCGAGTTCGGCCTGGGTGCCGGCCTCTGGACCCGCGACATCAACCGCGCCTATCGCATGGGCCGCGCCATCAAGGCCGGTCGCGTGTGGACCAACTGCTACCACTTGTACCCGGCGCATGCCGCGTTCGGCGGTTACAAAAAATCCGGCGTCGGTCGTGAAACCCACAAAATGATGCTCGACCACTATCAGCAGACCAAAAACCTGCTGGTGAGCTACGACATCAATCCGTTGGGGTTCTTCTAAAAACCGGGGGCCACACGGGTATTCCCGTGTCGCCCTTTCGATAGCCATCGCGGGCTTGCCCGCGATGGCGCCCTGAACGACAACATCAAATCATCGCCCTGCCGCTCTGGCACGGGCTTTGCGTGCCCGCTCTACAGGTAAATGCAGTTCCCGAAAGTCCAACAGATCAAACAATAAAAAAGACAGCGAGGACTTATGACTTCTTCCACACAGCTCAAACCCACACTCGGCACCCTGCATTTATGGGGCATTGCCGTCGGCCTGGTGATTTCCGGCGAATACTTCGGCTGGAGTTACGGCTGGGGCACCGCAGGCACCCTGGGTTTCCTCGTCACCGCGCTGATGGTGGCGACGATGTACACCTGCTTTATCTTCAGCTTCACCGAATTGACCACCGCCATTCCCCATGCGGGCGGGCCGTTTGCCTACAGCCGGCGGGCCTTTGGCGAGAAAGGCGGCCTCATCGCCGGCATCGCCACCCTGATTGAGTTCGTCTTTGCGCCACCCGCCATTGCGATGGCCATCGGCGCTTATCTGAACGTGCAATACCCGGAACTTGACCCCAAGATTGCAGCCGTTGGCGCCTATTTCGTCTTCATGACCTTGAATATCCTCGGCGTCAGCATCGCCGCGACCTTCGAACTGGTGGTCACCGTTCTGGCCGTCGCCGAGCTGCTGGTGTTCATGGGCGTGGTCGCGCCGGGCTTCAGCTTCAGTAACTTCGTGCTCAACGGCTGGTCGGGCTCGAACGAGTTCACCATTGCCTCCATCCCCGGCATCTTTGCGGCGATCCCGTTTGCGATCTGGTTTTTCCTCGCCATTGAAGGCGCGGCGATGGCAGCTGAAGAAGCCAAGGACCCGAAACGCACGATTCCCAAGGCCTACGTCAGCGGCATTCTGACCCTGGTGTTCCTCGCGATCGGCGTGATGGTGATGGCGGGCGGCGTGGGCGACTGGCGTCAACTGTCGAACATCAACGACCCATTGCCCCAGGCGATGAAAGCCGTGGTCGGCAACAATTCGACCTGGATGCACATGCTGGTCTGGATCGGCCTGTTCGGGCTGGTGGCGAGCTTCCACGGGATCATTCTCGGTTACTCGCGCCAGTTCTTCGCCCTGGCCCGTGCCGGTTACCTGCCTCGCTCGCTGGCCAAACTGTCGCGCTTCCAGACCCCGCACCGGGCCATTCTGGCCGGCGGCGTGATCGGCATCGCGGCGATCTACAGCGACGGCCTGGTCAACCTGCAAGGGATGACCCTGACGGCGGCAATGATCACCATGTCGGTATTCGGCGCCATCGTGATGTACATCATCAGTATGCTGAGCCTGTTCAGACTGCGTAAAACCGAGCCGAACCTGGAGCGCTCCTTCCGCGCGCCGGGCTATCCGATCGTCCCGGGGATTGCGCTGTTCCTGGCGGTGGTGTGCCTGGTGGCGATGGCGTGGTTCAACCCGCTGATCGGCTGCGTGTTCCTCGGGTTCATGGCGGCCGGTTACCTGTATTTCCAACTGACCGCCAAGCAGCGCTTCGATGCGCCGGCGGATGCGATGCTCGAAGGCGTCTGAGTTGCACCGGCGCCGGGCCATGAGCCCGGCGCCTGCTTTATTGAAGTGCACGCAGTTCCTCAGTGGGAGCCAGCCTGCTGGCGATTGCGGCCTGACAGTCAGCATGGATTTCGACTGACACACTGCAATCGCCAGCAGGCTGGCTCCCACAAGGGTTTGGCGGTGTATTTGAGACATTTACAGAATCAGGAGGACACCGTGGCCACATTTGCCCATTCCGTCGGCGCCCAGACCTATCGCTTCGCCAGCCTGAAAGAGGTCATGGCCAAGGCCAGCCCGGCGCGTTCCGGGGACTTTCTGGCCGGCGTCGCCGCCCTCAACGATGGCGAGCGTGTGGCCGCGCAAATGGCCCTGGCCGATATCCCGCTGACTCATTTCCTGCAGGAAGTGCTGATTCCCTATGAGGCCGATGAAGTCACCCGACTGATCATCGACACCCACGACAAACAAGCCTTCGCCGCGGTCAGCCACCTGACGGTCGGCGGATTCCGCGACTGGCTGCTCAGTGACGCTGCCGACGAACAGAGCCTGCGCGCCCTCGCCCCCGGACTGACGCCGGAAATGGCCGCGGCCGTGTCGAAAATCATGCGCGTGCAGGACCTGGTGCTGGTCGCGCAGAAAATCCGCGTGGTCACGCAATTCCGCGGCACCATGGGATTGCGCGGACGCTTATCCACACGCCTGCAACCCAATCACCCCACCGACGAACCGGCGGGCATCGCCGCGAGCATTCTCGACGGTCTGTTGTACGGCAACGGCGACGCGATGATCGGCATCAACCCGGCCACCGACAGCATCGCCTCGATTTGCGCAATGCTGGAAATGCTCGACGCGATCATCCAGCGCTATGAGATTCCTACACAGGCCTGCGTGCTGACCCACGTCACCACGTCCATCGAAGCGATCAATCGCGGCGTTCCACTGGACCTGGTGTTCCAGTCGATCGCCGGCACCGAAGCGGCCAATGCCAGCTTCGGCATCAACCTGAACGTTTTGCAGGAAGGCTACGACGCCGGTTTGAGCCTGAATCGCGGCACCTTGGGGCAAAACCTGATGTATTTCGAGACCGGCCAGGGCAGCGCCCTGTCGGCCAACGCCCACCACGGCCTCGATCAACAGACCTGCGAAACCCGCGCCTACGCCGTGGCGCGACATTTCAAACCGTTTCTGGTGAACACGGTTGTAGGGTTCATCGGCCCGGAGTACCTCTACAACGGTAAACAGATCATCCGTGCCGGTCTGGAAGACCACTTCTGCGGCAAATTGCTCGGCGTGCCGATGGGCTGCGACATCTGTTACACCAATCACGCCGAAGCCGATCAAGACGACATGGACACCCTGCTGACCCTGCTGGGCGTGGCCGGGATCAACTTCATCATGGGCATCCCCGGATCCGACGACATCATGCTCAATTACCAGACCACCTCGTTCCACGACGCGCTCTATGCCCGACAAACCCTGGGCCTGAAGCCGGCTCCGGAGTTCGAACAGTGGCTGGCCAGAATGGGCATCTTCACCCAGGCAGACGGCAAGATTCATTTCGGCGACAGCCTGCCGCCCGCCTTCCGCCAGGCGTTGGGGCAACTGGGATGAGTGTCGAAATGGATAAACCGCCTGTTGATGCAGAAAATCCATTGCTGGCACTTCGGCGCCTGACCCCGGCGCGGATTGCCCTGGGCCGCACCGGCACCAGCATGCCCACCAGCGCACAGCTGGATTTTCAGTACGCCCACGCCCAGGCCCGGGATGCGGTGCACCTGCCCTTCGACCATGCCGGGCTCACCGCCCAATTGGCCGAGTGCGGATACGAAAGTGTGCTCCTGCACAGCGCCGCCGCAAACCGGGACACTTATTTGCAGCGCCCTGACCTGGGGCGGAAATTGAGCGATGAGTCGGCGCAAATCTTGCGCAATCATGCTTCAGCCCATCCCGGCGGCGTCGATCTGGTGATTGTCGTGGCCGATGGTTTGTCGGCACTGGCTGTGCACCGTCACACGGTGCCCTTCCTGGCGCGCATGCGAGAGCAGATCGAAGTCGATGGCTGGACGGTTTCTCCGGTGATTCTGGTAGAGCAAGGCCGGGTCGCTGTGTCCGATGAAATCGGTGAGCTGCTGGGCGCAAAAATGGTGGTGATCCTGATCGGCGAACGCCCTGGACTCAGCTCGCCAGACAGCCTGGGGTTATATTTCACCTACAGTCCAAAGGTCGGCCTGACTGATGCTTACCGCAACTGCATCTCCAATGTGCGACTGGAAGGCTTGAGTTATGGCATGGCGGCACACCGTTTGCTTTATTTGATGCGTGAAGCCTGTCGGCGGCAGCTGTCGGGGGTCAACCTGAAGGACGAAGCGCAGCTTCAGACGCTGGAGTCGGACGCAGGAGCGGACATCAAAGGTAATTTCCTACTGAATTCGCCGAAGGCCTGAACCGTTTCCGCATTGCGTTTCTCATTCGGTTTCAGGCAGGATCGAAACACGGCTGCCCGAGTGAGAACCGTTCGCCGTCAGAGCAAGACAGCCACTTGAAGACGAGACCTATCGATGCGGATTATTCAAGCGACCCTCGAACACCTGGACCTGCTGACCCCGTTGTTCGTCAAATATCGCGAGTTTTATGGTTCCCTGCCGTATCCGGACTCGTCTCGGGCGTTCCTCGAGAAACGTCTGCGCCGCAAGGAATCGGTGATCTACCTGGCCCTGGCCGATGACGACGACAAGAAGCTGATGGGTTTCTGTCAGCTGTACCCGAGCTTTTCGTCGCTTTCGCTCAAACGCGTGTGGATCCTCAATGATATCTACGTCGCTGAAGACGCCCGCCGTCAGTTGGTCGCCGACAATCTGATGCGCACCGCGAAAAAAATGGCCAAGGAAACCAACGCCGTGCGCATGCGCGTTTCCACCAGCAGCGACAACCAGATCGCGCAGAAAACCTACGAATCCATCGGGTTCAAGGAAGACACCGAGTTCAAGAACTACGTGTTGCCGATCAGCGACGAGCTGTAACGCCTCCACGCTGTGGCGAGCTCTTTGTGGCAAAGGAGCTCGTCGGATCGCCGCACCGTCCCGCTCGGCTGCGCAGCCGTCGTAAAATCGGCCAATGTAATTCCCTTGGCTGACCGCGAACCCAGGTTCTGGGAGTGCTTCGCCCTCCAGCGGGAGCACGCTCCCTCGCCACAGGTGGTGTGTGCAGCCTGTCGGACTGTGATTTTCGAGACATCCCCCGCTACAAACTCGACGCGCTTTTCACTTTCCAGCCCGTATAATGCCGACCTTTCCGGCTTGTAAGAAAAACTACACCCGTCTGTAGCCTTACGCGAAGTCATCCGCACAGGCCTGCCGAGTCGGGCCGTCACCACAGGTGCCCCCCATGGATTTCAACCCGCTCGACCTTATCCTGCATCTCGATGTTTACCTCGACTTGCTGGTGAACAACTACGGGCCATGGATCTACGCCATTCTGTTTCTGGTGATCTTCTGCGAAACCGGCCTGGTGGTGATGCCCTTCCTGCCGGGTGATTCCTTGCTGTTTATTGCGGGTGCCGTGGCGGCGGGTGGCGGCATGGACCCTGTGCTGCTGGGCGGTTTGCTGATGCTCGCGGCGATCCTCGGTGACAGCACCAACTACGTCATCGGACGAACGGCAGGCGAACGTCTGTTCAGCAATCCGAACTCGAAAATCTTCCGTCGCGATTACCTGCAACAAACCCACGATTTCTACGACAAGCACGGTGGCAAAACCGTGACCCTGGCGCGGTTCCTGCCGATCATCCGCACCTTCGCACCGTTCGTCGCCGGCGTGGCAAAAATGCCTTATCCGCGTTTCTTTGCCTTCAGCGTCCTCGGCACCATCCTTTGGGTGGGCGGCCTGGTGACCCTCGGTTACTTCTTCGGCAACGTTCCGTTCATCAAGCAAAACCTGTCGCTGCTGGTAGTGGCCATCATCCTGCTTTCGCTGGTGCCAATGATCATTGGCCTGGTCCGCAGCCGCTTCGGCAGCTCCGCCTCCAAAGCCGAACCCCGCTGAGCGATGTGGTCGCTCAGCGCCTGGCGTCGCCGGCGCATTCTCGCCAGACACCCGATTGCCGATGACATGTGGCAGCGGGTGCGCCATCACCTGAGTTTTCTCGACGGCATCAGCGCCGCTGAAGACCAATGGCTGCGCGAGGCCAGTGTGTTGTTCCTGGAAGACAAACACCTGACCGCCCTGCCCGGCGTCGAACTCCATCAGGAACAGCGCTTGCTGCTCGCCGCCCAGGCGCAATTGCCCTTGCTGAACCTGGGCGATCTGAACTGGTATCAGGGTTTTCACGAAATCGTCCTCTACCCCGACGACTTCCTCAGCCCCCAGCGCCATCGCGACGCCAGTGGCGTGGAGCACGAATGGGACGGCGAGCACAGCGGTGAGGCCTGGCAGCAAGGCCCTATCATCCTCGCCTGGCCCGGCGTGATGGCCAGTGGCGGCTGGGAGGGCTACAACCTGGTGATCCACGAACTCGCGCACAAACTCGACATGCTCAACGGCGACGCCAATGGCCTGCCGCCGCTGCACGCCGACATGCGAGTCAGCGACTGGGCCAGGGTGATGCAAGAGGCCTACGACGACCTCGACCGGCAACTGGAGCGCAACCCTGACGCCGAAACCGCCATCGACCCGTATGCGGCGGAAAACCCCGCCGAGTTCTTTGCGGTGACCAGCGAATACTTCTTCAGCGCTCCGGATTTGCTGCACGAGGCGTATCCTCGGGTGTATGAACAGCTGAAGCTGTTTTACCGACAGGACCCATTGGCCCGGCTGCGGCAACTTCTGGCCGAAGACCCGGTCTATCAGGCACGCGACTAAGGTCTACAAGACCCTTGGTGCATGGCATCGACGGCGGAATATGCCTATAATCGCCGCCACTTTTTGGTCAATCCGGCCAAGTGTTTTTGGTCAACTAACGGGGGCACCGCCCAATGAGCTACAGCAAGATTCCGGCTGGCAAAGACCTGCCGAACGACATCTACGTCGCGATCGAGATTCCGGCCAACCACGCGCCGATCAAATACGAAATCGACAAAGACAGCGATTGCCTGTTCGTTGACCGTTTCATGGCCACCCCGATGTTCTACCCGGCCAACTACGGTTACATCCCGAACACCCTGGCTGACGACGGTGATCCCCTCGACGTGCTGGTCGTGACCCCTTACCCGGTTGCTCCAGGCTCCGTCATCCGCGCCCGTCCGGTCGGCATCCTGAACATGACCGACGACGGCGGCGGCGATGCCAAAGTCATCGCAGTCCCGCACGACAAGCTGTCCCAGCTGTACGTCGACGTGAAGGAATACACCGACCTGCCACCCCTGCTGATTCAGCAGATCGAGCACTTCTTCGCGAACTACAAAGATCTCGAAAAAGGCAAATGGGTGAAAATCGAAGGCTGGGCCGGTGCAGACGCCGCCCGCGAAGCGATCACCAAGTCGGTTGCTGCCTATAAAGGCTGAGACGCCACTGGCCTTGCGCCACTGACGACTTGAAAAAACCCCGGTTGATCCGGGGTTTTTTGTGCGTGTTTGAATCAGCTTAAACAGCACGTTTAACTGGCGGGTGCAGCGGTTTTTCCTTGTTTAATTCTTACCAAAGACGTCTTACATCAAGACTTAAATTTCACGTCAAATTTGAACGTTTTGTTGAATCAAAGCCTTATGCCGCGCGGCTAGACTCGTGTTTATGAAAAAGAACAAAACCTGCGGCCCACGATTCAGAATGCTCCTGAAAGAGGTCCAAATCACGACCACGAGATTTGCCGAATTCCTGGGCATTTCCGACCCTCAAACTGTCCACAACTGGTATTCCCGCGGAGTGCCCGACTACCGCATGGAGGATGTCGCCAGAAGACTCTCCGTGAACAGCGAATGGCTGAAAACCGGGGAAGGGCCAAAAGACGCCAGGGAATTACGTCTGGTCGACGACTCCGGCAACGCCTTCGACGCCCAGTCGATCCGCGGCACCTATCGGGTCATCGAACCCGTCGACATCGAACTGCCCTTTTACAAAGAAACGGCCATCACACCCGGCGCTGACAAAACCCACGTCATCAAAGACCCCAGCGAATCGATCCGCCTGCCTCGAAGCGGTCTCGACTCCCTGGAAATCAATCACGCCGACGCCATCTGCGCCCGGATGGTCGGCAACAGCATGGCCGAAAGAATCGAAGACGGCTCCATCGTCGCCATTGATCGCGGGCTCACGCAAATTGTCGACGGAGAGATCTACGCCATCGAGCACGACGGCATGTTGCGCATCAAGTACCTGAGCCGGGTGCCGGGCAACGCGATTCGCATGCGCAGCCACAACAGCGCCGAATACCCGGACGAGGTCATCAGACCTCCGCAAATCGAAGAAGAAAACATCAGGGTGCTGGGATGGGTGTTCTGGTGGTCGACGCTAAACAAACGCAGGCCGCCGGTGCCATTCCTGTAACACTGCATTGTTTTCATACGGATATGCTCACTTCCACTGGCATCACACGATCCCTGTGGAAGCGGGCTTGCCCGCGAAGACGGCAGAACATTCGCTCAAACCCCGGATCAGCCACTCCATCCAAGGCACCTGGCAGCCCTGCCCCGCACACCAAGCTGGGAATTCTCCAAAAAAATCAGTATGCTGCGCCCCACATTTGCGCATCGACCCGCCCCGCGGCTCCGATCGCACCGACAAGGCAGATGATTTTCTCGCCGAGTCCCACAGCCGGACGCAAGATCCGGGTGTACGTTTTGAAGGCTGGCGCGGTTTACCAAAAATGAACCAAGCCAGTCCCCGAGAAGCCGGCCACAAGCCGGCTTTTTAATGTCTGGAAGAAAGCACGCAGCATCAATGCATGTAATGCAGAATCGGTCAGCGGCCTGCTGACCAATTATGGATAACTAAACCCCTTAACCAACGTCAACTCCCCCACCGCCCGCATCGGCACCAGAAAAGTCTCCATCTTCTCGTCCGGCGTCCCCTCCTCCGTAATCACCGTCACCTGCGCCGTGGTCAGCGGTTGAACCGCATTTTCCTGCCCGTCCTCATCACTGCGATACCCGCCCCCGAAGTAATTCACATACACCAAATACTGCCCCTTGATCGGCGCTGGCATGGCAAAAATTTCCGGGCCATACCCCGTCGTCACGTCCACATCCAGCGCCGCACCATTCGCCACAACCCGGTCGCCATACCAGATGTGCGCGCCATCGGGCGTGACGAGGTGCAAGTCCAGATCCGTACCGTCGCTGTCCCAGGCCAGTAACACGCGCAATTTCGCCGGGGTGGCGCCGCCACTGGTATTGAGAAATTGCGTGCGGTGGCGCTGCTGGCCATCGGGGCTGCGGACTTCGACGCTGTTGCTGCCGTTGGGGAAGGAGAACGGTCGATCGAAGCGGCCAGCGGAGTCGATCTTCAGCGGCATGCTGACGCCGTTGACGATCAATCGGCCGGGTTCAGTGGACTTGGGTGTGGCTTTGATCTGGCCGGTGATGCGTGCGGTGTTGGCCTGTCCTGCCGGCGTGTTCACCGAGGAAGCCGGGTAGTTGACAGTCTGGCGGAAGTTTTCGCCTTCGCCCTCGACTGCACCGGTGCGCCAGCCGCCGACGGGGGTGTCGAGTTTGGCGGCGCTTTCAGCCGCGGAAACCGTCGGCAACATGCAAACAGAACAAAGGAACAGGAAGACCTGTGGATAACGGAGTTTCATGGCCTATTCCAGCAAGAGGTGGCGGGCGAGCCCTTCAATGTAGGTTTCATCCTGGCCGTTGGGATGAGCTTCAAAAGCCAGGTGCAGGTATTCGTGGGTCAGGTCGAGGCGGTCTTGCAGCGACAGCACGCCGCGCACGTAGATGCGCTGACGCTCGCGGTCGACATAGGGGCGGCCGAAGGCGAGGCGACAGACGGCGAACGTGCTGACTTCGTTGTAGCCGACCTCGCTGTCCAATCGCGCACGCCAGCCGCGGCGTTGGGTTTGCAGCCAGTCTTGCGCGGCGGGCAGCACGTCGCAGGAGGCGACGGGGTTGTCCCAGCGGCTGAGGCTGGCGCGCGGGTAGGCGTGCAGCAGGATGGCGTCGTAGCGTTGGCCGGCGTTGGCTTGCTCGACGGCTTGTTGCCAGGAGAGTTTGTCCGGGCCGGGTTGGTCGGAGTGGTAGGTGACGGTGCTGCCGGCGAGGACGAGGTCGCTGGTCCACGCGGCGATGTTGCGTGATTCGGCGGTGGCCGGGCGTGGTGCGACCCGCTGGCGACTGCTGCTGTCGTCGATGCTCAGGCAGTCGCCGTGGCGGGTGGCGTTTTGCAGCAGGTAGGTGCGAATGGCGACGGCCAGGGCTTTGGCGGCTTCGGCGGGTTCAGGTTTGGCTTCCCGTTGCAGCACTCGGGCGACGTATTCTTCGCGATCCAGACGGGCGACCAGATTGTCGCCCACCAAAAACAGCTCACCGTCGCTGTGAATATCCAGTTGATTGCCATTGGCGAATTCAACGCGATAGTCGCCCTGCAAAGGCCCGGAAGACACAACCCTATCCCCCGCCAGAACGCGTCCAATCGGATAACGAGAAAACAAGCCGACTTCAACGCAGCGCCCCGCATCCAACGGCCAATCAACCGGCAACACCGACGCCAACGCCTGACCGTAATTGCGCAGAACCATCTGACTGGTCCCGCGCCCACCGGCCCAGATCGGCGTGCCATCCACGGTCCAACCGGCAAACCCACCCTGACGCGACGATGGATCGTGATCACCCAACCAGCTCCAGGTTTTCACCCGCAACCGGCTACCGAGTTCGCCGACGACATTGCCGTCAGCGGCATTCAACACCACATCAAGCAACACCCGCCGCGCCTGATCCTGTGCGGGCATCACGGCCAACATTCGCAGTAGTTCCACCACCGAAACCCGCGTGGATGGTTGCAACGAAGGCAAGTCCAGCAGCCACTCGGGCGCTTTCCGTGCCTGCCAATACGTGCGCCAACCTGTGCCGGAAATACCCAACCGAGCAGGCTCAAAATACAAACCGCAGGACTTCACCAGCGCCTGATCACGTTCGATCTTGCCGCCCGCGGTGCAACAATAAACTTCTTCTTTCGACTGCCCGCGACATTCATACGCCGGCTCTCGGGCACCGCTGTCCACCAGCCAGCCGTAGACAAACAACTTCCACACACTGCCCAACGGCGTCTGCAAAGCGTCGGGCAACGGCTCGCGAGAAATCACCTGAGTCGGGCTCAGCGCCAGCAATTCACCCTTGAAGCCCAGTCGCAACGGTTCGTCCTGCGCTGCCGCCAGCGCAGGGATCAAACACAGCAGCCACCAGACCAAACGTCGGGTCATGTCAGTTGACCGTGACCTGACCCAGCGCCGGTTTCTGTTCCAGAGCCTGATGCTGTGGCGCGTAGACCTGAGTGAAACGCACTGGCGGCAGGTTGAACTGGCCTTTCTGCGAGAAGCGCACCAGATGACGCAGCCGCAATTCACCACTCAAGGCGTCCACCGGAATCGCGTAAGCCATCTGACCCGGTTCGAAGCGCGCCTTCTCCAGCGCAGTCGGTTCAGTACCGGCCTTGCCCATCAATTTGATGCCCCACGTGGTGCGCTCGACATCCGCGCCCGGCGGCAGAGGCACTTCGATCATCCCGTAACGCAGCGGCTTGGCGGCTTTGCTGGTGATGATCACTTCGTCCAGATACAGGCTGTCGCTGGACAACGGCTTGCTGCCAACCGCTTCGAGTTTGAAGGTGAAGGCCGCGTCACCCGGCACCAGACGCGACAGCCGACGGGTGATGGTCACGGCCATCGGATCAACCGGCGGTTGTTTAGTCTGGAAACTCAACGCTGCCCGCAACGGGCGCTCTTGCGTCCCGGTCAGCGACAACACTGCCGGTACGGGCGCAGCGCCCTGCCACGTCCAATACATCTCACCGGTATCACCGTAGTTTTTCTTCCAGCCGTCACCCGGTGCCAGTGCGATGGTGGGCGAAGCCTGCTCGATGCTGCGTTGCAACCAGGTCAGCGCCAACGCGCGCTCCAGGGTCGATTGCTGCGGCAACAGACGTTGCAACAAGGCTTGCGCGTGAGCCTGATCGAAGGCTTGCAACGACAGGTTCAACGCTTCGGTAAACGGCTGGGAACTGACCGCCAGACGCTGTTGCGCATCGGCCAATTGACGATTGAAAGCATCGGGCAATGTCACCTTGGACTGACGAGCCAACGATGCCGTCAACGCACGCGCAGCCGCCAACCCGAGCGCCGAATCCGGATCACTCATGACGAGGCTGTCTTCGCCATCCTCCATCAGGTTCGCGGCGTTGCCCTCGCCCGCTTTCGCCAGATCATCCATCAAACCGCTGAGCAAGGTGTTCACCGGCAATTGCATCTGTTTGGCGAACGACAGGATCAGCGCTCTCTGCAACAGCGGCGTATTTTTGGCCTGTTTCGAATAGACCTCCAGCACCCGCTGCCAATGCTCCGGCGGCAGGCTCAGTTCCAAGGCTTTGCTGGCGTGCCAGTCGGCGTAATACGCGTAAGCCGTGAGAAACGCGTCCGGCTCACCGTCCATGCCCCACCAGGTGAAGCTCGCCGAAGGCCCGGCCATTTGCACCAGGCGCAGACGGCTGTTTTGCATGATCAACCGCAAGCGATCGCGGATCTGCGGGTTCGACGATAAGGTCGGGTACGCGATGCTCAACGGCAGCAAACGACTGGCCGTCTGCTCGACGCCGCCGTACGGATAGCTCAGCAAATCGTCGAGCGCCGAGCGGAACATCGCTTGCGGGCTGTCATCCAGCCGCAGGCGAATGTCCGTTGCGTCCACCGGCAAGGTCAGCGGCGTATCACCGCTGGCCACGTCCAGGCTTTGGCTTTGTGTGACCTGCCAGCCTTCGCCGGTCGCGGTCAGGCGCACGGCCAGCGCGTCAGCGGTTTTGCCGTCCTGCACCAGCTCGGCGGTCCACTCGCCCGTGGCCAAGTCGAACGCCGGCAACGCGATGTAGTTGATGCCGTTGTTCAGCGTCACCGGCACCCGCTGTTCGGCACCGGCGAAATGAATCACCAGCTCAGCCTTGACCGGTTTGTCCGCCTGGCTGAAGGCGAACACACCGAGATCCGGCTTGTCGCCCGTACGGAATTTGCTCGGGCCGCTCCACTTCAGGTACAGCGGTTTTTCCGAGCGCACGAATTGCTTTTTCTGCCCGACCTGACCGTCATCGGCGATGGCTCGCGCGGTGATGCGCCAGCGGGTCAGCGAGTCCGGCATCTTGAAGGTGAAGCGGGTTTTGCCGTTGGCGTCGGTGATCAATTCCGGCTGCCATGCGGCGGTGTCGACGTCTTCACGACGTGGCCGCTCCAGCACTTTCACCCCGCGCTCGCTGCGGTTGGCTTTGCCCGGTGCACCGGGGCTACCCGGCAACGCGACGTCGTAGCTGATGAACGACAGACTGGCGCTGGTGCGCACGTTGTTGCGGCGCGGGTGGTAGAAGAACTGGTCGATGGTCGGCGCGACTTCCGGTTGCAGCGCGTAGACCATTTCGTCGACCACGCTGACCGTCAGGTGCGCCGGAATCGGCTCGCCGGCGAATTGGGTGGTGAGGTCGACGGACACGGTATCGCCCGGTTGATAGGCCTCTTTATCGGTGGTGATAGCCACGTCGATCTGCGGCGCAATCACCTTGATGCCGGCGTTCTGGAAGCTGTATTGACCGCCCTTGGTGTACAGAACCGAGAACGTCAGGTTCGGCGCGAAATTGTCCTTCACCGGGATGCGTGCTCGGTATTGGGTGTCGCTGAGTTTTTCCATCTTCAGCCAGTCACCGCCCTTGGACAGCAGCGCAGTCGCCTCGACCTTGTCGCGCTCCAGCGACAGCAGTGCATCGCTGACGGGCTCCGGGAAAGTGATCAACGCAAGGGCTTCGTCGCCTGCCTTGTACTCGGGTTTGTCGAGGACGATTTCAACGGTGCCGGGCACGGCTTTGACGCCATCGCCGGTGACTGAATGGCCTGTGGCGCCGACCACGCGACCGTGGTCATCCTTCAAGGTCAGGTTGTAAGTGCCAGGACGCTCGAACGCCAGCGTGAAGCCCTTATCGGATGCGGCAAGTTTGCCTTCACCGGTGCTCTGATCTTCCAGACGCACCCAGCTGTAGCCGCTCGGCGTGACCGCTTTGCTCTGCTCGCTGCCACCTTCGTTGGCGTAGCTGAAAACAACCTTGTCACCCACCGCACTGAAGCGCTGCGGCGCCCGCAGACTGAAACTCGCGGCCCCCCGGTCGATGAGGATTTCCTTGGTGGTCCTGACCCGATACGCCGCACCATCGCTGGCGAAAACGGTGAGCATGTAGCGGCTCGGTTTCTCGGCGGCGGGCAGGTCGAGGGTCGCGTTGCCTTTGGCGTCGGTGGTCAATTCGGTACTGGTCAGTTCCACCGGGAATTGCCCGAGGTATTGCAGCTCGTTATCGACCATCGACAGTTGCTGGGCGCGCAGGCTCAGGGTCAGTTTGGCATTCGCGACGGGCTTGCCGTCCGGGTACAGCAGCACCAGGCTGCCTTTGACCGGCTCGCCGGTGCGGTAATCCTGCTTGGCCAGGTTCAACGAGATTTCGAAGTGCGGCTTGATGTATTCGGCAACCCGGAAAGCGCTGCTGTAGGCCTGGTCCTTGTAGCTGAAACGCAGTTCATAACCGCCGGCCACGGCGTTATCCGGCAACTGGAATCGGCCTTGAGTGCCAGCCTTGGAATCAAGCTTCAGCGCCAGCGATTGCAGCGCGGTGCCGGTGGCATCGAGTACCGTCACGTTGACGTCGGCAGCGGTCGGTGCCACGGAATCCCGGGCGTTCTTGAACTCGCGACCGACGATTTTCAGCGACACCCAATCCCCCGGCCGATACAGCGGCCGGTCGGTGAAGGCATAGAGTTTGGTGTCGTAGATTTCGCTGTCGTAATAGAAGTTCTCGGAGACAAACACCCCGCCCTCTTCGTCCTCGCCGATCACGAACGAACGCTCGGGGCTGACGTGTTTCAGTCGCAGCAAACCATCGGTATCGGTGGCGCCGCTGCTCATCACGCCGAGGCCATCGGTCCACAGCACATTCACTTTCGGCACCGAACTGCCTTCATGTTTGCGCGCAGCCCACACCAGCAATTCATCACCGGCAATCTTGCTCACGGCCACGGTGTTGGAGACGAAGACCATGGTGGTCGCTCGGTACTTGCCGATCAGCGCTTCCACCAGATACAGGCCCGGTTTCAGGTTGCCCAACGGGATGTACACGTTGCCTGGCGCGACAGTGACGAACTCGCTGGACGAACCGGCCAGATTCACGCCTTCTGGCGGCTGGATCGGTTTGGCTTGCCACAGCGGATAACGGAACTGGCTGACCACCGGCAGGCCTGGAATCAGTGCGAATTGCGGCTGGGCGTCGTAAGGCGTTGGCGCGGCAATCGCGGTGCCCATCTTCAGTTCAGGCACTTCCTCGGTGACTTGTTTGCGCGACTCGTAGGAAAACGCCCGCTGCATCACGCGACGGGATTTTCGGTACCAGTTGTCCCACAGGTACGCGAGGGTGTTCGACAGACCTTCACCCTTGAATTGACCGTCGCTGACCACGCGATGCAGGTTCTTCTGGCGCTTGAGGAAATCCAGCGGCTTGTCGATGCGATACACCCGAATGTCCGCGCCGCCGTAGGGCTCCATGCGGAAGCGGCGATAGTCACGGCCCGGCGCTTCGAGGCGCACCATTGCCTGCTCGTCACTGGCAAAACTGCTGTCCGCCAGCAGAAAAAAACTTTCACCGGCCACCGGCGTGTAGCCGCTCGGCTCGACGGTATCTTCGGCGTTCACTGCCGAAAAAGGCAGGACCAACACCAACAATAGAGACAGAAAGCGCAGCATGCGGGCACCGGTCATTGGGAGAGAAAGTTCAGTCGATAGACGCCGATGAAGTTGGGGTTGGCTGCGTCGGGTATCCATCGGGTGTCCTTCCATGTCATGAGTTGCTGCAGGCTCGCGGATCGCATGCCGTTGTCAGTGGGGGTGGTGGTGCCGGTGTGATAGGCGATGTAGCGGCCCATCCAGATCATCAGGTGCTGGTCGTCGCCCTGATCGAAAAACATCAGGTCGCCGGGCCGCGCTTGCGCCACGTCGCGGCCCACCAGATGGCTGTTGAACTGAATCAGTTTGATCGCGTTGACGTAAGGCCCGACCTTGCCGCCGCCCTGCTGCCATTGCTGGGCGAGGCCGCGTTGGGCGTCGCTCAGTTGCAGCTCCGGCGGCAGGTAGCGGTTGGACAGGCCATTGCTGCGCAGCCATTTGTCGTCATGGACTTTCAGCGCTTCGTTGGCGGCAAAACGCACCAGCCCTGCGCAGTCCTGCTGATACCAGCGCGGGCTCGGGCCTTGGGTCAGTTGCTCCTGGGCGATGCGCACGAACCAGGCGCGAAACACCTGGGATTGCTGCGGGTCGAGCGGCGCGGCGTCACTGGCAAATGCGCGACTGCCGAGCAACATCGCCAGCAGGCCGAGGCCTCGGATAAGTGCGGTCACAGGGCCTTCCATTCCAGTGGCAGCCATTGCCAGTGGCCGTCGGGCTCGCTGCCTTCCGGCAACGTCAGCGCGTATTTTCCGTAGCCACCGAGCTTGCGCAGTTTCGGGATCAGGTAAGTTTGCGCGGCGTTATAGAACACCGGCTCCATGTCCTGCGGCAGGCTGTCGAGGGTTTCCTGTTGCATCAGTTGCGCCATGGAATCCGGGCCGAAGTAGACCGGCATCAGCAGGTCTTTCGGCACCACGTCGGCCATCGGCGGGAAACGTTTGTCGAGGGTGCCGAGGGCTTTGTCCACCAGCTTGTCATCGAGGGAAAACAGCAGTGTCGAACCGTGGCGCGCCAGGCTGACTTTCATGAAGGCCTTGCCGGTGATCGCGTCCGGGTTCTCGGCATCCTTGGCTTTGTAAGGGCCGAAGTTGGAGCTGACCTGACGCTGCCACTGGTGGTGTTCACCTTCCTGTTTTTCCACCACCGGGAACGCGTGTTCTTCGACGTTACCTTCGTAGGCGCCGACCATCGAACCGAAAAGGCTGCCCAGGTCGCCGTCGAGTTTGGCGCTGTCATCATCGTTCAGGCTGGCCACCAGCAGCGGCGTGTACAGCCGCGAATCGGCGTACCAGCAGAGGCCGGCAGCACCGGCCATGTGTTCGGTCAGGGCATGGGCCACGGTTTCTTCGGCGCCGAGTTTCACCAGCAACGGTTTCTGTTGTTCGGCGGCGAGCGGTAGCGCCACACAAGCGCTGGCCCCCATCGGCATGGCTTGCCAGATCGGTTTGAAATCGAAGTCCGGCTGGTTTTCCAGTTCGTCCATGGCGAGGAAGCTGTGCCAGCCCTTGTCGTCCATATCGAAACGCAGGCCGGCGAAGTTCGGGATGAAACGCTGGTAACCCATGGCCAGGACGCTGGAATTGACCGAGAGGCGTTGTTTCACTTCAGGGGCGCGGGGTGGCAGGCCGAAGGCTTCGGGGAACAGTTTCTGCCCGCCAAGCAGTGCTTCCAGCGATTCAGTCGAGACCATGCCGGGTTCATCGACCGGACCGTGGCCGGTCTCGTAGAGTTTGGCCGGGTTGGACAGCACCACCAGTTTGTCGCCATGGGAGGCGAACAGCAGCGCTTTGCTGTGGTTGTAGGTGAGCTGATAAAGCGGCACCACATCACCGCCGACCTTGATCTCACTGAGCTGGGTCAGCTGCGAATCATCCAGCGCCACTTTCGCCAGCGGCTCCAGCACTTTGGCCAGACCACCACGATCCATCACCAACAAAAAGTCTTTCAGGCGGCCATCCGCCCCGCGCCACAACGCTACGTCCGCCGGTTGATCGAAAAGCTGTTCGATCAGGCTGTCCTGCAATTTCAGGTCATGTTCGTAGATGATCCGGCGCAGACTGCCGATCAAGCCAAGGCGATCGGCATGGGCTTCGTAATAGAAGACGAAATCTTCGGTGAGGGTTTCCTTGAGGAACGGCACCGCCAGCAAGTCTTTGGGCAACTGGCTCAAGGAGTGGGTTTCGAGCAGACCGTCCGGCCGGCTCATGCCCAGTTTATCGCTGGCCAACTCCGCCGGAGGCGCCTTGGGTTTGTGCATGAACCAGCCCAACCCGGCCGCGACACCGGCCACTAGGACCAGCCCGACCAGCAGCGCCGGCCAGCGGCGAGGAGTTTTGGCTGCAGGCGTTTCGGCGGCCGGAGAAACAGTGTTATCGCTCATGTTCACAAAACCCGATGTCATCCGTGGAGCGGGATGCTTAATAGTTGAAAGTCTTGACCAGCAGCAGGTCACCGATCGCGCGCAGGGGCACGATGAAGGTTTCGCGTTTTTCGTCGACGGTGTTTTCGTTGAGCACCAGATTGATCTGCGAGGTGATCACCTCGTTCTGGTTGCTGGTCTCATCGAAGTTATAGCCGCCGCTGCCGAAGTTGCCCCAATAGTTCACGTAAACCAGATAGGTGCCATGCAGCGGCGCGGTCATGGTGAACATTTCCGGGCCGGGGCCATCGACGCCGTCCGGGTCCAGGCCTCCGCCGTTGCTCATCGCCGGGCGAGCCCAGAACGCATGCTGGCCGTCGGGGGTAACAATGTGCAGGTCGAGTTCAGCCTTCGGATCGTCCCAACCCAGCACCACGCGAATCCGCGCCGGGGTGCGCAGGTTATTGGCTTCGTAGAACTGAACGCGCTTGAGGGATTTGCCTTCGGCACTGCGCACTTCGACGCTATTGGAACCGGCGCCAAACGCGTACGGCCGGGCGAAACGTCCTTGGTCGTCGGTGTAGAGGTTCAATGGATTGCCGTTGACCGCCAGCGTGTGCGGCCCGCGTTGCGTGCCAATGGCCTTGAGCTCGCCCTGGATCATCGTGCGATTGCGCTGCACGCCCCGGTCGATGGGCGGCGTGGGATAGGCCACTTGTGGGTTTTCGCTGCGATCGAGCAGGCCGTTGTAGCGCCAGCCGCCCACCGGCTCCGACAGCTCGGCCGCCGGCTCGGCGCAGGCAGCCGTCGCGCAGACCCACCCCATCAGGCATAGAAAAAATGAACGCATGTGACGCCTCCTGCCATGCATAACGAAACCTTGCGCCTGATCCTCGGCGCGTTACAGATCCAAAAACTGCGTTTCGTCAGAAAGACCCGTGACTATTGGGTCGTAGAAGCCGCGAAGGTTAGCCATTTGGAGGATTTTTAACAATCGGATACATCTCGAATTGCGGGGGTTATCACGATGTTGTCAGGCGTGAGCCGAATAGCAGCCTTATTCGGCTCACAAAATGAGCCGAACAATTCTGTTCTCGCGGATGTATCCGAAACCCTGTGGGAGCTGGCTTGCCTGCGATGACGGTGTATCAGGCAGCGGGGGGTTGATGGTGTACAACCAAATCCCCAGCTGACAACGGCCGCTCATTTGCCCATAACCCCCATGTCTGCTAGTGTCGCGCCGGTTTAACGTCAACCGGAAATCGCCGCCATGGCCCGTAAAAAAGCTGCACTGGATTTCGAACAATCCCTCGCCGACCTGCAAACGCTGGTGGAGCGACTGGAGAACGGCGAACTGTCGCTGGAAGACTCGCTGACCGCTTTCGAGCAGGGCATCGGTCTGACCCGCGATTGCCAGGCAGCGCTGGCCCAGGCCGAGCAAAAGGTTCAAGTGCTGCTCGAGCGTGATGGCGAGCTGGCCGAGGAACCCTTCGACGCGGATCAACCAGAATGATTGCAGCGTATTCGGCGACCAGCCAGGCCCGCGTCAATGCGGCACTGGAAACCTTGTTCAACGCGCCAAGCCCGGAACTCGCGCGGCTGTACGAAGCCATGCGCTACAGCGTGATGAACGGCGGTAAACGCGTTCGTCCATTGCTGGCCTACGCCGCGTGCGAAGCGTTGGGCGGCAAGGCTGAGCAAGCCAACGGCGCGGCCTGCGCGGTGGAGCTGATTCACGCTTACTCCCTGGTTCACGACGATCTGCCGGCGATGGACGACGACGATCTGCGGCGCGGCCAGCCAACCACCCACAAAAAATTCGATGAAGCCTGCGCAATTCTCGCCGGCGACGGTTTGCAGAGCCTGGCGTTCAGCGCCCTGCTCGACCCGCGCCTGAGCTCATCGGAGGCAGAGATTCGCCTGCAAATGGTCAGCGCTCTGGCGTTGGCGGCAGGCCCGGCGGGCATGGTCGGCGGCCAAGCCATCGACCTCGGTTCGGTGGGCTTGAAGCTCGATCAAAAAGCCTTGGAAACCATGCACCGGCACAAGACCGGCGCGCTGATCGAGGTCAGCGTCAAACTCGGCGCCCTGGCCAGCGGCCGTGCCGAGAAGGACGAACTGAAGTCCTTGAAGGCGTATGCACAGGCCATTGGCCTGGCATTTCAAGTGCAGGACGACATTCTTGACGTCGAAAGTGACACCGAGACCCTTGGCAAACGCCAGGGCGCCGACATCGCTCGCGACAAGCCGACCTACCCGGCCCTGCTCGGCCTCGATGCGGCCAAGGCCTACGCCCTGGAACTGCGCGACCAGGCCCTGCACGCGCTGCGACCGTTTGACGCGGCCGCCGAGCCGTTGCGCGACCTGGCCCGTTATATCGTCGACCGCCGCAGCTGACGGCGTATCCGCCAAAAAAGACCAACGCGTGGGCAGGGGCCGATGCATCAGGTAAACTGCCGCCTCTTCTATACCTATAACGATTCGCCTGATGCCCACGACGTTTCATGAGATTCCCCGCAAGCGCCCGACCACGCCCCTGCTCGACCGTGCCAACACGCCGGACGGCCTGCGCCGGTTAGGCGAAGCCGAGCTGGAAACCCTGGCCGATGAGTTGCGCCTGGAATTGCTCTACACGGTCGGTCAGACCGGCGGGCATTTCGGTGCAGGCCTGGGCGTCATCGAGCTGACCATCGCGTTGCATTACGTCTTCGACACCCCGGACGACCGGCTGGTGTGGGACGTGGGTCATCAGGCTTATCCGCACAAAATCCTCACCGGCCGTCGCGAGCGCATGGCCACCCTGCGCCAGAAGGACGGCGTTGCAGCCTTCCCGCGTCGTTCCGAGAGCGAGTACGACACCTTTGGCGTCGGCCACTCCAGCACCTCGATCAGCGCAGCGCTGGGCATGGCCATTGCCGCCCGCCTGCAGAACAGTGATCGCAAGGCCATTGCGGTGATCGGCGACGGCGCGTTGACCGCCGGCATGGCGTTCGAAGCGCTGAACCACGCGCCGGAAGTGAACGCCAACATGCTGGTGATCCTCAACGACAACGACATGTCGATCTCGCGCAACGTCGGTGGCTTGTCGAATTACCTGGCGAAAATCCTTTCCAGCCGCACCTACGCGAGCATGCGCGAAGGCAGCAAAAAAGTCCTGTCGCGCCTGCCCGGCGCCTGGGAAATCGCCCGCCGCACCGAAGAATACGCCAAAGGCATGCTGGTCCCCGGCACGCTGTTCGAAGAGTTGGGCTGGAACTACATCGGCCCGATCGATGGCCATGACCTGCCAACCCTGATCGCCACCCTGCGCAACATGCGCGATCTGAAAGGCCCGCAATTCCTGCACGTCGTCACCAAGAAAGGCAAAGGCTTCGCCCCGGCGGAAGTCGACCCGATCGGTTACCACGCGATCACCAAGCTCGAACCCGTCGATGCGCCGGCCGCTGCGCCGAAAAAGGCGGGCGGGCCGAAGTATTCCGGTGTGTTCGGTGAATGGCTGTGCGACATGGCGGCGTCTGATCCACGCCTGGTCGGTATTACACCGGCGATGAAGGAAGGCTCCGATCTGGTGGCGTTCAGCGAGCGTTTTCCGCTGCGCTATTTCGACGTAGCCATCGCCGAGCAACACGCCGTGACCTTCGCGGCCGGCATGGCCTGCGAAGGTGCGAAACCGGTGGTGGCGATTTACTCGACCTTCCTGCAACGCGGCTACGATCAACTGATCCACGACGTGGCGGTGCAAAACCTCGACGTGCTGTTCGCCATCGACCGCGCAGGCCTGGTGGGCGAAGACGGCCCGACGCACGCGGGCAGTTTCGATCTGTCGTTCCTGCGCTGCATCCCCGGCATGCTGGTGATGACCCCGAGCGATGAAAACGAACTGCGCAAAATGCTCACCACCGGCCACCTGTACAACGGCCCGGCGGCGGTGCGTTACCCGCGCGGCAACGGCCCGAACGCAACCATCGAAAAAGACCTGCAACCGATCGAAATCGGCAAAGGCGTGGTTCGCCGCCAGGGCAGCAAAGTTGCCCTGCTGGTGTTTGGCGTACAACTGGCCGAAGCGCTGAAAGTCGCCGAGACGCTGGATGCCACCGTGGTCGACATGCGTTTCGTCAAACCGCTGGATGAAGCGCTGGTTCGCGAGATTGCCGGCAGCCATGAGTTGCTGGTGACCATCGAAGAAAACGCGATCATGGGCGGTGCCGGTGGTGCGGTGAGCGAATTCCTCGCCCGGGAAAACATCCTCAAGTCGATGCTGCACCTGGGCTTGCCGGACAGCTATGTCGAGCACGCCAAGCCGGCGCAAATGCTGGCCGAGTGCGGGTTGGATGAAGCCGGCATTGAAGCGTCGGTGCGTGAACGCCTGGAACTGCTGAACATCTGACCCGCTGAATAAATGCAATACCCTGTGGGAGCGAGCCTGCTCGCGATTGCGGTCTGTCAGTCAATGTAGATGTTGACTGACAGACCGCAATCGCGAGCAGGCTCGCTCCCACATTGGTTTTCTGTGCCCTTCAAAACTTGTATTCGCTTTAAAGCGTCAACGGACTGCCCATGAAACTCTCCCCCCTCGCCCTGACGCTGACGCTTCTACCGTCCGGACACCTGCTGGCCGACACCTTCGAACGCGACCAGGCCCTGAAGCTGCCCGACGTGCTGATCAGCGCCAACCGCCAGGTCGAAGCCCGCAACGACAGCAGCGCCGCCAACACCGTGTTCACCCGCGAAGACATCGACCGCCTGCAACCGGGCAGCGTCACCGACTTGCTGCGTAGGGTGCCGGGCGTGCAGGTCGGCCAAACCGGCGGGCGCGGCAGCCTGCCGGGGATTTACATTCGGGGGACAAAGTCGGCGCAGAGCCTGGTGCTGGTGGACGGTCAACGCATCGGCAACTCGACGTCCGGCGACAGCAACCTGCAACACCTCAACATCGAACAGATCGAGCGCGTGGAAGTGCTGCGCGGCTCCCGTTCGGTGATTTACGGCAGCGATGCGATTGGCGGGGTCATCCAGATTTTCACCCGCCGTGGCGTAGAACAAGGCCTGCAACCGCGTCTGCATATGGGTTTTGGCAGCAACCAGACGTGGGAGCGCAGCCTCGGATTATCCGGTGGCAATGAGCAAACCCGCTTCAACCTGGGCGCCAGCCTTGATGAAACCGCCGGGATCAATCGCACCCACGAGTCGTACCCGAGCGATGGCGATCACGATGAGTATCGCAACAAGTCGTTGAGCCTGAGCCTGAGTCACGCCCTCACCGATGACGTCGAAATCGGCGCCAACCTGCTGGATAACCGTGGCAAAAGCGCATTCGACAATCCGTTCGGCCGCTTTGATACCACCACGTTCAAATCGCTACAGCAGCAGCCTTACAACGAATTCACGGTGAGCAGCGTCAGCAGTTACGTCGACGCGCGCATCAACGACCAGTGGAAATCCCGCGTCGAATTCGGCCACAGCGAGAATCGCGAGAAGTCCTTCGACAAGCTCAGCGACGAACGCAGCGTGTTCAACACGTATCGCGACTCAGTGAACTGGCAGAACGACCTGACGCTGAACGAGCGCAACAGCCTGATCCTCGGCGGCGACTGGTACGAAGACCGCATCAACAGCAGCACCGCATTCGACGAGGACAGCCGCTGGAACCGTGCGGCGTTTATTCAGCATCGTTATCAGGCGGACAGCTTCTCCACAGAATTGGGCCTGCGTCGGGACCAGAACCAGCAGTTCGGCAGTCAGAACAGCTGGAGCGGCACGTTCACCTTGCCGCTGAACCCGGACAACGACGTGCTGCTGACCTACAGCGAAGGCTTTCGCGCACCGACGTTCAATGACTTGTATTACCCGGGTTTCAGCAATCCGGACCTGAAGCCTGAAACCTCGAAAAGCTATGAGCTGCAATGGCGCAGTCAGCTGACCGATTTCAGCCGCCTCGAAGCCTCGCTGTATCGCACCGACCTCAAGGACGCGATCATCTTCGGCAGCAACGACCGCCCGCAGAACGTCGCCTCCGCGCGGATCAACGGGTTTGAAGCGGCGTTGAAGCAGGAGCTGTTCGGCTGGCAGAGCAATCTTGGCGTGGCGATCATCGACCCGCGGGATCGCGACAGTGGCCACACCCTGGCGCGTCGCGCACGGCGGACGTTGAGCCTGGACCTGGATCGGCAGTTCGATCGACTGAGCCTCGGCGCCAGTTGGCAAGCGGTGAGCAGCAGTTATGACGATGAGAAAAATCAGCAGCCGTTAGGCGGGTATGCACTGCTGGGACTGCGCAGCAGTTGGGCGCTGAATCGTGAGATCAAGCTTGAGCTGAAGGTCGATAACCTGCTGGACAAGGGTTACAGCCGGGCGCTGTACAGCCATGACGGCAGCCAGTTTGGCTATCGCGAGGAAGGACGGGCGTGGATGTTTGGGGTGACGTGGACACCGGAGCTCTAAGAGCAACCCGATCACCTGTGGCGAGGGAGCTTGCTCCCGCTCGACTGCGCAGCAGTCGCAAAACAGGCTGACGCGATCCCACCTGAAGTAACGCACTGACGGATTTGGGGCCGCTTCGCAGCCCGGCGGGAGCAAGCTCCCTTGCCACAGGTCAGCGGTCCGGCGCGATGATGTGGCAAAGCTTCGCAGTCGCTTCGATCATCTGCCCACTCGGCCGTTCCAGGCCCTTGTCCAGCACCAACCGCAATTGATCCTGCGCCACCGCCGCCACCTGCGGCCAGGCCTTCCACGCCTCCAGCTGCGCCTGATCGCTGGCCAGGATCACCTCGGGATTACGCTGCAACACCGCCTCCACACTGACCTGCGGCGCGGGCAATGTCAGGTCGGCAAACACATTGCGCGCACCGCACACTTCCAGCGCATCACTGATGATCTGCCCGCCGCCGACGGTGTACAGCGGACGATCCCAGACCTGATAAAACACTCGTAACGGTTCGTCCCGTCGATAGCGCTGGCGCAGTGCATCGAGGCGCTGACGCAGATCGCTGGCCAATGAAACGCCACGCTCGGGACGGCCGAGCTGCAGGGCGATCGCCTCGATTTGCGCGGTCAGTTGTTCAAGGTTGTGCGGATCGGCGACGTAGGTCGGGATGTTCAAGCGCTTGAGTTGTTCACGCTGGGCCGGGCCGACGCTGCCGGGCCAGAGCAGCAGCAAATCAGGTTTCAGGCTGAGCAGCCGTTCCATGTCCAATTGGCCGTAGCGGCCAACGGAAGGAAGGTCCTTGAGTTCAGCAGGACGATCGCCGGCATCGAGCACACCGACCAGAAGATCGGCTGAACCCAGTTCAACAACGATTTCAGACAGAGACGGCGCGAGACTGACGACGCGTTCGATAGCAGAGGCCATGCCGCTGACGGCCAGCAGCAGAACCGCCAGCCCGATGCGGCGCATCAGCCGAGTTGACGCGGAATACGGTAGAGATAGAACAGCACCGTTGTCGACAGCGCCAACAGCACCAACGGCACCGCTTCGAGCCCGACGAACACCGCCAGAGCGCCAATCCAGGCAGGCAGGCCGGCCGCGAGAAACGCTGAACGGCGCTTAGCGGCGAGGGTAATCCAGGCTGCAGGCTCTTCAGGGGTATCGAGGGCTTTCTGGGTGGCGATCAGCGCGTGTTTGTAGCCGCCAAAAAACTTCAGGCTGACAAACATCGACGCCACACCGGCGATGAACAACGGCATCGCCAACACTGGCAAAAGCGCCTCGCCCTGGCCGAATACGCCGTTGATCACGAACAGCGGCACCAAGGCCAGCGCCAGGTATTGCCACCAGCTGACGGCCAGTCGCCGCCGCACCTGACCGCGGGTCACGCCCGGTCTACCTCGCCCTGGTGCTCGTTGCCCATCATGTGGTCAAGCTTGCTGGCCTTGGTGGCCAGGTAGAGTTTGTTGTGCGGATTGTGGCCGGTGTGCAGCGGAACGCGCTCGGCAACCACAATGCCCATGTCGGTCAACGCTTTGACCTTGCGTGGGTTGTTGGTCATCAGACGCAGGGATTTCACCCCCAGATGCTCGAGCATTGGCAGGCACATGGCGTAGTCGCGCTGGTCCGCGGCGAAGCCCAGACGCTCGTTGGCTTCAACGGTGTCGGCACCGCCGTCCTGCAATTCATAGGCGCGGATCTTGTTCAGCAGGCCAATGCCACGGCCTTCCTGACGCAAGTACAGCAACACGCCACGGCCTTCCCGGGCGATGGCCTGCAACGCGGCCTCGAGTTGCGAGCCGCAGTCACAGCGCTGGCTGAACAAGGCATCGCCCGTCAGACATTCGGAGTGCAAGCGGCCGAGTACCGGGGCACCGTCGTCGAACTCACCGAGGCTCAGCACGACGTGCTCACGCCCGTTCTCTTCATCGAGAAAGCCGTGCATGGTGAATTGCGCAAAAGGCGTTGGCAGCTTGGAAGCGGCGACAAAAACGACAGGCACCGGTGTGCTCCTGATCAATAGGTACTGGAGATTCGCAGACGCGGCATTGTAACAGCACGTTCCTACAGACGCTTAGGCTGAATTATGGAGCATAACGATCTAAAAGTTTGATCCCCGCCCTGTTCTAGCCCTGTGGGAGCGAACACAGGAATCATCACCTGCGCAGGATCTTTGTTCAGTTCGAATCGAAGGGATAGGGTTGTTTCCAGCGTTCGAAGATCGGTTTCAGCCGGCCGTTTTTGACCAGCACCTCCATTCGCCGGTCGAACAGAGCCATCAACTCCCGCGCCTTGGGCGTATCGGCAAAACACAGGTACAGCGGCAATTCCGCGATGTGCGTGCGTCGGAACTGGGACGGATCCTTGGCCTGGCGGACGATGTAATCCACCTCGGTCAGCGCGTCGATGTAGAAATCGGCGCGGTCGTGGGTCAGCATCGACAGAATGCCAGTGCGCCGAACGACTTCGTTATAGCGGTTTATGTTGGGCAGGTAATTCTGGAAATCATAGCCGCGAACCCAGGCCAGTCGATAGTTGCCCAGGGTCTCCGGGGTCGGCGCCGGGTTACTGGCCAGCCCCAGGGCGTAGATGTGATCGGTGTCGTAATTCCAACGCGGATACAGCAGGTCGCTGACTTCTTCGCGATAGCCGCCGACACAGGCGTCCACTTCACCCCGCTGGGCCAGGCCGATGGCGCGAATGTAAGGTTCGGTGCGGATGTCCAGCTTGACCCCGGCCGGCTCGAAGACTTCACGCAGCACGTCCCAACCCAGACCATGGCCATCGGCGGCGGTGTAGTCTTCCCAGTCTTCGCTGGCCAGATGAATCACCGCTGGCGTCGTCACTGCCTCCCCCGCCAGGGCGAGGGAAGCAAACAGGGCGAAACCCGTCAGAGCCAACCAGCGTCGAGCCATCCTAGTCTCCTGCTTCGCCACTCATCAGGCGAAAATCCATACCAGCCCCTGCATCGCCAACCACGCGAACACCCCGGCCAATACGTCGTCGAGCATGATCCCGACGCCGCCGTGCACGTGCCGGTCGATCCAGTGAATCGGCCACGGCTTGAGAATGTCGAAGAAGCGGAACACCAGAAAACCCGCGAGCAACCAGTACCAGCCTTCCGGCACCAGCCAGAGAGTGATCCACATCCCGACCATTTCGTCCCAGACGATGCCTTCGTGGTCGTGCACCCGCAAATCGTCGGCCACTTTGCCGCACAGCCAGAAGCCGAACAGCATGGTGATGCCCAGCATCAGCCAGTAACCCCAGTCGGGCAGCATCTGCCACAACGGAATAAAGGGTAGCGCAACCAAGGAACCCCAGGTGCCCGGTGCCTTTGGCAAGGTGCCCGAACCGAAGCCGAACGCCAGGAAATGCCATGGATTGCGCCAGACCGACGGCGGTACGAACTCCGCCGGAACCTGTTTGGGATGATCTGTCACGGTGTCTCCCGAAAATGTTGATAGCCCCGGGTTTGCGGGGTGATGTCTTGTCCGGCAGCATCCAGCAGCACGACACCCTGCCCCGTCACCACACGCCCGACCACATGAATTGGCCAGCCATCTGCCACCATCCGCGACAACTCGACGGACGGTAAGGTGAAGGCCAGCACGTAATCGTCTCCGCCGCTCAGGGCAGCGTGTTCGGCACCCGGTTGACCGAGGAAGGCCACTAAAGCCTTCGACAGCGGCAATCGGTCCCGTTCAACCTGAATGCCGACCTTCGACGCGAGCGCAATGTGCCCGCAATCGGCGAGCAGGCCGTCGGAGATGTCCAGCGCCGACGTCGCCTTGCCGCGCAATGCCTGACCCAACGCGAGTTGCGGTTGCGGCGACCAGTAATGCGCCAGCAACGGATCGGCGATGGCGGCTTCGGCAGTTCGCTGACCGAGCACCAGGGGCAAGGCCCCGGCGGCGTTGCCCAGCTCACCGCCGACACACAGCAAATCGCCGACCTGAGCGCCGCTGCGGGTCAGCGCCTTGCCTGCCGGCACACGTCCGAACACTGTCATGGTCAGGCTCAACGGCCCGCGGGTGGTATCACCGCCCACCAGCGCCACACCACAGCTCTGGGCCATGAGGCTCAAACCACGGGCATACGCTTGCAGCCAATCGGCGGTCGCCGAAGGCAAGGTCAGGGCAAGGGTAAAGGCGATGGGCGTGGCGCCCATGGCAGCCAGATCACTGACGGCTACGGCCAGCGAGCGCTGACCGAGCAGAAACGGGTCGCAAGGGTCTGCGAAATGCACACCGGCCACGAGCGTGTCGGTGGAAACAGCCAACTGCTCCCCGGCGGGAACAGCCAGCAAGGCGCAGTCATCGCCGATCCCGAGGGCAACGCCCTCACCGCCCTGCGCACAAGGCGCGGCGGCGAAGAAATTGCGGATCAGCTCAAACTCACCCATTGCGATTTCAAGCGCCGATCAGCGCTTGAACGCCTTCACTTCAGCTTCACGCAGACGCGGGGCCAGCTTGTCGAGTACACCGTTGACGAATTTGTGGCCGTCGGTGGAACCGAAGACTTTCGCCAGCTCGATACCTTCGTTGATCACAACGCGGTACGGCACATCAACGCGCTCGAGCAGTTCCCAGGTGGACAGGCGCAATACCGCCAGTTCAACCGGGTCGAGCTCTTCGATGGTCAGGTCGAGGCAAGGCTTGAGCGCGGCGTCGATTTTGTCCTTCTGCGCAGGAACCCCGTGGAGGATTTCACGGAAGTAGGCGCCGTCGACATCGCTGAAATCGTTATCGACCCGGAACTGCGCTTCGATCTCGTTCAGCGACTGCTTGGCCATGTGCCACTGGTACAGCGCCTGAGTCGCGAGCTGACGGGCTTCGCGACGCTTGACGCTTTTCGATGGCTTGCCGGCGTCCGCAGGCTTTGGATCGCGCGGGTTGAAACGATCGCTTTCGTCGCTAATCACTTGGCCTCCAACTGCGCCAGCAGGCTGACCATTTCCAGAGCGGACAGGGCAGCTTCGGCACCTTTGTTACCGGCCTTGGTGCCGGAACGTTCGATGGCTTGCTCGATGGAATCAACGGTCAGCACGCCGAAAGCGACCGGTACGCCGAACTCCATGGACACCTGGGCCAGGCCCTTGGTGCATTCACCCGCCACGTATTCGAAGTGCGGAGTACCGCCACGAATGACCGCGCCCAGAGCGATGATGGCTGCGAACTCGCCCTTCTGAGCGACTTTCTGCGCAACCAGCGGGATTTCGAAGGCGCCAGGCGCACGGATGATGGTGATGTCGCTTTCGCTCACGCCATGGCGAACCAGGGCATCAACTGCACCGCTGACCAGGCTTTCAACGACGAAGCTGTTGAAACGGCCCACTACCAGAGCGTAGCGGCCTTTAGGGGCGATGAAGGTACCTTCGATGGTCTTCAGGGTCATTCGTTAGATCTCTTAAAGAGCCGGGACGCGTTTTCTACGCGTCCCTCAGTGATATTTGAACCGCGAATACAGGGCCGGGAACAACCGGTCATTATTCGGAGGGCACGTATTCTACAACTTCCAGATCGAAACCGGATATCGCATTAAATTTCATCGGCGCACTCATCAGGCGCATTTTGCGCACGCCCAGGTCCCGCAGGATCTGCGAACCGGCACCGACAATGCTGTAGGTGGTCGGTTTTTTCACCGGCGCGTGCTCCGCCGTTTCACGGATGTGTGCCAGCAACACGTCGCCATCGAGCGGGTGACCGAGCAACAGCACCACGCCGCTGCCGGCCTCGGCAACCGCGGCCATGGCGGCACGCAGGCTCCAGCGGCCAGGCTGCTTGACCATCAACAAATCGCGCAGCGGGTCCATGTTGTGCACGCGAACCAGGGTCGGTTCTTCGGCGCACACGTTGCCCAGGGTCAGGGCCATGTGCACGTCGCCTTCCACGGAGTCACGATAGGTCACCAGGTTGAATTGGCCCAGTTCGCTGTCCAGCGGTTGCTCGGCAATCCGCTGAACGGTACGTTCGTGGATCATCCGGTAGTGAATCAGGTCGGCGATGGTGCCGATCTTGATGTTGTGTTCTGCAGCAAAGGCTTCGAGTTCGGCGCGGCGGGACATGGTGCCGTCGTCGTTCATCACTTCGCAGATCACGCCGCTCGGCTCGAAACCGGCCATGCGTGCGAGGTCGCAGGCGGCTTCAGTGTGGCCGGCGCGAGCCAGGGTGCCACCGGCCTGGGCCATCAGCGGGAAGATGTGGCCGGGGCTGACGATGTCTTCAGCCTTGGCGTCTTTCGCGGCAGCGGCCTGCACGGTACGCGCACGGTCGGCGGCGGAGATGCCGGTAGTCACGCCAGTAGCCGCTTCGATCGATACGGTGAACTTGGTGCCGAAGCCGGAACCGTTGCGTGGTGCCATCAACGGCAGCTTCAACAGTTCGCAGCGCTCGCGGCTCATCGGCATGCAGATCAGGCCACGGGCGTGCTTGGCCATGAAGTTGATGTGTTCAGGCTGGCAGCACTCGGCGGCCATGATCAGGTCGCCTTCGTTCTCGCGGTCTTCGTCATCCATGAGGATGACCATCTTGCCTTGGCGGATGTCTTCAACCAGTTCTTCGATGCTATTGAGCGCCACAAGGCACCCCCTTGGGTCAGGATTTTAGGTAGCCGTTGGCGGCCAGAAAGCTTTCAGTGATGTTACTGGAAGTTGGCTCTGCGGCCTTGTCGCCCAACAGCAGGCGCTCCAGGTAACGGGCAAGCAAGTCGACTTCAAGGTTCACCCGGCGACCTGGCTGGTACGACGCCATGATGGTTTCGCTCAGGGTGTGCGGAATGATGGTCAGCATGAACTCGGCGCCATCGACCGCGTTCACGGTCAGGCTGGTGCCGTCGACGGTGATCGAGCCTTTATGGGCGATGTACTTGGCGAGTTCCTTCGGCGCACGAATGCGGAATTCCACGGCGCGGGCGTTCTCGGTGCGGGCAACCACTTCACCCACGCCATCGACGTGACCGCTGACCAGATGCCCGCCGAGGCGAGTGGTCGGGGTCAGGGCTTTTTCCAGGTTGACCGGGCTGCCGCTTTTCAGGTCGTTCATGGCGGTGCAGTCAAGGGTTTCGCGACTGACGTCCGCGGCAAAGCCATTGCCCGGCAGTTCAACCGCCGTCAGGCACACGCCGTTGACCGCGATGCTGTCGCCCAGCTTGACGTCGCTCAGGTCGAGCTTGCCGGTTTCTACGTGTACCCGCACATCTCCGCCTTTTGGGGTCAATGCACGAATACTGCCGATGGATTCGATGATGCCGGTAAACATGGAGTCCTCCTCGAGAACAGGGCCGTCGCGTGGCGCAGGCCGGAAATTATACGCTCGCCGCTGGCGCAGGAATGGCAATGACTCGCCAGTCATCGCCAACCGCGCGAATTTCAGTGATTTTGAGCTCGGGCGCGTCTTTCATCTGCGCCAGCGGCCAGTCCAGCAATGGACGGGCCGAAGAACCGAGGAACTTGCCGGCGATGAAGATCTGGAACTCGTCCACCAGACCTTGCTGGGCAAATGCCCCCGCCAGACGCGGGCCCGCTTCGACCAGCACTTCATTGACGCCGCGATTAGCCAGTTCGACCAGCAACTTGCGCAAGTCGACCAAACCATCGTCGCCAGCCACGATCAGGCATTCCGGACCGTTGGCGTATTGTTCTTCGATGGCCATGCAGGTGGCGACCAGCGCCGGGCCTGCCTTGAAGAACGGCGCGTCCAGCGGCACGCGCAAACGGCCGTCGATCAGCACGCGCAGCGGCGGGCGGCTCATGGCCAACGCAGTTTGCTCGGCGTCCAGCCCCAGCTCATCCGCACGCACGGTCAAACGGGCCTTGTCGGCCAGCACTGTGTCGGCGCCGGTCAGCACCACGCTGGCCTGGGCGCGCAGGCGTTGAACCGCCGAGCGCGCAGCCGGGCCGGTGATCCATTGGCTTTCGCCGCTTTCCATCGCCGTGCGACCGTCGAGGCTCATGGCCAACTTGACCCGCACGAACGGCAAACCGTGTTCCATGCGTTTGAGGAAGCCTTGATTGAGCTTGCGCGCCTCGCCTTCCAGCACACCGCTTTCGATAACGATGCCGGCCTGAGCCAGACGCTGCATGCCACGACCGGCCACCGACGGGTTCGGGTCCTGCATCGCCGCGACCACGCGGGCGACGCCGGCATTCACCAGCGCATCGGCACAGGGCGGTGTATGGCCGTGGTGGCTGCACGGTTCGAGGGTCACGTAAGCGGTGGCGCCACGGGCCTTGTCGCCCGCCGCGCGCAGGGCGTGGACTTCGGCGTGGGGTTCGCCGGTGCGCTCGTGCCAGCCTTCGCCGACAATTTGCCCGTCCTTCACGATCACGCAACCGACCCGAGGGTTGGGGTGTGTCGTGTAATAGCCTTTGCGCGCCAGTTCCAGGGCGCGGGCCATGTAATGGGCGTCGAGGATGGCTTGTTCTGGGGAGGAGGTCATTCTTTCACCGGCTCACGGGCCAGGCGATCGATCTCTTCGCGGAACTCGTTGAGGTCCTGGAAGCGCCGATACACGGAGGCGAAACGAATGTAGGCGACTTCGTCGAGCTTTTGCAGCTCGGCCATCACCAGTTCACCGACCACGAGGGACTTGACCTCGCGCTCGCCGGTGGCGCGCAGCTTGTGTTTGATGTGCACCAGCGACGATTCGAGGCGCTCGACACTCACCGGGCGCTTCTCCAGCGCACGCTGCATGCCGGCGCGCAGTTTTTCTTCGTCGAACGGCTGGCGGCTGCCGTCGGTTTTGATCAGGCGCGGCAACACCAGTTCAGCGGTTTCGAACGTCGTGAAACGCTCGCCGCAGGCCAGGCATTCACGCCGGCGGCGCACCTGTTCGCCCTCGGCGACCAGACGCGAGTCGATGACCTTGGTGTCGTTGGCACCGCAGAAGGGACAGTGCATGGTGGCAGGCAACAAAAAAAGGGAGGGCCATGGTAGCGCATCCCTGTGGCAAGACAAGCCATAGGGTTTGCGGTATACAGACTGGCTATAGAGAACGATCCATGGATTTCACCTTGCTGGAGCCGCAAATGTCCCTCAGACCGCTCGTATTGCTCAGCCTTTTCAGCCTGTTGGTGGCCTGCAGCAGCGATGCACCCAAGCCTCAGCCGCCGACGCCAGGGCCTGCCCCGCAGGCGGCGCAGAAGAAAGCCAAAGAGTCCGCCAACCTCGGCCCGCTGCCCGCGTATCAGCGTGAATTGAGTGGCACCCTGCAAGGTGTGCCGTCAGGCGCCGAAGTCGAGCTGGCGCTGCTGGTGATCGACGAAAAAGACCGCCCGCAGCAATTGCTCGCCAGTTCCAGCCTGATCGGCACCAATCAAGTGTTGCCGTTTCATCTGCGCTTCAACCCGGAATCTTTCCCGGTCGGCGCCCGCGTTGAACTGCGGGGTCGCGCCAGTCAGTCCGGCCAGCTGATTTTGCATCTGCCTGCGCAGGCCATCACGCAACCAACCACGCAGACATTGGGCCAGCTGCAATTCGTCAAAGCGCCATGATTGCACCGCTCGACCTGCAACAGGCATTAAGTGAATTGCTGGGTGACGCCCGGCTTGTCCCTGTCGCCTTGCCCGATACCGAGCTGAAACTCTGGCTGATCGACGGCGACAACATGGGTCGCGCCTTCAGCCCGGAAGAAACCCGGCGGATTCTGCATGAGCCGCCGTACTGGAGTTTCTGCTGGGCCAGCGGGCTCGCGGTGGCCCGTTATCTCGCCGACTTCCCCGAATGGGTCAAAGGCAAACGGGTACTCGATTTCGGTGCCGGTTCCGGGGTCGCGGGGATTGCCGCCGTGAAGGCCGGGGCGCTGGAGGTGGTGGCCTGCGACCTGGATCCGCTGGCGATTGCCGCCTGTCGGGCGAATGCTGAACTCAATGACGTGGAACTGAGCTACTCGACGGATTTTTTCGCCGAGGCGGACCGGTTTGATCTGATTCTGGTCGCCGATGTGTTGTATGACCGGGCGAACCTGCCGCTGCTCGATGAGTTTTTAAGCCGCGGGCGGGAAGCGCTGGTGGCGGATTCGCGGGTGAGGGATTTCAGGCATCCGCTGTATCGACGCATCGAAATGCTGGAAGCGATGACCCTGCCGGATCTGGCTGAGCCGGAAGAGTTTCGGCATGTGAGCCTCTACCACGCTCGGCGCGTCTGAAGCCGCTAAAAGATCGCAGCCTGGGGCAGCGCCTACATTGACCGAATGCGCCCCCTATCCTGCAGGAGTTGCCGAAGGCTGCGATCTTTTGCGCCAGCCCTTATAGTGAGCAGATTCACGCTTTTACGAGATCCCCCATGAGTCAGGAAACGCCGTACATCTTCGACGCTACGACCGCCGATTTCGACCAGTCGGTGATCGAGAACTCTTTCCACAAACCGGTGCTGGTGGATTTCTGGGCCGAATGGTGTGCGCCCTGCAAAGCGCTGATGCCGATGCTCCAGACCATTGCCGAGAGCTATCAGGGCGAGTTGTTGCTGGCCAAGGTCAACTGCGACCTCGAACAGGACATCGTTGCCCGCTTCGGCATTCGCAGCCTGCCAACCGTGGTGTTGTTCAAGGATGGCCAGCCGGTGGACGGTTTTGCCGGTGCGCAACCGGAATCCGCCGTACGGGCGATGCTTGAGCCTCACGTACAAATGCCGCCCCCCGCGGCGGCTGATCCATTCGATCAGGCCCAGGCGCTGTTTGACGAAAGTCGTTTCGCCGACGCCGAAGCCATTCTCAAAGTGCTGCTGGGCGAAGACAACACCAACGCCAAGGCACTAATTCTGTATGCCCGTTGCCTGACTGAACGCGGCGAGCTGGGTGAAGCGCAAGCCGTACTCGACGCGGTGAAAAGCGATGAACACAAGGCAGCATTGGCCGGCGCAAAAGCGCAGATCCAGTTTCTCGGCCAGGCCAAGGACTTGCCGGATGCCGCGGACCTGAAGGCGCGTCTGGCGCAGAACCCGCAGGACGATGAAGCGGTGTATCAACTGGCGATCCAGCAACTGGCCCGTCAGCAGTACGACGCGGCGCTGGATGCGTTGCTCAAGCTGTTCATCCGCAACCGCAGCTACAGCGAAGGCTTGCCGCACAAGACCTTGCTGCAGGTGTTCGAACTGCTGGGCAATGATCACCCGCTCGTGACCACGTACCGTCGCAAGTTGTTTGCTGCGCTGTATTAAGCCGGGTTGATCCAGCTATAGAGCGGCGTATCCCCGCCGCTCGACACTTTCACCTCCGCGCTATGGCGTAACCGCACCAACAGGCGTTTGCCCGACGATGGGCTGCCCGTCAGTCCTTCCAGTTGCTCAAGCAAATCAGGCCCGCTCAATTGTCCGGCCTTGCGCAGCAAATCCTTTGCGATCTGCCACTGCGCATCGTCCTGATTGACCGGCTTCGCTGGCGCCACGCTGGTTTCAGGCTTGATCACCTGCAACTGTGCGCCGAGCCGCGCCCAGTCACCGTCGTCCATCTCCAGGGTCAAATCCACTGGCCAGTCGCCGATGCTTCCGCGTATTCGCAACATAAGTCTGCTCCTGCACATTTCTGACCCACATGCTCCCATGGGACTTGTGCAACGCCAAGCGGGCGGTCAAACTCTCAGCACTTTCGTTATAAGATTACATAACAGTTTATTCATTTTACTTCCGGAGACCCGCCATGCGTCGTCTGCTGCTCGCTTTACCGTTTGCCCTGTTGCCGTTGGCTGTCGCCCATGCCGCTGATGAACATGATCATGAACATGAGCACGGCAGCCTTGGCGCCCACGAACATGGTGTCGGTCGCCTGAACGCGGCGCTGGACGGCCAGACCCTGGAGCTGGAACTGGAAAGCCCGGCGATGAACCTGGTGGGTTTCGAACACGCTGCCACCACCGACGCCGACAAGGCCAAAGTCGCCGCCGTCCGTACGCAACTGGAAAAACCGCTTACCCTGTTCAACCTGCCGAAGGCCGCCGGTTGTGTGGTGGCGACCCAGGAACTGGAAAGCCCGCTGTTTGGTGACAAACCGGATGCCGATGATGATCACGACGCCGATGCCAAAGACGAACATCACCACGATCACAGCGAAATCCACGCGCACTATCAATTCACCTGTGCGGCCCCGGGTGCCCTGAAAACCCTGGACCTGGCGAACATCTTCAACACCTTCCCGGCCACCCAGAAAATTCAGGTACAACTGATCAGCCCGAGCGGGCAGCAAGGGGTTGAAGTGACGGCCAAGGCGGCTGCCCTCAAGTTCTGACCCCAACACACATCCAAATGTGGTAGCGAGCCTGCTCGCGATAGCGGCGTAACAGTCACCATCGATGTTGAATGTCATGCCCCGATCGCGAGCAGGCTCGCTCGCACAGGGTTCACCACCAACCTGACCGGTTTCACATGACCCAAGCACTTATCGAACTGTCCGACCTGGGCTTCAGCTGGCCCGGTCACCCGCCGCTGCTGGACATCCCGGCGTTCCGCCTGGAACCCGGCCAAACCCTGTTCCTCAAAGGCCCCAGCGGCAGCGGCAAGACCACCCTGCTCGGCCTGCTCGGCGGCGTGCAGAAGCCCGATCGCGGCAGCATTCGCCTGCTCGGCCAGGAACTGACCGAACTCGGCGCCGGTGCGCGTGACCGCTTCCGTGTGGATCACACTGGTTACATTTTCCAGCAGTTCAACCTGCTGCCGTTTCTCTCGGTGCGCGAGAACGTCGAGTTGCCCTGCCACTTCTCCAGGTTGCGCGCCGAGCGGGCAATCCAGCACCACGGCAGCGTCGACCAGGCCGCTGCCACCCTGCTCGCTCACTTGGGCCTGAAGGATGAAAGCATCCTCGGCCGCCGCGCCGATTCGCTGTCCATCGGTCAGCAACAACGCGTCGCCGCCGCCCGCGCCTTGATCGGTCAGCCGGAACTGGTGATCGCCGACGAACCGACTTCCGCGCTGGATTACGACGCTCGCGAAAACTTCATTCGCCTGCTGTTCGCCGAATGCCGCGAAGCCGGGTCGAGCCTGTTGTTTGTCAGCCACGACCAAAGCCTCGCGCCGCTGTTCGATCGCCACCTGTCGCTGGCCGATCTCAATCGCGCCGCCACCCCGTCCGAGGTCTGAGATGTATTTGTTTCGTCTAGCCATGGCCAGCCTGGCAAACCGCCGCTTCACCGCGATCCTCACTGCATTCGCCATTGCCCTGTCGGTCTGCCTGCTGCTGGCTGTGGAACGGGTGCGTACTGAAGCCAAGGCCAGTTTTGCCAGCACCATCAGCGGCACCGACCTGATCGTCGGCGCCCGGTCCGGCTCGGTGAACCTGTTGCTGTACTCGGTGTTCCGCATCGGCAACGCCACCAATAACATCCGCTGGGACAGCTTCGAACACTTCGCCAACAACCCGAAAGTGAAGTGGGCGATCCCGATGTCGCTCGGCGATTCCCATCGCGGTTATCGGGTGATGGGCACCACCGAGGCGTACTTCGAGCACTACCAATACGGCCATCAGCAACACCTGGAACTGGCCGACGGCCGAGCCTTCGCCACCGACCCGTTCGAAGTGGTGCTCGGCGCCGAAGTGGCCGATGCGCTGCACTATAAACTCGGCGACAAACTGGTGCTGGCCCACGGCGTGGCGGTGATCAGCCTGGTCAAGCACGACGACAAGCCGTTCACCGTGGTCGGCATTCTGAAACGCACCGGCACCCCGGTGGACCGCACGCTGCACATCAGCCTCGGCGGCATGGAAGCGATTCACATCGACTGGCACAACGGCGTGCCCGCCCGGGGCCAAGGCCGGATCAGTGCCGATCAGGCGCGCAACATGGACCTGACGCCGCAAGCGATCACCGCGTTCATGCTCGGCCTTAACAGCAAGATTTCGACCTTCGCGTTGCAGCGCGAAATCAACGAATTCCGCGGCGAACCCATGCTGGCGATCCTGCCGGGCGTGGCGCTGCAAGAATTGTGGAGTTTGATGAGCACGGCAGAAAAAGCCTTGTTCGTGGTCTCGCTGTTCGTGGTGCTGACCGGGTTGATCGGCATGCTCACGGCGATCCTCACCAGCCTGAATGAACGTCGGCGCGAGATGGCAATCCTGCGCTCAGTGGGCGCTCGGCCGTGGCACATCGCAACCTTGCTGGTGCTGGAGGCGTTCGCCCTGGCGCTGGCGGGCGTGATCGCTGGCGTGGCGCTACTTTATGTGGGTATCGCCGCCGCGCAGGGTTATGTGCAGGCCAATTACGGTTTGTATTTGCCACTGGCGTGGCCAAGCGAATATGAATGGACGCTGCTCGGTGGCATCCTGATCGCCGCGCTGCTGATGGGCAGCGTGCCGGCGTGGCGCGCGTATCGCCAATCCCTGGCCGATGGCCTGTCGATCCGACTATGAGGACGTTAATGATGCCCCGCGCTCTGCTTGCGCTGTTGATGCTGGTCGCCCTGCCGCTATGGGCGGCCGAGCCGAAAGAACTGACCTGGTCGGAAATGATTCCGCCGGACGCGATGCCGGAAGTACCGAACATGACACCCCTGCACGACCTGTCGCAGATGAGCAGTGCGCTGTCCGCCGAGTCGGCGCCAGCCGCTAAACAGGATATGCCGAACGCGCCGGTGGTGAAGAGCCTCGACGGCCAGAACATCCGTTTACCGGGCTATATCGTGCCGCTGGAAGTGAGTGAGGAAGGCCGTACCACGGAGTTTCTGCTGGTGCCGTATTTCGGCGCCTGCATCCATGTGCCGCCACCGCCGTCGAACCAGATTGTGCATGTGAAGAGCGAAGTCGGCGTGAAACTCGATGAGCTGTATCAGCCGTACTGGATCGAAGGAGCACTGCAGGTTAAAGCGTCGACCAGTGAGTTGGCGGATGCGGGGTATCAGATGGAGGCGGACAAGATTTATGTGTATGAATTGCCGGAGTGAGCCCGGCAGTTCTGTGTTGTCTGATCAATCGTCATCACGGGCAAGCTCGCTCCCACAGGGACCACCCAAATCCTGTGGGAGCGGGCTTGCCCGCGATGGAATGATCAAAAGTTCCACAAAAACCAACCCCATGACTGTTTCATTGAGCTGAATCAAAAGTCCGTACCAGACGGCTCCGTACCATTGGACATCGAACATTTTCAACGTCCTTTGGAGCCTCCATGCACAAGTCCTTGCTCAGCGCTTCGCTGTTTGCCCTCGCGCTCGCAACCCCACTCGCCTACGCCCACGAATCCGGTGACATCATCGTTCGTGCCGGTGCAATCACCGTCAACCCGAAAGCTGACAGCTCCAGCGTCAAGGTCGATCAAGGCCCTTTGGCCGGCACCGACCTGGGTGGCAAGGCCACCATGAGCAGCGACACGCAACTGGGTCTGAACTTCGCTTACATGCTCGACAGCCACTGGGGTATCGAGCTGCTCGCCGCCTCGCCGTTCGAGCATGACGTAAAAATCAAAGGCACCGCCCTCGGCGCGGGCAACGGCAAACTCGGCACCCTGAAACACTTGCCGCCGACCTTGAGCATTGTCTACTACCCACTGGACGGCAAGTCTGCATTCCAGCCGTACGTTGGCGCCGGTATCAACTACACCTGGATTTACGACGAGCACGTCGGCAGCGAGGCCAACGCCAAGGGGTTCAGCAACTTCAAGGCGGATAACTCCTGGGGCATGGCGTTTGAGGTCGGTGCTGACTACATGATCACCGACAACATCTTGCTCAACGCCCAAGTGCGTTACATCGACATCGATACCACCGCGACCGTGGAAAACGACGCAGTGAAACCAGGCACCCGTGCCAAGGTCGATGTGGATGTCGACCCGTTCATCTACATGGTGGGCCTCGGTTACAAGTTCTAAATCGTTCACGTGGTGGGAACGAGCTGAAAAAAAGGCGCCTTCACAGGCGCCTTTTTCATGAGGGCGAAAAACTCAGCGACCGAGCAACCGCGCCAGGCCGACAGCCATCGGTGTCTGTTCGGGGCAGGTAAACCGCTCCAGCAGACGCTGATTGTTCGCCCGCGAATGCCGGATATCACCAGAACGCGCCGGGCCGTAGCTCACGGGTGGCAGGTCACCGACCACCACTTTCAACGCTTCCAGCATTTGCTTGAGCGTGGTCGCCCGGTTCCAGCCGACGTTGACCGCACCGATTCCAACCTGCGGCTTCTCGATGGCTTGCACCAGCACGTCGACCAGGTCCTCGACGTACACGAAGTCCCGCGTCTGCTCGCCGTCGCCAAATACGGTGATCGGCAGGCCCTTCTGCGCCCGCTCGCTGAAAATGCTGATCACCCCGGAGTACGGCGAGGACGGATCCTGGCGTGGGCCGAAGATGTTGAAGAAGCGGAAAATCACCGGTTCCAACCCATGCTGGCGGCGGTAGAAATCGAAGTAGTGTTCGCTGGCCAACTTGTCCGACGCATACGGCGTCAACGGTGCCTTGGGCGTGTCTTCGTCGATCGACTGGCCTTCGCCATTGTTGCCGTAGACCGCAGCACTGGAGGCAAACAGCACGCGTTTGACGCCGCTCTGGCGCATGGCTTCGCAGACATTCAGCGAGCCGATGAAGTTGCTCTGGTGCGTCTTCACCGGGTCGTCCACCGAGGCTTGCACCGATGCTACCGCCGCCAGATGCGCGACCGCACTGCAACCGGCCATGGCGCGAGCGACCAGGGCCGCATCGGCGACATCACCGACGATCAGCTCGACGCGAGGATTATCCAGCGGCAGGTTGCTACGTTTGCCGGTGGACAAGTCATCGAGAATCCGCACCGTATAACCCTTGGCGAGCAAGGCGTCGGTCAGGTGGGAGCCGATGAAACCGGCGCCGCCGGTGATTAAAACGGGGCCGTCAGCCATGGCGATAGAACCTGTCCAGTAAACTCGGGAGCGCGGCACGCCAGGCGCGGGGCTTGATCCCGAAGGTGTGGAGGATTTTCTTGCAGGCCAGCACCGCGTGTTGCGGCTCTTCGGCAGCGTCCGGGCGCGCAGCGTGAGCCTGGGCGGTCGGCGCTTCGATGGCCAGCGGATGCAGCGCGCGGGCTTCAGTGAGAATGGCCTGCCCCAGCGCCAGCGGCGTGGTCGCCTCGTGCCCCGCGTAATGGTAGGTGCCCCACAGCGGCGCCGCGCAATCGAGTTGCTTGAGCACGGAAATGATCACCCGGGCCGCGTCGTCGACCGGCGTCGGGTTGCCCCGGCGATCATCGGCCATCAGCAGCTCGTCAGGTTGTTCCGCGCGGGACAGGAAACGTCCGAGGGTGCCGTCGGGGCTGTCATCGAGCAGCCAGCCGAACCGCAGCAGCACGTGCTGCGGGCAAGTCGCGCGCACGCTTTGTTCGATCCGCCACAAGGCCTGACCACGCAGGCCCAAAGGCACCGGCTCGTCTTTTTCGCTGTAGGCCGTCGCCCGGGAGCCGTCAAACACGCGATAGCTCGAGGGTTGCAGCAGAACGATGTTGTGGTGCTGGCACAGTTCAGCCAGGCGCTCGATCGCACGCTCTTGCCCGGCCAGACGCGTTTCGCTGACCGTCTCCGCCTGAAACCAGTCGAAGTAGTAGGCGAGGTTGATCAACGCGTCCGGCCGGGTGTCGTCGAGCAATTGCGTCAGGCTCGCGGCATCCCAGCCGTCTTGCGGTGGGCGGGGGGCGAGGAAACCGATGTCTTCCTCCGCACCGAGGCGAATCAGCGCCTGCCCAAGGGCATTTCCGCCGCCCAGTAACATAAGGCGCATTCGCATAGAGTCAGCAGGCCCAGTCTGATTGGAACAATGGCTTTATCGATACCGCTCGCGGGCGATGTCGTCGATAGTTGCCGGAATCGTTGCATTTTGCGGGTTTAGTGCGCAACCGTCATCCGTAAAGTGTAGATCCTGTGTTCAATGCGGCCCCAGTGGCGAGGGCGCTTGCTCCCGCTCGGCTGCGAAGCCGTCGTAAATCGGGCGGCTCGCAGTGTCAGCATGAACAGAGAGGCAGGTTTTGGGGCTGCTGCGCAGACCAGCGGGAGCAAGCGCCCTCGCCACAAAGCCGGTGATAAACCGAGCGGTACTTGCATCTTCCCATCCCCACCCGCATAAATTGTTCCATGAATCTGCCCATTCCCACGGACGCGGCCCTGACAGGCTTCCACCCCGCCGTCAGCGCCTGGTTCAGCAGCACCTTTCCGACGGCTACCGCCGCCCAGGCCCGGGCGTGGCCGCTGATCCGCCAGCACCGTTCGACCCTGATCGCCGCGCCCACCGGCTCCGGCAAAACCCTCACCGCGTTTCTCGCCGTCATCGATGACCTGGTTCACCGTGCCCAGGAAACCGCAGGCGGTTTGCCTGACGAAACCCTGGTGGTCTACGTCTCGCCGCTCAAGGCCTTGTCCAACGACATCCAGATCAACCTGCAAAATCCGCTGACCGGCATCCGTGAACAGTTACGCGTGATGGGCTTGCCCGAGCTGCAGATCACCACCGCCGTGCGCACCGGGGACACGCCGCAAAAAGACCGCTCGGCGATGCGCAAGACCGCGCCGCACATTCTGGTCACCACCCCGGAATCCCTTTACGTGCTGCTCGGTTCCGACTCCGGCCGGCAAATGCTCGGCACCACGCGCACGGTGATCGTCGACGAAATCCATGCCATCGCCGCCAGCAAGCGTGGCAGTCATCTGGCCTTGAGCCTGGAGCGTTTGCAGGCGTTGTGCGCAACACCGCTGATGCGCATCGGGCTGTCCGCCACGCAAAAACCGATCGAAGCCGTCTCGCGCTTTTTGGTGGGACGTGATCGCGAATGCGCGATCATCGACATCGGCCACGCGCGGCCGCGGGATCTGGGCATCGAAGTACCGCCGGTGCCGTTGTCCGCCGTCATGGCCAATGATGTCTGGGAACTGGTCTACGACCGCCTCGCCGTCCTCGCCCGCGAACACCGCACCACGCTGATTTTCGTCAACACCCGACGCCTGGCCGAACGTTTGAGCCGGCATTTGAGCGAGCGTCTCGGCAAGGAAGCGGTCGCCGCCCACCATGGCAGCCTGGCCAAGGAGTTCCGCCTCGACGCCGAACAGCGGCTCAAGCGCGGCGACCTGCAAGTGCTGATCGCCACGGCGTCGCTGGAATTGGGGATCGACATCGGCGATGTCGATCTGGTCTGCCAGATCTCTTCACCGCGCTCGATCGCCGGTTTTCTGCAACGGGTCGGCCGCTCCGGCCACCAGGTCGGTGGCACACCGAAAGGCCGGTTATTCGCCACCACCCGCGACGACCTGATCGAATGCACCGCCCTGCTCGACTGCGTGCGCCGGGGCGAACTCGACACGTTGAACATTCCTCAAGCTCCCCTGGATGTACTGGCCCAGCAAATCATCGCCGAAGTCAGTTGCCAGGAATGGCCGGAACAAGCGCTGCTGGAAATGTTCCGCAAAGCCTCGCCGTACGCAGGCCTCGACGAAAAACATTATCAGGCGCTGCTGCAGATGCTCGCCGAAGGCTACAACGGTCGCCAGGGCATTCGCAGCGCGTTCCTGCACCGCGACGCCGTGACGCGCACGTTGCGTGGTCGCCGGGGCAGCAAACTGACCGCCGTGACCAGCGGCGGCACCATTCCGGACAACGCCGACTACAGCGTGCTGCTGGAACCGCAAGGGCTGAACATCGGCAGCGTCAACGAAGATTTCGCGGTGGAAAGCATTGCTGGCGACATCTTTCAGTTGGGCAATACCTCGTACCGAATCCTGCGGGTCGACACCGGTAAAGTCCGGGTCGAAGATGCTCACGGGCAGCCGCCGACCATTCCGTTCTGGCTCGGTGAAGCGCCGGGGCGCAGCGCTGAATTGTCCTTCGCCGTGGCCCGCCTGCAAGCGCAACTTGATGCCCTGCTCGGCGCTACGCCCGGCAACTTGCAACCCGCCCTCGACTGGCTGACCGACACCCTCGGCCTCAACCTCGCCAGCGCCGGACAACTGGTGGACTACCTCGCCCGCGCGCGCCTGACACTGGGCGCCCTGCCGTCCCAGGACACGCTGCTGATGGAGCGTTTTTTCGACGAGTCCGGCGGCACGCAACTGATCATCCACACGCCATTCGGCAGCCGTATCAACCGCGCCTGGGGCCTGGCCCTGCGCAAGCGATTCTGCCGTACCTTCAATTTCGAATTGCAGGCCGCCGCCAGCGAAGACGCGATCGTCCTGTCGCTGTCCACCAGCCACAGTTTTGAGCTCGACGATGTCTGGCGCTACCTGCACAGCAACAGCGCCGAGCACCTGCTGATCCAAGCAGTACTCGATGCGCCGCTGTTCGGCGTGCGTTGGCGCTGGAATGCCGGGGTCGCGCTGGCGCTGCCGCGTTACACCGGCGGGCGTAAAGTCGCGCCGCAGATTCAACGAATGAAAAGCGAAGACCTGATCGCCAGTGTGTTCCCCGACCAGATTGCCTGCGTGGAAAACCTCGCCGGCGAGCGCGAGGTTCCCGACCATCCGCTGGTGGAACAAACCCTCGACGATTGCCTGCACGAAGCCATGGACTGCGAAGGCTGGCTGGCCTTGTTGCGCCGGATGGAAAACGGCGACGTTCGCCTGATCAGCCGTGACCTGCCCGCGCCCTCGCCACTGGCGGCAGAAATTCTCAGCGCCCGACCTTATACCTTCCTTGACGACGCGCCGCTGGAAGAGCGCCGAACCCAAGCCGTGCTCAACCGGCGCTGGACCGATCCGCAGTCCACCGACGACCTCGGCGCACTGGATGCCGAGGCGATTCAAGCGGTACACGATGAGGCCTGGCCGACGCCGACCGGCCTTGATGAAATGCATGAGGCGCTGATGAGTCTGGCGTGCATCAGCGATGCCGAGGCACAGGCCAATCCGCAGTGGCCCGAGTGGCTGAACGCACTTGCCGACAGCGGGCGCGCCAGTCGGTTGCAGGTCGATGCCGAGCGATCACTGTGGCTGGCAGTGGAACGACTGACGTGCCTGCGGGCGATGTATCCACAGGCACAATTGTTCCCCCCGCTGGAGGCGCTGCCGGGATTCGATGAGGCCTGGGAGCCGGACGACGCGTTGCTGGAAGTCATCCGCGCGCGGCTCAGCGCTTTTGGTCCGTTGCCGCTGAGCGCGATTGCCGAACCGCTGGGATTTCCTCCGATACACATCACCCAGGCGCTGGCACAACTGGAGCGCGAAGGTTATGTGCTGCGCGGGCGATTCACCCCCGGCACCGATCAGGAGGAATGGTGCGAACGGCATTTGCTGGCGCGGATTCATCGCTACACGGTCAAGCGCCTGCGGCGGGAAATCGAACCCGTGGCGCTGCAGGATTTCATGCGTTTCCTGTTTGACTGGCAGCATCTTTCTGCGGCGACTCAGGGCCAGGGCAGCACCGTGTTGCCAGCGATTGTCAGTCAATTCGAAGGCTACCCTGCCGCAGCTTCCGCCTGGGACAGCGACATTCTGCCGGCGCGGATCAAGGATTATTCGGCAAGCTGGCTGGATGACCTGTGTCGCAGCGGCAAACTGGTCTGGACGCGCCTGACTGCAAGCAGCAAAAGCACCAGCACCGCGTTGCGCAGCACGCCCATTGTGCTGCTGCCGCGCAGTCAGGTCGGGTTGTGGAGCAGTCTGACCGAGCAGACACCCGTCAGCGAACTGTCGCCGAAAACGCAAAAGGTTCATCAAGCACTCAGTCAGCATGGCGCGCTGTTTTTCGATGAGCTGATTCACGAGGCTCATCTGCTGCGCTCTGAGCTGGAAATCGCCTTGCAGGAACTGGTCGGCGCCGGGCTGGTGAACGCCGACAGCTTTGCCGGTTTGCGGGCGCTGATTACGCCGGCGAGCAAACGCCAGGCCCGCAGCAGCCGTCGCGGACGCGGGGCGTTTATCGGCGGCATGGACGATGCCGGTCGCTGGGCCTTGCTTCGACGCGGGCCGCCAGCGCCCACCGTGGACAACAAACATCCAACACCGAGCGACACGCTGGAACACATCGCATTGACCTTGCTGCGCCGCTATGGCGTGGTGTTCTGGCGCCTGCTGGAACGCGAAGCAGACTGGTTGCCGAGCTGGCGCGAATTGCTGCGCACGTTCCATCGGCTGGAGGCCCGCGGCGAGATTCGTGGTGGGCGGTTCGTGAATGGCCTGGCAGGTGAGCAGTTCGCCTTGCCCGAGGCGATCCCATTGCTGCGGGAAGTTCGGCGGCGGGCACACGACGGCAGTTTGATCGCTGTGTGCGGGGTGGATCCGCTGAACCTGGCGGGCACGCTGTTACCCGGCGCGAAAGTACCGGCGTTGGCGAGCAATCGACTGGTGTATCGCGATGGTCTTCCGGTGGCTGCCGAGATCGCCGGAAAGCAGGTTTTCTGGTTGGAATCGACGATCGAAATACGCAACAAACTGATCCGGCATTGATGCTGTCCCGGCCGGTCCCAAGAAAAATCATTGAGTACGCGGCTGATCCGGCAGCAACACCGGCGAATTCTCCGGCGCTGCGCCGTCATTTTCCGGCTCCCCCATCCCCCGCTTCGGCATTAAAACCTGCTGTGGATAAGTCTGCGCGAAATGCACCCATGGGCTGTTATCCACAAGCTTCTTCAAACGCTGGTTAAACGCCCGGCTCACCGCATACTGCCCACCCGATACCGTACGGAACTGCGCCGTCAGCACCACGCCGTTGAGGTCCATTTTGTCGACGCCAAACACATCCAGCGACCCTTGCAGGTTGTACTTGAGAAATGCGTCCTCACGGATCGACTCCCCCGCCTCGCGAATCAGCTCGATGGCCTTGTCCACGTCGGTGTCGTAGGTGAACTGCACCGAGAAAAACGCATAGGCGAATTGCCGCGACTGGTTTGTCACGGCCTTGATCTGCCCGAACGGCACCGAGTGCACAAACCCTTTGCCGTCGCGCAGGCGCAAGGTGCGGATGGTCAGGCCTTCGACGGTGCCGGCATGCCCGGAATCGAGCACGACCCAGTCGCCAATCGACAGGGTGTCTTCGATGATGATGAACAGGCCGGTGATGACGTCCTGCACCAGTTGCTGCGAGCCGAAACCGATGGCCAGGCCGACCACCCCGGCACCCGCCAACAGCGGTGCGACGTTGATACCGAGGTTGGCCATGGTGGTGATTGCGCAGATCACCACGAGGATGATTTTGATCGCGTTGCGCAGCAGTGGAAGAATGGTTTTTACCCGCGTACTGGGCTGTGTCGTGCGTTTATTGATCGGCGGCTTCAGCGCTTCCTGAATCGCTGTATCGAGCACCACCCACAGCAACCAGGTCACCAGGAAGATCAGGCCCATGCTGCTCAGCGACTCACTGATCGCCCGGCCCACCGAGTTGCGCTCGGCGAACTCGAACAGCGAGACGCCCCAGATACGCCCGAGAATTTCGATGAACGCCACGGCCATGACAATCCGCAGCAGTGCATGCAGCAAGCTGAGAAAGCGTTCTTTGTAGGCACTGCTGCGCTGGATCGCTTGGGCTTTTCCGGAATTGAACAGGTGCTGGAAAATCGTGCTGAGGAACACCGTGGCGATCAACAGAATGGTGGTGAACAACGCACAACGCAGGGCTTTCTGATTGTCCTCGCCGACGCCGATGAGGTTGATCGCCGACACCATCACCATCAGCAGAATCGGCCAGTACCAGAGCCGGGAAAAGATCCGCAGGGATTCCTGCAAGGAAGGCTGTTTCAAGCGCTGCGCCAGCGCCCGGTTGCGGATCAGATGCGCCACCGGACGCCTCAGGCGAATCACCAGCAATCCAAAGATGATTGAAGCAAACAGCCCGGTGAACACGGCGATGCTGCTGGTGATGTTGCCGCCCAGCTGCCGGGCGATCTGCGGGCTGGTCAAGGCGTCGCTGAGCGCCGCAAGGAAGCCGATCAGGAACAGCGGTTTGGGGCAGTAATCACGAATGATCTGCACCGCCCGGCGCTTGTGCCCGGTGTTGAACATGACGATCACGCACAAGAACATCGAGGTGGAGAAAATGCCGCTGCTGGTGGCGTAGGCAAAACACAGGGCCAACGCCCGGCCCACCGAGTTCGGCAGAAAATGGCTGACGTATAACGTCAGCGGCAGGCAGATCAACGCGGGAATCGTGAACGGCAGCAGGTAGCCGAGCAGGTCCTGGCTGCGTTGCCGTTTTCGAAAAAAACGCCCGGCACTCAAGCGCTTGTCCAGCAGGGCGCCGAGCACTGTGAGCAAGGCGAACACGCCGAGCCAGACGCCGGACAACAACAGGAAATCGCCGACCACGCTCATCGGTGATCGAGACGAAGGTCGATTCACCAGTTTGTCGACTTCATCCGCCGCCCGATCCGCTCGCAGGCGCCAGGCGTCGACCAGGTCTTCGTTGAGGTCGAGCTTGTCCTGAACGTCGTCGATGCTGGAACTGATCGCCCCGAGCAAGCCGCCCTGGACCAGCGGTTCAGGTTTCGCTGGCTCTTCCGCTGCGGCGGGAAGTCCCGGCAGCGTGGTGGCTTCCAGTTCGTTGCTGCCGAGAAACAGCAACGCCCCCAGTAATATCGCGGTCTTGAACTTGAGCAAAACGGGGAGCTCCTTGAAAAGGGTCTGTTAGGAACTGATTGGCAAATGCCCGGCAAGTTCGGTTCTGGCCGCGAGATAACCCAATCACTGTGGCGAGGGAGCCTGCTCCCGCTCGGCTGCGCAGCCGTAGCAAATCAATGCTCGCGGTGTATCTGAATAAACCGATTGGCAGGTTTTGGGGGGCGCTTCGCTCCCCAGCGGGAGCAAGCGCCCTCGCCACAGAGTTGCACTCGCCCTCGGATATTTGACCTGAACGCAAATATCAAATGCCCACCCCTCTATTTTTCCGCACAACCCAAACCCGGACACTGCGCTCCATCAATCAATCCACCGGAGTTGCAGCCATGCCCATTGCCTTGCTCGCGCTGACCCTCAGCGCCTTTGCCATCGGGACGACCGAGTTCGTCATCGTTGGCCTGTTACCCACGATAGGCGCCGACCTTGGCGTCAGCCTGCCGTCTGCCGGCCTGCTGGTCAGTCTCTACGCCCTGGGCGTTGCCATCGGCGCACCGGTGCTGACCGCTCTCACCGGCAAAGTCCCGCGCAAACTGCTGCTGTTGTCGCTGATGGTGTTGTTCACCCTCGGCAACCTGCTGGCCTGGAAAGCGCCGAGCTACGAATCGCTGATCATTGCGCGAATCGTCACCGGCCTGGCCCACGGGGTGTTTTTCTCGATCGGCTCGACCATTGCCACCAGCCTGGTGCCGAAGGAAAAAGCCGCCAGTGCGATTGCGATCATGTTCACCGGCCTGACGGTCGCGCTGGTCACCGGCGTGCCGCTGGGGACGTTTATCGGTCAGCATTTCGGCTGGCGTGAAACCTTCCTCGCCGTCTCTGCGCTGGGTGTGATCGCCTTCATCGGCAGCCTGCTCTACGTGCCGAAGAACATCGCGCACAGCAAACCGGCTTCGCTGTTGCAGCAATTGCAGGTGCTCAAGCAACCGCGTCTGCTGCTGGTGTATGCCATGACGGCGGTCGGTTACGGCGGCTCGTTCATCGCGTTTACGTTCCTGGCGCCGATTCTTCAGGACATCTCCGGTTTCAGCGCCAGCACCGTCAGCCTGGTGCTGCTGGTCTACGGGATCTCGGTGGCAGTCGGCAACATCTGGGGCGGCAAACTGGCCGACAAACGCGGCCCGATCAGCGCCCTGAAAATCATCTTCGCCCTGCTCGCCGCCGTGCTGTTCGTGCTGACGTTCACCGCCGGCAACCCATGGCTGGCGCTGGCCACCGTGCTGGTCTGGGGTGCGGTTGCATTCGGCAACGTGCCGGGCTTGCAGGTGTATGTAGTGCGTCAGGCCGAACATCACACGCCGCAGGCGGTGGACGTGGCGTCTGGGCTGAACATCGCCGCGTTCAACCTCGGCATTGCCGGTGGTGCGTGGGGCGGTGGTTTGATCGTCGCTCATATGGGCTTGATCCATACCGCATGGATCGGTGGCCTGGTAGTGCTGGTGGCACTGGCGCTGACCGCGTGGAGCGGTCGTCTTGATCGTCTCGGCCCGGTGTATGCCGAACCGGCTGAAGGTTCGACCCGCGTCGTCGCCGGCCACTGATAAAGCTCGCTCCCACAGGATCCTCGGTGGTCTTTCGAGCGTTTACCGTCTGTAGCCCCGTCGAAACTTTCTCGCTTGCCCCGCAGTCATCAAAAGACAGGGGCAACCGAGGACCATCAGACGGGAGGCGACATGGCGGGGATTCACATTGGTATTTCAGGCTGGCGCTACACACCCTGGAGGGGGGATTTCTACCCGAAGGGGCTGACCCAGAAGCGCGAATTGCAGTTCGCGTCACGGTCGGTCAACAGCATCGAAATCAATGGATCGTTTTACGCCCTGCAACGGCCCGAACGGTACGCCCAGTGGTACGACGAAACCCCGGCAGACTTCGTCTTCAGTATCAAAGCCCCGCGGTTCATCACCCACATCAAACGCCTTCGAGATGTCCATAAACCCTTGGCGAATTTCTTTGCCTCCGGGGTACTGGAACTCAAGGAAAAACTCGGTCCTGTCCTCTGGCAATTCCCGCCCAGTTTCAAATTCGACGCTGAGCTGTTCGACCACTTTCTCGAGCAATTGCCCCGCAACACCGAACAGGCCGCCACCCTCGCCCGCCAGCACGATTCACACGTGAACGGTCACGCCAGCATGAAGGCGTATAAGAAAAAGCCGCTGCGTCATGCCGTCGAGATCAGAAACGACACCTTCATCGACCCGGCGTTTGTCCGCCTGCTCAAACGCCACAACGTCGCCTTGGTCATTGCTGACACCGCCGGTAAATGGCCGTATCGCGAAGACATCACCAGCGACTTCGTGTACCTGCGCCTGCACGGCGCCGAAGAACTCTATGCCAGCGGTTACACCCCCGAAGCGCTGGAACGCTGGGCCGCGCGGATCGAGGCCTGGAACCACGGCCGACAACCCTCCGACGCGCATCTGATCGCACCACGGCAAAAACCCAAGGCACGCAAATCCCGGGAAGTGTTTTGCTATTTCGACAATGACATCAAAGTCCGCGCGCCCTTCGATGCCCGCCGTTTGCTCGAACATTTTCATCTCGACAAGAACCTCGCCACCGCCCCCGGCGAGCCGGATGCCGAAGGGGTGCTGCCATGAATGGGCCCGAGCCGTTCAGTGCCATCGATGACCAGCCGCCAGCCATGGCCGCCGTGCGCCGCTTCACCGTGCTGACGGTCAACACGCACAAGGGTTTTACCGCGCTGAACCGGCGCTTCATCCTGCCGGAACTGCGTGAAGCGGTGCGCAGCGTATCCGCCGATGTGGTGTTTTTGCAGGAAGTCCACGGCACCCACGAACATCATCCCCGGCGCTACAGCAACTGGCCGACAATGCCGCAGTATGAATTCCTTGCCGATACGCTGTGGCCGCAGTTCGCCTACGGACGCAATGCGGTGTACCCGGCGGGCGATCACGGCAATGCGCTGCTGTCGAAATTCCAGATCATTCGCCACGACAACCTCGACGTGTCGATCAGCGGACACGAGAACCGCGGCATCCTGCATTGCGTATTGCGCCTGCCCGGCGACGGCCCGGAGGTGCACGCCATCTGCGTGCATCTGGGCCTGCGCGAAACCCATCGCAACGAACAGCTGAAGCTGCTGGCCCAGCGCCTCGAAGAGTTGCCGGCTGATGCGCCGGTGATTGTCGCCGGCGACTTCAACGATTGGCGCCAGCGCGCCGATACGCTGCTCAAACCCTGTGGGCTGCGCGAGGTGTTCGCCGAACACCACGGCAAACCGGCGCGCAGTTTTCCGGCGCGCTTGCCGGCCTTGCGCCTGGACCGCATCTACGTGCGCAACCTCAAGGCCAGCCACCCGAAAGTCCTGGCGGCACGGCCCTGGTCACACCTTTCCGACCACGCACCGCTATCGGTGGAGATCGAGCTATGAGCAGCGCACCGATGGAAAAGACCACTGCGGAACACCTGGCCACCCACCCGTCGATCCGTGAACCCGGCGTGGTCGACGTCCAATACGGCTGGCAAGGCAACAGCCTGGTGGAACTGCTGGAGAACGGCGAAGCGTATTTTCCGCGGGTGTTCGAGGCCATGCGCCAGGCCAAGACTGAAATCCTCCTGGAAACCTTCATCGTGTTCGAGGACAAGGTGGGCAACGAGCTGCAGCAAGTGCTGATCGAGGCGGCGCAACGCGGCGTGCGCGTCACCGCCAGCCTCGACGGTTTTGGCTGCGGCGAGCTGACCACCGGTTATCTCGCGGCATTGAGCGAGGCCGGCGTGCGCATTCAGATATTTGACCCGGCACCGAAACGGCTCGGCTTTCGCACCAACTGGTTTCGGCGCCTGCACCGCAAGATTGTGGTGGTCGACGGCACGATTGCGTTCATCGGCGGAATCAACTTTTCCGCCGATCATCTGGCTGACTTCGGTCCCGAGGCCAAGCAGGATTACTCGGTTGAAGTGCAAGGCCCGGCGGTGGCGGACATTCATCATTTCGCCCTGCTGCAAAGCGGCCGCCCGGCGCGGGCCAAATACTGGTGGCAGCGGCGCCGGCAGCGGCGTTCGGAACTGGCCTTCAGCGACCACGATGGCCAAGTCAGGCTGGTGTACCGCGACAACGGCGATCACCGGACCGATATCGAAGAGGTTTATCGACAGGTGCTGCGCAGTGCCCAGCGCCGCGTGGTCATCGCCAACGCCTATTTCTTCCCGGGCTATCGCCTGCTGCGCGAGATTCGCAACGCCGCTCGCCGTGGCGTCGAGGTGCGGCTGATTCTGCAAGGTCAGCCGGACATGATGGTGGCCAAACTGGCCGCGCGCATGACCTATGACTACTTGCTCAAGGCCGGCGTGCAGATTCACGAGTATTGCGAGCGGCCGCTGCATGGCAAAGTCGCATTGGTGGACGAGGACTGGAGCACCGTCGGTTCGAGCAATCTCGACCCGCTGAGCCTGTCGATGAACCTGGAAGCCAACGTGCTGATCCGCGATCGTGCCTTCAACCGCGATTTGTTCGAACGCCTCGAAATGCTGAGTAACAACCACTGCAAAGCCATGTCGGCAGATAAATCCCCGCGCGGGCGGGTCTGGCACATGACCGTCGGTTTTCTGGTGTTTCACTTTCTGCGGCACTTCCCGGCGTGGGCCGGCTGGCTGCCGGCACACAAGCCGCGCCTGAAACCCTTCACCCACGTTGCCGGGAGTGATCTTCATGGACCGCGCTGAAACACACTCGGCGCCTCACGCCGACAGCACGACACCTGCCTCGGTAAAAAAAACCCGCTGGAGTCGCTGGAAAAAACCGCTGACGATGCTGTTTTTCCTGGCACTGATCGTGTTGTTCACGATGCTGGCCCAGCGCATCGAATGGAACGAGGTGTTCGATACCCTCGCCGACTTCAAGGTGCGCACGCTGATCATTGCCTCCGGGCTGACGCTGGTGAGTTTCCTGGTGTACGCCTGCTTCGACCTGATCGGCCGCACCTACATTCGTCAGGACCTGACCTGGAAGCAGATACTGCCGGTGGGCATCATCAGCTACGCGTTCAACCTTAACCTCAGCGCCTGGGTCGGCGGCATCGCCATGCGTTATCGCTTGTATTCGCGGCTCGGCGTGAGCAAAAGCAACATCGCGAAAATCCTCGGCCTGAGCCTGGCGACCAACTGGTTTGGCTACATGGTGATTGCCGGCGCGGTGTTCAGCAGCGGACTGGTGCGCATGCCGCCCGGCTGGAAACTCAGCACTGGCGCGTTGCAAGGGGTGGGCGTTTTGTTATTGCTGGTGAGCGCGGGTTATCTGGCGGCGTGCCGGTTTTCCAAGCGGCGCGAGTGGGCCATTCGAGGCGTGGAAATCAACCTGCCTTCCTTGCGCATGGCGATCCTGCAACTGTGCCTCGGCGCGCTGAACTGGTCGCTGATGGCGGCGGTTATTTTCACTTTGCTGCCGAGCAAACTGGATTATCCGTTGGTGCTCGGGGTGTTGCTGATCAGCGCCATTGCCGGGGTCATCACCCACATTCCGGCGGGGCTTGGGGTGCTGGAAGCGGTGTTTGTGGCGTTGCTGCAGCATGAGGTGTCGCGGGGGAGCCTGGTGGCGGGGTTGCTGGCGTATCGGGCAATTTATTTCATCTTGCCGTTGCTGATTACGCTGGTGATGTATCTGGTGGTCGAGGCCAAGGCCAAGTCGTTGCGGATCGCGAAAAAGCCCAAGTGATTACGGCTCTTGTGGCGAGGGAGCTTGCTCCCGCCGGGTCGCGAAGCGGCCCCCTTTATCTCTGAAAAGAAGAGGACTGCTGCGCAGTCCAGCCGGAGCAAGCTATCTCGCCACAAATCACTTGGACTGAATGATGCTCAACCGCTCACCCACCACCATCTCAGTGATCCAGTCCACCAGAATCGAGGTGTACGCCTGCTGCGAAACCGGCTCGCTCAACGCGTGATCGGCGCCGTCGATAATCCGGTGCGTCAGCGAATGCGTCTGCTGGCACGCGGCGCGATAGCTCATGATCGTCGCGTGTGGCACCCAGTCGTCGGTCTCAGACTCCACCAACAGCACATCCCCGGTAAATTGCGAACACGCGTGCAACGCGCGATTGCTATCGGCGCGAACCAGGGTGCTGCGGTAATCGCGCAAATCCATCTTGTCCAGATCGCGCTTGGGTGTATGCCATTGCTCGTCGCGATACAGCGCCGGCACCCGTAGCGCCAGCCAGCGTACCGGACGCAATGACGTCAGGATCGACGCCAGGTAACCGCCATAACTGGTACCGACCACGGCGATCGCCGAAGTATCGAGTGCCGGATGCGCAAGCAATCGGTCGTAAGCCGCCAGCAGGTCGCGCAGGTTGTCTTCTCGCGTGACCCGCGTCAGCGGAATGCCGGTGCCGCCGGTGTGCCCGCGCAAGTCGAACGTCAGGCACACGCAGCCCAGACCGGCGATGCCTTTGGCCCGTTCAAGGTCGCGTTCCTGGCTGCCACCCCAGCCGTGCACGAAGAGCACGCCGGGGACTTTCGATTTGGGGCTGAGAAAAGTCCCGCTCATCTGTTCATCGTCGATGTCGATCTGAATGGTTTCGCTTCTAGCCGTCATAGGATTGGACCGTTACGTACTTGAGAAGAAATTCACTGTCTTGCGCCGGCCCGCGGTACACCTCGATGGCGTCCGCCGGCAGCGCCTGATCGATGTAGGTTTCCACCGAAGACACACGGATGGCGCGCATGGTCGGGTGGTTGACGAAACTCTGCAATGCCGCCACTTCCGCGCTGCTGGCGCCCCCCATGCGCCAGGACTGTTCGAGCACGCCACTGCGCTGCAGGCCGTTAGCGTCAAGGCCTTGCGCGATGTCGTAGTTGCGCCGCGACGCGTAGAAGCCGGGATAGGCTTCGTCCGCGGCACTGTCGAACACCTGCGCCTGGCGGATTGCCAATCGCACCTCATCGGGCAAGTCCAGCTTGAGCAAATCGTCGTAGTCACCCTGCACCACGAGCAGGTTGGACCCTCCATAAACCTGCTCGCCCTGGGCGTCGCTGGTCAAGTATTGATCACCGCAGTAGCTCAACACTTTGTCGCCGATGAAGCTTTGGCCGACGCTGTGGGTCACCACGTCGGTCAGGTCCTGTTCCAGCACCACACCTTCGGTGAACAGCGTTTGAGCATCGGGCCTGGCAAGGATTTCGTCGAACTGATCAAGGCTGTTGATCACCTCCTGACCCCGCCCGGCACAGGCATGAATCGGCTTCATGCGAATGGGGCCGCTGTAGAGCAAATGTTCCGCCGCAGGGCGCGCATCGTCGAGGGAAAACACGCTGAGGCCATCCAGCACCACACTGCGCACCCGCTCGGAAAACAGCGGCGACCAACCTTGCGGAGCGTGAGCGTTTTTATTCCGCAGGCCGTGGCTGATGGCTTTGGTGCAGATGAAATCATGCTCGACGTAGCCACCCCATAAATCCTCCGGTCCGCTGACGCCCAACTGCCGCGCGGCAGCGGCACCGACCAGGGTTTGGGTGGGCAACAGATAAAGGTCACGACCGCTGTGCAGTTCGGGATCGAAACTGCCACCGAATTTGAGCCCGAGGATCTGCGCCAGCCAACGGGCCAGCGCGCGGTTGGATTCGACTTCATGTTGTGGCGCGTCGGGGCGCACCGAATGGGCGACTACCAGTTTCTTGCGGTTTGTTGGGGTCATGCGTCCCCCTTCAATCGGCGCTCGATGAATGTAGTGGTAGGGGTGCAGAGATCAGGCCAATCGCACCCGGTGTGAAATGAACGGCAAATCAATAAGTTGTTGAAAAGGTGATAGCACTACGCCTGTCTTATTCTGCACGACACCTGTTTCAGTTCCGGCATTTTGCACGACCCAAGCCATGCTCAGATCCAATGTGGCGTTCGGGCTAACGAGCCACGGCTGCCGTCGGCGAAACGCCAAACCGCGACCGATAATCACTCGGCGCCAGACCCGTTATCTTCTTGAACGTCGCGCGAAAAGCGCTCGGGTCCTGATAACCCACGGTCCAGGCAATGTGATCGATGGTGCCGTTGGTGAATTCAAGCATTTCCCGGGCCTTGCCGACCCGCAGGTGCTGACAGTACTCGGTGGGTTTCAACCCGGTCGCCGCACGGAATCGGCGCAGGAACGTGCGCTCTTCCAGCCCTGCCCGTTCGGCCATCGCCGCCAGCGACACATCAGTCGCCCCGGTGCTTTGCAGCCAATGCTGTACCTTGAGAATCGAGGCGTCGCCATGGCTGAGGATCGGTGAAAAATTACTGCCGCATTCGCTCGCGCTGTCGCTGTGTTCCACCACCAGAAAACGCGCCGTGCCGGTGGCGATGCTCGGTCCCAGCAGGCGGTCGACCAGACGCAAACCCAGCTCGGACCAGGCCATTAACCCAGCCGTGGTAATCAGGTCGCCGTCGTCGACGATCGGTGTATCGGCCTTGAGTCGGATCGCCGGGTAACGCTCGGCGAACGCCTTGGCCGAGGTCCAGTGGGTGGTGGCGCTGCGGCCGTCGAGCAGGCCGCTTTCGGCCAATAGAATCGAGCCCACGCAGACGCCACCAAGGGTCGCGCCTTGTGCATGTTGCTGCCGAATCCAGCTCAGCAAGCCTTGCGGCGCCTGGCCTTCGGAAAAACCGGCAATCGACGGCGGGATCAGCACCGCCACCAATGCACCGTCCGGCGCGGGATGGCTGTCGTAGACGCGCTTGGGTGCCTGACCGCCATCGACTTGCCAATGGCTGACCCGCAACAGCGGCAACTGTGAAGCCTGATAGTCGGCAGCAATCTGGTTCGCCACTCCGAACAAGTCCGTCAGCCCGTGCACTGCCGCCATCTGCGCGCCCGGATAAATCAGCACGCCCAGCTCGGCGATTGCCCTTTGTGCGTCCATTGTCAGTTTTACCCCTTCTATTGTCGGTGCGGCCAATCCTCGGACGGCCTGCCAGAGCCGATACTTCATTCCACACCCAACACCCACTCGAGGAAACAGTCATGGCCAAGCAAGCACTCATCGTAGTCGATATCCAAAACGACTACTTCCCCCAAGGCAAGTGGCCGCTGGTCGGTGCGGATGCCGCCGCAGACAACGCCGTACGCCTGATCAAGGCCTTCCGCGATGCTGGCGATTCGGTGGTGCACATTCGCCACGAATTCACCTCCAACGACGCGCCGTTCTTCACTCCGGGCTCCGAAGGCGCGAAGCTGCACCCCAAAGTTCTCAACCGAGCCGACGAGCCGGTGGTGCTCAAGCATTTCGTGAACTCGTTCCGCGAAACCGAACTGAAGTCGATCCTCGACGAACAAGACATCAAGGAACTGGTGGTGATCGGCAGCATGAGCCACATGTGCATCGACGGCATTACCCGCGCAGCCGCCGACATGGGTTACACCGTCACGGTCATTCATGACGCCTGTGCCTCACGTGACCTGGAGTTCAACGGCCTCACCGTTCCGGCGGCCCACGTTCACGCCGCGTTCATGTCGGCCTTGGGTTTCGCCTATGCCAGCGTGGTGTCCACCGACGAGTTCCTGGCGGCGCATCACTGATCAACGCTTGCGCGTCGGGTGCTGCCACCCGACGCTCCCGAAACACAGAAAGCCCGGTGCCGTGCATCGGGCGTTTGGGGTGAAACAGGTGCAAACCTGTCTCGGGACTGGACAACCACAAGACTTACCGCCGAAAAGCCGGATAATGGCGGCCAAATCGTCTAGCCCGTTATTCTGGTAATCCCCCATGGAAATCAAGGTCAACTTTCTCGACAACCTTCGGCTTGAAGCCAAGTTCGACGACTTCACGGTGGTGGCCGATCAACCTATCCGCTACAAGGGCGATGGCTCGGCACCGGGTCCGTTCGACTACTTCCTGGCTTCGTCGGCGCTGTGTGCGGCGTACTTTGTGAAGTTGTATTGCAGCACCCGCAATATCCCCACGGATAACATCCGCCTGTCGCAGAACAACATTGTTGACCCGGAAAACCGCTACAACCAGATTTTCAAGATCCAGGTCGAGCTGCCGGCGGACATCTCCGACAAGGACCGCCAGGGCATCCTGCGCTCCATCGACCGCTGCACCGTGAAAAAAGTGGTGCAAGCCGGGCCTGAGTTTGTGATCGAAGAAGTGGACAACCTCGACGCCGATGCCCAGGCATTGTTGATGCCTGCTTCCAGTTCAGAGGCGAGCACTTATATTGCCGGCAAGGATCTGCCGGTGGAGCAAACCATCGCCAACATGTCGGCCATTCTGGCAGACCTGGGGATGAAGATCGAAATCGCCTCGTGGCGCAATATCGTGCCCAATGTGTGGTCGCTGCATATCCGCGATGCGCACTCGCCAATGTGCTTTACCAACGGCAAGGGCGCGACCAAGGAAGGCGCGCTGGCCTCGGCGCTGGGCGAGTTTATCGAGCGACTGAACTGCAACTTCTTCTATAACGACCAGTTCTGGGGCGAAGACATCGCCAACGCTGCGTTTGTGCACTACCCGGACGAACGCTGGTTCCAGCCTGGCCGTAAAGATGCGTTGCCCGCCGACATTCTCGACGAGTACTGCCTGAAGATTTACAACCGCGACGGCGAGCTGCGTGGTTCTCATCTGATCGATACCAACTCGGGTAATGAAGAGCGCGGCATCTGCTCGCTACCGTATGTGCGTCAGTCGGACGGTGAAGTGGTTTATTTCCCGTCCAACCTGATTGAAAACCTGTTCCTGAGCAACGGCATGAGTGCCGGTAACACGCTGGCCGAAGCCCAGGTGCAGTGCCTGTCGGAGATCTTCGAGCGCGCGGTCAAACGCGAAATCATCGAAGGTGAATTTGCACTGCCGGATGTGCCGGCCCACGTGCTGGCGAAGTACCCCGCAATTCTGGCCGGCATTCAGGCGCTGGAAGAACAAGGGTTCCCCGTGCTGGTGAAGGATGCGTCCCTGGGGGGTGAGTTCCCGGTGATGTGCGTCACGCTGATGAACCCGCGTACCGGCGGTGTGTTTGCCTCGTTCGGCGCGCACCCGAGCCTGGAAGTGGCGCTGGAACGCAGCCTGACCGAATTGCTTCAGGGCCGCAGTTTCGAAGGCCTCAACGACTTGCCACAGCCGACGTTTGAAGGTCATGCGGTGACCGAGCCGAATAACTTCGTCGAGCACTTCATCGACTCCAGCGGCGTGGTGTCGTGGCGCTTCTTCAGCTCAAAGTCGGATTACGAATTCGTGGAGTGGGACTTCTCCGGCCAGGGTGAAAACTCGAATACCGAAGAAGCCGCAACCTTGTTCGGCATTCTCGAAGGCATGGGCAAGGAAGTGTACATGGCGGTGTACGAGCATATCGGCGCGACGGCCTGCCGCATCCTGGTGCCGGACTATTCGGAAATTTATCCGGTAGACGATCTGATCTGGGATAACACCAACAAAGCGCTGTTCTTCCGCGCCGACATCCTGAACCTGCATCGCCTGGACGAGGCCGAACTGCAGGCACTGGCAGAGCGTCTGGTGGAAAGCGAGCTGGACGACTACACCGACATCACCAGTCTGATCGGCATCGAATTTGACGACAATACCGCCTGGGGTCAGCTGACGATCCTGGAATTGAAGCTGATGATTTATCTCGCCTTGCAGCAATTTGAAGAGGCGAAAGAAGCGGTGGAGATGTTCCTGCAGTACAACGACAACACGGTTGAGCGTGGCTTGTTCTATCAGGCCGTCAATGTGGTGCTGGAGATGAAACTGGACGAAGACCTGGAACTGGAGGACTACGAGGCCAACTTCCGCCGGATGTTCGGCAACGAGCGGATGGATGCAGCGATCGGCTCGGTGGACGGCAGCGTACGCTTCCATGGCTTGACGCCGACCAGCATGAAACTGGAGGGGCTCGACCGCCACCTGCGGTTGATCGACAGCTACAAAAAGCTGCACACGGCGCGGGCCAATGTGACCCCTTTATCCCGCTAACAGCGTCCACAAAAAAGCGAAGCCAGATCACTGGCTTCGCTTTTTTTGTTACTGACTGAATAGCCGCTTCTTAGAACGGGATATCGTCATCAAAGCTGTCGAAATCCGGAGCCGGCTGAGGAGCGGCCTGCTGCTGTGGAGCCGGACGCGACTGTTGAGGTGCCGACGACTGTTGCGGACGCGGAGCCTGCTGGCGTGGAGCCGGGGCGGACTGCTGATAGTTGTTGCCCCCGCCTTGTTGGTCGCCCTGCTGTGGACGGCCACCGAGCAGTTGCATGGTGCCTTGCATGTCGACCACGATTTCAGTGGTGTAACGCTTGATACCGTCTTTTTCCCACTCGCGGGTCTGCAGCTTGCCTTCGATGTAGACCTGCGAACCTTTACGCAGGTACTCGCCGGCGATTTCCGCTACCTTGCCGAACATCGACACACGGTGCCATTCAGTCTTCTCGACTTTCTGGCCGGTTTGCTTGTCGGTCCACTGTTCGCTGGTCGCCAGACTCAGGTTGGTCACGGCGTTACCGTTAGGCAAGTAGCGAACTTCGGGATCCTGGCCGCAAGTGCCGACCAATATGACTTTGTTAACCCCACGGGCCATAACGTTCTCCTAGGCTACGCACGCTGCCCCGGCCGGGTTGTTCACCAGGCGCTCAAGGGTGGTGCGATCCAATAGTTCGGTGTCCAATTTTATGTAAATCGCCGCTTCATCTTCGACGATTACTGCATCTGTTACCCCTACGACGGCCTTCAGGCGCTCGACCAGACCCGCTTCGCGGATCGCCTCGGGCGACAACGGCAAGCGCAGGCTCGTCACGTAAGGTGGTTCGCGCATGGTAACAGCAAAGGCCAGCCAGAGGGCAGCCAGGCCGGCGCATCCGAGGAATACCGCCGACAAACCGCCGTGCTGGAACATCCAGCCGCCGAGGATCCCGCCCAGCGCCGAACCGAGGAACTGGCTGGTGGAATAAACCCCCATCGCCGTGCCCTTGCCGCCCGCCGGTGAAACCTTGCTGATCAGCGATGGCAACGAAGCTTCCAGCAGATTGAACGCGGTAAAGAACACCACCGTCCCGATCACCAGAGCCCGCAAGCTATCGCCGAACTGCCAGAAGAATAGCTCAGTGAGCATCAGCGTCAGCACCGCGCCCAATAAAACTCGTTTCATTTTGCGTTTCTTCTCGCCGTAGATAATGAACGGGATCATGGCGAAGAAAGAAATCAGCAGCGCAGTCAAATAGACCCACCAGTGCTGCTCTTTGGGCAGCCCGGCTTTTTCGACCAGGGCCAATGGCAACGCCACGAAGCTCGACATCAACATCGCGTGCAACACAAAAATGCCCAGGTCCAGGCGCAGCAGGTCCGGGTGCTTGAGCGTCGGCATCAGCGCCTGACGCGCGACGCCGGACTCGCGATGCTGCAACGGCCCGGTGGAGCGCGGCACCATGAACATCACGATCACGATGCCAAACAGCGCCATGCCACCGGTGGCGAAAAACAATCCGGACAGGCCGAAAGCGCGGGTCAGCAACGGTCCTACCACCATGGCGACCGCGAACGACAGACCGATCGTCATGCCGATCATGGCCATGGCTTTGGTCCGATGCTGTTCGCGGGTCAGGTCTGACAGCAACGCCATCACGGCCGCGGAAATGGCCCCGGCGCCTTGCAGGATTCGTCCGGCGATAACGCCCCAGATCGAATCGGCATTGGCCGCCAGCACGCTGCCGAGGGCGAAGACGATCAGCCCCAGGTAAATCACCGGGCGACGCCCGATGCGGTCGGAAATGAAACCGAAAGGGATCTGGAAAATCGCCTGGGTCAGGCCGTAAGCGCCAATCGCCAGCCCGATCAGGGCCGGGGTCGCTCCCGCCAGATCCATCCCATAGGTCGCCAATACCGGCAACACCATGAACATGCCAAGCATACGGAAGGCGAACACAAGGGCCAGACCGCTTGCTGCGCGGGTCTCACTGCCACTCATGCGTTCGCTGTGGGGATCGTGCATGGAAAAACCTCATGTGAACCGGCGGCGATTCTACCAGTCCCATCGATTGACAGGGTATATCGCGACGCTTTGACGCGCTCCGCTGACAGACTCTTCATGTACGACAGTCATCCACTCGTTTGATAGTGTGCATCCATCCAGTATTTGGCCGTATACTCCTACGTTTTCGACGCCCGCCGAGCGAGGCCACTTTGGACAAGATCCTGATTCGTGGGGCCCGAACCCACAACCTGAAGAACATCGACCTGACCCTGCCGCGGGACAAACTGATCGTCATCACCGGCCTGTCCGGATCCGGCAAATCGTCCCTGGCATTCGACACGCTGTACGCCGAAGGCCAGCGCCGCTATGTCGAATCGCTGTCGGCCTATGCCCGGCAGTTTTTGTCGATGATGGAAAAACCGGACGTCGACACCATTGAAGGCCTGTCGCCAGCCATTTCCATCGAACAGAAGTCGACTTCGCATAACCCGCGTTCGACCGTCGGCACCATCACCGAAATCTACGACTACCTGCGCCTGCTTTACGCTCGCGTGGGTATTCCGCGTTGCCCGGATCACGACATTCCGCTGGAAGCACAGACGGTCAGCCAGATGGTTGACCTGGTCCTCGCGCAGCCGGAGGGCAGCAAGCTGATGCTGCTGGCGCCGGTGATTCGCGAGCGCAAAGGTGAACATCTTTCAGTGTTCGAAGAACTGCGGGCCCAGGGCTTTGTGCGGGCCAGGGTCAACGGCAGGATCTGCGAACTGGATGAGCTGCCGAAGCTGGATAAACAAAAGAAGCATTCGATTGATGTAATAGTCGACCGCTTCAAAGTCCGCGCCGACCTGCAACAGCGCCTCGCCGAATCGTTCGAGACCGCGCTGAAGCTGGCGGACGGCATTGCGCTGGTTGCGCCGATGGACGATGAGCCGGGTGAAGAAATCATCTTCTCCGCGCGCTTCGCCTGCCCGATTTGCGGCCACGCCATCAGCGAGCTGGAACCCAAACTGTTCTCCTTCAACAACCCGGCCGGCGCCTGTCCGACGTGCGACGGCTTGGGCGTGAAGCAGTTCTTCGACATCAAGCGACTGGTCAATGGTGAACTGACCCTGGCCGAGGGCGCGATTCGCGGCTGGGACAGGCGCAACGTCTATTACTTCCAGATGCTCGGGTCGCTGGCGTCGCACTACAAGTTCAGCCTCGAAGTGCCGTTCAATGAACTGCCCGCCGATCAGCAGAAGTTCATCCTGCACGGCAGTGGCTCGCAGAACGTCGACTTCAAGTACCTGAACGACCGTGGCGACATCGTCAAACGTTCGCACCCGTTCGAAGGCATCGTACCGAACCTGGAGCGTCGCTACCGCGAAACCGAATCGGCCTCCGTGCGCGAGGAACTGGCCAAGTTCCTCAGTACCCAGCCGTGCCCGGATTGCCGTGGCACCCGCCTGCGTCGTGAGGCACGACACGTCTGGGTCGGCGAGAAGACTTTGCCGGCCGTCACCAATCTGCCGATTGGCGATGCGTGCGAATACTTCGGTGTACTGAAACTGACCGGGCGTCGCGGCGAAATTGCCGACAAGATCCTCAAGGAAATCCGTGAGCGCCTGCAGTTCCTGGTCAACGTCGGTCTCGACTACCTGTCGCTGGATCGCAGTGCCGACACGTTGTCTGGCGGTGAAGCTCAGCGGATTCGCCTGGCCAGTCAGATCGGTGCCGGTCTGGTTGGCGTTCTGTACATCCTCGATGAACCGTCGATTGGTCTGCATCAGCGCGACAACGATCGGCTGCTGGGCACGCTCAAGCACCTGCGCGATATCGGCAACACGGTGATCGTGGTCGAGCACGATGAAGATGCGATTCGCCTGGCTGACTATGTGGTGGATATCGGTCCGGGTGCCGGCGTGCATGGCGGGCATATCGTCGCCGAAGGCACGCCGGCCGAGGTCATGGCTCATCCTGATTCGTTGACCGGCAAATACTTGTCCGGCCGGGTGAAAATCGCCGTACCGGCCAAACGCACACCGCGCAACAAGAAGTTGTCGTTGTCCCTCAAGGGGGCGCGCGGCAACAACCTGCGTAACGTCGATCTGGACATTCCGATCGGTCTGCTGACCTGTGTCACCGGCGTGTCTGGCTCGGGTAAATCGACGCTGATCAACAACACACTGTTTCCTTTGAGCGCGACGGCACTCAACGGTGCAACGACGCTTGAGGCTGCGGCTCACGACAGCATCAAAGGGCTGGAGCATCTGGACAAGGTCGTCGACATCGACCAAAGCCCGATTGGCCGCACCCCGCGCTCCAACCCGGCGACGTACACCGGGTTATTCACACCGATTCGCGAACTGTTCGCCGGCGTGCCGGAATCCCGTTCGCGCGGTTACGGGCCGGGGCGTTTCTCCTTCAACGTGAAGGGCGGACGCTGCGAGGCCTGTCAGGGCGACGGCTTGATCAAGGTTGAAATGCACTTCCTGCCGGACATCTATGTTCCGTGCGATGTCTGCAAGAGCAAGCGCTACAACCGTGAAACGCTTGAGATCAAGTACAAGGGCAAGAGCATCCATGAAACCCTTGAGATGACCATCGAAGAAGCTCGGGTGTTTTTTGACGCAGTTCCGGCACTGGCGCGCAAGCTTCAGACACTGATGGATGTCGGCCTGTCGTACATCAAGCTCGGGCAATCGGCGACCACGCTGTCCGGTGGTGAAGCGCAGCGGGTGAAACTGTCCCGCGAACTGTCCAAGCGCGATACCGGCAAGACGCTGTATATCCTCGATGAACCGACTACCGGTTTGCACTTCGCGGATATCCAGCAACTGCTCGACGTGTTGCATCGACTGCGCGACCACGGCAACACCGTGGTGGTGATCGAGCACAACCTGGACGTGATCAAGACAGCTGACTGGCTGGTGGATCTTGGACCGGAAGGGGGCTCCAAAGGCGGGCAGATCATTGCGGTCGGCACGCCAGAGGAAGTCTCCGAGATGAAGCAGTCTCACACCGGTTTCTACCTCAAGCCATTGCTGGCTCGCGACAAGGCCTGAATCAGGCCCATGAAAAAGCCCCTGTCACTTTGTCGATGACAGGGGCTTTTTTGTGTCCGGGTGCAATCAGGTGTGAGATTGCAGGTAATTCTCAAGACCGATCAACTTGATCAGACCCAACTGCTTCTCGAGCCAGTAGGTGTGATCTTCTTCGGTATCGTTCAACTGAATGCGCAGCATCTCGCGGCTGACGTAGTCTTTGTGCTGCTCGCAGAGTTCGATGCCCTTGCAGAGTGCGGCACGGACTTTGTATTCCAGACGCAGATCGGCAGCGAGCATGTCCGGTACCGTGGTGCCGACATCGAGATCGTCTGGACGCATGCGTGGCGTGCCTTCCAGCATCAGGATCCGGCGCATCAGGGCATCGGCGTGCCCTGCTTCCTCTTCCATCTCGTGGTTGATTCGTTCGTAGAGCTTGGTGAATCCCCAGTCCTCATACATCCGCGAGTGAACGAAATATTGATCACGGGCAGCCAGTTCGCCGGTCAGCAACGTGTTGAGGTAATCGATTACGTCTGGGTGGCCTTGCATCGCCCTACATCTCCCTGCTTGAAAGTCTGTAGTTTGAACCACAGCGACTGTTTGGTCACTGTGTAAGCGCGATAAAAGCGAAGATATTCTGAGAAAAGTGGTTTAAATAGCGCAAAAACCGCCCAGATGAGGGCGGTTCTGCTTCTCGTTTAGACTTCGTTAAGCTGTACGTTAAGAGCCTTTGCGATTGCTTCTCCATACGCCGGGTCGGCCTTGAAGAAATGCTGCAATTGGCGATCAACCACATCGCTTGAAACACCAGACATCGCCCCGGCAATGTTGTTGACCAAGAGCGCCTTCTGTTCATCATTCATGAGCCGGAACAGCGCACCGGCATGGCTGTAGTAGTCGTTGTCTTCGCGATGATCGTAACGATCAGCCGCGCCATTCAATGCCAGAGCTGGCTCAGCATAGCGAGACGCTTGTTTTGGCGAATCGACGTAGCTGTTCGGCTCATAGTTCGGCGTAGCGCCGCCATTGCTGCCAAACGCCATGGAACCATCACGCTGGTAGCTGTTGACCGGGCTGCGAGGCGCATTCACCGGCAGCTGCTGGTGGTTGGTGCCTACACGGTAGCGGTGCGCATCTGCATAAGCGAACACGCGGCCTTGCAGCATGCGGTCTGGCGACAGGCCGACACCCGGCACCATGTTGCTCGGACCGAACGCCGCCTGCTCGACTTCGGCGAAGTAGTTCAGCGGATTACGGTTGAGCTCCAGCTCCCCGACTTCGATCAGTGGAAACTCTTTCTGCGACCAGGTCTTGGTCACGTCGAAAGGGTTCTCGTGGTGCGCCGCAGCCTGGGCCTCAGTCATGATCTGAATGCATACGCGCCATTTCGGGAAATCACCGCGCTCAATTGCACCAAACAAGTCGCGCTGAGCGTAATCCGGATCGGTACCCGCCAGGCGTGCAGCCTCTGCCGGCGCCAGATTCTTGATACCTTGCTGGGTCTTGTAGTGCCACTTCACCCAGTGACGCTCGCCGCTGGCGTTGATCAGGCTGTACGTGTGGCTGCCGAACCCGTGCATGTGACGGTAGCCGTCAGGAATGCCACGGTCCGAAAACAGGATGGTGACCTGGTGCAGCGCCTCAGGCGAGTGCGACCAGAAGTCCCACATCATCTGCGCGCTTTTCAGGTTGCTCTGAGGCAGGCGTTTTTGAGTGTGGATAAAGTCCGGAAATTTGAGCGGATCGCGAATGAAGAACACCGGCGTGTTGTTGCCTACGATGTCCCAGTTGCCTTCCTCGGTGTAGAACTTCAGGGCGAAGCCACGTGGATCCCGCTCTGTATCGGCCGAACCGCGCTCACCGCCTACGGTGGAAAACCGCAGGAACGTTGGGGTTTGCTTGCCAACGGATTCAAACAGCTTGGCACTGGTGTACTCGGTGATGTCACGCGTGACGGTGAACGTACCGTAAGCACCCGAGCCTTTGGCGTGCACGCGGCGCTCCGGGATGTTTTCACGGTTGAAGTGCGCAAGCTTTTCGATCAGGTGGAAGTCGTCGAGGAGCAATGGGCCACGAGGGCCGGCGGAACGAGAATTCTGGTTGTCGGCGACAGGAGCGCCACTGGCGGTCGTAAGTATTTTATTTTGGCTCATGCGATCTCTTCCTCTGTCAGTCTTTAACTGCCGGCTAATCGGCTGAGAGGGAGTATCGATCAGAAACGTTACACCTACTAATTCATTAACCTGCAGGCTTCGATAGAAAATAACTAACGAAGCGAGCCGTTAAGGGCAAAACTTTTCAATCGCCCACAAAAAACCGGGCACAGGGCCCGGTTTTTCGTTTCAGACTGACGTCTTACTCAGCGGATACAGCTTCACCGCCGGTAGCACGATCAACCAACTCGACGTACGCCATAGGCGCGTTGTCGCCAGTGCGGAAACCGCACTTGAGGATGCGCAGGTAGCCACCCTCACGGGTAGCGTAACGCTTGCCCAGGTCGTTGAAGAGCTTACCAACGATAGCTTTCGAACGAGTACGGTCGAAAGCCAGACGGCGGTTAGCCAGGCTGTCTGTCTTGGCCAAAGTGATCAGCGGCTCAGCAACGCGACGCAGTTCTTTAGCTTTCGGCAGTGTAGTTTTGATCAGCTCGTGCTCGAACAGCGACACTGCCATGTTTTGAAACATGGCCTTGCGGTGCGAGCTAGTGCGGCTCAGGTGACGACCACTTTTACGATGACGCATGGTTCATTCCTTACCAAACACGACGTTCGGTGATTACGACGATCAGGCAGTCGCCTTGTCGTCCTTCTTAAGACTTGCAGGCGGCCAGTTGTCGAGGCGCATGCCGAGGGACAGACCGCGGGAGGCCAGAACGTCCTTGATTTCAGTCAAGGATTTCTTGCCAAGGTTCGGAGTCTTCAACAGCTCTACTTCGGTACGCTGAATCAGGTCACCGATGTAGTAGATGTTTTCCGCCTTAAGGCAGTTAGCCGAACGTACAGTCAGTTCCAGATCGTCAACCGGGCGAAGCAGGATCGGATCGATCTCGTCTTCCTGCTCGACAACCACAGGCTCACTGTCACCTTTAAGGTCGACGAACGCAGCCAACTGCTGTTGCAGGATGGTTGCAGCGCGGCGAATAGCCTCTTCAGGATCCAGGGTACCGTTGGTTTCCAGATCAATAACCAGCTTGTCCAGGTTAGTACGCTGCTCGACACGGGCGTTTTCCACCACGTATGCGATACGGCGAACCGGGCTGAACGAAGAGTCAAGCTGCAAGCGACCGATGCTGCGGCTTTCGTCTTCATCGCTCTGACGCGAGTCTGCCGGTTCATAACCACGACCACGAGCTACGGTGAGCTTCATGTTCAGGGCGCCGTTAGACGCCAGGTTAGCGATTACGTGATCGGGGTTAACGATCTCGACATCATGATCCAGCTGAATATCGGCAGCGGTAACCACCCCCGAACCCTTCTTCGACAAGGTCAGCGTAACTTCGTCACGACCGTGCAGCTTGATAGCCAGACCTTTAAGGTTCAACAGGATTTCAATTACGTCTTCCTGTACGCCTTCGATGGCGCTGTACTCATGGAGTACACCGTCAATCTCGGCCTCGACTACTGCACAGCCGGGCATTGAGGACAACAGGATGCGTCGCAGCGCGTTGCCCAGGGTGTGGCCGAAACCACGCTCGAGAGGCTCGAGAGTGATCTTGGCGCGGGTTGGACTGACAACCTGCACATCAATATGGCGGGGTGTCAGGAACTCATTTACCGAAATCTGCATGGATGCACCTATTTTCTAGCCCTTACTTGGAGTAGAGCTCGACAATCAGGCTTTCGTTGATGTCGGCGGACAGATCACTGCGAGCTGGAACGTTCTTGAAAACGCCCGACTTCTTCTCAGTGTCTACTTCTACCCATTCTACGCGGCCACGTTGGGCACACAGATCGAGAGCTTGGACAATGCGAAGTTGGTTCTTTGCTTTCTCGCGAATCGCGACCACGTCACCAGCACGAACCTGGTACGACGGCACGTTTACGGTCTGACCGTTAACGCTGACGGATTTGTGCGATACCAGCTGACGGGATTCGGCACGAGTAGAGCCAAAACCCATACGGTATACAACGTTGTCCAGACGGCATTCGAGCAGTTGCAGCAGGTTCTCACCAGTTGCACCTTTCTTGCCAGCAGCTTCTTTGTAGTAGCCGCTGAATTGACGCTCGAGAACGCCGTAGATACGACGGACCTTCTGCTTTTCACGCAGTTGGGTGCCGTAATCGGACTGGCGACCGCGGCGTTGGCCGTGGATACCAGGTGCTGCTTCAATGTTGCACTTCGATTCGATCGCGCGCACGCCGCTCTTCAGAAAGAGATCGGTGCCTTCGCGACGAGCGAGTTTGCATTTTGGACCAATGTAACGAGCCATTCTTTACAATCTCCTGGATTACACGCGGCGCTTCTTCGGCGGACGGCACCCGTTGTGCGGGATTGGCGTCACGTCGGTGATGCTGGCGATCTTGTAGCCACAGCCGTTCAAAGCGCGGACTGCAGATTCACGACCTGGGCCTGGACCTTTGACGTTAACGTCGAGGTTTTTCAGACCGTATTCCAGCGCAGCTTGACCAGCACGTTCAGCAGCTACTTGAGCAGCAAACGGGGTGGACTTGCGGGAACCGCGGAAACCCGAACCACCGGAGGTAGCCCAGGAAAGAGCGTTGCCTTGACGGTCGGTGATGGTCACGATTGTGTTGTTAAAAGAAGCATGGATGTGGGCGATGCCATCAACCACTGTCTTTTTAACTTTTTTACGAGGACGAGCAGCAGGTTTAGCCATGATTAATTTCCTGTCGATTCGCTGGGGCGATTACTTGCGGATCGGCTTACGCGGACCTTTACGGGTACGCGCGTTAGTCTTGGTACGCTGACCGCGCACTGGAAGACCACGACGATGACGCAGACCGCGATAGCAACCGAGGTCCATCAAACGCTTGATTTTCATGTTGATTTCGCGACGCAGGTCACCTTCAGTGGTGAACTTCGCCACTTCGCCACGCAGCTGTTCAATCTGCTCGTCGCTCAGATCCTTGATCTTTGCGGCTGGGTTTACCCCAGTCACTGCACAGATCTTCTGTGCAGTAGTGCGACCAACACCATAGATGTAGGTCAGCGAGATAACAGTATGCTTGTTATCTGGAATGTTAACGCCTGCAATACGGGCCATTCAGTGGGACTCCAATTGACAGCTACCTACGCCCCGGAAGCCAAGAAATAGGGCGCGAGATAATATCGCTGTAATAACAAATAATCAACCCGGTAGCGCACTAGCTACCGGGCTTGAAGCACAATCACACTCAGCCTTGGCGCTGTTTGTGACGCGGTTCCGCGCTGCAAATTACTCGAACAACACCTTCGCGGCGAATAATCTTGCAGTTACGGCACAGCTTTTTCACCGATGCACGAACTTTCATCACCAACTCCTCGAACCTTATGGGTACTCAGCGCAACATGCCGCTGCCGTAACCCTTCAGGTTGGCTTTCTTCATCAGGGATTCGTACTGGTGCGAAACGAGGTGCGATTGTACTTGGGACATGAAGTCCATCACAACCACGACGACGATCAGCAACGAGGTCCCGCCAAGGTAGAACGGTACGTTTGCCGCAACCACCAGGAACTGGGGAAGCAGACACACGGCCGTCATATATAGAGCACCGAACAGGGTCAAACGAGTCAGAACGCCATCAATGTAGCGTGCCGACTGCTCACCTGGACGGATGCCCGGAATAAAGGCACCGGACTTCTTCAGGTTTTCCGCTACGTCTTTCGGATTGAACATCAACGCCGTATAGAAGAAGCAGAAGAAAATAATCCCTGCACTAAACAGCAGAATATTCAACGGCTGACCAGGAGCGATCGACTGCGAGATGTCCTGCAACCAGCCCATACCTTCAGACTGACCGAACCAGGTACCCAACGAAGCCGGGAACAGCAAAATGCTGCTCGCGAAAATAGCCGGAATAACACCGGCCATGTTCACCTTCAGCGGCAAGTGGCTAGTCTGCGCAGCGAAGACCTTCCGGCCCTGCTGACGCTTGGCGTAGTGAACAGCAATACGACGCTGGCCACGCTCAATGAACACCACAAAACCGATAATCGCTACTGCCAGCAAACCGATGGCAACCAGGGCAAAAATGTTGATATCACCCTGACGTGCAGACTCGAAAGACTGCCCGATCGCTCTCGGAAGACCGGCGACGATACCTGCGAAAATCAACATCGAGATACCGTTGCCAACACCACGCTCAGTAATCTGCTCACCCAGCCACATCATGAACATCGCACCAGCCACAAAAGTGGATACCGCGACGAAATGGAAGCCAAAGTCACCAGTGAACGATACGCCCTGCCCCGCCAGACCAATGGACATGCCAATTGCCTGAACGAGAGCGAGGACGACAGTGCCGTAGCGGGTGTACTGGGCAATCTTGCGACGCCCAGCTTCACCTTCCTTCTTCAACTGCTCCAGCTGCGGGCTGACGGCTGTCATCAGTTGCATGATGATCGATGCCGAGATGTACGGCATGATCCCCAGTGCAAAGATGCTCATCCGCTCCAGCGCGCCGCCGGAAAACATGTTGAACAAGCTAAGAATGGTCCCCTCATTCTGTCGAAACAGGTCCGCGAGTCGGTCCGGGTTGATACCTGGAACCGGGATGTGTGCGCCTATTCGGTAGACGATAATCGCCAGGAACAGAAAACGCAGACGAGCCCAGAGTTCAGACATACCGCCTTTGCCGAGCGCAGAGAGAGCACCTTGCTTAGCCATTTATTCCTCGAACTTGCCGCCAGCTGCTTCGATAGCCGCACGCGCACCTTTGGTGGCGCCGATTCCCTTTCCGATGGTAACAGCGCGAGTCACTTCGCCGGACAGCATGATTTTCACACGCTGTACGTTGACGTTGATCACGTTGGCATCTTTCAAGGACTGCACGGTGACGATGTCGCCTTCCACTTTAGCCAGCTCGGACAAACGCACTTCTGCGCGATCCATGGCTTTCAGGGAAACGAAACCGAACTTTGGCAGGCGACGATGCAGCGGCTGTTGACCGCCTTCAAAGCCTGGAGCAATGGTGCCACCGGAGCGGGAGGACTGACCTTTGTGGCCACGGCCACCGGTCTTGCCCAAACCACTACCGATACCACGGCCCGGACGATGCTTTTCGCGACGGGAACCCGGCGCTGGACTCAGATCATTGAGTTTCATCGATTAACCCTCGACACGCAGCATGTAGTAAGCCTTGTTGATCATCCCGCGATTCTCGGGAGTATCAAGTACTTCTACAGTGTGACCGATGCGACGCAGACCCAGACCCTTAACGCACAGTTTGTGGTTAGGGATGCGGCCGGTCATGCTTTTGATCAGCGTAACTTTAACGGTAGCCATGATCAGAAGATCTCCTTGACGCTTTTGCCACGCTTGGCGGCAATGGATTCAGGAGACTGCATAGCTTTCAAACCTTTGAAAGTGGCGTGAACCACGTTTACCGGGTTAGTCGAGCCGTAGCACTTGGCCAGAACGTTCTGAACGCCAGCAACTTCGAGGACAGCACGCATAGCGCCGCCAGCGATGATACCGGTACCTTCAGATGCAGGCTGCATGTACACCTTCGAAGCGCCGTGACCGGACTTCATTGCGTACTGCAGAGTGGTGCCGTTCAGATCAACTTGGATCATGTTGCGACGAGCAGCTTCCATTGCCTTCTGGATCGCAGCAGGCACTTCACGTGACTTGCCACGGCCGAAGCCAACACGCCCTTTACCATCACCAACCACGGTCAACGCGGTGAAAGTGAAGATACGGCCGCCTTTAACGGTTTTGGCTACGCGGTTAACTTGAACCAGCTTCTCGATGTAGCCTTCGTCGCGCTTTTGGTCGTTATTTGACATAACTTAGAACTCCAGCCCAGCTTCACGAGCAGCATCAGCCAGCGCTTTAACGCGGCCGTGGTACTTGAAGCCAGAGCGGTCGAAAGCCACTTGCGAGACGCCAGCGGCCTTAGCACGCGTAGCGACCAGCTGGCCAACCTTAGTGGCCGCGTCGATGTTGCCAGTAGCACCATCACGCAGTTCTTTATCCAAAGTCGAGGCAGATGCCAGAACTTTGGCGCCGTCGGCCGAAATGACCTGGGCGTAGATGTGCTGCGACGAGCGGAACACGCAGAGACGCACGACTTCGAGTTCGTGCATTTTCAGGCGTGCTTTGCGAGCGCGACGCAGTCGAGTAACTTTTTTGTCGGTCATTTGCTATGCCCTACTTCTTCTTGGCTTCTTTACGACGGACGACTTCGTCCGCGTAGCGCACACCTTTGCCTTTGTACGGCTCTGGTGGACGGAAGTCGCGGATCTCGGCGGCCACTTGACCTACCAGCTGCTTATCGATGCCCTTGATCAGGATATCGGTCTGGCTAGGAGTCTCAGCGGTGATGCCTTCCGGCAGTTCATAATCCACTGGGTGCGAGAAGCCAAGAGCCAGGTTCAGCACTGTGCCTTTTGCTTGCGCTTTGTAACCAACACCGACCAGCTGGAGCTTACGCTCGAAGCCTTGGCTTACGCCTTGGACCATGTTGTTTACCAACGCACGAGTGGTACCAGCCATTGCGCGAGTTTGTTGATCGCCATTGCGAGCAGCGAAACGCAGCTCACCAGCTTCTTCAACGATCTCAACGGACGAATGGATGTTCAGTTCGAGAGTGCCCTTGGCACCCTTCACCGAAAGCTGTTGGCCTGCGAATTTGACTTCGACACCGGCTGGCAGCTTAACGGGGTTCTTAGCGACGCGTGACATGCTTATCCCCCCTTAGAACACAGTGCAAAGAACTTCGCCGCCGACACCGGCAGCGCGCGCAGCACGATCCGTCATCACACCTTTGTTGGTGGAGACGATAGACACACCGAGACCGCCACGAACTTTTGGCAGATCATCGACGGACTTGTACTGACGCAGGCCTGGACGGCTAACGCGCTTCACTTCCTCGATGACCGGACGGCCTTCGAAGTACTTCAGCTCGATGGACAGCAGTGGCTTGATTTCGCTGCTGATCTGATAACCCGCAATGTAACCTTCGTCCTTCAGGACTTTGGCAACAGCTACCTTCAAAGTAGAAGATGGCATGCTTACGACGGACTTTTCAGCCATCTGGGCATTACGGATTCGAGTTAGCATGTCCGCTAACGGGTCCTGCATACTCATGGGCTAGACGCTCCTAATACACAAAAAATTAGCCTTGCGGCTACTACGTGTCGCCGAGTACATCCGCGCGAAAAAAGCACGGGCTCAGGCGAGCCGGGTATTCTAGACACACCCCACAAATGAATCAAGCCCCAAAAGGGGCTTGATTCAAGTTCAAGGTCACCGGCGGTCAGGATCTTGCGATCCCGAACACCGAGACTTTGACAGTGCTTACCAGCTGGCTTTAACCAGACCAGGTACGTCACCACGCATGGCCGCTTCACGCAGTTTGTTACGGCCGAGGCCGAACTTGCGGTAAACGCCGTGTGGACGACCGGTCAGGCGGCAGCGGTTACGCATGCGCGAAGCGCTTGCGTCACGTGGCTGCTTCTGCAGAGCGACTGTAGCTTCCCAACGTGCTTCTGGACTTGCGTTCAGATCAACGATGATAGCTTTCAGTGCTGCACGCTTTTTGGCGTACTTGGCAACCGTGAGCTGACGCTTCAGCTCGCGGTTTTTCATGCTCATCTTGGCCATTTTCCTACTCCAATCAGTTGCGGAACGGGAATTTGAAAGCACGCAACAGGGCGCGACCTTCGTCATCGTTCTTGGCAGTGGTGGTCAGGGTAATGTCCAGACCGCGGAGAGCATCGATCTTGTCGTAGTCGATTTCCGGGAAGATGATCTGCTCTTTAACGCCCATGCTGTAGTTACCACGACCATCGAAGGACTTGGCATTCAGGCCGCGGAAGTCGCGAACCCGAGGCAGGGAGATCGACAGCAGACGATCCAGGAATTCATACATACGCTCACGGCGCAGGGTCACTTTGACGCCGATCGGCCAACCTTCACGGACTTTAAAGCCAGCGATGGATTTCCGAGCGTAGGTCACAACGACTTTCTGGCCGGTGATCTTTTCCAGGTCAGCAACAGCGTGCTCGATGACTTTTTTGTCACCGACCGCTTCGCCCAGACCCATGTTCAGGGTGATTTTTGTAACGCGTGGAACTTCCATCACGTTCGAAAGCTTAAGTTCTTCCTTAAGCTTCGGTGCGATTTCCTTCCAGTAAATCTCTTTTAGTCGTGCCATGGTCTCATCTACCTAGCAGTGTTCAAGCATCAACCGCTTTTTGGGTCGACTTGAAGACACGAATTTTCTTGCCGTCTTCTACTTTAAAACCAACGCGATCAGCCTTGTTGGTTTCGCCGTTGAAAATGGCGACGTTAGAAGCATCCAGTGGAGCTTCTTTTTCGACGATACCGCCTTGCACGCCCGACATAGGGTTAGGCTTGGTATGACGCTTTACCAGGTTCAGACCGCCAATAACCAGACGGTTGTTAGCGAGAACCTTAAGCACCTTACCGCGCTTACCTTTGTCTTTGCCGGCGATCACGATGATCTCGTCGTCACGACGAATCTTTTGCATGTCGGATCTCCTTACAGCACTTCTGGGGCGAGCGAGACGATCTTCATGAACTTCTCAGTACGAAGTTCACGGGTCACTGGCCCAAAGATACGGGTGCCGATCGGCTCTTGCTTGTTGTTCAGAAGAACAGCAGCGTTGCCATCAAAGCGGATAATGGAGCCATCAGCACGACGTACGCCGTGACGAGTGCGGACTACAACAGCAGTCATCACTTGGCCTTTTTTCACTTTACCGCGAGGAATTGCTTCCTTCACGGTAACTTTGATGATGTCACCGATACCAGCGTAACGACGATGGGAGCCACCCAGCACCTTGATGCACATAACGCGGCGTGCGCCGCTGTTATCGGCCACATCGAGCATGGATTGAGTCTGAATCATATAATTTCTCCGACCCCTAGTCCTTAGACTTCCACAGCGCGTTCGAGAACATCAACCAGCGCCCAAGACTTGGTCTTGGCCAAAGGACGAGTTTCACGAATAGTGACTTTGTCGCCGATGTGGCACTGATTGGTTTCGTCGTGCGCGTGCAGCTTAGTCGAACGCTTAACGTATTTACCGTAGATCGGGTGCTTTACGCGACGCTCGATCAGAACGGTGATGGTCTTGTCCATTTTGTCGCTGACAACACGGCCAGTCAGCGTACGGACGGTTTTTTCGGCTTCAGCCATGATTACTTACCTGCCTGCTGTTTGAGCACAGTCTTCACGCGAGCGATGTCACGCTTAACTTGCCGGAGCAGGTGAGACTGCCCCAACTGGCCAGTTGCTTTCTGCATACGCAGATTGAACTGGTCGCGCAGCAGGCCGAGCAGTTGCTCGTTAAGCTGCGGCGCGTCTTTTTCACGAAGTTCGTTCGCTTTCATCACATCACCGTCCGTTTAACAAAAGCGGTGGCGAGCGGCAGCTTTGCAGCAGCCAGGGCAAAAGCCTCACGCGCCAGCTCTTCAGAAACGCCCTCGATTTCATACAGGACTTTGCCTGGCTGAATCTGGGCAACCCAGTACTCCACACTACCCTTACCTTTACCCATCCGAACTTCGAGGGGCTTTTTGGAAATAGGCTTGTCCGGGAATACACGGATCCAGATCTTGCCGCCACGTTTAACGTGACGGGTCAGTGCACGACGCGCTGACTCGATCTGACGAGCGGTGAGACGACCACGAGCTACAGACTTCAGCGCGAACTCGCCGAAGCTGACTTTGCTACCGCGCTGAGCCAGACCACGGTTGTGGCCTGTCATCTGCTTGCGGAACTTCGTACGCTTTGGTTGCAACATTTGGCGTACCCCTTACTTAGCAGCTTTTTTACGAGGCGCTGGTGCTTGTGGTTTCAGTTCTTCTTGGCGACCACCAATTACTTCGCCCTTGAAGATCCAAACCTTTACACCGATCACACCGTAAGTGGTGTGAGCTTCGTAGTTGGCATAGTCGATGTCGGCACGCAGGGTGTGCAGTGGCACACGACCTTCGCGATACCATTCAGTACGTGCGATTTCAGCACCGCCGAGACGACCGCTCACTTGGATTTTGATGCCTTTGGCACCAATGCGCATGGCGTTCTGTACAGCGCGCTTCATAGCGCGACGGAACATTACGCGACGCTCCAGCTGCTGAGCTACGCTCTGCGCAACCAACATACCGTCGAGCTCCGGCTTGCGGATTTCTTCGATATTGATGTGCACAGGCACACCCATTTGCTTGGTCAGGTCCTGACGCAGTTTCTCAACATCTTCACCTTTCTTCCCGATAACGATACCTGGACGAGCGGTGTGGATGGTGATACGTGCAGTTTGAGCCGGACGATGGATATCGATACGGCTTACGGACGCGCTTTTTAGTTTGTCTTGGAGATACTCACGCACCTTCAGATCAGCGAACAAATAGTCCGCATAAGTCCGACCGTCTGCGTACCAGACGGAGGTGTGCTCCTTGACGATTCCCAGGCGAATGCCAATGGGATGTACTTTCTGACCCATCTCTTCGACTCCGTTACTTGTCAGCAACCTTGACAGTGATATGGCAAGACCGCTTGACGATGCGATCAGCACGGCCTTTGGCACGTGGCATGATTCGCTTCAGCGAACGCCCTTCGTTGACGAAAACGGTGCTGACTTTAAGGTCATCAACGTCTGCGCCTTCGTTATGCTCGGCGTTGGCTACGGCCGACTCCAGCACTTTCTTCATGATCTCGGCGGCTTTCTTACTGCTGAAAGCCAACAGGTTGAGCGCTTCGCCCACCTTCTTCCCGCGGATCTGGTCGGCGACCAAGCGGGCTTTCTGGGCGGAGATTCGAGCGCCCGACAACTTAGCGGCTACTTCCATCGTTCCTTACCCCTTAACGCTTGGCTTTCTTGTCTGCCACGTGCCCACGATATGTGCGGGTACCGGCAAACTCGCCCAGTTTGTGGCCGACCATGTCTTCGTTCACGAGAACTGGAACATGTTGACGACCGTTATGCACTGCAATGGTCAGACCGACCATTTGTGGCAGGATCATCGAACGACGCGACCAGGTTTTAACTGGTTTGCGATCGTTCTTTTCCGCCGCCACTTCGATCTTCTTCAGTAGGTGAAGATCAATAAAAGGACCTTTTTTCAGAGAACGTGGCACTGTCGTATCCCTCTATTTACTTGCGACGACGGACGATCATTTTGTCGGTACGCTTATTACCACGAGTCTTCGCGCCCTTAGTCGGGAAGCCCCATGGCGATACCGGATGACGACCACCAGAGGTACGACCTTCACCACCACCATGTGGGTGGTCAACCGGGTTCATGGCAACACCACGAACGGTTGGGCGAACGCCACGCCAGCGTTTGGCACCAGCTTTACCCAGCGAACGCAGGCTGTGCTCGGAGTTCGAGACTTCACCCAGGGTCGCGCGGCATTCAGCCAGCACTTTACGCATCTCACCAGAACGCAGACGCAGGGTCACGTAGACACCTTCACGAGCGATCAGCTGAGCCGAAGCACCAGCGGAACGAGCGATTTGCGCGCCTTTACCTGGCTTCAATTCGATGCCGTGTACGGTGCTACCAACTGGAATGTTACGCAGTTGCAGAGCGTTGCCCGGCTTGATCGGTGCCAGAGCACCTGCGATCAGCTGGTCGCCAGCACTCACGCCTTTAGGGGCGATGATGTAGCGACGCTCGCCATCTGCGTACAGCAGCAGAGCGATGTGAGCAGTACGGTTTGGATCGTATTCGATACGCTCGACAGTGGCAGCGATGCCATCTTTGTCGTTGCGACGGAAATCGACCAGACGATAATGCTGCTTATGGCCACCACCGATGTGACGAGTGGTAATACGACCATTGTTGTTACGACCACCAGTCTTCGATTTTTTCTCGAGCAGCGGTGCGTGAGGAGCGCCTTTATGCAGCTCCTGGTTGACCACCTTGACCACAAAACGGCGGCCAGGGGAAGTCGGTTTGCATTTAACGATTGCCATGATGCACCCCTTCCTTACTCAGCACTGCTGCTGAAATCGAGATCTTGGCCTGGCTGAAGGGAGATAACTGCCTTCTTCCAGTCATTACGCTTGCCCAGACCGCGAGCAGTGCGCTTGCTCTTACCCAGAACATTCAGGGTAGTAACACGCTCTACTTTCACGCTGAACAGGCTTTCGACGGCCTTCTTGATTTCCAGCTTGGTTGCGTCAGTTGCAACCTTGAAAACGAACTGGCCTTTCTTGTCAGCCAGAACCGTAGCCTTCTCGGAAACGTGCGGGCCAAGCAGAACTTTAAATACGCGTTCCTGGTTCATCCCAGCAGCTCCTCGAATTTCTTCACGGCCGACACGGTGATCAACACCTTGTCGTATGCGATCAGACTAACTGGATCGGAACCTTGCACGTCACGTACATCAACGTGTGGCAGGTTACGAGCAGCCAGGTACAGGTTCTGATCAACTACTTCAGACACGATCAAGACGTCAGTCAGGCCCATGCCGGTCAGTTTGTTCAGCAGATCTTTGGTCTTCGGTGCATCAACAGCGAAGTCCTGAACCACAACCAGACGATCAGTACGCACCAGCTCAGCAAGGATGGAGCGCATTGCTGCGCGATACATCTTCTTGTTCAGCTTCTGGGTGTGATCCTGAGGACGAGCTGCGAAAGTGGTACCGCCGCCACGCCAGATTGGGCTACGGATAGTACCGGCACGAGCACGGCCAGTACCTTTCTGACGCCATGGGCGCTTACCGCCACCACGAACGTCGGAACGGGTCTTTTGCTGCTTGCTACCTTGACGGCCGCCAGCCATGTAGGCCACGACTGCTTGGTGAACCAGCGTCTCGTTGAATTCGCCGCCAAATGTCAGTTCGGAAACTTCGATCGCTTGAGCGTCATTTACATTTAATTGCATGTCAGCTTCCCCTTAACCGCGAGCCTTGGCTGCTGGACGTACAACCAAGTTGCCGCCAGTAGCGCCAGGAACAGCACCCTTGACCAACAACAGATTGCGTTCAGCGTCCACGCGCACTACTTCGAGGGACTGCACGGTCACGCGCTCAGCGCCCATATGACCGGACATTTTTTTGCCCTTGAATACACGACCAGGAGTCTGGCACTGGCCGATAGAGCCTGGAACGCGGTGGGACACGGAGTTACCGTGGGTATTATCTTGCCCGCGGAAGTTCCAACGCTTGATCGTACCCTGGAAGCCTTTACCCTTGGACTGACCGGTTACATCAACCAGCTGACCAGCGGCGAAGATTTCAGCGTTGATCAGATCGCCGGCCTGGTACTCGCCTTCTTCAAGACGGAATTCCATTACGGTACGACCAGCGGCTACGTTCGCCTTAGCGAAGTGGCCAGCCTGAGCAGCTGTTACACGCGAAGCACGACGCTCGCCTACAGTGACTTGCACTGCACGATAGCCATCGGTCTCTTCAGTTTTGAACTGGGTGACGCGATTCGGCTCGATCTCAATGACCGTGACCGGAATGGAGACACCTTCTTCGGTGAAAATACGGGTCATACCGCATTTACGACCGACTACACCAATAGTCATGTTGTAAACCTCATGAGTGTACGGGGCTTTCACCCGCTATGGCCGCCCATTTCAGAGCGTTACACGACTAAGACCGAGTCTTAGCCGAGGCTGATCTGCACTTCCACACCGGCCGCAAGATCAAGCTTCATAAGAGCATCAACGGTTTTATCCGTTGGCTGGACGATGTCCAGAACGCGCTTATGAGTACGGATCTCGTACTGGTCACGCGCGTCTTTGTTGACGTGCGGGGAGACCAGAACGGTGAACCGCTCTTTACGGGTAGGCAGTGGAATTGGACCACGCACTTGAGCACCAGTACGTTTCGCGGTTTCCACGATTTCCTGGGTGGATTGGTCGATCAGGCGATGGTCAAAAGCCTTCAACCTGATACGGATTTGCTGATTTTGCATTGGATTTCAGACTCCGGCTGCTATTCCCACCGGGCGCAATACGCCCGTTAAAAGGAGGCGCAATTCTATAGACGCCCCAGATAGGTGTCAACCCAATAAAAAAGCCCCCGCTAAGCGGGGGCTTTTTCAACTCATCAAAGCTTACTCAAAAAGAGCTTACTCGATGATTTTGGCTACGACGCCAGCGCCGACGGTACGACCGCCTTCACGGATAGCGAAACGCAGACCGTCTTCCATTGCGATGGTCTTGATCAGGGTGACAACCATTTTGATGTTGTCGCCTGGCATTACCATTTCAACGCCTTCCGGCAGTTCGCAGTTACCAGTCACGTCAGTAGTACGGAAGTAGAACTGTGGACGGTAGCCTTTGAAGAACGGAGTATGACGACCGCCTTCTTCTTTGCTCAGAACGTAGACTTCAGCTTCGAACTTGGTGTGCGGCTTAACCGAACCTGGCTTAACCAGAACCTGGCCACGCTCAACGTCGTCACGCTTGGTACCACGCAGCAGAACGCCGCAGTTCTCGCCAGCACGACCTTCGTCGAGCAGCTTACGGAACATTTCAACACCGGTGCAGGTGGTGACGGTAGTGTCACGCAGACCAACGATTTCCAGTGGATCCTGAACCTTGACGATACCGCGCTCGATACGACCAGTTACAACAGTACCGCGACCGGAGATCGAGAATACGTCTTCGATTGGCATCAGGAACGGCTTGTCGATAACACGAACTGGATCTGGAATGTAGCTGTCCAGAGTCTCAACCAGTTTACGAACGGCAGTGGTGCCCATTTCGTTGTCGTCTTGGCCGTTCAGAGCCATCAGAGCCGAACCGATGATGATCGGAGTGTCGTCACCTGGGAAGTCGTAAGTGCTCAGCAGGTCGCGCACTTCCATCTCAACCAGTTCCAGCAGCTCAGCGTCGTCAACCATGTCAGCCTTGTTCAGGAAGACAACGATGTACGGAACGCCAACCTGGCGGGACAGCAGGATGTGCTCACGGGTTTGTGGCATCGGACCATCAGCGGCCGAGCAAACCAGGATAGCGCCGTCCATCTGAGCAGCACCGGTGATCATGTTCTTCACATAGTCAGCGTGACCTGGGCAGTCAACGTGAGCGTAGTGACGGATCAGCGAGTTGTATTCAACGTGCGCGGTGTTGATGGTGATACCACGAGCCTTTTCTTCTGGAGCGCTGTCGATTTTGTCGAAAGCAACAACAGCCGAACCGAAAACTTCGGAGCAGACGCGAGTCAGAGCAGCAGTCAGAGTGGTTTTACCATGGTCAACGTGACCGATGGTGCCAACGTTGACGTGCGGTAGGGAACGATCAAATTTTTCTTTAGCCACGACAATTAACTCCTAGCCTAAAGGGGCTGAATCAGCCTTGTTTTTTGGTAACGGTTTCGACGATGTGCGACGGAGCCGTATTGTATTTTTTGAATTCCATAGAGTAGCTTGCGCGACCTTGGGACATGGAACGGACGTCGGTCGCATAACCGAACATCTCACCCAGCGGAACTTCAGCACGAATTACTTTGCCGGAGACCGTGTCTTCCATACCCAGGATCATGCCGCGACGACGGTTAAGGTCGCCCATCACGTCACCCATATAGTCTTCAGGCGTAACAACCTCTACCGCCATGATCGGCTCAAGCAACTCACCACCGCCCTTCTGGGCCAGTTGCTTGGTCGCCATGGAAGCAGCCACCTTAAACGCCATCTCGTTGGAGTCGACGTCGTGGTAGGAACCATCAAACACGGTAGCCTTCAGGCCGATCAGCGGATAGCCGGCAACTACGCCGTTCTTCATCTGCTCTTCGATACCCTTCTGGATAGCCGGGATGTATTCCTTAGGAACCACACCACCCACTACTTCGTTCAGGAATTGCAGACCTTCCTGACCTTCGTCAGCAGGAGCAAAACGAATCCAGCAGTGACCGAACTGGCCACGACCGCCGGACTGACGAACGAACTTGCCTTCAATTTCGCAGCTCTTCGTGATGCGCTCACGGTACGAAACTTGAGGCTTACCGATGTTGGCTTCGACGTTGAACTCACGGCGCATCCGGTCTACCAGGATGTCCAGGTGCAACTCGCCCATGCCGGAGATGATCGTTTGACCAGTCTCTTCATCAGTCTTGACGCGGAAAGATGGATCTTCCTGAGCAAGTTTGCCCAGAGCGATACCCATTTTTTCCTGGTCGTCCTTGGTCTTAGGCTCAACGGCAACCGAAATAACCGGCTCCGGGAAGTCCATGCGAACCAGGATGATTGGCTTGTCAGCGTTGCACAAAGTTTCACCCGTGGTGACGTCCTTCATGCCGATCAAGGCCGCGATGTCACCAGCGCGTACTTCCTTGATTTCTTCACGGGCGTTTGCGTGCATTTGCACCATACGACCCACGCGCTCTTTCTTGCCTTTAACCGAGTTGATCACGCCGTCGCCGGAGGCCAACACGCCCGAGTAAACGCGGACGAAGGTCAAGGTACCCACGAATGGGTCGGTAGCGATCTTGAACGCCAGAGCCGAGAACGGCTCGCTGTCGTCTGCGTGACGCTCCATTTCCTTGGTCTCGTCATCCGGGTCAGTACCCTTGATGGCAGGAATGTCGGTAGGAGCAGGCAGGTAGTCGATAACGGCGTCGAGAACCAGGGGAACACCCTTGTTCTTGAAGGAAGAACCGCAAACAGCCAGAACGATCTCGCCAGCGATAGTACGCTGACGCAGAGCGGCCTTGATTTCCGCGTTAGTGAGTTCTTCACCTTCGAGGTACTTGTTCATCAGCTCTTCGCTGGCTTCGGCTGCAGCTTCAATCATGTTGCCGCGCCATTCGTCAGCCAGTTCCTGCAATTCAGCAGGGATAGGCTTGCGAACAGGAACCATGCCTTTGTCGGAGTCATTCCAGTAAACAGCTTCCATGGCCATCAGATCGATCTGACCCTGGAAATTGTCTTCGGAACCGATAGCCAACTGGATTGGCACCGGGGTGTGACCCAGACGCTGCTTGATCTGACCGATCACGCGCAGGAAGTTCGCACCAGCACGGTCCATCTTGTTTACGTAAACAAGACGTGGAACGCCGTATTTGTTGGCCTGACGCCATACGGTTTCCGACTGAGGCTCAACACCCGAGGTACCGCAGAACACAACAACCGCGCCGTCGAGAACACGCAGGGAACGTTCAACTTCAATAGTGAAGTCAACGTGGCCCGGGGTGTCGATGACGTTGAAGCGGTATTGGTCTTTGTGCTGCTTCTCGGAACCCTGCCAGAAGGCGGTAATGGCAGCAGAAGTAATGGTAATACCACGCTCCTGCTCCTGCACCATCCAGTCGGTGGTCGCGGCGCCGTCATGCACCTCGCCCATTTTGTGACTTTTGCCAGTGTAAAAAAGGACGCGCTCGGTGGTGGTGGTTTTACCAGCATCCACGTGAGCTACGATACCAATGTTACGGTAGCGATTAATCGGTGTTGTACGAGCCATAAAGCCCTCGCAAAATTAGTGACGCTAAAATTAGAAGCGGTAGTGCGAGAAAGCCTTGTTGGCTTCAGCCATACGGTGCACGTCTTCACGCTTCTTAACTGCAGCACCTTTACCTTCAGCAGCGTCCAACAGTTCGCCAGCCAAACGCAGAGCCATAGACTTCTCGCCGCGCTTACGGGCGAAGTCTACCAACCAGCGCATTGCCAGAGCGTTACGACGGGACGGACGAACTTCGACCGGAACCTGGTAAGTAGCACCGCCTACACGGCGCGACTTTACTTCGACCAGCGGAGCGATGGCGTCGAGAGCTTTCTCGAAGATTTCCAGGGGGTCGCTGTTCTTGCGTTCTTTAACCTTTTCCAGCGCGCCATAAACGATACGCTCGGCAACGGCTTTCTTGCCGCTTTCCATCACGTGGTTCATGAACTTGGCCAGGATCTGGCTGCCGTATTTTGGATCGTCAAGCACTTCGCGCTTGGCTGCTACGCGTCTTCTTGGCATGGATAAGCCCTCAAACGGTCTTCAGGTTCGCTCGGAATCGGTGCCCTTTCGGGACGCCTCCGACCTTACTCTTATCGACTCAGAAAAATAGATGATTCAGTTTTTACAAAAAGCCACTACTACTTAGGCTTCTTGGTACCGTACTTCGAACGACCCTGGTTACGACCTTTAACGCCGGAAGTATCCAAAGAACCGCGAACGGTGTGGTAACGAACACCTGGCAAGTCTTTTACACGGCCGCCACGAATCAGTACGACGCTGTGCTCTTGCAGGTTGTGGCCTTCACCGCCGATGTACGAGGAAACCTCGAAACCGTTGGTCAGACGCACACGGCATACTTTACGCAGTGCCGAGTTAGGTTTTTTCGGCGTAGTGGTATACACACGGGTGCATACGCCACGACGTTGCGGGCAGTTCTGCAGCGCAGGCACGTCGGATTTCTCGACGATACGCTTACGCGGCTGACGTACCAGCTGGTTGATAGTTGCCATCTACTAGCTCCACTGTTGTCTTGCGACGCTATTGTCTTGCAAGAAAAGCAAAATGGCAGGAACGAATTCCCGCCAAATTTAGGGGTACAAGAGTCTAAAGAGGATCTTGCCCCCAGTCAAGGCAAGGCCCCGACCTCCCCGCTCATCCAACCTCGACAATTTGTCTCGATTCGATGAACGGAATGGCCAGGGCCTCACACTCATTTATCGCAGAACTCAGTTACCGCTCGAGTTCAGCGCTTCGGTCAGTGCAGCTTCCACTTCACTGGCGCTTACGCGCAACGGTTTGTCAGCATCACGGCGGCGCTTACGCTCGCTGTGATAAGCCAGACCGGTACCCGCCGGGATCAGACGACCCACGACGACGTTTTCTTTCAGGCCGCGCAGGTAGTCGCGTTTGCCGGTTACCGCCGCTTCGGTCAGTACGCGAGTGGTTTCCTGGAAGGAAGCCGCCGAGATGAACGATTCGGTGGACAGCGATGCCTTGGTGATACCCAACAGTACGCGAGTGAACTTGGAAACGAATTTCTCGTCGCCAGCCAGACGCTCGTTCTCTACCAGAACGTGAGTCAATTCCATCTGGTCGCCCTTGATGAAACTGGAATCGCCGGATTCAGCGATCTCAACTTTACGCAGCATCTGACGCAGGATGGTCTCGATGTGCTTGTCGTTGATCTTCACGCCTTGCAGACGATAAACGTCCTGGATCTCGTTCACGATGTACTTGGCCAGCGCACTCACACCCAGCAGACGCAGGATGTCGTGTGGATCGCTCGGGCCGTCGGAGATAACTTCGCCGCGGTTTACCTGTTCGCCTTCGAAGACGTTCAGGTGGCGCCACTTCGGAATCAGCTCTTCGTACGGATCGCTACCGTCGTTCGGGGTGATAACCAGACGGCGCTTGCCTTTGGTCTCTTTACCGAACGCGATGGTGCCGCTGACTTCAGCCAGAATCGAGGCTTCTTTCGGACGACGGGCTTCGAACAAGTCGGCAACACGCGGCAGACCACCGGTGATGTCGCGGGTCTTCGAAGTCTCTTGCGGAATACGAGCGATAACATCACCGATCGCGATTTTCGCACCGTCCGCCACACCGACAAGGGCGTTGGCAGGCAGGAAGTACTGAGCAATTACATCGGTACCCGGCAGCAAGAGATCCTTGCCGTTGTCATCAACCATCTTCACAGCAGGACGGATATCTTTACCGGCAGCTGGACGGTCTTTGGCGTCGAGTACTTCAATGTTGGTCATACCGGTCAATTCGTCAGTCTGACGCTTGATCGTGATGCCTTCTTCCATGCCCACGTAGGTCACGGTACCTTTCATTTCGGTAACGATTGGGTGAGTGTGCGGATCCCACTTGGCCACGATTGCGCCAGCGTCGACCTTGTCACCTTCCTTAACCGAAATCACAGCACCGTACGGCAGCTTGTAGCGCTCGCGCTCACGACCGAAGTCATCAGCGATTGCCAGCTCACCGGAACGGGATACAGCTACCAGGCAGCCATCCACTCGCTCAACGTGTTTCAGGTTGTGCAGACGGACGGTACCGCCATTCTTCACCTGAACGCTGTCGGCTGCGGAGGTCCGGCTTGCCGCACCACCGATGTGGAACGTACGCATGGTCAGCTGGGTACCCGGCTCACCAATGGACTGGGCAGCGATAACGCCGACCGCTTCACCGATGTTCACCTGGTGACCACGAGCCAAGTCACGGCCATAGCACTTGGCGCAGATGCCGTAGCGGGTTTCGCAGCTGATCGGCGAACGCACGATCACTTCGTCGATGCTGTTCAGCTCGATGAACTCGACCCACTTCTCGTCTACCAGCGTGCCGGCAGGAACGATAACTTCTTCGGTACCTGGCTTGAATACGTCACGGGCAATGACACGACCCAATACGCGCTCACCCAATGGCTCAACAACGTCACCGCCTTCAATGTGCGGAGTCATTACCAGGCCATGCTCGGTGCCGCAATCGATCTCGGTCACAACCAGATCCTGCGCCACGTCTACCAGACGACGAGTCAGGTAACCGGAGTTCGCAGTTTTCAACGCGGTATCCGCCAGACCTTTACGAGCACCGTGAGTCGAGATGAAGTACTGAAGTACGCTCAAACCTTCACGGAAGTTCGCAGTAATCGGCGTTTCGATGATGGAACCGTCCGGCTTGGCCATCAGGCCACGCATACCGGCCAGCTGACGGATCTGCGCAGCAGAACCCCGTGCACCCGAGTCGGCCATCATGTACATCGAGTTGAAAGACTCTTGGTCGACTTCGACGCCATGACGGTCGATGACTTTCTCTTTCGAGAGGTTGGCCATCATCGCCTTGGAAACTTCGTCGTTAGCCTTGGACCAAAGGTCGATCACTTTGTTGTACTTCTCGCCCTGAGTTACCAGGCCGGAGGCGTACTGACTTTCGATCTCTTTCACTTCGTCGGTGGCAGCACCGATGATGCGGGCTTTTTCATCCGGGATAACGAAGTCGTTAACACCGATGGAAACGCCGGAAATGGTCGAATAAGCAAAACCGGTGTACATCAACTGATCAGCGAAGATCACGGTCTCTTTCAAACCAACCACGCGATAGCATTGGTTGATCAGCTTGGAGATCGCCTTTTTCTTCATCGGCTGGTTGACGACGTCGTACGACAGGCCAGGTGGAACAACCTGGAACAACAGCGCACGGCCGACAGTGGTGTCGACGATACGGGTGTTCTTGACGCTGCCACCGTCACGATCGTTAACGGTTTCGTTGATCCGCACTTTGACCTTGGCGTGCAGTGCGGCTTCGCCGGCACGGAACACACGGTCAACTTCCTGCAGATCCGCGAACACACGACCTTCGCCCTTGGCGTTGATCGCTTCACGAGTCATGTAGTACAGACCCAATACAACGTCCTGCGAAGGAACGATGATTGGCTCACCGTTGGCTGGCGACAGAATGTTGTTGGTCGACATCATCAACGCACGCGCTTCCAGCTGGGCTTCCAGCGTCAGCGGTACGTGCACGGCCATTTGGTCGCCGTCGAAGTCGGCGTTGTACGCAGCACAGACCAGAGGGTGCAGCTGGATAGCCTTACCTTCGATCAGTACTGGTTCAAACGCCTGGATACCCAGACGGTGAAGGGTCGGTGCACGGTTGAGGAGAACCGGGTGTTCACGGATCACTTCAGCGAGAACGTCCCAAACTTCCGGCAGCTCGCGCTCGACCATCTTCTTGGCTGCTTTGATGGTGGTCGCAAGACCACGCATTTCCAGCTTGCCGAAAATGAACGGCTTGAACAGCTCGAGAGCCATTTTCTTCGGCAGACCGCACTGGTGCAGACGCAGGGTCGGACCTACGGTAATTACCGAACGGCCAGAGTAGTCAACACGCTTACCGAGCAAGTTCTGACGGAAACGACCCTGCTTACCCTTGATCATGTCAGCCAGGGATTTCAGAGGACGCTTGTTCGAACCGGTGATGGCGCGACCACGACGACCGTTGTCGAGCAGTGCGTCGACGGCTTCCTGCAACATACGCTTTTCGTTGCGCACGATGATGTCCGGAGCGGACAGATCCAGCAGGCGCTTCAAGCGGTTGTTACGGTTGATCACTCGACGATAAAGATCGTTGAGGTCGGAAGTCGCGAAGCGACCGCCATCCAACGGGACCAGCGGACGCAGATCTGGCGGCAGAACCGGCAGAACGGTCAGCACCATCCATTCTGGAAGGTTGCCGGAACCCTGGAAGGCTTCCATCAACTTCAGACGCTTGGACAGCTTCTTGATTTTGGTTTCGGAGTTGGTTTGCGGAATTTCTTCACGCAGACGGCCAATCTCGTGTTCCAGGTCGATAGCGTGCAGCAGTTCGCGGACAGCTTCGGCACCCATGCGGGCATCAAAATCGTCGCCGAACTCTTCCAGCGCTTCGAAATACTGCTCGTCGTTCAGCAGCTGACCCTTTTCAAGGGTGGTCATGCCTGGATCGATAACGACATAGCTCTCGAAGTAGAGAACGCGCTCGATATCACGCAGGGTCATGTCCATCAGCAAACCGATACGCGACGGCAGCGATTTCAGGAACCAGATGTGGGCAACTGGCGAGGCCAGTTCGATGTGCGCCATGCGCTCACGACGAACTTTAGCCAGCGCGACTTCAACGCCGCACTTCTCGCAGATCACACCACGATGCTTCAAGCGCTTGTACTTACCGCACAGGCACTCGTAATCCTTTACCGGGCCAAAGATCTTGGCGCAGAACAGGCCGTCACGCTCAGGTTTGAACGTACGGTAGTTGATGGTTTCCGGCTTTTTAACTTCACCGAACGACCACGAACGGATCATCTCAGGCGATGCCAATCCAATACGGATGGCGTCGAACTCTTCGACTTGACCCTGGTTTTTCAGCAAATTCAGTAGGTCTTTCAAGGCCTTTCCTCCTGGCGGAGCAGAGAGCGGGCAATCCTGCCCCGCTCTCGATTCGCGTCACGTGTTATTCGGTTTCCAGATCGATATCGATGCCGAGGGAACGAATTTCCTTGATCAACACGTTGAAGGACTCGGGCATGCCCGGCTCCATACGGTGATCGCCATCCACGATGTTTTTGTACATCTTGGTACGGCCGTTCACATCGTCCGACTTCACTGTGAGCATTTCTTGCAGAGTGTAAGCAGCACCGTATGCTTCCAGTGCCCAGACCTCCATCTCCCCGAAACGCTGACCACCGAACTGCGCCTTACCACCCAGCGGCTGCTGGGTAACCAGGCTGTACGAACCGGTAGAACGAGCGTGCATCTTGTCGTCTACCAAGTGGTTCAGCTTCAGCATGTACATATAGCCAACAGTAACCGGGCGCTCGAACTTGTTGCCGGTACGGCCGTCGGTCAGCTGCATCTGGCCGCTTTCTGGCAGGTCTGCCAGTTTCAGCATGGCCTTGATTTCGCTTTCCTTGGCACCGTCGAACACTGGAGTGGCCATTGGAACGCCGCCACGCAGGTTCTTCGCCAGATCCAGGATTTCCTGGTCGGAGAAGCTATCCAGATCTTCGTTACGGCCGCCGATCTGGTTGTAGATCTCGTCGAGGAATTTACGAAGCTCGGCGACTTTGCGCTGCTCTTCGATCATCCGGTTGATCTTCTCGCCCAGACCTTTGGCCGCGAGGCCGAGGTGGGTTTCAAGGATCTGACCAACGTTCATACGCGAAGGTACGCCCAACGGGTTGAGGACGACGTCGACCGGGGTGCCATTGGCATCGTGCGGCATGTCTTCAACCGGCATGATCACGGAGACCACACCTTTGTTACCGTGACGACCGGCCATCTTGTCGCCCGGCTGGATGCGACGACGGATTGCCAGGTAAACCTTAACGATTTTCAGCACGCCTGGAGCCAGGTCATCGCCCTGCTGCAGTTTGCGCTTCTTGTCTTCGAACTTGTCGTCCAGCAGACGGCGGCGATCAACGATATAGGCCTGAGCCTTCTCGAGCTGCTCGTTCAGAGCATCTTCAGCCATGCGCAGTTTGAACCACTGACCATGCTCAAGACCGTCGAGGACTTCGTCGGTGATGTCCTGACCTTTCTTCAGACCGGCGCCGCCTTCGGCTTTGTGGCCGACCAGAGCGGAACGCAGACGTTCGAAAGTGGCGCCTTCAACGATACGGAACTCTTCGTTCAGATCCTTGCGGATCTCGTCGAGTTGAGTCTTCTCGATCGACAGTGCACGAGCATCACGCTCAACGCCGTCGCGGGTGAAGACCTGTACGTCGATGACAGTGCCCTTGGTGCCGGTAGGCACGCGCAGGGAGGTGTCTTTAACGTCGCTGGCTTTTTCACCGAAGATGGCACGCAGCAGTTTTTCTTCCGGAGTCAGCTGGGTCTCGCCTTTCGGAGTGACCTTACCAACCAGGATGTCGCCTGCGCCAACTTCAGCACCTACGTAAACGATACCGGCTTCGTCCAGCTTGTTCAGTGCAGCTTCACCCACGTTCGGGATGTCTGCAGTGATTTCCTCTGGCCCAAGCTTGGTGTCACGTGCCACACAGGTCAGTTCCTGAATGTGGATCGTGGTGAAGCGATCTTCCTGAACCACACGCTCGGACAGGCAGATGGAGTCTTCGAAGTTGAAGCCGTTCCATGCCATGAACGCGATGCGCATGTTCTGACCCAGCGCCAGTTCACCCATATCGGTGGACGGACCGTCGGCCATGATGTCGCTACGCTGAACCCGATCACCCTTACGCACCAGCGGACGCTGGTTGATGCAGGTGTTCTGGTTGGAGCGGGTGTACTTGGTCAGGTTGTAGATGTCGACACCAGCTTCGCCGGTTTCAACTTCGTCATCAGCAACACGAACCACGATACGGCTGGCATCGACGGAATCGATAACGCCGCCACGACGAGCCACGACGCAAACGCCGGAGTCACGAGCTACGTTACGCTCCATGCCAGTACCTACCAGCGGCTTGTCAGCGCGCAGGGTTGGTACAGCTTGACGCTGCATGTTCGAACCCATCAACGCACGGTTGGCGTCGTCGTGCTCGAGGAACGGGATCAGCGACGCTGCAACCGAAACTACCTGCTTCGGCGATACGTCCATCAAGGTGACGTCTTCCGGCGCCTTGACGGTGAACTCGTTCAAGTGACGAACAGCTACCAGCTCGTCGATCAGGACTTTCTTGTCGTTCATCGTGGCCGAAGCCTGAGCGATCACATGATCAGCTTCTTCGATGGCAGACAGGAACACGATCTCGTCGGTGACCAGAGCGTCTTTCACCACGCGGTACGGGCTCTCGAGGAAGCCGTACTGGTTGGTGCGCGCATAAGCGGCCAGGGAGTTGATCAGACCGATGTTCGGACCTTCCGGCGTTTCAATCGGGCATACACGACCGTAGTGAGTCGGGTGTACGTCACGCACTTCAAAGCCAGCACGCTCACGGGTCAAACCGCCAGGGCCGAGTGCAGACACACGACGCTTGTGGGTGATCTCGGACAGCGGGTTGTTCTGGTCCATGAACTGGGACAGCTGGCTGGAACCGAAGAACTCTTTCACCGCCGCAGCCACTGGCTTGGCGTTGATCAGGTCTTGCGGCATCAGGCCTTCGCTTTCAGCCATCGACAGACGCTCTTTGACCGCACGCTCAACACGTACCAGGCCAACGCGGAACTGGTTCTCGGCCATTTCGCCTACGCAGCGAACACGACGGTTACCCAGGTGGTCGATGTCATCGACGATGCCTTTACCGTTACGGATGTCGACCAGAGTCTTCAGTACCGCGACGATGTCTTCCTTGCACAACACGCCCGAACCTTCGATCTCGGTACGACCGATACGACGGTTGAACTTCATCCGGCCGACCGCAGACAGGTCATAGCGCTCAGGGCTGAAGAACAGGTTGTTGAACAGGGTCTCGGCAGCGTCTTTGGTTGGCGGCTCGCCTGGACGCATCATGCGATAGATCTCGACCAGCGCTTCCAATTGGTTGCTGGTGGAGTCGATCTTCAGGGTGTCGGAGACGAACGGACCGCAGTCGATATCGTTGGTGTACAGAGTCTCGATGCGAACAACCTGGGCCTTGGCGATTTTTGCCAGGATCTCGGTGTTCAGCTCGGTGTTGCACTCTGCCAGGATTTCGCCGGTTGCCGGATGCACGATGGCCTTGGCGGTAGTGCGACCCAGAACGTACTCCAGAGGCACGTCAAGGGTCTTGAGACCGGCTTTTTCGATCTGGTTGATGTGGCGCGCAGTAATACGGCGACCAGCCTCAACGATGACCTTGCCCTTCTCGTCCTGAATATCAAGAACAGCGATTTCACCACGCAGACGCGAAGCAATCAGTTCCAGACTGAGGGTTTCGCCGCTCAGGTGGAAAACGTTGGTGGTGTAGAACGCGTCGAGCACTTCTTCAGTGGTATAGCCGAGCGCGCGCAGCAGTACCGATGCAGGCAGCTTGCGACGACGGTCGATACGCACGAACACGCAGTCTTTCGGGTCGAACTCGAAGTCCAGCCACGAACCGCGGTAAGGAATGATGCGCGCGGAGTACAGCAGTTTGCCGGAGCTGTGCGTCTTGCCACGGTCGTGGTCGAAGAACACGCCCGGGGAACGGTGCAGCTGGGAAACGATTACACGCTCGGTACCGTTGATTACGAAGGTACCGTTCTCAGTCATCAGGGGGATTTCACCCATGTAGACTTCTTGCTCTTTGATGTCCTTGATCGCTTTGTTCGACGATTCTTTGTCGAAAATGATCAGGCGCACTTTTACCCGCAAAGGTACGGCGTAAGTTACACCGCGCAATACGCATTCTTTGACATCAAATGCCGGTTCGCCCAGGCGATAACCGACGTACTCCAGCGCAGCATTGCCGGAGTAGCTGATGATCGGGAAAACGGATTTGAAGGCCGCATGCAGGCCCACGTCGCGGAACTGATCTTTAGTCGCTCCCGCCTGCAAGAATTCACGATACGAATCCAGCTGGATTGCCAGGAGATACGGCACATCCATGACGTCCGGCAACTTGCTAAAGTCCTTGCGGATACGTTTTTTCTCAGTATATGAGTAAGCCATCAGCGTTCCCCAGCTTGGTCACCTGCTTGTTTGGCCCCTCCCGACGGGAGCAGCCAGAAAATCGTGCAAACCCCATGGTTTGCGCCACCGCATCGGGTGGTTACAGCTCGTTACCAGCACCGACCCAGTCGGTTGCCAATAACGGAAAAAGGCCGGTGGCAAGAGCCACCAGCCATCAGCCTTTCGCTTAACGCTCGGGCTGGAGGAGCAAAGTCGATGCTTACTTCAGCTCGACTTTAGCGCCTGCTTCTTCCAGAGTAGCTTTGGCTTTGTCAGCTGCGTCTTTGGCAACAGCTTCCAGAACCATGGCAGGAGCGCCGTCAACTACAGCCTTGGCTTCTTTCAGGCCCAGACCGGTCAGTTCACGTACTGCCTTGATCACGTTAACTTTCTTCTCGCCAGCTTCGGTCAGCATGACGTTGAATTCAGTTTGTTCTTCAACAACGGCAGCAACAGCGGCTGGACCAGCGGAAGCAGCGGCAGCGGAAACGCCGAACTTCTCTTCCATGGCCTTGATCAGCTCAACGATTTCCAGAACGGATTTTTCGCCGATTGCTTCGATGATTTGGTCGTTAGTCAGAGACATGACTATAAATTCCTGTATTGGGGTGACAGCCTACGCGGCCATCGAAATAAACAATAAACGCTGAAAGGAGTCGCTCAGCCTTAGGCTGCGGCAGCTTCTTTCTGGTCGCGAAGGGCCGCCAGAGTACGAGCCAATTTGCTGGTTGCGCCTTGAATCACGCTCATCAGCTGAGAAATTGCTTCGTCACGGGTCGGCAGACTTGCCAGTACGTCGATCTGATTAGCTGCGAGGAACTTGCCCTCGAACGCAGCTGCCTTGATCTCGAACTTATCCTGACCTTTTGCGAATTCTTTGAAGATACGAGCAGCAGCGCCCGGATGTTCTTTAGAGAATGCAATCAAGGTCGGGCCAGTGAACACGTCGTTGAGCACGTCATATTGAGTGCCAGCAACGGCGCGCTTGAGCAGGGTGTTACGTACAACACGTACGTAAACGCCAGCTTCACGAGCCTCTTTACGGAGTCCGGTCATAGCGCCTACTGTCACACCGCGGGCATCAGCCACAACAGCAGACAGGGCAACATTGGCAGCCTCGTTGACTTCAGCGACGATGGCCTTCTTGTCTTCGAGTTTAATTGCCACGGGTTTAACTCCTGCTTGTTACCGTTTCATCCAACCGAAGCCGGATGTCGTTTTGGTGTCTGATTCGGTAAGGAACCGGGAGCACCATCTGCGTAGGCTTGAGGTTTAAGACTTGCGTCGCCTACGGTCTTGGATAGCCCCCGCCAGGCAGGGACCCCAATCTTTCAATTGGCGCAATCGCTTGCGCCAACCTGTGTCTTACGCGTCGAGCGAGCTTTGGTCGATGACCAGACCTGGGCCCATAGTGGTGCTCAGGGTAACGCGCTTGACGTAAATGCCTTTCGAGGAAGCTGGCTTGATACGCTTCAGATCAGCGATCAGGGCCTCAACGTTTTCCTTCAGCTTGACGGCGTCGAAGCCGATCTTGCCAACGGAAGTGTGGATGATGCCGTTTTTGTCGGTGCGATAACGAACCTGACCAGCCTTGGCGTTCTTAACCGCGGTAGCTACGTCTGGGGTTACGGTGCCGACTTTAGGGTTAGGCATCAGGCCACGTGGACCGAGGATCTGACCCAACTGACCTACAACGCGCATTGCATCCGGGGATGCGATAACTACGTCATAGTTCAGGTCGCCGCCTTTCATTTCGGCAGCCAGGTCGTCCATGCCTACACGGTCAGCGCCGGCAGCCAGAGCGGCCTCAGCAGCTGGACCTTGGGTGAACACAGCAACGCGAACAGTCTTGCCAGTGCCGTGTGGCAGCACAGTAGCGCTACGAACGACCTGGTCGGATTTACGCGGGTCAACACCCAGGTTCACAGCAACGTCGAACGACTCGCTGAACTTGACAGTCGACAGCTCAGCCAGCAGGGCAGCAGCGTCTACAAAGTTGTAGGCCTTGCCTGCTTCGATTTTGCCGGCGATAGCCTTTTGACGCTTGGTCAACTTAGCCATTACACACCCTCCACGTTAAGGCCCATGCTACGAGCAGAACCGGCGATGGTGCGCACGGCTGCTTCCATATCAGCTGCAGTCAGATCCGCGTTTTTAACTTTCGCGATATCTTCCAGCTGAGCACGAGTTACGGTGCCAACCTTAACGGTGTTCGGACGAGCGGAACCGCTAGTCAGACCGGCCGCCTTCTTCAGCAGAACCGAAGCAGGGGTGGATTTGGTTTCGAAAGTGAAGCTACGGTCGCTGTAGACAGTGATGATCACTGGAGTCGGCAGACCTGGCTCAATACCCTGAGTACGGGCGTTGAAGGCCTTGCAGAATTCCATGATGTTCACGCCGTGCTGACCCAGAGCAGGACCAACAGGTGGGCTTGGGTTAGCCTGAGCGGCCTTCACTTGCAGCTTGATGTAAGCGGTAATCTTCTTGGCCATGAGGCACTCCAATTACGGGTTCGAACGCCTCGAAAGGCTCCCCGGTTACTTGCGCGTTTATCCCAGTGACGACAAAACCCCACAGCCTAGGGCTGCGGGGTTGGGATGCTTGCCCAGCTAGACCTTTTCGACCTGGCTGAACTCGAGCTCTACCGGAGTAGAGCGACCGAAAATGAGCACTGCCACTTGGATCCGGCTCTTCTCGTAGTTAACTTCTTCAACCGTGCCGGTAAAATCGGCAAACGGCCCGTCGTTGACACGTACCGACTCGCCCGGCTCGAACAACGTCTTCGGCTTCGGCTTGTCACTACCATCAGCAACACGACGCAGAATCGCTTCTGCCTCTTTATCTGTGATCGGTGCAGGCTTATCAGCAGTACCGCCGATGAAACCCATCACCCGAGGAGTATCCTTGACCAAGTGCCAAGTACCCTCGTTCATGTCCATCTGAACCAGCACATAACCTGGGAAGAACTTGCGCTCGCTTTTGCGCTTCTGGCCATTACGCATTTCAACCACTTCTTCAGTGGGAACCAGAATTTCGCCAAAGCCATCTTCCATGCCAGCCAGCTTTACGCGCTCTACTAACGAGCGCATGACATGCTTCTCGTAACCGGAGTAAGCATGCACAACGTACCAACGCTTAGCCACGGGACACCCTTAGCCGACAATCAAGGAAACAAGCCAGCCGAGCAGGGAATCAAGCCCCCACAACAGCAACGCCATAACCAGAACAACAGCCACAACAATCAACGTGGTCTGCGTGGTTTCTTGGCGAGTTGGCCATACGACTTTACGAATCTCGGTGCGAGCTTCCTTAACCAGTACGAAGAAAGACTTGCCCTTGACCGTCTGCAGGCCTACAAAGGCAGCTACAGCGGCGATGACAAGTAATGCAAGTACGCGGTACAGGATCGGCGAAGCAGAGTAATACTGATTGCCAACAACGCCAACAACCACCAAAGCGACTACTACTAGCCACTTGAGCAGATCGAAGCGAGAGCCTTGAGCTTCAGCTTTAGGAGTCATCTATGAAGATCCTGTGAAAAGAAAGCCAGACACACCAAGTGAATCTGGCAGGTCAGGAGGGAATCGAACCCCCAACCTACGGTTTTGGAGACCGTCGCTCTGCCAATTGAGCTACTGACCTAAAACAAAATCAGGCCGACCATTATGCCGGCCCGAAAAAGACATTACAACAACTTACTCGATGACTTTGGCCACAACACCAGCGCCGACGGTACGACCGCCTTCACGGATGGCAAAACGCAGACCATCTTCCATCGCAATGGTTTTGATCAGTGTAACGGTCATCTGAACGTTATCACCTGGCATCACCATCTCAACACCTTCTGGCAGCTCGCAGTTACCAGTCACATCAGTCGTACGGAAGTAGAACTGCGGACGATAACCCTTGAAGAATGGCGTATGACGACCACCCTCCTCCTTGCTCAGAACGTAAACCTCAGCAGTGAACTTGGTATGCGGCTTGACGGTGCCCGGCTTGACCAGAACCTGGCCACGCTCAACATCATCACGCTTGGTACCACGCAGCAAAACGCCGCAGTTCTCGCCAGCACGACCTTCGTCGAGCAGCTTGCGGAACATCTCAACACCAGTACAAGTAGTTTTGACAGTGTCACGAAGACCAACAATCTCAACTTCTTCCTGAATGCGGACAATGCCACGCTCAACACGACCAGTCACAACAGTACCGCGACCGGAGATCGAGAACACATCCTCGATCGGCATCAGGAACGGCTTGTCGATAGCACGCTCAGGCTGCGGAATGTAACTATCCAGAGTCTCGACCAACTTTTTGACGGCAGTGGTACCCATCTCATTGTCATCTTGACCGTTCAACGCCATCAGCGCAGAACCAATGATGATCGGAGTGTCATCACCTGGGAAATCGTAGGTGCTCAGCAGGTCGCGCACTTCCATCTCAACCAGTTCCAGCAGCTCGGCGTCGTCAACCATGTCAGCCTTGTTCAGGAAGACAACGATGTACGGAACGCCAACCTGGCGGGACAACAGGATGTGCTCACGGGTTTGAGGCATCGGACCATCAGCGGCCGAGCAAACCAGGATCGCACCATCCATCTGAGCTGCACCGGTGATCATGTTTTTTACGTAGTCAGCGTGACCAGGGCAGTCAACGTGTGCGTAGTGACGCACGGCCGAATCATATTCAACGTGAGCGGTGTTGATGGTGATACCACGAGCTTTTTCTTCAGGGGCGCTATCGATCTTGTCGAAGTCAACCTTTGCCGAGCCGAAAACTTCGGAGCAGACGCGGGTCAAGGCTGCAGTCAAAGTAGTTTTACCGTGGTCGACGTGACCAATGGTACCCACGTTGACGTGCGGCTTATTACGTTCGAACTTTTCCTTAGCCATCAAAATCACCCCTAGGAGAAGAATTGAGCAGGTCAAACAAGCCATTAAAACAAAGGCAGATATTTTCATATCTGCCTTGTTATATGGAGCTCTTGAGCGGATTTGAACCGCTGACCTCACCCTTACCAAGGGTGTGCTCTACCAACTGAGCTACAAGAGCGTAACACTGTGCAGGATCTGCAAACTTGGAGCGGGTAGCGGGAATCGAACCCGCATCATCAGCTTGGAAGGCTGAGGTTCTACCACTAAACTATACCCGCGGAGCTTGCAGCTCTCGCTAAAAATGGTGGAGGGGGAAGGATTCGAACCTTCGAAGTCGTAGACGTCAGATTTACAGTCTGATCCCTTTGGCCGCTCGGGAACCCCTCCTAAGCGATCCGGCATTCTATATCATGCCAGCCTTCTGTCAAGCATTTTCTCATTAAAAACCTGAGGTTAGCTGCGTTGACCTCGCTTTGCACCGTAGACCTTTAAAGGTCTTCACTGCGAAGCGGGCGCCATTCTATGCAAACTATTCAGCGGGTGCAACCCCCTCGCATGGCATTATTTTATGTTTTAACTCATTGAATTCTCTAGAAAGGTTTTGCAGCTGCAGATCATCCAGCCATCGCCGACTTTCTGGGGCCACACGCACCCAGTAACCAGCAAATTCGGGGAGATCCTTTGGCAGGGGCTGATATTTGATCTCCATGCCATTCAAGCGTCGCTCAACAGCCTGAAGGGCCTCTGGGCGAACAAAACCACCCAAATACAAACAGCTATTGTCCGCCTGAGCAGCCTTTCCTTTGTCCCTGGATGCATCAGCCGCCTCGCTCAACAAGCGAATATCCTGCTGAGCCCCCCGGTACAAACTCAAGGGGGTGACATCCTTCGCGCGCAGAGGAGCCTCTTGTTGGTGCCAGATGTAATAGAAGACGTTGAGCACAAGCAGCAGCAGGAACAACCAACGCATACGAACCTCAGGACAAAGGACATGCCATAGCCAAACCTACAAATACCAGATCCGGAACCACCCTGGCTTCAGGCACGATCTCGGAAACCAGCCCCGCATCCCCCCCGGTAAGGAATACAGAAAAATCTGCTCCCCAGTAACTACGCGCAAGCTCTAACTGAGTCAGAACAAACCCCCTGAGCATGAGCAAACACCCCCGCTCAACTGCTTCGACGGTTGTCCGCCCAGGAACGAGACTTTCCAGAGCGCGCTCTGCAGCGAGATCGCCATAACGAATTTTACGTGTATGGGTACGCAACTGATTCCGCATCAACGGCATACCTGGACAAATGAATCCTCCGAGATGCTCTCCATCACCGGCGACGTAATCCGCAGTGACAGCAGTACCGAAATCCAGCACCAGGCAAGCACGCGATGCCAAATGGAATCCTCCAAGCATCGCCAACCAACGATCTAGCCCCAGGCGCTCGAACTCTTCATAGCCATTGCGAACCCCCAACATTTCGCGAGCGGGCGTCGCGCAAGCTACCGACACTCCAAAAGTCTCTGTCAGCAGAGAAACCAACGCACCGGTTTCCTCTGCCGTTCTGACACTAACCAGCCGACAGAACTTGAGAGCTAGCCCCTTGAGCGCATTCAAACTCTCCAGCAATGCGAGATTCGAATCGACGACTCCTTCACCGACCGCCTGACAGGCATCCGCGCCAAGTACTCGCCACTTAATGAAACTGTTTCCGCAGTCGAGCTCAAGAATCATCACGCAACCTCAAGCTGAGCTCACCACCGCTAAATACTTTTTCCACACCACCCACCTTCAAGCGCAGAGCCCCTTGCCTATCGATACCCAGCACTTCGCCATCTATCTGGTTAACGCCAGCGATCAACGACACCGCCCGCCCCTGCCATAGATGATTCTGCTCCCACTCAGCTTGAATAGCAGGAAATCCGTCGACCTGATGCCGCCCCAAATACACCTGGAGCATCTGGCCCAGCCGAGCGACCAGATGATTACGATCAAATGCGCGCCCCGACTCGAGCCGCATGGACGTCCACTGCTGATCAACCTCATCGGTCATCTGCATATTCACATTAATTCCAACACCCAGCACCACGTAACACACATCAGCGGGATCCCCGACCAATTCGAGTAATATTCCCGCGATTTTTTTCTGACCCACCAGAACATCGTTCGGCCACTTCAAGCCCGCATCTGAGACACCCAGCTCTTTCAAGGTTTGCATGACGGCAAGCCCGACAACAAGGCTCAAGCCTTCGAGCTGGCGCAGACCACCATCAATACGCAGCACCAGACTGTAATAGACATTTTCCGCGAAAGGACTCACCCACTTACGCCCACGGCGCCCACGTCCAGACGTCTGCCGCTCGGCAAGCACAAGAAATGGCGCTGCCTGGCCACGATCAATTGCACGTAACGCTTCAGCATTAGTGGAGTCAATTGAGTCGAAAACAAGAATGGGCCAATCACAAGAAGGGGCTTGCTCTGCAATCGCGACAGAATCAAGCAGCGTCAACGGCGAAGCCAGTTGATAACCGCGCCCTCGCACCTTGTGGATGGACAAGCCAAGCTCAGCTTCTAAAAGCTGAAGCTGTTTCCATACAGCGCTACGACTGACACCCAAAGCGGCGCCCAGGGCCTGACCTGAATGAAATCGGCCATCCTTCAGAAGCTTTAACAATGTCAGCATGCAAGTCCCGCCTCACAATGAGGCCCGCATGATAGCTACGCCTTGAGTTGTTGCATAGAAACCGTACCAGGCAGATTTTCCTGCGGGCAAAACAAAACCCCAACTGCTTTCGCAATTGGGGTTTCGGAATTTAATCTTGACGATGACCTACTCTCACATGGGGAAACCCCACACTACCATCGGCGATGCATCGTTTCACTGCTGAGTTCGGGATGGGATCAGGTGGTTCCAATGCTCTATGGTCGTCAAGAAATTCGGTAGCCAGGTCGTGGGCCTTTACAGGTTCACGCTCCAGCGAATGGGTATGCGATAGTTTGTGTGTTTGTTCTCGAACTTTCGGTTCGTTTCGTCTTCACACACCGCAATCTGGTGCTCTTTCGAGTCAGCAAATTGCTTGGGTGTTATATGGTCAAGCCTCACGGGCAATTAGTATTGGTTAGCTCAACGCCTCACAGCGCTTACACACCCAACCTATCAACGTCGTAGTCTTCGACGGCCCTTCAGGGGACTCAAGGTCCCAGTGAGATCTCATCTTGAGGCTAGTTTCCCGCTTAGATGCTTTCAGCGGTTATCTATTCCGAACATAGCTACCCGGCAATGCCACTGGCGTGACAACCGGAACACCAGAGGTTCGTCCACTCCGGTCCTCTCGTACTAGGAGCAGCCCCTCTCAAATCTCAAACGTCCACGGCAGATAGGGACCGAACTGTCTCACGACGTTCTAAACCCAGCTCGCGTACCACTTTAAATGGCGAACAGCCATACCCTTGGGACCGGCTTCAGCCCCAGGATGTGATGAGCCGACATCGAGGTGCCAAACACCGCCGTCGATATGAACTCTTGGGCGGTATCAGCCTGTTATCCCCGGAGTACCTTTTATCCGTTGAGCGATGGCCCTTCCATACAGAACCACCGGATCACTAAGACCTACTTTCGTACCTGCTCGACGTGTCTGTCTCGCAGTCAAGCGCGCTTTTGCCTTTATACTCTACGACCGATTTCCGACCGGTCTGAGCGCACCTTCGTACTCCTCCGTTACTCTTTAGGAGGAGACCGCCCCAGTCAAACTACCCACCATACACTGTCCTCGATCCGGATAACGGACCTGAGTTAGAACCTCAAAGTTGCCAGGGTGGTATTTCAAGGTTGGCTCCACGCGAACTGGCGTCCACGCTTCAAAGCCTCCCACCTATCCTACACAAGCAAATTCAAAGTCCAGTGCAAAGCTATAGTAAAGGTTCACGGGGTCTTTCCGTCTAGCCGCGGATACACTGCATCTTCACAGCGATTTCAATTTCACTGAGTCTCGGGTGGAGACAGCGCCGCCATCGTTACGCCATTCGTGCAGGTCGGAACTTACCCGACAAGGAATTTCGCTACCTTAGGACCGTTATAGTTACGGCCGCCGTTTACCGGGGCTTCGATCAAGAGCTTCGCGTTAGCTAACCCCATCAATTAACCTTCCGGCACCGGGCAGGCGTCACACCCTATACGTCCACTTTCGTGTTTGCAGAGTGCTGTGTTTTTAATAAACAGTCGCAGCGGCCTGGTATCTTCGACCGGCATGAGCTTACGGAGCAAGTCCTTCACCCTCACCGGCGCACCTTCTCCCGAAGTTACGGTGCCATTTTGCCTAGTTCCTTCACCCGAGTTCTCTCAAGCGCCTTGGTATTCTCTACCCAACCACCTGTGTCGGTTTGGGGTACGGTTCCTGGTTACCTGAAGCTTAGAAGCTTTTCTTGGAAGCATGGCATCAACCACTTCGTGTTCTAAAAGAACACTCGTCATCAGCTCTCGGCCTTAGAATCCCGGATTTACCTAAGATTCCAGCCTACCACCTTAAACTTGGACAACCAACGCCAAGCTGGCCTAGCCTTCTCCGTCCCTCCATCGCAATAACCAGAAGTACAGGAATATTAACCTGTTTTCCATCGACTACGCTTTTCAGCCTCGCCTTAGGGACCGACTAACCCTGCGTCGATTAACGTTGCGCAGGAAACCTTGGTCTTTCGGCGTGGGTGTTTTTCACACCCATTGTCGTTACTCATGTCAGCATTCGCACTTCTGATACCTCCAGCAAGCTTCTCAACTCACCTTCACAGGCTTACAGAACGCTCCTCTACCGCATCACCTAAGTGATACCCGTAGCTTCGGTGTATGGTTTGAGCCCCGTTACATCTTCCGCGCAGGCCGACTCGACTAGTGAGCTATTACGCTTTCTTTAAAGGGTGGCTGCTTCTAAGCCAACCTCCTAGCTGTCTAAGCCTTCCCACATCGTTTCCCACTTAACCATAACTTTGGGACCTTAGCTGACGGTCTGGGTTGTTTCCCTTTTCACGACGGACGTTAGCACCCGCCGTGTGTCTCCCATGCTCGGCACTTGTAGGTATTCGGAGTTTGCATCGGTTTGGTAAGTCGGGATGACCCCCTAGCCGAAACAGTGCTCTACCCCCTACAGTGATACATGAGGCGCTACCTAAATAGCTTTCGAGGAGAACCAGCTATCTCCGAGCTTGATTAGCCTTTCACTCCGATCCACAGGTCATCCGCTAACTTTTCAACGGTAGTCGGTTCGGTCCTCCAGTTAGTGTTACCCAACCTTCAACCTGCCCATGGATAGATCGCCCGGTTTCGGGTCTATTCCCAGCGACTAGACGCCCTATTAAGACTCGCTTTCGCTACGCCTCCCCTATTCGGTTAAGCTCGCCACTGAAAATAAGTCGCTGACCCATTATACAAAAGGTACGCAGTCACCCAACAAAGTGGGCTCCCACTGCTTGTACGCATACGGTTTCAGGATCTATTTCACTCCCCTCTCCGGGGTTCTTTTCGCCTTTCCCTCACGGTACTAGTTCACTATCGGTCAGTCAGTAGTATTTAGCCTTGGAGGATGGTCCCCCCATATTCAGACAAAGTTTCTCGTGCTCCGTCCTACTCGATTTCATGACTAAGAGATTTTCGCGTACAGGGCTATCACCCACTATGGCCGTACTTTCCAGAACGTTCCGCTAATCTCAAAGCCACTTAAGGGCTAGTCCCCGTTCGCTCGCCACTACTAAGGGAATCTCGGTTGATTTCTTTTCCTCAGGGTACTTAGATGTTTCAGTTCCCCTGGTTCGCTTCTTAAGCCTATGTATTCAGCTTAAGATACCTAACTTATGTTAGGTGGGTTCCCCCATTCAGACATCTCCGGATCAAAGTCTGTTTGCCGACTCCCCGAAGCTTTTCGCAGGCTACCACGTCTTTCATCGCCTCTGACTGCCAAGGCATCCACCGTATGCGCTTCTTCACTTGACCATATAACCCCAAGCAATCTGGTTATACTGTGAAGACGACATTCGCCGAAAATTCGCGATTAAACTCACAAATTTTACCTTAGCCTGATCCGTTACCAGTGAAAGTAACGTTCAGTCTATCTTTCTATCACATACCCAAATTTTTAAAGAACGATCTAGCCAAAGACTAGAAATCAACATTCACCACCATCACGATGGAATGCTCATTTCTAAGCTTTATACAATCAGAAGCAGTAGTGGTGGAGCCAAACGGGATCGAACCGTTGACCTCCTGCGTGCAAGGCAGGCGCTCTCCCAGCTGAGCTATGGCCCCGTATTGCTACAGGATCCCACACAAAAATTGGTGGGTCTGGGCAGATTCGAACTGCCGACCTCACCCTTATCAGGGGTGCGCTCTAACCAACTGAGCTACAGACCCAATTTCGGGCTGCTTCTTATCGTCTTCTTCAATGAATCAAGCAATTCGTGTGGGAACTTATGGAGCAGCTGATGTCGTCGATTAAGGAGGTGATCCAGCCGCAGGTTCCCCTACGGCTACCTTGTTACGACTTCACCCCAGTCATGAATCACACCGTGGTAACCGTCCTCCCGAAGGTTAGACTAGCTACTTCTGGTGCAACCCACTCCCATGGTGTGACGGGCGGTGTGTACAAGGCCCGGGAACGTATTCACCGCGACATTCTGATTCGCGATTACTAGCGATTCCGACTTCACGCAGTCGAGTTGCAGACTGCGATCCGGACTACGATCGGTTTTGTGGGATTAGCTCCACCTCGCGGCTTGGCAACCCTCTGTACCGACCATTGTAGCACGTGTGTAGCCCAGGCCGTAAGGGCCATGATGACTTGACGTCATCCCCACCTTCCTCCGGTTTGTCACCGGCAGTCTCCTTAGAGTGCCCACCATAACGTGCTGGTAACTAAGGACAAGGGTTGCGCTCGTTACGGGACTTAACCCAACATCTCACGACACGAGCTGACGACAGCCATGCAGCACCTGTCTCAATGTTCCCGAAGGCACCAATCCATCTCTGGAAAGTTCATTGGATGTCAAGGCCTGGTAAGGTTCTTCGCGTTGCTTCGAATTAAACCACATGCTCCACCGCTTGTGCGGGCCCCCGTCAATTCATTTGAGTTTTAACCTTGCGGCCGTACTCCCCAGGCGGTCAACTTAATGCGTTAGCTGCGCCACTAAGAGCTCAAGGCTCCCAACGGCTAGTTGACATCGTTTACGGCGTGGACTACCAGGGTATCTAATCCTGTTTGCTCCCCACGCTTTCGCACCTCAGTGTCAGTATCAGTCCAGGTGGTCGCCTTCGCCACTGGTGTTCCTTCCTATATCTACGCATTTCACCGCTACACAGGAAATTCCACCACCCTCTACCATACTCTAGCTCGTCAGTTTTGAATGCAGTTCCCAGGTTGAGCCCGGGGATTTCACATCCAACTTAACGAACCACCTACGCGCGCTTTACGCCCAGTAATTCCGATTAACGCTTGCACCCTCTGTATTACCGCGGCTGCTGGCACAGAGTTAGCCGGTGCTTATTCTGTCGGTAACGTCAAGACACCAACGTATTAGGTTAATGCCCTTCCTCCCAACTTAAAGTGCTTTACAATCCGAAGACCTTCTTCACACACGCGGCATGGCTGGATCAGGCTTTCGCCCATTGTCCAATATTCCCCACTGCTGCCTCCCGTAGGAGTCTGGACCGTGTCTCAGTTCCAGTGTGACTGATCATCCTCTCAGACCAGTTACGGATCGTCGCCTTGGTGAGCCATTACCTCACCAACTAGCTAATCCGACCTAGGCTCATCTGATAGCGCAAGGCCCGAAGGTCCCCTGCTTTCTCCCGTAGGACGTATGCGGTATTAGCGTCCGTTTCCGAGCGTTATCCCCCACTACCAGGCAGATTCCTAGGCATTACTCACCCGTCCGCCGCTCTCAAGAGAAGCAAGCTTCTCTCTACCGCTCGACTTGCATGTGTTAGGCCTGCCGCCAGCGTTCAATCTGAGCCATGATCAAACTCTTCAGTTCAAACATCTTTGGGTTTTTAAGAAACCCTAAACTTGGCTCAGCAATCGTTGGTTACATCTTTGATTTCTCGCGGAGTAACTTGTGATGCTGATAATCTTGTTGACTATCAGTCTGACTCCACAAGCACCCACACGAATTGCTTGATTCAGTTGTTAAAGAGCGGTTGGTTAAGATCTTTAGTCTCAACCGAGGCGCGCATTCTACAGCGCCCTCTGTATCTGTCAAGCGGTTATTTTCAGAAGTTTTCAAAGTTTCCTTTGCAACTTCAACCACTTGCGCTTCCGATCTCTCGTTAGCGGGAGGCGAATTCTACAGCGTTGTTCGCTGCTGTCAACACCTCTTTTTCTCCGCTTTCGACCGAGAAGATCGAACCGTCAATCAAGCGACAACACACTGCCTGACCAACTCCTTCTGGGCTTCGATGAACTGAAGCAACTCGCTGTCGAAAATTGCATAACTCTTTGTTTACCAAGGAGTTTTCCGTTTCGACTGCGCCGGAAGTGGGGCGAATTATAGACTTCCAGAATCTGCCGTCAACCCTTATTTCAGCCTTATTCGGATTTAAGCGAAATCCGCGCAAATGCCTTCTTCCCGGCCTGGCAAACATGGGTAGCGCCCAGTACATATATAAAGGTGCGATCGACAACCTCACCATCTATACGAACACCGCCAGAATTCAGGAGATCACGCGCCATCGCCGAGTTCTTCACGAGGCCGGCTTTATTAAGGACAGCCGCGATCGGCATATCTTCGGTAGCAGTCAATTCGATTTCCGGCAGATCGTCCGGCAGCTCCCCGTCCTTCATACGGTTACCCGCCGCACGGTGAGCATTGGCTGCAGCCTCCTCGCCATGGAAGCGTGCAACGATCTCTTCGGCCAGCTTGATCTTGATGTCACGCGGATTGGCACCCACCTCGACATCAGCACGGAATGCATTGATCTCGTCCATAGAGCGGAAGCTGAGCAATTCGAAGTAACGCCACATCAGCGCATCCGGAATGGAAACCAGCTTGCCGTACATCACACCCGGCGCTTCCTGAATACCGACGTAGTTGCCCAACGATTTGGACATCTTCTTTACGCCATCCAGGCCTTCGAGCAACGGCATGGTCAGAATGCACTGAGCTTCCTGACCATAAGCACGTTGCAGCTCACGCCCCATCAGCAGGTTGAACTTCTGGTCGGTGCCGCCCAGCTCGACATCCGCGCGCAAGGCGACCGAGTCGTAACCCTGAACCAGCGGATAAAGGAACTCATGAATGGCAATGGGTTGATTGGTCGTATAGCGCTTATCGAAGTCGTCACGCTCGAGCATGCGCGCAACGGTGTACTGCGATGTCAGGCGAATGAAGTCGGCCGGCCCCATCTGGTCCATCCAGGTGGAGTTGAACGCCACTTCGGTTTTCGCCGGATCAAGAATCTTGAAGACTTGAGTCTTGTAGGTCTCGGCATTCTCGAGAACCTGCTCACGGGTAAGTGGTGGACGCGTTGCGCTCTTGCCGCTTGGATCACCGATCATCCCGGTGAAGTCACCTATAAGGAAGATCACCTGATGCCCCAGCTCCTGGAACTGACGCAGCTTATTAATAAGCACAGTGTGACCCAGGTGCAAATCCGGCGCGGTCGGATCGAAGCCTGCCTTAATACGCAGCGGCTGGCCACGCTTGAGCTTTTCGATCAGCTCGGACTCGACCAACAGTTCTTCCGCACCACGTTTGATCAGCGCTAGCTGCTCTTCAACCGACTTCATAACAGACCCGCAAGGCTCGAATTCAAAGGGAACCAACCATACAAGATCGCGCGTCAAATACAAAGTTTGGCCGGCGCAATGACGCCAATCCGCTGGCAGAGTGACCACGGACTTGCTTCAGAGATGATTTGGTTATATTTTATACAGTTATTTCATCTTCATCATGTCATTCATCTTTTCCAATTCATCTTTTTCAAAGTCAAAATTACCTATGACCAAAGAATCGTCTAAAGCGCCACCGCTTTACCCGAAGACCCACCTGCTCGCAGCAAGTGGCATCGCCGCCCTTCTGAGCCTGGCGCTTCTGGTATTTCCTTCCAGTGATGTAGAAGCCAAAAAGACGACTCTGAGTCTTGAACTGGAAAGCCCTGCTGAACAACTGACACAAGATCAAGACGCCGCCGAAGCGGCCCAAGCCACAAATGAGTCCGCAACGTCCCCTTTCGCGCAAATCGAAAACAGCGCCGAAGACACCCCGGAAACCGCTCAGGCCGAACCTGTGCCAGTGGTCGAGGAAAAGAAGGCACCCAACCACAGGGAAGTGATCGTCGCCAAAGGCGATACGCTTTCTACGCTGTTCGAAAAAGTCGGACTTCCAGCTGCGTCGGTGCATGAAGTACTGGCCAGCGACAAGCAAGCCAAGCAGTTCAGCCAGCTGAAACATGGCCAGAAACTCGAATTCGAATTGAGCCCTGAAGGCCAGCTGACCAACCTGCACAGCAAGGTCAGCGACCTCGAAAGCATCACACTGACCAAGAATGACAAGGGTTACGTATTCAACAGAATCACCGCCAAGCCTACCGTGCGCTCAGCCTACGTTCATGGTGTGATCAACAGCTCGCTGTCACAATCTGCCGCTCGCGCCGGCCTGTCGCACAGCCTGACCATGGACATGGCCAGCGTGTTTGGCTATGACGTCGACTTCGCCCAGGATATCCGCCAGGGTGACGAGTTCGACGTGATCTACGAACAAAAGGTTGTCAACGGCAAGGCCGTCGGTAACGGGCCGATCCTCTCAGCGCGCTTCACCAACCGCGGCAAGACCTACACCGCCGTGCGCTACACCAACAAACAAGGCAACAGCAGCTACTACACTGCTGACGGCAACAGCATGCGCAAGGCGTTTATTCGTACACCGGTGGATTTCGCTCGCATCAGTTCCAAGTTTTCCATGGGTCGCAAGCACCCGATCCTGAACAAGATCCGCGCCCACAAAGGTGTCGACTACGCAGCTCCTCGCGGTACGCCAATCAAGGCTGCCGGCGACGGCAAAGTGTTGTTGGCCGGTCGACGCGGCGGCTACGGCAACACCGTGATCATTCAGCACGGCAACACCTATCGCACACTGTATGGTCACATGCAGGGATTTGCCAAAGGCGTCCGGACCGGTAGTTCTGTAAAGCAGGGCCAAGTGATTGGATACATCGGTACCACCGGCCTGTCTACTGGCCCTCATTTGCACTACGAGTTCCAGGTCAATGGTGTGCACGTTGATCCGCTGGGTCAAAAGGTGGCGATGGCCGATCCGATTTCCAAAGCGGAACGCGCTCGCTTCCTCGCGCAGAGTCAGCCGCTGATGGCGCGCATGGACCAAGAGAAGTCCACCCAACTGGCTTCGAGCAAGCGCTAAGCCATGACGCTCTATATAGGTGTGATGTCCGGGACCAGCCTCGATGGCCTGGATATCGCGCTGGTCGAGATAGCGCCAGCGATCAAGCTGATCGCCACGCACTACATTCCCATGCCTGACTCCCTGCGCAGCGAGCTGCTTGGCTTGTGCGCCAGTGGCCCGGACGAAATTGCCCGCTCAGCCATGGCCCAGCAGAATTGGGTAAAGCTGGCGGCGCAGGGCATTCATACCCTTCTTGATGAACAGAACCTGAAACCCGAAGACATTCGCGCGATTGGCAGCCACGGCCAGACCATTCGCCACGAACCGTCGCGCGGCTTCACGGTGCAAATCGGCAACCCCGCCCTGCTGACAGAATTGACCGGTATCACGGTAGTCAGCGACTTCCGCAGCCGCGATGTGGCGGCCGGCGGTCAAGGCGCCCCGCTGGTTCCAGCCTTCCACGAAGCCTTGTTTGAAGAACAGGCCGGCAACCGCGCGGTATTGAATGTTGGCGGTTTCAGCAACCTCAGCCTGATCGAGCCCGGCAAACCTGTGGCAGGCTTCGACTGCGGCCCGGGGAATGTGTTACTGGACGCCTGGATTCATCAGCAACGTGGCGAAAACTTTGATCGCGACGGCCAATGGGCCGCCAGCGGCAAGATCGAACCTGTTCTGCTGAAAGCGCTGCTTGAGGATCCGTTCTTCCTGACCAAAGGCCCGAAAAGCACGGGTCGTGAAGTGTTCAACCTGCCTTGGCTGACACAGCATTTATCAACGCTGCCGCCCTTCGCCGCCGAAAACGTGCAAGCAACGCTGCTTGAACTGACCGCACTGACCATTACCGAATCGCTGCAAAGCGCTCAATCGGATACCCGGGAGTTGCTGGTTTGTGGCGGCGGCGCACACAACGCCACATTGATGAAGCGGCTGGCCGGCCTGCTGCCTGACGCGACAGTCAGCAGCACAGCCACTCACGGCGTTGACCCCGACTGGGTAGAGGCCATGGCCTTCGCCTGGCTGGCCCACTGCTGCCTCGAAGGCATCGCCGCCAACCGCCCAAGCGTCACCGGTGCCCGCGGCCTGCGCGTACTCGGCGCCATCTACCCCGCCTGAAGCAGAACCCCGGACAGCAAAACGCCGCATGACCCTGAGGTCATGCGGCGTTTGTTCATGCGGTGAAGCGCGATCAGATCGAGAACGAAGAGCCGCAGCCACACGTGGTGGTGGCGTTCGGGTTCTTGATGACGAAACGCGAACCTTCCAGACCTTCCTGGTAATCCACCTCGGCGCCTGCCAGGTACTGGAAGCTCATCGGATCGACGACCAGACTCACACCCTCGCGCTCGACGATGGTGTCGTCATCGGCCACTTCTTCATCGAAGGTAAAGCCGTACTGAAAACCTGAACAACCGCCGCCCGTAACAAATACGCGCAGCTTCAAGCGATCATTCCCCTCTTCATCGACCAGGCTCTTCACCTTGTGCGCGGCACCGTGGGTGAATTGCAAAGCCGTGGGGGTGAAGGATTCGACGCTCATGCTAACTATCTCCCGGCGTTACGCCGCCATAATGCGTGATGACGCGCATTATCCGCTTCTCCTAGAAAATTGGTCAACTATTGTTACGGTATATCAATAAACCCGATTGCCGGCAGGAAATGCAAAAAGGCCCGTTCGACGGGCCTTTTTACTGAGCGGGATAAACCTTACGGCAACATGCCGGCGTGGGACAGGCCCAGACGTTCATCCAGTCCAAACAGGATGTTCAGGTTCTGCACTGCCTGACCCGACGCGCCTTTGACCAGGTTATCGATTACCGACAACACCACCACCAGATCACCGTCCTGCGGACGATGCACGGCGATACGGCAGACGTTGGCACCGCGTACGCTGCGGGTTTCCGGATGGCTGCCTGCCGGCATCACATCAACGAACGGCTCGTTGGCATAACGCTTTTCAAACAGCGCCTGCAGATCCACCGAGCGATCCACGACCGTCGCATAGAGTGTCGAGTGGATGCCGCGAATCATCGGGGTCAGATGCGGAACGAAAGTCAGCCCGACGTCCTTGCCTGCTGCGCGACGCAGACCCTGGCGAATTTCCGGCAAGTGACGGTGACCTTTGACGGCGTAGGCCTTCATGCTTTCCGATGTCTCGGAGTACAGCGAACCTACGGAAGCGCCACGACCGGCACCGCTGACGCCGGATTTGCAGTCAGCGATCAAGCGAGTGGTATCGGCCAGGCCGGCTTCGAGCAATGGCAGGAAGCCCAGTTGCGTAGCGGTCGGGTAGCAACCTGGCACGGCGATCAGGCGCGCCTGTTTGATTTGCTCGCGATTGACTTCCGGCAAGCCGTAGACCGCTTCTTCCAGCAGCTGCGGCGCACCGTGCGGCTGGCCGTACCACTTGGCCCATTCGTCAGCGTCTTGCAGACGGAAGTCTGCCGACAGGTCGATGACCTTGGTCCCGGCCGCCAGCAGTTCACCGGCCAGCGCATGGGCGACACCGTGAGGCGTGGCGAAGAACACCACGTCGCAGGCGCCCAGGGTCTTGATGTCCGGAACGCTGAACGCCAGGCCATCGTAATGACCGCGCAGGTTCGGGTACATGTCAGCCACGGCCAGACCGGCCTCGGATCGGGAAGTGATCACCACCACTTCTGCCTGCGGATGCTGCGCCAACAGACGCAGCAGTTCGACACCGGTGTAACCCGTGCCGCCGACGATACCGACCTTGACCATAAACCTGCCCTCAACGAACCCACTGGAAAGCCGTCGATAATAGGGCCCGTATCGTCCTGCGACAACCGGCAAGGTGACGTGCGGACGCTCTACCCTCTACTATCTTCGCTACCGTGAACCTGGGAATAACTAAAAATGCTTTATCTGTGGCTCAAAGCGCTTCACATCATCAGCATGGTCTGCTGGTTTGCCGGCCTGTTTTACTTGCCGCGCCTGTTCGTCTATCACGCCCAAAGCGAAGACGCTGTCAGCAAAGAACGCTTCAGCCTGATGGAGCGCAAGCTGTACCGCGGCATCATGGGCCCGGCGATGATCGCCACGCTGATTTTCGGTATTGCACTGATTGCGCTGAACCCAAGCATATTCAGTCAAGGCGCCTGGATTCACGCCAAATTGACGCTGGTGGTCATCCTGATCGGCTACCACCACATGTGCGGCGCGCAGGTGAAACGTTTTGCCCGTGGCGAGAACACCCGCAGCCATGTCTTTTATCGCTGGTTCAATGAAGTGCCGGTTCTGATATTGCTGGCTATCGTAATTCTGGTCGTCGTTCGGCCGTTCTAACTTCAATCGGCACCACTCACCGGGGTACTTCCAATGTCGCTGCCCGCTTTGCTCGAACAACGTTTGCGCCTGCCCGTCGTGGCAGCGCCGATGTTCCTGATTTCCAATCCACAATTGGTACTCGCCTGCTGCCGTAATGGCGTAGTGGGCAGCTTTCCCGCGCTGAACCAGCGCGAGAGCAGCGGTTTCAAAGCCTGGCTGGAAGAAATCGAGGCTGGCCTGGCGACACTGGACAACCCCGCGCCCTATGCCGTGAACCTGATCGTCCACAACAGTAATCCACGGCTGCAGGCGGACCTGGACATCTGCATCGAGCACAAGGTGCCGATCGTGATCACCAGCCTCGGCGCCGTGAAAGAACTGGTCGATGCCGTCCACGGTTATGGAGGCCTGGTCTTCCATGACGTAACGACCCGACGCCACGCAGAGAAAGCCGCCGAAGCGGGCGTTGATGGCTTGATTGCCGTGGCCGCGGGCGCCGGCGGACACGCGGGAACCTGGAGCCCGTTTTCGCTGATTGCCGAAATCCGCCAGTTCTTCGACAAGACGCTGCTGCTGGCCGGCTGCCTCAACCATGGCCACGAGATACTCGCGGCACAATTGCTCGGTGCGGATCTGGCCTACTTCGGTACACGATTTATCGGCACCGCTGAAAGTCATGCGCCTGACGCCTACAAAGAGATGCTGCTGAACGCCAGAGCGGCAGACATCATCCATACACCGGCCGTGTCGGGCGTACCGGCGAGCTTTATGCGTCAGAGCCTGGAAGCGGCCGGTTTCGACATGGCGGCGCTGCAAAACAAGGGCGAGGTCAATTTCGGCTCCAAGCTCAAGCCATTGAGCGATGAAGCCAAGGCCTGGAAAACCGTGTGGTCCGCCGGCCAGGGCGTCGGAGAAATCGATGATTTGCCGAGCGTGGATCAATTGGTCGCCCGGCTGGACGCTGAATACCGCAAGGCGCTGGAACTGGCGGCACAACTGCCGAAACGCTGGCCACGCTGACAGGAAAATTTGGCCAGCCATCCTCGGCTGGCCTTACACTCCGTGATCGCAGCACCTTAACTATTCAAACACTCGCGACAAGGATGCCTCGCAATGAGCGACAACCGTTTCAAGATCGTATTCGACGGCGCTCTGCTGCCGGGCGTTGAGATCACCACCGCCAAACTCAATCTGGCGGCGTTGTACAAAAGCGAAGTGGCGGCCATCGAACGGCTGTTCACCGGGCAGACCGTAACGCTCAAGCAAAACCTGTCGCAGACAGAGGCGCAAACCTACCTTCAGGCGCTGACGAAAACCGGCATCGATGCCCGTATCGAAGCCGAACCCTCGATTGAACTGAACCTGGACGATGTTCAACACCACGCCGCCGTAAGCAGCCAACCAGTATTCGCAGACCCCGAGTCTCCCTACGCACCGCCGCGGGCCACCGTTGGTGAAAGCTTGCCGCAGTTCGCCACGCTCAAGCCATTCAGCGTCGAAGGACGCATCGGCCGTTTGCGTTATCTGGCCTGGACCATGGTCCTGACGCTGGTCATGCTCGGTATCGGGTCGGTCGTGGCGATTTTCGCCATCGCCCTGATCAGCAGCGATTCCACCGCAGGCCTGATTGTCGGAGGCCTGGTGGCATTTTTTCTGTGCATCGCCATCGCAGTCGTCAGCATTCAGATCAGCGTTCAACGGCTACACGACATTGGCTGGTCCGGCTGGCTCTGGTTGCTGAATCTCGTGCCATTCGTGGGCAGTTTCTTTCCGTTCGTGATCATGTGCGTGCCAGGCACCAACATCGCTAATCGCTACGGCCCTCCACCACCGCCGAACACCACGGCAGTCAAAGTGCTGTCTTCGCTGTGGGTCGTGGTCATTGCCCTCGGCTTTGTTGGTCTGTTGGCGGGTGGCTTCAGTGCAATCCAGCAAGAATACGAAAACGCGGCCGAAACCAGCTATGACAGCGGCTCGGTAACCACCGACGAAGTGGAAGCCGAGCCCGCCGAAGAGGCGGAACAAGTGCCGGATTCCACAGACGATGAAGCCGAAGAAGCCCCGGCCCCTGTAGACTCTGCGAAAGAATGAACAGCGCTCCCCGCCCGTGACACCTGCGTCGCCGGCGCGGAGCCGTTGCGATGGAGAACTGCATGACCCGTTACGCTCTGATCACTGGCGCTTCCAGCGGCATCGGCCTGGCGATGGCCGAAGCGCTGGCCCGCCGTGGCCGCAGCCTGATTCTGGTGGCCCGACAACGTGATCAGCTGGAAAGTATTGCAATTGAACTGACCCAACGTTTTGGCGTGGAGGTGTTATTCCGCGCCTGCGACCTCGGCGAGCCACTGCGCCTGTCCGGGTTTCTGCTGGAACTGGAAGAAGGTGACCGGCAGATCGACCTGCTGGTGAACTGCGCCGGCATCGGCACCTGCGGCCCTTTCCTGGCGCAGGACTGGATGACCGAGCAAGACCTGATCGAAGTGAACATCCTGGCCCTGACCCGCCTGTGTCATGCCATCGGTAACAGCATGGCGTTGCAGGGTGGCGGACAGATCCTGAATGTCGCTTCGGTCGCGGCCTTCCATCCCGGCCCCTGGATGAGCACTTACTACGCCAGCAAAGCCTATGTGCTGCACTTCTCCGAAGGGTTGCGCGTCGAGCTGAAGAAATGCGCGGTCAAGGTTTCCGTACTCTGCCCCGGTCCGACCCGCACCGCGTTTTTCCGCACCGCGCAGTTGGACAGCGACAAACTGGTCCGAAGCAAACTGTTGATGAGCCCCGAGGAAGTCGCGCTGTATACGGTGCGGGCTCTGGAAAAGAATCGCGCCATCATTATTCCGGGCCGGCTGAACCGCTGGCTCGCTTTCCTGCCACGGCTTGGCTCACGCTGGTTGATCAGGACCCTCACAGGCATGGTCAACAAGGCCTATTGCCCGCGCTGATCAAGCTTCAGGGTAAAAGGCTGGGCGCGGGGATCACCCATGAGTACACTCAGGCCAGACCAAATAACGGAGAAAACAGCTGTGGATACTCTGTTCACCAAGATCATCAACCGGGAAATCCCGGCGAAGATCATTTACGAGGACGACCAGGTACTGGCCTTCCACGACATCGCCCCACAGGCACCGGTGCATTTTCTGGTGATCCCGAAGAAACCGGTGCGCACCCTCAACGACCTCACCGAGGACGACAAGGCATTGGCCGGGCATATCCTGTTCACTGCCCAGCGCCTGGCAAAGGAACTGGGTTGCGAGAAAGGTTTTCGCGTTGTCATGAACTGCAATGAAGAAGGCGGACAGACTGTTTACCACATTCATATGCACGTACTGGGTCAACGCCAGATGCATTGGCCGCCGGGTTGATTGCAGCTCTGCGGGTGTTTGTGGTGAGGGAGCTTTTGCTCCCGCGGGGCTGCGTAGCGGCCCTGAAACCTGAGCCCCCGACTTATCAGGAAAAACAAATCAGCCTTCATTGCGACTGCTTCGCAGTCGGACGGGAGCAAGTTCTCTCGCCACAGAAACCTGTCCCGCCACGCCCTTCATCCCGGCTCATGACCCAGCGCAAACCTTCCCTGGCCGATTGGGGTAAACTGGCCGCCGAGATTCTTCCCGGAGGTCAGCATGACTACCCAACGTCACTACTCGCCGATTGACCGTCTTCTGCTGCAAGCCGATGCTGCGATGCGTACCCTGCTGCCCTTCAGTGGCCAGCCGTACCGTCCGTCTCCCGCGATCGTGCAGCCGGAAACGCAAATGAGCGACGAAGACACCCGGCACGTTGCCGGTTTGATGCGTATCAACCACACCGGCGAAGTCTGCGCCCAGGCGCTGTATCAGGGTCAGGCCCTGACCGCCAAGTTGCCGCAGGTGCGCGCGGCCATGGAACATGCCGCTGAAGAAGAAATTGACCACCTGGTCTGGTGCGAGCAACGCATCAAGCAGTTGGGCAGCCACACCAGCATTCTCAATCCGCTGTTCTATGGCATGTCATTCGGGATTGGTGCGGTAGCCGGGTTGATCAGCGACAAGGTCAGCCTGGGGTTCGTTGCGGCAACGGAGCATCAGGTGTGCAAGCATTTGAATGAACATCTTGAGCAGTTGCCGGCCGAGGACGAAAAGTCCCGGGCGATACTTGAGCAAATGCGGATTGATGAAGAGCACCATGCCGAAAGTGCGTTGGAGGCTGGGGGCTTTCGTTTTCCGGCGCCGGTGAAGTTCGGGATGAGCTTGATGGCCAAGGTGATGACCAAGAGTACTTATCGGATCTGATTTCAGATTTTTTGTAGGCGCAAGCTTGCTGCTCCTACAGGGGCAAGACACAAAAAAGGCGACTGCCGTGAGGTAGTCGCCTTTTTTTGTGTTCAAAGTCTTAGGTCGGCATGTTGCGCGCGTAGAAGATTTCGAGCATTTCGTGTTTCACACGGTCGGTCACTTGAGCACGCTGCTCAGGGGACAGGCTGTTGGTCGCATCACCGAACAGGTAGTTATCCAGTTCGAAGTTCTTCAACAGCATTTTGGTGTGGAACAGGTTTTCCTGGTACACGTTCACGTCGGTCATCTGGTACGCGTCGCGGGTGTCGTCGGAGAGGTAGTTCTGAATCGAGTTGATCTCGTGATCGATGAAGTGCTTGTTGCCTTCGACGTCACGGGTGAAACCGCGCACACGATAATCCACGGTCACAATGTCCGAATCGAACTGGTGAATCAGGAAGTTGAGCGCTTTGAGCGGTGAAATGACGCCACAGGTCGACACGTCAATGTCCACACGGAAGGTCGCAATGCCGTCGTCCGGATGGATTTCCGGGTAGGTGTGCACCGTGATGTGGCTCTTGTCGAGGTGGGCCAGGATAATCTCGGGCAACGGGCCCGGGGATTCTTCGATCTGGCTGTCGGTCGGGGTCACCGGCTCTTCAGAGATCAGAATCGTGACGCTGGCGCCTTGCGGATCGTAGTCCTGACTGGCGATGTTCAGGATGTTGGCACCAATGATATCGACAACTTCCGTGAGGATCTGCGTCAGGCGTTTCGCGTTGTACTCTTCATTGATGTACTCGACGTAAGCCTGCTGGTCTTGCGGGGTTTCCGCGTAGCAGATGTCATAGATGTTGAAGCTCAAGGTCTTTGTCAGGTTATTGAACCCGTGGAGCTTGAGTTTGCTTTTCACCGTTAAAAACTCTCTATGTATTGCGGCCCGGGCCGCGTGATCAAGCATGCCCGTCAGATGCGAACGACGCACCTGCGTAGGACGGTTAACACCTCTTCGCGATGGCGATTTTGGTTGTCTGTTTGGGCGAGCGGCCGGTCGGCTGACGGACCACTACCCTGAAAAAAGTGGCGCATTATGCAGACGTCAGCTTGGGATCGCCAGAGTCTGCACTGCTTTTATGATAGTTGAATGTCGATTCAACCGAGTTCGATGATTTCGTAGTCGTGGGTAATCGCAACACCGGCCGCGCCGAGCATGATCGACGCCGAGCAATACTTCTCGGCAGACAACTCGATGGCGCGTTTGACCTGGGCTTCTTTCAGCCCGCGGCCCTTGACCACGAAATGCATGTGGATCTTGGTGAAGACCTTCGGGTCCTCGGTCGCACGCTCGGCTTCGAGGAAGGCTTCGCAGCTTTCGACGGCCTGACGGGACTTCTTGAGAATGCTGACCACATCGAAATTGCTGCAACCGCCGACACCCAGCAGGAGCATTTCCATCGGCCGGACACCCAGGTTACGACCACCGGCATCGGGCGGACCGTCCATGACCACGACATGACCGCTGCCGGATTCGCCGAGGAACATGGCTTCGCCAGCCCATTGGATGCGTGCCTTCATCACCAAGACTCCACTGTCTAAAAAAGGGTCGCCAGCTTAGCACAGGGCCTTGGATTGACAGCGCTCGCCGTCCTAAGACATAACCACCGGCTTTGTAGGTAAATTCTCGAATATTGCAGGAAGTGTCTGGTAAGCTGGCGCCAATTCGCTGGCGCATAGCCAGCTTCGCTCCGACCTCAGTGCCTCATAAAAAAACCAAACACACCGTGCAGTCTTTTCGGGATACAACCATGGTTGCTATTGCCCCTACACCCAAAATCAAGAACGTCGACAAGCTGTTGATGCATTGCCAGCGCCGTCGTTATGCGGCCAAGAGCAACATCATTTGCGCCGGTGATCGCTCGGAGACGCTGTTCTTCATCATCAAAGGCTCGGTCACCATTCTGATCGAGGATGACGACGGCCGTGAAATGATCATCGCCTACCTGAACGCCGGGGACTTTTTCGGGGAGCTGGGTCTGTTTGAACAGGCCGGCCTGGAACAGGAGCGCAGCGCCTGGGTGCGCGCCAAGATCGAGTGCGAAGTCGCGGAAATCAGCTACGCGAAATTTCGCGAGTTGTCCCAGCAGGATCCAGACATTCTTTACGTACTCAGCGGACAAATCGCACAGCGCCTGCGCAACACCACACGCAAAGTCGGCGACCTCGCATTTTTCGACGTGACTGGCCGCGTTGCCCGTTGCCTGCTGGAATTGTGCAAACAGCCCGATGCGATGACCCACCCTGATGGCATGCAGATCAAGGTGACTCGTCAGGAAATCGGGCGGATTGTCGGGTGTTCCCGGGAGATGGTCGGTCGCGTGCTCAAGGACCTGGAAGAGCGCAACCTGGTCGACGTCAAAGGCAAGACCATGGTGGTCTTCGGTACGCGCTAAACCTTGAACATGTCTGCCAGCAACTGGCGATAGAGCGCATCGAGACGCTCCAATGCATCGGGCGCCGCAAACTTTTCATGCAAGGCGATGTGGCTCTCGGCACGAACCCGCTGTTCCAGACCGCACGCCTCGTTGAAGCGATTGACCGCCGCGACCATCGATTCGCGCTCGTTATCCAGCAACAAGGCGCCGTGCACCAACCCGACCGGTCGTGAACCACCCTTGCTCTGGCGCCAGCGCTGTGCGGTGCCGACCATCTTGCGTCCGTCGAGATTGACGTTGAAACGGCCATCGCAAAACGCGCCGTCCACTTCGCCCAACGACGAAACGCCGCCCAGTTCATCCAGCAACTGACAGATCGGGTCGCAGAGTCGGCGATAGGCGCTTTCGATACGATTCTGGTCGCCCTCGCTGCGTGGCGGCGCGTAGACCAGCGCGATATTGATGGTTGATGCCGATTGCGGCACTGGCTCGCCGCCGGTTTCGCGCAACAGTACTGGCCAGCCTGCAGCGGCAGATACCTCGCAGGCGGCTTCGAAGTTGGGCAGACGATTCAAGCGACGTGGCATGACCAGCGCTTTGTCACTTGGCTGCCAGAACAGCAGACCGAATTCCGAGTCGCCGGTGCAGACTGAGGCCAATAGATCCTGTTCGGCCAGGAGACCAGCCTCGACAGTCAGTGAAGTCGGTTTGAACATGAACAACTCCTTAAGACATGAAGTCGTGAGGAATTGGAGCTCCCTTCGCGAGCAAGCCCGCTCTCACATTAGATCGGCGTTGTCTGTACCAGCGCGGTCTGATGTGGGGGGCGGGCTTGCTCGCGAAAGGGGCGCCGCGGCTTGTCTATCTGTACTCAGTCGAGTGTAGAACCACTCACCGCCGTACCACGCTCCGGGAAGAACAGACGCTGCAGCTCGGTGCCCGGGCTTTCGGCGCGCATGAACGCTTCGCCCACCAGGAACGCATACACGTCGCTGATTTCCATCAGTTCGACATCGGCCCGATTGAGGATGCCGCTCTCAGTGATCACCAAACGATCGCGCGGAATCCGCGGCAACAGGTCCAGGGTGGTTTCGAGGCTGACGTCGAAGGTGTGCAGGTTGCGGTTGTTCACGCCGACCAGCGGCGTGTCGAGGGTTTTCAAGGCCCGCTCCAGCTCGTCGCCATCGTGGACTTCCACCAGCACATCGAGGCCGACGCTTTTCGCCACCGCCGCCAGCTCGGCCATCTTCACGTCGTCCAGCGCGGAAACGATCAACAGCACGCAGTCAGCGCCCAATGCACGGGCTTCGACGATCTGGTACGGATCGATCATGAAATCCTTGCGGATCACCGGCAGTTTGCACGCCGCCCGGGCCTGCTGCAGATACGCATCGGCGCCCTGGAAATAATCGATATCGGTGAGTACCGAGAGGCAGGTTGCGCCGCCCTTCTCGTAGCTTTTGGCGATGTCGGCAGGAACGAAGTTCTCGCGAATAACGCCTTTGCTTGGCGAAGCTTTCTTGATTTCAGCAATGACCGCCGGCTGTTTCAGCTTGGCCTGCGCGATCAATGCCTTGGCAAAACCACGGGGTGCATCGGCCGCCTTGGCCAGACTTTCCAGCTCCGCCAGACTCACGCGAGCGCTACGCTCGGCGACTTCCTGGACTTTGCGCGCCAGAATGTTTTCCAGAACCGTCGGTACACTCATCCCTCATTCTCCACTTTGAATACCGCGGTAAATGCACCCAACTCCTCAAGTTTTTCCCGGGCGAGGCCTGTGTGCAGCGCATCGTGCGCCAGGGCAACGCCTTCTTTCAAACTGCTTGCCAGGTCAGCGGCGTATAGCGCGGCACCGGCATTGAGCACGATCATCTCGGCAGCCTTCTGACCGCTCTCGGTCTTGCGTTTGCCGAGGGCATCGCGAATCAGCTCGAGCGAAGCGGCCGGGCTTTCCACCGCCAGGCCGTGCAGGCTCTGACTCTTCATGCCCAAATCTTCGGGTTCGACCCAATACTCGGTGATCTGGTCATTCTTCAATTCCGCCACGTAGGTCGGCGCGGCCAGGCTGAACTCGTCCAGGCCATCCTTCGAGTGCACCACCAACACGTGCTTGCTGCCCAAACGCTGCAAGACTTCAGCCAACGGCCGGCACAGCGCCTGGCTGAACACGCCCACCACCTGATGTTTCACGCCGGCCGGATTCGTAAGCGGGCCAAGCATGTTGAACAGGGTACGCAAACCAAGGTCCTTGCGCGGACCGGCGGCGTACTTCATGGCACTGTGATGAGTCTGGGCAAACATGAAGCCGATGCCGACGTTGTCGATGCAGCGCGCTACCTGAACCGGGGTCAGGTTCAGGTAGATGCCCGCTGCTTCCAGCAGATCGGCGCTGCCGCTTTTGCCCGACACCGCACGGTTACCGTGCTTGGCCACGGTGCAACCGGCCGCGGCCACCACGAAGGAAGACGCCGTCGAGACGTTGAAAATGTTGGCCCCGTCACCGCCGGTGCCGACCACATCGACGACGCCGTCGAGGGTCTTGAGGTCGACCTTGTCCGCCAGCTCGCGCATGACCGACACGGCGCCGACGATCTCGTCGATGCTTTCGCTCTTCATGCGCATGGCCATCATGAACGCGCCGATCTGCGCATCCGAGCACTGCCCGGTCATGATTTCGCGCATCACATCGCGCATCTCTTCGGTGCTGAGGTCGAGGTGATCGACGATTCGGCTCAGGGCTGTCTTGATATTCATGGGAAGTCCTTAGCGCGTGCCGCCGGTTTGTTTGAGGAAGTTGGCGAACAGCTCGTGGCCCTGCTCAGTCAGGATAGACTCAGGGTGGAACTGCACACCTTCGATGTTCAACGTCTTGTGACGCAGGCCCATGATTTCGTCGACCGAGCCGTCTTCAAGCTGGGTCCAGGCGGTCAGTTCCAGACAATCCGGCAGGGTTTCGCGCTTGACGATCAACGAGTGATAGCGCGTAACCGTCAGCGGATGATTCAGGCCTTCGAACACACCTTTGTCTTCGTGGAAAACCGGGCTGGTCTTGCCGTGCATCACCTGACGGGCGCGGACTACGTCGCCACCAAACGCCTGGCCGATGGACTGATGGCCGAGGCACACACCCAGAATCGGCAATTTGCCGCCAAAATGCTTGATCACGTCAATCGAGACACCGGCTTCGGTCGGCGTGCAAGGACCCGGTGAAACCACGATCCGCTCAGGATTGAGGGCTTCGATTTCGGCAATGGTGAGTTCATCGTTGCGCACGACTTTGACCTCGGAGCCGAGCTCGCCCAGGTACTGCACAACGTTGTAAGTAAAAGAGTCGTAGTTATCGATCATCAGCAACATGGCTTGAGAACCTCTTGAATTCACTGACTATAAAGACTGCCTTCGAATGAGTGACCCGCAGCGTCCAGCGCTTTGTCAGGCAAAGCGGCATGGCATACGGGGCACGTTCATGGGTCAGCTTTCCGGGGTTTGTTCAGCCAGGGCGACTGCACGGAACATTGCACGGCGCTTGTTCAGGGTTTCTTCCCATTCCAGCGCCGGCACCGAGTCGGCGACGATGCCGCCACCGGCCTGCACGTGCAGTTCGCCGTTCTTGATCACCGCGGTGCGAATGGCAATCGCGGTGTCCATGTTGCCGTTCCAGGCGAAGTAACCGACCGCGCCGCCGTAGACGCCACGCTTGACCGGTTCCAGTTCGTCGATGATTTCCATCGCGCGAATCTTCGGCGCGCCGGACAAGGTGCCCGCCGGCAGGATTGCCCGCAATGCGTCCATCGCCGTCAGCCCGGCCTTCAGTTGGCCAGTGACGTTGGACACGATGTGCATCACGTTGGAATAACGCTCGATGACCATTTTCTCGGTGAGTTTCACAGAACCGATTTCCGAGACGCGACCGGTGTCGTTACGACCCAGGTCGATCAGCATCAAGTGCTCGGCAATTTCCTTGTCGTCGGACAGCAGGTCTTTTTCCAGTGCAAGATCGGCTTCTTCGTTGGCCCCGCGCGGACGCGTGCCGGCGATCGGGCGCACGGTGATCAGGTTGTCCTCGACCCGCACCAGCACTTCCGGCGAACTGCCGACAACGTGGAAGTCGCCGAAGTTGAAGAAGTACATGTAAGGCGTCGGGTTGAAGCAGCGCAGCGCCCGGTACAAATCAATCGGCGCAGCCTTGAAGTCGATCGACATGCGCTGGGACGGCACGACCTGCATGCAGTCACCGGCCAGGATGTATTCCTTGATGGTGTCGACGGCTTTTTCGTAATCGTCCTGGGTGAAACTGGAGCGGAACACTGGATCAGCCGATTGCTGCTTGCTGAAATCCAGGCCGCGGCGTGGGGTGATCGGCTGGCGGAGTTTTTCCAGCAGCTCTTCCAGGCGCGCCTGACCTTGCTCGAAGGCATCGTCCTGCGACGGGTCGGCCAGGACAATCGCGTGCATCTTGCCGGCGAGGTTGTCGAACACCACCACCGCATCGGACACCATCAGCAGAATGTCCGGTACGCCCAGCGGATCCGGGTTCGGGCACTTGCCCAGACGCGTCTCCACATAACGCACGCAGTCGTAGCCGAAGTAACCCACCAGGCCACCGTTGAAGCGCGGCAGGCCGGCGATGGTCGGTACGTTGTAGCGGGCCTTGAACTCTTCAACGAAGGCCAGCGGATCTTCCGCCTCATGGCTTTCGATCTCGACGCCATCATGGGTCACGCTGACGTGATGGTCATGAACCCGCAGCACGGTGCGGCACGGCAGGCCGATGATCGAGTAACGGCCCCATTTCTCCCCGCCCTGCACCGATTCGAGCAGGTAGGAATTGGGTTCGTCAGCCAGTTTCAGGTAGATCGACAGCGGCGTGTCGAAGTCGGCCAGGGTTTCGCAGGCAAGCGGGATGCGGTTATAGCCAGCAGCGGCCAAACGCAGGAATTCTTCGCGGATCATGGGGTAGCCTCGTGGCTTGAGGTGCTAACAGTCAGGTATGCAAACGCGCCGGTAAACCGGCCAGGAACAAGTCAGGCGCGCCAACGCCAGCGGGCCAGGGCCTTGATGACTTTCATCCAGAGTTTGCGAGTGACCACCACGATGGCGTTTCCAGAAGGGGGTTGAACAGCGTCGGCCAACGTTATCTCAGCGGCCGGATCCAGGCAACCGGGAATTAGCTTGCGCAGGTCGTCGATGACCAGTGCCGGTGACTCTTCGGCAATCGGCCGGCCATGGTTGTAGCCGTAACTGAGCGCCACACATTTGACCCCCGCCGCTTTCGCCGCCAGCACATCGCTGCGCGAGTCACCGACGAACAACGATTGCGACGCCGGAATGTTGGCCATTTTCATCACGAAAAACAGCGCGGCCGGGTCGGGTTTCTTCTGCGGCAGGGTGTCGCCGCCGATGATCCATTTGAAATAGCGGCCGATCTTCATCTGATCCAGCAACGGCGCGACGAAGCGCTCCGGCTTGTTGGTGATCAGGGCCATTTCCACGCCTTGTTTGTTCAGCCACTTGAGGGTGTCACGCACGCCGGGGTAAACCACCGTCAGGTCGTGACCGTCCTCATAAAAGCCGTTGAACAATTCCAGGGCATGTTCGGCTTCGACCTCATCGACACCCTCGGCGTCGATGTGATTGGCCAGGGCCCGGCGCACCAGCATCTGCACGCCGTTACCGACCCAGTCACGCACCGATTCGATGCCGACAGGCCGACGCCCGAGATTGAGCAGCATGTTATCCACCGCCGCGGCGAGGTCTGGGACCGAATCGACCAGCGTGCCGTCCAGGTCGAACATCACCAGCCGTGGCAGACGCCCCGGGAACAGCTGCTCAAAGCCGCTCATGGGCGGGCCAGCGCCAGTTCGGAACGCATCTTCTCGATGACTTCCTGGTAGTTCGGCGCATTGAAGATCGCCGAGCCGGCCACGAAGGTGTCAGCGCCAGCCGCCGCGATTTCACGAATGTTGTTCACGTTCACGCCGCCGTCGATTTCCAGGCGGATGTCACGGCCCGAGGCATCGATCAATGCGCGAGCTTCGCGCAGTTTGTCGAGGGTGCCGGGGATGAATTTCTGCCCGCCGAAGCCCGGGTTGACGCTCATCAGCAGAATCATGTCGACCTTGTCCATCACGTACTTGAGCACGTCCAGCGGGGTCGCCGGGTTGAACACCAGGCCCGACTTGCAGCCGCCCTCGCGGATCAGTTGCAGGGAACGGTCGACGTGCTGCGTCGCCTCCGGGTGGAAGGTGATGTAGGTCGCGCCGGCTTCGATGAAGTCACCGACGATGCGGTCCACCGGGCTGACCATCAGGTGCGCGTCGATCGGCGCGGTCACGCCGTACTTGCGCAGTGCGGCGCAGACCATCGGGCCGATGGTCAGGTTCGGCACGTAGTGGTTGTCCATGACATCGAAGTGCACGAAGTCGGCGCCGGCGGCCAGAACGTTGTCCACTTCCTCCCCCAGGCGGGCGAAGTCGGCGGAGAGAATCGATGGAGCAATTACGAAGGGCTGCATGACGCACCTTTTCTGAGCAGAATCACGATGGCGCGCATTGTATACCTCATGCTTTGGCGCGCGCACCGTGACGCGATAATCAGTAAGCCGCGCGGTAGATCTTCTCGATATCAATCGCGCTCAATTTGCGCGGATTATTGCGCATCAGCCGCTCGATCCCCGCCGCTTCCACGGCCATGGCCGGGATCGCATCCTCGGGGACGCCGAAACTGCGCAGGCCCGGCGGGATTTCCACGGCGGCGCACAATGCGGTCATCGCCTCGACGGCTTTGTCCGCGGCGTCATTGGCGCTCAGATGAGCGGTCTTCACCCCCATGGCTTCGGCAATATCCTGCATGCGCTCGACGCAGGCCATTTTGTTCCAGGTCATGACATACGGCAGCAACAAGGCGTTACTGACACCGTGGGCGATGTTGAAACGACCGCCCAGCGGATACGCCAGCGCATGCACCGCGCCGACGCCGGCATTGCCGAATGCCATCCCCGCCATCAGGCTGGCGGTGGCCATGTCCTCGCGCGCCTGCAGATTGGAGGGGTTCGCGTAGGCCTTGGGTAACGCTTTGGTGATCAACTTGATCGCGCCGATGGCCAGTGCGTCGGTAATGGCTGAAGCATTGAGGGACAAATAAGACTCGATGGCGTGCACCAGCGCGTCGACGCCACTGGCGGCGGTGACGCTGCGCGGGCATGTCAGGGTCATTTGCGGGCTGACCAGCGCCACATCCGGCAACAGATAGTCGCTGACGATGCCTTTTTTCAGCTGAGCGACCTTGTCGAAAAGGATCGCGACGTTGGTCACTTCCGAGCCGGTGCCGGCGGTAGTCGGGATGGCGATCAGCGGTGGGCCTTTGCGTGGCACCTGGTCGATGCCGAACAGATCTTCCAGCTCGCCGTGGTAACCGGCGTAGGCCGCGACGCTTTTGGCAATGTCGATCGCACTGCCGCCGCCCAGACCGATCAGCCCGTCATGCCCGCCTTCACGGTAAACGCGCATGCAGTCTTCGACGATGGCGATTTCCGGGTCCGGCAACACACGGTCGAAAATCTCGTAGCTCCGATCACCCAGCTGGGCCAGCGCCAGCGCGACCGTACCGGACTTGACGAGCGCGGCGTCGGTGACGATCAGCGGGTTGTCGATATCCAGGCGCGTGAGCTCGGCGGACAGTTGCTCGATGGCAGCCGCGCCGGTGATCAGTTTGTGGGCGATTTTGAAAGAGGAAAGACTCATCGTGCGCAGCCTCTTATAGATAGGGGAGCTGGGCACAATAGTAGCTGGGGATTGGGGTTTGTCTGCTATTCAGGTTGTGAATGCCCCAACATCCCGAAACACCTTGAATTCCTGTGGGAGCGAGCCTGCTCGCGATAGCGGAGTATCAGTCGACATCAATATTGAATGTCAGTCCGTCATCGCGAGCAGGCTCGCTCACACAGGAGATGGTGTGTGGGTTTAGACCTGGGCAGTGCGCAGTTTTTCGCTGCGGCCACGCAGCCATTCCAGGGTCAGCAGCAGGATCACCGAGAACGCAATCAGCAGCGTTGCCGCGGCGGCAATGGTCGGGCTGAGGTTTTCGCGGATACCGCTGAACATCTGCCGTGGCAAGGTTGCCTGCTCGGGACCGGCGAGAAACAGCGTCACCACCACCTCATCGAACGAGGTCGCAAAGGCAAACAGCGCGCCGGAGATCACGCCGGGCGCAATCAGCGGCAAGGTCACGCGACGGAACGCGGTCAGCGGCGACGCCCCCAGACTTGCGGCGGCCCGCACCAGGTTCTGGTTGAAACCCTGCAACGTCGCCGACACCGTGATAATCACGAACGGCACACCCAGCACCGCATGCACCACGATCAGCGAGAAGAAGCTGTTGCCCAGCCCCAGCGGTGCAAAGAACAAATAGCTGGCCACACCAATGATCACCACCGGCACCACCATCGGCGAAATCACCAGCGCCATCACCAGCGGCTTGCCCGGGAAGTCGCCGCGGGTCAGGCCAATCGCCGCCAGCGTACCGAAGATCATCGCCAGCACGGTCGCTGCCGGGGCGACGATGATGCTGTTCTTCAATGCGCGCATCCATTCCGCCGAGGTGAAGAAATCCTGATACCAGTGCAACGAGAATCCTTGCAGCGGGTACACCAGGAAACTGCCCGAGTTGAACGACAGCGGAATGATCACCAGCACCGGCAGAATCAGGAACAACAGAATCAAGCCGCAGAGAATCCGCAAGCTGTAGAACCACACCCGTTCGATGGGCGACATATAAGGACTCAGCATTTCATTCTCCCCTTAGCTCAGGCGCAGGCGACTGGCGCCCACCAGCCAGCTGTAAATCAGATAAAGCACCACGGTCGCCAACAGCAACAGCCCACCGAGCGCAGTCGCCATGCCCCAGTTGATGCTGGTGTTGGTGTAGAAGGCGACGAAATAGCTGACCATCTGATCGTTCGGGCTGCCCAGCAACGCCGGGGTGATGTAGTAGCCGATGGCGAGGATGAACACCAACAGGCAACCGGCACCGACACCCGCATAGGTCTGCGGGAAGTAGACCCGCCAGAAGCTGGCGAACGGGTGGCAGCCGAGGGAAATCGCGGCGCGCATGTAGGTCGGCGAGATGCCTTTCATGACGCTGTAGATCGGCAGAATCATGAACGGCAGCAGGATGTGCACCATCGAGATGTAGACCCCGGTGCGGTTGAACACCAGCTCCAGCGGTTTATCGATGATGCCCATGGCCATCAGGCCGCTATTGATCAAACCGCCTGATTGCAGCAACACGATCCACGCGGCAACCCGGACCAGGATCGAAGTCCAGAACGGCAGCAGCACCAAAATCATCAACAGGTTACTTTGGCGCGAAGGCAAGTTTGCCAGCAGGTAAGCCAATGGATAGGCGAGTACCAGGCAAATGGTGGTGATGATCAGGCCCATCCAGAAGGTCCGGGCGAAGATGTCGAGGTAGATCGCCTGATCGGGCGTGGCCGGGGCGATTTCGCCGAGGTCGTCGATGCGGTGATCGACCGCTGCCAGCAGGTAGTACGGCGTGATATTGCTGGTGTTGCGACGAACCGCTTGCCAGTAGGCCGGGTCGCCCCAGCGTTCGTCGAGACCTTCCAGCGCTTCTTTATAAGAGGCCGGTTCGGTGGCGAACGGCAAGGCGCGAGCGGTTTTGGTCAGCAGGCTGCGGTAGCCGGCCAACTCCATGTTCAACCGCTTGGACAGGTCGCCCAAGGTCTGATTCTTGCGCGCTTCAGCGAGGTCTTCGCTGGCCGCTTTGTACACCGGTTCAGCGGGCAGGCCGCGGCCGTCCCAACCGGCAATGGCCGCCACGGTGCGCGGCATGCCGCCGACCACTTCCGGGTTGCCCACGCTTTTGTAGAGCAGCGCCACGATCGGCACCAGGAACACCAGCAACAGAAACAGCACCAGCGGCGCGATCAAGGCCTGGGCCTTCCAGCGATTGATCCGCTCGGCGTGCTTGAGCCGCTGCTTCAAGGTGGGGTCAGTGCCCGCGTTCAGGGGAATGGCGGTGGCCATGGCGTACTCCGGAAATCTTTGATCATTCGTTGAAGTGGGAGCGAGCTGGTGTGGCGAGCGAGCTTGCTCGCGCTGGGCTGCGAAGCGGCCCCAAAATTCTGCTGAAAACGGCTAATTCTGTGAGTGCTGCGCACTCAAGCGGGAGCAAGCTCCCTCGCCACAAAAGCTCGCCCTCACAGGAGGGCGAGCCCTCTGCTTACTTCGCAGCCCAGGAATTGAAGCGCTGTTCCAGTTGCTCGCCGTTGTCAGCCCAGAAGCTGACGTCGATCTGCACCTGGTTGGCGATGTTTTCCGGAGTGGTAGGCATGTCTTTCAGGACATCCTTGGCCAGCAACGGAACAGCCTGGGTGTTGGCCGGGCCGTAGGCGATGTTTTCCGAATAGGTCTTCTGCTGCTGTGGTTGTACCGAGAACGCGATGAATTTCTTCGCCGCTTCAGCACGAGCCTTGTCCAGGCCTTTTGGAATCGCCCATGCGTCGAAGTCGTAGATACCGCCGTTCCACACGACTTTCAAATTGCTTTCTTTCTGTACCGCTGCAATCCGCCCGTTGTAGGCCGAGCTCATGACCACGTCACCGGAAGCGAGGTACTGCGGCGGTTGCGCGCCAGCTTCCCACCACTGAATGCTTGGTTTGAGCTCATCGAGCTTTTTGAACGCGCGGTCCTGACCGTCTTTGCCGGCCAGCACTTTGTAGACGTCCTTCGGCGCAACGCCGTCGGCCATCAGAGCAAATTCCAGGGTGTACTTGGCGCCTTTACGCAGGCCACGCTTGCCCGGGAATTTCTTGGTGTCCCAGAAATCCACCCAGCTGGTTGGTGCGCTTTTCAGCTTGTCGGCGTTGTAGGCCAACACGGTCGACCACACGAAGAAACCCACGCCGCAAGGCTGGATGGCGCCTTTGACGTAATCTTCGGTCTTGCCGAACAGCGCCGGGTCGAGTTGCTCGAACATGTCTTCGTCGCAACCACGGGACAATTCTGGCGATTCAACTTCCACCAGGTCCCAGGACACGCTCTTGGTGTCGACCATGGCTTTGACCTTGGCCATCTCGCCGTTGTACTCGCCGGCGACAATCTTGCCGTTACCCGCCGCTTCCCACGGTGCGTAGAAGGCTTTGACCTGCGCAGCCTTGTTCGCCCCGCCAAAGGACACCACGGTCAGGTCCGGGCCCGCCGCCATCGCGTGTGCCGCACCCATCATGCCCATGACCAGGGCGGTGAATTTCAGGGATCTCAACATTTATTGTTCTCTCCACGTGCAGGGTTGGTTGAAGCAGGGGGCGATCAGTTCGCCTCTAAAAGTGGGTCGAGCGCGCGAACGTGTTCGACTTGCCAGCCAAGCGGTACCACGTCGCCAACAGCGAGCGCGGGATCGAGCTCGGCAATCGGTTGTTTCACGAAGAAGTCGGTCTTGCCACAGACTTCCAGGCGAACCCGGACGTGGTCGCCCAGATAGATGAATTCCGCCACCCTCCCTGAGAAGCGGTTGACGCAGGACTCGCTCGAACCATTGAGGCTCACGCGTTCCGGACGAATCGACAGCGTGACGGGTTCGCCGGTCTTGCCGACGTTGACCGCCAGCGCTTCAACCTTTTCACCGCGACCGAGCTCGACCACGCAACGGTCGCCGGTCTGGCTGTGCAGACGGCCATTGAGACGGTTGTTCTCGCCGATGAAGTTGGCGACGAAGGTGTTCTTCGGTTCTTCGTAGAGGCTGCGTGGCGGGGCGATCTGCTGGATTTCGCCCTGATGGAACACGGCCACGCGGTCGGACATGGTCAACGCTTCGCCCTGATCGTGGGTCACGTAGACCACGGTCACGCCGAGGCGCTGGTGCAGGTGTTTGATTTCCATCTGCATGTGTTCGCGCAGTTGTTTGTCGAGTGCGCCGAGGGGTTCGTCCATCAACACCAGTTGCGGCTCGAACACCAGCGCACGGGCCAAAGCCACACGCTGTTGCTGACCGCCGGACAGTTGCGCCGGATAGCGCTGGGCGAAGGTGTCGAGCTGAACCATGCTCAGGACACGTTTGACCCGGTCACTGACATCGCTCTTGTTCAAGCCGCGCACGGTCAGCGGAAACGCGAGGTTCTCGGCGACGGTCATGTGCGGGAACAATGCGTAGTTCTGGAACACCATGCCGATGTCGCGCTTGTGCGGCGGCACGTTGTTGATGGCACGCCCGGCCAGGAGAATTTCGCCGGCGGTTGGCGTTTCGAAACCGGCGAGCATCATCAGGCTAGTGGTCTTGCCCGAGCCGGACGGCCCTAGCAAGGTGAGGAACTCGCCTTTGCGAATATCCAGGTTGAGGTCTTTGACGATCAGGTTCTCGCCGTCGTAGCTCTTCTGCACTCCACGAAAGCTGACCAGAATGTCGCTGGCCCCTGCGTTTGAATCGACCTGGCTCATACCCACACCTTTGTTGTTGATGACTGCTGTGGGCTAAGCCTAGTGGACGCTGGTGACCACGCAAATCGGGGCGCAGGAGAGAATCGCCTCAGCCGGATGGAAGGTTGGGGGTAGGGATTGCCCTACAAGGATGGCGGGGATGGATATGTCGATTCGGGATAGCGACAGGCGGTGAGCTGCAAACCGCAAGAACCGGTAAAAGCGGCGCTGGAGGCATGTCGCAAATGGACATGCCGACATAGTCCCTTCGACAGCTCCTGCGGGTGATCGCGAACAGTTTTCAGAGGAGCTTGTGCTCCATCGCGTACTTCACCAGTTCGGCCAAGGAGGTGATGTTGAGTTTCTGCATCAGCCGCGCCTTGTGGGTGCTGATGGTCTTGCTGCTCAAGGCCAGTTGCTGGGCGATTTCGTTGACGTTGGCGCCCTGGGCCAGGCGTTCGAACACCGAGAATTCACGCTCCGACAACAATGAATGCAGCGGCCGCGAATCGGTCAGGCCGACTTCGAAGACCATGCGGTCGGCCAGCTCCGGGTCGATGTAACGCCCGCCCGCCGCGACTTTGCGGATCGCCGTCAGCAGCAGCGCGGGGTCGCTGTCCTTGGTTGCGTAGCCTGCAGCACCGACCTTCAAGGCCCGCGCAGCCATTTGCGCCTCGTCGTGCATCGACAACACCAGGATTGCGGGCGGATTGTTCAACGCACGGATCCGTGGGATCGCTTCCAGACCATTGACCCCAGGCATGGAGATATCCAGCAACACCACTTCGCAGGGAACATGGCGCAAGGTCTCGAGCAACTGCTCGCCATTGCTCGCCTCCCCCACTACCAGCAAATCCTTGGCCAGGCCGATCAATTGTTTAATGCCTTCGCGAACGATGGTGTGGTCTTCGGCTACCAGTACACGGATCACTTGCCTCTCCTCAATAATTGCCTTGTCGCCAAAAGATCGCAGCCTTCGGCAGCTCCTACAGGGGTAGGCGCTCAGCGCAGGAGCTGCCGAAGGCTGCGATCTTTTAGCGGTCCAGCGGCACGCGCACACTCAGGGTCGTGCCCTCACCCGGCTCACTTTCAAGCGACAACTGCCCACCCATGATCAACACCCGCTCGCGCATACCGACAACCCCAAAGGATGTCGGCCTTCCGCTAGCGGGGACAAATCCTACGCCATCATCGCTGACGGTCAGGCACAACTCGTCACCTTCCAGCGCCAACGTCAGTTCGACAGTATGCGCCTGGGCATGGCGCATGACATTGGTCAGCGCCTCCTGAAGGATCCGGAACAGGCCAATCGCCTTGGCATCACTGAGCACCGGCAAGTTGTCCGGCACCTGCACCAGACATGGAATCTGCGTGCGCGCCTCGAAGCGTCGGGCCTGCCATTCGATGGCCGAGGCAATGCCGGCATCGAGAATCGGTGGGCGCAGCGCTGTAGCAACATCGCGCACCAGCTGGAACAGCTGAGCGATCAAGCGCTTCATGCTATTCAATCGTTCGTTCAGACCAGGGTCGAGCTGGGCGTAGGCCAATTCGCACATGGACGTTTCCAGCTTCAACACGGTCAACATCTGACCCAGCTCGTCGTGAACTTCCCGGGCGATACGGCCCTTTTCCTCTTCCCGCACGCTCTCCAGGTGCGCCGACAACTCACGCAGTTGCTCGCGGGAGCTGGCCAGTTCCAGTTCGATACGCTTGCTCTCGCTGATGTCCCAGACGATACCGTCCCAGACATAGGCGCCATCTTCGAGACGCCGAGTGATGGCTTTGATCTCGGCCCAGCGCTGCTCGCCCTGACGCGTGAGAATCCGCCCCTGCCAGGACCAGTCGCTGTCAGTGTCCAGGGCGTGATCCTGCGTCCGGTGGTAGCTGGCCTTGTCGTCCGGGTGCACCAGGCTGCGCAGCCCCTTGTCGCGATGGGCCAGGGTCGCCGGCGAATAACCCACCAGGCTCTCGCTGCCTTCGCTGATGTAGGCAAAGTCGATTTGCCCCGTCACCGGCGCCCGCTCCAGGCGAAAGACCAATCCCGGCACGTTGGCGGCGATCCCTTGCAGGCGTGCCTCGCTTTCCTGCAACGCGGCCAGGGCGCGACGGCGCTCTGTCACGTCATTGAGGTAGACCACCAGGTATTCGCCGTCGCGGAAACGCAAGAAGCTCAACGACACATCCGTCGGCAAAAGGCTGCCATCGGCCCGCAGGCAATTGGTTTCGAAACTTTGCGGGCCTTCTTCGCTGGCGCGGGCGCGTTTCCACAGGTTCAGCCAGCGGTCCATGTGCAGACCGGGCTCGAAGTCGATCAGCGGTCGGTCAATAATGCCGCCCGCCGGATAGCCGAGCATGGTTTCGGCGGCCCGGTTGGCATAGCGCACATGGCTGTCCCAGTTGACCCAGAGAATGCCGACGGTGCTCTGATCGATGGAAAACTGCGTGAGGCGCAACGCTTCCTCACTGGCGGCTCGCAAGGCAATGTCTTCCCGCGCCGCTAACAGACGATGCTCCAGGCTGTGCTGCTGCCGACGCTGCCAGAACACAATCGCCATACAGCTCAGCATCAGCACCGCCAACAGCAGACTGAGGTTCTGCCAGAAACCCGGGGACTCCGTCAGTCGCGGGTACTTGGGTTGCAGCCATTGATTGTGCAGTTGCTCCAGATCCTTGGCCGGGATCGCTCGCAGCGCGCTTTCGACAATGCCGGCGAGTTCCGGCCAGTCCCGCCGCGTGGCCACGCGCAGCAATTGCGGCAGACCGATGTCGCCGACCACTACCAGCCCGGAGAACTCCGGCTCGACAGACAGCCGCCCCAACTGTGCTTCGTCGACCACGGCGTAACTGGCCTGCTGACTCAGCAACAGTTGCAAGGCCTGGCGTTCGATCGGGACGCCCTGGAGGTTCAGGTGCGGGTAATTACTGCGCAGGTAATCGGCGGTGGCGCTGGGCATGCGCACGGCAACGCGGGTCTGGCTGTCGAGTTTTTCCAGCTCCACCCCGCCGGCCGTCTTCTGGTCGCTGACCACCAGTTGCGGCACCCGCATGTAAGGGTCGGAAAACTGCCACAGGCGCAGGCCACCGGGGGTTTGCGCCAGCCCCGGCGCGAGGTCGATTTCACCTTCACGGGCGGCGGCCTCCAGCTGCGCGAGATCGGGAAAGTTGCGCCAGCTGAGCTCGACCTTGAGCGACTTGGCCAACCACTTCATCAACTCGACGTTGACCCCGGACAGCCGCTGCAAGCGGCGATCGTATTGCGCATAGGGCACTTGCAACACCAGTCCGACGCGCAATTCGCCATGCTGCGCCAACCACTCCTGCTGACGTGCGGACAATTGTGCGACGTGGGTCGGTGGCGCAGGCGCCGCCCAGCCCATCAAGGGAAACCACAAACAGCCGATAACCCACAGGCAGCGAAAACGCTTCATCGAAGTCTCACACACTGACAAATACTGACCAACCCATTAGGCTGCCGGAATAACTTCTGGCCTGGAATATCCGATGCCCCCTGTCTACCGCCTGGCACTGCCAGCATTGTGCCTGTCGCTGATCCTGCCTTGCGCCTTTTCCGTCCAGGCCGCCGATCCCGCACCCGCCGCCGCGGAAAAATCCGCAGAGGAAAAACCGGTCGAACGTCAGCCGTTGCTTGAGCGTAGTCAGGAAGAAGCAACAGCACTTGAGCGAAAAATTCCCGCTCAGGAACAACAACAGCTACAGGCCGGCAGCGACACTTTTCTGGCCTTGTGGAAGCCGGCCAATACCGCTGACCCCAAGGGTGCGGTGATTATCATCCCGGGCGCAGGCGAAACCGTTGACTGGCCGCAAGCAATCAGCCCCCTGCGACGCAAACTGCCCGACGCCGAGTGGAGCAGCCTGAGTATCACCTTGCCCGACCTGCAAAGCGATGCCATTGCGCCACGTACCGTCGAAGTCGCGCCAACACCCAAGGCGCCTGACGTCGGCAGCAAGGACTCGACAACCGCCGCCCCTATCGAGCAAGCGGCTGGCGGTGAGGCGGAAGTCGTCGACAAGGCCATCGCCGAAACCGGCGACGAGCAGGCCAAGGCCGACGCCGAGCGAATCTTCGCACGCATTGATGCGGCCATTGCCTACGCCGAACAACAGAGCGCTCGCCGCATTGTGGTGCTCGGGCATGGCACCGGCGCGTACTGGGCCGCACGTTACCTGAGTGAGAAGCAGCCCTCGCAAGTCGAGAAATTCGCGATGGTCGCCGCCCAGACGCCCGTTGCGGCAAAGCCCGAACTGGCTGAATTGACGCCGACCCTTAAATTGCCGACGGCCGACATCTTCTACATGGACAAGCCGCTGGACCGCAACGCGGCGCTGGAACGCTTGCAGGCCAGCAAGCGTCTGAAGGCTTCGGCGTTCAGTCAGGTATCACTCAAGGCGTTGCCGGGGAATAGCAAGGCTGAGCAGGAGCAGTTGGTGCGGCGGGTGCGGGGTTGGTTGAATCCTCAGCCGGCGGACTGATAAACCGCGGTGCGCCTTTCGCGAGCAAGCCCGCGAAGGCGTCAGTGCTGTCGATACAGAACTCACCGGCTAGCGAAAATCCCGCCGCTGACGGATCAACGTGTAGGCGGTATGCAATTCGCGCGTCTTGTCTGTTGCTTCGCGCACCTGCAACGCCGACGCCCCGCTGCCGGCAATCTTGTCTGGATGATGGCGACTCAGCAGACGTCGATAAGCGCGTTTGATCTGCGCCGGCTCGGTGGTGGCGGACACGCCCAGTATCAGCAGCGCTTGCTGATAAGTGATGGCATTGCTGACTTGCGCTTGCTTATGCGGCTCATAATCCGCCGCCAATGCCTGCACCTGATACGACCTCCAGCCCAACCATTTACCCCATTGGGCAATCAGCTCGCGCTCGGCATGACCGGCGTGGCCATCGGCCCAGATCATCCGCCAGCAGGCGCGCAACACACCTTCCGCCGCATGGGGCTGTGCACTCAAGCGCCGCAGATAGCCGCGCAACCGGTCATGCCCCGACTTGCCGCGGTTGAACGCCATAATCGCCCGGCGTTTTGCCACTTCGCTCATTTCCAGCGCCTGCATTTCCTGACGCGCCTGCTGAATATGACCTTCGACTACCCGCCCGTCACACTTGGCCAACCGCCCCAGCAACACGAAAAGCAGTTCATCGTTACGCAGCACCGGACGGCCACCGAGCGCTTCGCGCAAATGCCCCCAGCTCTGCAGTTTCAAACGCCGATCCAGCGCCTGCCCCAACAACGCGCCGAGCATGGCCCCCGGAATGCTGGCGATGGCAAAGCCCGCTCCGGCTCCAATCAGAGTCCCTGGCCACAGCATGTCAGCGACTCGCTTCAATCAGCGTTTCGACTTCAGCCAGACGCTCGTGAGTGCCGACATCCACCCAACGACCATTCAACCGCTCACCCGTCACCTGTCCGTCAGCCATGGCTTTTCGCAACAGCGGTGCAAGCTTGAAAGCGCCGGCCGAGCAGCCGTCGAACAACTGCGGATGCAACACCGCGATGCCGCTGTAAGTCAGGGTCGGTGTTTCAGGCTGGCCATCGTGCACTTGCCCGTCGACCAGAGTGAAATCGCCCGCCGGATGGTGGTTCGGGTTATCCGCCAGCACCAGATGAGCAAGGCCGTTGATAGGCTGATGCAGCACGCTGAAGTCGTAGTCGGTCCAGATGTCACCGTTGACCACCACAAACGCCTCATCACCCAGCAACGGCAACGCACGGAATATCCCGCCACCGGTTTCCAGTGGCTCACCTTCCGGCGAGTACTGAATGCTCACGCCATAGGGCGAGCCATCACCCAGATAGTCTTCGATCTGCTGACCCAACCATGCATGGTTGATCACGATCTCGGTAAAACCGGCGGCGGCCAGCGCACGCAAGTGGTACTCGATCAATGGCACGCCGCCGGCACGAACCAGCGGTTTGGGCGTCGTCAGGGTCAACGGGCGCATGCGTTCGCCCTTGCCCGCGGCCAGAATCATTGCCTTCATGCAGTCGCTCCAGCACGCAGACTGAGGAGCAGCACATCCAGCTCAGCCAATTCAGGGCGGCGAGCGATCACGGCATCTATATAAGCAAAGAACCGCGGCACGTCGGCCAGGTAACGCGGTTTACCGTCGCGGTGACAGATGCGCGCGAAGATGCCGATGACTTTCAGGTGACGCTGCACGCCCATCAGGTCACTGGCGCGCAAGAAGTCTTCGAAGTCCGGCTGAACCGGGATGTCCAGGGCGCCCGCTTGCTGCCAGTAATCTTCCAGCCAGCCGCGCACACGTTCCTCGGGCCAGCTCAGGAAAGCGTCCTTGAACAGGCAGGTCACGTCGTAGGTCACCGGGCCGTAGACCGCGTCCTGGAAATCCAGCACACCGGGATTCGGCTCGCTGAGCATCAGGTTGCGCGGCATGTAGTCGCGATGCACCAGCACTTTGGGTTGCGCCAGCGCACTGTCGATCAACAGCTCGGTCACGTTCTTCCAGAGTATTTGTTGCGCAGCGTCGAACTCGATGCCCAACTCACGCTTCACGTACCACTCAGGAAACAATTCCAGCTCGCGACGCAACAGCGCCACGTCGTAACTCGGCAGCGGCGCAACCATCGGCAATTGCTGAAAAGCGAGCAGTGCCTGCAAGGCATCCTTGAACAAATCGTCGGCGTTTTCGCTGTCGATGACATCCAGATACGTCTGGTTGCCGAGGTCGTTGAGCAAAAGAAAACCGCGTTCGAGGTCTTCGGCATAAATTTTCGGCACATTTATTCCGGATTTCGCCAGTAAAAAAGCGATATCCACGAAGGGTTTGCAGTTTTCCTGGGGCGGTGGCGCGTCCATTACGACGAAACTTCTGCCTGCGCCTTCCCAGCGAAAATAGCGCCGAAAACTCGCATCACTGCTGGCCGCGGTCAACGTGGCCGGGGGTACGGCGCCCCAACCTTGCTCTGCAAAGAGGGTCGCCAACTGCTCATCGAGCCAAACTTTCAGGTGTTGCAAACGTACATCTTGGTCAGGCATTGCAAGGGTCTCCGACGGCGCTAGCCGTCAAGCGGGTCATGCTTTATTATCCAGCATCTTTTTCAGACCATCGAGAGGCGTGCGGCCCACACCGCGGGCAGATGGCACGCAGGAAGCCCGGACTAATAAGATGGCATTGAAATCCCCCGCGTTTCGTAAAAAATTTCCGTTGTTGGTTACCGGCAGTCTGCTGGCCCTGCAACCTCTAGCCACTTCATTCGTGGTCGCCGCGGAACAGTATGACTGCTCAGTCTCTGCTTCGGGTGCCTGGGACTGTGCGCCAAAGACGCCGGCGGCTGCATTGCCACCGCGTCCCGTCCATGACGGCAGCGCAGTCTCCGCGACCGGTGAAGCACCGGCCGAGAGCGGCGCCAGTGAAGACACTGGCCCCAAGACTGCGCTGGTCACCGAAGCCAAAGGCCGCGGTCTCAAGTCACGTAGCGAAGACTACAGTCACCTCGACTGGGTTCCGCGCGAGAAGCTCACTGCAGCGCAATTGGCCGAAACCGGTCCTTATTGCTCTGGTTCCTATATCGAACCGATTCGTCCTGGCATGAATGACAAGACGAATAAAAGTGACGCTCCGACCTTTGTCGGCGCCAAGGCCTCCCGCTATAAGCAGGACGAGCAGATTGCCACCCTGGCGGGCGACGTGGTCTTGCGCCAGGGCAGCATGCAGGCTGAAGCCGACGAAGCGAACCTCTATCAGGCCGAGAGCCGTGGCGAGCTGGACGGCAACGTACGCATTCGCGACAACGGCGCGCTGATCGTCGGCGACCACGCCGAAGTACAGCTCGACACCGGGGAAGCCAAGGTCGACAACGCCGAATACGTGATGCACAAATCCCGTATCCGCGGTAACGCGCTGTACGCCAAACGTGCCGAGAACGCGATCATCCGCCTCAAGGATGGTACGTACACCACGTGCGAACCGAACAGCAACGCCTGGCAGCTCAAGGGCAACAACATCACCTTGAACCCGGCCACCGGTTTCGGTACCGCCACCAACGTGACGCTGCGGGTCAAGGACATTCCGGTTCTGTACACGCCGTACATCTATTTCCCGATCGACGACCGTCGTCAGTCCGGCTTCCTGCCGCCGACCATCGGCACTGGCAGCGATACCGGCTTCCTGCTCGTCACGCCGTACTACTTCAACCTGGCACCGAACTACGATGCCACGTTGTACCCGCGCTACATGAGCAAGCGCGGCCTGTTGATGGAAGGCGAATTCCGTTACCTGACCAAATCCAGCGAAGGTCAGTTCGGCGCCGCGTACCTCAATGATGACAACACCGATCGCAGTCAGCAGACCGACTACGAAAAAACCCGCTACATGTACAACTGGCAACACAAGGGCGGTCTTGACTCTCGCGTTTTCACCCAGGTCGATTACACCAAGATCAGCGATCCGTATTACTTCCAGGATCTGCAGACCGATCAGATTGGCGTGAAAAGCGACGATTACGTCAACCAGCAGGGTTCCGTCACCTACCGTGGCGACAGCTACACCGCTCGTTTGAACGCCCAGGCGTATCAGCTAGCAACCGTTTCGAACATCACGCCGTATGATCGTTTGCCGCAGCTCACCTTCAATGGTCAGTTGCCGGTGCATCCGCAAGGCTTGAATTTCGACTACGAAACAGAAATCGTACGGTTTGAGCGGGATCTGGAAACAGGTCAGTTTTCCGATGAAAACGGCGTCCTGTCGCCTCGCCTGGACACCAACGTGGCAGGCCTGGCGCGTGCCAACGGTAATCGTCTGAACCTCAAGCCAGGTGTGAGCCTGCCTTTGGATTGGACGTATGGTTTCGTGAAGCCATCGCTCAAGTATCAGTACACTCAGTACGACCTTGATCTTGATGGCACCGGCAAGAACGATCTCCTGACGAATCGCAATAACGCCTCGGCCCTCGGCGAGTCGTTCAGCAGTTCGCAAAACCGTGGCGTCCCGATTGCGAGCATTGACAGCGGCCTGTATTTCGACCGCGACACCACCTGGTTCGGTAAAAACTATCGCCAAACCCTGGAACCTCGCCTGTTCTACCTCTATGTACCTGAGGAAGACCAGAAGGACATCCCGGTCTTCGACACCGGCGAATACACCTTCAACTATGCGTCTCTGTTCCGCGACAACCGCTTCTCCGGCTCCGACCGCGTCGGCGACGAGAACAAACTGTCGCTGGGCGTGACCAACCGCTGGATCGAGGAAGACGGCTTCGAGCGCCAACGCATCAGCGTCGGCCAGGCCTTGTATTTCAAGGATCGCGAAGTCCAGTTGCCGGGTATCGATGCAAAAACCCGCGACGATGCGAATGCCAATGTTTCACCGTATGCGCTGGAATACGAATACCGCTGGAACCGCGATTGGCGCACGACCGCCGATTACAACTGGGACCCGGACAGCCGCAGCCCTCGCTCGGGCAGCGCGATGTTCCACTACCAGCCTGAAGACAACCCGAACAAGGTCATCAACGCCGGCTATCGCTATCGTAATGACCAGGTCCGTTACGACCAGAACACCGGCAAGTGGTCGGTGGGCGGTGGTGACTACGGCACTCCGGGCACCCCGGGCTACGTGAAGGACTACTACAAGATCCAACAGCACGATTTCTCGGTGATCTGGCCGATCGTGCCGCAGTGGAACGCCATCAGTCGCTGGCAGTATGACTACAACCGCAACCGTACCCTGGAAGCCTTCGGTGGTTTCGAGTACGACAACTGCTGCTGGAAACTGCGCCTGATCAATCGGTACTGGGTGTCGTATGACGAGTTCAGTCAGAACGCCCCGGAAAACGAAAAAGGCGACCATGGCATCTTCCTACAAATCGTTCTGAAAGGTCTCGGCGGCCTCACCGGCGCCAAAGTAGAGAGCTTCCTCGACAAAGGCATCCAAGGTTATCGTGAACGTGAAGACCAAGCTTTCTGATTGTCTGCGCCCGCTCGTGCTGGGCGCGCTGTTCCTGGGTACTGCGGCGAATGCCGCGGTACAGTCCATCGATAGAGTGGTGGCCATTGTCGATAACGACGTGGTCATGCAGAGCCAACTGGACCAGCGCGTTCATGAAGTTCAGCAAACCATCGCCAAACGCGGCGCTTCCGCGCCGCCGGCCAGCGTGCTGGACCAGCAGGTGCTTGAGCGTCTGATCGTCGAGAACCTGCAACTGCAGATCGGCGAACGCTCCGGTATTCGCATTACCGATGAAGAGCTGAACCAGGCCGTCGGCACCATTGCCCAGCGCAATAACATGTCGATTGAACAATTCCGTGCCGCCCTGACTCGCGACGGTCTGTCCTACGACGACGCCCGTGAGCAGATTCGCCGCGAAATGATCATCAGCCGTGTGCGTCAACGCCGTGTGGCCGAACGCATCCAGGTCTCCGAGCAGGAGGTGAAGAACTTCCTCGCTTCCGATCTTGGCAAGATGCAGCTGTCCGAAGAATTCCGTCTGGCCAACATCCTGATTCCTACGCCGGAAAGTGCCAATTCCGAAGCGATTCAGAATGCGGCGAAACAGGCTGATGCGGTTTACCAGCAGCTCAAGCAAGGCGCTGACTTCGGTCAGTTGGCAATCGCCAAATCCGCCAGCGAAACCGCACTGGAAGGCGGCGATATGGGCTGGCGTAAAGCCGCTCAATTGCCGCCTCCGTTCGATCGTATGCTGAGCACCATGGCGGTTGGCGACGTTACCCAGCCAATGCGCACGCCGGGCGGCTTCATCATCCTGAAGATCCTCGACAAGCGTGGTGGCGAGACCCAGACACGTGACGAAGTGCACGTGCGTCATATCCTGGTCAAACCAAGCCCGATCCGCGACGAAGCAAAAACCAAAGCCTTGGCGCAATCGCTCTATAGCCGTATCGAAGCGGGCGAAGATTTCGGCGAACTGGCGAAAAACTACTCGGAAGATCCGGGTTCCGCCCTCAACGGTGGCGACCTGAACTGGATCGATCCGAATGCATTGGTGCCTGAATTCCGCGAAGTGATGGCCAACACCCCGCAAGGTCAGCTGTCCAAGCCGTTCCAGACTCAATATGGCTGGCACGTTCTGGAAGTCCTTGGCCGTCGCGCCACCGACAGCACCACCCAGGCCCGTGAGCAGCAAGCCATGACCGTACTGCGTAACCGCAAATACGACGAAGAGCTGCAAACCTGGCTGCGTCAGATCCGTGACGAAGCGTACGTAGAGATCAAACTTCCTGGTGCAGACCAGGCAGCGCAGTGAAACCCAAGCGTTTCGCGCTGACACCCGGTGAACCGGCCGGCATAGGTCCTGACCTGTGCCTGCTGCTCGCCTCGCAAGCCCAGCCACACCCCCTGATTGCCATTACCAGTCGCGACCTGCTCACAGAGCGGGCCGCGCAGCTCGGTGTGGTTGTCGATTTGCTGCCAGTCACGCCTGGTGCCTGGCCGGATGTACCCGCACCAGCCAACAGCCTGTATGTCTGGGATACGCCGCTTAGTGCGCCAGTCATTGCCGGTCAACTCGACAAAGCCAATGCGGCTTTCGTTCTGGAAACCCTGACCCGCGCGGGTCAGGGCTGCCTGGACGGGCATTTTGCCGGGATGATTACCGCCCCTGTGCACAAGGGTGTGATCAATGAATCAGGCATCGCCTTTTCCGGTCATACGGAATTTCTCGCTGACCTGACGCATACCGCACAGGTGGTGATGATGCTCGCGACTCGCGGATTGCGCGTAGCCCTGGTCACCACTCACCTGCCCCTTCGCGAGATCGCCGATGCAATCACGCCGGAGCGTCTGGAACGGGTCACGCGGATTCTGTACGCCGACCTGCAAGAAAAATTCGGCATCGCCCGGCCACGCATCCTGGTCTGCGGGCTCAACCCGCACGCCGGTGAAGGTGGACACCTGGGCCATGAAGAAATCGACATCATCGAACCTACATTAGAGCGCCTGCGCGGCGAGGGCATGGACCTTCGCGGCCCCCTGCCCGCCGACACTCTGTTTACCCCCAAATATCTGGAGCACTGCGACGCGGTGCTGGCGATGTACCACGACCAGGGCTTGCCCGTGCTGAAATACAAAGGCTTCGGCGCGGCAGTCAACGTGACCCTCGGCTTGCCGATCATCCGCACCTCGGTCGACCACGGCACTGCCCTGGACCTGGCCGGCAGCGGTAAAATCGACACCGGCAGCCTGCAAGTCGCCCTGGAAACCGCCTACCAGATGGCCGAGACCCGTTTATGACCGAGCATTACCAACACCGGGCGCGCAAGCGTTTCGGCCAGAACTTCCTGCATGATGCCGGCGTTATCGACCGCATCCTGCGCTCCATCCATGCCAAACCCGAAGACCGCCTGCTGGAAATCGGCCCTGGCCAGGGTGCGCTGACTCAAGGCCTGCTGAACAGCGGTGCCCAGTTGGACGTGGTGGAGCTGGACAAAGACCTGATCCCGATCCTCAACCAACAGTTCGCCGGCAAGAGCAACTTCAACCTGCATCAGGGTGACGCGCTGAAGTTCGACTTCAACAGCCTGAACGCCGCACCGAACAGCCTGCGCGTGGTTGGCAACCTGCCATACAACATCTCTACGCCGCTGATTTTTCACCTGCTGAACAACGCGGGCATCATCCGCGACATGCACTTCATGCTGCAGAAAGAAGTGGTCGAGCGTCTGGCGGCAGGCCCTGGCGGCGGTGACTGGGGTCGCCTGTCGATCATGGTCCAGTACCACTGCCGCGTAGAGCACCTGTTCAACGTTGGCCCGGGCGCGTTCAACCCGCCGCCTAAAGTCGATTCGGCCATCGTACGCCTGGTGCCACACGCAGTACTGCCACACCCGGCCAAGGATCACCGCCTGCTGGAGCGCGTCGTGCGCGAAGCCTTCAACCAGCGCCGCAAGACCCTGCGCAACACCCTGAAATTGCTGCTGAGCAACGACGAAATCACCGCCGCCGGTGTCGACGGCAGCCTGCGTCCTGAACAGCTCGATCTGGCCGCCTTTGTGCGCCTGGCCGACAAGCTCAGCGAACAAGTCCTACAGAAGCCCGCCGCCGACTGACAGGCAACAAGCGTTATCGGGTAGGACACCAGCCCCCATGTCTGGTTTACTACCCGATACTTGGCCTAGACTGAGACATCAGCTACGCCCCGCGCCCCGCTTCGTTTTTAAGGCCTCTTGCATGTCCGATTCTCGTTATCAGGTCGACGTCAGCGTCGTCACCCGCTATCTGGCAGAACAATCGCAACCCGAGCAAAACCGCTTTGCCTTCGCTTACACCATTACCGTGCACAACAGTGGCGAGTTACCGGCCAAGCTGTTGTCCCGGCACTGGGTCATCACCGATGGCGACGGACATGTCGAAGAGGTTCGCGGTGCCGGCGTCGTGGGTTTGCAACCGCTGATCCTGGCCGGCGGCGACCACACCTACAGCAGTGGCACAGTGATGACGACCAAGGTCGGCACCATGCAAGGCAGCTATCAAATGATTGCCGAGGACGGTAAGCATTTCGACGCCATCATCGCCCCATTCCGCCTGGCGGTGCCTGGGGCCCTGCACTGATGGCGACGTATGCCGTAGGCGACCTGCAAGGGTGCCTCGACCCCCTGAAATGCCTGCTTGAGCAAGTCGCCTTCGACCCTGCCCGGGACAAACTGTGGCTGGTCGGCGATCTGGTCAACCGTGGTCCGCAATCGCTGGAAACCTTGCGCTTCCTTTATAGCCTGCGCGAGTCACTGGTATGCGTACTGGGCAACCACGACTTGCACTTGCTGGCTGCCGGCCACAACATCGAACGCCTGAAGAAAGCCGACACCCTGCGCGAGATTCTTGAAGCGCCAGATAGCGCGGAACTGCTGGAGTGGGTGCGCCAGCAAAAGCTCATGCATTACGACGAACAGCGCAACATCGCCCTGGTCCACGCCGGCATACCGCCACAATGGTCGCTGCGCAAAGCCTTGAAGTACGCCGCCGAGGTCGAAGAGGCGCTGCGCGACGACAACCGTTTTGCGCCTTACCTCGATGGCATGTACGGCAACGAGCCGTTGAAGTGGGACAGTGATCTCAAAGGTGTAACCCGCCTGCGCGTGATCACCAACTATTTCACCCGCATGCGTTTCTGCACCAGCGAAGGCAAGCTGGACCTCAAGAGCAAGGAAGGTCTCGACACTGCACCGGAGGGTTACAAACCCTGGTTCCAGTTCAAGGAGCGCAAGACCAAGGGCGTGAAGATCATCTTCGGCCACTGGGCAGCACTTGAGGGCCAGTGCAACGAGCCGGGCATCTTAGCCCTCGACACCGGTTGCGTCTGGGGTGGTTCGATGACCCTGATGAACGTCGACACCTTTGAACGCCTGCAGTGCAAATGCGACGAGCATGGCCATGCCCTGCCGCCAGTCGCCTCCCCTATTCCCGAACAAACGTCAGCCAGCGCCCAGCGCTAGACTGCGCTTTCAGCCGAGCCACAGGAGCCCGCCATGAGCGAATTCAAACGCATCCCCCCAGAACAGGCCCAGGCCCTGCGCGAACAAGGCGCGGTGGTGGTCGATGTTCGAGATCCTGCAACATATGCCGCACTGCATATCGCCGGCTCGAAGCATCTGGACAACGTCTCCATCTCGGATTTCATCCGCGCCGCCGATCTTGATGCACCGACGGTCGTGGTCTGTTATCACGGCAATTCCAGCCAGAGCGCGGCGGCCTACCTGATCAGCCAGGGTTTCTCCGACGTCTACAGCATGGATGGCGGTTTTGAGCTGTGGCGTACGACTTATCCTTCGGAAACAGCACAAGGCTCTTCCGAATAATTTTTTTGTAACGCGCAAGCCCCCGGCTCCCGCGGGCTAGCGCCGTGGCAGACGAACGGTCAGCCACAACTAATTACGTATCCGCCCTTTACCTCCTGAATTCCCAACTATCCTTAAGCGCAGGCCATCCAAAACAGGGGAGAGCCGGTACACCGGCGCGCGGATCATCGGGAGTAGCTTTCGGAGTCGTCAGCTTCGAGAGAGTTCTGGGGGGTAAACAGCAACTGCCTGTTCGGTTGCTGCCAGCATCGACTGAATGATCCGGCGTCGGCTCCACGTATCGAGCGAGGTGACGTCATGAGTATCTTTAGCCACTTCCAACAACGCTTCGAGTCCACACGCCAGGAAGAACTCTCGCTACAAGAGTACCTGGAGCTGTGCAAAAACGACCGCAGCGCCTACGCTTCCGCCGCCGAGCGTCTCTTGCTGGCCATCGGAGAACCGGAGCTGCTCGACACCTCGACCAACTCGAGGCTTTCGCGAATCTTTTCCAACAAGGTAATCCGTCGCTATCCGGCCTTTGAAGACTTCCACGGGATGGAAGAATGCATCGACCAGATCGTCTCGTATTTCCGCCACGCCGCTCAGGGCCTGGAAGAGAAGAAACAGATCCTCTATCTGCTCGGCCCTGTCGGTGGCGGTAAATCGTCCCTGGCCGAGAAGCTGAAACAGCTGATCGAGAAGGTGCCTTTCTACGCGATCAAAGGCTCGCCGGTTTTCGAATCGCCCCTGGGTCTGTTCAACGCCACTGAAGATGGCGCGATCCTCGAGGAAGACTTCGGCATTCCGCGACGCTATCTCAACACCATCATGTCGCCATGGGCCACTAAACGCCTGGCCGAATTCGGTGGCGACATCAGCCAGTTCCGCGTGGTGAAACTCTATCCGTCGATCCTCAACCAGATCGCCGTGGCCAAAACCGAGCCGGGAGATGAAAACAACCAGGACATCTCGGCACTGGTGGGCAAGGTCGATATCCGCAAACTGGAAGAGTTCCCGCAGAACGACGCCGACGCCTACAGCTACTCGGGCGCACTGTGCCGGGCCAACCAGGGCCTGATGGAATTCGTCGAGATGTTCAAGGCGCCGATCAAGGTGCTGCACCCATTGCTGACCGCCACCCAGGAAGGCAACTACAACAGTACCGAAGGCCTGGGGGCGATTCCGTTTACCGGGATCCTGCTGGCCCACTCCAACGAATCGGAATGGCACACCTTCCGCAACAACAAGAACAACGAAGCCTTCATCGACCGGATCTACATCGTCAAAGTGCCGTACTGCCTGCGGGTCAGCGACGAAGTGAAGATCTACGACAAGCTTCTGTTCAACAGTTCTCTGGCCAAGGCGCATTGCGCGCCGGACACCCTGAAAATGCTGGCCCAGTTCACCGTGCTTTCACGCCTGAAGGAGCCGGAAAACTCCAACATCTATTCCAAGATGCGGGTGTATGACGGTGAAAACCTCAAGGACACCGATCCAAAGGCCAAGTCGATCCAGGAATACCGCGACAATGCGGGTGTCGACGAAGGCATGAACGGCCTGTCGACGCGCTTCGCGTTCAAGATTCTGTCGAAGGTCTTCAACTTCGATCCGCACGAAATCGCCGCCAACCCGGTGCACTTGCTCTACGTGCTGGAACAACAGATTGAACAGGAGCAATTCCAGGCCGAAACCCGTGAACGCTACCTGCGGTTCCTCAAGGAATACCTGGCGCCGCGTTATATCGAGTTCATCGGCAAGGAAATCCAGACCGCCTACCTCGAGTCTTACAGCGAGTACGGCCAGAACATCTTCGATCGTTACGTGCTGTATGCCGACTTCTGGATCCAGGACCAGGAGTATCGCGACCCGGAAACCGGCGAGATTCTCAACCGCGTGGCACTGAACGAAGAACTGGAGAAAATCGAAAAACCGGCCGGCATCAGCAATCCGAAGGATTTCCGCAACGAAATCGTCAACTTTGTGCTGCGCGCCCGAGCCAACAACAACGGCAAGAACCCGACCTGGCTCAGCTACGAAAAACTGCGGGTGGTCATCGAGAAGAAAATGTTCTCCAACACCGAGGACCTCCTGCCGGTCATCAGCTTCAACGCCAAGGCCAGCAAAGAGGACCAGCAGAAGCACAACGACTTCGTCACACGGATGGTCGAGCGGGGCTACACCGACAAACAGGTACGACTGCTGTCCGAGTGGTACTTGCGGGTCAGAAAATCACAATAACCCGCTGCCGGTCAGACCGGTTGTCGTCAGCCAGAGACCTGTGTGCGCATTTTCTGTTACACAGGCCTCTGGAAGGTGTTCGAAAGTCGGTAGCGAGTTCAGGCAGCATCCAAAGCGCTTGGGGGAGCGTTGAATATCCCTTGGCTCCCGGTCCGATGCTGCATCACCGCTCGCCCCTTTCAGGACAGCTTCTAAGGAGCAGTCATGAGCTATGTGATCGACCGACGTCTCAATGGCAAGAACAAGAGCACGGTGAACCGCCAGCGGTTTCTGCGGCGTTACCGTGATCACATCAAGAAGGCTGTCGAAGAGGCAGTCAGCCGGCGTTCCATTACCGATATGGAACACGGCGAGCAGATCAGCATTCCCGGCCGCGACATCGACGAGCCGGTGCTTCACCACGGTCGCGGTGGCAAGCAGACCGTCGTACACCCGGGCAACAAGGAATTCTCCAGCGGCGAGCACATCGCCCGTCCACCCGGAGGCGGCGGTGGCAGAGGCCCGGGCAAGGCCGGCAACTCGGGTGAAGGAATGGACGAATTCGTCTTTCAGATCACCCAGGAAGAATTCCTCGAGTTCATGTTCGAGGACCTTGAGCTGCCGAACCTGGTCAAGCGTAACCTGACCGGCACCGATACCTTCAAGACCGTACGCGCCGGGATCAGTAACGAAGGCAACCCGTCGCGGATCAACATCATCCGCACCTTGCGTTCGGCCCATGCACGGCGCATTGCCCTGTCCGGCAGCAGCCGGGCGAAACTGCGTGAAGCCAAAGAGGAATTGCTGCGGCTGAAGCAGGAAGAACCGGACAACTTCGGCGATATTCAGGAAATCGAGGCAGAAATCGAAAAACTCAGTGCGCGCATTCATCGCGTACCGTTCCTCGATACCTTCGACCTCAAGTACAACCTGCTGATCAAGCAACCCAACCCCAGCTCGAAGGCCGTGATGTTCTGCCTGATGGACGTGTCCGGCTCCATGACCCAGGCAACCAAAGACATCGCCAAGCGCTTCTTTATCCTGCTGTACCTGTTCCTCAAGCGTAACTACGACAAGATCGACGTCGTGTTCATCCGCCACCACACCAGCGCCAGGGAGGTCGATGAGGAAGAGTTTTTCTACTCCCGCGAAACCGGCGGCACCATCGTTTCCAGCGCGTTGAAACTGATGCAGGAGATCATGGCCGAACGCTATCCGAGCAACGAGTGGAACATCTATGCCGCGCAAGCCTCCGACGGCGACAACTGGAATGACGACTCGCCAATCTGCCGTGACATCCTGATCAACCAGATCATGCCGTTTGTGCAGTACTACACTTACGTTGAGATCACCCCGCGCGAACACCAGGCCTTGTGGTTCGAATACGAACGCATCGCCGAAGCCTTTTCTGACACTTTTGCCCAGCAACAACTGGTCTCGGCCGGGGATATCTATCCGGTCTTCCGTGAACTCTTCCAGCGCAGGTTAGTGACATGACCGCCAAAGAGCAGAAGCGCCAACCCATTTCCACCGGCTCTGAATGGACGTTCGAGCTGATCCAGGCCTACGACCGCGAAATCAGCCGTATCGCGGCTCGCTACGCCCTCGATACCTACCCCAACCAAATCGAAGTGATCACAGCCGAGCAGATGATGGACGCCTACGCCTCTGTGGGCATGCCACTGGGGTATCACCACTGGTCATACGGCAAACACTTCCTCAGCACCGAGAAATCCTACTCTCGCGGCCAGATGGGGCTGGCCTACGAGATCGTGATCAACTCTGACCCGTGCATTGCCTATCTGATGGAAGAAAACACCATCTGCATGCAGGCCCTGGTGGTGGCCCATGCCTGCTACGGGCACAACAGTTTCTTCAAAGGCAATTACCTGTTCCGCACCTGGACCGACGCGAGTTCGATCATCGATTATCTGGTGTTCGCCAAGCAGTACATCATGCAATGCGAAGAGCGCCACGGCATCGATGCGGTCGAGGACCTGCTGGACTCCTGCCATGCGCTGATGAACTACGGGGTAGACCGCTACAAACGCCCTTACCCGATATCCGCCGAAGAGGAACGTCGTCGGCAAAAGGATCGGGAAGAGCATTTGCAGAAGCAGATCAACGATCTGTGGCGCACCATTCCAAAAGGCGCGGACAAGTACAGCGACAAGGACAACGCGCGCTTCCCCGCCGAACCTCAGGAAAACATCCTGTACTTCATCGAAAAACATGCGCCGCTGCTGGAACCGTGGCAGCGCGAGATCGTACGCATCGTGCGCAAGATCGCGCAGTACTTCTATCCACAACGCCAGACCCAGGTGATGAACGAAGGCTGGGCCACGTTCTGGCATTACACCTTGATGAACGATCTGTACGACGAAGGCCTGGTCACCGACGGTTTCATGATGGAGTTCCTGACGTCCCACACCAGCGTGGTCTTTCAGCCGGGTTTCGACAGCCCGTACTACAACGGCATCAACCCCTACACCCTGGGCTTTGCGATGTACCGGGACATCCGGCGCATGTGTGAACACCCGACCGAAGAGGATTACCGCTGGTTCCCGGAAATCGCCGGTACCGATTGGCTATCGAGCATCAAGTTCGCCATGAGCAGCTTCAAGGATGAGAGTTTCATCCTGCAGTACCTTTCACCCAAGGTCATCCGCGACCTGAAGTTGTTCAGCATTCTCGATGACGACCAGAAGGACGATCTACTGGTGCCGGCCATTCACGATGAAGACGGCTACCGCACGATCCGTGAAACCCTGGCAGCGCAGTACAACCTGGGCAATCGCGAGCCCAACATCCAGATCTACAGCATCGACCGCCGTGGCGACCGTTCCCTGACCCTTCGTCACCAGCAACACGACCGCAAACCGCTGGGCGAGTCTACCGAGGAAGTGCTCAAGCACTTGCACCGTCTCTGGGGCTTCGACATTCACCTGGAAACCCTGCAAGGGGATCAGGTGATGAAAACCCACCATGTTCCGCCCAGAAGCGAGCACAACGAAGGCGATTACGGCCGGCTGGACCTGGCTGTCATCCATCTTTGATCCGGTTTCTGCCTCCGGAAGTTCGACGCAACGGTTATTCTGTCGAGCTAACGGAGGTTTTTTATGCAGATTTATAAAGTCGGCGGTGCGGTTCGTGACCGGCTGCTGGGCAAGCCTGTCACCGATATCGACTGGGTCGTGGTCGGGGCCACCACTGAAGAAATGCTCGCCAAGGGCTTTCGCCCGGTAGGAGCGGACTTCCCGGTGTTTCTTCATCCGAAAAGCGGTGAGGAATACGCCCTCGCCCGGACCGAACGTAAAAGCGGACGCGGCTATGGCGGCTTCACCTTTCACGCCAGCCCCGAAGTGACGCTTGAAGAAGACCTGATCCGTCGTGACCTGACAATCAACGCCATGGCCGAAGACGATCAGCAGAAGCTGACCGACCCCTATCACGGCCAACGCGACCTTGAGGCTCGCTTGCTTCGTCACGTTTCCCCCGCGTTTGCCGAAGATCCCCTCCGTGTTCTGCGTGTTGCGCGCTTCGCCGCACGATATGCCGAGCTCGGCTTTACCGTTGCACCAGAGACGCTGGAGCTGATGCGTGAGCTCAGCGAGTCAGGAGAACTCGAAGCGCTGACAGCAGAACGCAGCTGGAAGGAAATTTCCCGCGCACTGATGGAAGATCAGCCACAAGTGTTCATCCAGGTACTGCGCGACTGCGCCGCGCTGAAGGTGCTGATGCCGGAAGTCGACGCACTGTTCGGTGTCCCGCAGCCCGAAGCCCACCACCCGGAAATCGACACGGGCGCCCACACCTTGAGCGTGCTCGAACAAGCCGCACTGCACAAACAGCCGCTGACTGTGCGCTGGGCCTGCCTGCTGCATGACCTGGGGAAAGGACTGACGCCGGAAGAAGAATGGCCCCGGCACATCGCACACGAACACAAGGGCCTGAAGCTGATCAAAGCAGTCAATGAACGCTTCAAGGCGCCGAAGGACTGTCAGGAGCTGGCGCTGCTGGTGGGCCAATTTCACACTCACGGGCATCGCGCTCTTGAGCTAAAGCCTTCGACCTTGCTGGAGTTGTTGCAGAGTTTCGATGTTTACCGTCGGCCACAGCGGTTTGAAGAGTTTATTGCGGCGTGTGAAATGGACGCACGTGGGCGCAAAGGGCTGGAGCAGAGAAGTTATCCACAGGCGGATTATTTGCGTGGCGCGGCGAATGCTGCGCGAAGCGTGGCGGTTCAGCCGTTGCTGGAGAAGGGATTCAAGGGGCCGGAGCTGGGTGAGGCGATCAAGCGCGAGCGGCTCAAGGCGCTGAAAGCCTACAAGGAGCAAATCTAAGCAAGATCAAGAGATCGCAGCCTTTGGCAGCTCCTACACAGGAATATGCGTTTCTCTGTAGGAGCTGCCGGAGGCTGCGATCTTTTGCCTTAAAGGAAACTGGACGGGGTCAGCTGCACGCCGCGCCACTCAAACGCCACTGGCGCCAACACTTGATCAATCTGCGCTTCACTCCACAACGTCGCGAAGCTTTTGCCCACACCCGGATGCACACGATCCGGCGCAATCAGCGACAACGGCCACAGCACAAAGGCATTTTTCAGAATCTCGGCACGCGGCAGAATCAAACCATCGAAGTTGCCCACCAGGTCGCCGAACAGCAACACGTCGATATCCAGTGGCAAACCCTTGCGGTCCGGCGCATAGCGGCCATTGTCAGCCTCAATGAATTTCAACCGGCGGTCCAACTCCATCAGCGGCAGATCGGTGTAAGCCGAAACCACAAAATTGAAGAACGGCCCGCTCTTGATCCCCACGGGCTGGCTTTCGAACACCGCCGAGCAGCGTATATCCACCAGAAAACCCGCCAGGGCTTCCAGGCCAGCCTGCAAATGGGTTTCGCGCTCGATATTGCTACCGAGCCCGAGATACACCTGAGTCAGCGACATCCGCGCTCGATCTCCACGCCCACACCATCGGTGGCCGCCGGGACGGCGCCTGGCTTGGTCAACTTGAGGCGCATCCAGGTGATGTTGAATTCGCTCATCAGCACTTCCACCAGTCGCTCGGCAAAGGTCTCGACCAGCTGGAACTGCGCCTGCTCGGCAAAGGCCTGGATGCGCGACGAAACGCTCGCGTAATCGAGCGCCAGGGTCAGGTCGTCACCGGCCGCGGCCGGGCGATTATCCCAGGCGAAGCTCAGATCAAGACGCAGGCACTGTCGGATGCCACGCTCCCAGTCGTAGGCACCAATCACGGTGTCGACTTCCAGGCCCTCGATAAACACTCTGTCCAAGCACTCTTCTCCGCTGCACGACAAGGGCGCAATGCGCCGTTAGAATCAGGGCGTCCTCGCCCGGAATAGTTAGCATGTTTTGGTTACTGGCGACCTTCGCCTACCTGCTCGGCTCTCTGTCCTTCGCCATTTTGCTCAGCCGCCTGACCGGTAACCCCGATCCGCGAATGAGTGGCTCGGGCAATGCCGGCGCCACCAACATGTTGCGCCTGGCCGGCAAGAAACTCGCCATCCTGACCCTCATCGGCGACCTCTGCAAAGGCCTGCTGCCGGTGTTGATCGCAGGCATTGCGGGCCTTTCGCTGCAAGAACAGGCCTGGATCGGCGTTTGCGCCGTCATCGGTCACCTGTTCCCCCTGTACTTTCGCTTTCGCGGCGGCAAGGGCGTCGCCACCGCCGCTGGCATGTTGCTGGGCCTTTACCCGCCTGCGGCCCTGCTGGCAGTCTGCGCGTGGCTGCTGACGTTCTTCCTGACCCGCACCAGCTCACTCGCCGCCCTGATCGCCACACCACTTACCCTGCCGCTGCTGGCCTGGCAAGAACCGGCGGCATTGCTGCCCATGAGCGCACTTACGGGGCTGATCGTCTGGCGTCATCGCGGCAATCTACGCGACCTGTTTGCCGGGCGCGAACGGCATTTTTAGATACCGCACGTGAGCGCCGCTCATCACAGCCCCGACAATTGCTCCATCGGCCAGCGCGCCTGAACGCTGATCGCCAGGCTTTCATGCTGACCGGCCTGCAAACGCTGGCAGCCAGCGAACGCGATCATCGCGCCATTGTCGGTGCAGAACTCCGGACGGGCGTAAAAGACGTCGCCCTTCAGGTCGCCGAGCATTTTCTCCAGAGAAGAACGCAGCGCCTTGTTCGCGCTGACGCCGCCAGCGATCACCAGACGCTTCATACCCGCCTGTTTCAGGGCACGCTTGCACTTGATGGTCAAAGTCTCCACCACGGCCTGCTGGAACGCCAGCGCGATGTCGCAACGGGCTTGCTCGCTGTCGTCCCCGGCGTTGACGCTCTGCTGCCAGGTGTTCAGGGCAAATGTCTTCAGGCCGCTGAAGCTGAATGCCAGACCCGGGCGGTCGCACATCGGACGCGGAAAGGTGAAACGCCCTGCAACGCCCTGTTCCGCCAGGCGAGCGATTTCCGGACCGCCCGGATAATTCAGCCCCATCATCTTTGCCGTCTTGTCGAACGCTTCACCGGCCGCATCATCAAGGGTCTCGCCCAAGAGCGTGTATTGACCGATCCCGTCGACCTGAACCAGCTGCGTATGACCGCCGGACACCAACAAAGCGACGAACGGGAACTCTGGTGGTTTCGACTCCAGCATTGGCGCCAGCAAGTGGCCTTCCATGTGGTGCACGCCGAGGGCCGGAATGCCCCAGGCAAAGGCCAGCGCCTGAGCGCAGGAAGCCCCCACCAGCAGCGCACCAACCAGCCCGGGACCCGCGGTGTAAGCAATCGCATCGATCTCGGTCGGCACGCAGTCAGCTTCAGCCAACACCTGACGAATCAAGGGCAGCATGCGTTTGACGTGATCGCGCGACGCCAGCTCCGGCACCACGCCACCATAGGCGCGATGCAGGTCGATCTGGCTGAACAACGCATCGGCCAGCAGGCCGCGTTCACTGTCGTATAATGCGACACCTGTCTCGTCGCAAGAGGTTTCTAAGCCCAGTACTAGCATGGGTTTGCGCCCTGTTTAGGCTGAATTCGAAGGCGCGCATAATAGTCGCCACGGGATGCGCCGACTAGCGGTTTTCGATCAGAGGCTTTGCATTCCGGTCGATGAGGGGTTAACATCCGCAACCCTTAAAAACCGACGTCTTCAAGTGCTCTTTTGCCGCGAGGATGTTGACCCCGGTAATGAATGAAGGTAGCTCTGGATGCCAGCCGTCAAAGTAAAAGAGAACGAACCCTTCGACGTAGCTCTGCGTCGTTTCAAGCGCTCCTGCGAAAAAGCCGGTGTACTGGCTGAAGTTCGTAGCCGCGAATTTTACGAGAAGCCAACTTCTGAGCGTAAGCGCAAAGCAGCAGCCGCTGTTAAGCGTCACGCCAAGAAAGTTCAGCGCGAACAGCGCCGCGCCGTTCGTCTGTACTAATACACAGACGATCGTAGCAAGCTTCTGCCAAGCCCGGCCCTCAGCCGGGCTTATGGCATTTGCGGAAATCGCTTGATGCTTCACCGTCAAAGCCGCACATGCGACCGAGACAAACCCGCTTCACAGCGTCAGACCTGGCTCTTTTGCCAGCGGTGCACGTCTTTTCTGACGAGCCTTCCAAGGCTACTGACGAGCACACCCACTGATTCCTCTCACGACGATCAGCCCAAGGCACCTTCTTGCGTGCCCGCTTATGAGCTATCCGAGGCCATCGACTGGCCGCAGCGGATTCAGCGAAACACTTTCAAATAGTCGAATACTGATTGGCATTAACGTCAGTGGATTTTCGGCAGATACACTTCCCGACAGCGATTACGCAGACGACACTGGTCGAGCCGCACATTTTGCGCGCCTCAAACTACGACCTGTATTCGGCCGCCCTTCGTTTCGGGTCCATTTCAGCGCAGATGACGAGAACGCCATGGCCGGGCTAATTCCCCAGAGCTTCATTGACGACCTTCTGAACCGCACCGACATCGTCGATGTGGTCAGCTCGCGCCTGCAACTGAAAAAGGCCGGCAAGAACTACACTGCCTGCTGCCCGTTCCACAAAGAGAAAACCCCCTCCTTCAGCGTCAGTCCCGACAAGCAGTTCTATTACTGCTTCGGCTGCGGCGCTGGCGGAAACGCCCTCGGCTTCATGATGGACCACGACAACCTGGACTTCATCCAGGCTGTCGAAGAACTGGCCAAAGCCGCCGGCATGGAAATCCCCCGCGAAGAAAGCGGCCGGCCGCACAAACCGCGGCAGCCGACCGATTCGCCGCTATACCCGCTTCTCACCGCCGCAGCCGATTTCTACCGCCAGGCACTGAAAAGCCATCCATCGCGTAAAGCCGCTGTGGATTACCTGAAGGGTCGCGGACTGACCGGCGAGATTGCCCGGGATTTTGGCCTCGGTTTCGCCCCGCCTGGCTGGGACAATCTGTTCAAGCACTTGAGCAGCGACACCCTGCAACAGAAAGCCATGGTCGATGCCGGCCTGCTGATCGAAAACGCCGAAACCGGAAAACGCTATGACCGCTTCCGCGATCGCGTGATGTTTCCGATCCGCGACAGCCGCGGGCGCATCATCGCTTTCGGCGGCCGGGTACTGGGCGATGACAAACCGAAATACCTGAACTCACCGGAAACCCCGGTATTCCATAAGGGCCAGGAACTCTACGGCCTTTATGAAGCACGCAAAAACAACCGCAATCTCGATGAAATCATCGTCGTCGAAGGCTACATGGATGTCATAGCCCTCGCCCAACAAGGCTTGCGCAATGCCGTCGCCACGCTGGGCACCGCCACCAGCGAAGAGCATTTGAAACGACTGTTTCGCGTTGTGCCCAACGTGTTGTTCTGCTTCGACGGCGACCAGGCTGGCCGCAACGCCGCGTGGCGAGCGCTGGAGGCCACCCTGCCCTGCCTGCAAGACGGGCGCCGTGCACGTTTCCTGTTCCTGCCTGAGGGCGAGGACCCGGACACGCTGGTCCGCTCCGAAGGCACTGACGCGTTCCGCGCGCGAATCAATCAGCACGCACAGCCACTGGCAGATTATTTCTTTCAGCAGCTGACCGAGGAATCCGATCCGCGCTCGCTCGAAGGCAAGGCCCACATGGCCACCCTCGCCGCGCCGCTGATCGACAAGGTCCCGGGTGCGAACCTGCGCATCCTGATGCGTCAGCGCCTGACCGAAATCACCGGCCTCAGCGGCGAGGCCGTGAGCCAACTGGTACAAAGCGCGCCTCAAGACGCGCCACCGGCCTACGACCCGGGCATCGATTACGACGCCATGCCGGACTACAGCGACTACCATCAGCCGCAGGCACAAGAGATGTATGTGCCGCAGCAGGAATGGACGCCGAAGAAACCCGGTGCCGGCGGCAAGAAATGGGACAAGAAACCCTGGGACAAGAATGGCAAGCGTGGCGGTGATCGCGATCAACCGAGCGCTCCGCGCACACCGATTGCCGTGGAAGCCCCGACACTGATTGCACTTCGCACGCTCATTCATCACCCGGAACTGGCCGGCAAGGTAGAAACCGCCGATCACTTCGCCAATGAGAGCAACACCTACGCACAACTGCTGGTGGCCCTCATCGAGGCGGTGCAAAAAAATCCTAAGCTAAACTCAATTCAGTTAATGGCCCGCTGGCACGGGACAGAACAGGGACGTCTGCTCAAAGCATTGGCGGAAAAGGAATGGCTGATTAAGGGCGATAACCTTGAACAACAGTTTTTAGACACCATTACTAGGCTATCAGCCGGTCAACACACCGATAGCCTTGAAGCACTTATCAGAAAAGCAAGGCAGCCAGGATTGACCGCAGAGGAAGCAAATCAGATCGCAAATCAGATGCGCGACCTATTAAAACGCAATATGGCTACACCAAACCCGACCTCAACTGGCGCGTGAGGTCATAGCTCAGGTATAATCCTCGGCTTGTTTTTTGCCCGCCAAGACCTTCAGTGGATAGGGTGTTATGTCCGGAAAAGCGCAACAGCAGTCTCGTATCAAAGAGTTGATCACACTTGGTCGTGAGCAGGGCTACCTGACTTACGCGGAGGTCAACGACCACCTGCCGGAGGATATTTCAGATCCGGAACAGGTGGAAGACATCATCCGCATGATCAATGACATGGGGATCAACGTATTCGAGGTTGCGCCAGATAAGGATTCCCTTATGCTGGCCGACGCCGATACCGACGAAGCCGCGGCCGAAGAGGCAGCAGCAGCGTTGGCAGCGGTCGAGACCGACATTGGTCGCACCACCGACCCAGTGCGCATGTACATGCGTGAAATGGGTACGGTAGAGCTCCTCACACGTGAAGGCGAAATCGAAATCGCCAAACGTATTGAAGAGGGCATCCGCGAAGTGATGGGCGCAATCGCGCACTTCCCTGGCACGGTTGACCATATTCTCTCCGAGTACACTCGCGTCACCACCGAAGGTGGCCGCCTGTCCGACGTCCTGAGCGGTTATATCGACCCGGACGACGGCATTGCGCCGCCTGCTGCAGAAGTGCCGCCGCCAGTCGATCCGAAAGCCGTGAAAGCGGACGACGACACCGACGACGATGACGCCGAAGCAACGGATGACGAAGAAGAAGCCGAAAGCGGCCCGGATCCGGTCATCGCGGCACAGCGTTTTGGCGCTGTCTCCGATCAGATGGAAATCACCCGCAAGGCGCTGAAAAAGCACGGTCGCAACAACAAGGCGGCGATTGCCGAACTGTTGCTGCTGGCTGAGCTGTTCATGCCGATCAAACTGGTACCGAAGCAATTCGAAGGCCTGGTCGAGCGTGTTCGCAGTGCCCTGGATCGTCTGCGTCAGCAAGAGCGCGCGATCATGCAACTGTGCGTTCGTGATGCCCGCATGCCGCGTGCCGATTTCCTGCGCCAGTTCCCGGGCAATGAAGTCGACGAAAGCTGGACCGATGCACTGGCCAAAGGCAAAAGCAAATACGCTGAAGCCATTGGTCGCCTGCAGCCGGACATCATTCGTTGCCAGCAGAAGCTGACCGCGCTGGAAACCGAAACCGGTTTGACGATCGCCGAGATCAAGGACATCAACCGTCGCATGTCGATCGGTGAGGCCAAGGCCCGCCGCGCGAAGAAAGAGATGGTTGAAGCGAACTTGCGTCTGGTGATCTCCATCGCCAAGAAGTACACCAACCGTGGCCTGCAATTCCTCGATCTGATCCAGGAAGGCAACATCGGTCTGATGAAAGCGGTAGACAAGTTCGAATACCGCCGCGGCTACAAATTCTCGACTTATGCCACCTGGTGGATCCGTCAGGCGATCACTCGCTCGATCGCCGACCAGGCCCGCACCATCCGTATTCCGGTGCACATGATCGAGACGATCAACAAGCTCAACCGTATTTCCCGGCAGATGTTGCAGGAAATGGGTCGCGAACCGACCCCGGAAGAGCTGGGCGAACGCATGGAAATGCCTGAGGACAAGATCCGCAAGGTATTGAAGATCGCTAAAGAGCCGATCTCCATGGAAACCCCGATCGGTGATGACGAAGACTCCCATCTGGGTGACTTCATCGAAGACTCGACCATGCAGTCGCCAATCGATGTTGCTACCGTTGAGAGCCTTAAAGAAGCGACTCGCGAAGTCCTGTCCGGCCTCACTGCCCGTGAAGCCAAGGTTCTGCGCATGCGCTTCGGTATCGATATGAATACCGACCACACCCTCGAGGAGGTTGGTAAACAGTTCGACGTGACCCGTGAACGGATTCGCCAGATCGAAGCCAAGGCGCTGCGCAAGCTGCGCCACCCGACGAGAAGCGAGCATTTGCGCTCCTTCCTCGACGAGTGATCACAAAACCCCCGGCCCAGGCCGGGGGTTTTGCTTTGTGCAGATAAAATCCCTCGCACCTCCCTCCCGCCGAATAGCCCGTCTACACTCGAAGCATTCCCCGAGCCATAACGAGACCGTTATGCCCAGACTGCCGACCGTGCTTTTTTTGCTGTCGCTGATGACCTGGACCGCAACGGCTGGCGCGCTGACTCTGACCGACGAAGAACGTAGCTGGCTGGCGGCCCACCCGGACTTGCGCCTGGGTGTGGATGCGTCATGGCCACCCTTCGAGTTTCGCGATGATCAGGGCCGCTATCAGGGCCTTGCGGCGGACTACATCAACCTGATCCGCCAACGCCTGGCTATCAAGCTCACGCCCATCGAACCCGTGAGCTGGACGGTTGTTCTCGAACAGGCCAAGCAAGCCAAACTGGACCTGTTACCGGGCATCATGTCGACCCCGGAACGCCAGGCATACCTGTCATTTACGCGTCCCTACCTCGACTTTCCAATTGTCATACTTGCCCACGTCGGCGGCGCGCAACCGCGCAAACTCGAAGACCTGTACGGCCTGAAAATCGCCGTGGTGGAAAACTACGCGCCCCATGAACTGCTGCGCACTCAGCATCCCGATCTGAACCTGGTCGGATTGCCCAACGTCAGCTCAGCCTTGCAGGCACTGGCGACCGATGAAGTGGACGCGGTGGTCGGCGATCTCGCCTCCAGTGTCTGGAGCCTGCGACAGCTCAAACTCGACGGACTGTATGTCAGCGGCGAAACACCCTATCGCTATCAACTGGCCATGGGTGTGCCCCGGGAAAACAAGATTCTGGTCGGCATCCTCGACAAAGTCCTGGCAGACATGACCCCGGCTGAAATCAGCTCCATTCAGGAGCATTGGGTCGGCAATGTTCTCGATCATCGAACATTCTGGTCCGATCTGCTGGTGTACGGCCTGCCGGGACTGCTGCTACTGATGACGGTGCTGGCGGTCGTGATTCGGATCAACCGCCGCCTCAGTTCGGAAATCGCCCGCCGCGTCGACCTGGAACAGGAGCTGCGCAGCAGCGAATACCATTACCGCGGGCTGGTGGAGAGTCTTTCGGCCATTGCCTGGGAGGCGCGGATCACCGACTTCACCTACAGCTATGTGTCGCCCCACGCCGAAGAATTGCTCGGCTACCCCTTGGCCCATTGGCTGATTCCAGGCTTCTGGCGCAACATCATCCACCCCGCCGACCTGACCCGTGCCCAGACCTTCTGCGATCAGGAAGTGCTGGCCGGGCGCGATCACAGCCTCGATTACCGGGTCATCACTGCCGATGGACGCTGCATATGGGTACGCGACATCGTCAGCCTGATCGAGCACGGTCATGAGCCGGTGATGCGCGGCCTGATGATCGACATCAGCGAGGCCAAGCGCACCGAAGAGGCGCTGCGCCTGTCGGAACAGAAGTTCGCCTCGGTCTTCCAGCAATGCCCGGACATCCTGGTCATTGCGCGTCTTTCCGACGGCTGCCTGCTGGAGGTCAACGAAGCGTTTGAAGAACAGATCGGCCTCAAGGCAGAAGACGTCATCGGCCAGACGGCCACCGACCTCAATATCTGGGGCGTCCCCGGCGTCGGGCCGGGCTTGCTGCAGCGCTTGCAGGCCGGCAGCATCCGTAACCTGGAAATGCCCTTTCGCCGCAACAATGGCCAGGTTTTTACCGGCCTGATCTCTGCCGAACCCTTCGACCTCGACACCACCCCGGCGCTGGTGGTGGTCGTGCGGGATATCAGCCAGCTCAAGGAAACCCAGCAACAGCTGCAAACCTCCGAAGAAAAATTCGCCAAGGCTTTCCACGCCTCGCCTGACGGTTTGTTGCTGTCCCGGCAGAGCGACGGTTTGCTGCTGGAGGTCAACGAGGGTTTCAGCCGCATTACCGGCTTCAATAGCGCGATGTCCGTGGACCGCTCGGCGTTGGAGTTGGGAATCTGGGTCAATCTCAACGAACGCAAACAGATGCTCGACCTGCTGCATCGGGACGGTTTCGTCCGCGACTTCAGTTGCCATATCCGTCGCAGCGACGGGCAGATCCGCCTCTGCGAAGTGTCGAGCCGTCCGCTGCCGATTGGCGACGAAGATTGCATGCTGACCATCGCGAGGGACATCACCGAGCGCCACCTGATGCAGGAAAAACTGCAACAGGCGGCGACCGTGTTCGAGAGCACCGCCGAGGGCGTGTTGATCACCGACACCCAGCAGCACATCAGCGCGGTCAACCGCGCGTTTACCGAAATCACCGGCTACAGCGAAAGCGAGGCCCTCGGCCACACCCCTCGCTTGCTCGCCTCGGGCCTGCATGACAGCGCTTTCTACGCGGCCATGTGGCATCAACTGACGGCCGAAGGCCATTGGCAGGGCGAGATTTCCAACCGGCGCAAGAACGGAGAGCTCTATCCAAGCTGGCTGACCATCAGCGCCGTGCGCAACCGCGACAAGTTCATCACCCACTTTGTCGCCGTATTCGCGGACATTTCCAGCCTCAAGCACGCGCAGGCCAAACTCGATTACCAGGCGCACCACGACCCGCTGACGGGCTTGCCGAACCGCACGCTGTTCGAGAGCCGACTGCTGACTGCACTCAACAATCAGCAGGAAAACGGCGGCCAGGGCGCCGTATTGTTCCTCGATCTTGACCGCTTCAAACACATCAACGACAGCCTCGGCCACCCGGTCGGCGACCTGCTGCTCAAGGGCATCGCCGTGCGCCTCAAGGACCAGTTGCGCGACATCGATACCGTGGCGCGCCTCGGTGGTGACGAATTCATCATCCTGCTGCCCGGCCTGCAACAGTCGAGCGACGCCGACAACATCGCAACCAAGTTGCTCAACTGCTTCTCTGCGCCATTCCAGGCGGGCGAGCACGAGTTCTTCATCAGCGCCAGCATTGGCACCAGCCTCTACCCCAAGGACGGTTGCGACGTCGCCACACTGGTCAAGAACGCCGACGCGGCGATGTACCGCTCCAAGGCCAAGGGCCGCAACCGGGTCGAGAGTTATACCCGTGACCTGACCGCTCAGGCCAGCGAGCGGGTCGCACTGGAACACGAACTGCGCCGTGCCATCGAGCGCAATGAACTGTCGCTGCATTACCAGCCGAAAATCAGCCTGGACGACAATCGCCTGGTGGGTGCAGAAGCCCTCATCCGCTGGCATCACCCGACTTTCGGCGCCGTGCCGCCGGAGCACTTCATTCCCTTGGCCGAAGAGAACGGGATGATTCTGCAGATCGGCGACTGGGTGCTCGAGACCGCATGCCGGCAGATGTACGAATGGAACCTGACTTATGAATGCCTCGGCCCATTGTCAGTCAACCTCGCCGGCGCGCAACTGCGCCAGCCCAACCTGCTCGGCCGGATCGAACAACTGCTCAAGGACAACCGTCTTCAGCCCGGATTATTGCAACTGGAAATTACCGAAAACTTCATCATGAGCCAGGCCGAGGAAGCGCTGGCGGTGCTGCATCAACTCAAACACCTGGGCGTGCAACTGGCCATCGATGACTTCGGAACCGGCTATTCATCCCTGAGTTACCTCAAGCGCCTGCCGCTGGACATCCTCAAGATCGACCAGTCGTTCGTCCGCGGCCTGCCGGATGACCCCCATGACGCGGCCATTGTTCGCGCGATCATCGCGCTGGGGCGCAGCATGCAATTCACCGTCATAGCCGAGGGCGTCGAGACGTTCGCGCAGCAGCAATTCCTCGCGGAGGAAGGCTGCGAACAGATTCAGGGCTACATCGTCAGCCTGCCCTTGCCGGCGGACGAATTCGCCGCGACGTTTCTTCGTATAGCCGTATCGGATTTTTCGGATAGCACAGCCGAGAAACCGTCGCTATAATCCGCGGCCTACTGAGGGCCTATAGCTCAGTTGGTTAGAGCAGAGGACTCATAATCCTTTGGTCCACGGTTCAAGTCCGTGTGGGCCCACCAAACAAAAAAGCCGCGCTGAATGCGCGGCTTTTTCGTGTCTGAAGTGGCTGACTTTTTGTAGCCCTGATTTTTAAGTCGCTCAGTTTGCAAAGTTTTCGATCTTTACCTGACCCTCAGGAAAGGTCGCGATGATTTCCAGTTCGCCGCCCATTGCGCGTATGTAGTTGCGCAACGTGCTGATGTACATGTCAGTGCGGCGCTCCATCCTCGAAATCGCCGCCTGATTGACATGCAGGGTTTTGGCCAACGTTTCCTGGCTCAATGCCTGAGCCTGTCGCAACTCGTGCAACGGCATTTCCGCTCGCATCTTTCGAACCAGCGCGTCGACACGATCCTGAGTCTCAGGCGAGCGCCCCGCCACTAAATCAGCGAATTTTTTAGCCATTGTCATAGCCCTCGTTCTTCAAAGTTTCCAAATGCTCGTCGTACAGACGTTCGGCTAGCGGCACGTGCTTCAGATACCAACGATCGTGGCCGGTTTTATCACCGCCGATCAACAGGATCGCGCATCTCCGAGGATCAAAGGCATACAGCACACGGTAGGGTCTGCCAGCATGTTGCACCCTTAACTCTCGGAGGTTGCCATGCCGGGAGCCCTTGATATCGCTGGTGTAAGGAAAACCCAAGTGCGGTCCCTCATAACCTAGCAACATCACTGTTGCCTGTACGGAGTCCTGCTCTGCTTCGTTGAGGCGATCCCACCAGCCTTCAAATTCATCGGTGTATTCCACTTCCCAACCCATACCAATATGTCACCCAAGGAATATGATCTCAAGGGAATAACTCTAGGCGTAAGCGGCCGAGCGACCACTCGGGTTGCCAATGAAATTGTTAACGGTGGTTGCTCGCTGGAGCTGGGTGTTCGCGTCTGGCGTTTGGTTTTGTTTACTTCTGGTGTCGGAATATCGGATGACGTCCGCAGACCTTGTAGGCAAACTCCGAATCGTCCTTTTTGGGCACTTTGATGCCTTGTTGCGCTTTTCTTCGACGGGATAGTCTCGGGACGTCGCTGACCATTCAGCGATCGGGCTTGGAAACCCGTCGAAATTATTCGCAACAGCGCCTCTTCACGATTGCAAAGGCTTTCCTGGCTTGAGCTCTTGAGTTATGGCGGCTGTGCGCGGGACGTCTTCGGACGTGCCGGTTTCCTAATTTCCCGGTTTTCCAACCTGCGCACAGCTGTCACCCATTCGCTTGGAAACGAATGCGACAGCCTCCCAAATTAGGAGCTACACAATGACAAAAGCGAACCCTTCAGCATCCTCAGAACTGAAAACCATCGGCCTCACCCCCTTCATCTACTGCTCGAACCAACCGCTGTTCCATGTCACGCGAGACGTTCCCCTCAGTGATGCGTTAGCCATGGCCTCCGATTTTCTGTTCCTTTCCAAGGAACTGACCAGAGACGCTGCCTTTAACCGCGATACCGACCGACATATCTGGGCCGCGCATTATTTGACGGCGATGAGCAAGGCAGTGATTGATGATGCGGTGAAGGTGCTGGAGCGAGTGCCCGATCGGACCGAGGCGAAGCCCAAAAAATAGCGACGAATTGGCCGTGGAATGAGCCCCGAGAATTCGGGGCTTTCACATCAGGATCGACCGGTACGCTACGCCCAGACACCCAACGCGGGAATGGCTTGCACTGGCCCCAACCGCTCAATCATTTCCCGGGTAAAAACGACCTCATACGTATCCGCCGCCCTGCCCCACTGCTCTACGATGACCATGCTGTCGACCAGCACGCTTCCCAATTCGGTAATCGTATCCGCCAGATCCTCGACGACTTCCTGAGTTCGACTCCATACACGATCCGTCATCGCTTTAAGCTCAGCCGAAATACGCTCAGATGACGCAGGGTCCGTTTCGGGACAGGTGATATTGCGCAGCAAATGCTGCAACTCTTTTACTTTGGCGTAATCCTGCTCCGCCCCCTGCGCGCCTTTCAGGATGGCTACGGCTTTCGACTTGTCGACGCGCTTCCCGGATGAAGACAATGTCTGCCCCATAGCGCCGGCCAACAGGACCATCATCCGCGCTTCCAAATGCGCTTTCATTGCTTCCATCGACGAAATCGGGCGCGCCAGGGTAATGGCGGCGCCCCCTTGATGCCGCAAGTCCATGGTCACCGACAGGGTCACGCCGCCCGTTGCAAACCCCAATGCGCGGGCCACGACGTAGTGGCCCATTTCGTGATGGGCGATCTGTAATGCGTGATCCCGTACAACGGAAGGCATCCTGTTCGTCATGTCCATCGCCTCACATCCCTCGATAGCCCATTCGACTATGCCTGACGGTTTGCGTCCACCCTTCCAGCGTTGCGCGCCGGTGTCGGTGTCCAGTGCGAAGACTTTGCCGTAGACGGTGCAGGTGTAGGCCGTCTCGCAGGTGAAAATGCCTGAACGGTACTGAGGCTAGACCAAACATCCTGCATGCGATTGGTGCTGTAACATGCGGACCCATTGATGTGTGTTGCTGGAGACAACCTTTGCCTGACACTCGCCCGCCTGTGCTTGACGAAATAGACCGCCAATTGATCGCGGCCCTGCAGCTCAATGCCCGCGAAAGCGTGGCCATGCTCGCCCGGCAGCTGGGCATCGCTCGTACCACCGTGACGTCACGGCTGGCGCGGCTGGAAAAAGCCAAGGTCATCACCGGGTATGGCGTGAGGTTGGGTCAACGGGTGGTGGACGGCGGCTTGCAGGCGTACGTCGGGATCACGGTGCAACCGCGCTCGGGCAAGGAAGTGTTGCGGCGGTTGAGTGCGATGGCACAGGTGCAGCAGTTGTGTGCGGTCAGTGGTGAATTTGATTATGTGGCGTGGTTAAGGACCGATTCGCCGGAGCAGCTGGATCAGTTGCTGGATCAGATCGGGAGCGTGGATGGGGTGGAGAAGACGACCACGTCGATCATTTTGAGCAGCAAGATTGATCGCGGGCAGCCGGTTTAAACGCGATTCCCTGTGGGAGCGGGCTTGCTCGCGAAGAGCGCGTGTCAGCCGGCATTAGTGTTGGCTGATCCGCCGCATTCGCGAGCAAGCCCGCTTCCACATTAGCCAGTGTGTAGTCATAGATCGTCACTTTGATCAATTAATTAGCAAAACGACGACACATTGCGTCTTATTAACGTGTTCTACGCTCTCTAGAATGGCTGCCATCTTTTCCTATACTCAGACGCGCATCCCGCGTCCGGTCGCCAGCAAGGTCAGCCATGAACAAGAACAATCGCCATCCTGCAGACGGTAAGAAACCAGTCACCATTTTCGGCCCGGACTTTCCATTCGGCTTCGACGACTGGATCGAGCACCCGGCCGGCCTCGGCAGTATTCCCGAGCACAACCACGGCGCCGAAGTGGCGATTGTCGGCGCAGGCATTGCCGGATTGGTCGCTGCCTATGAACTGATGAAACTGGGCCTCAAGCCCGTCGTCTACGAAGCCTCTAAATTGGGCGGCCGCCTGCGTTCCCAGGCGTTCAACGGGACCGATGGCATCGTCGCCGAACTGGGCGGCATGCGCTTCCCGGTGTCGTCCACGGCGTTTTACCACTATGTCGACAAGCTCGGTCTCGAGACCAAACCCTTTCCCAATCCGCTGACGCCGGCCTCTGGCAGCACCGTGATCGACCTGGAAGGCAAAACCCACTACGCACAGAAGCTGGCCGATCTTCCTGCATTGTTCCAGGAAGTGGCTGACGCCTGGGCCGACGCCCTGGAAGCCGGCTCGCAGTTCTCCGATATCCAGCAAGCGATCCGCGACCGTGACGTGCCGCGTCTCAAAGAGCTCTGGAACACCCTGGTCCCGCTGTGGGACGACCGCACGTTCTACGACTTTGTCGCCACCTCGGAAGCCTTCGCCAAGCTCTCGTTCCATCACCGCGAAGTGTTCGGCCAGGTCGGTTTCGGCACCGGCGGCTGGGACTCGGACTTCCCGAACTCGATGCTGGAAATCTTCCGCGTCGTGATGACCAACTGCGACGATCACCAACATCTGGTCGTCGGCGGCGTCGAACAAGTGCCGCAAGGCATCTGGCGCCATGTGCCGGAGCGTTGCGTGCACTGGCCCGCAGGTACCAGCCTCAAGTCGCTGCACCGAGGCGCGCCACGCTCCGGGGTTAAAAAAATCGCTCACGCCCCGGACGGTCGTTTTGCGGTCACCGATAACAACGGCGACACCCGCGAGTACGCCGCAGTGCTGACCACCTGCCAGAGCTGGCTGCTGACCACGCAGATCGAATGCGACGAAACCCTGTTCTCGCAGAAGATGTGGATGGCCCTCGACCGCACCCGCTACATGCAGTCGTCGAAAACCTTCGTGATGGTCGACCGCCCGTTCTGGAAGGACAAGGATCCGGAAACAGGTCGTGATCTGATGAGCATGACCCTCACCGATCGCCTGACCCGTGGCACTTACCTGTTCGACAACGGTGACGACAAGCCCGGGGTGATTTGCCTGTCGTACTCGTGGATGAGTGACGCGCTGAAAATGCTGCCGCACCCGGTGGAAAAACGCGTCGAACTGGCCTTGAACGCGCTGAAAAAGATCTACCCGAAAGTCGATATTGCGGCGCGAATCATCGGCGATCCGATCACCGTATCGTGGGAAGCCGACCCGCATTTCCTCGGGGCTTTCAAAGGCGCACTGCCCGGCCACTATCGCTACAACCAGCGCATGTATGCTCACTTCATGCAGGACGACATGCCGGCCGAACAACGCGGGATTTTCATCGCAGGCGACGACGTTTCGTGGACGCCGGCGTGGGTCGAAGGCGCGGTGCAGACCTCGCTCAATGCGGTGTGGGGCATCATGAAACACTTCGGCGGTGAAACTCACGCCGAGAACCCGGGTCCAGGAGATGTGTTCAACGAGATCGGTCCGATCGCCCTGCCCGAGTAAAAGGAGTTCCAAATGCGCGTAGCCCTTTACCAATGTCCGCCGCTGCCCCTGGACGTCGCCGGCAACCTGCAACGCCTCCATCAACTGGCGCTGGAGGCCAAAGGTGCCGACTTGCTGGTGCTGCCGGAGATGTTTTTGACCGGTTACAACATCGGCGTCGATGCCGTCAGCGTCCTGGCGGAGGTGCACAACGGAGAGTCGGCACAGCAGATCGCGCGCATTGCCAAAACGGCAGGGATTGCCATTTTGTACGGCTATCCCGAGCGCACTGCGGACGGGCAGATCTACAACGCCGTGCAATTGATCGACGCCAACGGCGAGCGCCTGTGCAACTACCGCAAGACTCACCTGTACGGCGACCTCGATCACTCGATGTTCAGCGCCGGGCAGGGTGATTTTCCGCTGGTGAAGCTCAACGGCTGGAAGCTGGGCTTCCTGATCTGCTACGACGTTGAGTTTCCGGAAAATGCGCGGCGGCTGGCCCTGGCCGGCGCCGAGCTGATTCTGGTACCGACAGCGAACATGATTCCTTACGACTTCGTCGCCGACGTCACCGTGCGCGCCCGCGCCTTCGAAAACCAGTGTTACGTGGCGTATGCCAATTACTGCGGAAACGAAGGCGACATCCACTACTGCGGCCAAAGCAGCATCGCCGCACCGGATGGCAGCCGCATCGCTCAGGCGGGCCTTGATGAAGCGCTGATTGTCGGTGAGCTGGATCGTCAGTTGATGGTCGATTCCCGCGCCGCCAATCGCTACTTCCTCGATCGCCGCCCGGAGCTTTACGGCGAGCTTAACAAGCGCTGATCGACCGTTATCCGCTAGCATTAGCGCTTCCCTGTTCTGGAAGTGCTCATGCCTGCGCTGAATCCCCCTCGCCCTCACACTGAAACCCTGGCCAACGGTCTGCGGGTGACGCTGCGTCATGCCCCGAATCTGAAGCGTTGTGCGGCCGCGTTACGGGTCGCTGCAGGCAGTCACGACGTGCCGCTGGCATGGCCCGGCCTGGCGCATTTTCTTGAGCATCTGTTGTTTCTCGGTACCGCACGTTTTCCTGCCGAACAAGGCCTGATGGCCTACGTGCAAGGTCACGGCGGGCAGGTGAATGCACGGACCAGCGAGCGCACCACGGACTTCTTTTTCGAACTGCCGCTACAGGCGTTTAGCGGTGGGCTGGAACGTCTGTCGGACATGCTCGCTCATCCGCGCATGAATCCGGAAGATCAGCAGCGGGAACGGGAAGTGTTGCAGGCAGAGTTTGTCGCCTGGTCGCAGGACGCGACGGCGCAGCAACGCCAGGCGCTGTTAGATGGACTTTCACCGACTCATCCGTTGCGCGGCTTTCATGCCGGCAACCGCGACAGCCTGCCGGTGCCGAAGCCAGAATTTCAGAATGCGTTGAAAGATTTCCATCAACGGTTTTATCAGACCGGGCAGATGACGCTGAGCCTGGCCGGCCCGCAAAGTATCGAAGAGCTCAAGCAAATGGCGCTGAGTTTCGGCGCGGCGATTCCCGTGGGAGCAGTCGTCCCGCAACAGGCTCCTGTGCCGCTGATGGAATCTTCGGAGGCAAGTTATCAACAGGTGAACGAGCGCAGGCTTGATCTGCTGTTTACCTTCGAATCGCTGCCCATTTCATCGACCGAAGCCTTGGCGTTTCTGTGCCATTGTTTGAACGCTTCGAAGCCCGGCGGGCTGCTGGCCGAATTGCGCGCACGTGGTTTGGCTGAGCACTTGAACGCCGAGCCGCTGTACCAATTTGCCGGACAAGCCGTGCTGCACGTTGAACTCACAACAACCGCGCCGGCGAGCGTCCTGCACGAGAAGCTGCTGGATTGGCTGGGCTTTTTTGCCTCGCAGCAAGACTGGGCCGCTCTGCGTGAAGAGTACGCGGTCGTGATTCAGCGTCAGCAACTCGTCAGCGGCGCGCTGCAACTCGCCCGACTCGACAGCGAACAGTTGGAAACCAGCCTGTCCGAGCACGGCGTTGCAGCGCTCAAGGGCATCCTGAAGAAAATCGGCGCTGTGGATAACTTCAGCGGCGAATGGCAACTACCAGCACCGAATCCATTCTTGCGCACCGAAGCGCCGCCGCAAAACGCCGGGTTGATTCGCGGACAAACCAGCAAGCACCGTGGCTTGCGCACATTTGCCCAGGACCGTTCGCGCAGCCGTCGTGAAAGTTCTCCAATGCAATTCAGCCAGGCTTTGCCGGATAACACCGCGGAAGGCGCGATTTATTTGCGTTGGCGGCTCGAGGCCGAACCTCATCCCCGCCTTCAGCAGCGCCTGGAAAACAACCTGCAGCCACTGCGCGAGGATGCACGTCAGGCAGGTGTCGATTTTTCCTTCAGCGCGTCGGGCAATGAATGGCTGCTGAAAGTGACGGGGCTGCAGGACCCGATGCCGAGCGTTCTCGAACATGCACTGAAAAAGCTGACACAACCTGCCAGCGATTTCTCACAGGAAGAATCGAAAAGCCCTGCGCTGATCCCGATCAAACAACTGCTCAAGGCGTTGCCCAATCTTCTTCTTGAACACAGCGAGGTCTCTGCAGACCTGCAGCGGCTATGGTCAAGTGCGCGCTGGGAAGGTCTGGCGACAGGCCTTTCAGCACCCACTCAAGCAGCAATGGGCCTGGCCCTGAGCCGGGTGCCAGGCGTTGCGGACACCCAACCGTCCACGCCGATCTCGATCAACTCACAGCGCCTCTGGACAACGCTCGACAGCGACTCCAGCGAACACGCGTTGTTGCTGTTCTGTCCGACAGCTACCCAGGACATCGGCGATGAAGCCGCCTGGCGTTTGTTGGCGCTTGTCTGTCAGACGCCGATCTATCAGCGCCTGCGCGTGGAGCTGCAATTGGGTTACGCGGTGTTCAGCGCACTGCGTCAGATCCATGGGCAGACCGGAATCCTGCTTGGCGTGCAGTCTCCCGGCACCTCGCCATTGAAGTTGCTGGAACACATGGAGTGCTTCCTGAGCGACCTGCCCGGGTTGGTCGAGGGGATCGACGAGGCGGCTTTCATCGCCCAGCGCCAGGCGTTGGCCGATCAATTCGACATCGCGGCCTTACCCTTGGCCCAGGCTGCCGAACTGCTCTGGCAAGGCAAGCTGGCAGGCCGCTCGTCGGATTACCTGACGCAGCTGACCTTGTCGATTCTGGCCACCGACCGCCCCGCGCTGATCGCCGCCGCCCATCGACTGAACAACGCCGAGGGTGGCTGGCGCTGCCTGGCCAGCAGTTCGGAACCGGAAGCGCCTTGGCAAGTGACAAAATGATCATTACCGCTGGTGCAATTAGCTTTTTCCGAGAATGCAGGCCTTTCGCTCTGTAATTTTGAGTAACATAGCCACCTAACTATCTGAACATCTCCGGCTGGAGGTGGACTATATGTATAGATCTCAACTGTCCCATCACCTGAAGGAGCGCTCCCATGTCCTGGTCCAAACCTGCTTACACCGACCTGCGTATCGGCTTTGAAGTCACCATGTACTTCGCAAGCCGCTAAGTTTGTCTTGCAGTTCAGCGCCTCGGTTTGCCGAGGCGTTTTTATTTTCAGCGTTGAAATTGATGGAGCGGCCATGTTTGTCCAGATTCTAGGTTCCGCCGCCGGCGGCGGTTTCCCGCAGTGGAACTGCAACTGCGTGAACTGCGCGGGTTTTCGCGACGGGAGCCTGAACGCCAAGGCGCGGACCCAGTCGTCCATCGCGATTTCTGATGATGGCGTGAACTGGGTACTGTGCAATGCCTCGCCGGACATCCGTGCCCAGCTCCAGAGTTTCACCCCGATGCAACCGGGGCGCGCCCTGCGCGATACCGGCATCAGCGCGATCATCCTGATGGACAGCCAGATTGATCACACCACCGGCCTGCTCAGCCTGCGCGAGGGTTGCCCGCACAACGTCTGGTGCACGGACATGGTCCATGAAGACCTGAGCACCGGTTTCCCGCTGTTCACCATGCTGACCCACTGGAACGGCGGGCTGAACTGGAACCGCATCGAACTCGACTGCAGCTTCACCATCCCGGCCTGCCCGAGTCTGCGCTTCACCCCGTTGCCACTGCGCAGCGCTGCGCCGCCTTACTCGCCGCACCGCTTCGACCCGCATCCGGGCGACAACATCGGACTGATCGTCGAAGACCTGAACACCGGCGGCAAGCTGTTCTACGCGCCGGGCCTGGGCAAGGTCGACGCACCGCTGCTGGAGATCATGGCCGGCAGCGACTGCCTGCTGGTGGACGGCACGATGTGGGACGATGACGAAATGCAGCGCCGTGGCGTCGGCACCCGAACTGGTCGGGAAATGGGTCACCTGGCGCAAAACGGCCCCGGCGGCATGCTGGAAGTGCTGGAAAAACTGCCCAGGCAGCGCAAGGTGCTTATCCATATCAACAATACCAACCCGATCCTCGATGAGGATTCGCCGGAGCGTGCCGAGCTGGTTCGGCGCGATGTTGAAGTGGCGTATGACGGCATGAGTATTGTGTTGTAGGGCATCGAGACCGCTGCGCGGTCTATCGCCAGCAGGCTGGCTCCCACAGGGGAATGCGATCAACTGTGGGAGCCGGCCTGCTGGCGATGAGGCCGGTCCAGACACTAAAGAATCCACCGGTCTTCCCCGGAGAACCGAAATGACTGACACCCCACTGTCCCCCACCGAATTCGAAGCGGCCCTGCGCGCCAAGGGCGCCTACTACCACATCCATCACCCGTACCACGTGGCGATGTATGAAGGTCGGGCGACCCGCGAGCAGATCCAGGGTTGGGTTGCCAACCGGTTTTACTATCAGGTGAACATCCCCCTGAAGGACGCCGCCATCCTGGCCAATTGCCCGGACCGCGAGATCCGTCGCGAGTGGATTCAACGTCTGCTGGACCATGACGGCGCCCCCGGTGAAGACGGCGGCATCGAAGCCTGGCTGCGTCTGGGTCAAGCCGTCGGCCTCGACCCGGACCAACTGCGCTCCCAGGAACTGGTGCTGCCCGGCGTACGTTTCGCCGTGGACGCCTACGTCAACTTCGCCCGCCGGGCCAGTTGGCAGGAAGCCGCCAGCAGTTCGCTGACCGAGCTGTTCGCGCCGCAGATCCACCAATCGCGTCTCGACAGCTGGCCGCAGCATTACCCGTGGATCGACCCGGCCGGCTATGAGTATTTCCGCACCCGACTGGGCCAGGCGCGGCGCGATGTGGAACATGGTCTGGCGATCACGTTGCAGCACTACACGACGCGAGAAGGCCAGGAGCGCATGCTGGAAATTCTCCAGTTCAAACTGGACATACTTTGGAGCATGCTCGATGCCATGAGCATGGCCTACGAACTGAAACGCCCGCCGTATCACAGCGTGACCGAGCAACGGGTCTGGCACAAAGGAATCACCTTATGAGTTTCGATCGCAGCAAGACCCCGACCTGGCGTCCCGGCTACCGCTTTCAGTACGAACCGGCGCAGAAAGGCCATGTGCTGCTCTACCCGGAAGGCATGATCAAACTCAATGAAAGCGCCGCGCTGATCGGTGGTTTGATCGACGGCGAACGCGATGTCGCGGCGATCATCGCCGAACTGGACGCGCAGTTCCCCGGCGTGCCGGAGCTCGGTGATGACATCGAGCAGTTCATGGAGGTCGCCCGTGCTCAGCACTGGATCGAACTTGCCTGACTCCGTGTCGGACAAGTTACCGCCCAAACCGGAAATCGGTCTGCCGCTGTGGCTGCTGGCCGAGCTGACCTATCGCTGCCCGCTGCAATGTCCGTACTGCTCCAATCCGCTGGACTTCGCCGAGCAGGGCAAAGAGCTGAGCACCGAGCAGTGGATCAAGGTGTTCCGCGAAGCGCGGGAAATGGGCGCCGCGCAGCTGGGCTTTTCTGGCGGCGAACCGCTGGTGCGCCAGGACCTCGCCGAGCTGATTGCCGAGGCGCGCAAGTTGGGTTTCTACACCAACCTGATCACCTCCGGCATCGGCCTCACCGAGCAGAAAATCAGCGACTTCAAGAAAGCCGGTCTGGACCACATCCAGATCAGCTTCCAGGCCAGTGACGAGCAAGTGAACAACTTACTGGCCGGCTCGAAAAAGGCCTTCGCGCAGAAGCTGGAAATGGCTCGCGCAGTAAAGGCTCACGGCTATCCGATGGTGCTGAATTTCGTCACTCACCGGCACAACATCGACAAGATCGACCGGATCATCGAGCTGTGCATTGCCCTTGAGGCGGACTTCGTCGAACTCGCCACTTGCCAGTTTTACGGTTGGGCGCAGCTCAATCGGGTCGGACTGTTGCCGACCAAGGAACAACTGGTCCGTGCCGAACGCATCACCAACGAATACCGCGCCAGACTCGAAGCCGAAGGGCATCCGTGCAAGCTGATTTTCGTCACGCCGGACTACTACGAAGAACGCCCGAAAGCCTGTATGAATGGCTGGGGCAGTATTTTTCTGACAGTGACCCCGGACGGAACCGCCCTGCCCTGTCATGGCGCCCGACAGATGCCGGTGCAGTTTCCCAACGTGCGTGATCACAGCATGCAGCACATCTGGTACGACTCATTTGGCTTCAACCGCTTTCGCGGCTACGACTGGATGCCCGAGCCGTGCCGCTCGTGCGACGAAAAAGAAAAGGACTTCGGCGGCTGCCGCTGCCAGGCGTTCATGCTCACGGGTGACGCGAGCAATGCCGACCCGGTATGCAGCAAATCGGAACATCACGGCGTGATTCTCAAGGCCCGCGAAGAAGCCGAGCACGCGACCCAGACCATCGAACAACTGGCCTTTCGCAATGAACGAAACTCACGACTCATCGCCAAAAGCTGAACCTTTCAGCGCTGCCAAAGCGGTCGCTGCCGGGGTCGACTTTGCCGAATTGCAGGTTGGCCGGCATGGCCTGTTCTGGAATGAATACCGCCCCGAGGACGCCGCTTGCCGCATCTGGCATTGGCGGGATGGTCAGGCACATTGCCTGACGCCAGCGGGTTTTAGTGTGCGCAGTCGAGTGTACGAATATGGTGGTGGGGCGTTTTGCCTGACAGATGACGGGGTGGTTTTCGTCAACGAGGCGGATCAGCAGCTGTACCGCCAATCGCTGGCAGGCGAAACGCCCGAAGTGCTGACATCTGGCGAATGCCGCTATGGCGACCTGCAGTTTGCGCACGGGCAGGTGCTGGCGGTTGAAGAGCATCGAGACCGGCATCGTCTGGTGGCCATCGATCTGGCGGACGGCGCGCGTCACCTGCTGGTCGAAGGTGCGGACTTTTATGCCGCGCCGACGTTGAGCCCTGACGCTCAACGGTTGGCCTGGGTCGAGTGGAGTCGCCCGGACCAGCCATGGACCGCAACTCGCCTGATGGTTGCCGACCGCCAGGACGACAGCCGTTTCGCTCAGGCACGTTGCCTGGCGGGCGATGGTATTCAGGAGTCGTTGCAACAGCCGCGCTTCGACGACAGTGGTCGCCTGTTTTGTCTGACGGATCGTGGCGGCTACTGGCAGCCGTGGGTCGAGTCTTCCAATGCTTTGCGTCCGCTGCCCAGCGCTGCGGCTGATCATGGGCCCGCGCCTTGGCAGTTGGGTGGTTGCACCTGGCTGCCCTTGAGTGAAAACAGCTATCTGGCCAGTTGGACCGAAGACGGATTCGGTCGACTGGGCATTGGTGGTGACACTACAGAAGATTTCACCGGGGACTACAGCCGTTTCCGACACCTCGCACTGGATGACCAATTCATCTACTGCATCGCTGCCTCGCCAGTCAGTTCGTCCGCCGTGATCGCCATCGACCGGAAAACCCGACAGGTCAAGGTGTTGGCCGGGGGAATGGCACCCTTGCCCGCCGGGCAAATCAGCGTCCCGCAAACCCTGCGCTACCCGAGCGGTTCAGGCGAGGCTCACGGTTTTTTCTACCCGGCGATGACTGGCGACACAAAGCCGCCGCTGGTGGTGTTCATCCACGGGGGCCCGACATCGGCGTGCTACCCGATGCTCGATCCGCGCATCCAGTACTGGACGCAACGCGGCTTCGCCGTGGCCGACCTCAACTACCGTGGCAGCAGCGGCTACGGCCGCGCTTACCGCCAGGCGCTGCATTTGAGTTGGGGTGAGGTGGATGTGGAGGACGCCTGCGCGGTGGTCGGCCATCTCGCCGTGCGCGGACTGATCGACGGCGACCAGGCGTTTGTTCGCGGTGGCAGTGCCGGCGGCTATACCACCCTGTGCGCGTTGGCGTTTCAGCAGGTCTTCCGCGCGGGCGCCAGCCTCTACGGCGTCAGCGATCCCGTTGCACTGGGCCGCGCGACCCACAAGTTTGAAGGCGATTATCTGGATTGGCTGATTGGTGATCCTGAACAGGATGCCGAGCGCTACGCCGCGCGCACGCCATTGCAGCATGCGAGCAACATCAGCGTGCCAGTGATTTTCTTTCAGGGCGAACTGGACGCCGTGGTCGTGCCGCAACAGACCCGCGACATGGTCGAGGCGCTGCAGCAAAACGGCATTCTGGTTGAAGCACATTATTACGCAGACGAACGTCACGGCTTCCGCAAGGCCGGCAATCAGGCCCACGCGCTGGAGCAGGAATGGTTGTTTTATCGGCGGGTGATGGCGCTGGAAAGCTGAAACCGTGTCGCTTCAATCGCCGGCAAGCCGCCTACAGGATCGGTGAAATCCCTGCAGGAGCTGGCTTGCCAGCGAAAGCGATCTATCTGACACCGTGAAACTCAACGTTTGGCGATGATGTAGACCGCATGCACGATCCCAGGAATGTAACCGCACAACGTCAGCAGAATATTCAGCCAGAACGCGCCGGCGAAACCGACCTGCAGAAACACACCCAGTGGCGGTAATAGAATGGCGATGATGATGCGAATGAAATCCATGGGGCAGCTCCTGATTTGAAGTGGGCTCATGTGAGCCTTACTGCTAATCGACCAACACCGTTCGTCAGGGTTCAGTGCGAATACTGGCTGAATACCGATATCCAAATGAATCTGCGAATAAAAAAACGCCCCACGTCAAAAGAATCAGACGTGGGGCGATGCGTTATACCGCGAGACGGTTCGGGAATTCGTGTAGGGCGGTTGTGATCAGACGGCAATCCCTTTGCGGCATTGCAGTTGTGCGGTACGCACCCGGGAAAAGGCGCGGGCCAGGCGCAGGAGCATTTCGTCGACATTGGCCTTGCTGACCGTGAGCGCCGGGGTGAAGCGCAGGCAGTCGGCTTGTGGGGCGTCGAGCAACAAGCCCTCGTACAGCGCTGCTTTGACGACGGCGGCAGCCGAATCGTCGGACAGCGTAAGACCCCAGAGCAATCCCTGACCGCGCAGTTCGCCATGACCATAGCGATGAGCCAGACGCGCCAGGCCTTCGCGCAAGTGCTGGCCGGTTTCCCGGACATGCTCGAGAAAACCCTTGTCCTGCACGTTATCGAGTACAGCCAGACCCGCAGCGGTCATCAGCGCGTTGCCATGATGGGTGCCCGTCAGCTCGCCGACATCGAAACAGCAGGCCCTGCCTCGAGCCAGCAGCGCCGCCAGAGGCACACCCCCGCCCAGCCCTTTGCCAAGGACAACGATATCTGCCCGCACACCGTAGCGTTGTTCCGCGAGCAATGTCCCGAGGCGACCGACACCGGTCTGCACTTCGTCGAAGATCAACAGAATGCCGAGCTCACGACACAGGCGTTCGACACCCTCGAGGTAAAGCTCGGTGGCGGGGATCACCCCGGCTTCGCTCTGAATCGGTTCGAGCATGATTGCCACAGTCCGGGCATCAACCGCTGCATTCAAGGCTGCAAGATCGTTGAACGGCACGTGGCTGAAGCCGGGGAGTTGCGGTTCGAAGCGGTTGGTCAGCGTGGAACTGTCCGACGCTGGAATCGTCCCGAGACTACGGCCATGGCATCCCTGCCTGGCCACGATGATCCGCGAAGCACCACCGCGATGACGCTGACCCCATTTGCGCGCCAGCTTGATCGCCGCTTCACAGGCTTCGCTGCCACTGTTGAGCAGGTACGCCTGATCACTGCCGGTGCTCATGCAGAGCCGCTCGGCGAGGTTGAGCATGCCGCGGTTATGCAGGCCGAAACCGGGATTGATCAGTGACTGAGCCTGCGCCGTAATCGCATTGACCAGTACAGAAGGGCTATGTCCGAGGCTATTGGCCCCGCCACCCTGTGAAAAATCCAGATAGGCACGGTCATCGCCGTCCCACAACCAGGAGCCCTGGCCGCGCACAAAAATCTGTTTCGGCCGCTCGACACTGGGCATCAGGTACTCGCTGGAAAGATTGTCACTGCTGGCCGGCAGGAAACTGTCCGCGGCCAGATCATCAAGGCTGGGAGCGCTTCGCCGTAAATTGAACAAGTTCATCGGAAAAAACCTCGGTTGAGATTTTTTGCCTTACCTATGCAAACAACCTCGGCATAAACGGTATTCATCGCGCTCTATGGCCCTGTAAGCCTTGTGAATGCGGTTAGACTAGGCTCAGACAAGGCCGTGAGCCATTTCGATTTCCCAGTATTTTCGATAAGCAAATCTTATGGATTTCAAACAACTGCGTTATTTCGTCGCGGTCTACGAAGAGGGCCATGTCGGCCGGGCCGCCGAGCGACTTTCGATTTCTCAGCCTGCCCTGTCCCAACAGATCCGCCACCTCGAACAAAACCTTGATGTCAGTCTGTTCGAGCGCAGCAGTAAACGCCTGCTGCCTACCCTGGCCGCCCACACGCTGTACAACCACGCCTTGCCCTTGCTGGATGGTTTGCAACGGGCACGTGAAGCGCTGGGCAATTTCAAGGGACAAGCGCTGCGCACGCTGGCCATTGGCGTGTTGCAAACCGTCCACACCAGTCTCGTGCCGCAAATGCTCGAACGCCTGCGCAAGGCGCAGCCGCACCTGGTGGTGCAAATCTATGAACTGACCGGGTTGGAGATCGAGCGGCGGCTGCTCAACGGCGCTCTGGACATCGGCATCAGTTACCTGCCGCCCCGACAGCCAGGGTTGCACGGCGTGATGCTGTACGAAGATGAACTGACGCTCGTCATCCCGGCGGATCACCCGTTGCGCGAATTCAAGAAAGTCTCCATGAGTCAGGCTGCCGAGTTGCCGATGTTGCTGCTGGGTGAAGAGTTTCAGGTGCGGCAGATCTGGCAGACGCAACTGGCCAACCTGGGGCGGCGCCCGCAGGTGCAGGCGGAACTGAACAATATGGCGGGGATTCTCGACAGTCTGCCCCATACCCGGCTCGCGACCGTGCTTCCGGGGCGCTCGCAGAAAGCGCTCGACAACCATGAACTGCTCTGGAAACCGCTGACTGAACCGCGGGTGCCACTGAAAGTCGGGTTGGTGTGTCGGGATGTGCAGCGGCAACAAGCCTCGCTGGCCTTATTGCGAACCTTGCTGGAAGAGGTGATGAATGGACCGGATGAGCGCTCGGCAACCCTGGATGGGTTGAGCTGACTACTTTTCTGCGGACAAAAGAAAACCCCGCCGAAGCGGGGCTTTGCAGACTGTTTCCCTGACATCCATTTCACTCCGCCGTCCTGGCAGAATCCTACGTGTCCGTGTTGTTGCTTTGCGCTTCCTGCGCGACGTCCATGAGAAGTAGATTAGCTGTGGATCCAATCTGCATCTATGGGAGAAAAGCAGCACGTCATGTAAGCAAATACTTACATGACGTCACATTGTCAGAACTGCGCTGCGTCCAGCAGGAACAACGATTCGCTCCCGGCCTTCACCGACGCGCTCAACGAGTGAATACGCGGCAGCAGGCGTGCGAAATAGAACCGCGCGGTACCCAGCTTGCTCGCGTAGAAATCGTCCTGCGCTTCTTTGCCCGAGGCCGCCTTGGCCATCAGTGCCCACATGTAGGCGTAGGCCACATAACCGAAGGTTTGCAGGTACTCGACCGAGGCCGCGCCGATTTCGTTCGGGTTGTTTTTTGCCCGGTCCAGCAACCATGCGGTCAATTCGTCGAGGGTGGTCACGGCATCGTTCAGCGGCTTGGTGAACTCGGCCAGGTCAGCGCTGGCCGTCGCGGTGAAATGACGGATCTCGTCGGCAAACAGGTTGTAGAACGCCCCGCCGCTGCCGACGATTTTGCGTCCGACCAAGTCCAGCGCCTGAATGCCGTTGGTGCCTTCGTAGATCTGGGTGATGCGCACGTCGCGGACCAGTTGCTCCTGGCCCCATTCACGAATGTAACCGTGGCCGCCGAACACCTGCTGGCCGTGAATGGTGGTCTCCAGACCGAGGTCCGTCAGGAACGCCTTGGCCACCGGGGTCAGCAGCGCCACCAGGTCTTCCGCGCGTTTGCGGGTGGTGGCGTCTTCGCTGAACTTGGCGGTGTCCAGTTGCATGGCCACGTACGTCGAGAATGCACGGCCGCCTTCGTTCGAGGCTTTCATGGTCAGCAGCATGCGACGCACGTCCGGGTGGACGATGATCGGGTCCGCCACTTTGTCCTTGTTCTGCGCGCCCGTCGGCGAGCGGCTTTGCAGACGGTCGCGGGCGTATTCGATGGCGTTCTGGTAAGAGCGCTCGCCAGAGGCCAGGCCCTGAATGCCGACGCCCAGACGTTCGTAGTTCATCATGGTGAACATCGCCGCCAGGCCTTTGTTCGGCTCGCCGACAAGATAGCCCACGGCTTCGTCGAAGTTCATCACGCAGGTTGCGGACGCCTGAATGCCCATCTTGTGTTCGATCGAACCGCAGGTCGCCGGGTTGCGCGCGCCCAGGCTGCCATCGGCATTGACCATGAACTTCGGCACCAGGAACAGCGAAATGCCTTTCGGCCCCGCTGGCGCATCCGGCAACTTGGCCAGCACCAGATGGATGATGTTCTCGGTCAGGTCGTGTTCGCCGCCGGTGATGAAAATCTTGGTGCCGCTGACTTTGTAGGAACCGTCGGCCTGAGGTTCGGCCTTGGTGCGGATGATCCCCAGGTCAGTGCCGGCGTGCGGCTCGGTCAGGCACATCGAACCGGCCCAGACGCCGGCGTACATGTTCGGCAGGTACGCGGCTTTCAGTTCTTCGCTGGCGTGCGCGTTGATCGACAGGCAGGCGCCGGCAGTCAGCATCGGGTACAGACCGAAGGACAGGCTCGCGGAGTTGACCATTTCTTCGACCTGAGCCGAAACCGCCTTGGGCATTCCCATGCCGCCGTAGGTCGGATCGCCACCGACACCCACCCAACCGCCTTCGGCATAAGTCTGATAAGCCTGTGGGAAACCTGCCGGCGTGGTGACAGCACCGTCCGCCCAATGGCAACCTTCTTCATCAGCCGAACGGCTCAGGGGCGCGATGCTTTTGCTGGTGACCTTGCCGGCTTCTTCAAGAATGGCTTCAACGGTTTCCGCATCGACGGTCTCGGCCAGCGCAGGCAACTCGGCCCAGAGTTTGGCGACCTCGAAAACTTCATTGAGGACGAAGCGCATATCGCGCAGGGGCGCTTTGTAGTCAGCCATGGCAAACCTCGCAGGATCTTTACAGGTGATTCGTAGGAAGAATGTTTTCGTGGGGTCCGAGTGTAACCCAACAACTTTTGCGACACATAGGGTCAGCTAGTGACCCTTTTGTAATTTTTAGTCATCAACAAAAAAGCCCGCACGAGGCGGGCTTCCGTCAAGCGTGACTGAATAACTACAGCGCAAACAACTCCGCCGGCAGCTTCATCAGGCAATCGCTACCTGCTTCAATGGCCGCGCGATGAGCGGCGGTGCGCGGTAGCAAGCGCTTGAAGTAAAACTCGCTGGTTGCCAGTTTGGCCCGGCAGTAATCGGCATCGCCGCTGCCCGCATCCAGTTGTGACTGAGCCACCAGAGCCATGCGCAGCCACAAATAGCCAAGGATGATGTAACCGCTGTACATCAGGTAATCCACTGACGCGGCGCCCACTTCGTCCGGATTCTTCATCGCAGCCATGCCGACCTGGGTGGTCAGCTCGCCCCACTGCTGATTCAACCCATTGAGTTGCGCCACATAACTGGCCAGTTGCGGATGCCCGGCGTTCGCCGCGCAAAACCTGTGGACGATTTTGGTAAAGCCGCGCAGCAGCTTGCCTTGACTGCCGAGCACTTTGCGCCCCAGTAAATCCAGCGCCTGAATGCCGTTGGTGCCTTCGTAGATCGGTGCGATCCGGCAATCGCGAACCAGTTGCTCCATGCCCCACTCACGAATGAACCCGTGACCGCCAAACACTTGCATGCCGAGGTTGGTCACTTCCAGCCCGGTGTCGGTCATGAAGGCTTTGCAGATCGGCGTCAGGAAGGCCAACAGGTCTTCGGCGTCCTGCCGCGCGGTTTCATCCGGGCTCAGGTGCGCAGCGTCCAGTAATTGCGCGGTGAAGTACGTCAACGCACGATTGCCTTCGTTGAAGGCTTTCATGGTCAGCAACATCCGGCGCACATCAGGGTGAACGATGATCGGGTCGGCGGCTTTTTCCGGCGCTTTCGGACCGGTCAGCGAGCGCATCTGCAGACGATCGTTGGCGTACTTGATCGCGCCCTGGAAGCTCGCTTCGCCCAGACACAAACCCTGCATCCCGGTGCCAAGGCGCGCATGGTTCATCATGGTGAACATGCAGTTCAGGCCCTTGTTCGGTTCACCGATCAGGAAGCCCTTGGCCTCGTCGAAGTTCAGCACGCAGGTGGCCGAAGCCTTGATGCCCATCTTGTGCTCGATCGAGCCGCAGGAAACGCCGTTGCGCTCTCCTGCTTCGCCTTCTGCATTGGGTAGGAATTTGGGAACGATGAACAACGAAATGCCCTTGGTTCCTGCAGGAGCATCCGGCAGTTTCGCCAGCACCAGGTGAATGATGTTGTCACTCATGTCGTGTTCGCCGGCGGAAATGAAGATCTTGCTGCCGGAGATCGCGTAGCTGCCGTCCGCTGCAGGCACGGCGCGGGTCTTGATGATGCCCAGGTCGGTGCCGCAATGGGCTTCGGTCAGGCACATGGTGCCGGTCCATTGGCCAGCGGTGAGTTTGCTCAGGTAGGTCTGCTTTTGTTCCTCGGTGCCGTGAGCGTGGATCGCCGACATCGCGCCGTGCGTCAGGCCCGGGTACATGCCCCAAGAGGTGTTGCTGGACCCGACCATCTCGCTGATGACCAGCCCCAGAGAACTCGGCAAGCCTTGGCCGCCGTAAGCGGGATCAGCCGCCAGACCATGCCAGCCACCGTCCACGTATTGCGCGAAGGCTTGCTTGAAGCCTGCAGGCGTTGTCACCACGCCATTGTCAAAATGGCAGCCTTCTTCGTCGCCGCTGCGATTGAGCGGTGCCAGCACGTTCTCGCAGAATTTCGCACCTTCTTCGAGGATCGCATTGACCATGTCCGGGCTGGCCTCGGTGGCACCCAGCGCCTCGTAGTTGCTGTGAAAATCGAAGACGTGGTCGATCAGAAAGCGCATGTCGCGCAGAGGAGCTTTGTACTCGGGCATGGTCATTTCTCCGGCAGCAGATTCCTTAAACCTACTGCCGCCGGACACGCCTCACAATCACAGTCCAGACGCTGAATGCGCCATCATCACTCAACCCGCAGCAGCGTCCATGCGCACCGCGCCACGACGGTTTTGCCCGTAAGCCACCACGCAGTTTCGTCCGGCACCTTTAGCAGCGTAGAGCGCCTCATCGGCAGACTTGAGCACTTTTTCGGGGTTACGTTGATCCACCCGCTCGGCGACGCCGATGCTGACGGTGACCGACACACTCGTGGCCGCGGAACCGGAACGACGCTGACGCCCCTGCTGATCGTCTTGAGGACGACTGTCCTGGTTACGCAGTTGAATGTTGTAGGTCTCGATCGATTCGCGGATGACTTCCAGGTGCGGCATGCACTCCTCGAGTGTCTTGCCCGCAAACACCAGTGCAAATTCCTCACCGCCATAGCGATAAGCCCTACCTCCACCGCCGATTTTCGACAACTTGCTGGCCACCAGGCGCAGCACCTGATCACCGACATCGTGGCCGTGGGTGTCGTTGAATTTCTTGAAGTGGTCGACGTCGCTCATGGCCAGTACGTAATTGCGCCCCAGGCGCTGCATGCGCTCGTTCAAGGCGCGACGCCCGGGCAGACCGGTGAGCTCATCGCGAAAAGCCATTTGATAGGCTTCATGGGCAACCGCCGCGGCAATCATCAACATCACCTGGCTGCACATGATGTTCAGGGTGAACGGCAGGATGAAGGTTTTCGGTAACGCCCAGAACAACCCGAGCAAACCCACCAGTTGTGCCGCGTGCAAGGGTCTCGGATTACGCCAGTATTGCCAGCTCAGCAGCAGGAACGAGGCGATGAATACCGGGTAGGACAGCTGGATCAGGCTCATCCAGGCACCATGCAGCGCGGGCCAGCGGATTTCCGACAGCCACATCAGCAACGCCTGCGGGTAACTTTGCTCCAGTCCCAGCGCCACACTGCCAACGGCCAGCAACACCGCGAAACGGGCGACCATGTCCTGGAACAGATGGGTGCGTTCCTGCCACGCCGCGAACACACCAAACAGTAGCGGAAGCAGTAAACAACACAGGTGAAAAACCACAGCCGCGTCTTCGCGCACCTTACCGTTGTCGCGGTAATAGTCGGTCTGGGTATCAAGCAGGTAGTAGGCGATGTACACCGTGACCATCAGGAACAGCTCGCGCTGACGTCGATAAACCGCGCAGTAAGCGCCGCCGAGCAACAAAACGAGGGTCGGCAAGACGTTGAACAGCGACGTGAAGAAGACGTTCAGATCCTTGACATAGGCAGCCGCCAACCCCGCAATCAACAGCAGAAGTGACGGTAGGAAATGGCTGAAACGTACAGCGGAAGAACGCGGCAAGGGTAAAGCTCCGACCCGTCATGTCTATAGATGGCATTGTGCCCACTACTTTAACGGCAGTACCCCTGATTTTCTGAGTGATTTGATAAGGTTTTTTTGACGCCGCGTTAATGACTTCTATCCGGGCACCCAGTCATGCGCGGTTCCCCCATCAAGGGTCGTGTAAAAGACAGGGAAACGGCCTCGACCACGGTTCTTTTTCCACCCGAGCCGATTTCAAAAAAAAACCGCCACTCCCGAAGGAGCAGCGGTTTTTTTAGAAGGCCGCGTTAAGGCTTAGTAGCCCAGTGCGAAGTCTTCTTCTTTCATGTCCATCAGGTTGTTGGCGCCCGACAGCATGGTTGCAACGTGCGTGCGGGTACGCGGCAGGATGCGCTGGAAGTAGAAGCGCGCGGTCTGCAGCTTGGCGGTGTAGAACGCCGTTTCGCTGGTGCCGGCCGCCAGTTTCTCGGCTGCCAGACGCGCCATGTCTGCCCAGAAGTAAGCCAGGCAGGCGTAACCGGAGTACATCAGGTAGTCCACGGAGGCCGCGCCGACTTCTTCGCGGTCTTTCATGGCCGCCATACCGACCTTCATGGTCAGCTCGCCCCATTCCTTGTTGATTGCAGCCAGCGGTGTGACGAATTCCTGAACGGCTTCGTTGCCTTCGTTGGTCTGGCAGAACTTGTGGACGATCTTGGTGAAGCCTTTCAGGGCCTCGCCTTGAGTCATCAGCACTTTACGGCCCAGCAGGTCGAGTGCCTGGATGCCGGTGGTGCCTTCGTACAGCATCGAAATGCGGCTGTCGCGAACGTTCTGCTCCATGCCCCACTCGGCGATGAAGCCGTGGCCGCCGTAGATTTGCACGCCGTGGTTGGCGGATTCGAAACCGACTTCGGTCATGAAGGCTTTGGCGATAGGCGTCATGAACGCCAGCAGCGCGTCGGCTTTCTTCTTCTCTTCTTCGTCCACACCGTACTTGACGATGTCGACTTGCTTGGCGGTGAAGTAAACCATTGCGCGGTTGCCTTCGGCGAACGCTTTCATGGTCAACAGCATGCGGCGTACGTCAGGGTGCACGATGATCGGGTCAGCGGCTTTTTCCGGCGCTTTCGGGCCAGTCAGGGAGCGCATTTGCAGACGATCGCGAGCGTATTTCAGGCCGCCCTGGAAGCCGATCTCGGCGTGGGCCAGACCTTGCAGCGCGGTGCCCAGACGTGCGGTGTTCATGAAGGTGAACATGCAGTTCAGGCCTTTGTTCGCCGGGCCGATCAGGAAACCGGTGGCCGCGTCGAAGTTCATCACGCAAGTGGCGTTGCCGTGGATGCCCATTTTGTGTTCCAGGGAACCACAGGATACGGCGTTACGCGCACCGATCGAGCCGTCTTCGTTGGGCAGGAACTTCGGCACGATGAACAGCGAAATGCCTTTGGTGCCAGCCGGTGCATCCGGCAGACGGGCCAGTACGATGTGGACAATGTTATCGGCCATGTCGTGTTCGCCGGCCGAGATGAAGATCTTGGTGCCGGAGACTTTGTAGGAACCGTCGGCCTGAGGTTCGGCCTTGGTGCGCAGCATGCCCAGGTCGGTGCCGCAATGCGGTTCGGTCAGGCACATGGTGCCGGTCCATTCGCCAGATACCAGTTTGGTCAGGTAGGCGTGTTGTTGCTCAGGCGTGCCGTGCTCGGAGATGGTGTTCATCGCGCCGTGCGACAGGCCTGGGTACATGCCCCACGACCAGTTGGCTTCGCCGACCATTTCGCTGACAGCCAGACCCAGAGACTCTGGCAGGCCCTGGCCGCCGTGCTCTACGTCGTGGGCCAGGCTCGGCCAGCCGCCTTCGACGAATTGTTTGTAGGCCTCTTTGAAACCGGTCGGGGTTTTAACGCCGGACTCGCTCCAGGTGCAGCCTTCGGTGTCACCCACGCGGTTCAGCGGAGCCAGCACCTGCTCACAAAACTTGGCGCCTTCTTCGAGAATGGCGTCAACCATGTCCGGAGTTGCGTCTGCACAAGCCGGAAGGCTCTGATAGTGCGCTTCGTAGCCGAGCAGTTCGTCACGAACGAAGCGAATATCACGCAAGGGGGCCTTGTAGTCAGGCATAGCGATAAACCTCTGCTGATGTAACCGGGAATGAACGACCGTGGTTATTTGTTGTGACGGTCAAACAGTTGTTTGAAACATACGTTTACGCCCAAATCTTGTCAAGCATCGATCTTTTGCCGTTCGTCATCGCTCTGCGCAAATCCCGGGCGCACAGCAACCACGCGCCGTTGCCCAGGCAACACGCCGTATTTGAAAGTTTAGTTAGGGGAGAAGGACTTACGCACAAAAACGCCGCGAAAGGTCGCGGCGTTGGACAGGCTTATTCAGCGGGTGATCAGGCGAAGGTATCGATCAACGTACCGAGCATTTCATCGGAAGCCTTGGCGACTGCCACGCCCGCCTCGACCTGAAACTTGCCCTGCGCCATCTCGACCATGTTGCTGGCGAGGTCAGACTCTTGACTGCGATCGACCGAACGCAGGCGATTGACCTGAGCCTCGGAGGACTGACTGGTCACCGAGCGTTCGATTGTATTGTTGGCGATTTGCCCGGAAGCCTGATCGACACGGTTCTGCCCTGTCTGAATAGTGCTCAGACCGGCATAAAAAGCGGTATTTCCTGAGATTTCCATGGGAGAACTCGTCCTACGAAGAATCAACAGCGGCCATTGAAACAGACGCACGTGCAAAACACCCGACAAAAACACTAATGGCACAGTGCCTTGTCATAGGCAAAACCATTGCATGAAACCTCAGTCCAGCAAATCCAGCTGAAGGTGTTCCGCCACCGCCTCCGCTGTCACCAGCTTGAGTTTCGGCACTCGCCCCAGACACGGTGCAGGGATACGCTCGGCAAGTGTGGCAAGGTTTTCTTCAAGGCGCGCTGTCTTGGCATCGATGATGTTGGCCACCCAACCCGCCAGCTGTAAACCGTCCTGCGCGATCGCCTCGGCTGTCAGCAACGCGTGGTTGATGCACCCCAATCGCACGCCGACCACCAGTATCACCGGCAGATCCAGCGCCCTGGCCAGGTCCGACAGGTTGTCCTGATCCGCCAACGGCACGCGCCACCCACCAGCGCCTTCGATCAGGGTGAAATCCGCCCGCATTTCCAGAATCTTCTGCATCGGTGCCAACAAGGATTGCACCGTCAACGCCACACCCGCCTCGCGCGCCGCCAGATGCGGTGCGATGGCCGGTTCGAACGCCACCGGGTTGACCTGTGCATACGTCAGCGGCACCGAGCATTCCGCCAGCAACGCCAACGCATCGGCGTTGCGCAACCCCTTGGGCGTCACGTCGCATCCCGAAGCAACCGGTTTCCCCGCCGCCGTACTCAGGCCCGCCGACCGCGCGGCGTGCAGCAAACCCGCCGCCACAGTGGTCTTGCCGACATCGGTGTCAGTACCGGTGATGAAATAAGCTGCGCTCATAAGGGTTTCTCCAAAACGGCATACACCACTTGATAAGTCGCCGGCAGTCCTTCGGCCTGACGAAACTGCTCATAAGCCTCGACCAGGCCGAGAATCCGCGCCCTGCCGGTCAAACCGCCCGGCCGCCCGGGATTCAGGTTATGCGCACCCAGCGCCTTGAGTTCGTGGGTCAGGCTGCGCACATCCGGATAATGCAGCACATGAGGACGGGTTTGCAGACTCGCGACCTTCAAGCCGCTGGCCGCGCACAGCTGTTGATAAGCCCCGAACTCGCGGAAGCGGTTGACGTGCACCATGCCATCCACGCGCCTCCAACTGTCACGCAGCTCTGACAGTGTTCCCACGCAAAGACTAGCAAATGCAATCTTTCCACCCGGTTTCAGCACCCGATGGGCTTCACTGAGCACCGAAGCGAAGTCCGCGCACCACTGTACCGCCAGGCTGGAGAAGATCAGATCGCAGGTCGAATTCTGCAAGGGCAGTCGTTCCGCATCGCCGGCGATGAAATGCGTGGCCCCACCCAACGGGCGCGCGTGATTGAGCATACCTTCGGCGATGTCCAGTGCCACGCCGTGACTGGCAGGGAAACGCTCACTCAGTACACGACTGAAATACCCGGTGCCACACCCAAGATCGAGCCACCGACCGGGCACAAAATCGGCCGGCAAACGGCTCAACAGCTGGCTGCCGACATCACGCTGCAATTCGGCAACGCTGTCATAGCTGGCCGCCGCCCGGGAAAAGGACGCCGCCACCTGGCGCTTGTCCGGCAAGTCGCCGGGCTGCTTTGGAAGGGGAAGCGGGAGGGATAAATCAGTCATCACCGGACTCATGCAAAAAGGCCTGGATCGCACCCGCCACTCCGTGCGGGTCCTCCAGAAGAAATGCGTGGCTGGCCTGTTCAATCAGGCCGATTTCGACATCCGGCAACAGCGCCAGCAAATCCCCCGCGGCTTCGGCCGGCACCAGCCCGTCGAGACCGGCGAACAAATGCAGTTGCGGGCCGCGGAATGCTTGCAACGCCTGACGGGTATCCAGTTGCGCAAGCAGCTCCAGGCCGTTCATCAATACAGAAGCAGAGGTGTGGGGCGCGCCACCGAGCAAAAGCCGCGACAATCCGCGCGGGTCTTCGGCGCCTTGAGCGCAGAGCAGCGAAAAGCGCTTCAGCGTCATGCGCGGATCGGCGCTGCATCCGGCCAGAAACGCGTCGAAGGTCTCGCCGGGCATGGCGCTCGGCCATTGCTCATGGGCGACAAACGAAGGATTGCTCGCCAGGGTCAGCAAGCCGCAGCAACGATCGCCGCGTCGGGCCGCCAACTCGGCAGCGAGCATGCCGCCGAGGGACCAGCCGCCAAGCCAGGCGTCTTGCGGGATTGTCGAATCCAGTTCATCAAGCCATTCTTCAAGGTCGCTGGATTCCAGCTCCGGCAGTGGCTCGATCTCGACGCGCAGATGTTCGTCCAGCCCTTGCAACGCAGCGGCCAACGGCTCCATCGGTGAAATCCCGAGCCCCCAGCCAGGTAGCAGAATCAGACGATCACGCATGGCTTGGCTCCGGTCCCAGTTGTGCAAAACAATCGGCCAGTCCCTTTAACAATAGCTGTACCTGCGCTTCGCTGTGCGCGGCGGTCAGGGTCACACGCAGTCGGGCGCTGCCGGCGGGCACGGTCGGTGGGCGGATCGCGGTCACCATCAATCCGCGTTCGCGCAGCATTTGCGACAGACGCACCGCACGCCCGGCGTCGCCGATCATGATCGGCTGGATCGGCGTGAAGCTGTCCATCAGCTCCAGGCCGATCTGCTCGGCGCCTTGCCGGAACTGACGAATCAGGACGTTCAGATGTTCACGACGCCAGTGCTCGGAGCGCAGCAGTTCCAGGCTTTTCAGCGTTGCGCAGGCCAGGGCAGGTGGTTGGCTGGTGGTGTAAATGTACGGACGAGCGAACTGGATCAAACTCTCGATCAGTTCTTCGCTGCCGGCAACAAAAGCGCCTGCGGTGCCGAACGCTTTGCCGAGGGTGCCCACCAGCACCGGCACGTCGTCCTGGCTCAGGCCGAAATGCTCGACGATCCCGCCACCGTTGGCGCCCAGCGGGCCAAAACCGTGGGCGTCATCGACCATCAGCCACGCGCCTTTGGCCTTCGCTTCCCGGGCCAGTGCTGGCAGGTCGGCGATGTCGCCGTCCATGCTGAACACGCCGTCGGTGACCACCAGCGTGTTGCCGGTGGCTTTCTCGAGACGACTGGCCAGGCTCGCGGCGTCGTTGTGCAGATAACGATTGAAACGCGCGCCGGACAACAGGCCGGCATCGAGCAACGAGGCGTGATTGAGGCGGTCTTCGAGCACCGTATCGCCCTGCCCCACCAGCGCGGTCACCGCGCCGAGGTTGGCCATGTAACCGGTGGTGAACAGCAACGCACGCGGGCGGCCAGTCAAGTCAGCCAACGCTTCTTCCAACTCATGATGTGGCGTGCTGTGGCCAATGACCAAGTGCGAAGCACCGCCGCCGACACCCCAACGGGACGCCCCGGCGCGCCAGGCTTCGATCACTTGCGGGTGATTGGCCAGGCCCAGGTAATCGTTGCTGCAGAACGCCAGCAACGGCTGGCCATCGACCACCACATCCGGGCCTTGAGGGCTTTGGAGCAATGGGCGTTGGCGGTAGAGATTTTCGGCACGACGGGCAGCAAGGCGTGCGGCGAGATCGAACGACATGCAGGCCTCGCGATTAGGAAGTCAGATGTTGTATCGCAGAACCTGTGGGAGCGGGCTTGCCCGCGATGATGGCATCCGATTCAACATAGATGTCGACTGATGAATCGCTATCGCGGGCAAGCCCGCTCCCACAGATTGTTGCATTCAAAAGGTTTCGGTGAAGCCTCAAACAGCAGCGTTGTAAAACATCTCGCTACTCTTCTGCTCCACCAGCGCCTGCTCGATGGCCGCCTGATGCACTTCGTCCGCATGCTCTTCACGCGCTTCCGGCAGGATGCCCAGGCGCGAGAACAGTTGCATGTCCTTGTCGGCCTGCGGGTTGGCGGTGGTCAACAGTTTGTCGCCATAGAAAATCGAGTTCGCACCGGCGAAGAACGCCAGGGCCTGCATCTGCTCGTTCATCGCTTCGCGGCCGGCGGACAGGCGCACGTGGGATTGCGGCATCAGGATGCGCGCGACGGCGAGCATGCGGATGAAATCGAACGGGTCGATGTCTTCGGCGTTTTCCAGCGGCGTACCGGCGACTTTCACCAGCATGTTGATCGGGACCGATTCCGGGTGCTCCGGCAAATTGGCCAGCTGGATCAGCAGGTTGGCGCGGTCATCGAGGGTTTCGCCCATGCCGAGGATGCCACCGGAGCAGATCTTCATCCCCGAGTCACGAACGTAAGCCAGGGTTTGCAGGCGCTCGCTGTAAGTGCGGGTGGTGATGATGCTGGTGTAGAAATCCGGTGAGGTATCGAGGTTGTGGTTGTAGTAGTCGAGGCCGGCCTTGGCCAGCGCTTCGGTCTGGTCCTGATCCAGACGGCCGAGGGTCATGCAGGTTTCCAGGCCCATGGCTTTCACGCCCTTGACCATCTCCAGCACGTACGGCATGTCTTTGGCCGACGGGTGTTTCCACGCCGCGCCCATGCAGAAACGGGTCGAACCGATGGCCTTGGCGCGAGCGGCCTCTTCGAGGACCTTCTGCACTTCCATCAGTTTTTCTTTTTCCAGGCCGGTGTTGTAGTGACCGGACTGCGGACAATATTTGCAATCTTCCGGGCAGGCGCCGGTCTTGATCGACAGCAGCGTCGAAACTTGTACCCGGTTGGCGTCGAAATGCGCGCGGTGCACGGTCTGCGCCTGGAACAGCAGGTCGTTGAATGGCTGAACGAAGAGTGCTTTGACTTCGGCCAAAGACCAGTCATGACGCAGAGTTGCAGAGGTGCTGGCGCTCATGGGCGTTTCCTTGATTATGCTTGGCAAGCGACTGGGGACTGGAATACCCACAGACGCGACACGGATGTTCGGCATATTTAAGGAAGAGCGATGCGCTGTCAACCACGATACAACGGACCGGTTTACATCTGGTTAAAAAACAGACAAAACTGTTTGCTCTGCAGCGAGACGGCGGATGAAGCGACGCCGATCTGCATGGCGTGTGAAACCGACCTGCCGTGGCTTGGCGATCACTGCCAGACCTGCGCCCTGCCCTTGCCCGCGGCGGGAATGACCTGCGGCCAGTGTTTGAAGGCGCCGCCCTCCTTCGAACAGGTGATCGCCCCGTGGACCTACAGCTTTCCAGTCGACAGCCTGATCACCCGTTTCAAACACAGCGCGAAGTGGCCGTTTGGCAACCTGCTTGGCGAACTTCTCGCTCAATTCCTGCAACATCGCTTCGATGAAGCGCTGGAGCGGCCAGATGCGCTGGTCCCGGTTCCGCTGGCAACCAAGCGCCTGCGTCAAAGGGGTTTCAATCAGGCCGCAATGCTGGCCCGCTGGTTGAGCGCGAGCCTGGATATCCCCTGCGACGAGCAACTGCTCAAGAGGATTCAGGACACCAGCGCGCAACAAGACCTGAAAGCCGAGGCTCGCAAAAAGAACCTGGGTAACGCCTTTGCCCTGATGCCCAAAGCGGTGGTCAAGGGGCGTCACGTGGCGCTGGTCGATGACGTACTGACCACCGGCGCCACTGCCCAGGCCCTGGCACGCCTGCTGATGGATGCGGGCGCCTCGCGGGTCGATGTCTATTGCCTGGCACGCACGCCCAGACCCGGCGACGCGGTTTGACTCAAGAGCACAAACCCTGCGGGAGCGAGACCGACTTGACTCCCACAGCCCAAGCCGCCAACGTCCTCGCCATCGTTACCAGCCAAAGCGCCCCCGTCATGTCCCTGCCCACGTTGTTGTCCCAGCACATTGTCCGTCGCCCGCAGCGCATCGCGTTGCTGCAGCACATCGCCGAACAAGGCTCGATCACTCGCGCCGCGAAAAGCGCGGGCCTGAGTTACAAAGCCGCGTGGGACGCCATCGACGAGTTGAACAACCTGGCGCAGAAACCACTGGTGGAGCGCAGTGTCGGCGGCAAGGGCGGCGGTGGCGCGAAGCTATCCAGCGAAGGCCAACGCGTATTGCGCCTGTATCAAAAACTGCAAACGCTGCAGGCTCAGGTGCTGGAAGCCGCCGAAGACGCCAGCGACCTGGACCTGCTCGGCCGCCTGATGCTCAGAACCAGTGCACGCAATCAATTGCACGGCAAGGTCGTGGCGATTGAAGCTCAGGGGCGCAACGACCTGATTCGTCTTGAACTGGCCGAAGGCCTGGCCATCGATACACAGATCACCCACGACAGCACCGTGCGCCTGGAGCTGGAACCCGGCACCGAAGTCGTCGCCCTGATCAAGGCGGGCTGGCTCGACTTGCTGGCCATCGAAGACACTGCAACGCCAGGACACAATGACCTGACCGGCATCATCGAAGAAATCCTCGATGCCGAAGACGGCCCCAGCGAAGTGCGCATCGGCCTGCCCAATGGCCAGACGTTGTGCGCACTGGCCGAGCCGCTGCACCTGAAAACCCTCGGTCTCGCCACCGATAAACCGGTACGGGTGCAATTTGCGCCATCAAACGTTTTGCTCGGTACACCGCTTTGAAACACAAGCGTCATTAATGCTCTTTAAGGTGACTGCAAAAACCCGCAGGGAGCCTGATGTGAGCCTATTAGAAGACAATCAAAACACCGACCTCGAGAACATGGTCGGCCTCAGCCGTCGTGGCTTCATCAGCGCGGGCGCCCTGTGCGGCGCAGCCATGTTCCTCGGCGGCAACCTGCTGAGTCGCAGCGTGCTCGCGGCCAGCGTCAGCGCCGGCACCAGCAAACTGTTGGGTTTCGACAGCATCCCCGCCGCCACCAGCGATGCCATTACCCTGCCGCCGGGCTACAAGTCTTCGGTGCTGATCAGCTGGGGCCAGCCGCTGCAAAAGAACGGTCCGGCATTCGACCCGAGCGGTAACGGCAGCGCCGAGCAGCAGGAAGTGCAGTTCGGCGACAACAATGACGGCATGAGCCTGTTCGAGTTTCCGGGTGAGAAAGACCGGGCGTTGATGGCGATCAACAACGAATACACCAACTACCGCTACCTCTACCCCCACGGCGGCATGCCGCAATCGAAGGAAGAAGTACGCAAGGCGCTGGCCTGCGAAGGTGTGTCGGTGATCGAAGTGCAGCGCAAGAACGGCCAATGGCAATTCGTCCAGGGCTCGCGCTACAACCGGCGCATTCACGGCAATGCACCGATCACCCTCAGCGGTCCCGCTGCCGGTCATGACCTGTTGAAAACCAGCGCCGACCCACACGGCAAGAATGTGCTCGGCACCTTCCAGAACTGCGCCAACGGCAAGACGCCGTGGGGCACGTACCTGACCTGTGAAGAGAACTTCACCGACTGCTTCGGCAGCAGCAACGCCGAACAGAAGTTCGACGCCGCGCAGAAACGCTACGGTGTGGTAGCCGCCAGTAAAGAGATCAACTGGCACCCGCACGACGAGCGTTTCGACCTGGCAAAAAACCCCAACGAACTCAACCGTCACGGCTGGGTAGTGGAAATCGACCCTTTCGATCCGCAATCGACCCCGGTCAAGCGCACCGCACTGGGCCGTTTCAAACATGAAAACGCTGCCCTGGCCGAAACCCATGACGGCCACGCCGTGGTGTACATGGGCGACGACGAGCGCGGCGAGTTCATCTACAAGTTCGTCAGCCGCGACAAGATCAACCACAAAAACCCGAAAGCCAATCGCGACCTGCTGGACCACGGCACCTTGTTCGTGGCGCGCTTCGACGCAGGCGACGGCAATGCCGATCACCCGAAAGGCCAAGGCGAGTGGATCGAGCTGACCCACGGCAAAAACGGCATCGACGCCAGCAGCGGTTTTGCCGATCAGGCAGAGGTGCTGATTCACGCGCGCCTCGCGGCCACGGTGGTGAAAGCCACGCGCATGGACCGTCCGGAATGGATCGTCGTCAGCCCTATGGATGGCCAAGTCTATTGCACACTGACCAACAACGCCAAGCGCGGCGAAGACGGTCAACCGGTGGGCGGGCCCAACCCTCGCGAGAAGAACGTGTACGGGCAGATTCTGCGCTGGCGCACCGACCGTGATGATCACGCTTCAAAAAGCTTTGCCTGGGATCTGTTTGTGGTCGCCGGCAACCCGGGTGTCCACGCCGGCACGCCGAAGGGCGGTTCGTCGAACATCACGCCACAGAACATGTTCAACAGCCCGGATGGCCTGGGTTTCGACAAGGCTGGGCGGTTGTGGATTCTGACCGATGGCGATTCGAGCAATACCGGTGATTTTGCCGGCATGGGCAATAACCAGATGCTGTGTGCCGACCCGGTGACCGGGGAGATTCGTCGGTTCATGGTCGGGCCGATTGGTTGCGAGGTGACGGGGATCAGCTTTTCACCGGATCAAAAAACCCTGTTTGTAGGGATTCAACATCCGGGAGAAAACGGTGGATCGACGTTCCCTGAGCATTTGCCGAATGGCAAGCCGCGGTCTTCGGTGATGGCGATTTCCCGTGAGGATGGCGGGATCGTCGGCGCCTGACCGGGCCCTATCGCTAGCAGGCTAGCTCCCACAGGGGACTTGCGGAGTGTCGCAGATCCAGTGTGGGGCTAGCCTGCTAGCGATGGCAACACCACTCATCTCAAGCCTTAACACTAAAGTAAGCCCGTCTGCGCTACCATGCTTGGCCGGACGCGGCAGCCTGCTGCGCGCAGGAGTCAGCATGGCCCACCCGTTTGCAACCCTCACCCCAGACCTCGTGCTCGATGCCGTCGAAAGCATCGGCTTTCTCAGCGACGCGCGCATCCTGGCGCTCAACAGCTACGAAAACCGCGTCTATCAGGTCGGCATCGAAGACTCCGAGCCACTGATCGCCAAGTTCTACCGCCCGCAACGCTGGACCAACGAAGCGATTCTCGAAGAACACCAGTTCACCTTCGAACTCGCCGAGTGCGACGTGCCGGTGGTGGCGCCGATGATTCACAACGGCGCCAGCCTGCACGAACACCACGGCTTCCGTTTCACCCTGTTTCCCCGCCGTGGCGGGCGCGCCCCGGAGCCGGGCAATCTCGATCAGCTGTATCGGCTGGGCCAATTGCTCGGCCGCCTGCACGCCGTGGGTTCGACAAAACCCTTCGAACACCGCGAAGCACTGGGCGTGAAGAACTTTGGTCACGATTCGCTGACGACGCTGCTCGAAGGCAATTTCATCCCCAAAAGCCTGCTGCCGGCCTACGAATCTGTGGCCCGCGACCTGCTCAAGCGCGTCGAAGAGGTCTACAAAGCCACGCCGCACCAGAACATCCGCATGCACGGCGATTGCCACCCCGGCAACATGATGTGCCGCGACGAGATGTTCCACATCGTTGACCTCGACGACTGCCGCATGGGCCCGGCGGTGCAGGACATCTGGATGATGCTGGCCGGCGATCGTCAGGAATGTCTCGTTCAGTTGTCGGAATTGATGGACGGTTACAACGAATTTCACGACTTCGACCCACGAGAACTTGCGTTGATCGAGCCGCTGCGCGCGTTACGCCTGATGCACTACAGCGCTTGGCTGGCGCGTCGCTGGGACGACCCGGCGTTCCCCCACAGTTTTCCGTGGTTCGGTACGGAGCGGTATTGGGGCGATCAGGTGCTGGCGTTGCGTGAGCAATTGGCTGCGCTCAACGAAGAACCCCTCAAACTCTTCTGACACACCAAAAATCCCTGTGGGAGCTAGCCTGCTAGCGATGACGGCAGCACATGCAACACCGATGCAAGCTGATACACCGCCATCGCGAGCAAGCTCCCTCCCACAGGGATTGTGTTCACAATTGCCCGACGTTTTCGGACGGGACATTCGTAGACAAATCTCCTTACAATCCCCTTCTTTAGTTAGCTGCCTAAGCAAGGATTCTGCATGCAAGCCGCCAACCCGCGTCGCGGGTACATCCTGGGCCTGAGTGCCTACATCATCTGGGGCCTGTTCCCGATCTACTTCAAAGCCATCGCCAACGTGCCCGCCGTGGAGATCATCATCCATCGCGTGCTCTGGTCTGCGCTGTTCGGCGCCTTGCTGCTGATGGTATGGAAGCATCCGGGCTGGTGGCGCGAGCTGCGTGAAAACCCGAAACGGCTGGCGATCCTCGCGCTGAGCGGCACGCTGATCGCGGCCAACTGGCTGACGTATGTCTGGTCGGTGAACAACGGGCGCATGCTCGAAGCCAGCCTCGGTTACTACATCAACCCGTTGGTGAACGTGCTGCTCGGCATGTTGATCCTCGGCGAACGGCTGCGGCGCATGCAATGGATCGCCGTGGGGCTGGCCGCAGTCGGTGTGGCGCAACAGGTATGGCAAGTCGGCAGCCTGCCATGGGTATCGCTGGTGCTGGCGTTGACGTTTGGTTTCTACGGGTTGATCCGCAAGCAGGCGCCAGTCAAAGCCCTGCCCGGTCTGGTGGTGGAAACCTGGATGCTGGTGCCGATTGCCATTGCCTGGCTGTTATTCAATCAGACGGCCATGAGCGCTCAGCCCGAGTTCTGGACGACTAGCGAAGCCTGGTGGCTGGTTGCCGCCGGGCCGGTAACCCTTGTGCCGCTGGTGTGTTTCAACGCCGCCGCACGGCATTTGCCCTACACAACGCTGGGATTCCTCCAGTACCTGGCGCCGACATTGGTGCTGCTGCAAGCCGTACTGCTGTTTGGCGAACACTTGTCGTCCAGCACGCTGGTGGCGTTTATCTTTATCTGGGCCGGGCTTGCGGTTTATAGCGTCGATGCGTGGATAAGTTTGCGCCGTCGCAGTTGATCAAAAATCGTACGAACTTCTACAGGCCACGTATTTCGTGGCCTGCATCGATCCTTCCCAAGGTTATCCACAGCGTGATCCCCGGCGTTTGTGTGCAACTCGTTGAATCTGATGGTTTTTTGATCAGTTCCTGAAGACGCCCGGCCGGCGTGGGCTGGCGGGGTGTCTCTACAGGTTATCCACAGGCAGGTGCACGTATAACTTGGATAACCCTGTCAGGGTTCGCTGCGCAGGACCAATTCCACCATCAAATCGTCCGCCAGGGTTTCCAGGCGCGACTGCAACACATCCAGAGAAAGCGTCAGCGGCACGGCGAGAATCGCTTCAGCGTGGAACAGCGGCTCGCTGCTCATCGGCGCCGGGCGCACTTCCGTAACCAGTCGTTCCAGGTTGACCCCCTGCTCACTCAACAGACGCGTGATGTCGCGCACGATCCCCGGGCGGTCGTTGCCCACCAGCTCCATGGCAATCGGTTTCCAGGTGCAGGATTGTTCGATGCCGCTTTCGGCAATCAGCACGCGAATGCCATGGGCCGACAACGCCTGCAGGGCATCGACCAATTTCTCGTAGGCCTCGGCCGGCACGCCTACCCGAAGAATCCCGGCAAACTGCCCGGCCATGCGTGACATACGGCTTTCCAGCCAGTTACCGCCGTGCTCGGCAATGCACTGGGCGATGCGCTCGACCTGCCCAGGTTTGTCCGGCGCGAAAACAGTGAGTACGAGGTGGTCCATGGCGCAGCCCTCTGGTCATGACTTTTGTTATAGAAAGGCAAGTATAGGCAACGGTTGACCGATGCTTTGGGCAGACCCGGATTCAGCGTCATGCGGATCCGCCTCATCGCGGGCAAGGTTATGCACAATCCTGTGAGAGCGGGCTTGCCCGCGATGAATTCACCACCGGACCCGATGCCCACACATAAATCGTGTACAACTTCTTATATTTAACTGGAACAATCTCATACTTTTTTGAGAACATCCCCATCCCCGACGTGACTGCAATGCGTCACGGGGTCGCAGAACGACGTAATTAGTCTAATTTTCACAACCGCAATTCATCATGTAGTATGCCGCAGCGCGCACTACATAACGTTGGATCGATGTCTGCCACAGGCGCGGTCGCAGCCCTGAAAGCCCTATCAGCAAGGCCTCAACGCCGTTGATCGGTTCCATCCCAGCCGCCCGAAATGGCATGTACTGGTGGAAGGGGTTTGTGGTTTAAATAGCCAGAGGCTTCATTGTTAATTTGAAGAGCTGAAAAGCGAAATAGCTGAGCAGAGTGAGGCAAGCAATGACTGAACACGTTCAAGTCGGTGGCCTGCAGGTCGCCAAAGTCCTGTTCGACTTCGTGAACAACGAAGCCATTCCCGGAACCGGCCTCACCGCCGACAAATTCTGGGCCGGTGCCGACAAGGTCATTCACGACCTGGCGCCGAAGAACAAAGCCCTACTCGCCAAACGCGATGATATCCAGGCTCGTATCGATGGCTGGCACCAAGCACGTGCCGGGCAGGCGCACGACGCCGTGGCTTATAAAGCCTTCCTGCAAGACATCGGTTATCTGCTGCCAGAAGCGGCCGATTTCCAGGCGACGACGCAAAATGTCGATGACGAAATCGCCCGCATGGCCGGCCCGCAGCTCGTGGTGCCGGTGATGAACGCCCGCTTCGCGCTCAATGCTTCGAACGCCCGCTGGGGCTCGCTGTACGACGCGCTCTACGGCACCGACGCGATCAGCGAAGCTGACGGCGCGGAAAAAGGCAAAGGCTACAACAAGGTTCGTGGCGACAAGGTGATTGCCTTCGCCCGCGCCTTCCTCGACGAAGCCACGCCTTTGGCCGCCGGCTCCCACGTCGATTCCACCGGCTACAAGATCGTTGACGGCAAACTGGTGGTCGCCCTGAAAGGCGGCAGCAACAGCGGCCTGCGCAACGACGCGCAGTTGATCGGTTTTCACGGCGATGCAGCGGCACCCACCGCGATCCTGCTGAAGAACAACGGCCTGCACTTCGAAATCCAGGTCGACGCCAGCACCCCGGTCGGCCAGACCGACGCGGCCGGCGTCAAAGACATCCTGATGGAAGCCGCGCTGACCACCATCATGGACTGCGAAGACTCCGTCGCCGCCGTCGATGCCGATGACAAAGTGGTGATCTACCGCAACTGGCTCGGCCTGATGAAGGGCGACCTGTCGGAAGAAGTCTCCAAGGGTGGCAAGACCTTTACCCGCACCATGAACGCCGACCGCACCTACACCGGCGTTGATGGCAAGGAACTGAGCCTGCACGGTCGCTCGCTGCTGTTCGTGCGCAACGTTGGTCACCTGATGACCATCGACGCGATCCTCGACAAAGACGGCAACGAAGTGCCGGAAGGCATTCTCGACGGTCTGATCACCAGCCTGGCGGCGATCCACAGCCTCAACGGCAATAGCTCGCGCAAGAACAGCCGCACCGGCTCGGTCTACATCGTGAAGCCGAAGATGCACGGCCCGGAAGAAGCCGCGTTCACCAACGAGCTGTTCGGTCGCATCGAAGACGTACTCGGTCTGCCGCGCAACACGCTGAAAGTCGGGATCATGGACGAGGAGCGCCGCACCACGGTCAACCTCAAGGCGTGCATCAAGGCGGCCAGCGAGCGCGTGGTGTTCATCAACACCGGTTTCCTTGACCGCACGGGCGATGAAATCCACACCTCCATGGAAGCCGGCCCGATGGTGCGCAAGGCGGACATGAAGGCTGAGAAGTGGATCGGCGCTTACGAGAACTGGAACGTCGATATCGGTTTGAGCACCGGTCTGCAAGGTCGCGCGCAGATCGGTAAAGGCATGTGGGCCATGCCGGACCTGATGGCAGCGATGCTCGAACAGAAAATCGCTCACCCGCTGGCCGGTGCCAACACCGCCTGGGTTCCCTCGCCAACGGCGGCTGCGTTGCACGCGTTGCATTACCACAAGGTCGACGTGTTCGCCCGTCAGGCCGAGCTGGCCAAACGTGCCCGCGCTTCGGTGGACGACATCCTGACCATCCCGCTGGCGGTAAACCCGCAGTGGACCGCGGAACAGATCAAGAACGAACTGGACAACAATGCCCAGGGCATTCTCGGTTACGTGGTGCGCTGGATCGACCAGGGTGTTGGCTGCTCGAAAGTGCCGGACATCAACGATGTCGGCCTGATGGAAGACCGCGCCACGCTGCGTATTTCCAGCCAGCACATCGCCAACTGGCTGCGTCACGGTATCGTCACCGAAGAGCAGGTGATGGAAAGCCTCAAGCGCATGGCGCCGGTGGTTGACCGTCAGAACGCCAATGACGCGCTGTACCGTCCGCTGGCGCCGGATTTCGACAGCAACATAGCCTTCCAGGCGGCGGTCGAGCTGGTGGTTGAAGGCACCAAACAGCCGAACGGCTACACCGAGCCGGTCCTGCACCGTCGTCGTCGCGAGTTCAAGGCTGCCAATGGCCTGTAACTGAGCGGTGATACCGGATAATGAAAAAGCCCTGATCGAAAGATCAGGGCTTTTTTGTTTAAAGCAAAGTCAAAAGATCGCAGCCTTCGGCAGCCCCTACAGGTGTACTCAGTCCCCTGTAGGAGCTGCCCAAGGCTGCGATCTTTTGATCCTCTAACAATTCACGAATCCATCCCCAACTCATGCTTGACCAACCCCAGCAATTTGCCGGTATCGATGGGCTTGAGCAGAAAATCCACCACGCTCAAATGCATCGCAGCAATTGCGTCCTTCACGTCGGCATCGCCCGAAACGATGATGATCGGCATGGCTGCCCGTACTGACTCACGCACCTGACGAACCAACTCCAGGCCATCAACCTGGCCCATCCGCAGATCAGTGATCACCAAACCAATGGAGGGCTTCTCGCTCAACATCTTGAGGGCTGTCTCGCCGCTGGCAGCGGTCAGGCAACGAATGCCATCCAGACCCAGGATTTCCGAGAGCAGCTCCCGGGCGTCCTTGTCATCATCGACGATCAGCACCCGCTGCGGTGGCAAGTCGGGTTCCAGCATGACGGCACTCAGCGCCTCGCGCTCGGCGTCACTCAAAATATCGTGGTCGGACATGGCTTACTCTACGTTTTCATTTCTATTCCCTAGCACATCCGTCAGACATCGCTAAGTGGCGCAACAATGTGCACTTCGTCGGATTTATTTCCTATAGATGAAAGGATAGATTCTTCCCAAGATTGCGTAAGGTATTTCCGAAATTTCATCACCGGAAGGCCCGACCTAGACTTACGTCCAATGGGCACCTCGCGCTCCGGGGCCGACCATGGCCGAGTCATCCGACAACAACAATTCGAAAAAAGACTGCGGTAATGGTTATGAGTAAAGCGGACGCCTTCACACAGGCAGGAAAAACCGCGGTGTTGCAAAACATCCAGGGCACTTTGCAATTTCTGCAGCGTTTCCCGCCCTTCAATCAAATGGAACACGCTCACCTGGCGTACCTGGTGGAGCAATGTCAGCTGCGTTTTTATGCGCCCGGCGAAAGCATCATCAAGCCCGCCGATGGCCCGGTTGAGCATTTCTACATCGTCAAACAGGGCCGCGTCGTGGGTGAACGCCCCCACACGGCCAAGGGCGGCACGGAAACCACCTTCGAAATCACCACCGGCGAGTGCTTCCCCCTCGCCGCGCTGCTGGGTGAACGTGCGACGCGCACCGAACATCTGGCAGCCGAAGACACCTTTTGCCTACAGCTGAACAAGCTGGCGTTCATTAAACTGTTCGCGCTTTCCAATGCCTTTCGCGACTTTGCCCTACGCGGTGTCAGCAGTCTGCTGGATCAGGTCAACCAGCAAGTCCAGCAAAAAGCCGTGGAGACCCTCGGCACTCAATATTCTCTGAATACCCGCCTTGGCGAATTGGCCATGCGCCATCCGGTGACGTGCAGCCCGATTACGCCGTTGCGCGAAGCCGTGACCCTGATGCACGAGCAGCAGGTCGGCAGCATTGTGGTGGTCGATGAACACAAGGCGCCGCTGGGTATTTTCACCCTGCGCGACCTGCGTCACGTGGTGGCCGAAGGCACCAACGACTTCAACGAAGCCATCGAATTGCACATGACCCACGCGCCGTTTTTCCTGACGCCGGACCACAGTGCCTTCGATGCGGCGATTGCCATGACTGAGCGGCATATTGCCCACGTTTGCCTGGTCAAGGACCAGCGCCTGTGCGGCGTGGTCTCGGAACGTGACCTGTTTTCCCTGCAACGGGTTGATCTGGTGCACCTGGCGCGGACCATCCGTAGCGCCCAGAAGGTGGAAAACCTGGTGGCGATGCGCGGCGAGATCGGTCAATTGGTGGAACGCATGTTGGCCCATGGCGCGTCGTCGACCCAGATCACCCACATCATCACCCTGCTCAACGACCACACCGTGTGCCGGGTGATCGAATTGACTCTCGCCGAGAAAGGCGACCCCGGTGTGCCGTTCAGTTGGCTGTGTTTCGGCAGCGAAGGCCGCCGCGAACAGACGCTGCATACCGATCAGGACAACGGCATTCTGTTCGAAGCCCGGGACGCCGCGCATGCCGCCGAGATTCGCGGCAAGTTGCTGCCTATCGCTCAACAGATCAACCAGAGCCTGGCGCTGTGCGGGTTCACCCTGTGCAAGGGCAACATCATGGCCGGCAACCCTGAGCTGTGTTTGTCCCGGGCCGAATGGGCGCGGCGTTTTGCGGCGTTCATTCGTGAAGCGACGCCGGAGAACCTGCTGGGTTCGAGCATCTATTTCGACCTGCGCGTGGTTTGGGGCGACGAGCAAAGCTGCGAGCAACTGCGTCGGGGCATTCTCGATCAAGTCGCTGACAACCGGCTGTTCCAGCGGATGATGGCCGAAAACGCCCTGCGCAACCGCCCGCCCGTAGGCCGTTTCCGCGAGTTTGTGCTGGCGCGCAAGAATGGCGAGAAGGCGACGCTGGACCTGAAAGTCCAGGGCCTGACGCCCTTTGTCGACGGCGCCCGATTGCTGGCGCTAGCCCACGGCATCGAGGCCAACAATACGCTGGAGCGCTTTCGCCAACTGGTCGAAAAAGAAGTCATCGAACGGCTGGACGGTGCAGCGTATGAAGAGGCGTATCACTTCATCCAGCAAACCCGCATGCAGCAACATCAGCTACAGACCCGGGAGAACTTGCCCTACTCCAACCGGGTCGATCCCGACAGCCTCAATCACCTGGACCGAAGGATCCTGCGCGAATCCCTGCGTCAGGCCCAGCGCCTGCAAAGCAGCCTGACATTGCGGTATCAGTTATGAGCCTGTTTTCGTGGTTGCGCCCGGTGGGGCCGATGCTGTCCGTGGAATTGCAGCAACGTCTGCAACGCTTGCCGGCGGGCGCCGAGCTCAGAGAATGCAGCCTGCGCGAACAGCGCTGGGTGGTGCTGGACCTGGAAACCACCGGGTTGAATATGAACAAGGATCGGGTGCTGTCCATCGGCGCGGTGGTGATTGAAGACGGGGCGATCGACTTCAGCCAGCAGTTCGAACGCACCCTCCAATGCACGGATATGAAATTGGCGCCCAGTGTGTTGATCCATGGCTTGGGCCCCAGCGCGATCGCTGCCGGCAGTGATCCGGCGCAGGCCCTGCTCGAGTTCATGGAATTTGTGGGCGACAGTCCGGTGCTGGCGTTTCATGCGCCGTTTGATCAGCACATGCTCGGGCGCGCGTTGAAGGATCATCTGGGTTACAAGCTGCAGCATCCGTTTCTGGATGTGGCGGATATCGCCCCGCTGCTGTGCCCACAGGCGCACATTCGCGAGGCGGGGCTGGACGAGTGGATCGACTGGTTCAAGCTCGAAGTGTTCGAGCGTCATAATGCCAGTGCCGATGCGCTGGCGACTGCGGAACTGGCGTTGATCCTGTTCAGCCGGGCGCGGCAGCAGCAGATTCATAGTCCGTTGAATTTGCAGCAGCGGGTGAGTCAGTGGAAACGCAGGCAGCGAACGCCTTCTTTTTAGACTTCCTGCCTATCTCTGTGGCGAGGGAGCTTGCTCCCGCCGGGATGCGAAGCAGCCCCCCTGCCTTCTCCAGTCAAATCGCGTTCGCAGGTTTTGCGACGGCTGCGCAGCCAAGCGGGAGCAAGCTCCCTCGCCACAGGTTTACTTTGCGCAATGCCCTGAAACCCACCTGACCAGTGGCCAATTGCTTACCTCCCCCGCCTCTGCCACAATCGCGAATAATTCTCGTTAGTTAACACTTCCCAATCGGTGATGCCGCGTGTCGTCAGTCCAAAGCCCCCACAGTGAGCTCGTCGGTGCGTTATATCGTGACCATCGCAGCTGGCTATTGGCCTGGCTTCGACGCAATGTCGCTTGCCCGCAACGGGCAGAAGACCTGAGTCAGGACACCTTCGTGCGGTTGCTGGGCCGTGATCAACTGAACGAACCGCGCGAACCTCGGGCGTTTCTGGTGGCGATCGCCAAGGGTCTGCTGTTTGACTACTTCCGGCGTGCCGCGCTGGAACAGGCTTACCTCACCGAACTGATGCTGATCCCCGAAGGCGAACAGCCATCGGTGGAAGAACAGCAACTGATCCTCGAAGACCTGAAAAACATCGACCGCCTGCTCGGCAAACTCTCCAGCAAAGCCCGGGCAGCGTTTCTCTACAACCGTCTCGACGGCCTCGGCCACGCGGAAATTGCCCAGCGCCTGGGCGTATCGGTGCCGCGGGTGCGTCAATACCTGGCCCAGGGCATTCGTCAGTGCTATATCGCGCTGTACGGTGAGCCGATATGAGCGCGGTCAGCTCCAAACCGGTGTCGGCGCAGGTGCTGGACGCGGCGATTGCCTGGCAATTGTCGCTGGATTCCGGCAACCCGGTGGAGCGCGAAGAGTTCGCCAAATGGCACGCCGCCCACGAAGAACACGCCCGCGCCTGGCGCCAGTTGGGCATGCTCGACCAGCGTTTCAGCGTGGCCAGCGGCCCGGCCCGCACCGCATTGCTGCAATCGCGCGAAAGCATTCGCCGACGTGTGCGCAAACTGGGCAGCGGCGTGGCGAGCATCGTGGCGGTGATTGGTTTGGCGCTGTTCGCCGGTGAGCGTTATCTACCGGTTGACTATTGGCTGGCCGATCAGCGCACCGCCACCGGCGAGCAACGCACTTTGCGCCTGAGCGACGGCACAGTGATCAACCTCAACACCCACAGTGCCGTGGACGTGCGCTTTGATGAGAAGCAGCGCCGGGTGATTCTTCAGGACGGGGAAATCCTCGTCGAAACCGGTCATGGCGATGCGCGGCCGTTTATCGTCGAAACCCGCGAAGGCAGCATGCGCGCACTCGGCACGCGTTTCCTGGTCAAGCGCGAGGAAGAAGGCACGCGCCTGAGCGTGTTGCAGTCCGCCGTCGCCGCCCATCCCGAGTCGAGTCCTGAAGAACAGATTCTGCGCGAAGGCCAGCAGGTGCTGATGCGCAGCAACGGCCTCGGGCCGATCATCGCGCTCAACCTCGGTGCCGATGCCTGGACCCGCGGCATGCTGGTGGTGGATAACGCGCGTCTGGAAGATCTGGTCCACGAACTCGGTCGTTATCGCCGCGGGCATCTGGGCGTTGCGCCAGAGGTGGCCGACCTGCGGATTACCGGCAGTTTCCCGTTGCACGATACCGATCTGGCGTTGAGCGCCCTGCTGCCGACCTTGCCGGTGCAGCTCGAGCAGCACACGCAATGGTGGGTGACGGTGGCGAAGGCTGAAACCAAGCCTTGAGGCAGACCATTTGTGGCGAGGGAGCTTGCTCCCTCATCACAGGGTTGGGTCCATGCCTCAAGGCTGATGCGTACAGATTCACTAGCTGAATCGAAATTATTTTCATCCAGCCCTATCACTTCTGGTTTTTCGTTCGGCACCTAGGCAATTGAGAAGTATTCCCTTTCAGGAGCCGCCGTATGTCCCGTTCGCTAGACACCTTGTTGCGCCCCAGTTTGCTGGCGGTCGCCATTGCCCTCTGCACACCTCTGGCCAGCAACCAACTGATCGCAGCTGAACAGGCGTCCAGCGTTCGCGCCTACACTCTTCCGGCTGCGCCATTGGCCAGCACGTTGAACCAGATCGCCAGCCAGTCCGGCCTGGCGTTGTCGCTGGATCCGGCGCTGGCAGCGGGCAAGATGTCGGCACCGGTCAATGGCCAGTACGATGCCACCGGCGCCCTGCGCGCGGCCTTGAATGGTACCGGCCTGCAACTGGAACAGAGCAGCACCGGCACCTACAGCCTTGTGGCCGCGCCTGAAGGTGTGATGGCCCTGCCAGAAACCGCCATCATCGGCGTTGAAAACACTGAAAGTGCCTGGGGCCCGGTGGAGGGTTACCTGGCCAAGCGCACCGCCGCCGGCACCAAGACCGACACTGCGCTGGTTGAGGCGCCGCGTTCGATTTCGATCGCCACCCGCGAACAAATGGACGACCGCAGCGTGCACAGCCTCGATGACGCCGTGCGCTACATGCCGGGCATCACCGCCAGCAGTTTCGGCAGCGACACCCGCACCGACTGGCTGCGCGTGCGAGGCTTCGAACCGACCCAGTTCCTCGACGGCTTGCCGTTGCCCAAAGGCGTGTATGCCAACCCGAAACCGGAAACCTGGAACCTCGACCGCCTCGCCCTGCTGCGCGGCCCGGCTTCGTCGGTCTATGGCCAGACCCCACCGGGCGGTTTGCTGGACATGGTCAGCCGTCGTCCCAGCGCCGAGTCGAGCCATGAAATCCAGGTGCAATACGGCAGTGACAATCACCGCCAGATCAACTTCGCCAGCACCGGCAAGATCGACGACGAAGGCCAGTTCCTCTACGGCGTCAGCGGCGTGGTTCGCGACAGCGGGACGCAGATCGACCACATCGACAACAAGCGCTACAACATTGCGCCGAGCCTGACCTGGAACATTGACGACGACACCAAATTCACCCTGCTCACGCAGTTCACCCGTGACGATACCGGCATCACCAGCCAGTTCCATTCGATCCAGGGCACCAAAATCGACATGCCGTTCGGCGATATTTCCCACCACAAGAACCTGGGAGATCCGAACTACGAGTACTACGACCGCACCTACTACGCGCTGGGCTATGCCTTCGAACATCGTCTGAACGACGTCTGGCAGTTCCGTCAGAACCTGCGCTACACCAAGTCCGACCTGTCGTTCCAGGCCATTACCGTCAACAGCTATATTCCCTCGCTCGCCGCTTTCGGTTATGTCGTCGACGATCAGGGCAATACCGGGCGGGGCACGACCAATGTCGAGGAAGACATCAGCCAGTTCGCGGTGGATAACAACTTTCAGGGCGATTTTTCCACGGGTGACGTCCGTCATACCCTGCTGATCGGGCTGGATCACCAGCGCAACAACACCAACTACCTGTCGATCTTCGGGACCGCGCCGCGCATCAACGTCAACACCCCGCAATACGGCCTGCCGATCACTCGTCCACCGCGCTCCGATGCGTTCTATGACCAGGACCAGAAGACCTATCAGACCGGTTTGTACGTCCAGGACCAGATGGCCCTCGACCAATGGCGCCTGACATTGGGCGGCCGTGAAGACTGGGTCCATACCGGCACCAAGTTCTTCAATGACGAAAACGCGACTAACACCGAACGGGACAAGAAATTCAGCGGTAACGCGGCGATCAGCTACGTGTTCGACAACGGCATCGTGCCTTACCTGTCTTACGCCGAGTCATTCCAGCCAACCAGCAACGCCGCCGCATCGGCTACCGAATCGTTCAAACCGACCGAAGGCCAGCAATGGGAGCTGGGCATCAAATACCAACCACCGGGCAGCAATACCTTGCTCAGCGCAGCGGTGTATGACCTGACCCAGAAAAACGTCTCTGTCACCACCACCGTCGGCAACGTGCCGATCACCAGCCAGACCGGGGAAGTGAAAGTCAAAGGCCTGGAGCTGGAAGCGGTCTCCGACGTCACCGACAACCTGAAAATCATCGCCGCCTACACCCTGGCCAAATCCGAAGTGCAGAAAGGCGATTTCAAAGGCAACCGACTGCAACTGATGCCCAACCAGCAGGCTTCGCTGTGGGCCGATTACACCTGGCACAACGGCGTGCTGGATGGCTTCGGCATTGGCGCCGGCGCCCGTTACACCGGCAATACTTACGGCGACCAGGGCAACACCACGCTGGGCAAGGCTGACGCCTACACCGTGTTCGACGCGGCGGTTCATTACGACCTGGGTCGTCTGGACAACAGCTTGAAAGGTGCCTCGCTGGCCGTGAACGCGACCAACCTGCTCAACAAGGATTACATCTCCACCTGTGACGGCTTCTACTGCTATTACGGCGACCTGCGCAGTGTCGTCGCCAGTGCCACGTACAAGTGGTAAACGCTTGATTTGATACGTGCTGTAACCAGGCCGTCCTTCGAGGACGGCTTTGGTATTTCTGAAGGCTGAGAAATGAAAAGCAAAACCATTCGCCGCTGGTCCTTCGTCCACACCTGGACCAGCCTGATCTGCACGGTCTTCCTGCTGATGCTGGCGCTGACCGGCTTGCCATTGATTTTCCATCACGAGATCGACCACTTGCTGGGCGATGCCGCCGAGTTGAAGGCAATGCCGGCCGATACCCCGCAGCTGAATTTGCAGCAGTTGGTGCTGGCCGCGGAAAAACATCGTCCCGGCGAAGTCATGCAGTATTTCGGCTTCGACGAAGACGAACCCAACGCCGCGATCGCGATCATGGCGGCCACCGCGGGTACCGAACCGAATTCGTCGCACACCTTCATGCTCGACGCCCGCACCGGCGAGGCGCTGGAAATGCCGTCGGCCAATGGCGGCTTCATGATGATCATGCTGCGCCTGCACGTGGACATGTTTGCCGGCCTGCCGGGCAAGCTGTTGCTGGCGTTCATGGGCATTCTGTTTGTGGTGGCGATCGTGTCCGGGACGGTGCTGTACCTGCCGTTCATGCGCCGCTTGAAATTCGCCACCGTGCGCCAGGACAAATCCACTCGCCTGCGCTGGCTCGACCTGCACAACCTGATCGGTGTGGTCACCCTGACCTGGGCGCTGGTGGTCGGCGTCACCGGCGTCATCAGTGCCTGCGCCGACTTGCTAATCGCGGCGTGGCGCAACGACAGCCTGAGTGCGATGGTCGCGCCCTACCGCGATGCACCACCCCTGACGCAACTGGCGCCGGCCACCCGCCTGCTCGACATCGCCAAAGACGTTGCGCCCGGTATGCAGCCAGACTTCATCGCCTTCCCCGGCACGCGGTTTTCCAGCGAGCACCATTACGCGGTGTTCATGAAGGGCAGCACGCACCTGACTTCGCACTTGCTGACGCCAGTGCTGATCGACGCCAGTACATTGCAAGTCACCGCCGTGGCTGAAAGGCCGTGGTACATGGACGCCATGGGCATGTCGCAGCCGCTGCACTTCGGCGATTACGGCGGCATGCCAATGAAAATCCTCTGGGCGACGCTCGATGTGCTGACCATCATCGTGCTCGGGAGCGGGGTTTACCTGTGGGTGGTGCGGCGCAAGGCGGCAAAACCCGTACTGGAAAAAGCGGAGAACGTGGCATGAAACCCCGACAGTCAAACTTCTGGAAGGTCTTCGGCACGCCCGTCGTCATCGCCCTGCTCAGTGCGGCGGGGTTGTTTGCCGCGTTGCTGGGGGATGGCGTTTGGGATGCCCTGAGCTGGCTGGGCCTGGGTGTTCCTGCAATCCTCGCCCTGCGCGGGTTGCTCCAGCGCAAAACCCTGTAGGAGCGAAGCTTGCTCGCGAAGGAGTCAGCGCGGTCTGACTGACTGACCGAGGCGATCCCTTCGCGAGCAAACTTTGCTCCTACAGGCTGTCGGCCCAACGCGCTATGCTCCCGACACTGTCCATCGACCGAGATCCCGCCATGTCCGCCCCGAGCATGACCCTCTACCACAACCCGTTGTCGCCCTTCGTTCGCAAAGTCATGGTGCTGCTGCACGAAACCGGTCAGCAAGACCGCGTCGCCCTGCAAAACTGCGTGCTGACCCCAGTCGCCCCGGACCTGCCGCTTATCGACGACAACCCGCTGAGCAAAATCCCCGCCCTGCGCCTGGCGGACGGCAACGTCATCCATGACAGCCGGGTGATCCTCGATTACCTCGACCACCAGCACGTCGGCAACCCGCTGATCCCCCGTGAAGGCTCGGCCCGTTGGCGTCGTCTGACCCTGGCCTCCCTGGCCGACGGGATCATGGACGCTGCGGTGCTGGTGCGTTACGAAGTCGCCCTGCGCGCCCCGGAAAAACACTGGGACGAATGGCTCGACGGCCAGCGCGACAAGATCCGCCGCGCCTTGGCGCTGCTGGAAAAAGACGCGATTGCCGAGTTGACCAGTCATTTCGATGTGGCGGCGATCAGTGTCGCGTGTGCGCTGGGTTACCTCGACCTGCGCCATCAGGATCTGGAATGGCGCGAGTCGAATCCGCAGTTGGCCGCGTGGTATTTCGAGGTGAGCCAGCGGCCTTCGATGGTGCAGACCCAGCCGCCGAATTGAATACTAATTAGCAAAAACCAATTCCCTGGTCACTCTCGTGACCGAGGGAACTAATAGTCCGGCTCTGGCTCAAAAACGGATTTTCTGACGTTTTGAGAGGACGCACTGATTGATGCGCCTCCGCTGAGCATCGCAGTCAGCGCAAAAGAGTCTGCATTATAGAACAATGCCTGGGATCGATAATGAACATTACTTCTAACACCTTGACTGACCGCACTTAAACTACTAGCACCAAACATACTTTTTAGCTCATCAGCACTTAGTTTATTTTTTTCAAAAAGATCAGTAATATTATTTACCACTTCATCACTACTGTTCAGCCGACCCTCGCTAGCAACTTCAGCCTCAAACTTCAACCCCCTCATAAAATCATTAGTATTTTGTTTCAAAAACGGATCACGCCTATAATAATAAAAATCATGCGTTCCTAGTGCATGGTGTGAAACTTCATGAATCAATGTCATAGCGAACATCAGTACTCCTCCTGCATCCGCGACAGACCTCAAATCAACAAAAATACGCCGATGCTCATCCCTAGGAGATATAAACGCGCTCCGTTCATGCCCTGCTTTTCTTGCCTCAACAAATACAAACTGATCTTTTTTCCGTCCCTCCTTGTACGAGATAAAATCCTTTCTGAGAGTTTTAAACCAAGTCAATAAAGACGATTTAAGTCGTACACCTTCTCCTGGGCCGTACACCTCATTCAGCCTAGAATCCATTCCTGTTCCACTCTCCAACTCTTCAATAGTTTTATTCAGCGCACCATGAGCCACCTCAAACCCGCGATCAAGTAGAGCATTGGTTTGAACCGTTTGCCCGCCGCGACCACGACCGAGAATCTTATGACTTATTTCCACACCGCGCTCATGCACATCACCCGTACCGGTATAGAGCCCATCTTTATCTCCATGACTCATAGGGTTGTTATGCACCATCCGATAAAAATTCAACCCATCTATAGCCCATGCAGGATCAGGATTAATCCACCGCCCTAACCACGACGCATAATAGCGATAACCATAATAATGAAGCCCGGTAGCATCTCGCTCCTTACCAGAATAACGCACAAACTTATATTCAACGTCTACTTGAGAACGCCCCATCCACCAGGCACTTCCTCCATATGGGTAATATCCTTCATAGCTGATCAAATCAGCCTCTTCATCCAACTCCAGCGTACTACTACCCAACAGATCATCGAAACTATAACGGAGTTGATCTTTGGCAATTCCAGAGGGCCGACCCTCTTTCCAATGTAATAGGCGAACAGAACAGAGTCCGGTCTGCGTTGTGATGACATGCAACACTTCGTCATTGCTATCGGCGCCTTCCGTGCGAATTTCCAGACCGGGCAAATACCGTACCTGCGACAGTCGGGTCACACCTCCCGCCAGCGAAGTGCGAAGTTTGCGAACCCGCATGCCTGCGCTGTCGTAGACGTATCGTTCGCTGTCGTTCTCTGCCCTTGACCGCTGGACCAGGACCACTTCTTCCAATTGGTTGCGAGCAGTCCAGCGCAACGGCTGTCCTGGCGCCAAAACCTTGAGATTGCCGTTTCGATCAAAACTCGCTTCGAAGTCGGGGACTTGCCCTTCAACGTGAGACAGCCCTCGATTGCTGCCTTTATCGATGTCCATGAAATGGGTCGGCTTATCGCTGTGACGCTGTTCGAGCCGATTGTCGCCCTCGTCATAACACCAGCTCTGGCTGTAGTTTTGCAGCCGAGCGGGATCTACAGGTGAGATCAGATCGGGCAACCCCGGCCCATTGACGGCTGATGCCACTTCACGCCCCGTGGCGTTGATCAATCGATACAACGTGTCGTAACCATAGCGACTGATCGGATCGATACGTTGATTGGCAAACCAGGTGACGGGTTGCGATTCATCCGTCATCTCGAGGATGTTGCCCACCGCATCATAGTCGTAGCGCAAATCCTGCAGGCGTCGCTGACCTTTGACAGTAAGCAACTGCCGCAACCTGCCATCGGCAGGATCGTAAACCCGGGAGCTGGTGACGCCATTGCTCGCTGTTTCACGCTCGATCTGACCGAACGCGTTATAGGCAATGTTGCTGACCAGACACTGCTCGGATTTGCCCATAACAGTCAGCCAAGTGCTCTGCAACTGCCCCTGGAGGGTATAGGAATAGCGCCGGGCATGTCTGGCCGCATCGACCTGTTCCAGTATTTCGCCCGATGCATCGTAGTGCCAAGAAGTGCGGTAGGTTTTTTCCGCACCCTGCTCTAACAAAATATTCTGTTGATGCTCGTCTTCCGGCCATCCTGGATGATCAAGCTCCGCCAGAAAGCGCCGCGACTCGGAAATCGGCTCCCCTTGAAGACTGTAATCAGCCACCTCCCGTACACCCGCTGTATCGGCGTGACGAATCAATCGACCGCATTGGTTCCGGGCGATGACGTCAGGTTCGGATGCTCCGTAGTACACGCGCTCCACACAGTGCAAAGCAGCATTGGCGGACGCTTGTTCGATACTTGATGGCCTGCCCATCAAGTCGTACCCAAAGCACGTTGTATTGCCTGCGCCATCCCAGTTCTGGTGGACCTGTCCGGCTTCGTCCTGCAAGACCAATCGCCATCCCGCATCGACACTGACTGTCAACAACGACTGACCGGACAAATCCGGAACGACTGTCAGCGACGATATCGGGTTACTTCCCGAGCCCAATCGGGGGTCCCAATGAGCAACGGATCGTCCCGCCACATCAAACGTTTCACGCGTCACACGCGGCTCGGGCCGCACATCAGCGCTGGTCTTGAGGTAGTAGGCAACAGAGGCGATGGCTAACCCACGAGGGTCGACCACCGCCAACTTCGGAGTATTACGATGTAACGCATGCTTGGATTCCATGCCCAGACTCTCGTTGCGCAACCATTCGAGGTTAGACCAGCCTGCCGCAGTTCGCCTGATTCCTGGAACAATCCGGCGATCCGCGCAGCCAGGCGTGGGATGTCTTTGAGCTACCGTCGCGACTGGAAAAACACTTGGACAAACGGCTCGATGGCGACCTGCGCCATCCGGTTCTGGGGTGGTGCGACGTGAATTCGAAGCGGCGAACTGGTATTTCGAGGTGAATCAGCGGCCTTCGATGGTGGAAACCCGGCCGCAGACTTAAACAATGCGAACAAACCAAATGCACGGCTCCGCTTGGCGGCAAGCTCCCTTGATCACTCTAATGGCCAATGAAATCAATACTCCGGTACTGGCGAACGTGCAGGGCTTTTGGTCCGATTAAGGAAACGACCGAGTGCCGAAGTGCCAATGTACAAGGCTGCGAACGCCAAAGAATCTGCATTGTAAATCAGTGCTTGGGACCGATAGTCAGGATTGCCTAAAATATCATTATTTATTTGATTGAGATTATTAGTACCAAACATCCCTATCAACTCACCATCGCTAATTTTTTTCTCGTGATAACCACTTAACAGATTACTTACCATTACTCTATCAGTGCCTTGCAATCCTTTACCAGCAATCTCCACTCTGGATTTAAGATCTTTAACCAAGTCTGGAATTTTATCCGAAAAAGTCCTTTCATAATAAAAAAAATCGTGTGTATTAAGCGCTAAATGAGAAACCTCATGAATCAATATTTGTACCAAACCAACCAAGGACCTATCATCACTACCCGCCTGACCATTAATAAAAATCCTCTTTTCCGGATCCATCTTGTACACAAACGCCACGTCTTTTTTTGCAGAATTCAAAAAAACAAACTGATCTTTTTTACTTCCAGACCTGTAAGAAATCATTTCATCTTTAAGCGTTTCAAACCAAGCTATCAGTGTTGGTTTAAATTTCTCACCGACTCCAGGACCATAAACATCGTCGAGCCTTGAGTCCATTGCCAAACCACTTTTCAACTCTTGAATCGCTTCAATTACAACGGTCTGAGCTACACCTAAGGCACGTTCGACATGTGCATTCTCTCGAGAAGATAATTTATATCGACCACGCGCAACAATGGTGTAACCGTCGTCTTCTACGTAACGTTCAAAAGCATCGCCCTTACCTGAATAAAGCCCAAACTCATCCCGATGAGTCACTGGATTATTACGCGCCATCCTATAGAAATTCAATCCATCGATAGCCCACGCCGGATCAGGGGTTAACCAACGTCCCAACCAAGGTGCGTAATATCGAAACCCATAATAGTAAAGCCCCGTCGCATCCAGCTCCTTGCCCGAATAACGCAAAAATTTATATTTCACTTCAACTTTAGAGCGCCCCATCCACCAGGCTGTCCCGCCGTATGGGTAGTATCCTTCGTAACTGATCAGGTCACCTCGGCCATCCAACTCCAATGTGCTGCTACCCAAATGATCATCAAGACTGTAACGCAATTGATCATCCGGCTGGCCGTGCACCCAGTGCAGGAGGCGAACATTGCTGCGTCCTGCCTGAACATTCAGCACCTGCAAAACTTCGCCGGGACTGTCCGCGCCATCGGTGCGGATCTCCAGACCCGGCAAATAACGCACATCCGCTATTCGGGAGACACTCGATGCCAGCGCATTGCGTACTTTGCGCACACGCATACCGGCACCGTCATAGATATAACGTTCACTGTCGCTGCGACCCTCTGGGCGGCTCACCAGAACGACTTCGCGAAGCTCATTGCGCGCCGTCCAGCGCATTAGTTGCCCCGGCGTCAGGAATTTGAGATTGCCGTTGCCATCGAAGCCCGCATCAAAATCCGGGACCTGCCCCTCAACCCGAGTCAGCCCTCGATTGCTGCCTGTGTCGATGACCATGAAGTGCGTTGGTTTATTGCTGTGGCGCTGTTCGAGCAGATTGCCGCCCGCGTCATAACACCAACTCTGACTGTAGTTTTGCAGTCGAGCGGGATCAGGAGGTTCAATCAGTTCAGGCCGCGCCGGGCCATTGATGGCTGACGCCACTTCACGCCCAGTAGCGCTGATCAATTGATATAGCGAGTCGTAACCATAGCGATTGATGGGGTCGACACGCTGATTGGCAAACCAGCTGACAGGCTGGGATTGATCAGCCATACAGAGGATATTGCCCATGGCGTCATAGTCGTAACGAAAGTCCTGAAGGCACCGCTCACCTTTGATGGCGAGCAACTGCCGCAGTCTTCCATCGGCAGGATCGTAAACACTGGAACAGCTGACACCATTGCCCGCGGTTTCACGCTCAACCTGGCCGAACGCGTTGTAGGCGATGTCGCTGACCAACAATTGCTCTGACTTGCCCGCAACCTTCAGCCAAGTGCTCTGCAGCTGCCCCGACACGGTGTAGGCGTAACGGCGTGAATGCCCTGCCGCATCAATTTGCTCAAGCATTTCGCCCGAAGCACCATAGTGCCAATGGGTGCGGTAGGTTTTATCTTCGCCCTGTTCGAGCAAGGCGTTTTGTTGGTTCTCGGCCACAGGCCAACCCGGATGATCAAGTTCTGCCAGGAAGCGCCGCGACTCCGTAAGCGGTTCGCCTTGCAGGCTGAAATCATGCACCTCCCGCCTACCGGCTGCGTCGGCATGACGAATCAATCGACCACACTGGTTTCGATCGCTAACGTCAGGTTCGGCAGCTCCGTAATACAAGCGCTCCACACATTGCGAGGCGGCATTGACGGACGCTTGCTCGACAATCAACGGCCTGCCCATCAAGTCGTAGTCAAACCACGTTGTGTTACCCGCGCCATCCCAATTCTGACGAACCTGGCCAGCTTCGTCCTGCAAGGCCAGCCGCCAACCCGCATCGACGCTGACCGTCAATACCGGTTTGCCCGAGAAAGCGGGAACGATGGTCAGCGAAGCGATCGGCGTGCTGCCCGAACCCAAGCGCGCATCCCAATTCGCCACCGATCGCCCCGCCACATCAAACGTCTCACGCGTCACACGCGGCTCGGGGCTCGCATCAGCGCTGGTCTTGCGATAGTAGGCAACAGAGGCGACGGCCAATCCACGAGGGTCGACCACTGCCAGCTTCGGTGTATTTCGATGTAAGGCGTGGCCGGGTTCCATGTCCAGACTCTCGATACGCAATTGTTCGAGGTTAGACCAACCTGCCGCAGTTCACCTGTTTCCTGAAACAACTCGGCAATTCGCGCAGCCAAGTCTGCACCCACCCGCTGATCCTCACGCAACCCCAACGACCGGCTCATTCCACCACCCCGATATCAAACGCCAGCGGCTTGGCGGCTTTCTGCCCGATCCCGTACCAGTCCAGTTTCCGTGTCAGCACCATGAACACGCCGAGCAAGCCGAACAGCAGCAACGAGCCCATCAGCAGCGCGTAATCCTCGGCACTCAACAAGCCGTAGAGCAAGCCGTACAACGCGGCCAATCCCGCCGAAAAACTCAAGCCGTGACGCACGCTGCGCAGCACGTGGCAGACATAGAAGCCGATCAACAACACACAACCGCTGGCCGACAACAGATACGCCAGGGCAAAGCCGATGTGTTCGGACAACGACAGTAACAACAGGTAGAAAAATGCCAGTGCCACGCCCACCAGCGCGTATTGCACCGGGTGCACGGCCAGGCTTTTCAGGACTTCGAAGAGGAAGAAACCGGCGAAGGTCAGGACGATGAACAGCAGTGCATATTTGATCGCTCGATCGCTTTTCAAATACTGGTCCACGGGGTCGATGAAGCTCACGCCAAAGCTGCGCCCGTTGAACGCGTCACAGTCGTTGCCGGATACGCAACTGCTCAGGGCTTCTTGCAGGTTGGTGGAGAAGAACGTCGTCTGCCAGTTGGCGGTGAAGCCCTGATCGGAGACTTCGCGCTGGGCCGGCAGGTAGTTGCCGATGAAGCTCGGATGCGGCCAGTTGGCGGCCAGCGACACCTTGCTCGTCTTGCCCACCGGGAGGATTTGCAGTTGACCGGTGCCTTGCAAACGCAGGTCGAAACCGAAGGCCAGTTCTGTGGGTTGCGTGGTGTTCAGCGCTGGCAACGTCACATGCACGCCCTCGCCCAGCCAGCCCACCTGACTGCCCGGCACGAAGTCCAGGCGCAGGTCATTGAGTTCCAGTTTCAACGCATTCTCGATGCCACGAATGTCGCTGATCCCGACCGCGAGAAACGGCAGGTCGAACTGGTAATCCGCGAAGTCTTCCTTGATGCCCAGTTGCGCCGGAACCGAGAAGTGCCCGCTGATGCGGTTGTCGGCGTGGAACAAGCGCGCCTCGTAAATGCCCCGGGAACGCAGTTCGGTCTGGACCTGTCCGTCGAGCTCGAAACGCTCCGGCAGGAAATACAAACGACCGCGTTCTTCTCCGACTTCCTGGTAACGCTCGTTGGTTTTTTCGTTGAGTTTCCAGGTGCGCACCACTTTGCGATAGGGCACCACCATCAACGGTCCGCTCAGCCGCTGGCTGTAGCTGGAGCTGCGCGCAATGTCTTCGAGCACACCGTCGCGCAGTTGCTGACGGTCCTGGATCACGCCGTTGATCATCAGCAACGGGATCAGCAACAACAGAATCAGCAGGGCAATGGCCCCGAGTTTTAAGGTCAGATTTCGGTTCATGGGACTCTCCCTGTTTGGATGGGAAGAGTCTGGGATTGGTGTGTGGGGGTTTTGTGGGGGGAATGTGGAGACTTTGTGATCTTTAGCGGTCTGAAGGCAAATGCAGAGTCACTTCAACCCCGCCTTGGACATTGCCGACGTGCAATGCCCCACCATGCAACTTCACCACTTCTTCAACGAAGTTGAGCCCAAGTCCGGTGCTCTTGCGCCCGCTCTCCGGACGCGGCAAGGAATAGAAACGCTCACTCAATCGCGGCAACGCGTAGTCGGGAATGGCCTCGGCCTGGTTGAACAGTCTGAATTCAATCTGCTCCCCGATCTGCTTCGCGCTGAATCGCAGCACACCCTTCACCGGCGTGAAATCCAACGCATTTTCCAGCAGATTGCCCAGCGCCTGACGCAATAGAAACGGCTCGCCAGTGATCGCCAGATCTGCTGGAATCGCCTGTTCCACCCGCAACTGCTTGCCTTCGATACGCGCGGCCTGGGCATTCAGCAACTCATTGACCAGCCCGGCCAACGGCACGGCCACTCGCTCTTCCAGCCCTTGGCGCTGCTCGACCTGAGCCAGATTCAACAGCCGCTCGATCAACTGCTGCATCCGCACGCTTTCACTGTCGATGTTGCTGACGAAACGCTGTTGTTGAGCCAACGGCATCTCGCCCTGCAGCAACTCCGCTGCGCCACGAATCGCCGCCAGCGGGCTTTTCAGTTCATGGGTCAGCGTGTGCACATAACGCTCGACGTAGGCTTTGCCTTCGAGCTGCGTACGCATCTGCTCCACGGCGGTCGCCAGTTGCTCCATTTCGCCGCCGCGATAATGCGGAACCTCGACCCGGCGGCCTTCACTCACGGCTTTCGCATAAGCGGTCAAGCGCCGCAACGCTGCGCTCAGCCACCACGACAGCAGCGCGCCGAACAACAGACCGAGGCCGATCAGCCCGGCGCCATACGCGAGCAATCGACGCTCCGTGCGATCGACGTAAGGCTGCAACGAGCTGTTGGGTTTGGCCACGGTGACCACGCCAATGATCCGGCCGTTATCGCGAATCGGCGCACCAACGTGCATCACCGAAGAGCTGGCATCGTTCGGGTCGCTGCGACTGGAGCGAGCGCCGTACTCGCCGCGCAGGGTCAGCAAAACATCGTTCCATCGCGAATAATCCTGGCCTACCGCCACGCCGCTGGAGTCCAGGACCACGATGCCCTTAGCGTCAGTGACGTAGATCCGGTGGTTGACCTGATTCTTCGGCAGCCCCCAGATACTGGCGTTTGGCTGCCGCTCGCCATAGGCCCTGAGCAGTTCCGGCCAGCGGTTCTGGTTGAGCGTGCCGGCCTTGAAGTCGTCGCGCAGGATTTCGGCCATCAGGTTGGCGGTGTCGACCAGGGTTTCTTCGGTGGACTGACGTACGCCGGGGCGGATTTCTTCCATCACCGTGCTGAGCACGAAGTAACCCGTCAGGCCGATGAACAGCACATACACCAGGAAGATCCGGATCCCCAATGGCATCAGCTGTGGCCCGGGCTGTAGCTGTAGCCGAGGCCGCGATGGGTCTGGATCGGCTCGGCGCCGGCCTTCACCTGGCGCAATTTGGCGCGCACGCTCTTGATGTGGCTGTCGACGCTGCGCTCGTACCCGGCATCGGCGGCGACGCCCAGCGCATCGAGCAATTGCTCGCGGCTGAAGACGCGCTCAGGTTGTTCGAGCAGGCATTGCAGCAGACGGAACTCGTGGCGAGTCAGGGTCAGCAACTGGCCGCGATAGCTGATCTGAACGCGCTCGCTGTCGATGCGAAACAGTGTCGGTGCAACCTCGGCCACCGCACGTGGCGCCATGCGCTTGAGGATGGCCCGCACACGCGCCGCCACTTCCCGTGGGCTGAACGGCTTGACCACGTAATCGTCGGCACCGATTTCCAGGCCCACGACCCGATCGATTTCTGCATCGCGGGCACTGAGGAAAATCACCGGCACCTCGCTGAAACGCCGCAGTAGCTTGCAGGTTTCGAAGCCACTGATGTCGGGCAGGCCAATGTCCAGAATGATCAGATCGGCCGGGGTCTGCCGCTGAAGCTCCAGCGCGGCGACACCCAGGCTCAGCCAGGTGGTGGTGAACCCTTCGCCCTGCAAGGCAAAAATCAGGGTGTCGGCAATCGCCGCTTCGTCTTCGACAATCAGGATATGAGGCATGGCGTCCGAGCCCGGCAGTTGGGTGGGCGAACGGTGCCCCAAGCCTCACCTCACGTCAATGAGACCACTTGAAATCAGCAGTCGGGCTTGTCGGCGGTGAAACGTCGCGCCGGGTTCACGGCCGCGCCAAATTCACGCAGGGCTTTGGCGCCGATCAGCAGCGGGTAGTTGAAGCTGCTGCGGTCGGTCAGGTTGACCTCGACGGTGCGCTTGACGTTACCCAGGCACAGTTCCAGATCGACCACCGGACGTTTGGTGGGCGCCGCGGCATCTTCATCCTCGTCTTCTTCGGAGCGGGTCTTGATCTTGCTGATCCGCGCGACCTTGTGCTCGTAGACCTTGTTGCTGGCGTCTTTGGTCGCGAGGCGGAAACGCACCCACTCATCGCCGTCGCGGGTGAAGGTTTCGATGTCCTTGGCCGACAGCGACGCGGTCAGGGCGCCAGTGTCCATTTTCGCCTTGAGGACTTCGCCGCCGATTTCCGGCAGCGCAATGTATTCGTAGCGCCCGTACAGGGTCGGCTCGGCGGCCAGGACCGGCAGGGCCACGAGGGAAAGCAGTGCGAGGAGGGATTTCACGTGATGGATGTCCTTTTTTGAAAATAGGAGCGCAGAGTCCGAATTCTAGACCGCAAAAAACAACGATAGTTGGAAGACCACACACTTCTGTGGCGAGGGAGCTTGCTCCCGCTGGGCTGCGAAGCGAGCAAGTGCTCTCACAAAGCCGCAAGCATACGGCCAAGAAGGTGAAACATTCGTCACCGCCGATTTGGCCTGTCGCCCGAAGCTGCTTATCATGGCGCGCCCAAACGCTTTCAAGAGTTACTTATGCGCCGCCTGCTCACCGGCTGTTTCGTTACCCTGCTGCTGTTACTCAACACCCTGGTCCTGTTCGGGCCACTGATGGTGTTTGCCCTGTTCAAACTGGTCCTGTCCGGCCGCTGGCGTGATTACGCATCAACAGCGGTGATGTGGATCGCCGAGACCTGGGCCGAGATCGACAAGCTGATCTTCCGTCTGTGCATCCCCACGCAGTGGGACATTCGCGGCGGCGATGACTTGCGCCGCGACACCTCTTATCTGGTCATCAGCAACCATCAATCCTGGGTCGATATCCCGGCGCTGATCCAGACACTCAACCGGCGCACGCCGTTTTTCAAATTCTTCCTCAAGAAAGAACTGATCTGGGTACCGTTCCTGGGCCTGGCGTGGTGGGCGCTGGATTACCCGTTCATGAAGCGCTACACCAAGGCCTTTCTGGCGAAAAACCCGACGCTGGCGGGCAAGGATCTGGAGATTACCAAAGCGGCGTGCGAGCTGTTCAAGCGCCAGCCGGTGACCGTGGTCAATTACCTGGAAGGCACCCGCTACACCTCGGCAAAAAGCGCTCAGCAACAGTCACCGTTCACGCATCTGCTCAAGCCCAAGGCTGGCGGCGTGGCGTTTGTGCTGGCAGCGATGGGTGAACAGCTGGACGCCATTCTCGATGTGACGGTGGTATATCCGCAGCAGAAGATCCCGGGGTTCTGGGATTTGATCAGCGGCAACGTGCCGAGGGTCATCATCGACATCAACACCCGCGAACTCGACCCCGCGCTGTGGCAGGGCGATTACGAGAATGATGCGGCGTTTCGCGAGACCGTCCAGAACTGGGTGAACCAGCTCTGGATCGAGAAGGACCGGCGCATCGACGCCTTGCGCGCCGAGCGCCGCTGAATCAGCTGCCGGCGCCCCAGATTCCGCCCAGGCTCTGCAGCAGCGAACCGCCCACGCCCTGTTGACCGAAGTATTGCAGAATCAGTGGGGCAAACTGGCCGATCATGCCGCTGTCCATGCCCAATGCGCTGAACGCGTTGTTCAGGTCGTTGGTGTCCTTGACGTTGCCCAGCGCGTTATCCAGGCCGGCCGCCTTACCGCTCGAACCGAGCAACCCGGCGAGGACACCCAGTTCACCACCGCCGGACAACATGTCGATGCCCGGAACGCTCTTGGCCAGTTCCGAGTAGTCGGTCGAACTCAATTGATTCTTGGCCAGACCGAGCATCGCTCCGGTGCCGCCAACGACTTGCTGTGGTGTCAGGTTCAATTGGCTGAGCGCACCCAGCAGACCTGCCGTTTCAGAGGTCGGCGCTGCCGCTGTGGCAGCGTTATCGCCCTTCATGCCGGAAATGGCATTGGCCGCATCGCTCAGGCTGAACTGAGCAAAGACCGGGCTGGCCCCCAGGGTCATGAGCGATGCCAGTGCAAAACCGCGTGAAATCTTCATCCAGACATCCTCTTGTGCCATGAAAACCGCCCGGTAACAGGCGGAAAAGCTGCCGTTTTGACCGGTCTTGCGTCGGCATGTTCCTCAGCGCCACGTCCATTTTCCACCCGCTCGTCGACTCAAACAAAAACGGCGACCCGAAGGTCGCCGTTCTGTATTGCGTGAAGCCTTACGCCGCGCTGAACAGCTTGTGCGGATCGATCACAAACTTCTTCGGCACGCCCGCATCGAACTCGCCGTAGCCTTGCGGTGCCTGATCCAGGCTGATCACCTGAACGCCCACCACTTCGGCGATGTTGATGCGATCCCACATGATCGCCTGCATCAGCTGGCGGTTGTACTTCATCACCGGCGTCTGGCCAGTGTGGAAGCTGTGGGACTTGGCCCAGCCCAGACCGAAGCGAATGCTCAGGCTGCCCATTTTCGCGGCCGCGTCCACGGCACCCGGATCTTCGGTCACGTACAGGCCAGGGATACCGATTTTGCCAGCCACCCGAACTACACCCATCAGCGAGTTGAGCACGGTGGCCGGAGCCTCGTGTTTCACGCCGTCATGGCCGTGACCGCGCGCTTCGAAGCCCACCGCGTCGACGGCGCAATCCACTTCGGGTTCACCCAGCAGCGCAGCGATCTGTTCGTGCAGCGGGGTGTCCAGGGACAGGTCGGCAATTTCGAAACCCTGCGCCTTGGCGTGTGCCAGGCGAACAGTGTTGACGTCGCCGATGATCACCACCGCCGCGCCCAACAGGCGAGCGGAAGCGGCAGCCGCCAGACCGACCGGACCGGCACCGGCGATGTACACGGTGCTGCCCGGGCCAACGCCGGCCGTCACTGCGCCGTGGTAACCGGTCGGCAGGATGTCGGAGAGGCAGGTCAGGTCGCGGATTTTTTCCATCGCGCGATCGCGATCAGGCAGTTTCAGCAGGTTGAAGTCGGCGTACGGCACCATCGCGTATTCAGCCTGGCCGCCGGTCCAGTCGCCCATGTCGACGTAACCGTAAGCACCGCCCGGACGCGCCGGGTTCACGCTGAGGCAAACGCCAGTGTGCATTTCCTTGCAGGAACGGCAGCGCCCGCAAGCCACGTTGAACGGTACGGACACCAGGTCGCCGATTTGCAGGTTTTCGACGTCGCTGCCCTTCTCGATCACTTCGCCAGTGATCTCGTGGCCCAGCACCAGACCGGTCTGAGCGGTGGTACGGCCGCGCACCATGTGCTGGTCGGAACCACAGATGTTGGTGGAAACCACGCGCAGGATGACAGCGTGATTAATCTTCCTGCCACGCGGGTCCTGCATTTTCGGATAGTCGATTTTCTGTACTTCGACCTTGCCAGCGCCGAGATACACCACACCACGATTGCCAGACATGCTTTCACCTCGCTGTTGTTTTTATGTAGCGGTCGCGTCGCCACGGATCGGCGGCGCGTTGATTGCTCTGGTTGTTGCCTGTGTGTCTTGTGTTGTTTGTCAGGGCCTCATCGCTAGCAGGCTAGCTCCCACAGGGTTTTGGGTTGTTCAAAAATCCTGTGTTCACCCGAATCACTGTGGGAGCTAGCCTGCTAGCGATGGCGATCTACAGAACGACCGTGCGATTGGCGTTCAAAAACACCCGTCGTTCAATGTGATAACCCACGGCGCGAGCCAGGGTCAGCCCTTCGATATCCCGCCCCTTGGCGATCAGGTCTTCCGGATAATGGCTGTGATCCACCACCTCCACGCCCTGGGCGATGATCGGTCCCTCGTCCAGGTCGTTGTTGATGTAGTGCGCCGTGGCGCCGACCAGCTTCACCCCTTTGTTGTAGGCCTGGTGATAAGGCTTGGCGCCCTTGAACCCCGGCAGCAGGGAGTGATGGATGTTGATCGCCTTGCCGTCGAGCTTGCGGCACAGCTCCGGTGACAAAACCTGCATGTAGCGCGCAAGGATCACCAGTTCGGCGCCGGAGTCTTCGATCACCTGCAACACCTGACGCTCCTGCGACGGCTTGTCGTTGGGGTCGAGCGGGAAGTGGTAGTACGGAATCTGGTGCCAGTCGGCCAACGGCTTGAGGTCCGGATGGTTGGAGATCACGGCGGCGACGTCCATCGACAACTGGCCGATGCGCTGGCGGTAGAGCAAATCGTTGAGGCAGTGATCGGCCTTGGAGACCATGATCACCACTTTCGGCCGGTAGTTCGGCGGGGTCAGTTCGAAGATCATGCCGAAGGCTTTACCACGCTCTTCCAACCCGGCGCGGAAGGCTTGTTCGTCAAAGCCGTCGGGTTGACGGAATTCCACGCGAATGAAGAAACGACCCGAGAGACGGTCATCGAACGAATGGTGCTCGGTAACGTAGCAGCCCTGCTCGAACAGAAATCGGGTCACCGCGTCCACGGTGCCGAGGACGCTGGGGCAGTCGGCGGTCAGAATCCATGTGTCTGGGGCGCGGCTCATAGTGCGGTGACTCCTGCTACAAATTAGGTGGTCGCAGAGACCCCTGTGGCGAGGGGATTTATCCCCGTTCGGCTGCGAAGCAGTCGTAAAACCAGTCAACTCAATTTGGCTGGGATACCGAGTTGTGAGGTTTCAGGGCTGCTGCGCAGCCCAACGGGGATAAATCCCCTCGCCACAAAGCCCATCACCACAAACGATCATTAAGCCTGAACGCTCAGGCCGTACTCGGCCGCTGCATCCTGCAGCCACAACCACCAGTAATCCGAGAAGCTGCGGCGGATCAGCAGTTCCCAGGTGTCTTCGGCGGTGTGGCGGATCACCAGTTGCGACTTGGCGAACACGGTGCCCACTGCCTTGCCGACCGGGAAGCTGTTCGGGTGTACGTCGTAGCTGGTGGATTTCATCAGCACCTGGCGCACGTTAGGGCCGCTCAGTTCGAGGATCTGCTGGCCACCGCTGACGTTGACGATCTGGATGTGCAGATCGCCCAGCGCTTCACGCAGTTTCTGCTCGGCGGCGAACTCTTCACCGGTCGGCACGATCAACAGCCACTCATCCGGCCCCATCCATTGCAGGCTGGTTTCACCCTTGACGATGACCGTCAGCGCGCCTGGCAATTCGATGCCAAGGGCCTTGTGCACGCCAGCACTGAACGCCGCATCGTGGCCGTCGCCACGAATGGTCAGGTGGCCGAGGAGTTTTTTCTCACGCACGATCACGCCGGCGTTTTTGCGACCCTTGCCGACCAGGCTGGCGAGGTCGGCATGATGCAGCGACGACTCGGCCTTGGCCCCGGTGGTTGGGCGTTGTTGGTAAACATTGGCTACGGTCATAAAGCACCTTTCCTGAATTCTGTTGGTTCCTGTGGTGGCTGCACTGCCGTCATCGCCAGCAGGCCAGCTCCCACATTCAACCGCGTTCCCCGGTGGGAGCTAGCCTGCTAGCGATTGCGGTAGCAGACTCTCCACAGGACCCGAGGCCACTAGATGTTCTGGCGATCACCTTTCGGATCGAAGAACACCGAAGAAACGATTTCCGCCTCGATCACGCTGCCATCCGCCAGCGGTGCGAACACCCGTTCGCCGATACGCTTCAAACCGCCTTTCACTACGCCCATGGCAAACGAATAGCCCAGGGAGTTGTGCAGGTAGCTGGAAGTGACGTGACCGACCATCGTCATCGGGATCGTCTGCTTGGTGTTGAACACCAGTTGCGCACCTTCCGGCAGCCATTTGGTCGGATCGATCGGCTTCAGGCCCACCAGCTGTTTACGTTGATCACGTACGCAGTCTTCGCGGTTCATGCCACGCCAGCCGATCCACGAGAACGGTTTGGTGCGACCGACACACCAGCCCATGTTCAGGTCGTCCGGGGTCATCGAGCCGTCGGTGTCCTGACCGACGATGATGAAGCCCTTCTCGGCCCGCAGGATGTGCATGGTTTCGGTGCCGTACGGGGTCAGGTTGTACTGTTTGCCGGCCTCGACGATTTTCTCGAGCACGCCCATGGCGTAGTCGGCCTGCACGTTGACTTCGTACGACAGCTCACCGGTAAACGAAATCCGGAACACCCGCGCCGGCACACCGCCGACCAGGCCTTCTTTCCAGGTCATGAACGGGAAGGCTTCGTTGCTCAGGTCGATGTCGGTGACTTCGCTGAGCAGCTTGCGGCTGTTCGGCCCGGACAGGGTCATGGTTGCCCAGTGATCCGTCACGGAAGTGAAGTACACCTTCAGGTCTGGCCATTCGGTCTGTTGGTAGATTTCCAGCCATTGCAGCACGCGTGCAGCGCCGCCGGTGGTGGTGGTCATCACGAAGTGGTTGTCGGCGAGGCAAGCGGTGACGCCGTCGTCGAAGACCATGCCGTCTTCTTTGCACATCAGGCCGTAACGGGCCTTGCCCACGTCGAGCTTGGTCCAGGCGTTGGTGTAGATGCGGTTGAGGAACTCGCGCGCATCCGGGCCTTGAATGTCGATCTTGCCGAGGGTCGAGGCGTCCAGCAGGCCGACGCTGTCGCGCACGGCTTTGCATTCGCGTTTCACTGCAGCGTGAATGTCTTCACCGTTTTTCGGGAAGTACCACGGACGTTTCCACTGACCGACGTCCTCGAACTCGGCGCCATTCTTCACGTGCCAGTGATGCAGCGCGGTGAAGCGGACAGGTTCGAAGATGTGCCCGCAGTGACGGCCGGCCACGGCGCCGAAGGTCACCGGCGTGTAGTTCGGACGGAACATGGTGGTGCCCATCTGCGGGATGGTCACGTTCAACGAACGGGCGGCGATGGCCAGGCCGTTGACGTTGCCGAGCTTGCCCTGGTCAGTACCGAAGCCCAGTGCGGTATAGCGTTTGACGTGCTCGACCGACTCGAAGCCTTCGCGGGTCGCCAGTTCGATGGCGGCAGCGGTGACGTCGTTTTGCAGGTCGACGAATTGCTTCGGCGCCCGTGCGGTGTTCTTTTCGTGCGGCACCTGGAACAGCGCCAGGGTGGGCTCTTCCAGACGGCTCAGGGCTTTCGGCAAAGTACCTTCGACCACGCTGAAACCGGCTTCACTGGCTGCGCGAGCGCCGCCTTCAAAACCATCGGCCAGGGAATCGCCGAGGCCGTAGACGCCGTTGATGCCACCGACGCACACGCGTTTCTGCGGTGCTTCGCCCGGTACGAAACCGAGGATGTCTTCACGCCAGATCGGCTTGCCACCCAAGTGCGACGCCAGGTGAACCACCGGGCTGTAACCGCCGGAACTGGCGATCAAATCGCAATCGAGCCATTCGCCAGGACTGGTCACGGCGTGTGCCTTGACATCGATCGCGGCGACGCGAGCGGCGGTCACGTGCTTGCTGCCACGGGCCTCGATCACGGCGCTGCCGGTCAGGATGCGAATGCCTTTGGCGCGCGCTTCTTCAACCAATGCACCGCGCGGATTGCTGCGGGCGTCGGCGATGGCCACCACTTGCAGGCTGGCATCGAGCCAATCCAGGGCAACGCGGTAGGCGTGATCGTTGTTGGTCGACAGCACCAGTTTCTTGCCCGGTGCCACGCCGTAACGGCGCACGTAAGTCGAGACAGCGCCGGCGAGCATGTTGCCCGGCACGTCGTTGTTGCCATACACCAGTGGACGTTCGTGAGCACCGGTCGCCAGGACCACGCGCTTGGCGCGAACCCGGTGGATGCGCTGACGCACCTGGCCGATCGGGGCGCGGTCGCCGAGGTGATCGGTCAGGCGCTCGTGAATGGTCAGGAAGTTATGGTCGTGGTAACCGTTGACCGTGGCGCGCGGCAACAGCAGCACGTCCGGGGTGTCCTTCAGCTCGGCGATGACGCTGGCGACCCACTCGGTGGCTGGCTTGCCGTCGAGGCTTTCGCGGGAATCGAGCAGGCTGCCGCCGAACTCTTCCTGCTCATCGGCGAGGATCACGCGAGCACCGCTGCGCGCAGCCGCCAATGCAGCGGCCAGGCCGGCAGGGCCACCGCCGACGATCAGCACGTCGCAGTGCTGGTTCATGTAGTCGTAGGTGTCCGGATCGTTCTCGGTCGGCGAGCGGCCAAGGCCGGCGGCCTTACGGATGTACTTCTCGTACGTCATCCAGAACGATTGCGGGTACATGAAGGTTTTGTAGTAGAAGCCCGGAGGCATCAGCTTGCCGCCGACCTTGCCGAGAATCCCCATCATGTCGTTGTTCACGCTTGGCCAGCCGTTGGTGCTGGTGGCGACCAGGCCTTGATACAGCGCCTGTTGCGTGGCACGTACGTTCGGGATCTGCGTGGCTTCGGTCGCGCCGATCTGCAACACGGCGTTCGGCTCTTCAGCGCCGGCAGCGAAGATGCCGCGCGGACGGGAGTACTTGAAGCTGCGACCGATGATGTCGACACCGTTGGCCAGCAGGGCTGCGGCCAGGGAATCGCCTTCAAAGCCTTTGTAGACCTGGCCGTTGAAGGTGAAGCTCAGCACTTTGTTGCGGTCGATCCGTCCGCCGTTGGACAGGCGATTGATCTGGCTCATACCTTCTCTCCCAGAGCCGTGGTGGCCGCTTTCGGGCTATCGGTCTTGTCGGTGAATTGTGGCTTGGTGCCGATCTTGTAGGTCTCGAGAATCTCGTAGGTCACGGTGTCGCGGGTGGCGTTGAAGTACTGACGGCAACCGGCGGCGTGAATCCACAGTTCATGGTGCAGACCGCGAGGGTTGTCGCGGAAGAACATGTAGTCGCCCCACTCCTCGTCGGTGCAGGTGTTCGGGTCCAGTGGACGCGGGATGTGCGCCTGGCCGGATGCGTGGAATTCCTCTTCGGAGCGCAGTTCGCCGCAGTGAGGACAGAAGATATGCAACATGGGGATTTCTCCTGTTAGTGGGCAACCGCAGCAGCGCCGTGTTCGTCGATCAACGCACCGTTGTGGAAACGGTCGATGGAGAAAGGTGCGGCCAATGGGTGCATTTCACCCTTGGCCAGGCTTGCGGCAAACACGTTGCCCGAGCCAGGTGTGGCCTTGAAGCCACCGGTGCCCCAACCGCAGTTGAAAAACATGTTCGGGACCGGGGTTTTCGAAATGATCGGGCAGGCATCCGGCGTGGTGTCGACGATGCCGCCCCACTGACGGTTCATGCGTACGCGGGACAGCACCGGGAACATCTCGACGATGGCCTGGATGGTGTGCTCGATCACCGGGTACGAACCACGCTGGCCGTAGCCGTTGTAGCCGTCGATGCCGGCGCCGATCACCAGGTCGCCCTTGTCGGACTGGCTGATGTAGCCGTGCACGGCGTTGGACATGATCACGCTGTCGATAATCGGTTTGATCGGCTCGGACACCAACGCTTGCAGCGGGTGGGATTCGATCGGCAGACGGAAACCGGCCAGCTTGGCCATGTGCCCGGAGTTACCGGCCGTGACCACACCGACGCGCTTGGCGCCAATGAAGCCCTTGTTGGTTTCGACACCGATGCACACGCCGTTTTCCTTGCGGAAGCCGATCACCTCGGTCTGCTGGATCAGGTCCACGCCCAGTGCGTCGGCGGCACGGGCAAAGCCCCACGCCACGGCATCGTGACGGGCCACGCCGCCGCGACGCTGAACGGTTGCGCCCATCACCGGGTAGCGAGTGTTCTTCGAGCAGTCGAGGTACGGGATCTCGTCGGCCACTTGCTTGGCATCGAGCAGTTCACCGTCCACGCCGTTGAGGCGGTTGGCGCTGACCCGACGCTCGGAATCACGGATGTCCTGCAGGGTGTGGCACAGGTTGTAGACGCCACGCTGGGAGAACATCACGTTGTAGTTCAGGTCCTGGGAAAGGCCTTCCCACAATTTCATTGCGTGTTCGTACAGGTGAGCCGACTCGTCCCACAGGTAGTTGGAGCGAACGATGGTGGTGTTGCGCGCGGTGTTACCGCCGCCCAGCCAGCCTTTTTCGACCACGGCCACGTTGGTGATGCCGTGCTCCTTGGCCAGGTAGTAAGCCGTGGCGAGACCATGCCCGCCACCGCCGACGATGACCACGTCATAGACCTTTTTAGGGGTCGGCGTGCGCCACATCTTCTGCCAGTTTTCGTGATGGCTGAGGGAGTGTTTGAAGAGGCCGAAGCCCGAATAGCGTTGCATAGTCATTTACTCCAAAACCGCGCTCAGCGATAAACCGGGAAATCTGCGCACAGGGCCGACACTTGCTGCGCGACATTGGCCTCGACATCGGCGTCGCCGAGGTTGTCGAGGATGTCGCAGATCCAGCCGGCCAGCGTGACGCACTGGGTCACCTTGAAGCCGCGCGTGGTCACCGCCGGGGTGCCGATGCGCAGGCCGGACGTGACGAACGGCGACTGTGGATCATTCGGGACAGCGTTCTTGTTCACGGTGATGTGGGCGCGACCGAGTGCTGCATCCGCCTCTTTGCCGGTGAGGCCCTGACGGATCAGGCTGACCAGGAACAGGTGGTTATCGGTGCCGCCGGACACTACATCGTAGCCGCGTTTGATAAACACGCCGGCCATGGCCTGGGCGTTGTCGATCACTTGTTGCTGGTAAGCCTTGAAACCGGGCTCCAGCGCTTCCTTGAAGCACACGGCCTTACCGGCGATCACGTGCATCAGCGGGCCGCCCTGGGCACCCGGGAAGACTGCCGCGTTGAGCTTCTTCTCGATTTCTTCGTTGGCCTTGCACAGGATCAGGCCGCCACGCGGACCGCGCAGGGTCTTGTGGGTAGTGGTGGTGACCACGTCGGCGTAAGGCAGCGGATTCGGGTACAGGCCGGCAGCGACCAGGCCGGCGACGTGGGCCATGTCGACGAACAGCAGCGCACCAACCTTGTCGGCGATCTGGCGGAAGCGTGGGAAGTCGAGGGTCTTGGAGTAGGCCGAGAAGCCGGCGACGATCATCTTCGGCTTGCATTCGACGGCCAGGCGCTCGACTTCGTCGTAGTCGATCAGACCGGTTTTGGTGTCGATCCCGTACTGCACGGCGTTGTACAGCTTGCCCGAGGACGACACCTTGGCACCGTGGGTCAGGTGACCGCCATGGGCCAGGCTCATGCCCAGAATGGTGTCGCCGGCTTGCAGCAGGGCCAGGTACACGGCGCTGTTGGCCGAGGAACCGGAGTGCGGCTGCACGTTGGCGTAATCGGCGCCGAACAACTGCTTGGCGCGTTCGATGGCCAGGGCTTCAACCTTGTCCACGTGCTCGCAGCCACCGTAGTAGCGCTTGCCCGGATAGCCTTCGGCGTATTTGTTGGTCAGGCCACTGCCTTGCGCTTCCATGACGCGTTTGCTGGTGTAGTTCTCTGACGCGATCAGCTCGATGTGATCTTCCTGGCGTTGCTCTTCGGCATTCATCGCCGCCAGCAGTGCATCGTCGTAACCCTGGATCTGGTCTTGCTTGCTGAACATCGCGTCTCTCCCAGCGGCGGCGGTGCGCCATTCGTCTCGGTGAGGCACGTACCTGTCGGCAGTGCCCTTTGATGCGATGGTATGACCGGCGCAGACAGGTCAAATGCCTACGGACGCCACGCAAAGGTGCGTTTACGACATGGGCTGCAAAGGATGGCCGGCAAAGGCTCTTGTGGCGAGGGAGCTTGCTTCCGCTCGGCTGCAAAGCAGTCGTAAAACCGACAAACTCGATCTAACTGCAGAATCGCATTTGCTGGGTGTCGGGCTGCCGCGCAGCCCAGCGGGAGCAAGCTCCCTCGCCACAGGGCTGGAATCAGGACAGGAGTTGGCGCAAGGCCAGAAGAACGAGAAAATGTACGGGATAGAGCGCATACGCCCAACGCCGCATCGGCGGCGGTTTGAAATGCCTGGCCTGTCGCAACAAGAGCAGCCCTGGCAATGGCGCGATCAGGCAAGTGGCGATGCCGAGGATGGCTGCACCATTTCCAAACCTGGCGGAGTGATACAGCACCTCCCATTGGTTGGCGGCCAGGCAGACCAGTCCGGGTAACAGGCTGAAGTACCAGGGCCGCTTGATCACCAGCAACATGGCCAGCGGCAGCAGAACGCCGAAGAAACCGAACATCAGTCGCTCCGAGAATAGTGCTGCCACGGTCAGAGCACCCACCGCGAGCAGTCGCGAGTGCAGCGTTTCGTGCCGCCAGCCGCGCGCGACCAGCAGCCCAAGCGCCAGCGTAGGCAACACGTTCAAGGTGTCCGGATCAGGAATGTACAGCCGGTAGGGAATTTCACTGATGGCGCTGAACAGCAGCAACCAACCCAGATAACGCCACTGGCCGTCGGTCGTCGCTGCACCGGCGCGCGACAGATTGGCCGCTATCGCTAAACAAAACCAAGGAAACGCTAGCCTCCCCGGTACATACAGAATATCGACGGAATAACCGACATATCGCAGGTGATCGAGCACCATGCTCAATAGCGCCAGCCACTTGAGCAGATCGAGTGCCCCGTCGCGTTGAGTCATGTGCATAATTGCCCGGTGTCCTTGTAATGTTCTGACAGTGACATCCCGTGTGCTCCCCGGACGATCTTCGGTAAAGTGCGCACCATCATTGACCACGAAGCTCTTCACCATAGGAGCCTCGACCACGGAAGCCGGCCATGACCGACAAGAGCCAACAATTCGCCAGCGACAACTATTCCGGTATCTGCCCTGAAGCCTGGGCCGCCATGGAACAGGCCAACCACGGCCACCAACGCGCCTATGGCGACGATGAGTGGACCGCTCGCGCGTCCGATCAATTCCGCAAACTGTTCGAAACCGACTGCGAAGTGTTCTTCGCCTTCAACGGCACCGCCGCCAACTCCCTGGCCCTGTCGTCGCTGTGCCAGAGTTACCACAGCGTGATCTGCTCGGAAACCGCCCACGTCGAAACCGACGAATGCGGCGCGCCGGAATTCTTTTCCAACGGCTCCAAGCTGCTGGTCGCCCGCACCGAAAACGGCAAGCTGACCCCGGAATCGATCCGCGAAGTGGCCCTCAAGCGCCAGGACATCCACTACCCGAAACCGCGCGTCGTGACCCTGACCCAGGCCACCGAAGTCGGCAGCATCTACACCCCGGAAGAAATCCGCGCCATCAGCGCCACCTGCAAAGAGCTGGGCCTGAACCTGCACATGGACGGCGCGCGCTTCTCCAATGCTTGCGCATTCCTTGGCTGCTCGCCAGCGGACCTGACCTGGAAGGCCGGGGTCGATGTCTTGTGCTTCGGCGGCACGAAAAACGGCATGGCCGTGGGTGAAGCGATTCTGTTCTTCAACCACAAACTGGCCGAAGACTTCGACTACCGCTGCAAACAGGCCGGTCAGCTGGCATCCAAGATGCGTTTCCTCTCGGCGCCGTGGGTCGGGATTCTGGAAAACGACGCCTGGCTCAAATACGCCCGCCACGCCAACCACTGCGCGCAGTTGCTGGCCGAACTGGTCAGCGACATTCAGGGCGTTGAGTTGATGTTCCCGGTGCAGGCCAACGGCGTGTTCCTGCAACTCTCGGAACCGGCCATTGCCGCGCTGACCGCCAAGGGCTGGCGCTTCTACACCTTCATCGGCAACGGCGGCGCACGCTTCATGTGCTCGTGGGACACCGAAGAAGAACGCGTTCGTGAACTGGCGGCGGACATCCGGGAAGTCATGTCCCGCTAACCAGCACCCCGATCCCCCCCTGTGGCGAGGGAGCTTGCTCCCGCCCGGCGGCGAAGCCGTCGCAAAAACCGCCATCGCGGTCTGCCTGACAGACCGCATCCTCCGTATTTGGGGCTGCTGCGCAGCCCAGCGGGAGCAAGCGCCCTCGTCACAAAAGCTCACTCGCCACTCACCACAGCCTCTTGGTCTACATTGTCCTGCGAGCCACTCGATTCGCTCAGACAATAACAATCAGGAGCGCACGCATGTCCTTACAAGGCAAAACCCTGTTCATTACCGGCGCCAGTCGCGGGATTGGTCGTGAGATCGCACTGCGGGCGGCGCGGGACGGGGCCAACATTGTGATTGCGGCCAAAAGTGCCGAGCCTCATCCCAAACTGCCGGGTACGATTTTCAGTGTGGCGAAGGAAGTCGAGGACGCAGGCGGCAAGGCGCTGGCCTTGCAGGTGGATGTGCGTGATGAAGTCGCGGTGCGTCAAGCACTGGCCCAGGCCAACGAACATTTCGGCGGCATTGATGCGCTGATCAACAACGCCGGCGCAATCAAGCTGACGGGCGTTCAGCACATCGAACTCAAGCGCTTTGACCTGATGCACCAGATCAACACCCGCGCGGTGTTGCTGTGCAGTCAGGCTGCCCTGCCCTATCTGAAAAAAAGCAGCGGGCATATCCTCAACCTGTCACCACCGCTCAACCTGGCCACCAAATGGTTCGCCCAATACAGCCCGTACACCGTGACCAAATACGGCATGAGCATGCTCACGGTGGGCATGAGCGAGGAATTCAGGAACTACGGCATCAGCGTCAATTCGCTGTGGCCGCAGACCATGATCGCCACCGCCGCCATCGAGTTTCAGCTGGGGTCACGGGAGTCGTTCAAGCATGCGCGTACGCCGGCGATCATGGCCGATGCGGCCCATGTGATCCTGGACAGCAGCGGTCGCAGCATTACTGGGCGGTTGCTGATTGATGAGGAGATTCTGCGAGAGAATGGCGCGACCGAATTTGATCACTACCGCTTTGAGCCCGGCACCAACGACAAGCTGATGACCGACTTGTTTGTGGACTGAAGCACCAATCCTTGTGGGAGCGAGCCTGCTCGCGATGAGGCCGTCATATCCAACAGAGATGTTGACTGACAGACCGCTATCGCGAGCAGGCTCGCTCCCACAGGTTTAAAACTCGATGCGCACGTCGCCCTTCGGCACGCTGCAGCACGACAAAATATACCCTTCGGCTTCGTCTTCCTCGGTGATCCCGCCGTTGTGGTCCATCTCGACTTCGCCTCCCAGCTTCATCACCTTGCACGTGCCGCAGATCCCCATCCCGCAGGCCTTCGGAATCAATAGCCCCAGCTTGGCAGCAGCGGCGTGGACCGTTTCTCCCGGCGCAACGCGAATGCTCTTGCCGGACGCGGTGAATTCCACTTGATGCAGATCCGCCACATCGATGTCCGGTGCTTCGGCTGCAATTTCGGCTTGCTCCACCGCATCGGCGCGGGCTTCCGGTGGCGTGGCACCGAAGGACTCCTCGTGATACCGCTTCATGTCGAAACCAGCGGCCTCGAGCATGCGTTTCACAGCGTTCATGTACGGCGTCGGCCCGCAGCAGAACACTTCGCGCTCAAGGAAGTCCGGTGCCATCAGTTCCAGCATCTTGTGATTCAGGTAACCGCGATAACCGGCCCACGGTTCACCCAGACCATGCTTCTCGCAGATCAGGTGCAGGCTGAAGTTGTCGATCCGCGACGCCATGTGTTCCAGCTCGCGGTGGTAAATGATGTCCTTGGGCGAACGGGCGCTGTGGATAAACACCATGTCGACGTTGCCGTTGGTGTCGTAGAACCAGCGCGCCATCGACATCACCGGCGTGATGCCGACACCGCCGCTGAGATAGAGCACTTTCGGCGCGGTGAAATCCATGGCGTTGAACAGCCCGACCGGCCCGTGTACCGCCAGTTCCTGACCTTCGTGCAAGGTGTCGTGCAACCAGTTCGATACCTTGCCGCCCGGTACGCGCTTGATGGTCACCGAAAAGCTGTACGGCACCGATGGCGAGCTGGAAATGGTGTAGGAGCGCATGATCGGCACGCCTTCGATTTCCAGCTCCAGGGTGACAAACTGGCCCGGCTTGAAGAAGAACAGGATCGGTTGGTCGGCCATAAAGCAGAAGGTGCGCACATCCCAGGTTTCCTGGATGACTTTGACGCAACGGACAATGTGTCGGCCATTGGCCCAGGTCTGGGTAGTTACCGGATTCAGGAAGCTGTTGGACATGCTGTTCTCCACCGCCGATGGTCGGCCTTATGTTGGCGATTCTGCGTATAGCGTGAACCACCCATTTACCTATCTGCGACATTCACATACTTATCGCGACCAGCCCCCAACTACCGAGGGTTGCGCGTCGGGAACAGATTGGGCCATGTCGCCCATGGATAAGGTTCTGGGTAGCGCCGGCCCCACACTCGCCCCATACCAAGACACACTCTTTACACCCTTGCGTAGCAAACCTGATTAGCCACTTTCGCCGGCCACACAGAATGGCCTTGAGGATTAAATGATGGACGTCACCACTACCCTGAGCCTGGGCGATCCACTGGAACCCGCACGCAAGGCCACTGCGCAGATGCTGCAAGAGCGCGAGCGTACTTTCTCGCTGCCGCAGCCGTTTTACTCTGACGAGCGGCTGTTTGATATCGACATGCAGGAAATCTTCCAGAAAGAGTGGTTGATTGCCGGCATGACCTGCGAAATCCCGACCAAGGGCAACTACCTGACCCTGCAGGTCGGCAAGAACCCGATCATCGTGATTCGCGGCGCCGAAGGCGTGGTGCATGCGTTCCACAACGTCTGCCGTCACCGCGGTTCGCGGCTGTGCACCAGTGAAAAGGGCAAGGTCGCCAAGCTGGTCTGCCACTACCACCAGTGGACGTACGAGCTGGATGGCCGCCTGCTGTTCGCCGGCACCGAAATGGGCGCCGATTTCGACATGAAGCAGTACGGCCTCAAACCGGTGAACGTGAAGACCGCCGGCGGCTACATCTTCATCAGCCTGTCGGAGAATCCGCCGGCCATCGATGACTTCCTGTCGACGCTGAACCATTACATGGAACCGTACGACATGGAGAACACCAAGGTGGCGGTGCAAACCACCTTGATGGAAAAGGCCAACTGGAAACTGGTCCTGGAAAACAACCGCGAGTGCTACCACTGCAACGCGTCGCACCCGGAACTGCTGAAAACCCTGCTGGAATGGGACGACGTCACCGACCCGCGCGCCGACCAGGCGTTCAAGGACCACGTCGCTGCCTCCGCCGCTGCCTGGGAAGCCGAGAAGATTCCTTACGCCCACGCCAGCTTCGGCCTGCGTAATCGCATCGTGCGTATGCCGCTGCTCAAGGGCACCGTGTCGATGACCATGGATGGCAAACAGGGCTGTGCCAAACTCATGGGCCGCATCAAGAACCCGGACCTGGGCTCGATGCGCATCCTGCACCTGCCGCACTCGTGGAACCACTGCATGGGCGACCACATCATTGTCTTCACGGTGTGGCCGATCAGCGCGCAGGAAACCATGGTCACCACCAAGTGGATCGTCCACAAGGATGCCGTTGAAGGCGTGGACTACGACGTGGAGCGCATGCGCCAGGTCTGGGATGCGACCAACGACCAGGACCGTCGCCTGGCTGAAGAGAACCAGCGCGGGATCAACTCCACCGCGTACCAGCCTGGGCCTTACTCGAAGACTTATGAGTTTGGCGTGGTGAACTTTGTGGACTGGTACAGCGAGCGGTTGCTGAACAACCTGGGCGCGGAACCTGCGCCTTACCTCAAAGGGGTTCCGGTTCAGGGCTGACCGATCCCCGGGACAAAAAAACCGCGAACATGTTTCGCGGTTTTTTATTGTTCAAATTTCGACCAATTGCTTTAGAGCCGCTGCGGATAGGGGGCTGTAGCGGTTAGCGAACAAGTTATCCACACCTCCACCCACAGCAAATGGGGACAACTCGGTTTATCGCCCCCATATTCGTCACGGAAACTGAAGAAAATCCGTGACTTATCCAGAAGCAGGGTTTTCAGCAACGATTGGTTGTTTTTTGATCTGATTCTTGCAGGCCACGGTTTTAAAGGCTCACAGAGGATGGCGAACACCTTATCCACAGAAGCGCCAACAGACTTTGGGGGCAACTTTGGCGAGTCTGTGGAAAACCTTCGAAAGCCGCGATAAATCGGGGTTTGCGAAAGGTTTATCCGCGTAAATCGGCTATTTGGTTGTTTTTTGATCAGACGCCTGACAGGCCCGGTTTATATGGCCTGTAGCGGACAGCGAACATCTTATCCACAGAAGCGCCAACAGAGATTGGGGGCAAGTATTGCCGCCCGCATCAACTTATCCTCGGGAAAAAGCCCGAAAAAACCGTAAGTTAGGCTGGTTGTTTTTTGTACGAAGGCTTGCAGGGCTTTGTTTTCATGGCGTGCAGCGATGGGCGAACATGTTATCCACAGAAGCGCTAACAGGGATTGTGGGTAACGTCATCGCAACCTGTTGAAACAGGACAGGATCGCCAGCGTCGCTTGGCGGTCCAGTCCCACTAGGGCCACTGCATGAGGTAGGCCTCACCGGTCACCCGAATCATCGGGTGAGGGGTGATCTGGCAGGTATCGACGATTCGAAAGCCATGGCGCTCGTAGAACCGACGGGCGCCGGTGTTGACGGCGTAGTCGATCAGGCTCAACCCCTTGAGGCCCAACTGGCGGGCGCGCTCGTGAGCATGGGCAAGAAACTGCTTGCCCAGCCCCTGATTGCGCCAGCCTTCGTGCAGCGCCAGGCTGGAGATGTAGAGCGTATCGGGGATTTCCATGTCGGCATACGGCGCCAGCACCGGGTCGGTGGTGGGTTCGGCCAGGGGATCGTGGCGCATCGTGTAGCTGTGCATCATGCCGATGACCTGCCCGTCCGCTACGGCAATGAGGCAGTTCTGATAAGAAAAATCGACATCGTCGCGGGCATAACGACTAGCGCCCACGTCCAATAGATCCTGGTCGGGCTCTGCCAGCTGGCTCCAGATGTAATCCGCAGCACCCTCTGACGAAATCTGGAACAGACGAGCAATCTCTCGCGCATCAGTGCGCTGAGCCGAGCGGAATTCAACGGTCATTGTTGTTCCTTGTGGGAGCGGGCTTGCTCGCTCCCACATTTGATGTGTGGTGGTTGTGAGTCAGCGAACCACGCCTTCTTCGATCAATAATTTGAGAATCGCCTCGGCACCCGCTTGCGCAGTCACGCCTTTAAGCACTTGTCCGCCGCCGCCACTGGCCTTGGCCGTCGCGGCTTTCATCCGGTCTGCGCCGCTTTTGGCTTTGATCACTTTCAAGCGTTTAGGCCGCGGTTTGGCAGGTTGCAACGTGGCGACCGCCAGCAGGTCATCGTCGATCACTTCGACTTCATCCGCCTGCAACACCCCGCGCCGAGCCGGGCCGTAGGCGCTCTGCCGAGGCTTCGGCGCGGCGTTATCCACTGTCGCGAGAAACGGCAGACGGACCTTCAAACGACGACGCTGACCACGGGGCAAGGCTTGCAGCACCAGCGCCGTACTGCCATCGATGGATTCCACCTGAGCCAGCCCGACCACCAGCGGCCAGCCAAGGCTCTCCGCCAGCAGGAACGGCAGCATGCCCGAGCCTTCACCGGTTTCTGCCTGGCTGCCGGTCAGCACGACTTGCGCACCGGCATCGCGCAGATAGGCGGTCAACGCCGGCAATGCATCGGCGCCCTGAGGTTGTTCCAGTACATGCAATTGTTCCAGACCCATGCCCAGATAAGCGCGCAACGCCGGTTCCGCGACGTCGCCGGCATGCAGCACTTGCAGGTTATCCCCAGCCAGTTGCAGGCCCAGTTCCACGGCCCGCGCATCCTGCTCCGCGCGACGTGGCCGGCCGGAAGTCGGGTGGGCGCCGATGGACACCAGGCTGATGATTTTCGTGCTCATAACCCTTTCCTTCCCTTAAGCCGCATCGCGCTTGGCTTCGTTGCGGTAAGCCTCTACCGCCGCGATCAAGGCTTGAAGAATCTCGGCGCTTTCGCCGATCACCGACAGGTCGGCCCGTTTGATCATGTCACAGCCAGGGTCGAGGTTGATCGCCACCACCTTGTCGCAGGCACCGATGCCTTGCAGGTGCTGGATCGCCCCGGAGATCCCTACCGCCACGTACACCCGAGCCGTGACCCAGGTGCCCGACGCCCCGACCTGCCGGTCACGGGCCATGAAACCGTCGTCCACTGCCACCCGGGACGCGCCTTCGGTGGCGCCGAGCGCTTCGGCGGTCCTGTGGAAAAGTCCCCAGTCCTTGACGCCGTTGCCGCCGGAGAAGATGAACTCGGCTTCGGCCATCGGTATCGCCGCCGGGTCCACTGCCACTGCGCCCAGATCCTCGATCCGCGACAGACTGCGCGCCACGGTTGTGGATAACTCCACCGGCAAGGCTTCGTGTCGGGTTTCGCTCACGGGGTCGGCACATTCGACGGCAGCCAGAATCAAGCGTGCAATCGGACGTGCAAGGTCTTGCAGACCCGCACCGGCGCGGCCGATGCATTCCTGATCCTTGACCTGCCAGACCCGTGTGGCCGGGCGTTCGCCCAATGCAGCGGCAAAGCGTCGACCCAGTTCGCCGCCACCGCTGCGGCTGTCCGGCAGCAGCCAGTGACGCGGGCTGAACTGGTTATCCACAGCCCGCAGGCCCTGGATTCGTTGTTCCGGTGCATAACCGCTGAATTCGTCGCCTTCGAGTACCAGCAGGCGATCGACGCCGGCAGTGGCGAAAGCGCTTTCCTTGTGTTCGCCGAAGACCACGGCCAATACCGCGCCGTCCTTGCCGGCCAATTGATGGGCCAGACCGAGCAAGTCGCGGTCGTGGCTGCTCAAGCGGCCGCCGACCATGTCCGGCACCACGCTGATGTAGAACGCCGGGGCAGGGACCTGATGCAGCGGCAATTGCACTTCAACGGCGGCCGAGCGTTTGGTCGCCCCGCCCTGCTGAGCGCCGCTGCGGTCGATCCGTTTAATGCCGTTCGGGCCGATGAAACCCATGCCATGGGGATTTTTGCGGATGACGCCATTCGGCCCCATCCAGCTGTGTTGCGCCGGTTGCATGGCCGCGTGCAGCGGGTGCAGGCGGTTACGGGCAATCCATTCGGCGCGGGGGTCACGGCGGATAATGTCGCTCATCAGTGGGCCTCCGCAGGTTCACGTTGGGCCGGTGTGGACGGTTTGCTTGGGGCTGCGTCTTCGAGCAGCGCGTCCGCCACCAGTTCGGCGATGTCCTTGATCAACGGACGCGGTTCGACCACGCCTTCGAGCATCGCGGTGCACTGTGGGCAACCCACGGCCACCAGTTCGGCGCCGGTTTCGCGGATGTCTTCCATGCGCATGTCGGGGATCCGTTGCTTGCCCGGAATGTCGGTGATCGGCGCGCCGCCACCACCGCCACAGCAGCGCGAGCGGAAACCGGAGCGTTGCATCTCTTTGACTTCGATCCCGAGGGCGCGCAGCACTTCACGCGGCGCCTCGTATTCGCCGTTGTAGCGACCGAGGTAGCACGGGTCGTGATAGGTCACGCTGCTGCCTTTGTGCTGGCCAAGACTCAGGGCGCCAGCGCCGATGATCTCGGCCATGTAGGTGCTGTGATGCTGAACGAGGTAGTTGCCGTCGAAAGCGCCGTATTCGTTTTTCAGCACATGGAAGCTGTGCGGGTCGCAGGTGACGATGCGGTTGAAGCTGTACTTGGCCAGGGTCTGGATGTTGCGCTTGGCCAACAACTGGAAGGTTGCTTCGTCGCCCAGTCGGCGGGCCACGTCACCGCTGTCGCGCTCTTCAAGACCGAGCACGGCGAAGTCGACTTTGGCCGCTTTCAGCACTTTGACGAAAGCGCGCAGAGTGCGCTGGTTGCGCATGTCGAAAGCGCCGTCGCCGACCCAGAACAGCACGTCGACGGATTTCTTCTCGCTCATCAGAGTGAGGTTCAGGTCCGCTGCCCAGTTCATCCGCCCGCCCGGTGCGAAACCGCCGGGGTTGTCGGTGGCGATCAGGTTTTCCAGGACCTCGGCGCCCTTGTTCGGGGTCGCGCCTTTTTCCAGTGTCAGATGGCGGCGCATGTCGACGATGGCATCGACGTGCTCGATCATCATCGGGCATTCCTCGACGCAGGCACGGCAGGTGGTGCAGGACCACAGGGTTTCGGCGTCCACCAGACCGTTGACGATCGGTTGATGCGGATTGCCGGCGTGCTCACCAATCGCCTTGCCCGGATAAGGGCTGCCGGCGAACTTGGCATCGGTGCCACCGGCGAGGCCGACCACCATATCTTGAATCAGCTTTTTCGGGTTCAACGGCTGGCCGGCGGCGAACGCCGGGCAGGCGGCTTCGCACTTGCCGCATTGCACGCAGGCGTCGAAACCGAGCAGTTGGTTCCAGGTGAAATCCTTGGGTTTTTCCACGCCCAGCGGTGCGCTTGGATCGCTGAGGTCCAGCGGCTTCAGACCGGTGGAACGACCACCGCCAAAACGTTCGGCGCGACGATGCCAGGCCAGGTGCAAAGCACCGGCGAAGGCGTGCTTCATCGGCCCGCCCCAGGTCATGCCGAAGAACAATTCCGAGACACCCCAGAGCACGCCGATCCCGAGGATCACGGCCAGGATCCAGCCACCAAAGTTTTCCGGCAGGATGCCTGCCACCGGCAGGGTCACCAGAAAGAACGACGCCGAAAACGCCAGCAAGCTTTTCGGCAAACGCATCCACGGGCCTTTTGACAGGCGGGCCGGTGGGTTGCGCCGACGCAGGTACACAAAGATCGCGCCGACGAACATCACCGCCGTCATCAGCAACAGCGCATAACCGAGGAAGCGGTTATGCAGGCCGAAACCGTGCACCAGAATCGCGAGCACAGCGGACGCCACCGCACCGCCGGCCGTAGCGACGTGGGTGTTGGCGATGTATTTGTCCCGCGCGACGACGTGGTGCAAGTCGACCATGTAGCGCTTGGGCATGGCGAACAGGCCGCCGATCAGGTCGACTTTCGAAGCCCGGCCCCGGCGCCACATAGCCACCCGCCGCAACGCGCCCAGAACCGCAAGGCCCAGGGCAGCGAACAACAGGATTGGAAGAAGGGTGTTCAACATGGTGGAGCTCCCAAAGACCGCAGGGTCGTGTGCGTGCCGGTAAGAGCGACGCACTACTTGTGGCGAGGGAGCTTGCTCCCGCTTGAGCGCGAAGCGCTCCCAAAACAGCCGCAGGTATCCATCTGATACACCTCGACTGCCGGTTTTGGGGCCGCTTCGCAGCCCAGCGGGAGCAAGCTCCCTCGCCACAGGTGATGGTGGTTATCCGTTAGAAATCCTTGCACAACCGCAGCGCGTCGTAGATCGCCGCGTGGGTGTTGCGCTGCGCCACGCAGTCACCGATGCGGAACAGCAAGTAGCCGTCGCCCGCCTGGCTCAGCGAAGGTTGCGGCTTGATCGCGAACAGGGCTTCGATGTCCATCTGGCCTTTGTTGCGCGAGCCTTCCTTCATGGCGTAGTAGATTTCTTCGTCCGGACGCACGCCGTTTTCGACGACCACCTGATCCACCACCCGCTCCTCTTTGGCGCCGGTGTATTCGTTTTCCAGCACCGCCACCAGCTTGTCGCCTTCGCGGTAGACCTTCTCCAGCATCATGTCCCCGGTCATGATCACTTCTTTCGGGTACATGCTGCGGTAGTACGTCGGGAACGAGGTACCGCCAATCGCTACGCCCGGCTTGATGTCGTCGGTGACGATCTCGACCTGGCAGCCCTTGTCGGCGAGGAAGTCGGCGGTCGACATCCCGGTGAACTCGCAAATGGTGTCGTAGACCAGCACGTTCTTGCCCGGCGCCACTTTGCCGTCAAGGATGTCCCAACTGCTGACCACCAGGCCTTCGGCCGCGCCCCAGTGTTCGTTCTGCTCCAGGAATGGATGACCGCCAACGGCGAGCACCACTACATCCGGGCGCAGGTCGAGAATGGTTGCCGCATCGGCGGCCACGCCCAGGCGCAGGTCGACTTTCAGACGCGCCAGCTCCAGTTGGAACCAGCGCGTGATACCGGCGATCTGGTCCCGTTGCGGGGCTTTCGAGGCGGTGGTGATCTGCCCGCCAATAAATTCTTTCTTCTCGAACAGGGTCACGTCGTGGCCACGTTCGGCAGATACGCGAGCCGCTTCCATCCCGGCAGGGCCGGCACCGACCACCACGACTTTGCGCTTCACACCGGTCGATTTCTCGATGATGTGTGGCACGCCCATGTATTCACGGGAGGTCGCGGCGTTCTGGATGCACAACACGTCCAGGCCCTGGTACTGACGGTCGATGCAGTAGTTGGCGCCGACGCATTGCTTGATCTGGTCAACCTGGCCCATCTTGATCTTGGCGATCAGGTGCGGGTCGGCGATGTGGGCGCGGGTCATGCCGACCATGTCCACGTAGCCGCCTTCCAGAATACGGGTCGCCTGGTTCGGGTCCTTGATGTTCTGCGCATGCAGAACCGGGGCCTTCACCACTTCCTTGATACCGGCGGCCAGGTGCAGGAATGGCTCCGGTGGATAACTCATGTTCGGAATAACGTTGGCCAGGGTGTTGTGGGTGTCACAACCCGAACCCACCACGCCGATGAAGTCGATCATGCCGGTGTCGTCGTAGTACTTGGCGATCTGCTTCATGTCCTCGTGGGACAAGCCGTCCGGGTGGAATTCATCACCGCACAGACGGATGCCGACGCAGAAATCCGGGCCGACTTCAGCCCGCACAGCCTTGATCACTTCCAGGCCGAAACGCATGCGGTTCTCGAAGCTGCCGCCCCATTCGTCGGTGCGTTTGTTGACCCGCGGGCTCCAGAACTGGTCGATCATGTGCTGGTGCACGGCGGACAGCTCGACGCCATCCAGGCCACCGGCCTTGGCCCGCGCGGCGGCGCTGGCATAGTTGCCGATCACCCGCCAGATTTCTTCCGGCTCGATGGTTTTGCAGGTCGCGCGGTGCACCGGTTCACGGATACCCGACGGCGACAGCAGGGTTGGCCAGTGCTCGCCGTCCCAGCGCGAGCGACGGCCCATGTGGGTAATCTGGATCATGATCTTGGCGCCATGCTTGTGCATGGCATCGGCCAGGTTCTGGAAGTGCGGGATGATCCGGTCGTCGGCCAGGTTGACCGACTTCCACCAGCCTTGCGGGCTGTCGATGGCCACGCTGGAGGAACCGCCGCAAATCGCCAGGCCGATCCCGCCCTTGGCTTTCTCTTCGTAATACTTGACGTACCGGTCGGTGGTCATGCCGCCGTCGGTCGCGTAGACCTCGGCGTGCGCAGTGCTGAGCACGCGGTTGCGGATGGTCAGTTTGCCGATCTGGATCGGCTGGAACATTGCTTCGAAAGCCATGGCGGGGTCCTCGACTTACAACGGCTTGACGGTGAACAAACCGTCGTCGTGGCCTTCTTCGGAGCCACCGTAGACTTGCTCGGCAACCGTACGAATCTTGCTGCCGCGGGCCTGCAGAATCTGGTCCATGGCACCGGCAAACCAGCCGGTGAACATGTAGTCGACCTTGCGCCCGACCTTGCCGTACACGTAGACGAATGCCGAGTGTTCAAGCTTGACGCTGGCGGTGCCTTTGTCGAGGTCGATGTCCTGGATCTTGAACAGGCCCCAGCCGCGTTGCGACAGACGCTTCATGTAGTGCTCGAACACCGCGACGCCTTCCAGGCCGTGGCATTCAGCTTCTTTTTCACACCAGTGCCAGGCGGATTTGTAGCCGGCCTTGTACAGGATCTCGGCATAGGCTTCGGCGCCCAGCACTTCCTCGATGCCCATGTGGTTATTCACGAAGAAGTGACGCGGTACGTACAGCATTGGCAGGGCGTCGGAAGTCCAGACACCGGTTTCGCTGTCGACTTCGATTGGCAATTGCGGGGCGATCTTGGCCATGGAAACTTAACTCCAGAAAAATTTGGGTGTTGCCCCCGGCACGGGCGGCCGGGGGAAAGGATTCAGAGGTGCTGTGGCTTACTCGCCCCAGACGTCCTTGAGGACGTTGACCCAGTTCTCGCCCATGATCTTGCGGACCACGCGCTCGGAGTGGCCGCGCTTGAGCAGGGTTTCGGTCAGGTTCGGGAACTCGCCCACGGTGCGGATGCCCAGCGGGTTGATGATCTTGCCGAAGCTGGTCAGACGGCGGGCGTAGCCCTTGTCATGGGTCAGGTATTCGAAGAAGTCCTGGCCATGGCCCTGGGTAAAGTCGGTGCCGATACCGATGGCGTCTTCGCCAACGATGTTCATGGTGTATTCGATGGCTTCGGCATAATCGTCGATGGTCGAATCGATGCCCTTGGCCAGGAACGGCGCGAACATGGTCACACCGACGAAACCGCCGTGATCGGCGATGAACTTCAGCTCTTCATCGGATTTGTTGCGCGGGTGAATTTTCAGGCCCGACGGCAGGCAATGGGAGTAGCAGACCGGCTTCTTGGATTCGAGGATCACTTCTTCGGAAGTCTTCGAACCGACGTGGGACAGGTCGCACATGACGCCAACGCGGTTCATCTCGGCAACGATTTCACGACCGAAGCCCGACAGGCCGCCATCGCGCTCGTAGCAACCGGTGCCGACCAGGTTCTGGGTGTTGTAGCACATCTGCACGATACCGACGCCCAGCTGCTTGAACACCTCGACGTAGCCGATCTGGTCTTCAAACGCGTGAGCATTCTGGAAACCGAACAGGATGCCGGTCTTGCCCTGCTCCTTGGCCTTGCGGATGTCGGCGGTGGTGCGCACCGGAATCACCAGGTCGCTGTTCTCGCGGATCAGCTTCTGACTGGCGGCGATGTTGTTGACGGTGGCCTGAAAGCCCTCCCACACCGACACGGTGCAGTTGGCCGCGGTCAGACCGCCCTTGCGCATGTCTTCAAACAACTCGCGATTCCACTTGGCAATAATCAGCCCGTCGATAACGATGCTGTCGGCGTGCAATTCGGCTGGGCTCATCAGGCTGTCCCCTATTAGCGATTCGTGCGCCGAATCGTGTGCCGGCGCTTTGGGGCCAGCATATGCCTGAGGACCGGTGCAGCCGGGTGCAAAAACGACAGGGGGTTTGCCGAAAGCGTCAATCTGCGACAAAGGGTCGATATCGGCGCTTATCACCTGGCTGTTCAATGCCGTCCGCTTGGGCCAGAATTCGGCGTATTACTGGATGCTTACTGGATTTAGGGCGACGCAATGAAATCGATCTTCCTGGCTTTGGCACTGATAGCGACCGGCGTACAGGCGGCTGAAGAGTCCGACACCAACCCCTGCGATGCAGTCGAAAACGACGTCCAGACCCTGGAATGCTCGGTCTACAGCCGAACCACCGCCGAAGACCTGCTCAAGGACAACTACCAAAGCCTGACCGAGCGCATGCAAACGCTCTATGGCAAGAGCCCGACGCAACTGGCCGACATCACCGCCAAAATCAAGGCCGCCCAGCAGCAATGGCTGAAGACCCGGGACGCGGATTGCGCGGTTGAAGCGTTTCCGGCGACCAGTGGCAGCAAGGCGTTTACGATTGCGCAGAATGACTGCGTAGCGCGGATGAGTGATGAGCGGTCGGAGTTTTTGGAGTCGATTGGGCAGGAGTGATGCAAACTCCGGCCAACCAGAGCGGTAAAGCTGCTTACTTCAGCCAGTAAAGGGATCGAAATGAACATCTGCGGCATCGAAATCAAAGGCAGCGAAGCAATCATCGCCGTGGCCTCTCTCGACGATCAGGTGCTAAGCCACGTCGCGCTCAACACCAAGAAAATCGCCCTCGACGATGACGACGAGGCCGCCAACGTCAAGGTCTTTGCCGCTCAGGTGGCGTCGTTTGTTCGCGAGAACGCCATTGACCGGATCGCGATCAAGAAGCGCAGCAAGAAAGGTGAATTCGCCGGTGGGCCGACCACGTTCAAGATCGAGGGCATTTTTCAGTTGCTGGAGAACTGCGACGTGACGCTCTTGTCACCGCAGACGATCAATGCGCAGAACAAGAAGTTTGATTTTGAGCTGCCGGGGACGTTGAACAAGTATCAGCATGAGGCTTACAAGGCGGCGTGTTCGGCGCTGCTGAAGAAGTAAGCGTTCTTTCTGGCGACACAAATCACCTGTGGGAGCCAGCCTGCTGGCGATGAGGGAGTAGCAGTCAACAACATTGTTGCCTGACACACCGCCATCGTTAGCAGGCTGGCTCCCACATTGGTTCTGTGTACCTGCATCAGGCGTTGGCAGTACGCCGGTCTTCCCGGGGGCAACGGGCAAACCGCGCCCGATAACTGCGGGTGAAATACGACGGTGATTCAAACCCGCACGCGATACTCACCTCCAGCACACTCATATTGGTCTGACGTAATAACTGCCGCGCCTTCTCCAGCCTTAATCGCAGGTAGAAATTGCTCGGCGTGTCGTTCAGGTGCAACCGAAACAAACGCTCCAGCTGCCGCCGCGTCACTTTGATCGATTCCGCAAGCTCCAGCGTGGTCAGCGGCGGCTCACTGTGCTGTTCCATCTCGCCGATGACGTGAACGAGCTTCTTGTTGCTGATGCCATACCGCGTGGCGACTTCCATGCGTTGGTGGTCTTTGCGCGGGCGGATACGGCCGAGTACGAATTGTTCGCTGACCTGGATCGCCAGTTCCGGGCCGTGGGCCTGGGCGATGAGGTCGAGCATCAGGTCGATGGACGCGGTGCCACCGGCGGAGGTGATGCGCCGACGGTCAATCTCGAACAGCTCCTGGGTGACGCTGAGCTGTGGATAAGACTCCTTGAAGGCGTCGATGGCTTCCCAGTGCAGGGTCAGGCGATGACCGTCGAGCAGGCCGGCTTCGGCAAGGACGAAACTGCCGGTGTCGATCGCGCCGAGGGTCACGCCTTCGTTGTCCAGTCGGCGCAGCCAGTGCTCCAGTGCCGGGGTGGCGAATTTCAGCGGTTCGAAGCCGGCGACCACCAACAGCGTCGCACCTTTCTTCAGCGGCTCCAGTGCCGCATCGGCGTTGACCGACATGCCGTTACTGGCCAGCACCGCCCCGCCGTCTGCGCTCAGCACATGCCAGCGATACAGCTCGCCGCGAAAGCGATTGGCGACCCGCAGCGGCTCGATTGCCGAGATAAAGCCGATGGCCGAGAAACCCGGCATCAACAAGAAGTAGAAATCCTGGGACATGGAGCGCACTCGGTTGGCGGCTGGCGTGTGATGTTGATACGCCACTTGCGCGCGGCATTCAAGAGCACAGGTCGCCGCAGTGCAAGAGCTGGTCGCCGCAGTGCGCTTTGACGGGCCTCAAGCTGCGTAACTTGGCATCACCGGCGCACAAAGACGACCGGACCCACAATAACGAACTGCCGAGGAAACCTGAGATGAAACGACTGATCAGCAGCTGTGTTCTTGCACTCAGCGGTACCGCTTTCCTGAGCGCCAGCGTCATGGCCGCCGAACCCGCTTCTTGCCAGAACGTCCGCATGGGCGTGGTGAACTGGACCGACGTGATCGCCACCAGCGCCATGACCCAGGTCTTGCTCGATGGCCTCGGCTACAACACCAAACAAACCAGCGCGTCCCAGCAAATCATTTTCGCCGGGATCCGCGACCAGCGCCTGGATTTGTTCCTGGGCTACTGGAACCCGCTGATGACGCAAACCATCACGCCTTTCGTCGACGCCAATCAGGTCAAGGTCCTTGAAGCGCCAAGCCTGAAAGACGCCCGCGCCACTCTCGCCGTACCGACTTATCTCGCCGACAAGGGCCTGAAGACTTTTGCCGACATCGCCAAGTTCGAAAAAGAACTGGGCGGCAAAATCTACGGCATCGAGCCCGGTTCGGGCGCCAACACCCAGATCAAGGCGATGATCGCCAAGAACCAGTTTGGCCTCGGCAAGTTCCAGTTGGTCGAGTCCAGCGAGGCCGGCATGCTCGCCGCGGTGGACCGCGCCGTGCGCCGCAAAGAAGCCGTGGTGTTCTTCGGCTGGGCGCCGCACCCGATGAACGTCAACGTGCAGATGACTTACCTCACCGGCAGCGACGACGCGCTGGGCCCGAACGAGGGCATGGCCACGGTCTGGACCGTCACCTCGCCGAACTACGCGCAGCAGTGCCCGAACATCGGCAAGTTGCTCAGCAACCTGACCTACACCGCCGAAGACGAGAGCCGGATGATGCAGCCGCTGCTGGATCACAAGGACGCCTTCGAATCAGCGAAGCAATGGCTGAAAGATCACCCGCAAGACAAACAACGCTGGCTGGAAGGTGTGACCACCTTCGATGGCAAACCGGCGGCTGACAATTTGAAACTGACCAGCAAATAAACCCCGATTGAACCACCGACTCGCAGCCCTACGGGGCTGCGAACGGAATCATCACGCCTGCAAGGAACCCGCCTCATGAACCACGACGTCATCATCACCTGCGCACTTACCGGTGCTGGCGACACGACCAGCAAAAGCCCACACGTGCCGGTCACCCCGAAACAAATCGCCGCTGCTGCCGTGGAAGCCGCCAAGGCCGGCGCCACCGTGGTCCACTGCCACGTGCGCAACCCCGAAACCGGCAAATTCAGCCGTGACGTGGCGCTGTACCGCGAAGTGATGGAGCGCATCCGCGAGGCCGACGTCGACATCATCGTCAACCTCACCGCCGGCATGGGCGGTGACCTGGAAATCGGCGCCGGCGAGAACCCGATGGAGTTCGGTCCGAACACCGATCTGGTCGGTCCACTGACCCGCCTGGCCCACGTCGAAGAACTGCTGCCGGAAATCTGCACCCTCGATTGCGGCACCCTGAACTTCGGCGACGGCGACACCATTTACGTGTCCACTCCGGCGCAGTTGCGTGCTGGCGCCAAACGCATTCAAGAGCTGGGCGTGAAGGCCGAGCTGGAAATCTTCGACACCGGTCACCTGTGGTTCGCCAAACAGTTGATCAAGGAAGGCCTGCTCGACGACCCGCTGTTCCAGCTCTGCCTGGGCATCCCGTGGGGCGCGCCGGCGGATACCACCACCATGAAAGCCATGGTCGACAACCTGCCGGCAAATGCCGTGTGGGCCGGTTTCGGCATCGGTCGCATGCAGATGCCGATGGCGGCGCAAGCGGTGCTGCTGGGGGGCAACGTGCGGGTCGGTCTGGAAGACAACATCTGGCTGGACAAGGGTGTGCTGGCAACCAACGGCCAACTGGTCGAACGCGCCTCGGAAATCCTCAGTCGCCTCGGCGCCCGGGTTCTGACGCCGGCGGAAGGCCGGGCAAAAATGGGCCTGACCAAGCGCGGTTGATCCCGACACCTTTCCCCCTGTGTGAGCGAACCTGCTCGCGATGACGTCGGTAAAACCGAAACATCATCTGCGACAGGAATACCGCCATCGCGAGCAGGCTCGCTCACACAGTTTTTTCCGAGCCAAATTCAGGTAATCGCCATGACTTTTATCACCGAAATCAAAACCTTCGCCGCCCTGGGCAGCGGTGTCATCGGCAGCGGCTGGGTCTCCCGTGCTCTCGCCCACGGCCTCGACGTGGTGGCCTGGGACCCGGCGCCCGGTGCCGAAGCCGCCCTGCGCAAACGCGTCGCCAATGCCTGGGGCGCGCTGGAGAAACAAGGCCTGGCGCCCGGTGCTTCGCAAGATCGCCTGCGCTTTGTCGCGACCATCGAAGAGTGTGTTCGCGATGCCGATTTCATTCAGGAAAGCGCCCCGGAACGCCTCGATCTGAAACTGGAACTGCACAGCAAAATCAGCGCGGCGGCCAAGCCCGATGCCTTGATCGGCTCCAGCACTTCGGGCCTGTTGCCGAGCGAGTTCTACGAGAGCTCGACCCACCCGGAACGCTGCGTGGTCGGCCACCCGTTCAACCCGGTTTATCTGTTGCCCCTGGTGGAAGTGGTCGGCGGCAGGAACACTGCCCCGGAAGCCGTTCAAGCCGCCATGAAAGTCTACGAATCCTTGGGCATGCGTCCGCTCCATGTGCGCAAGGAAGTGCCAGGATTCATCGCCGACCGTTTGCTCGAAGCACTGTGGCGCGAGGCGCTGCACCTGGTCAACGACGGTGTGGCGACCACCGGTGAAATCGACGACGCGATCCGTTTTGGCGCGGGTCTGCGCTGGTCGTTCATGGGCACCTTTTTGACTTACACCCTGGCCGGCGGCGATGCCGGCATGCGGCACTTCATGGCGCAGTTCGGGCCGGCGTTGCAATTGCCGTGGACGTACCTGCCAGCACCGGAACTGACCGACAAGTTGATCGACGATGTGGTGGACGGCACCAGTGATCAGTTGGGCAAGCACAGCATTTCCGCGCTGGAGCGCTATCGTGATGATTGCTTGCTGGCGGTGCTGGAAGCAGTGAAAACCACCAAAGAGAAGCATGGGATGGCCTTCGCCGACTAACCACCGCTCTCTGTAGGAGCCGGCTTGCTGGCTCCTACAGGTTCTTATTACTTCAGGACCTGATCCCATGCCCGCGCTTACGACTTACAGCACCACAATCATCCCCGACTGGGTCGACTACAACGGCCACCTGCGCGACGCCTTCTACCTGCTGATTTTCAGCTACGCCACCGACGCACTGATGGACCGTCTGGGCATGGACAGCGACAACCGCGAAGCCAGCGGCAGCTCGCTGTTTACCCTCGAACTGCACCTCAACTACCTGCACGAAGTGAAGCTCGGCGCCAACGTTGAAGTGCACACCCAGATCATTGCTCACGACAGCAAACGCCTGCACCTCTATCACAGCCTGCATCTGGTCGGCGATGACAAGGAACTGGCGGGCAACGAACAAATGCTGCTGCACGTCGACCTCGCAGGACCGCGTTCCGCGCCGTTCAGCGAAGCAACGCTGGAAAAGCTGCAAGCCATCGTTGCCGAACAAACCGACCTGCCTGCCCCTGCCTGCATTGGCCGAGTGATCGCTCTACCTACAAAAAAATAACAAGGAGATCACCATGAACACCGCCGCTGCGTTTGCCGACTTTCGTACTTATCCGTTGATCAGCGCGCTGAGTGGCGTGCAGGCCTTGGCGGATCGCATTCTTGTGACATGGGCGGATACCCGTGTCAGCCCCTTTCATCATCAATGGCTGCGGGACAACTGCCCGTGTCCGCAATGCGTCTACACCGTGACCCGCGAGCAGGTACTGGAAATCGTCGATGTGGCTGAGGACCTGACGGCGGCAAATGCGCGTGTCGATGCTGAAGGTTGCCTGCGTGTCGATTGGCAGGACGGCCACCAGAGTCGCTTTGATCCAGGCTGGTTGCGGGCCCACGCCTATGACGACGAATCCCGCGCCGAACGCCGGGCCGGCAAGCCAAAATCCCGGCTGTGGAAAAGCAACTTGTCGCTGCCGGTGTTCGACTATCAAGCGCTGATGAATGACAACGATGCCTTGTTGCAATGGCTGCTGGCGGTGCGCGATATCGGCCTGACTCAAGTGCGCGGCGTGCCCACCGAACCCGGTTCGCTGAAGCTGATCGCACAGCGTATTTCCTTCATCCGCGAGAGCAATTTCGGTGTGTTGTTCAACGTGCAGTCCAAGGCCGATGCCGACAGCAACGCCTACACCGCTTTCAACCTGCCATTGCACAGCGACCTGCCCACCCGGGAGTTGCAACCGGGACTGCAATTTCTGCATTGCCTGGTCAATGACGCGGACGGTGGCGAGAGTATTTTTGTCGACGGTTTTGCAATTGCCCACGCGTTGCGCGAGGAAGATCCCGAGTCGTTCAAGGCCTTGTGTGAAATCCCTGTGGAGTTTCGCAACAAGGACCGTCACAGCGACTACCGCTGCCTCGCGCCGATCATCGCGCTGGATGCGTTGGGGCAGGTGTCGGAAATCCGTATGGCGAACTTTTTGCGTGGGCCGTTTGATGCATCGGTGGATGAGATGCCCAGGTTGTATCGCGCTTACCGGCGCTTCATCGCGATGACTCGCGAGGCGCGATTCCGGGTGATGACACGGCTTAATCCGGGGGAGATGTGGTGCTTTGATAACCGCCGCACCCTTCACGCACGCAACGCCTTCGACCCCGCCAGCGGCGCCCGGCATTTTCAGGGGTGCTATGTCGATCGGGATGAGTTGCTCTCGCGAATCCTCGTGTTACAGCGTTAAACCGCGTCATCGTTCATCGCGGGCACGCCACGCTCCCAGAGGTTGCGCGGCGTTCGCCAAACCGGTGGTGCCCCCCCGATTCTGTGGGAGCGTGGCTTGCCCGCGATGGCGTCCGCCCATACAACACAAAAACCCCGTATTCACAGACAAAAAAAACCCCGATCAAGCCGTGACAGGATCGGGGTAGAAGGTACTGTTGAGGAGCCGTTGCGCGAGGGTGACCAAACCGTCGAGGAGCCAGCTGAATCCAGTGTGCCCACTCTCCCCTCTCGCAAGTTAGCCGAAAACGACCTGTTCATAGGTATTGCGGCCATTGCGACAAATCGTCCTTGCCGCCACCCCGTACCCCTACGAGAATCGAACCACGACACCGTTCCCTGAAGAAGGATTGCGTCATGATGCACGCCGATTTGATTGACCAGGAAGACCTGTTGGGCCAACTGAAATCGTTGGGTTTTCAAGTACCGAACGGCTCCACGGCCGAGCAGGCTTGCGAGTGTGCGGTGCGGGGCTTGAATGATGAGCGGGCGATGACACTGCGGACTATGGTCAAGCAGATGTATACCAGCAGCGCGACCATCCTGCCGGCGGTGCGCCAGGCCATCGACAAGCAATTGTTGCCGGCATTGGCGGAGTACCAGCAAAGCCGTAGCGCCTGATAAAAGATCAAACGATCGCAGCCTTCGGCAGCTCCTACACCGATCTTTGCAGGAGCTGCCGAAGGCTGCGATCTTTTTCCAAAGGCGCCTCGGTTTAGAGCCTTACGCTGGCAAACGTCGACTCATTGCGCGCCTGACTCAGCGCCGACAACGGCCCGGACAAAGGCGACAGCACCAATGCTTGCGGCAGCGGCATCATCGCCACTTGTTGCGTGGTGTTGGAGCCTACGCGTTCGTCACGCGGCGGAATGCCGAAGTATTCGCGGTAGCACTTGGAGAAGTGCGGCGTGGACACGAAGCCGCATACTGACGCCACTTCGATGATCGACATCGGCGTTTGCTTGAGCAATTGCCGGGCGCGGATCAAACGCAGTTTCAGGTAGTAACGCGACGGCGAGCAATGCAGGTATTTCTGGAACAACCGCTCGAGTTGTCGACGGGACACGGCGACGTACACCGCCAGTTCGTCGAGGTCGATCGGCTCTTCAAGGTTGGCTTCCATCAGCGCAACGATTTCCTGCAACTTCGGCTGGTTGGTACCGAGCATGTGCTTGAGTGGCACGCGCTGGTGATCCTGTTCGTTACGGATGCGCTCGTAGACGAACATTTCCGAGATCGCAGCCGACAGTTCACGACCGTGATCGCGACTGATCAGGTGCAGCATCATGTCCAGCGGCGCGGTGCCGCCGGAGCTGGTGAAACGGTTACGGTCGAGGGTGAACAAACGGGTGCTCATGGCCACGCGCGGGAAGGCTTCCTGCATAGCGGCCAGGCATTCCCAGTGCACGCTGCAATCAAAACCGTCCAGCAGGCCGGCACAGGCCAGGGCCCAGCTGCCGGTACAAACCGCACCGAGGCGCTTGGACTGACGCGCCTGGCTTTGCAGCCACGACACGTGCTCGCGGGTTACGGTGCGCTGGATGCCGATACCGCCGCAGACAATGATGGTGTCCATGGAGGGTGCTTTGTGCATCGAGGCGTCGGGGGTGATCTGCAGACCGTCACTGGCCCAGACCTGGCCGCCGTCGACGGTGAGCGTGGTCCAGCGATACAGCTCGCGACCGGACAATTGGTTGGCCATACGCAGGGGCTCTACGGCGGAGGCCAGAGAAATCAGCGTGAAATTGTCCAGCAGCAGAAAGCCGATGGATTGAGGCGCACGGTTCTGGGGTTGAGCCCCGGAGTTGAACGTCGTCATCGCGGTATCTCCTCACACAAAGCGGGTGATGGCCTCAGGCGGAGGCTCTTGTTATTGCCATCGTTCTCGCATGGGAGACGGGCTTTGTAATGACAGAGCAATTGCCATGCCTAAAATTGAATGCGCGTTCAATAACTCCTGAAAACGACGTCGCGGCGTGTCTATATAAGCCGCGTCGCGAGTAGGGGTTATACGTATCAGGAAGGGCAGCAAGCGCTCTGCTCCGTTGCGTGTGAGCAGATCGGTAGCACTTGTGGGAACAGGGCTGCGGCGCCCCTGAAAAGAGTGTCACCGCAAGCACGAGAGACGAACGGTCAGGGCCGGTTTGGATCCCTGGCTTGATACACGTGGCTTATCTGTAAGCGACGCGCCAAAACGTGGCGCGTTTCAATTCCTGTGTTCACTTAGCGCGCAGTTTTGACTGGTCTGGTGTGGCAGAAACCGTCCTGTGGCGAGGGAGCTTGCTCCCGATGGGCTGCGTCAGCAGCCCCAAACCCTGCGACCGCATTCTTTCAGGTACACCGCAGTCGCCGGTCTTGCGACTGCTGCGCAGCCGAGCGGGAGCAAGCTCCCTCGCCACAGGGTCGACGCGGTTTCAGCACTCGACCGCACTCACCGCCAACCCACCCCGCGATGTCTCTTTATATTTGTCATGCATATCCGCCCCGGTATCACGCATGGTGCGGATCACCCGGTCCAGCGAAATAAAGTGCTGACCATCGCCGCGCAACGCCATCTGTGCCGCGTTGATCGCTTTCACCGCGGCAATCGCATTGCGCTCGATGCACGGCACCTGCACCAGTCCGCCGACCGGATCGCAGGTCAGGCCGAGGTTATGCTCCAGGCCGATTTCCGCCGCATTGCACAACTGCTCCGGCGTGGCGCCAAGGATCTCCGCCAGCCCCGCAGCCGCCATGGCGCAAGCCGAACCGACTTCGCCCTGGCAACCGACTTCCGCACCGGAAATCGAAGCGTTCTTCTTGCACAGAATCCCTACCGCGGCGGCACTGAGGAAATAGTCGACCACGTTGGCGTCGGTCACCGCCTCGCTGAACTTCATAAAGTAGTGCAACACCGCCGGAATGATCCCCGCCGCGCCGTTGGTCGGCGCCGTGACCATGCGCCCGCCGGCGGCGTTTTCTTCGTTGACCGCCAGGGCGAACAGGTTGACCCACTCCATAGCGCTCAAGGTCGAGCCGATCACGTTGGGCTTGTTCAACTCCTGCAGGCTACGGTGCAATTTGGCTGCACGGCGGCGCACGTTCAGGCCACCGGGCAGGATGCCTTCGTGCTTGAGGCCCTGCTCGACGCAATCCTGCATCGCCCGCCAGAGTTTCATCAGCCCGGCGCGGATTTCTTCTTCGCTGCGCCAGACCTTCTCGTTGGCCATCATCAATTCGGCAACACGCAAGTTGTGCTGCTTGCAGAGGCTGAGCAGCTCGACGGCGCTGGAGAAATCGTACGGCAACTCGGTGCGATCCAGATCCACCACACCGCTGGATGCCTGGGCTTCATCAACGACAAATCCGCCGCCGATGGAATAGTAGGTGTCGCGGTGCAGCTCGCCGTCATCGCCTTCGACGATCAGGGTCATGGCGTTGGGGTGGAACGGCAGGTTTTCGTCGATCAGGCGCATGTCCCGGCCCCAGATGAACGGCACCGACAAACGGCCATCGAGTAGCAGCGTGTGGGTTTCGCGCAGGGTTTCAATGCGAATGCCGATTTGCGACGGATCGATCGCGTCCGGCCACTCGCCCATCAGGCCCATGATCACCGCGTTGTCGCTGCCGTGACCGATACCGGTGGCGGACAACGAGCCATAAAGCTGAACTTCGACGCGCCGCACTTGTTCCAAAAGACCCTGTTCACGCAAACCTTGCACGAACAGCGCCGCGGCGCGCATCGGCCCCACGGTGTGCGAACTGGAAGGACCGATGCCGATTTTGAACAGGTCGAAAACGCTGATAGCCATTACTGCCGAACTCCTGGATGTGCCTACTCCAGACGCAGAAGCGCCCGGTGACGGAGCTGCTACGCTCAAGCTGCAATCCGCCGAGATGGCCGCATCATCAGGCTTTTGCGGTGTCGTTCGACGTCTCACACCGACGCACTCATGCCCACCAACGCCGTGTGCGTTTTACGCCATGTTTTCGCCATTTTTTGGCGATGCAGAGGGGGAAAAGGGGCTGAAAAAATCTGTAAACGACGTCACCGACACTGGATGCGACCATCCCTGTACTGGTTACGACGCACCCTGTAGGCGTCAGATTTTCACTGGTACATGATCGTATCGACTCGATTGCAAGGCGCCCTGGTAGAGCTGTCTCCAAAACGCCATCCAACCGCAACCTATAAGTGCGGTGGTCCAGTCGGAACACTGCCAAAAAAAACACCAAGGAGTCCATCCATGAAAGGTTCCCCGTCGTTGTTGTTGGCCGCCATGCTGAGTCTGCCGTTACTGGCTCAAGCCGCAGAACCCGCTCAGTGCAGTACCGTAAACTTCTCCGATGTCGGCTGGACAGACATTACCGCGACAACCGCCACCACCAGCGTCGTGCTCGATGCCCTGGGCTACAAGACCAAAACCACCATGATTTCCGTTCCGGTGACCTACAAGTCCCTGGCCGATGGCAAGAACATGGACATTTTCCTCGGTAACTGGATGCCGACCATGGAAAACGACATCAAGGCCTACCGCGATGCCGGCACCGTGGATGTCGTGCGCACCAACCTCACCGGCGCCAAGTACACCCTCGCCGTGCCGCAGGCGCTGTACGACAAAGGGCTGCATGACTTCGCCGACATCGCCAAATTCAAGAAAGAACTCGACGGCAAGATCTACGGCATCGAACCGGGTAACGACGGCAACCGTCTGATCCAGAGTATGATCGACAAGAACGCCTTCGGCTTGAAGGACGCCGGATTCAAGATGGTCGAATCCAGCGAAGCGGGCATGTTGTCGCAAGTCGACCGCGCGCAGAAACGCGACACCGCCGTCGTATTCCTCGGCTGGGCGCCGCATCCGATGAACAAGCGTTTCAAGATTCAGTACCTGACCGGTGGTGACGACTTCTTCGGCCCTGACTTCGGTGCAGCCACCGTGGCAACCAATACCCGCAAGGGGTACGTCCAGGAGTGCAGCAACGTGGGCCAGTTGCTGAAAAACCTGGAATTCACCGTCGACATGGAAAGCTCACTGATGGGCAACATCCTGGACGACAAAATGAAGCCTGAAGCGGCCGCCAAGGCCTGGCTGAAAAAGAACCCACAGGTCCTCGATACCTGGCTCGCTGGCGTGACCACCATTGACGGTAAACCAGGCCTGGAGGCCGTGAAAGCCAAGCTCGCGCAGTAATCGCTTACGCCGGGCGGGTTCGCTCGCCCGGGCTGTTTATTTCCTTGCATGCGGACGTTCACTACCATGCTGATTGATCAGAAAATACCTCTAGGCCAGTACATTGCGGGCTTCGTTGAATGGTTGACGCAACACGGCGCCAACACCTTCGACGCAATCGCCGTGTCACTGGAAACGATGATCCACGGCGTGACTTTTGCGCTGACCTGGTTCAACCCGCTGGCATTGATCGGCCTCATCGCGCTACTGGCACATTTCATTCAACGAAAGTGGGGGCTGACCGTTTTCGTCATTGCCTCCTTTCTGCTGATCCTCAATCTGGGGTACTGGCAGGAAACCATGGAAACCCTCGCCCAGGTGTTGTTCGCCACCCTGGTCTGCGTGGTCATCGGCGTGCCGCTGGGCATCGTCGCCGCGCACAAGCCGATGTTCTACACCGTGATGCGTCCGGTACTCGATCTGATGCAGACCGTACCGACCTTCGTTTACCTCATTCCTACCCTGACCCTCTTCGGTCTGGGTGTGGTCCCGGGTCTGATTTCAACGGTAGTGTTCGCGATTGCCGCGCCTATCCGCCTGACTTACCTGGGCATTCGCGATGTCCCTCAGGAACTGATGGACGCTGGCAAAGCCTTCGGCTGCTCGCGTCGTCAATTGCTCTCACGGATTGAATTGCCCCACGCCATGCCAAGCATCGCGGCCGGTATCACCCAGTGCATCATGCTGTCGTTGTCGATGGTGGTGATCGCGGCACTGGTGGGCGCCGACGGCCTGGGCAAACCCGTGGTCAACGCACTGAACACTGCTGATATCGCCCTGGGCTTCGAAGCCGGCCTGGCGATCGTATTGCTGGCGATCATGCTCGACCGTATCTGCAAACAACCCGACGCTAAAGCAGGGGGTGACGCATGAGCATTATTCGCTTCGAAGACGTCGACGTAATCTTCTCCAAAGATCCGCGCGAGGCGCTCAAGCTCCTCGACCAAGGCATGACCCGCGACCAGATCCTGAAAAAGACCGGCCAGATCGTCGGTGTTGAAAAGGCCAGCCTGGATATCGATAAAGGTGAAATCTGCGTGCTGATGGGCCTGTCCGGCTCCGGCAAATCGAGCCTGCTGCGCTGCATCAACGGCCTCAACACCGTCAGCCGTGGCAAGTTGTTTGTCGAGCACGAAGGCAAGCAGATCGACATCGCGTCCTGTACTCCGGCAGAACTGAAAATGATGCGCACCAAGCGTATCGCGATGGTGTTCCAGAAGTTCGCCCTGATGCCTTGGCTGACGGTGCGCGAGAACATCAGCTTCGGTCTGGAAATGCAGGGCCGCCCCGAGAAAGAACGGCGCAAACTGGTGGACGAAAAGCTTGAGCTGGTGGGACTGACCCAGTGGCGCAACAAGAAGCCGGACGAGCTCTCCGGCGGCATGCAGCAGCGTGTTGGCCTGGCCCGCGCGCTGGCGATGGACGCCGACATTCTGTTGATGGACGAACCCTTCTCGGCCCTCGACCCGCTGATCCGCCAGGGCCTGCAAGACGAACTGCTGGAACTGCAACGCAAGCTCAGCAAAACCATCGTGTTCGTGAGCCACGACCTCGATGAAGCCCTGAAGCTCGGCAGCCGCATCGCGATCATGAAAGACGGTCGGATCATTCAGTACAGCAAGCCAGAAGAAATCGTGTTGAACCCGGCGGACGATTACGTGCGGACCTTTGTCGCGCACACCAACCCGCTGAACGTGTTGTGCGGTCGCAGCCTGATGCGCACCCTCGACAACTGCAAACGCATCAACGGTTCGGTCTGCCTCGATCCGGGCGGCGATTCGTGGCTGGACCTGGCCGAAGGCAACACCATCAAGGGCGCACGCCAGAATGGTTCAGCGCTGGATCTGCAGAACTGGGTGCCGGGTCAGGCGGTAGAAGGGCTGGGTCGTCGACCTACCCTGGTGGATTCGAACATCGGCATGCGCGATGCGCTGCAGATTCGTTATCAGACCGGCAACAAGCTGGTACTGCACGACAACAACAAGGTGGTCGGGATTCTCGGCGACAGCGAGCTGTATCACGCGCTGCTCGGCAAGAACCTGGGCTAAGGCAGCAGACACAAAAACGCCGCGAGAGGATCGCGGCGTTTTTGTTAGTGCAGATATTTGGCTTGGAATGCTGATAACTGTGGCGAGGGAGCTTGCTCCCGCTGGGTTGCGTAGCAACCCCAAAACCATACACCACGGTCATTCAGAAAGACCGCGTTATCGTTAAATGCGACTGCTACGCAGTCGAGCGGGAGCAAGCTCCCTCGCCACAATGGATCTGCGGTGCAGCAACTTGCACCGCATGACCTCAAGTTTCAGCTATAGACCCGGCCAAGGAGCTGCCGATGGCTTTCGAACTGATCGAGCACGTCACGGGTGATCTGATCCTGAGTGAAGCCCATCAAGTCGTAATCCTGGCTGCCGTTGTGCAGGTACACCTCGGCGCGGTAGTAACGTGCGCGCGGTTCATCGGCACTTTCGGCCGACACCGTGTCGCTCGCCGCCGCCAGATAGCCGTCCAGGCTCACTTCGTAGACAAAAGGGTTGCCCTCTTCCATCTCGATCCGCAGGCCCATGCAGCGCTTGGCCTTGCCCAGCAACGTTTGCACGTCCAGACCTTTGCCACGCAGCTGAACCACGGCCTCTTCCAGCGCCGGGCTGACTTGCTTGTCCATGAAGCGCTGAACGATCGACTGGTTCGGTTGCAGGTCCAGCTGGGTCAGACGCTCGCTGAAACCACGACGACCGCGTGCAGCCAGTTCCGCTTGCTCCTGTTCGATCTGCACGTCCTGGCGCATGGCCTTGTGCAAGCCGAACATGAAAAACACCAGCACCACCGAGAACGGCAGGCCGGCCAGCACCACCATGGTTTGCATGGCTTCGAAGTTACCGGCGAACAGCAGGCCGATGGTCACCAGGGTGATCACCACGGACCAGAAGATCCGCAGCCAGTGCGGTGCATCTTCGTCGACATTGCCGCCCTTGCACGAAAGGTTGGCCATCATCACCGCACCGGAATCCGCCGGGGTCAGGAACAGCACGAAACCCACGAAGATCGACACGCCGATCACCACTTTCGACGCCGGGTAATGCTCCAGCAACTGGTAGATCGCCATGGACGGCTGTTCCAGCGCCGTCTTCCCGAGCTCCACCGCCCCATGGTTCATCACCAGGTCCAGGGCCGAGTTACCGAAGATCGACAGCCACGCCAGGGTGAACCCCAGCGGAATAAGCAGCACGCCGGCCACCAGTTCACGCACCGTGCGACCACGGGAAATACGCGCGATGAACATGCCTACGAATGGCGCCCAGGAAATCCACCAGGCCCAGTAGAACAGGGTCCACAAGCCCAACCAGCGGTCGGACTTCTCACTGTTGCCTTCGTAAACGTAGAGGTCGAAGGTCTTCAGTACCACGCCGTTCAGGTAGTCACCGATGTTCTGCACAAAGCCGTTGAGCAGGTGCAAAGTCGGGCCGAACAGCAGCACGAAAATCAGCAGCCCGCTGAACAACACGATGTTCAGGTTGGACAGACGGCGAATGCCGTTTTCCACGCCGGACACGGCAGCGATGGTCGCCACGGTGCTCATCACGATGATCACGATCAGCAGGTTGGTGTTGCTGTGTTCCATGCCGAACAGGTTTTCAAGGCCCGACGACACTTGCAGCGAACCGATCCCCAGGTTCGTCACCAGCCCCAGCAGGGTCACGAACATGCCGAAGCCGTCCACCGCGTGACCGGCCGCGCCTTTGACCCAACGTTCGCCCACCAGCGGATACAGCGCCGAACGCAACGCCAGCGGCTGATTATGACGGTAGGCAAAGTAAGCAACGGCCAGGCCGACCAGTGCGTAGATCGCCCAACCGTGCAGGCCCCAGTGCAGGAAAGTCAGCTGCACCGCCTGACGTGCGGCCATGTTGCTGGCCGAAACGCCTTCCGGCGGGTTGAAGTAGTGGTCCAGCGGCTCGGAAGCACCGAAGTAAAGCAGCGAGATGCCGATACCCGAGGAGAACAGCATCCCCGCCCAGGCGCCATAGCTGAAGTCCGGGGTGTCGTCCTTGCTGCCCAGCTTGAGTTTTCCGTAGGACGAAAACGCCAGGCCGACCACGAAAACCAGGTACGCGGCGATCACCACCATGTAGTACCAGCCGAAGCTGCGGGACAACCAGGCCTGAGCCACTCCGAGCATTCTGCCGGCCTCTTGCGGGGCGATGATCAGAATGGCGGTCAACAGCAGGATCAGCGCGGTAGAGGTGTAGAACACCCAACCGTTGACCGTCACCTTCTCGGGCGGGGTCTTTATAAGAGAGGCAGAACTCATGGCACAGAGGCTCCGGCAGTGCGAGAGAAGAACACAAGGCAACGCGATACCCGACCAATCGATGAGTTGGCAGCCGACCGGCGGGTGATATAAAGACACCCCGAAAAAAGCCCGAAGCCTGTAGACGCGGTTGCGTATAGGTTTCGAGCCGTTTTGGATGTCGGTTTATCGCCATTTACACGTAGGAAAAATCTGTAAGCAGCGACGATTTGTCGCAGATCTTATTCTTTGTTGATTGAACGTTCAATCAAAACAAAATAGACTGGCCCTCAACCCGATAGACGTTTTGCGTCTGCCGGAAGGCCTAAGGAGATGTGCAAGATGCCCAAGGTCGGTATGCAACCCATCCGCCGCCAGCAATTGATCGAAGCCACATTGCAGGCCGTCGATCAGGTCGGGATGGGGGACGCCAGCATTGCGCTGATCGCCCGTTTGGCCGGTGTCTCGAATGGCATCATCAGTCATTACTTTCAGGACAAGAACGGCCTGATAGCTGCCACGGCGCAGTACCTGATGAGTGTCCTCAGCGAGAACGTCACCGCGCGCCGTCAGGCGCTGGAAGATGACAGCCCGCGGGCGCATCTGCAGGTGATCATCGAAGGCAACTTCGACGCCAGCCAGGTCAATGGCCCGGCAATGAAAACCTGGCTGGCCTTCTGGGCCACCAGCATGCACCACCCGTCTTTGCACAGGTTGCAGCGGATCAACGATCACCGTCTGTATTCCAACCTGTGCTGCCAGTTCCGTCGCGTATTGCCGCTCGATGATGCGCGCAGTGCAGCCCGGGGCCTGGCGGCGTTGATTGACGGTTTGTGGTTGCGGGGGGCGCTGTCGGGAGATGCTTTCGACACGGAACAGGCGCACCGGATCGCTTACGAATACATGGATTTCCAATTGGCCAAGCAGGTGAGTTAGAGCACACATAACGCTCAGCCCCTGAACTGCTGCCGATCGGTGTTGCCACACTTGTATGGCTTCACCGCGGTGGCCTACGCCAACCACTTATGCACTTGCGAGGACACTATGGCCCGTTTCGAACTGCAAAAACTCTACATCGATGGCGGTTACTCCGACGCCAGCAGCGACGCCACTTTCGAAGCCATCAACCCGGCTAACGGTGAAGTCCTCGCAAACGTACAGCGTGCGACCAAGGAAGACGTCGAGCGCGCTGTCGTCAGCGCCGAAAAGGGCCAGAAAATCTGGGCCGCGATGACCGCCATGGAGCGTTCGCGCATCCTGCGCCGTGCCGTGGACATCCTGCGCGAGCGCAACGATGAACTGGCCGCCCTGGAAACCCTGGACACCGGCAAGTCGTTCTCCGAAACCAAGTATGTCGACATCGTCACCGGTGCTGACGTGCTGGAGTACTACGCGGGCCTGGTTCCGGCCATCGAAGGCGAGCAGATTCCGCTGCGTACCACCTCGTTCGTCTACACCCGTCGCGAGCCGCTGGGCGTTGTCGCCGGTATCGGTGCGTGGAACTACCCGATCCAGATCGCCCTGTGGAAATCCGCACCAGCCCTGGCAGCGGGTAACGCGATGATCTTCAAGCCAAGCGAAGTCACGTCCCTGACCACGCTGAAACTGGCCGAGATCTACACCGAAGCGGGCGTTCCAGCGGGTGTGTTCAACGTCCTGACCGGCAGCGGCCGTGAAGTCGGCACCTGGCTGACCGAGCACCCACGCATCGAGAAAGTCTCCTTCACCGGCGGCACCGACACCGGCAAGAAGGTGATGGCCAGTGCTTCCAGTTCCTCGCTGAAAGACGTGACCATGGAACTGGGCGGCAAGTCCCCGCTGATCATTTTCGATGACGCCGACCTCGATCGCGCTGCCGACACCGCGATGATGGCCAACTTCTACAGCTCCGGTCAGGTCTGCACCAACGGTACCCGAGTGTTCGTACCGAGCCATCTGAAAGTGGCATTCGAAGCCAAGATCGCTGAGCGCGTTGCCCGTATCCGTATCGGCAACCCGGAAGACGAAAACACCAACTTCGGCCCGCTGGTCAGCTTTGCCCACATGGAAAGCGTGCTGGGTTACATCGCCAAAGGTAAGGAAGAAGGCGCTCGCGTGCTGTGCGGCGGTAGCCGTCTGACCGAAGGCGACTTCGCCAAAGGCGCCTTCGTGGCACCGACCGTGTTCACCGACTGCACCGACGAGATGACCATTGTGCGCGAAGAAATCTTCGGCCCGGTCATGGCGATCCTGACCTACGAAACCGAAGAAGAAGTGATCCGTCGTGCCAACGACACCGACTTCGGCCTGGCCGCTGGCATCGTCACCAAGGACCTGAACCGCGCTCACCGCGTGATTCATCAACTGGAAGCCGGTATCTGCTGGATCAACGCCTGGGGCGAGTCCGACGCGAAGATGCCGGTCGGCGGCTACAAGCAGTCGGGTGTTGGCCGTGAGAACGGCATCAGCTCGCTGAACAACTTCACACGCATCAAATCGGTACAGGTTGAGCTGGGCGATTACGCCTCGGTGTTCTAAGGCGGCATCTGCTTCGCCTGCGAGGCCGTCATCGCCAGCAGGCTGGCTCCCACAGAGTACGTATTCCAATGTGGGGCCAGCCTGTCGGATCGCCGCACCGTGGCGATCGAGTGCGCAGCACTCCCAACGGTCTGACCTGACCACTTTCAAAGAGGGTGCATTTCAATGTCCCAAGAATTCGATTACATCATCATCGGTGCCGGCTCGGCCGGTAACACCCTGGCGACCCGTCTGACTGAAGACGAAGGCGTCACCGTCCTGCTGCTCGAAGCCGGCGGTCCGGACTACCGCCTGGACTTCCGCACGCAAATGCCGGCCGCCCTGGCGTTCCCGCTGCAAGGTCGTCGCTACAACTGGGCCTACGAAACCGATCCGGAGCCACACATGGACGGTCGCCGGATGGAATGCGGTCGCGGCAAGGGCCTCGGTGGTTCTTCGCTGATCAACGGCATGTGCTACATCCGCGGCAACGCGATGGACTACGACAACTGGGCCAAGCTTCCAGGTCTTGAAGACTGGGACTACCTGAACTGCCTCCCGTACTTCCGCAAGGCTGAAACCCGTGACATCGGCCCGAACGACTACCACGGTGGCGACGGCCCGGTCAGCGTGACCACGCCGAAAGCCGGCAACAACCCGCTGTTCCACGCCATGGTTGAAGCCGGCGTACAAGCCGGTTACCCGCGCACCGAAGACTTGAACGGTTACCAGCAAGAAGGCTTCGGCCCGATGGACCGCACCGTGACGCCGAACGGCCGTCGCGCCAGCACCGCACGCGGCTACCTGGACATCGCCAAGAAGCGCTCGACCCTGACCATCGTCACCCACGCCCTGACCGACAAGATCCTGTTCGAAGGCAAGCGTGCGGTCGGCGTGCGTTACCTGATCGGCGCCGCTGAAGAGCGCGTTGAAGCCCGCGCCCGCAAAGAAGTGCTGCTGTGCTCCGGCGCCATCGCTTCGCCGCAGATCCTGCAACGCTCTGGCGTCGGCCCGGCCGAACTGCTGAAAAAGCTCGACATCCCGGTGGTCCATGACCTGCCAGGCGTCGGCGAAAACCTGCAGGATCACCTCGAGTTGTACCTGCAATACGCCTGCACCCAGCCGGTCTCGTTGTACCCGTCGCTGCTCTGGTACAACCAGCCGGCCATCGGTGCCGAGTGGCTGTTCAACGGCACCGGCATCGGCGCCAGCAACCAGTTCGAAGCCGGCGGATTCATCCGCACCCGCGAGGAATTCGATTGGCCGAACATCCAGTATCACTTCCTGCCAGTGGCCATTAACTACAACGGCAGCAACGGGGTGAAAGAGCACGGCTTCCAGGCGCACATGGGTTCCATGCGTTCGCCGAGCCGCGGTCGCATCCAGGCCAAGTCGAAGGACCCGCGCGAGTACCCGAGCATCCTGTTCAACTACATGGCCACCGAGCAGGACTGGCAGGAATTCCGCGACGGCATCCGCCTGACCCGTGAAATCATGCAACAGCCTGCACTGGACGCTTTCCGTGGCCGCGAAATCAGCCCGGGCATTGACGTGCAAACCGATGAGCAGCTCGACAAGTTCATCCGCGAGCACGCCGAAACGGCGTTCCACCCGTCCTGCTCGTGCAAGATGGGCACCGACGAAATGGCCGTGGTCGATGCCGAAGGTCGCGTGCATGGCATGCAAGCCCTGCGTGTGGTCGATGCCTCGATCATGCCGATCATCACCACCGGCAACCTGAATGCGCCAACGATCATGATCGCCGAGAAAATCGCCGACAAGATCCGTGGCCGCAAGCCGTTGCCGCGCAGCACGGCCGACTACTACGTGGCCGGTGATGCACCGGTGCGTGGCAAGCCGCTGCGGGATGTGAGCCTGACTGCTCAGTAAGACCGTTACGCCTCGGCGTGGCTCATCGCGGGCAAGCCCGCTCCCACAGGTTCCGGGTTGGATTACACATTTGTGATTCACCCAGACCCCCTGTGGGAGCGGGCTTGCCCGCGATGGGGTCCGACCAGACAACGCCTCCCTGCCTGACACACCCCGGCACTTCCTGCACCGCCCCGCCCTTGATATCGATCCCCGCCCAGGCCTAATCTAGCGCCACGCAAACGTTTCACCCCCCTCGCAACACCGATACATCGCAACCCCATACCAAGGAGGTTCCCGAATGTTCGATTTCCACCCCCAGCTCAAGCAGCGCTTCGCTGCCTTGCGCACGGGCGCTGAATTCTTTTCGCTGCGTTATGTGCGCGAGTCCGGCCAGTACCTGTCGGTGCGCAAGAACGTCGCCGAACCTCCGAGCCTGAGTCGTGACGAAGGCGCGATGTTGACCGTGCGCGTCAACGGCGTCGAAGCCTACGCCGCGACCAACGACCTGTCGCAATCCGGCCTGCAGGCCGCGCTGGAAAAAGCCGAGCAACACGCCCGCCGGCTCAAGCCCCACGCCCTGCTCGACTTGCGTGATCAAGCCGTCTCCAGCGACCGCGCCGATTACTTCTCGCCGAACTTCGACCTGCCCTTCCCGTCCCTGAGCGATTGCTATCAACTGCTCGGCGCCGAATCAGCGTCCGTGCCCAAGGACGAGCGACTGGTGAACTGGCAGGTGAGCATCGGCATCACCAACGTCGAACAGATCTACCTCAGCAGCGCCGGCGCTGAACTGCGCCAGGCCCAGCGTTTCATCTACCCGAGCCTGGAAGTCACCGCCTACGACGGCAGCGACAGCCAGACCCGTACCCTCGGCCGCGAAAACTTCGGCCAACAGGGCGGCTTTGATGTGATCAGTCGCTGCGGCCTGGTGGGTGCAGGCCCGAAAATCGCCGATCAGGCGCTGCAATTGTTGCTGGCACCGAACGCCCCGCAAGGCCCGCGCGACCTGCTGTTGATGCCCGACCAGATGATGCTGCAGATCCACGAATCCATCGGTCATCCGCTGGAACTGGACCGCATCCTCGGTGACGAGCGCAATTACGCCGGCACCAGTTTCGTCAAGGCAGAAGACTTCGGCCATCTGCAATACGGTTCGACACTGCTCAACGTGACCTTCGACCCGGACATCCCCGAGCAGCTCGCCAGCTACGGCCATGACGACGACGGCACCGCCGCCAGCAAGCAATTTCTGATCAAAGAAGGCTTGCTCCTGCGTCCATTGGGCGGTGCGCTGTCGCAATTCCGTGCCGGCATGGACGGCGTCGCCAACAGCCGCGCCTGCGGCTGGAATCGCCCGCCGATCGACCGCATGGCCAACCTGAACATCGAGCCTGGCGACCAACCGCTTGAGCAACTGATCGGCAACATCGAACACGGCATTTTGATGAGCACCAACCGCTCCTGGTCGATCGACGATGCGCGCAACAAATTCCAGTTCGGTTGCGAATGGGCACAGTTGATTGAAAACGGCGAGCTCAAAGGCGTGGTGAAAAACCCGAACTACCGGGCGATTTCCGCGCAGTTCTGGAAAAGCCTCAGCGCCGTCGGCGATGCCAGCACCTTCAAGGTTCTTGGCACCCCGAACTGCGGCAAGGGTGAGCCGAACCAGGTGATCCGTGTCGGCCATGCGTCGCCGGCCTGTGTGTTCAGCAATGTGGATGTGTTTGGGGGAGACGCCTGATGACTACGTCAAACAATCAGGCCGACGGGTTCAAGGCCTTGGTCAACTGGCTGCGCGACGCCATTCGCGAACCGGAGCAATTTACCCTCAGCTACGCCGCCGAGTCATCGGCCTTTGTTCGTTTCAACCACGCCAAGGTGCGTCAGGCCGGTCAGGTTCAGCAAGCGAGTGTCGGCTTCAAACTGATCAACGAGGGTCGGCATGCCGACCTCGATATCACGCTATCGGGCAATGCTGAAGTCGACCTCCAGCGTTTGGCCGAAGGGCTGCAACAGTTGCGCGAGACCTTGCCGTTGCTGCCGAAAGATCCGTATCTGCTGCTCAACCACAACGGCTGGCAAAGCAAGAACGTGCAGGCGCATCCGCTGCCGGACACCGAGCAAGTGGTCGGCGAAATCGCCCAGGCTGCCGAAGGCCTGGACCTGGTGGGCTTCTATGCAGCCGGTCCGATCAGTCGCGGATTCGCCAGCTCTTCAGGCGCGTTCGGCTGGCACCAGGCCAACAGCTTCAACTTTGACTTCAGCCTGTTTCATGACAACGGGCAGGCAGTGAAAGCCAGCTACGCCGGGCACGACTGGAACAGCGAAGGGTTTGCCAAACGCTTTGCCCAGGCACGGGAGCAGTTGGCGTTTCTCGGCAGGCCGCAGCGCACTCTGCCGCCAGGTCAGTACCGCGCCTTTCTGGCACCGGCAGCCATGGGCGAAATCATGGATATGCTCGGCTGGGGCGGTTTTTCGGCGCAGTCGATTGCCAGCAAAAACAGTCCGCTGCAGAAGCTTTTCGCAGGCAACAGCTCGTTCAGCCCGCTCGTGTCCGTCGATGAAAAAGTCAGCGGTTCGTTGAGCCCGGCGTTCTCCGGCGAGGGGTATCCGCGCAGCGATCTCAAGTTGATTGTCGACGGCAAGGCCGGCGCGCAAATGGTCAGCTCGCGCAGTGCAGCCGAGTACGGCCTGACCGCCAACGGTGCCAGTGGCGGTGAAATGCCGAGCGCCTTGAACATGGCGGCCGGGACGTTGCCTGATGCAGAGATTCTCAAGCAACTGGGCACGGGGCTGTACATCAGCAATCTGTGGTACTTGAACTACTCGGACCAGCCGGGGGCGCGCATGACCGGCATGACAAGGTTCGCGACGTTCTGGGTCGAGAATGGCGAGATACAGGCGCCGGTGAGCACCATGCGTTTTGATGACAGTGCTTACAGCTTGCTGGGTTCACAGCTGGAGGCGTTGACCGAAGAGCGCGAGTTGTTGCTGTCGGCGAGCACGTACAGTCAGCGAGCAACGGCTTCGGCGCTGTTACCGGGGGCGCTGATCAGCAAACTGACGTTGACGCTGTAACCACAAAACCCTGTGGCGAGGGAGCTTGCTCCCGCTGGGCTGCGAAGCAGCCCAAAAATCAGTAAACACGGTTCATCAGACAAACCGCATTTACCGGGTTTACGACTGCTTCGCAGCCGAGCGGGAGCAAGCTCCCTCGCCACAGGTCAACGACAGCCACAAATCTGCATTAAAAACCCACAAGAGGTCCCATGCCCAACCGCCCGCCTCTCGACGCTGTCACCGCCCGCTGGGTGCCGTGGGTCGTCGCCATTGCCTTCTTCATGCAGTCCCTCGACGGGACCATCCTCAACACCGCCCTGCCGGCCATGGCCCGCGACCTGGCGGAAGATCCGCTGCGCATGCAGGGTGTGATCATTGCCTACATGCTCACCGTCGCCTTGCTCATCCCCGCCTCGGGCTGGATCGCCGATCGCTTCGGCACCAAGAAAATCTTTTTCGGCGCGATCCTGCTGTTCAGCCTCGGCTCACTGCTCTGCGCCCTGTCGAGCACCTTGAGCATGCTGATCGGCGCCCGGGTGATTCAGGGCCTGGGCGGTGCGCTGATGCTCCCGGTCGGGCGGCTCGTGGTGCTGCGCGCCTACCCGCGCTCGGAGCTGGTGCGGATCATGGGGTTCATCACCATTCCCGGCCTGCTCGGGCCGCTGATCGGCCCAACCATGGGCGGCTGGATGGTGGAATACCTGACCTGGCACTGGATCTTCCTGATCAACCTGCCGGTCGGCGCCGTCGGTTGCTACGCCGTGTGGAGATTCATCCCCGACCTGCGCGGCACTGAGCGCACGCGTTTCGACAGCCTCGGTTTCCTGCTGTTTGGCGCGGCGATGGTGCTGATCACCGTCGCCATGGAGGGTCTCGGCGAACTGCACCTGCCGCATTTGCGCGTGATGTTGCTGCTGTTCGGCGGCATGGCCTGTCTGGCGGCGTACTGGCTGCGGGCCGGGCACATCGATAATCCGCTGTTCGCGCCGTCGCTGTTCAAGACCCGGACCTTTGCCGTGGGCATCCTCGGCAACCTGTTCGCCCGCCTGGGCAGCGGCGCACTGCCATTTCTCGTACCGTTGCTGCTGCAAGTGGCGCTGGGTTACTCGCCGTCCCAGGCCGGGATGAGCATGTTGCCGCTGGCCGCTGCGGCGATGGTTGCCAAGTCGGTGGCACGGCCACTGATCGAACGCCTGGGCTATCGCATCGTGCTGACCGGCAACACGTTGGCGCTGGGTCTGATGCTGGCGAGCATGGGCCTGGTCAGCGAGCAGACGCCGTACTGGCTGCTGCTGGGCATGCTGGCGGTTCTCGGCGCAATCAACTCCTTGCAGTTCACCGCGATGAACACCGTGACCCTGATCGACCTCGACGACGCCAGCGCCAGCAGCGGCAACAGCCTGCTGTCGGTGGTCGCGCAGTTGTCCCTGAGCCTGGGCGTTGCGTGCGCCGGTGCGCTGCTTGGCGGGTTCACGGCCGAGGTCGGAAACGATGGCGTGGACACGGTATTGGGCGCCTTCCAACTGACCTTCGTGACCGTCGGCGTCATGGCCATGCTGGCCGCGACGATCTTCTCGCAGCTGTCAAAGGAAGACGGACGGCGTGTCAAACGTCCGGAAGAACACATCGAACCTTAGGGCCAATGGCCACGGGACTGATACACTGCGCGACATTTTGTTTTGCAGGCCAGTCCCGTGACCACCATCGCCACCGCTTTTAATACTTTGCCGCTGTCCGCTGCCATGCTGGCTAACCTCGACTCTTTGGGTTATGCCGAGATGACGCCGATCCAGGCGCAAAGCTTGCCGGTGATCCTGAAAGGGATGGACCTGATCGCCCAGGCCAAGACCGGCAGCGGCAAGACCGCGGCCTTCGGTATCGGCCTGCTCAACCCGATCAATCCGCGCTTCTTCGGCTGCCAGGCGCTGGTCATTTGCCCGACACGCGAGCTGGCCGACCAGGTCGCCAAGGAAATCCGTCGTCTGGCCCGTTCCGAAGACAACATCAAGGTCCTGACCCTGTGCGGCGGCGTATCGTTCGGCCCGCAGATCGGTTCGCTGGAGCACGGCGCGCATATCATCGTCGGCACGCCGGGTCGCATCCAGCAGCACCTGCGCAAGGGCTCGCTGATCCTTCATGGCCTGAACACGCTGATCCTGGACGAAGCCGATCGCATGCTCGACATGGGTTTCTACGACTCCATCGAAGAAATCATTGCCCAGTGCCCCGAGCGTCGCCAGACCCTGCTGTTCTCCGCCACGTATCCGGTGGGCATCAAGCAGCTGGCGTCCAAGTTCATGCGCAATCCGCAACAAGTGAAGGCCGAGGCGTTCCACGACGACACGCAGATCGAGCAGCGCTTCTACGAGATTTCCCCGGAAGAGCGCATGGACGCCGTGGTCAAAATCCTCGCGCATCATCGTCCGGCGTCCTGCGTGGCCTTCTGCTTCACCAAGCAGCAGGTTCAGGAAACCGTTGACCACCTGACGGCCAAAGGCATCTCCGCCGTCGGTTTGCATGGCGATCTGGAACAGCGTGACCGTGACCAGGTGTTGGCGATGTTCGCCAACCGCAGCACTTCGGTGCTGGTTGCCACTGACGTCGCCGCGCGCGGTCTGGACATCGATGCGCTGGACATGGTGATCAACGTCGAACTGGCCCGTGACTCGGAAATCCACATTCACCGTGTCGGCCGTACCGGTCGTGCAGGTGAGAAAGGCATCGCAATCAGCCTGGTCGCACCGTCCGAAGCGCATCGCGCCCAGGCCATCGAACAGCTGCAGAAGTCGCCATTGAGCTGGGATCAGCTCGACAACCTCAAATCCCAGGGCGGCGGTCCGTTGCTGCCGCAAATGAGCACGCTGGTCATCGGCGCCGGCCGTAAAGACAAGGTGCGTCCGGGTGACATCCTCGGCGCACTGACCGGCGATGCCGGGATTCCGGGTGCGCAGGTTGGCAAGATTGCGATTTTTGACTTCCAGGCCTACGTGGCCGTGGAACGCGGGATTGCCAAACAAGCCTTGCAGCGCCTGAATGACGGCAAGATCAAAGGCCGTTCGCTGCGCGTGCGCATCCTCTAAAAACGCCGCGCCCCCCTGTGGGAGCTGGCTTGCCAGCGCCCACATTTGATTGCATTTCAGATCAGCTCCTGTGTGAGGACACCGTTTTGCGCTCTACCGAAGTCGTGATCATTGGCGCTGGCGCCGCAGGGTTGATGTGTGCGCTGACCGCCGCCGGGCGCGGGCGCAAGGTGATGTTGCTCGACCATGCGAACAAGGCCGGCAAGAAAATCCTGATGTCGGGCGGTGGCCGCTGCAATTTCACCAACATGTACACCGAACCGGGCAATTTCCTCTCGCAAAACGAACACTTCTGCAAATCCGCCCTGGCGCGCTACACCCAGTGGGATTTCATCGGGATGGTCGCCAAACATGGCGTGCCGTACCACGAGAAAAAACTCGGCCAGTTGTTCTGCGATAACAAATCCAGCGACATCCTCGAGATGCTCCTCAGCGAGTGCGATCAGGTCGGCGTCAGCCTGCACCTGGACACCTCGATCCAGACCATCGAGAAGCTGGAAAACGGTTATTTGCTGGACACCACGCTGGGGCAGATCACCTGTGAATCCTTGGTAATCGCCACTGGCGGCCTGTCGATTCCGACCCTGGGCGCCACCGGTTTCGGATATCAGGTCGCGAAGCAGTTTGGCCACGAACTGTTGCCAACCCGTGCCGGCCTGGTGCCGTTCACCATCACCGATCAGCTCAAGGAGCTTTGCACCGAGCTGTCCGGTACGTCGGTGGATTGCCTGGTGAGCTGCAACGACCAGAGCTTCCGCGAGAACATCCTGTTCACCCACCGCGGTCTCAGCGGCCCGGCGATTTTGCAGATTTCCTCGTTCTGGGAATCCGGCGATACGGTAGAGATCAACCTGATGCCGGATCACGACGTACCGGGCTGGCTGCAACAGCAGCAAGCCGAACGCCCGAACAGCGAACTGAAAACCCTGCTGGGCGAGATCTTCACCAAGAAGATGGCCAACCTGCTGGCGGACAACTGGTTCGTCTCCAAACCGATGAAGCAGTACACCCACGCGGAAATCGCCGACATCGCCGAAAAACTGGCGAGCTGGAAAGTCGTTCCCGCAGGCACCGAAGGCTACCGCACCGCCGAAGTGACACTGGGCGGCGTCGATACCAACGAGGTGTCGTCCAAGACCATGGAATCGCTGAAAAGCCCTGGTTTGTATTTCATCGGCGAAGTACTGGACGTAACCGGGCATCTGGGCGGCTTCAACTTCCAGTGGGCCTGGGCCTCGGGTTACGCGGCGGCGCAATTCGTCTGATCCACACGAATCAAAAAGTGTACGAGCTTTTGTGGCGAGGGAGCTTGCTCCCGCTGGCCTGCGCAGCAGGCCCCGACATCTGACGCCACAGTATTTACGACGGCTGCGCCGCCGAACGGCAGCAAGCTCCCTCGCCACAGGCTCAATACTGACCTGACATCGTCGCCAGGGAAGGAACAGATTTTGCTGTCAGATGTGATCGGCGCCATTGCGTCGACGTCATTACTGGCTCAATTTAGCGTCATTGCCTCGGAAGGCCCTCGCACTTCATGCCATCGACCCCATTTCGTCAGTCTCTGCGCCGTCTCTGGGCGCTGGATAAATTCAGTTACAGCGTGCGGGTGTTCATCGCCCTGACGGGCAGCATGGCGCTGTGTTGGTATCAGGATGAAATGGGGCTGCTGATCCCGCTGTTCCTGGGGATCATCGCCAGCGCCCTGGCCGAGACCGACGACAGTTGGCAGGGCCGCCTCAACGCTCTGGCCGTGACGCTGGTGTGCTTCAGCATCGCGGCCCTCTCCGTCGAACTGCTCTTCCCCTACCCCATCGTCTTCGTCATCGCCCTCGCGCTGGCCAGTTTCGGCCTGACCATGCTCGGTGCGCTGGGCGAACGCTATGGCGCGATTGCCTCGGCAACGTTGATTCTGTCGGTCTACACCATGATCGGCGTGGACCAGCGCGGCGGCGAGGTGACCGATTTCTGGCACGAGCCGTTGCTGCTGGTCGCCGGCGCGGCGTGGTACGGCGTGCTCTCGGTGTTGTGGCAAGCGATGTTTTCCAACCAGCCGGTGCAGCAGAGCCTCGCGCGATTGTTCCGTGAGCTGGGGTTTTACCTGAAGCTGAAGTCGTCGCTGTTCGAGCCGATCCGGCAGATGGACGTGGAAGCGCGTCGACTGGAACTGGCCCAGCAGAACGGCCGGGTCGTCGCGGCACTGAACGCCGCCAAGGAAATCATTCTGCACCGGGTCGGAGACGGTCGACCGGGCTCGAAAGTCAGCCGCTACCTGAAACTCTACTTCCTCGCCCAGGACATCCACGAGCGCGCCAGCTCCTCCCACTATCCGTATAACGCGCTGGCTGACGCCTTTTTCCACAGTGACGTGCTGTTCCGCTGTCAGCGCCTGCTGCGCCAGCAGGGCAAGGCGTGCCGAGCGCTGGCGGAATCGATCCAGATGCGCCAACCCTTCATTTATGACGCCAGCTTCGCCGAAGCCCTGAGCGACCTGCACGCTTCCCTCGAACACCTGCGCATCCAGAGCAACCCGGCCTGGCGCGGACTGCTGCGATCCCTGCGCGCGCTGGCCGCCAACCTCGGCACTCTCGACCGTTTGCTCAGCGATGCGAGCAACCCCGACGCCCTCGCCGACGCCACCGACAGCAGCCTGCTCGACCGTTCGCCCCGCAGCCTGAAGGATGTGTGGATGCGCTTGCGCACGCAGCTGACACCGACCTCGCTGCTGTTCCGCCACGCCCTGCGATTGCCCCTCGCGCTGAGCATCGGCTACGGCATGGTGCATTTGATTCACCCGTCGCAAGGTTACTGGATCATCCTCACCACGCTCTTCGTCTGCCAACCGAACTACGGCGCCACACGCCGCAAGCTGGGTCAGCGGATCATCGGCACCGCCATAGGCCTGACCCTGGCCTGGGCGCTGTTTGATCTGTTCCCGAACCCGCTGATCCAGTCGTGCTTCGCAATTGCCGCCGGGGTGGTGTTCTTCACCAACCGCACCACGCGCTACACCCTGGCGACGGCGGCGATCACCTTGATGGTGCTGTTCTGCTTCAACCAGGTCGGCGACGGTTATGGTCTGTTTCTGCCGCGACTGTTCGATACCCTGCTCGGCAGCCTGATCGCCGGGCTCGCGGTGTTCCTGTTCCTGCCGGACTGGCAGGGTCGACGCCTGAACAAGGTGCTGGCCAACACCCTGACCTGCAACAGCATTTACCTGCGCCAGATCATGCAGCAATACGCCGCCGGCAAGAGCGACGACCTGGCTTATCGCCTGGCCCGGCGCAACGCGCACAACGCCGATGCGGCATTGTCGACGACGCTGGCCAACATGCTGATGGAGCCTGGGCATTTCCGTAAGGAAGCGGATGTCGGGTTCCGCTTCCTGGTGTTGTCGCACACGTTGCTCAGCTATTTGTCAGGACTGGGCGCACACCGTGAAACCCTGCTGCCGGCGGACGTGCGCGAGCATTTGATCGAAGGTGCCGGCGTGAAACTGGCGGCGAGCATTGATGAGATCGCTCAAGGCCTGGCGAGCAAACAGCCGATTGCGATTCAAAGTGATGAGGAAGAGGCACTGGCCAATGAGCTGGAACAGATGCCGGACGAGATCGATGAAGGCCAGCGGCTGGTGCAGACGCAGTTGGCGCTGATCTGTCGCCAGTTGGGGCCGTTGCGGACGTTGGCGGCGCATCTCATCAAGGACACCAGCGAGGATTGAAATCGGTGTTGGCTGGGCGGACCTCATCGCAGGCGAGCCCACCACTGGGGGATATGTGCGGTGTCCGGAATTGCATGCACGCCATGAATCCATTGTGGCAGCGAGCTTGCCCGCGATGAGGCCATCAGCGACAGCGCAAAATCCGGATCAGCCCACTCACATCCCATGCGCCTTCATCAATCGCTCATAACTCCCGTCCGCCTTCATCTCGGCGATCTCCCGATCAAAACCCGCCACAATCTGTTCATGCTGCGGATTTTTCAGGCTGACCAGAATATGCAGGCTGTTCTCGCTCAAAGGCTTGGGCAGGAATTCCACGGAATTGCGCACCTTGGCTGACTCCCGTGCCAGGTAGTAACGCGCGACGTATTCATCCTCCAGGGTCAGCTTGACCCGGTCGGCGGCGACCATGCGCACGGCCATGGCGAAGCTGTGCACCGGGATCTTCTGCAGCGAAGCGTCTTCATCGAACGCGGGTGAATAGGCATAACCGCGCACCACCGCAATCGGGTACATGTGCAATTGCTGCAGATTATTGAATTCGATCGGCGCGTCCTTGCGCTTGAGAAAGCGCACGCGGTTGAGCAGGTACTCACCGGAGAATTGGCCAAGTCTGGTGCGCTCATCGGTGTACCAGGCGTTCACCAGCACGTCGTAACGCCCCTCGCCTATACCCAGCAACGCACGCGCCCACGGCACCTGCTCAAAATCGCTGGCATAGCCGGCGCGGGCCAGCGCGGTGCTGACAATGTCGGTGGCCAACCCGCCGTTGACCAACGTGGCGTCGGTAAAGGGCGGCCATGAATCGGCGACCAACCGCAGCTTTTCCGCTGCAGCACTCTGAGTCAGCAACAGCAATCCGATCAAGGCCAAAGCTCGATGCAATCGCGGCATGCTCGAAAATCCTTAGCGGGCGGTTGCCCGACGTTTTCAGCCAAAACTCCAAGGCCCCGTACCGGCAAAACCCAGGTACTAACATTAGCTCATCGAAGCCACTGCACAGCGCTTCATCCCAGATTACACAAAGAAGACAACGCCGCGCGAAATGAATGATGGCATTTTGGCCTTTGTCACAGATTTCTTCGCCATCGAGACATCTTTCGTGCAGACGCTTAGTATCGGAGGGACGATGCTCAAGGAATGTGAAGATGACAATCGATTGGATCTGCAAACACCACAGTGATCTGGGCAAGGAGCAGCTTTACGCCGTTCTGCAGCTACGCGCCGAGGTGTTCGTTGTGGAGCAGAAATGTATTTATCAAGACGTCGATGGCCAGGATCTGGAAGGTGACACCTGCCATCTGATGGCCTGGGACGGGGATCGACTGGTGGCGTACCTGCGTTTGCTCGATCCTGAATTACAGGGCGGAGACGTGGTGATCGGGCGGGTGCTTACCGCGCCGGATTATCGCGGCAAGGGCCTGGGTCATGAGCTGATCGCCCAGGCGTTGAAGCAGGCGCAAAAGCGCTGGCCTGAAGTGCCGGTTTATCTGTCGGCCCAGGCGCATTTGCAGGGGTATTACGGGCGGTACGGGTTTGTCGTGGCGGGTGAGGAATACCTGGAGGATGGCATTCCGCATATCGGGATGCGTCGTTCTTGAGGGCCCTATCGCGGGCTTGCCCGCGATGGCGTCATAACTGACGCCGCAGAATTCAGGGATACTCCAACACCGCCTTGATCTGCCGCAGATTACGCTCGATCCACCCCCGGTCAATCGCTCCCCACTCGCGAATCCGATAACGCCCGGCATGATTGCGCGCGCCCTCTTCCTGCTCGAATTCACAAACGATGTCCAGATCCGCCAACGCCGCAATGGTGTCCTGGGCCGTGCGCCGGGGCATGCCGGTCACCTCGGTCAGTGCCGGGACGCTGCTGGCCAGCCCGCTGTCGATCAGGTACGCCACGTACAAGCGGCGATAGAAGCTGCTCTTGGTCTTGCTCACGTCCATCCACACACTCCTTGGCTACTGCATTTCCCGCCACGTCAGGTACACCCGCAAATCGAACTCGATCTGGTGGTACCCCGGCAACATGTGTTCGCACAGCTTGTAGAACGCTTTGTTGTGATCCGACTCCTTGAAGTGCGCCAGCTCATGCACCACGATCATCTTCAGAAATTCGGCGGGGGCTTCCTTGAACAGCGAGGCCACGCGGATTTCTTTCTTGGCCTTGAGCTTGCCGCCCTGCACTCGGGAGATCGTGGTGTGCAGGCCGAGGGCGCGGTGGGTCAGGTCCAGACGGTTGGCGAACAACACCTTGTCGATGGCCGGGGCATTGCGCAGGTATTCCTGCTTCAGGTCCAGCGCATAGGCGTACAACGCCTTGTCGCTCTGCACGTCGTGCGTTTGCGGGTAACGCTGGCTCAGGTAATCGCCCAGCCGGCCTTCGGTGATCAACCGACGCACCTGGTCCTGCAAAGCAGCGGGATAGGCCTGGAGGAATTTCAAGGCAGTCATCGGGGCGGCAACATCGATTACGGAAAGGTCGCCAGTGTAGCGAATTCAGTCCGTCAGCGCGCTCCAGTCGAATGGCTGTGCGAAGTCGCTGACCTCTTCGGCCACCATCGGGCGGGCAACCAGGAAGCCTTGTACGTACTCGCAACCATTGGCTTGCAACCACTCATATTGCGCAACGGTTTCCACCCCTTCGGCGATCACCAGCATTCCGTATTGTTTGCACAGGTCGATCACATTGCGCACCAGCGCCGCATCCCGTGACGACGCTGGCAAGCGAGCGATCAGATGTCGGTCGAGCTTGAGCGTGTCCAGATCCAGGTCACGCAGATGGGACAGCGAGCACGGCCCCGAACCGAAGTCATCCAGCGCCACCCGCACGCCCAGGTTACGCAGCAGACGCAGCTGTTTGCGGGTTTCCTCGGGGTTGTGCATCAAGGCCTCTTCAGTGACCTCGACTTCCAGATGACGCGCCTGCAACCCATGACGTTCCAGCACCTGGCGCAACTCGGTGGCCAGGTTGGGCATGCAGAACTGCGTGCTGCTCAAACTGACGCTCAGCACCAGGTCCTCGGCAAACAGGGTTTCCCAGGCTTTACGTTGGCCAGCGCCGCGTTGATAAATCCAGCTGCCCAGGCGACTGATCAGCCGCGCTTCTTCCAGCAACGGCAAAAACAGCCCGGGGGGCACGTCGCCGACACTCGGGTGCTGCCAGCGCAACAGCGCTTCGAACCCGCGAATCTGTCCACCGGCGATGGCCACCTGCGGCTGGTACACCAGATTGAAATCACGGTTTTCAATGGCGGTGCGCACACTTTCTTCGAGCATCAGCCGTGAGCGCGCCCGACCATTCATGTCATGGTCATAGAAACGATACTGCTGACGGCCGGCGCGCTTGGCCTCGTACATGGCAATGTCCGACGCCCTCAGCAAACCATCGAGATTGGCCCCGCAATCCGGGTACGTAGCAATGCCGATGCTGGCGCCCAGCGCGATATCCAGACCATCGATCTGCTGACAGATCGACACCCGCTCGATGAGTTTTTCGGCAATCTTCGCCGCCTGTTCGGGGAACTCCAGATCCAGCAGCGCCGTGAACTCATCGCCGCCCATGCGCGCCAGAATGTCGAACGGCCGCAAGCACGCCTTCAACTGCTCGGAGACCCAGCGCAACACGCGGTCGCCGGCATCGTGGCCGAGGGAATCGTTGACCCGCTTGAACCCGTCGAGATCGAGATAAAGCAACACCCACGCGCTGTCAGAGCGCTCGCCGCGCAGCAACAGGTTTTCCACCGTCTGATAGAAACCCCGGCGGTTGAGCAGCCCGGTCAACGGGTCGGTCACAGCCTGGAATTCCAATTGCTGATGCAGGTGGCGCACCACCGACATGTCCAGCACCGTCACCACCATCGCATGTTGTTCGGTGGGCAGCGGCGCGCAAGACAGCGCCACGGGCACCTGCTGGCCGGGGGCCGTACGCAACAGCGCGTCATGCAGGCGCAAGGTTTCGCCGCGCTTGTAACCGGCGAGCAACTCGGAATCGGCCCAGATCGGTATATGCGGCTTTTGCAGGTAATCCAGAAACTCTTTGCCCTGCAGGTCTTGCAGCGTGGCATTGAGCAGACGCGACATCGCCGGGTTGGCAAAGCGAATCAGACCGTCCTCGCCGACCACCAGGATGCCTTCGGCGGCGTTGTCCAGCACCGACGCATTAAAAGCGCGCGCGACCTCCAGATCGTGGCTCAGGCGCTGCAACGCCCGGCGATTGCGCTGATGCTCGAGCAGGGCCTGGACTTTGGGCTTGAGAATTTGCGGATCGAACGGTTTGAACAGGTAATCCACTGCACCGCTGGCATAGCCCTTGATCACGGCGTCCTGGGACTGTTCATTGGCGGTGAGGAAGATGATCGGTGTCAGGCGGGTGCGTTGGCTGCCCCGCATCAGGCGCGCGACTTCAAAGCCGTCCATGCCCGGCATCTGCACATCCAGCAGTACCAGGTCGATATCGTGCTCGAGTAAAAGACTGAGGGCTTCAAAACCGGACGCAGCCGTCAAGACCTGCCAATCCTGGCGCTGCAGCAACGCGCGCATGCTGATCAGGTTTTCAGGGTAATCATCGACGATTAAAAGTGTTGAGCTGCCTTCGGCTGGCGTGGGTTGCGCGCATTCCATGCTGCTTCTCTTGTTGGGGCGTCAGGCTGGTTTCTCGTGAAAACCGGACAAATAACAAGCCTTCACTCTAGACCGGGATTCGCTAAAGCAGAAGATATCAGTACGCCATCATTTAACTAAAGGGTTCATTTACCGACTAACGGTCACCGCTACAGGCCGCTAAAACCGGGAAAGATGGCCTTTTAACAGGATTTTGACGTCATCCATCTGTCAGACAGGCGTTAACAAAAGGGCCTTCTACGCTTATAAAGACCGCCCTCCAAGGCGCGTGCTAGAGCTTCTGGTACGTCCGTGCTGCAAAATTTCTGGAAGCTTTTCCTATGATCGATCTCGCATCCTGGAACCTCAGCGTTCCCGTCGGCAACCCGCCGTACACCGTTGAAACAGCCAAACTGGTGAAGGGTTTCAAGGATCAATACTTCCATTCCGACACCGGCACCCTGTTTTTCTGGTCCCCGGTGACTGGCACGAAAACCGAAAACGCAAAATATCCGCGCACCGAACTGCGGGAAACCTACAGTAACGGCACGCTGAAAAACTGGTACTACCCGGACGCCGACAATTCCCTGCGTGCCACCCTGGCGGTCAACCAGGTGCCGAGCTCGGGCAAAATCGTCATTGGCCAGATCCACGCCTATGAAAGCCAGAAGCCCATGGTCAAGGTCGAGTATCAGTACAAGACCAGCAGCAAGAGCGGCAACATCGTCGCCAAAGTGCGCATGCACCCTGATGATGGCGAAGGCCGGGTGATCACCGTCGCTACCGGCGTGAAGCTGGATCAGGAGTTTTCCTACCTCATCCACCTCAGTCCTGGCGGGGCGCTGGGCATCAGCGCCGCGGGCTATCAATGGGACACCAACATCAGCGCGACGTGGCGCGTCAAACCGCTGTACTTCAAGGCCGGGGTGTATGTGCAGGACAACACCGGGTACACCAGTGAAGGCGGGAAAGTGACATTCAGCAAGCTGGATATTGATCACGATAAGTAACGAGAACCCAGGCACACACCCGCAACGATGACACTCCCTGTGACGAGGGAGCTTGCTACCGCTGGGCTGCGAAGCAGCCCCACCCCTGCCACCACTTCTCCCTGACACCCTCGCCGCAATGACCGCGCCCCTGCATCTGGCGGCCTGCACCAGCTTCCCCCCAGTTGGCGGTTTCGACTACCAGGACAACTCTATCCAGATGACAAGGCTAAACCACCTGTAACAATTGACAGTTTTTAATACTTTTTCGCGATAACGTTTAGTTCAGCAAAAGTAACGGCTCGATTGACGAGCGCTCATAAAAAAACCCGCATTTCTGCGGGTTTTTTGTGCAAACAAAACGCTGAAGTTTTAGTTAACCTTGGCGTTCAACTCACCTTTCAGGTAACGCTGATACATTGCTTCCAACGAGATCGGCTTGATCTTCGAAGCGTTGCCCGCAGTACCGAAAGCTTCGTAACGAGCGATACACACGTCACGCATCGCAGTAACCGTCGCGCCAAAGAACTTGCGAGGGTCAAACTCGCTCGGGTTGGTGGCCATCAGGCGACGCATTGCGCCAGTGGACGCCAGGCGCAGGTCGGTGTCGATGTTGACCTTGCGCACGCCGTGCTTGATGCCTTCAACAATCTCTTCAACCGGCACGCCGTAGGTTTCTTTGATGTCGCCGCCGTACTGGTTGATGATCGCCAGCCACTCTTGCGGAACCGAAGACGAACCGTGCATCACCAGGTGGGTGTTCGGAATGCGCTTGTGGATTTCCTTGATGCGGTCGATGGCCAGCACGTCACCGGTAGGCGGCTTGGTGAACTTGTAGGCGCCGTGGCTGGTGCCGATGGCGATGGCCAAGGCATCGACCTGGGTGCGCTTGACGAAGTCAGCGGCTTCTTCCGGGTCGGTCAGCATCTGGCTGTGATCCAGAACGCCTTCGGCGCCGATGCCGTCTTCTTCACCGGCCATGCCGGTTTCCAGCGAACCCAGGCAACCCAGCTCGCCTTCTACCGATACGCCACAGGCGTGAGCCATGGCCACGGTTTGTTGGGTGACGCGCACATTGTAGTCGTAGTCGGTCGGGGTCTTGCCGTCTTCGCCGAGGGAACCGTCCATCATCACCGAGCTGAAGCCCAGTTGGATCGAGCGCTGGCAGACGTCGGGGCTGGTGCCGTGGTCCTGGTGCATGCACACCGGGATGTGCGGGAATTCTTCGATTGCCGCCAGGATCAGGTGACGCAGGAACGGTGCACCAGCGTATTTGCGAGCACCGGCCGAAGCCTGGACGATCACCGGGGAGTCAGTCTTGTCAGCGGCTTCCATGATGGCGCGCATCTGCTCAAGGTTGTTGACGTTAAAGGCTGGAACGCCGTAGCCGAACTCGGCTGCGTGGTCCAGCATCTGGCGCATGCTGATAAGTGCCATTGTGTATGTCTCTCCCGGTTTGGGTCGTTAATCGTGCCAGCCTGCCGGAGCGGCGGCGGCTATTCAAGTTTTTGCAGATCGGGGGTTGGCCCGGGCTGCGAATTCGGTGTTGCTCAAATCTTGAGAACCTGCACAGATCCACTGTGGGAGAGAGCCTGCTCGCGAATGCGGTTTCACATTCAATCTTGATGCAAGCTGATCCACCGCTTTCGCGAGCAGGCTCGCTCCCACATTTGGATCTGCTCCCACATTGGATCTGTGGTGTGTCAATTACTGCGCTTTACAACCGCGGCCGATCAAATCATTGGTGGCGACCCAGTACACCAGGCCTTCCTCACCTTTTACGTGAAACGCCAGCATGTCGTCGCTGTACAGCGAACCTTCCGCACCCGGTTCAAGCTTGAGGCGATAGACCTGATCGGCGCCCCCGAGGCGTACATCGACGGCCTTGCGACTGTCGTCGGTATAGCGCCAGAGCACTTTGGCCTGGCTATCGCAGGTCCAGGTGGTCCAGGTGTCCGTCGATTCGGCAGGCTTGAACAGGTTGAAATTCGAACAACCTGCCAGCAGTGCGAGCGCCGTAATGGCGATAAAACCTTTCATCCGTGTTCCTCGACTGACGGCGCACGCCGCCAGCCCTGAGTAAGGAGTCAGACCCGTCAAGGGCAACCATGTTCCTTGGCGGGTGTCTGCGTTTCGTATTTTTCCAGGCCATCAGGCCCGGAACGCTTGTTGATCACCGGGTTTGTTTCCGCTTGCCAGTCAGCCTGGTAGCAGCCCTTTTCCACCGATTGCGGAGCAGGTTCCGGCTTGGCTTTCGGGTTACTCCCGCAAGCCGCCAGCGAACCCGCAACGATCAACAACGCTAGCGTCTTGACCATCTGAACACTCCCTTTCCTGGTCAAATCAGCGACCTCAGCCCTTGGCCCGACTTTCCAGGACTTCAACCGCCGGCAACACCTTACCTTCGACGAATTCGAGGAATGCGCCGCCACCGGTAGAAATGTAGGAGATCTGATCGGCGACGCCATATTTGTCGATGGCCGCCAGGGTGTCGCCGCCGCCCGCGATGGAGAACGCCGAGCTTTCCGCGATGGCCTGGGCCAGCACTTTGGTGCCGTTACCGAACTGGTCGAATTCGAACACGCCGACCGGGCCGTTCCACAGAATGGTCTTGGACGACTTCAACAGCTCGGCGAAATTCGCCGCGGTCTGTGGGCCGATGTCCAGGATCATGTCGTCTGCCGCAACGTCGTCGATCAGCTTGACGGTCGCGGTGGCGCTTTCAGCGAATTCCTTGGCGACGACAACGTCCACCGGCAGCGGCACGCTGACCTTGGCGGCGATTTCGCGGGCAGTGTCCAGCAGGTCCGGCTCGTACAGGGATTTGCCGACCGGATGACCGGCAGCGGCCAGGAACGTGTTGGCAATGCCACCGCCGACGATCAGCTGGTTGCAGATCTGGCTCAGGCTGTTCAGCACGTCGAGTTTGGTCGAGACCTTGGAGCCGGCAACGATGGCCGCCATTGGCTGGGCCGGGGCGCCGAGGGCTTTACCCAGTGCGTCGAGTTCAGCGGCCAGCAGCGGGCCAGCGGCAGCGACTTTGGCGAACTTGGCCACGCCATGGGTCGAACCCTCGGCGCGGTGAGCGGTGCCGAAGGCGTCCATCACGAACACGTCGCACAGGGCGGCATATTGCTGGGCCAGTTCGTCAGCGTTCTTTTTCTCGCCTTTGTTGAAGCGCACGTTTTCGAACAGGACGATGTCGCCGGCCTTCACGTCAACGCCGCCCAGGTAATCGGCAACCAGCGGCACTTCGCGGCCCAAGGCCTTGCTCAGGTAGTCGGCGACTGGCTTGAGACTGTTCTCGGCCGAGAATTCGCCTTCGGTCGGACGGCCAAGGTGCGAGCAGACCATGACGGCCGCGCCTTTTTCCAGGGCCAGCTTGATGGTCGGCAGCGAAGCCAGGATACGCGCATCGCTGGTGACTACACCGTCCTTGACTGGGACGTTGAGGTCTTCGCGGATCAATACGCGCTTACCTTGCAGATCGAGGTCGGACATCTTCAACACGGTCATGGGTCGCACTTCCTACGGTTTTTTTGAAGTCGCTGTTTGCAGATAGTGTTCTGCAACGTCCAGCATTCGGTTGGCAAAACCCCATTCGTTGTCGAACCAGGCCAGGATGTTCACCAGCCGTGGGCCGGAAACTCGGGTCTGACTGGCATCGACGATCGCCGAATGTGGGTCATGGTTGAAATCACAGCTTGCGTGGGGCAGCTCGGTGTAGGCCAGCAGGCCTTTGAGCGGGCCGCTGCTGGCAGCCTCGCGCAGAATCCGGTTGACCTCGGTAGCGTCGGTGTCGCTCACGGTCTGCATCGTAATGTCGAGGCAAGACACGTTCACCGTCGGCACACGCACGGCTTTGGCCTGAATTCGCCCGGCAAGTTCCGGCAACAGGCGTTCGATGCCGCGCGCCAGACCAGTGGACACCGGAATCACCGACTGAAACGCCGAACGGGTGCGGCGCAGGTCTTCGTGATGATAGGCGTCAATGACGGGCTGATCGTTCATCGCCGAGTGGATGGTGGTGATCGACACGTATTCCAGACCAATGGCCTGATCCAGCAGGCGCAACAGCGGCACGCCGCAGTTGGTGGTGCAGGACGCGTTGGACACCAGCAGCTCATCGCCGGTGAGGCAATCCTGGTTCACGCCGTAGACGATGGTGGCGTCGACATCCGCCTCGCTGGCCATCGGCTGGGAAAACAACACGCGCGGGGCGCCGGCGTCGAGGAAACGCTGACCGTCTTCGCGAGTGTGGTAAGCGCCGGAGCACTCCAACACCAGATCGACGCCGAGCGATGCCCAATCGATGCCTTCGGGGGTGGCACTGCGCAGGACCTTCACGCAGTCGCCATTAATATGCAGGCAATCGCCCTCGACCTTCACCTCGCCGGGAAAACGCCCGTGCGTGGAGTCGAAGCGTGTCAGGTATTCGATGCTGGCCATGTCCGCCAGATCGTTGATCGCGACAATCTCAAACCCGGCCTTCTCGCCTCGCTCGAACAACGCACGCAAGACGCAACGACCAATCCGGCCGTAGCCGTTGAGTGCAACTTTGTAGGGACGCGGTTGAGGCATGGGGTTCTCGATTACCGTGGTGAATCCGTTATTGCAACGTGGACCGAACCACCGTCCTCGCGAGCAAGCCCGCTCCCACAGGGGAATGCATTCCAATGTGGGAGCGGGTTTGCTCGCGAAGGCGGCAGTCCGGACGACGCAACTTCTGGATCAGTCTTCCAGCAGCTCTTCAGCCTGACCCAGGATGTTTTCCAGGGTGAAGCCGAACTCTTCGAACAAGGCAGGCGCAGGCGCCGACTCGCCGTAGGTGGTCATGCCGATGACGCGGCCTTCCAGGCCCACGTATTTGTACCAGTAGTCCGCATGAGCAGCTTCGATGGCGATACGGGCGCTGACCTGCAACGGCAGAACCGATTGCTTGTAGTCGGCGTCTTGCGCATCGAACACGCTGGTGCAAGGCATCGAGACAACGCGCACCTTGCGACCTTGCTCGGTCAGCTTGTCATAAGCCTGAACCGCCAGACCCACTTCCGAACCGGTGGCGATCAGGATCAGCTCAGGCTCGCCTGCGCAGTCCTTCAGCACGTAACCGCCACGGGAGATCTCTTCGATCTGGATCGCGTTGCGGGTTTGGTGCTGCAGGTTCTGACGCGAGAAGATCAAGGCCGAAGGACCGTCGTTACGTTCCAGGGCGAACTTCCAGGCCACTGCCGATTCAACGGCATCGGCTGGACGCCAGGTGTCGAGGTTCGGCGTGCTGCGCAGGCTGGTCAGTTGCTCGATCGGCTGGTGAGTCGGGCCGTCTTCGCCCAGACCGATGGAGTCGTGGGTGTAGACGAACAGCACGCGCTTCTTCATCAGCGAGGCCATGCGCACGGCGTTGCGGGCGTATTCCATGAACATCAGGAAGGTCGCGCCGTAAGGCACCAGACCGCCGTGCAAGGCCACGCCGTTCATGATCGCGCTCATGCCGAACTCGCGGACGCCGTAGTACACGTAGTTGCCGCTGGCGTCTTCGGCGGTGACACCTTTGCAACCTTTCCACAGGGTCAGGTTGGAACCGGCCAGGTCAGCGGAACCGCCGAGGAATTCCGGCAGCATCGGGCCGTAGGCGTTCAGGGCGTTCTGGCTGGCTTTACGGCTGGCGATGGTTTCGCCCTTGGCCGCGACTTCAGCAATATAGGCAGACGCTTTTTCAGCGAAGTCGGCCGGCAGTTCGCCGCTCAGGCGACGGATCAGCTCGTTGGCCAGCTCAGGGAAAGCCGCGGAATAGGCAGCGAAACGCTGATCCCACTCGGCTTCAACGGCGCGGCCGGCTTCCTTGGCGTCCCACTCGGCATAGATGTCGGCCGGGATTTCGAACGGACCGTGGTTCCACTTCAACGCCGCGCGGGTCAGAGCGATCTCCGCGTCACCCAATGGGGCGCCGTGGCAATCTTCTTTACCTTGCTTGTTCGGCGAACCGAAACCGATGGTGGTCTTGCAGCAGATCAGGGTTGGCTGCGCGCTTTTGCGAGCAGTCTCGATGGCAATCTTGATCTCTTCCGGATCATGACCGTCGACGTTGCGGATCACCTGCCAGTTATAGGCTTCGAAACGCTTAGGGGTGTCGTCGGTGAACCAGCCTTCGACTTCACCGTCGATGGAGATGCCGTTGTCATCGTAGAAGGCGATCAGTTTACCCAGGCCCAAGGTACCGGCCAGGGAGCCGACTTCGTGGGAAATGCCTTCCATCATGCAGCCATCACCGAGGAACACGTAGGTGTGGTGATCGACGACATTGTGGCCCGGACGGTTGAACTGCGCCGCCAGGACTTTTTCTGCCAGGGCGAAACCCACGGCGTTGGCCAGGCCCTGGCCCAGTGGACCGGTGGTGGTTTCCACGCCAGGGGTGTAGCCGAATTCCGGGTGGCCCGGGGTGCGGCTGTGCAGCTGGCGGAAGTTTTTCAGGTCATCGATCGACAGGTCGTAGCCGGTCAGGTGCAGCAGCGAGTAGATCAGCATCGAACCGTGACCGTTGGACAGCACGAAGCGGTCACGGTCGGCGAACGATGGATTGCTCGGGTTGTGCTTCAGGTAGTCACGCCAAAGTACTTCGGCGATATCTGCCATACCCATAGGGGCACCGGGATGGCCGCTGTTGGCTTTTTGCACGGCATCCATGCTGAGGGCACGAATGGCGTTGGCACGCTCACGACGGCTGGGCATCGCTGTTCTCCTGCGGATATTGAATCGAGAGTGAATAAAACGAAACGGAAAAAAGGCGAGCATTTTCCCTCACCGACCCGCCTCGGGGCAATGACAGATAATCATCTGAAGGCGTTTTTCCGGTGGATAAAGTCGCATTCGCCTGGTGAAACCTTTCCGCTGACGATTTGTAGAGTGACCCTTTCCACGAGAAGTGCCATCTATCGAGCAATATCAAAACTTTTTGATATTGCTCTTGCGGGGATTTCTGACCATCACTAGACTGCTGGCCCTATGAATTTACGCGTGCCTTCCATTCAACATGACGAGTGCGATGAGCTGGCGGCCCTGTGCAAGGCCGGCGGCGATCCTCTGCGGCTGAATGTATTGCGCGCGCTGGCCAACGATTCGTTTGGCGTACTGGAACTGGCGCAGATCTTCGGCATCGGCCAGTCGGGCATGAGTCATCACCTCAAGGTGCTGGCCCAGGCCGACCTGGTGGCAACGCGCCGTGAAGGCAATGCGATTTTTTACCGTCGCGCCCTGCCCCACACCGATCTGCTGGGCGGCAAGTTGCACGCCGCGCTGCTCGAAGAAGTGGACAACCTGACCCTGCCGGCCGATGTGCAGTCGCGGATCGGTCAGGTCCACGGGCAACGGGCGGCGGCCAGCCAGGACTTTTTCTCACGGGTCGCGGAGAAGTTTCGCGCCCAGCAAGACTTGATTGCCGGCTTGCCGCAGTACCGCGAAAGCGTGGTGGCGTTGCTCGACAAACTGAGCTTCAGTGAAGGGGCCACGGCCATTGAAGTCGGCCCAGGTGACGGCGCTTTTCTGCCTGAACTGGCACGCCGCTTCACTCACGTCACGGCACTGGACAACAGCGCCGCGATGCTCGAACTGGCGCGCCAGGTCTGCGAACGTGAAGCGCTGGCTAACGTCAGCCTGCAACTGGCCGATGCATTGAATGGCGTCAGCCTCAAGGCTGATTGCGTTGTACTGAACATGGTGCTGCACCACTTTGCCGCGCCGGCCGATGCGCTCAAGCACATGGCCGACTTGCTGCAACCGGGCGGTAGCCTGCTCGTGACAGAGTTATGTAGCCACAACCAGAGTTGGGCCAGGGAGGCCTGCGGTGATCTCTGGTTGGGGTTTGAACAGGACGATCTGGCCCGTTGGGCCACCGCTGCGGGACTCGTTCCCGGGGAAAGCCTCTATGTAGGCTTACGTAATGGTTTCCAGATTCAGGTCCGCCACTTTCAGCGGCCGACTGGCGACACTCACCATCGGTAAATTCAGGAAAAAATCGAGATGAGCGAATACTCCCTCTTCACCTCCGAGTCCGTGTCCGAAGGGCATCCGGACAAAATCGCCGACCAGATTTCCGATGCGGTGCTGGACGCCATCATTGCTGAAGACAAGTTCGCCCGTGTGGCGTGCGAGACGCTGGTGAAAACCGGCGTGGCAATCATCGCCGGTGAAGTCACCACGTCGGCCTGGGTCGACCTGGAAGAAATCGTGCGTAACGTCATTCTGGACATCGGCTATAACAGCTCCGATGTCGGCTTCGACGGCGCCACTTGTGGCGTGATGAACATCATCGGCAAGCAGTCCCCTGACATCAACCAGGGTGTCGACCGTGCCAAGCCTGAAGATCAGGGTGCCGGCGACCAGGGCCTGATGTTCGGCTACGCGAGCAACGAAACCGACGTGCTGATGCCAGCACCGATCACCTTCTCGCACCAGCTTGTGCAACGGCAGGCCGAAGCCCGTAAATCCGGCCTGCTGCCTTGGCTGCGCCCGGACGCCAAGTCGCAAGTGACTTGCCGTTACGAAGGCGGCAAGGTTGTCGGTATCGACGCCGTTGTACTGTCGACCCAGCACAACCCTGAAGTGTCGTACAAAGACCTGCGCGAAGGCGTGATGGAGTTGATCGTCAAGCACGTGTTGCCTGCCGAACTGCTGACCAAGGACACCCAGTTCCACATCAACCCGACCGGCCAGTTCATCATCGGTGGCCCGGTAGGTGACTGCGGCCTGACCGGTCGCAAGATCATCGTCGACAGCTACGGCGGCATGGCCCGTCACGGCGGCGGCGCGTTCTCCGGTAAAGATCCATCGAAGGTTGACCGTTCGGCTGCCTACGCCGGTCGTTACGTAGCCAAGAACATCGTCGCTGCCGGCCTGGCCGAGCGTTGCGAGATTCAGGTTTCCTACGCGATCGGTGTTGCTCAACCGACTTCGATCTCGTTGAACACCTTCGGCACCGGCAAAATCAGCGACGACAAAATCGTCAAACTGGTTCGCGAAGTGTTCGACCTGCGTCCATACGCAATCACCACCATGCTCGACCTGCTGCACCCGATGTACCAGGAAACCGCTGCGTACGGCCACTTCGGTCGCACCCCGGCCACCAAGACCGTCGGCGAAGACACCTTCACCACGTTCACCTGGGAAAAAACCGACCGCGCCGACGACCTGCGTTCGGCTGCCGGCCTGTAAGACTTCCCCGGCGGTACCAAAAGCCCTGCACGGTTCGCCGTGCGGGGCTTTTTATTGCCTTTCGCTTTGCGCCGTGTCGCCGCCATCGCGAGCAGGCTCGCTCCCACAGGGAAATGCATTCCAATGTGGGAGCGAGCCTGCTCGCGATGAGGCCAGCCCAGTCACCCGGAAATACAAGGCAAAACACCCGCCCTTCCCGCCTGACAATAAGTGACTAGCCTTCAAGCATTCCACTTGAGCAAGGACGCTCACCATGCTTCTGCGCCTGTTTTCCATTTTCCTCCTGACCCTGGTCTGCTCAATCTCAAACGCTGCCGATTGCCCCGACTGGCCACCCGCCAGGGCTCTGGACGAAATCACTACCCTGCAAAAACAGATCGACCTTTGGGACCACAGCTACCACCACAACGGACGCTCATTGATCGCCGACGAACTCTACGACCAGTCCCGTGCACGGCTGGCCGATTGGCGTGAGTGCTTTAACGCGGGTCCGGCGCCCGAACCTTTGCGCACGGCAGGCGGCAAGATCGCCCACCCCATTGCTCACACGGGCCTGGAAAAACTTCGCGATGGTCGCGCGGTCGAGGCTTGGCTGCGCGATCGCAAGGACATCTGGATTCAACCCAAGGTCGACGGCGTAGCCGTGACGCTGATCTATCGCAACGGCGTGCTGCATCAGGCGATCAGTCGCGGTGACGGCGTGAACGGTCAGGACTGGACGGCCCCGGCGCGACTGATCCCCGTTATCCCACGACAACTGGCGCAACCCGTGGATTTGCTCGTGCAAGGCGAACTCTTCTGGCGCCTGACCGGCCATGTACAAGCCAAGGTCGGCAGTCTCAATGCCCGTTCGACGGTGGCCGGCCTGATGGCCCGCAAGGAACTCGCCCCTGAGCAAGCCGCTGGTATCGGGCTGTTTATCTGGGATTGGCCGCAAGGGCCCGCCAGCCTGCCCGCCCGTGTCGCGCTGCTGGATGAACTGGGGCTGCCGGGCACGGCGCCTTACAGTCAGCCGCTCCAGACATTCGCCGACGCCGAACACTGGCGCGACCACTGGTACCGCTCGCCATTACCCTTTGCCAGCGACGGTGTCGTCCTGCGCCAGAGCCAGCGCCCCTCAGCCGCGCGCTGGCAGGCGAAAACCCCGTACTGGGCCATCGCCTGGAAATACCCCTTTGCCCAGGCGCTGGCCGAGGTGCGAAAAGTCGATTTCAAGGTCGGTCGCACTGGACGGATCACACCGGTGCTGGAGCTGAAACCGGTGACACTCGATGACCGGCAGATCAAACGCGTGAGCGTCAGCTCCCTGCGACGCTGGGAGGAACTGGATATCCGCCCCGGCGATCAGGTGTCCGTCAGCCTGGCGGGACTGACCATTCCCAGGCTCGACGGCGTGGTTCTGCGCGCCGCCGAACGCGCCGAATTAAACATACCGTTAGCGGCAGACTTTCATCCGTTGAGTTGCTGGCAGCCGACGCCTGGCTGCGAAAGCCAATTCCTCGCGCGACTGGCCTGGCTCAGTGGCAAGCAAGGGCTGGCCTTGCCTCATGTCGGCCCCGGCACCTGGGAGAAACTTCTCGAAACAGGCCGCCTGAACGGCCTGCTGGATTGGTTGACCCTCGATGCTCAAGAGCTTGCTAACATTGACGGCTTCGGCGAGCGCAGCACGACTCGTCTTTTAAACAGTTTCAACAGCGCCCGCCAACGCCCTTTCATTCGCTGGCTCAAAGCCCTGGGATTACCACCGACCGGCCAGGCGCCGTTGGCTGATTCATGGCAGGCACTGGCACAACGAAACACCGGACAATGGCAGGCAGAGGCCGGTATCGGCCCGGGACGTGCGGCGCAACTGAGCGCATTTTTCCGCGACCCGCAGGTCCTGGCCTTGAGTGACACATTACGTGCGGCGGGAATCGACGGGTTTTAGCGACCGCCGATGCTCGCCCACCCGGGAACCCAAAGGTGCCAATGGGCTCAAACGCCCACCGCCCTATCGATCCGATTTGCACTTTGTACATGGAGCTTTTATGAAATTTCTTTCACCGCTCGTCCTGCTGACTCTATGCGGTGTGATGGCCGCTCCACTGATGGCCGCCGAAGAGGCCCCGGGCCTGACCGGTTGCGCCGCCAAGAAACAGGGCATCATCAATCAGATCGAACTGGCCAAGTCCCACGGCAACGCCGATCAGCAGGCTGGCCTGGAAACCGCCCTGAGCGAAGTCACCGCTCATTGCACTGACGCCTCGCTGAAAAAGGAACGGGAGAACAAGGTCCTCGACGCCAAGCATGAAGTCAGTCAGCGTCAGGCCGACCTGGACAAAGCCATGAAGAAAGGCGACCCAGAGAAGATCAACAAGCGCAAAGACAAACTCGCGGAGTCCCGCAAGGCATTGCAGGACGCGCTCGACGAGCTGGACAAGTAATCCACCGGATTAGCGAGCGAACTGTTGTGGCGAGGGAGCTTGCTCCCGTTCGGCGGCGAAGCCGTCGCAATCCGGCGCGCAGAATACAGCTGACGAAACTCGGTCGAATGGTTTTGGGCCCGCTTCGCCGCCCAGCGGGAGCAAGCTCCCTCGCCACCGTTGCGCAGCAAGCACCACCCAGTCACATCCGAGAATCAATGATCCCGAAACTCTTTATGGCACGCACTGCAGGCATCTTCGACTTTCTGCACCGCCGGCCCGAGGTTACTGGCCTTGTAAGGCTGGACCTTGCTGGCAATCACCAATTCACCGGTGCTGGTTTCAAGGGTGCGGGCCATTTCCTGAAAGCGTGCCTGTTTCTGCCAGACATCGCTCTTGGCACTGGTGTGATCTTCTTCGCGCACCTGTGGAAAATGCTTCCACGGTTCATGGGACAGCGCATCGAGCTTGATGGCGCCCTCAGCGAACTTCGGACCGTCGAATGGAATGCGGCCGCGCAACATGCCGCCCAGGTCTTCGCCGGTCTTGAGCATTTGCTTGAAGATCGCCTTGCGCTGGCCCAGTGGCGAGTTCGGGTCGACACCGCCACACGCAGACAACGTCAGGCAGGCCAGCAATACAACGGAAAGTCTTTTAAATGTCATGGTGGCTTCAGGTCACGGGAAACGGCGGCCAGTATCCTCGCGTCATCGACAAACACCAATAGCCCTAATATCAATACGGGTTGTGCGAGCGCAGTGAGCACTCGCGCAACCGGCAAAGGAATTACTCCATGAACAGCCGTTTCAAGGCCTGGCGTCATCGCCTCGCCTGGACTCTCCCGATAGTGGCCGTGCTCGCAGGCTGCACCGGTGGTGACAACAACAAACCAAAAACCCACGCACTGGCGACTTATTCCAGCGCCACCTGGGAAGCGCTGCCTGCAGTGTCCGATAACGATCTGATCGCCGGTTTCGGTTCGTGGCGCAGCGCCTGTACCCGACTCAAGGCCGATCCGGTGTGGGGCCCAACCTGCGCCGCAGCCGCCAATGTGCCGCAAACCGCCACCGACATCCGCGGCTTCCTCAAACAGAACCTCGATGTCTACGGCCTGCGCGCCGCCAACGACAATCCCGACGGCTTGATCACCGGTTACTACGAGCCGGTCTACCCCGGCAGCCTGACCCAAACCGCCGTGGCGAACATTCCGGTGTATGGGGTTCCAGAGGACATGATCATCGTCTCCCTGGACAGCATCTACCCGGAGCTCAAAGGCAAACGCCTGCGCGGACGGCTCGAAGGCCGCGTGCTCAAGCCGTACGACGATGCGGCAACGATCGAAAACAAAGGAGTCAAGGCGCCGGTGGTGGCATGGCTGACCGACCCGATGAACCTGCAGTTCCTGCAAATCCAGGGCTCGGGTCGCATCCAGCTCAGTGACGGCCGCCAGCTGCGCATCGCGTACGCCGACCAGAACGGCCATCCCTATCGGCCGATCGGCCGCTGGCTGGTGGAACAAGGTGAACTGAAAAAAGAAGACGTGACCATGGGTGCGATCAGCAACTGGGCCAAGGCCAATCCGACGCGCATTCCGGAACTGCTCGGCAGCAATCCCAGCTATGTGTTCTTTACCCGCAACCCCGACAGCAACGAAGGCCCTCGCGGCTCGCTGAATGTTCCGTTGACCGCAGGCTATAGCGCCGCCGTGGACCGCAAAGTGATTCCACTGGGCAGTCTGATGTGGTTATCCACGACGCGGCCGGACGGCACGCCGCTGGTTCGCCCGGTGGCCGCCCAGGACACTGGCGGCGCGATTGCCGGTGAAGTTCGGGCCGACCTGTTCTGGGGAACCGGAGAAGCGGCCGGGCAATTGGCCGGCGACATGAAACAACAGGGGCAAATCTGGATGTTATGGCCCAAAGGCGCGGCATTGCCGCAAGTGCCTCAGGTGGCCGACAAGCTCTAAAGTCAAAGATCGCAGGCTGCGCCAGCGCCTGCATGGATCAATGCTCATCCGCCATGTAGCGGTGAACCCGGCCAATGTAGGCGCTGGGCAGCCTGCGATCTTTTGCTCTTAGACAGAAACCACAAATAAACTGATGATCAACCCCAGCCCCACAAACCACACCAACGACCGCAAGATATGCCAGTCCGCCAGGTAACAAATGATGTACAGCAACCGGCTGGTGATAAATAAGACCGACAGCACATTGATGGTCACCAGCTCGGCATTGCCAGCCAGGTGCGCCACGATCACCGCCGCAGCGAACGCCGGGAAGATTTCAAAACTGTTCAGTTGCGCCGCATTCGCGCGCCTGCCCAAACCTTCCAGTGAATCAAGAAAATCCCGGGGATCATGGTTGTCGTCCAGCCTGTAACCGCCACTGATCTTGGCCACGACCGTGCACAGGTAAGGCAGGAAAATCGCGATCAAAATGCACCACAAAGCAACCGTCATAAAGTCATCCCTTCTTCAAGTTTCATGCGTCGAGCTCTCGTCGACAGTGAGCCAGTCAAAACTTCATCACCAATATACCGATCAACACCAGCCCACAGGCCAGGAGCCGAGGCCGGCCGAAAGGTTCTTTCAGGTAGCGCATGCCAAACAGCACCACCAGGATCACGCTGATCTCGCGCAATGCCGCTGCTTCGGCTATCGACCCCAGCTGCATCGCCCACAGCACCAGAGCGTAGCTGAACAACACGCAAAACCCGACCGCCAATCCCAGCTGCCACTGTTCACGCCAGAACAGCATGAACGCCGGTCGCTTGCGCACCAGTGCGAGCAACGGAAACGGCCAGGCGCTGAGCAACGTCACCCAGACCAGGTAATCCAGCGGATGCGACCAACGCCGCAGCGCCTGGCCATCGATAAACGTGTAGCAGCCGATGCACAGACCGATCAGTGCTACCACCGGCAGCATCGACCAAGGCAAACGCGCGCCGCCACCGCCCTGCCACAGCAAGCACAGCATGCCGAACGGGATCAGCAGGATTCCGAAGATCTGCTGATGGGTCAGCACTTCTCCAGCAAAGATCAGCGTCAGGGCCAGCACCACCAGCGGCGACAGTCCGCGCATCAATGGATAGACCAGCCCCAGATCACCGACCCGATAGGCCTTAATCAGCAAATAGCGATAGAGCAACTCAAACGCCGCCGACGCCAGGATCCACGGCCAGATTTCAATCGGCGGTAACGCCACGAAAGGCAGCATCAGGGCGACAAACAACATCGCCACGCTGTCCATGCAAGCCACGACCAACAACCGTTCCGCGCTGAACTTGATCAGCGTATTCCACGCCGCATGCAGCAACGCCGCCACCAACACCAAAGCCGTCGCAAGCACGGCACGCTCCTTTTGTTCATCATCCTCACCTGGCAGGAGTATGGTTTGCCGTGGAAGGCGTTCTTGAAATCGCCATCGCCGGCAAGCCTCGCTCCTGCAGGAAGCGGTCAGATAATTGATTCGTCATAAGTCAGCAGCTGTTTATACTGCAAGCGACCACGCCGCACTCAGTTGCGCACAGACTAATTCCAAAAAATTCTGCCTCGGCCGGCTCTCCTCGAGAACGGTCTCCGGCCTGCGTATGCCTGATCACAACCACCAGCCCGCCAATCCACGCACCCGCCGCGTAACCCAGATTGAATGCAGTAACGCGATCGTCAATGTATCGGGTTGACAAGCAGGTCATGAAATCACCGGACAGACCTCATGACACCCGTCAGAAAATCGACCGGGAACTTCGACGCATTCAGGACGCACTCTGTACGAATTTTCTACAGGGCATTTTATCCCCCCTCCAAAACTGCCTGAAATCCCCTAAACAGAGCCTTTCAACTCACAATCGAGCGCGACACCAAGCGACTTCGTGTTTGTGTTCCCAATTGATACACCCTGCTCTCGCCTGCCTTCGCCTCTCCTAAAGTGCTGCTTCCGAAACCGCTCTCAAAGGAAGAGAAACTCATGACTGTTATCAGCCCCGTACGTCCCTCCTCATCACCTCCCTCAAGCAGCCTGAACAACGCGACTCAAGGTTCACCGACAAGTCCCTCTGCCGAAGATTGGGGCGACTTCATGCAAGGCACCCGGTGCAAAGGTGAAGGCCTGTGCGAAACGCTGGCGAGCTCGTCGACCGGCCGAGAGCTTTCGATCCGCCGTTATGAGAACGACGTGGTCGAAATGGACCTCAAGCGCCCTGATATCAAAGACCTTGTGCTAAGCGGCGGAGGGGCCAAAGGGGTCGCCTTCTCCGGAGCGGTAAAAGCACTGGAAGAAAGTGGTCATCTGGACAAAATCAGCAACCTGCGAGGTTCATCGGCAGGCGCCATTACTGCGGCGGTGCTCGCCTGCGGAATGACACACGCGCAAATCGACAAACTGTTGGACGACATCGATCTTGTGTCGCTGCTCGACAGCCAAAGCAAGGTGCTTGGACCGATTCAGCACCTCAGCTCCACCATTGGTAAAGGTGTCGCAAAGGCCCCGGGCAAGACTGGCAAAATCGGACAGCTGCTGTTCGACCTGCTGCCTCGACTTCAATCCAAAGGCAGGCCACTGGAGGCACTGGTCCGTGACAAATCGGTCGAGTCGATCCTGTCTCGTTTCAGCCAGGCCCCTAAAGATGATCAGCGGCAAATTTCGGAGGCAAGCAAAGCTTGCGTAGAACAAATAAAAACCAATCGCTACGTGACCTTTGGTGATCTGGCGACCCTGAGCAAGGACATGCCTGAAATCAAGCAACTGCACATCACCGGCACCGCCATGTTCGACGGGCGCCCGCAAATGGTGGTGTTCAATGCCAGCCTGACCCCGGATCTGGATGTGGCTCACGCAGCCCTTATTTCAGGTTCATTGCCCGTCGTTTTCCAATCACCCTCAGAACAAGGTCTGCCCTTCCAGGGTGAGGGAGAGCGAACTTCCTTTCAGGATGGCGGGATCATGCTCAACACTCCGGTCCTGGATCTATACGATATTCAAATCCCGATGAGCGCAATTCCCGAAAGAGATCAGTTGATTCTCAAATTCGAGAGCGAGAATGGCGGTAAAAAAAACGATAGCGGCACACTTCTTTCGAGAACGATCGACAAGGCCATCGGCGTGGACCACTCGGCCCGAGACGCACAAGAAGAGAAAGGCATCGTCGCGTTTAAAGGACAAACGGTGATCGTTCCCCTGAAGACCGATGAGGGCGACTTCACTACCCTGCTGGGAGGCACGGTCAACTTCAGCATGCCGAAAGAGCACAGAAACCTGCTGCAGGAAAAACTGCGCTCCAAAGTTGAAGAACACCTGAAAAGCCATGACCACAGCGAAACGTACACCTTCAAATCCATTGGTAGCGCTCTACTGGCCCTTGATGATGCATTGTTCGATACGGTGGCGCTTGAACTGAACAGTGATCAATCATGTGAAGCGGTCATCAGTTTCCGGCAGAAAGCTCAACAGGCGCTGACTGATTTAAAGCACGCTCTGGATGTCATCTCCAAAGCCAGAGACAAAGAAGACCCAGGCAAGAAGAACGCCATACTGGAACTCACTCCAGAACTGCGTGCAGTGATCAATGCCCTGGATCAGCTCGGCGACACACCGGAAAAAACCGATTGGCTGGCGAAAAAACTCAATCATGGAAACCACCCGGATTACATGGAGCTGCTCCAAGCCGTTAAACGCATGGATGCCGGGGCACCAGGGCAAAAGTCTGCTGTCATGACCAAAGCCATCGAGGAAATGAGCATCCGCGACATCAAAATCAAGAGCGAAAACTTCATTCGCGAAGTGCTCTTTCCCTCCCTGTATCGTGTTGGCCAGCCTGACTCGAACGTCAAGCTGATAGGAGAGGCAATCATTGACTTGCGAGAAGCCAAGACCCCCGAGGATCAGGAGAGAGCAGGCAAACGGCTAATCGACAATTACGTCTCGCGTAACTCTCTATTCTCGAGTTTTGTCAGCTCGACGACGGTTGAACAAACCCGAGCATGGCTGATTCCTGCCAAGTAACCGTACTGCACCGGCAGGCCGGGCAAGTGGATACCTCGCCCGGCCTCATCGCTTGGCGTCCTCGTCTGCGGTCGGCCGGGCTTCGCTTTTCTTCTCTTTAGGGGCGCCGCTTTCACTGCGAATCTGCGCATGGCTGATCAGTGCAAAAATAAAGCTGCCGCCGATGATATTCCCCAGCAGCGTCGGACCGGCGAACACCAGCCAGAAATCCTTCCACGGCAGTTCCCCGGCAAAGACCAGATATGAAACCTCGGCTGAACCGACCACGATGTGGGTGAAGTCCCCCAGCGCCATGAAGTAGGTGATGAGGATGATGATCCACATCTTGGCGCTTTCCATGGATGGGATCATCCAGACCATGGTGGCGATCATCCAGCCCGAGACAATGCCCTTGGCGAACATCTGGCCGGCATCGTTTTCCATGACCTTGCGGCCGATGTCGAGGAAGGCCAGGTCAGTCTTGCTGTCGAAGATCGGCAGATGCAGCATCACATACGCCACCAGCAAAGTGCCGCAGAGGTTGCCCACCAACACCACCGACCACAACCGCAGCAAGCGGCCGAAGTTGGCCAGTGTGGGCTTGCTCATGATCGGCAGGACCGCCGTCAGGGTGTTTTCGGTGAACAGCTGCTGGCGGGCGAGGATCACCGCGAGAAAACCGGCGCAGTAGCCGAAACTGGCGATGACCTTGAAACCTTCGGCGTCCGGCAGGCGGGAATTGAGCAACCCCATGGCCATCAGCGACAGACCCATGGTCAGGCCGGCGGCCAGCGCCGACCACCAGAGCGCGGCGATGCTGCGCTCAAGTTCCTGATCGCCCTGGGTGCGGATGATTTCGTGCAGCACCGCTGCGCGCGGAGGCTGGTTCTTGTCGACTTCGTGCTGCTCTTTCGCCGAGAGGTCGGGGGTCTTGCCGTCTTTGTGCGTGTCCATTGAAGCTCCTGAACCTGTGGCGTGTCATGTAGGTACGACACGTGGGGTCCGGCGCTGTTCAGTGGTCCGCTGAATCATCGTCGGCGGGTCGACCACTATCGCTAACAGGTTAGCTCCCACACTGGATCTGCGTCGTTCATAAAATCTGTGTTCACTGAAGATCTAGTGTGGGAGCTGGCCTGCTAGCGAAGGGCGTACCGCCGATTCCATTAGCTGACGACGTCATCCTGAAACTGATCTTTGACGTACTTGATCTCGGTCCGGCCATGTGGCGCAGGCAAGCCGTCCTCACCGAGGTTGACGAAGACCATTCTCTCCACCGTCAGGATGCTTTTACGGGTGATCTTGTTGCGCACTTCGCAGGTCAGGGTGATCGACGTCCGGCCGAACTCGGTCGCGGTGATGCCCAGTTCGATGATGTCGCCCTGGCGCGAGGCGCTGACGAAGTTGATTTCGGAAATGTACTTGGTGACCACACGCTGATTGCCCAGCTGGACGATGGCATAGATCGCCGCTTCTTCGTCGATCCAGCGCAACAGACTGCCGCCGAACAGCGTGCCGTTGGGGTTGAGGTCTTCGGGTTTTACCCATTTGCGGGTGTGGAAATTCATATTCACTCCTGACCGTCTTGCCGATTGATGCCGTCCATCATGGCAGAGCCCGGACTAGAGCTCTATCAAGCATCGACTATGGTCTCGATTACCGTTCGGACATTGACCTGCAGAAAGGCTTTGGAAGATCAGCATAGCCCGCTATAATCGCCACCGTTTCAAAACGGTCATCTTCAATTGATACCGTTTTCCCGCCACCTGTCCGAGGGGCGCTGCAGCAGGTTCGACCTGTCAGGCTCGGATGGGGCGTTGCCTGGCCACGGCCAGACACTAAACGCACAACGGCGCCCATTCGCATACATTACGAATGGAGGCTCATCATGAGCGCTGTTATCACGCCTGCAGATTTTAACGATTACAAAGTCGCCGACATGTCCCTGGCTGCCTGGGGCCGTCGCGAAACCATCATCGCTGAATCCGAAATGCCAGCCCTGATGGGTCTGCGCCGCAAGTACTCCGCCGAGCAACCGCTCAAAGGCGCGAAGATCCTCGGCTGCATCCACATGACCATTCAGACTGCCGTGCTGATCGAAACCCTGGTTGCCCTGGGTGCCGAAGTGCGTTGGTCGTCCTGCAACATTTTCTCGACCCAGGACCAGGCCGCTGCTGCCATCGCTGCTGCCGGTATCCCGGTTTTCGCCTGGAAAGGCGAAACTGAAGAAGAGTACGAGTGGTGCCTGGAGCAAACCATCCTGAAGGATGGCGCGCCTTGGGATGCCAACATGATCCTCGACGACGGCGGCGACCTGACCGAGCTGCTGCACAAGAAATACCCGGCGATCCTGGACCGCGTCCACGGCGTGACCGAAGAAACCACCACTGGCGTTCACCGCCTGCTGGACATGCTGGCCAAGGGCGAGCTGAAAATCCCGGCCATCAACGTCAACGACTCGGTGACCAAGAGCAAGAACGACAACAAGTACGGCTGCCGTCACAGCCTGAACGACGCGATCAAGCGCGGTACCGACCACCTGCTGTCCGGCAAGCAAGCGCTGGTCATCGGTTACGGTGACGTGGGCAAGGGTTCGGCCCAGTCCCTGCGTCAGGAAGGCATGATCGTCAAGGTTTCCGAAGTCGACCCGATCTGCGCCATGCAAGCGTGCATGGACGGCTACGAGCTGGTTTCGCCGTTCATCGACGGTATCAACAACGGTACTGAAGCCAGCATCGACAAGGCCCTGCTGGGCAAGATCGACCTGATCGTGACCACCACCGGCAACGTCAATGTTTGCGATGCAAACATGCTCAAAGCCCTGAAGAAGCGCGCTGTTGTCTGCAACATCGGCCACTTCGACAACGAAATCGACACCGCTTTCATGCGCAAGAACTGGGCATGGGAAGAAGTGAAGCCACAGGTTCACAAGATCCACCGTACCGGCCCTGGCGCATTCGATGCCCAGAACGACGACTACCTGATCCTGCTGGCCGAAGGCCGTCTGGTTAACCTGGGTAACGCCACCGGTCACCCAAGCCGCATCATGGACGGCTCGTTCGCCAACCAGGTTCTGGCGCAGATCTTCCTGTTCGGCCAGAAGTACGCCGACCTGTCGCCAGCCCAGAAAGCCGAGCGCCTGACCGTTGAAGTACTGCCGAAGAAACTCGACGAAGAAGTGGCCCTGGAAATGGTCCGCGGTTTCGGCGGTGTTGTGACTCAGCTGACCAAGACCCAGGCCGACTACATCGGCGTGACCGTCGAAGGTCCGTTCAAGCCGCACGCTTACCGCTACTGATAGGCGCTGACTGACCGCTCCCCTAGGAGCTGCCGCAAGCTGCGATCTTTTGATCCTTGAAAGATCGCAGCCTGCGGCGGCGCCTACGGGGGCCAGCATCCGGCTTACGAGTTCTAAAGGGTATTCCCATGTCCCAAGACCGCCGCTACAGCTTCGAGTTCTTCCCTACGAAGACCGACGCTGGGCATGAAAAGCTGCTCGCCACTGCTCGTCAGCTGGCCACGTACAATCCCGATTTCTTCTCCTGCACCTACGGCGCTGGCGGTTCGACCCGTGATCGCACGCTCAACACCGTGTTGCAGCTCGAAAGCGAAGTCAAAGTCCCGGCCGCACCGCATTTGTCTTGCGTTGGCGACAGCAAGGACGACCTGCGCGGCCTGCTGACTCAATACAAGGCTGCCGGCATCAAACGTATCGTTGCCCTGCGCGGTGACCTGCCTTCGGGCATGGGCATGGCCAGCGGTGAACTGCGCCACGCTAACGATCTGGTCGAGTTCATTCGTGAAGAGACCGGCGATCATTTCCACATCGAAGTCGCCGCTTACCCGGAAATGCATCCGCAAGCGCGCAATTTCGAAGACGATATCGCCAACTTCGTGCGCAAGGCCAACGCCGGCGCCGACAGCGCGATCACCCAGTATTTCTTCAACGCCGACAGCTACTTCTACTTCGTCGAGCGTGTACGGGCGATGGGCGTGAACATTCCGATCGTGCCGGGCATCATGCCGATCACCAACTACAGCAAGCTCGCGCGCTTCTCCGATGCCTGCGGTGCGGAAATCCCGCGCTGGATCCGCAAGCAACTGGAAGCCTACGGCGACGACACCCAGAGCATTCAACGCTTTGGTGAACAAGTCATCACCGAAATGTGTGAACGCCTGCTGCAAGGTGGCGCTCCAGGGCTGCACTTCTACACACTGAACCAGGCTGAAGCGAGTCTGGCGGTGTGGAACAACCTGAAGCTGCCGCGCTAAACATCGTTACAAGCAAGAACAAAAGATCGCAGCCTCGTTTCACTCGACAGCTCCTACAGAATGCGCAATCTCTTGTAGGAGCTGTCGAGTGAAACGAGGTTGCGATCTTTTGCTTTCAACGCGCTTTTATTGTGATGCAACACACGGAGATAGAGCATTCGCAGGCGGTTTCTGGCTCTTTCCTGTTTCTCGTCGTAATCTGAAGTCCATGCCATTGATTCCGCAGTTAATCGCCATGCTGGTTTTCACTTGCCTGAGCTTCGCCGCTCGGGGCGAGAAATTGCGCATTGTCACCGAACCATGGGCGCCTTACGTCTATGAGGAGAACGGTAAATCACTGGGGCTGGACTACGAAACCACGGCCATCGTCTTCAAGCGCCTGGGGATCGAAGTCGAATGGCAGTTCCTGCCGTGGAAACGCTGCCTGTCGATGCTCGAAACCGGCCAGGCCGATGGCGCGCTGGACATTTTTCACAGTGAAGAGCGCGACGCCACCCTGCTCTACCCCGGCGAACCGCTCTCGGAAGTCCAGTTCGTGATGTTTTACGCCAACGAGCGGCCTCATCCGTTTCGTACCCTGGACGACTTGAAAGGCCTGACGATTGGCACCTCCCCAGGCTATCTGTACAGCCCGGACTTTCGCGAATCGACACTGTTCACTCGCGAGCCGGCGCCCACTCACGAAGCCAACTTCGGCAAACTGGTGCGCGGGCGAATCGACCTGCTGATCACCGATCGCCGGGTCGGCCAGCATTTGCTCGACGAATTGAACATCCGCGACCAGATCAGCGAAAACCCGACCGTCATCAGCCAACAGAGCCAATTCCTGGCAGTTCGCCGCAATGCGGGCATGGACTTGCTGGTGCAACGCTTCGGCGCTGAACTCAAGCGGTTCAAGCGCGAGCCCGCCTATGCCGAACTGAGTGCCCGTTATGGCGCCGATCCGGCCGTCAGCAATCACGCTGCCGGGGCCACCGCCGTCCGCGAAAAAACCGTTGAGCAGCAGGAAAGCGGCGCGCAGTGATTGCTCTGTTATACTCCGGCCTTCCCGCCAGGCTCACGCCCGGACGCTCGGACTTGTTCAAGGCATCTCGACCCCGCTACAGCGCAGCTTTTCAGCCCGCGCGAGCGCTCCAGACGAGCTTTCAAGGCCCAGCAGGACCGGACGGGATTGCGTTCCTCTTAAACGCCATTCGCGCCAGGCAAGACTCCCATTGGGCCAAGCCCTAACTAAAACAGGATTACTCATGTCCTTTGCTTCCCTCGGTCTCTCCGAGGCTTTAGTCCGCGCCATCGAGGCAGCGGGCTATACCGAGCCTACTCCGGTGCAACAGCGGGCCATTCCCGCCGTGTTGCAAGGTCGCGACCTGATGGTTGCGGCTCAGACAGGTACTGGTAAAACCGGCGGCTTCGCCCTTCCGATTCTGGAGCGGTTGTTTCCCAACGGTCACCCGGACAAATCCCAGCGTCACGGCCCGCGCCAACCACGCGTGCTGGTCCTGACCCCTACCCGCGAACTCGCGGCTCAGGTTCACGAAAGCTTCAAGGTCTATGCCCGTGACCTGAAGTTCGTCAGCGCCTGCATCTTCGGCGGCGTCGGCATGAACCCGCAGGTTCAGGCCATGTCCCGCGGCGTTGACGTGCTGGTGGCCTGCCCTGGCCGTCTGCTCGACCTCGCCGGCCAAGGCAGCGTCGATCTGTCCCACGTGGAAATCCTCGTGCTGGACGAAGCCGACCGCATGCTCGACATGGGCTTTGTCCATGACGTGAAAAAGGTCCTGGCCCGTCTGCCGAGCAAACGTCAGAACCTGTTGTTCTCGGCGACGTTCTCCAAGGACATCACCGACCTTGCCGGCAAGCTGCTGCACAACCCGGAACGCATCGAAGTCACGCCGCCGAACACCACGGTCGAGCGCATCGAGCAACGCGTATTCCGTCTGCCGGCCAACCACAAGCGTTCGCTGCTGGCGCACCTGATCACCGCAGGCGCCTGGGAACAGGTGCTCGTGTTCACCCGCACCAAGCACGGCGCCAACCGTCTGGCCGAATACCTGGACAAACACGGCCTCACCGCCGTCGCGATCCACGGCAACAAGAGCCAGAACGCACGCACCAAAGCCCTGGCCGACTTCAAGGCCGGTGAAGTACGCATCCTGGTCGCCACCGACATCGCCGCTCGCGGCCTCGACATCGATCAGTTGCCACACGTGGTCAACTTCGAACTGCCGAACGTCGACGAAGATTACGTTCACCGCATCGGCCGTACCGGCCGTGCCGGTCGTTCGGGCGAGGCGATCTCGCTGGTGGCTCCGGACGAAGAAAAGCTGCTGAAAAGCATCGAACGCATGACCAAGCAGAAAATCGCCGACGGCGACCTGATGGGCTTCGATTCCAGCGCTGTAGAAGCCGAGAAACCGGAAGTCCGCGAGCGTCCGGATGTGCGTAACCCGCGCAACCCACGTGGCCCGCGCGGTGACGGTCCGAACGGCAGCGGCGGTGGCGGCGGTCGTAAAGACAAAGGCAAGGACAAGGGCGGCAAGGAAAAACCTGCAGCCACTGGCCGTGGCGATCGTCCGGCCCGTGAGCAGAAACCACGCGAAGGCACCCCGGCTCGCGAGCAACAGCGCCCGGCGCCACGCGCTGCCGCTGATCGCGCTCCGGACGAGTTCCTGGACGACGATATCGATAACTTCGGTAACCGCGTCGACTACGTGCCTCAAGCCAAACCGGCTCAGGGTCGTGGCCGCCGTCCGGGCGCTCCAGCACAAGGTTCGGCCGCTGGCACAGGTGCTCCGCGCACTGGCGGCAAGCCTCAGGGTCGCCAAAGCGGTCCGCGCAGCAGCGACGGCGCCACCACCGGCACGCCGCCGGCCAAGCGCAGCGGTCCACGCAACGGTGCTCCACGTGACGGCCAGGCCCGTCGCGAAGAAGGCCGCAACCGTCGCCCGGCGCGTGACGACCAGCCGCGTTCGGAACCCGCCGTGCAAAACCCGCGTGGTCCGGCACCGAAGATCATTCACAAGGAGTCGAAAACCGATCGTTTCCCGACTCCCGAACAACTTGATCAACTGCCAGGCCGTCCCCGTGGTGAGAAACCAGCATTGCTGACTCGCAATCGCTGATTTGACACTGCCATGAAAAATGCCCCGGATCTCGCGATCCGGGGCATTTTTTTATTTATCACAAATTGCTTTTTGTAGGCGCTGGCGAAGCCTGCGATCTTTTGATCTTGAAAGATCGCAGCCTGCGGCAGCTCCTACGACTGAGCATTACTTCGCTTTGACACCTTCAAACGAAACGTACAACTCGACTGCATCGGACGCTGGGCCCAGGTCTTTCTGCTTGCCGAAGTCGGAACGCTTGATGCTGGTGGTGCCCTCGAAGCCGGCACGGTAGCCGCCCCATGGATCCTTGCCTTCGCCCAGGAAGGTAGCCTTGACCACGACTGGCTTGGTCACGCCAAGGATGGTCAGGTCGCCGGTCACGTCGGCAGTGTCTTTGCCAGCGGCGTTTTTGCCGGTGGATTTAACGCTGGTGGAGACGAACTTGGCTTTAGACCCGTCCAGGAAGTCTTTGCTGGCGATGTGCTTGTCGCGCTCGGCATGGTTGGTGAACACGCTGGCGGTGTTGACGTTGAACTCGATCTTGCTCGCTTCCGGCTTGGCCGCATCGAAGCTGAACTTGCCGTCGATGTCCTTGAAGGTACCGGTGATGTAGCTGTAGCCCAAGTGGCTGATCTTGAAGTCAACGAAGGCATGCTGGCCTTCCTTGTCGACGACGTAGTCAGCTGCCATCACGTTAGCGGACAGCAGAGCCGAACCGATTGCCACAGCAGCGAGTGTTTTTTTCAACATGCTTTCTATTCCTTTGGAGTCGAGGTTGAACTTCAGGCTTTGCGGCCCAGCATACGAATGAGGGTCGCATCACGATCGATAAAGTGGTGCTTCAATGCTGCCAACGCATGGAGACCGGAAAAAATTACCAGTACCCACGCCAGATACAGATGGATCACACCGGCGGTGTCTGCCTGGTCCGGTATTCCGGACACCAGTGCAGGAACTTCAAACAGGCCAAACACCGGAATCCCGACACCGTCTGCGGTGGAAATCAGGTAACCGGCAATCATCACAGCAAACAGGCCGAGGTACAGGAACGAATGGCCGAACTTCGCGCCAATGCGCGTCAGACGGCTGTAGCTGTCGAGTGTCGGCGGTGGCGGACTGACAAAGCGCCACAACACACGCAGCAACATGACGGCAAACAGCACCAGGCCAATGCTCTTGTGCAGGTCCGGCGCGTCTTTGCGCCAGGTGCTGTAGTAGTCGAGACCGACCATCCACAACCCCAACGCGAACAGACCGAAGACCGCCAGCGCCACGCACCAATGCATGAAGATGCTGACCCAACCGTAGCGGGAAGAAGAGTTACGTAGCTGCATGCCCAAATCCTGTGAGAACTGCGACCAAGACTATCGAGTTATCTATCGATTTAAAGCGGAAAATTTCGCTTTGAAATATCGAGAAATACGATCAAGAGTCTGAAATGGGTGAGTTAAGGAAAGATTAAAGACCACTGAGTGAGAAATGATGACGTCCGAACCAAGAACACCTGCGCCATGAGATTTATTCGTTCTTTTCTTCAGGCATAAAAAAACGCGGCATTTCTGCCGCGTTTCTTTAATCCCGAAGCTTACTGCGCCTTGGTATCTGTCGCCGCGGTCGCAGCGGGCTTGGTCGCTGGTTTCTTCGCCAGTTCAGCTTTCTTCACAGGCGCCTTGGCCGGGGCTTTTTTGGCGTCGGTTTTGGCAGCGGGCTTTTTCGCCGGCGCTTTGGCCGGAGCCTTCTTGGCTGGCTCGGCTTTTACCGGTGCGGCAGGCTTCGGCGCTTCCACTGGCGCAGGCGCCGGGGTTGGCACTGGAGCGAGTGTCGGTGCTGGCGGTGTTACCGGCTCGGGAGCCTTGACCGGTTCCGGCTTCTTGTCTTCATCGGAGGATCCACCAAACAGATTGCTGAAGAAGTTGCCCTTCTTCGCCGCCACTGCACCGGCCGCAACAGCTGTCGCTGCCGGAACCACTTTCGCCGGTTCAAACGACTTGCCTGCCGCCAGGTCTTCAACCTGACTGGCTGCGCGCTGACCGGTGCGCAATGCGCCCTCCAGCGTGCCTGGGTACAAGGTGTCGGTATGTTCGCCAGCGAACGCTACGCGTTGCAGCGGACGTTCCCACAGGCGCCAGTACTTGCTGATCTGGCCCGGGCCGAAGGCCAGGTAAGCGCCGCCCATCGACGGATCGGTGCTGTAGCGGCGGATTTCATAACCGGTGAACGAACCGCGTGCCTGTGGATAAAATGCGTGCAGACGAATCAGTACCTGATCGGCCATCTGCTTGTCGCCGAAGGCCTGCATCACCCGCGCATTGTCGCCGGACAGGTTGATCACCACGTTGGCACCACCCTTCAGGGCTGGCTCGACCCACAACATGCCCAGGCCGGTGTTGCTGTAGATCTCGCCGGACATGCGCGCCTTGCTTTCCCATACCGGCGTCTTGAACTTCAGCATGATCTGGTCGCGCCAACCGTAGTTGGTGCCTTTGATCGCGCCCAAGTGCTGGGCATCCAGCGCCGGGGTCATCTGGATCTTGTTCAGGGCGCGCAATGGCACGGCGACCACGACGTAGTCAGCCTGATAGCCGACGCTGCCGACTTTGACGGTCACGCCATCCTTGTCCTGGATAATGGCCGAGACCGGGGAGCTGGTCTTGATGGTTTTCAGCTGTTTGACGAAGGCTTGAGCCAGCACCGGACTGCCGCCGAGCAGGCGCGAAGCGCGCAGGTCACGATCGGACACACCGCGATAAACCCGGCTCTGTTGTGCGTAGTACAGCAGCGACAGGCGCGAAGGTTCGTCATAACGGGTACGAATTTGCTGATTGATCAACTGCCGAGCCGTGGCGGGCAACGTCAGTCGATCAAGCCAGTTGGAGACGTTGATCTGATCCAGGGCATGCAGCGTGCTGGTCGCGGCCGGGTTCTGCGGGTCTTCGATCGAGCGCGCCAGATCGTCCAGCGTCTTTTCGTAACGCTTGAGCGCGTCACTGGTGGCCGGTTCCTTGGTCGCCAGATCAGCGGCGGTGTAATACACGCCGTCGATCAGGTAGCTCGGCGTGCGCACGAATTCCGGTGCCGGCGTAGTGCTCAGCTTGAATGTCGAAACGTATTTGTTCAGCACCGGCTGGGTCTTGTCGTTACCGATCCACTCGCTGGTGGCCATGCCGGAGCGGCCGCCCAGGCTCGGTTTGGCTTCCAGCAGCGTGACTTGCCAGCCTTTGTTCTGCAGTTCGTATGCCGCCGTCAGGCCCGAAAGCCCGCCGCCGATCACGATCGCTGTTTTATCCTTGGCCAGCGCAGACACGCTGAACAGCCCCAACATCACCAGCGCACAGGCGCGCAGCCAACCAGCAGACATTCAGCGAACTCCGGAAATACACGTAGGAAAAACGGTTTTGCGAGTCAGACGACTCAAAGAACCGCGAAGAATACGTTAGCCATCATTGGGCCGCCAGCGACGTCTATCGCCCTATACAAAGTAGCTCAATCGACACAATGGGTTGTTCCCGCGCGATGCATTGCATAGGCTTGCGCGATTGTATGTCCGCGCCTGTCGGCGGATCGCCTCGAGGAGACTGAACATGGGCCTGAACAATCAGTGGATGCAACGCGATCTCGCGGTGTTGTGGCATCCCTGCACCCAGATGAAAGACCACGAACAGCTGCCACTGATCCCGATCAAGCGCGGTGAAGGCGTGTGGCTGGAAGACTTCGAAGGCAAACGCTACCTCGATGCCGTCAGTTCCTGGTGGGTCAACGTGTTTGGCCACGCCAACCCGCGCATCAACCAGCGCATCAAGGATCAGGTCGATCAGCTGGAGCACGTGATCCTCGCCGGTTTCAGCCATCAGCCGGTCATCGAGTTGTCCGAGCGTCTGGTGAAGATGACGCCCGAAGGCCTGACCCGATGCTTCTACGCCGATAACGGTTCGTCCTGCATCGAAGTCGCGCTGAAAATGAGCTTTCACTACTGGCTCAACCGCGGCCAGCCGAACAAGAAGCGCTTCGTCACACTGACCAACAGCTATCACGGCGAGACCATGGCGGCGATGTCGGTGGGCGACGTGCCGCTGTTCACCGAGACCTACAAGGCGCTGCTGCTGGACACCATCAAGGTGCCAAGCCCCGATTGCTACCTGCGCCCTGAGGGCATGAGCTGGGAGGAGCATTCGCGCAACATGTTCGCCGCCATGGAGCAGACGCTGGCCGAGAACCACGACACCGTCGCGGCGGTGATCGTCGAGCCGCTGATTCAGGGCGCCGGCGGCATGCGCATGTATCACCCGGTTTATTTGAAGCTGCTGCGTGAAGCGTGCGACCGTTACGGCGTGCACCTGATCCACGACGAAATCGCCGTCGGCTTCGGCCGCACCGGGACCATGTTTGCCTGTGAACAGGCCGGCATCCGCCCGGACTTCCTCTGCCTGTCCAAGGCCCTGACCGGCGGTTACCTGCCGCTGGCGGCCTGCGTGACGACCGAAGACGTCTACAGCGCTTTCTACGACGACTACCCGACCCTGCGCGCCTTCCTGCATTCCCACAGCTACACCGGTAACCCGCTGGCGTGCGCGGCGGCCTTGGCGACGCTGGATATCTTCGAAGAAGACAACGTCATCGAAAACAACAAGGCGTTGGCCCAGCGCATGGCCTCCTCCACCGCGCACCTGGTCGATCACCCGAACGTCTCGGAAGTACGCCAGACCGGCATGGTGCTGGCCATCGAGATGGTCAAGGACAAGGCAACCAAGGAAGCTTACCCGTGGCAGGAACGTCGTGGCTTGAAGGTGTTCCAGCATGCACTGGAACGAGGTGCTTTACTTCGACCGTTGGGCAGCGTGGTGTATTTCCTGCCGCCTTACGTGATCACGCCGGAGCAGATCGACTTCCTCGCGGAAGTGGCCAGTGAAGGGATCGACATTGCGACCCGCAATAGCGTGAGCGTCTCGGTGCCGAAAGACTTCCATCCCGACTTCCGTGATCCGGGCTAGAAGTCACCGAGAACCCCTGTGGCGAGGGAGCTTGCTCCCGCTGGGTCGCGAAGCGGCCCCGCTTATCCCTGGAAAGAAGAGGACTGCTGCGCAGTCCAGCGGGAGCAAGCTCCCTCGCCACAAAAAACCAGCCACATTTGCGACTTGATCCAACTTACTGATTCAGTAGAGACCCAGCATGAGACTGTCCCGCTTCTTTATCGACGCCCCCCTGAGCACCGGCGAGCACGAGTTGCCCGAGGCCCAGGCCCATTACATCAGCCGCGTGCTGCGCATGGCCGAGGGCGATGTGCTGCAATTGTTCGACGGCTCGGGCCATGAGTTTCGCGCCAGGCTGGTGGAGGTTGGCAAGAAGCGCGTGGTGGTGCAGATCGATGAAAGCTTCGCCGGTCAGGTCGAATCACCGCTTGCGATCCATCTCGGCCAGGGTTTGTCCCGTGGCGAGCGGATGGATTGGGCGATTCAGAAAGCCACTGAACTGGGCGTGACTGAAATCACCCCGATCTTCAGCGACCGCTGCGAAGTCCGGCTGAAGGACGAGCGCGCCGACAAGCGCCTGCTGCATTGGCGCCAGGTGGCGATCAGCGCGTGCGAGCAGTGCGGGCGGTCACGGGTGCCGGTGATTCATCCGCCGCTGTTGCTGGCGGACTGGTTGAAGCAGACCGAGGCTGAGTTGAAACTGGTGTTGCATCCGGTGGCGGAGCCGTTGGTGAGTCATGCGAAGCCGGCAACGTTGGCGTTTCTGATCGGGCCTGAGGGCGGGTTGTCCGACGCTGAAGTCGAGCAGGCCAAGGCTGGCGGTTTTCACGCCGCCCGCCTCGGTCCTCGCGTATTGCGCACCGAAACCGCACCCGTCGTGGCGTTAGCGGTGGCGCAACAACTGTGGGGCGACTTCTAGGTTCTGATCGTTCCCACGCTCCACGTGGGAACGATCTGTCCGCAACTACTGCACCGGATCACTCACCGGTTTGGCGATGATGGCTTTCAGCTCGCTGGTCATCGGGAATTCCAGGTTCAAGCCTTTGGGCGGGATCGGCTGTTGGAACCAGCGGTTGTAGATGCCGTTGATTTCCCCTGAGCTGTACAGGTCGGCCAGTGTGGAGTTGACCAGTGCCAGGAACTGCGGATCATCCTTGCGCACCATGCAGCTGTAGATTTCCCGCGACTGCTCCTCACCCACCACCACCCACTTATGCGGATCGCGGGCCTTCGCTCGTTCACCATAGAGCAGCGCGTCGTCCATATAGAACGCCGCCGCCCGACCCGACTGCAGCATCTGGAAAGCCTCGCCATGGTCCTTGGCGCTGATCACGAACATATCGATCTTGTGATCGACGTTGTAGCTCTTCAGAAACCGTTCATTCGTTGTGCCCGCGGTGGTCACGACGTTCTTGCCGCGCAGGTCAGCGAAACTCTTGATGCCGCTGTCCTTCGCCGTGAGCAACTGACCCTTCACGTAGATAAACCCGTAGGAAAACGCCACTTGCTGCATGCGCTCGGCGGTCACGCCGGTGGAGCCGCACTCAAGGTCGACCGTGCCGTTCTGCACCAGCGGAATGCGCGTTTGCGAGGTCACCAGGTTGTACTTCACCTGCAGATCCGGCAGTTCAAGCTTTTGCTTGATGCGCTCGACAATCTTGCTCGCCAGGTCCACCGAATAGCCCATCGGCTGCCCCGTGTGATCACCCACGTAGGAGAACGGCACCGACGCGTCGCGATAGCCCAGCGTGATGCTCTTGGCATTGGCAACCTTGTTCAGCGTACCGGTCAGTGGCGTTTCGTTGGCCTGGACCTGACTGGCGAGCAGCAGACCGAGGGTGCAGCCGATCAACGTGATTTTTTGCATTGTTATTCTCCGTTGTGGGTTGAGCGATTAGCGGCGCGCTGCGATCACGGTGATTTCCACCAGGACCTCGGGACGGGCCAGTTGCGCCTGCAAAGTCGTGCGGGTTGGCGCTTTGCCCGGTGACAGCCACTGCGACCAGACCTCATTCATGGCGGCAAAGTCGCGGCCAATGTCGTTCAGGTAAATGGTCGCGTTGAGCAGATGATCCTTGTCGCTATCAGCTTCGGCCAGCAACGCATCGATCTTCGCCAGCACCTCGGCGGTTTGGCCAGTGACGTCGAGGCTGTCACCCGGAACCTGTCCCGAGAGAAACACCAGATCGCCAAAGGTCACCGCGCCAGAGAGCCGGCTGTTGCTGTTGATACGGTTGATGCTCATCGGTTTTTCCTTTTCAAGTCAGGCGACGCGGGGGGCGAGGCCCTGCATTTCAATCGAGGGTGCGCGCCGGGCGATCAACTCGCTGAGCAACCGGGCGCTGCCGCAAGCCAGGGTAAAACCCAGGGCGCCATGGCCCAGGTTGAGCCACAGGTTGCGATACGCCGTGGCCCCGATCAACGGCACGCCGCTGGGGGTGGCCGGGCGCATGCCGGCCCATTCGATGGCGGCGGTGTAATCGCCGGCATTGGGTAAGGTTTCCTGCGCCTGGCGCTTGATCAGCGCCAGACGTTTGGGGTCGAGTGCCGGGTCGAAACCGACGATGTCGACCATCGCCGCCACGCGCAGTTGATCACCGATGCGGGCATAAACGATCTTGCGGTTGTAATCGGTGATGCTCAGTTCCGGCGCGCGATGTTCGGTGCGCACGGGCAAGGTCAGGCTGTAGCCCTTGAGCGGATACAGCGGCAGGTGCATGCCGGGCAGCGCCAGCGCCGGACTGCGATGACCGGCGGCGATCACCAGTTGCTCGACCGGCAGCACGTGCGAACCCATTTCTACAGCCTGCACCGCGCCATCCGCGTGGCGAATGCCGGTGACCTTGCGTCCCAGCAAAAACTCGCAACGCCCCGACGCCTGGAGCCGAGCCAGCAGTTGCTGGCAGAAAGCATGGCAATCGGCGACTTCTTCGTCAGGCGTATAAATCGCGCCCACAAACGGCGCCTCGGCAAGCGCAGGCTCCAACTGTGCGCATTCGGCACGCGACAGCACGTGCTGCTGTTGCGGATCGGCCAGGCCATGGCGCGCATGCTCAAAACTCGCGGCTTCACGAAACGTCACCAGTTTGCCGTTGCGCCGCCAGGCGAAGGCGTCGAGACGGTCTTCGTCCCGCCAGCCTTGCAGCGTGGACTGGCTCAGCAGCGCCAGACGCAGCAGGTGCGCGCCGTTGCGCTGATTCACAGAACGACGGCACGCCGCCAGGAAGGACGCCATCCAGCGCCATTGCGCCGGGTCCAGGCGCGGACGCAACTTCAGCGGCGAGTCACCGCGCAGCATCCAGCCAAGCGCCTGCAACGGCACACCGGCATCGGCCAGAGGCGCGACGTAACGGTAGGACAACTGGCCGCCGTTGGCGAAACTGGTCTCGCTGCCCAGCGAATCCCGGGCCTCGATCAGCGTCACGTCGATGCCGTCGCGAACCAGTGCGTAAGCCGTCGTCAGGCCGATGACGCCGCCACCGATGATGCAAACCCGCTGAGCCATGTCTGTCCTTAACCGTTGTTGAAACAGGCTTCAGGTTAGGACCAGGTGACAGACCTTGAACAATGCATAAAGATGCCTGACCCATAAACAAAGGTTATGGACTTGCCATGCGACTGCGACACATCGAGATTTTCCAGGCCATTCGCCAGACCGGTTCGGTCAGTGGCGCCGCGCAGTTGCTGCACGTGTCGCAGCCGGCGGTGAGCAAAGTGCTGCAACACGCCGAGCAGCAACTGGGCTTCCCGTTATTTCTGCGGGTGCGCGGTAAATTGCAGGCCACGCCCGAAGCGCTGGAGCTTGAGCGCGAAGTCGACAAGGTCACCGAAAGCCTGCAAGGCGTGCGACGTCTGGCCCAGAGCCTGCGTCGCGAGCCGGGTCACAGCGTGAGGATCGGCGCGATCCCGGCGCTGGCCTTATCGCTGCTGCCGCCGGCCATCAACGAGTGGACGCAACGCTACCCGGACATTGTCTGCGAGCTGTCGAGCGCCCACAGCCGTGAGTTGATGCAGAATTTGTTGATGCGCGAAGTGGATGTCGCGCTGACCTTGCAACCTCCGGATCATCCGGGCCTGAAGGCGCAGCCCCTGGCCTGCGGGGTGTTGGTGGCGCTGGCGCCGTTGGGCTATTGGACCGACGACGCCTTGGGCCAACCGTTGCCATTGATCGAACTGGCCGGTGCGCCGCTGATTGGCCTGTCCAGCGCCGACCCGCTGGCGGCCAGGCTCGACAGCTACCTTGAGGCGGTCGATCCGCCGCCACGGGTTCGTATCGCCGTGCAGACCTATTCGCTGGCGCGGGCGATGGTTGAATCCGGTGCCGGGCTGGCGGTGATCGATCCGTTTACCGCGCTAGGCGCGTCCCCCGCCACCACGGCGATTCGACCTCTGGCACCCGCGTTACCGATCACGTTGTATGCGGTGACTCGCGCCGACGAACCGCCGCCCCATACCTTGAGCGACCTGTTGCAGGTGTTCAGCCGACGGGCGCAGGCACAACTGGACCGCCTGTGCCACTGAGGGAGCATGCCTGCTCGCGAATGCGGTGGATCAGTCAGCGATGATGTCGACTGACCTGGCGCTTTCGCGAGCAGGCTCGCTCCCACAGGTTTTTCATATAGCTGCGGTGCGATCTACAAGACATAAAACATAATCGCCACGAAGTGCAGCAGACTCCCGGCGATCACGAACAGATGCCAGATCCCGTGGGCATGGCGCAAACGACTGTCCAGCGCAAAAAAGATAATGCCCACGGTGTACAACACGCCGCCCGACGCCAGCCAGGCGAAACCTGTACTGCCCAATGCCGCCAATAACGGTTTGACCGCCACAAGTACGATCCAGCCCATCACCGCATAGATCACGATCGACAGAATCCGCGCTTCCGAACGCGGTTTGATCTCTTGCAGGATGCCGATCAGCGCCAGCCCCCAGACAATCCCGAACAACGTCCAGCCCCACGGCCCGCGCAGGGTCACCAGACAAAACGGCGTGTAACTGCCGGCGATCAACAGGTAGATCGAAAAGTGATCGACCTTCTGCATGATCGCTTTCTTGCGCCCGCGCACGCTGTGGTAAACGGTCGATGCGCTGTAGAGCACCATCAAGGTAAATCCGTAAATCGCCACGCTGACAATCTTCCACGGGCTGCCGTCCATGCTGGCAATCACCAGCATCCACACCACCCCGACAACCGCTGCCACCGCCCCGACCAGATGCGTCCAGGCGTTCAATCTTTCCCCGTGATACATGTGTTGCTCACCTCAAGATTCGTTGCAACTTCGCGTAAGGCTCACGCCTGAAGGTTAAAAGCGCAATGTTTCAAAACACAAATCCCCCAAGAACCCACATACGTGCACAATCGAGCCATTCGAATAAGAGTCCGGCCCATGCTGATCGACGAAGAGTTGACCCTGAAAAAACTCGAGGTGTTCCTCGCCTTCATGCGCTCCGGCAATCTGGCTCGCGCCGCCGCCGAGTTGCAAACCAGCAACGTCAGCGTGCATCGGGCGATCCATTCCCTGGAAAGCGCCCTGCGTTGTCCGCTGTTCAAACATGAAGGGCGCAACCTGACACCGCTGGAAAGCGCTTATGTGCTGGAAGAGCGAGCGCAGAAGCTGATTCAGGACGTGGTCGAAACCGTGCGCCTGACCCGCGAAGCCGCTGGATTTTCCGCTGAACGCTTCAAGTTGGGCTCGCTGTATTCGCTGACGGTAAAGACCGTGCCGCAACTGATCATGGGTTTGAAAATCCGCCGCAGCGAACTCAACATCGACCTGATCCTCGGTTCGAATTTCGATCTGTTGTACAAACTCAAGAACATGGAAGTCGACGCGATCCTGGTGTCTTTGGACGACAGCGTGAACGACCCGGATTGCGAGCAGATTCCGTTGTTTTCCGATGACATCTTCCTGGCGACCCCGGCAGACTCGAAGTTTGCCCAACGCACCGAAGTGGATCTGGCCGAGGTCCGCGACGAGACGTTCATCACCCTGACCCAAGGCTTCGCCACGCACCAGGATGGCAATCGGGTGTTCAAGCAAGCGGGGTTCGAGCCGAAGGTGGCGATGCAGGTCAACGACATTTTCACCCTGCTGAGCATGGTCAGCTCGGGGGTGGGTTATGCGTTGCTGCCGGGGCGGATTGCGGCGGTGTATGAGAACCGTGTGAAGCTGATTCCGTTGCAGGAAAAGTATCGGTTGCAGCAGCACATTGGCGTGGTGTTTTTGAAAGCCAAGGAGCGCGATCCGAATCTGCTGGCGTTGTTGGCGGAGTGTCGGATGTATGCCAATCGCCAGGCCTGAGACCCTGTCGCGCCCTTCGCGGGCAAGCCTCGCTCCTACAGGCATTGCGCAGATCCTGTGGGCGCGTGGCTTACCCTCTAACGCATCAGCCCATTAATCCGCGCATGATCACAAACAGCAACGAAGGCCCGAGTAAACAACCCAATGCCGTGTAGAACGCCGCCGTCAGGCAACCATACGGCACCAGTTTCGGATCCGTGGCCGCCAAACCGCCGGCCACACCGCTGGAAGTGCCCATCAATCCGCCGAAAATCACCGCACTGCGCGGGTTGTTCAGCCCGATCATCGGGGCCACGAACGGCGTCATCACCATCACCAGGATGGCTTTGATCAGCCCCGCCGCAATCGACAGCGCCATGACCTCGGAACTCGCACCAATCGCTGCCCCGGTCACCGGTCCGACGATATACGTCACCGCGCCAGCACCGATGGTAGTCAAGCTCACCGCATCGGTGTAACCGAACGCCATCGCCACCGCGACACCGGCTATGAACGATGTCCCGACGCCGACGAACAATGCCAGCACACCGACAAAACCGGCACGCTTGAGCTCATCGACACTGACACCGAACGCCGTGGCGACAATCGCGAAATCACGCAACATGGCGCCGCCCAGCAGGCCGATGCCCGACAACAACGGAATGTCCACCACGCCTTTCTGGCCACCGGTCAGCGCGCCCCCGATATAAGACAACAACAACCCAAGCAGAATGGCGATGGCCGAGCCGTGCAGGCGACCTTTGGTGAATGTATTGGAAATCCAGTAGGACACCCACATGGTCACGCCGACAATCAGAAAGCCACTGATCAGGCCGTAACCGGTAATTACCTTCATCATCGATTCGTACATGGCGATCACCCTACCGTCTTGGGAGGAATGACCGAGGCGGGTTCCTTGTTGCCGATGCGTACCAGCACCGGCACCAAGGCAAAGGCGATAACCACCGCTGCCGTCCCCGCCAAGATCGCCATCGGCCCACCCTTGAGTGCGCCATAGACGTTTTGTTGTGCCGCCATGGCGACGACGATCGGGATATAAATTGCGCTCCAGAACTCCACGCCCTGCTCTGTCTTGCCTTTGAACCAACCACTTTTATTCAGGTAACTGCCGAGGCCGATCAACAGCAGCATCGCAATACCTACACCGCCAACGTTGGCCGGTACACCAATCAGCTTGCCGAGCAGTTCACCGACAAAAATACCCACCAGGGTACAAAAGGCGAGAAACGCCACACCGTAAATAATCATTGTTGTTGTCCTCAAAGTGCATCGTCGAATGTTGTTTTTGTTGTTCGAAGGCTTGAGTCGATGGTCTAGGGTTGGCGGCTTCCCTCCTCACGCAACAGCGCCTGCAAGGTATCGAGGCGAGCACCGTCGAAGGCAATCACGGTGCCCTGCTCGAACACCCGGCGCGCCAGCCCGGTCAGCACCGCGCCGGGCGGCAGTTCAATCTGCAGACGTACGCCGCGCTCGTAGGCGCTTTGCACGGTGCCACGCCAATCGACGACGCGGCACATGTTAAAAGCGAGGTCATCGCGCAAGGCTTCGACATTGATGATTGGCCGGGCGCGACTGCCACTGAGGTAACCCAGAGCCGGCGTTTTCAGCGACACCTTGGCGAATGCATCCGCCAGCGTTTTAGCGGGCGCATCCAACAGTGGGCAATGCGACGGCACACTGACGGCGAGTCGTTTGGCCAGGCCTGCACCGCGACCTTTTGCCAGCTCGGCGACGGCTTTCATCGCGCCGTCGCTGCCGGCAATCACCACCTGGTTATCGGCATTGATGTTGGCCAGGTAAACCGGCGTGTCGACGCTGTGAACCTGCGCCAGCAAGCCTTCCACTGTGGACAAATCGAGGCCGATGATCGCGGTCATGCCGTAGCCCTGTGGATAAGCCTGCTGCATCAGTTCACCGCGCAGGCTGACCAGATGCAACGCATCGCTGAAACCCAAGGCACCCGCCACCACAGCCGCCGGATAGGCGCCAATGGACAATCCCGCCACGTAATCCGGCGCCATGGATAACTGGCGCGACGCGGCGACACCGGCGATCAACAGGCAAAGCTGAACCGCCCGTGTCGACTTCAACGCTTCGGCAGAATCCAGCAGCAACGCCTCTTCACCGAGCACGTTACTCGCCTCGTTCACCGTTTCGCGAGGCAAACGATGGAGCATGCCCGGCTGTTGCGCGCCCTGGCCGGGGAACACCAGCAAACTGCTCACGCTGCTTGCTCCCACGGATCAATGACCAGGCAGGCTTCGCGGGCGTTTTTCAGCAAAACCCGACGGGCAGGACCGGCCCATTCGCGCAGGGCGACGGCGCCGAAAGGCGTTTGCAACTGCATGTCCACTTGGCATACAGCCGCGTCCAGAATCTTCACCAGCGCCTGCGCTTTCAATCGGTCGAGCGGTTGCGGCGTGCGCAGGATCAAGTCGAGATCGCTGCGCTCATGCAAGGCCTGAAAACCGCTGGCCAATTCAAACCCGGCGCTGCCGCCGACGCCCCACGCCCAACCATAATCATCCAGCAGTGGCCGCAGCTGAGTGAGGGCGTGGACTGCCGGCAAATCCCGGTCAATCGAGACATGACGAAGCGCTTCCGGCCTGACGCAACGGGAAATCGCATCGATCGACATCACTGTTGCAAAGCGCTGTTCACGTAACCGCCCACGCACCCCGACCGCGATGAAATCCGGCGCACTCAACGCACGCCGAACCACCACCGGCTGACCCGCGCTGATCGACTCGACCACCCACGCAGGCGCGTCCACCGGCAACTGCTCTGGGGTCATGCCCCAGAGCAGGTCGTGGGCCAGAAAGGTATTCACCACTGCTCTCTCAGCAGTTGGCGAACGTTGCTCGAGGCCGCGCGATTGCTCGCACCCAAGCGGCCGCTCAAATCGCGACCGCTTGCGGCGACATCGCCAATCGCCAGGCCCAGGCACTCAGTCACACGCGCCAGATCGGCGGCCGTCGGCTGCTCGATCTGTTCAACCGACAAGGTTTCCCAAAGCAAACCCAGACTGGCGTAGCTGTCGATGTCATACGCCATCGGTGGCACGCTGGCAGCCAGCGCTTCCAGCTCTTCGACGCTGCGCAAGGTCACCCGCGCCGCCGAAGCCTTGCCCATCGCATGCACCATCACGCCTGGATCACGCAGCGCGATCAACCGATTGGCCTGATACCCATGGGCCAGGAATGCCCCGGACATTGCCTTGCCCACCAGCAAACCGATCACCGCGTGACCAGCCAATCGGGCACGGGCATAACTGTCTGCCGCAGCGGCCAGTGCCTGATGAATGCCGAGTGCTTCTTCGCGCCGACCGTAGGCCTGACTCGGCACATCGATGATCGCGATCACGGCGCGCTTGTGCGGTTTATCAACGTCAGCCGTGATGACTTCATCCACCGCCCTGGCCAAACCCCAGCCTTCCAGCAAACCCACCTCGCCGTTGCGAGCGCGGACAAAGCGGTTGTCGGGATCCGCCACCACCGCAATGAACCGAACCGACTGATCACCCAACACACCGTCGGCCACCTTCAACGAAGCAGGCAAACCTTCGACTGGTGTCGCGCCCGCACTCAAGGCATTGAACCAGCTCAAACCTCTCAGGGAATACGAATTCATGAGCGCTCTCCTTGATACAGATCGCGAACCGTCGCCGGATCGATTTGCGGCGTGGCGTCCAGACGGGCCAGCCGTTGCAGGAACAGATCGGCCTGACGACTGCGTTGTTGCGCTGGCAGGCCTTGTTCAAGCAACTCACTGACCTGCTGCTGAATCTGCGCCACGTCGTCAGCCACAAAACGATCCGCCAGACCGCTGGCAAAACGTTGCTCGCCGCCGGTCAGGCTCCAGATGAAAGGACGGTCGCGGGAGTCGTACTCCTCAAGCCCCGCTTCCTGTTCGATCACTTGTGGACCGTTCAGGCCAAGACGCGCTTCCTGGGTCACCAGCAAATAGCTGCACAACCCGGCGGCAATCGACATCCCGCCAAAGCAGCCCACGCTACCGGCCACGACGCCGACAACGGGTTGGTACTGGCGTAAATCGACGATCGCCGCATGAATATCGGCAATCGCCGCCAGCCCGAGGTTGGCTTCCTGCAACCGCACGCCGCCCGTTTCCAGCAACAACACGGCGCGGGTCGGAATCCCGTTGCGGTTGTCTTCGGCAGCCAGTTCCAGCGCGCCGGCAATCTTCGCCCCGCCGACTTCGCCGAGGCTGCCGCCCTGAAACGCGCCTTCGATCGCCGCGATAACCACCGGCATACCGCCGATGCTGCCCTTGGCAATCACCACGCCGTCATCGGCTTGCGGCACCACGCCCTGACGCGACAACCACGGCGACATGATCCGTTGGAACGGGTCGAGCAATTCGCGGAAGGTGCCGGCATCGAGCAAGGCTTTCGCCCGTTGCCGCGCACCGAGTTCGACGAAACTGTGTTTATGCAGGAGGTCTGCGCTGTCAGTCATGGCCGATCTCCTCAAAGCCTTGTTCCAGACGCAAGCGCACCACGCCGGGGGTTGCGCCGAAGTCGTGGATATCGATGGCCATCGCTGGCGGGACCTGGCCGTCGAACATCCGCGCAAACAGATGCTGCCAGCGTTGTTCGGCGCCATTGACCGAGGTCTGCACCTTGATGGTCAGCTTGCCGGCCTGACCCGGTTCGATCAGCACTTCCAGATCGCCAGAGCCGACACAACCCACCAGGGTGCGGCCACGTGGCGGCTGCCCGGCGGGGAATTCAAAGGATAAGGTTTCCATCAGAAAGCTCCGGACTCGATGCGATCGATAAACAGGCAGGCGGCGAGTAAATCCGCTGCACCGCCGGGCGACGCATTCAATGCGATTAATTGTTCGTCCAGTTCGTGCAGACGGCGACGACCGGCGAGGCTGGCGCTGCCGCCGGCATCGAGTACCGCCTGGGCGCCGAGTTGCATGGTGTGCAGGCCGTGTTCGCCGGCGCGGTAGAGCACGCAGGTGTCGCTCAGTTGAGTCATGATCGCCAGCAACGCATCGAGCCGGGCGTTCTGTTCACCATGGCCGGCGGCGCGGCTGATTTTGAGTTGCGGCAGTGCGCGTTGCAGCACTGAAGGAAAGCCCAGTTGCGCCTCTTCACGGGCACCGCGCGCGCCGTAACGTTGGGCGACTTGGGCACCGTGGCTCAGAGGCCTTGGAGCGTAACGATCGTAGAGCAGGGCGAGGCGAGCGGCGCGCAACGTGACCGAGCCTGGGCCCCTGGACTCAGGTTCAAGCGCCGCCGCCGCGGCCAGCAATCCCAACGCCCAAATCGCGCCACGGTGGGTATTCACCCCATTGGTGGTGGCGAGCATCGTTTGCTCACCTTCCCGGCCAACTCGGCCGAGGGCCTCACGCAGCGGCAAACCCACTTCGCCAATTTCGATAGCCGCTTGCGCCATTTCCTTGAACGCTGGCCACAACGACAACGCCGAAGCGTGCATCAGCCCAAGGTGCAAATCGGTATGCGCGCCGTTGCCACGACGATCGACCAGCGCCGGTTTCGGCGACAAATCCGCTTCGTCGATCAGCGCATCCACCGCCAGGTCCGCCAGCCGCTCGGCCAGGGTTAAGGTTTTCGGTTGCAGGTTGAAGGCGTGCATTACCAGCTCCTGAATTTGGCGGGCGGGTTGTAGAGGCCACCGGACCACTCGACCAGATCCGCCACGCTTTTGGCGGCGAGCAATTCGCGGGTGGCGTCGGTGCGACGAATGCCGAGGTCTTCGGGCAAGGCGATCAAGCCTTCACGGCGCATGCGGGCGGTGTCTTTCGGGTTGTGACGCAAGCCGATCACGGTCACGCCAGCGACAGCGGCGATCATCGCCTGACGCTCTTCCAGCGAACGCGCCTTGTACAGATAGGCGATGCCCTCTTCGGTCAGCAGGTGAGTGACGTCGTCGCCGTAGATCATGATCGGCGCCAGCGGCATGCCGCTCTTCTTCGCCACTTCAATCGCATCGAGGGTTTCGACGAAGGTCGGTTTGCCACCTTCCTGGAAGGTCTCGACCATTTGCACCACGAGTTTTTTGCCGCGTTCGAGCAAGGGCTCCGGCGCGTCACCGTGGCGCATGTCGAGCCAGGCCGGAGTGCCATGGCGACGACCGCGCGGGTCGTGGCCCATGTTTGGCGCACCACCGAAACCGGCGAGGCGACCACGAGTCACGGTGGAAGAATGGCCGTCGCCATCGACTTGCAGAGTCGCACCGATGAACAGGTCGACCGCGTATTGCCCGGCCAGTTGGCTGAACATTCGGTTGGATCGCAGCGAGCCGTCGCGACCGGTGAAGAACACGTCCGGCCGCGCGGCGATGTAGTTTTCCATGCCCAGTTCGGTGCCGAAGCAATGCACGCTTTCGACCCAGCCGCTTTCGATGGCAGGGATCAGGGTTGGATGCGGATTGAGCGTCCAGTTGCGGCAGATCTTGCCTTTGAGGCCGAGGGATTCGCCGTAGGTCGGCAGGATCAATTCGATGGCGGCGGTGTTGAAGCCGATGCCGTGGTTCAGCGACTGGACGTTGTGTTTTTCGTAGATCCCGCGGATCGCCATCATCGCCATCAGCACGTGCACAGGCTTGATATGCCGGGGGTCGCGGGTGAACAGCGGTTCGATGTAGAACGGCTTGTCGGCCACCACCACGAAATCGACCCACGAAGCGGGGATGTCGACGCGTGGCAGGTCAGTGACGTCGTCCACCAACTGATTGACCTGAACGATGACGATACCGTCGCTGAACGCCGCCGGTTCGATCAGCGCCGGCGTGTCTTCGGTGCTGGGGCCGGTGTAGATGTTGCCGGCGCGGTCGGCCATGAAACCGGCGGAGAGCACGACGTTTGGAATCAGGTCCACCACCAACCGTGCGTAGAGCTCGATGTAGGTGTGGATCGCGCCGATTTCCAGCAGGCCGTCTTCCAGCAACTGGCTGATGCGCAGACTCTGGGTGCCGGCAAAGGAAAAGTCGAGCTTGCGGGCGATGCCGCGTTCAAACAGGTCCAGGTGTTCGGAGCGTCCGACGCTGGGCATGATCATGTGCAGGTCATGCAGCTTTGTCGGATCGGCTTTTGCCAGTGAGCGCGAAAGGAAATCCGCCTGCTTCTGGTTGTTGCCCTCCAGCACCACACGGTCGCCAGGCAGGATCAACGCTTCGAGCGCCGCCACGATGTTGTCGGTGGGCAGGACCACACCGTCGGCCAGGCCCTTGACCAACTCGAGGCGCCGCTGCTTTTCGCTGCGCCGCCGCGTCCATCGCGAGTCGGGGGATATTGTTGTTGTCATGACCACTCCACGGGTTCGCTGTCGTGGGGGTCACCTTAGGAGTGTTGGGTGGGGGGCATCAATCAAGCAGAGAGACGGATCGTTACGGTCACCGTAACGAACACTCCCCTTGTGGCGAGGGAGCTTGCTCCCGCTCGGCTGCGAAGCAGTCGTAAAACATTGCACGCGGTATACCTGATTTACCTCGGTCGCAGGTCTTGGGGCCGCTTCGCGCCCCAGCGGGAGCAAGCTCCCTCGCCACAGGGGCTGGTCAGGCGAGCCCGGCACTCACAAGCAACTCCTCCAGCGCCAGCAAGTCCGGCACCTTGGCCACTTGATCACCCACTTGCACTGCCGCCTGCTCCAGCGCACACAGCGGCACATCCACATAGCTCAATTGGCTATCGAGCTTGTAAGACCGCGGAATCCCCTGCACCAGCAACGCCATGAATTTCAGCTCCGGCCGCCCCCCCAGCGCATTGAGAATCACAATTCGCGCCCGTTCGCCGATGACGATTTTCTGCCCGCAGGCCGACTCGAAACTCAGCAACGGAATCTGCCGGTCCCGCCACGTTACCCGCCCCAGATACCACGGCGGCGAATCGAGATCGAACGCTCCCGCTTGATAGTCGATCAGCTCTGCAATCGCCACGTTGGGCAAAATCAGATTGCGGTCAGCCAGGGGCAGCAGCAGCCCGGTGAGGTTGCTGGTGCGGTGTTCAAGCATGGGTTTTGCTCCACAGCGCGATGCTTTCGAGCAGCACCGATTCCTGGTACGGCTTGCCGAGGTAGTCGTTGACGCCGATGGCCATGGCGCGGTCGCGGTGTTTCTGGCCGGTGCGCGAGGTGATCATGATGATCGGCAAGTGCTGCAAACGTTCGTCCGCACGCACTTGGGTCGCCACTTCGAAACCGTCCATGCGCGGCATTTCAATGTCCAGCAGCATCAGGTCCGGCATGTGTTCTTCGAGCAGCAACATGGCATCGACGCCATCCTTGGCCGTCAGTACGTTCATGCCGTGGCGTTCGAGCAAACGGCTGGTGACCTTGCGCACGGTGACTGAGTCGTCGACCACCAACACCAGCAACGGCTTGTGCGGCTCGGATTCTGCGTCCTGCCTCAGCGGTTGTTGCGGCACCCGCGCCTGCATCGCGCGGATCGGCGCCAGCAGATCGAGAATCAGCACCACCCGGCCATCGCCGAGGATCGTCGCCCCGGACAATCCCTGCACCGCCGCAAACTGCGGGCCGAGGCTTTTCACCACGATTTCCCGGGTACCGGCCATGGCATCGACCTGCACCGCGATGTGCCGTTCGTTGCATTGCACCAGCAACACCGGCAACGGCAGGCTCTGGCCCAGCAGTTTCGGGCGGGTACTGGTTTTCAGCAGTTCGCCGAGGTAGCACAGTTCATAGTGCTGCCCGGCGTATTTGTAGGTCGGCGGATCGAGCCGGTAATGCCCTTCGAGTTCGTTGGGCAGCACCCGCACGATACCGTCGATGGTGTTCAGCGGGATCGCATATTGGTCCTCACCGCACTGCACCATCAGCGCCCGGTTGACCGACACGGTGAACGGCAGCCGAATGCGGAAATGCACGCCCTGCCCCGGCACAGAGTCGATGCTCATGCTGCCGCCCAGCTGTCGCACCTCTTCGTGGACCACGTCCATGCCCACACCACGCCCGGAAATCTGGGTGATTTTTTCCGCCGTGGAGAACCCCGGTTGCAGGATGAATTGCAGCACGTCGCGGTCGCTGATATCGCTGTCCGGGGCCAGCAAACCGCGCTTGATTGCCTTGCGCCGTACCGCGTCCAATGGCACACCGGCGCCGTCGTCGCGGATGTCGAAAATGATGTCGCCGCCTTCGCGCGACAGGTCGAGGGTGATCCGCCCTTGCGCCGGTTTACCGGCCGCGATGCGCACCTCCGCGGATTCCAGGCCATGGTCGACGGCGTTGCGCAGCATGTGTTCCAGCGGCGCGGCCATGCGTTCGAGGACGTTGCGATCCATCTCGCCTTCGGCGTTGCCGACGATGAATTCCACGTCCTTGCCCAGTTCGCTGGAAACCTGGCGAACGATGCGTTTCAAACGCGGCAACATCCGCTCGAACGGCACCATGCGCGTACGCATCAGGCCTTCCTGCAATTCGGTGTTGATGCGGCCCTGCTGTTGCAGCAGGTTCTCCGCGTCCTGGTTGCGCCGGTCGAGGGTTTCCTTGAGGTCGAGCAAGTCAGAAGCGGACTCGAACAGCGCCCGCGACAGTTGCTGCAACTGCGAGTGACGATCCATCTCCAGCGGGTCGAATTCTTCGTAGTCCGAACGCTCGGCGTCGACTTGCTGACGGCTGAGAATCCGCCCCTGGGTTTCGGTATCGAGCCGGCGCAGTTGATCACGCATGCGCTCGATGGTGGTTTCCATCTCGTTCAACGCCACGCGCGCATCGTTGACCTGTTGTTCGATGCGGCCACGGAAGATCGAGGTTTCCCCGGCCAGGTTGACCAGGTCGTCGAGCAATTCTGCCGAGACCTTGACCATGTCGGCACCGGCATCGACTTGTGGCGCAAGTGGCTCGACCTTGGGTGCAACCGTTGCGGCAACCGGTGCTTCCGGCACCTCCGGATGGCTGAAATTGCGGATCGCATCGATCAGTCGATCAGCGGGCGGCAACGGTTGACCGGCGCGGGTGGCGTCGAGCATCTGCGCCAGTCGGTCATGGCTGCTTTGCAACAACCCGAACAGCGCTGCCGTCGGTTTCAGCGTACCGGCGGACAAACCTTCGTAGAGAAATTCCAGTTCATGGGCGAGGTCGCCGATCGGGCCGATTTCCACCATCCGTGCACCGCCCTTGAGGGTGTGCAGGTCGCGCAGCAGGGTTTCCATTTCCTGGCGATTGGAAGGTTCTGCCTGCCAGCGCACCAACGCCGCGCCGGAGTTTTCGATGATGTCGAAACCTTCCTCGAGAAAGATTTCCAACAGTTCAGGATCATGCCCTGGCGAATCCTCGGCTCGCGCAGCCTCGACGGTTTCAGGCGCGTTGGCGTTGCCTTGGCGGAACTCGCGGATGGCGTCGATCAGCTCGCCCGGATCACCCAGCGGTTTCTGGTGCTGTAATTGCTCAAGCAACTGAGCCAGCCGCTCATGGCTTTGTTGCAGCAGGTGCGCCAACGCCTCGCTGTGGCTGTAACGGCGATCGACAAGGCCTTCGTAAAGGTTTTCCAACTCATGGGCGAGGTCACCGACCGGTTCGACCTCGGCCATCCGCGCCCCCCCCTTGAGCGTGTGCATATCCCGCTGCAAGGACAACAGCGGCGCGGCGTTTTCCGGGTCGTTCAGCCAGCGCTGCAGGGCCTGGCCGGCGCTTTCGAGGATGTCCACCGCCTCTTCGAGGAAGATCGAAACAATCTCATCGTCTAGCTCATGATCCTTTGTGGGAGCGAGCCTGCTCGCGATGGATTCATAGGCGCCGCGTTTATCCTGCAATAATGCGTCATCGTTGACGTCCATCGCGAGCAGGCTCGCTCCCACAGGGGGTACTGTGTTTTCAAGTTCGGCGGTAACGCTGCCCAGTTCGCGAATGCTCAGGGTGCGGCTGCCGTCACTGCGAATCAGGCCCATGGCCGACGGGTCGAGGCTCTCGTCGAGCAAACCGCGCAAGGCGCGGATGCGCTCCGGTTGCGGGCTGACTTCCTGGCCGGCTGCCAGTTCGTCGAGCATGTTGATCAGCGCTTCGTGAGCACTTTGCGCCTCGTGGAAAAACCGGTCGCTGACCGCCAGGCTGCTTTCTTCCACGGCACCGTAGAGATCCAGCAAGGCTTCGCATAACTCATCCACCGGATGCAGATCCGCCAGGTGTGCCCCTTCGCCAAGGGTGGTCAATTCATCCAGCAGTGCACTGAGTTCCTGACGTTCGCCGGGGTGTTGCTGCCAGCGCTGCAACAGGCTTTCGGCATCCAGCAGGATGTCCATGCCCTGGGCCAGGAAGTTGTTGATCAACTGCGGATCGCGCTTGGTTCGAAGCGCCGTGCTCGGCGTGCTCAACAGCGCTTCCAGACGCTCGGCCAGCAGCGTCTGGGTTCTCTCGATCAATGAACGGGCACCGGGAATCTCGGCCAGCGGATCGACCTTGAGCTGACGCAGCCCGAGGCGAAACACGCCTTCGGCTTCCAGCAGCAGTTCGACTTCGTCGAGGTCCAGGGCGATGAGGTGCGCCTTGTACTCGCGGGCCAGGTGATCCAGCGGTGTCGCCAGCTCGGCGATCGGCAGGACGCCGGCCATCGAGGCGCTGCCCTTGAGGGTGTGCAGCGCTCGCTGCAATTCGTCGCTGGCCTGCAACGGCACGTGTTCGGCGGCCTGTTCGAGGAAGCGGTTGAGGGTGGCCAGATGGGTTTCGGCCTCGTTGCGGAAGATCTCCAGCAACAGCGGATCGAGGGCCGCGACGTCCTGCACGTCTTCATCGGACAAAGGCTCGTCACCCTTGGCGAGGGCATGTGCGCGGGCGGCCAATTGGTCGACATCGTTGCGCTGACGCTGGGCATTGTCGGCAAATTCGGCCACCAGTTCCGGCAGCAGGTTCAACACATCACCGAGCAGTTGTTGCACGGCCTGGCCCGGCTCAACGCTGTGCTCCAGCACACGGTTGAGCAGGTTTTCCACAGCCCACGCCAATTCACCCAGGACCAAGGCGCGAACCATCCGGCCACTGCCCTTGAGCGTGTGGAAGGCTCGGCGCAACTCGCTCAAGGCTGCTGTGTTGTCGGGATAGGCCAACCAGCGCGGCAGGTATTCGCGAAGGATGTCCAGGACTTCATCGGTTTCTTCAAGGAAGACTTCGCGCAACTCGTCGTCCACCGGCGCTTCGCCCACCGGCGGCGGTAGCAGGCTGCCAGGGGTGTTCTGCGCGGGCGGGTTCACCGCAGAGACCGGGTTGGCCAGCACATCGGCCAGGGTCTGGACGACTTCCGGATCATCCAGTTCCTGCAGGTCCTGCATGACCTGCGCTTCGCTCGGGCTGAGCACGTCTTCAAGCACCGGTACATGCTGCTCGCTGGGGAAGACACCCAGTGACGCGAGGCTTTTTTCCGCGACGTCGAGCAACTGTTCGCCGGCCGCTTCGGGATCGTCGCTGAGGCGCTCAAGGTAATACTCGAGGCTGGTGATGACGTCGGCCAGGCTGTCCAGTTCCTGCCAGTCAGGCTGGCCCTGTTCCAGCAGCAAATGCTCACGGATGAAATGATTGCAGGCGTCGATCAGGCTCGCGGCCCGGCTCAGCGGAATCATCGCCAGCGCACCGCGCACCTGGGTCAGCAAGTCCGGCAACGGTTGCAAATGCTGGCGGTCCCAATCGGCGTCGATGTAATCGACAATCATGTCCTTGGCCTGCTGCAGGCAGATGCGCGCTTCCTTGATTACGATCTGGTGGATCTGCGTCAGGTCGGTGGTCGGCAGACGGCTGTCTTCCTGGCTACTTTCCGGCTCCACGGTGCCGACCATGCCGGCCAGCGTCGCCTCGACGTAGAGCAAGGCCCCGGCGACATCCATGAGGATCGCGTCGTTGGGTTCGCGTTGGCCTTGAGCAAGGCTCAGCACCACCGCCAGTTGATCGATGATGACCTTGCGCGGCTGGCCGAAACCGAGCACCGCCAGGGTGTCCGCAATCTGTCGCAGCGGTGCGAGCAGGCTTTCGAGGTCCGAGGTGTGCTGACGGTCGCTGCGCACGAACAGGTCCAGGCGCTCCTTGACCCGAACCAGTTCTTCGCACAGCGCCGCCAGTACCGAGCGCATGGCATCGCGGTCAGGACCCGCCAGCCGCGCCCGCTCTTCGTCGACCATCGCGCTGTCAGGCAACGCGTCGTCCAATCCGTAGCGATCTTTCATGGTCAGCATCTGCCCGGTGGGGTGTTCGGCCTTGGCAATGTAGAACAGCAAACTCTTGAGCAACTCCGGCGGTGCCGGCTGATTGATCGCGGACATGCCCTGCTCGAGCAGGCGCTTGAGCTCTTTGTCGGCGTCCTTGAACAGGCTGCGCAGGGCCGGGCTGTTGGCGATCGAACCGCCGCGCATGCCTTCGACCAGCGCCGAAGCGACTTGCCACAACGGGCTGAGGGGCGCGTTGCCACACAACCCCTCGAGGCGTGAAAACACCTTGGCCAGGTAACCGAGGTGGGTGTCGTCATCCTGCTCGCGCAGCAACCCGACCAGGGCCATCTGCAACATCTGGCGCAATTTGCGCAACACGTTTGGCAGGTCCGCCGGTTCCAGCCGCGCCAGTGATTGTTCATTCAGCGGTGGCAGTTCCGGCAACTGCGGAGTGAACAGGCTGGTTTCCGACAACAGGCTTTCGCCGCGGGCGCTGCGCAGATCGTTGATCAGCGGCAGCACCACCAGCGGCAGGTCGCGGCGCGCGCCTTGTACGCGGTCGAGATAGATCGGCAACTGACCGATTGCTTGCAGCAACAGGTGAATGGCCTCGTCGCGATGGCTGACGCGGTTCTGCTGCAAGGCAGCGGCCAGTTGCTCCATTTCTTCGGCGAGCAGTGCCGCGCCGTAAAACTCGACCATCTGCAAACTGCCGTGAACCTGATGGATACACGCCAGACATTCACTGAGGGCGTGCGTCGCCTGAGGGTCATCAAGCAACGTTTCAATCGCCTGGTGAGCCACTTTCAGCGTTTCGGCAATCTCGCCTTTGACCCACTCCAGGGCCACATAGTCGTGCCGATCACCCATAACTGCTCCGTTCATCGTTCGAACGCCCGTGGGCACTTCACACTTTATCCACAGTTTGCGCCTTGGCGGCCGGCAAGGTGAAACCCGACACCGAGCGCCGCAGCTGGCTGGCCATTTTCGCCAGGTTGCCGATGCTTTCGGCCGTGGCCGTGGAGCCGGACGACGTTTGCGTGGTGATCTGCTGGATCACGTTCATCGTCAGGGAAATCTGTCCGGCCGAAGACGTTTGTTGCTGGGCGGCGTTGGAGATGCTCTGGATCAGCGCCGCGAGGGTTTTCGATACGCCTTCGATTTCTTCCAGGGCCACACCGGCATCCTGCGCCAGACGCGCGCCACGCACGACCTCGGTAGTGGTCTGTTCCATGGAAATGACCGCTTCGTTGGTGTCGGCCTGAATCGCCCGCACCAGGGTTTCGATCTGCCGGGTCGCGGCGGACGAGCGTTCGGCCAGCCGTTGCACTTCGTCGGCAACCACCGCAAAACCGCGCCCGGCGTCACCGGCCATGGAGGCCTGGATGGCCGCGTTGAGCGCGAGGATGTTGGTCTGGTCGGCAATGTCATCAATCAGGCTGACAATGTCGCCGATTTCCTGCGAAGACTCGCCCAGGCGTTTGATGCGTTTGGCGGTGTCCTGAATCTGCTCGCGGATGTTGTCCATGCCGTGGATGGTGTTGTGCACCACTTCATTGCCCTTGTTGGCAATTTCCACGGAGCGCTCGGCAACTGCCGAAGATTCGGCGGCGTTGGCCGAGACCTGGTCGATGGACTGCGCCATGTCGTTGATCGCGGTGGAGGCTTCGCTGATCTGTTGCGCCTGATGTTCCGAGGCCTGTGCCAGGTGCATGGCGGTGGCTTGGGTTTCCTGCACGGCGGCGGCGACCTGGCCGGCGGTGAGGTTGATGGTTGCCACCAGATCGCGTAGCTGATCCACGGAATAGTTGATCGAATCGGCGATGGTCCCGGTGAAGTCCTCGGTCACCGATGCCGTCACGGTCAGGTCACCGTCGGCCAGGTCTTCGATCTCGTCCAGCAGCCGCATGATTGCGTTCTGGTTGCGTTCGTTCTTCTCGGCGGTTTCCCGTAGCTGACGGTTGGTTTCGCGAACCATTACCAGACCGATGAGGATGATCGACATCAGCGCCAGCAGGCCCAGCACGTAGCCACCGATTTCGTCGGTATTACGCCCGCCGGCGAGGTTTTCGAAACCGCTGGCCAGGTGTGAAGCTTCGTCTAGCAGGGTTTGCGACAAGGAAAAAATGTTGGTGGCCGATTCGCGAACCTTGAACAGTTCTGGCGATGTTTCGAGGATTTCATCCACCGAACCGGAGACGAATTCGAACAACTCGGAAATCTCGACCAGTCGGGCACGGGCATCTCGGTCTTCGACCTGGCTGACCTTCAATGCCGGATTGCCCTGAAGCATGCCCGTGAGCACCTGGCCGAAACGCGCGGCGTCGCGACCGAAAGCGTCGGCGGCCTGTTGCGAACTTTCATCGCCAGACAGCACGGTGTTGACTGCGCCGAGAATCCGCTCGGCCAACAGTGACTGACGCTGGGCCATCGCGACCTGAGCGGCCGGCGCACCCCGTTGCAGAAGGATTTCGACGACTTTTTCGTACTCGACCTGCAATTGCGGCACGGTTTCAGCGAGGGTGGCGGCGACTTGATGCAGCGACAGCACCGTCTGTTCGCTGGACAGGATGGCGTCGGTGTTTTTCAGCAGACGCTCCCAGTCCAGTTGCACGGCGCGCATTTCCGGGCGCACGGTGGACGGCGCTGGCGGCAGGCCGGTAGACGGGTCGCCTTTCTTCAGATAACCCCAGCGCTGGGCGAAATCGTTGCGCGCATCGCTGAGCAACTTGAACGCGGCAGCCTTGCCGGCTGCGGCTTCCGTGGCGTTCTTGGCAATACGCTGGGACAGCACGCGCAGCTCGCCGGCGTGGCCGATGTACTGTTTATCGTACGTGGCTTGAGTGTTGAGGTAAGCGAAGTTGGCGAACAGCAGCATGATGAAAACAATCAACGCGATGAACAGCGCGATGATCTGCGATCGGCTGCGCGACCCTTCTGGCTTGCCTGTTTTTGCTTTTATCATCGGTCCTCGCCTGTTATCGCACCGTTAGAACCCACCATAAATCCCCTGTGGGAGCGAGCTTTTGTGGCTCACCACATAGCCCGGCGCCCACAGGGTCCGGGATTACAGCGCTACATGCATGAAGCTTTGCGATCGCGCCAGCGCAAACGGGCTGAACACCTGCCAATTCTGCTCACGCCGAAACCGGCCCTTGATGAACGGTGCAATCGGGCCATTCAACGCCTCTACCGGCTCCAGGCTGTCCTGGGCAAAGTGCTGAAGGCCGAAAACCTCATCGACCATCAACCCGGCAAACACGTCGTGATGCTCCACCACCAGTACCCGCCGCTGTTTGCGCGCCGCCGACAACTCGTGGCCGAGCTCTTTATCCGAAAAGAAGGCGCACAAATCCATCATCGGCAGCAAGCGCCCGCGCAGGTTGGCCACGCCCTTGACCCAGGGCTTGACCCCCGGCAGTTGCGTGAACCGTGGTTCGTGCAGGACTTCGCTGACCTCGCCCATGGGGGCGACGTACCAGTGCTCGCCCAAGCGAAAACCGATGCCGCTCCAGTTGTCCTGCCGGGTCGGCTGGGAGGGCAGATCCGCCGCCAGCAGACGACAGCGCTGGTCAATCTGCAGCAGCAATTCGAAAGCCGTCAGCGACTCGGTCATGGCCGGACGATCAACCGGCCAGTACGTTGTTCAGGGTCTTGATCAGGGTTTCTTCGTCGACCGGCTTGGTCAGGTAGTCCTTGGCGCCCTGGCGCGTGCCCCAGACCTTGTCGGTTTCCTGGTCCTTGGTGGTGATGATGATCACCGGGATGTGCCCGGTTTCCGGGTCTTTGGTCAGTTGGCGGGTCGCCTGGAAACCGTTGAGGCCGGGCATGACGATGTCCATCAGCACCGCGTCGGGTTTTTCCTGACGGGCAAGTGCTACGCCGTCGGCGCCGTTTTCGGCTTTCAATACTTCATGACCGTGCTTTTCCAGCATGCCGGTCAGTTTGTACATTTCAGTCGGCGAATCATCGACGATCAGAATTCGTGCCATGGTTGTCCCCATTCTTCTTGTCGACGCCGGGCCCGCTGGCCGAGCGTCACTGTGCGTGTCCTACTGCGGCAAAACGGCGGAGAAGCCCGGTACATGGGCCTGGATCGCGTTCAGCAGTTCTTCCTTGCTGAAAGGCTTGGTCAAAAACTGGTCGGAACCGACGATGCGTCCCTTGGCCTTGTCGAACAACCCGTCCTTGGACGACAGCATGATCACTGGCGTGGACTTGAACGCACTGTTGTTCTTGATTAAAGCGCAGGTCTGATAGCCATCCAGGCGCGGCATCATGATGTCGACGAAAATGATGCCGGGATGATTGTCGGCAATCTTGGCCAGGGCATCGAAACCGTCGACGGCCGTGATGACCTCACACCCCACGTTCTTCAGCAGCGTTTCGGCGGTGCGGCGAATCGTCTTCGAATCGTCGATCACCATGACCTTCAAGGCGCTGGAATGCTGGTCCATAAAATGCTCTACCGTCGCCTTTGCGAATCAATTTGTCCGTTTCCGATAACCGGAGGCTCGAAACCCTTGATGTTTAAGGGCCAGAACGATATGGCAGCCTTTTTAGCACAGTCTCCAAATGCAATCTATCGGGGGACTGGCGCGGTGGTTTTTCCTTGACCGGGAACACACTCGGCGCCACTCTGACGCCACTTTTTCGTGTCCTTTCGGACCACCCCATTTCGAGGAAAAACCCATGAGCGTTCGCGTCGGGATTGTCATGGACCCTATCGCCAGCATCTCCTATAAAAAGGATAGCTCGCTGGCCATGCTGCTGGCCGCACAGAAGCGCGGCTGGGAACTGTTCTATATGGAACAGGGCGATTTGTATCAGGCCGAAGGTGAAGCGCGGGCGCGGATGCGGCCGCTGAAAGTCTTCGCCAACCCGGAAAAATGGTTCGAACTGGAAGCCGAGACCGACGCGTTGCTGAGCGATCTGGACGTGATCCTGATGCGCAAGGATCCGCCGTTCGACATGGAGTTCGTCTACTCCACTTACCTGCTGGAGCAGGCCGAGCGCGCCGGCGTGCTGGTGGTCAACAAGCCGCAGAGCCTGCGTGACTGCAATGAAAAACTGTTCGCCACGCTGTTCCCGCAGTGCACGCCGCCGACCATCGTCAGCCGTCGCCCGGACGTGCTGCGCGAATTCGCCGATCATCACGGCGACGTGATCCTCAAGCCGCTGGACGGCATGGGCGGCTCTTCGATCTTCCGTCACACCGCCGGCCACCCGAACCTGTCGGTGATTCTCGAAACCCTGACCTTGCACGGCAAGCAGCAGATCATGATCCAGGGTTACCTGCCGGCGATCGTCGACGGCGACAAGCGAATCCTGATGATCGACGGCGAGCCGGTGGATTATTGCCTGGCACGGATTCCGGCGGCCGGCGAAACCCGTGGCAACCTCGCGGCCGGTGGTCGTGGCGAAGCCCGTCCGCTGACCGAGAAAGACCGCTGGATCGCCGCGCAAGTCGGTCCGACCCTGCGCGAGAAAGGCCTGCTGTTCGTGGGCCTGGACGTGATTGGCGAGCACCTGACGGAGATCAACGTCACCAGCCCGACCTGCATTCGCGAGATTGATAATGCGTTCGGCACCGACATCGGCGGGATGCTGATGGATGCCATCGATCAGAAGCTCAAGGCCCGTTGATATAGAACAGCCAAGATCGAACCAACATTGCGTTATCATGCGCGGCCTGTGAAAAACGCGATGTTGGTTTTCTTGTCATGACACTTCCGTCCGATCTGCCTGCAGAACTCGCCCACCGTGGTGTGCGCCCGGCCGATCGCCTCGGATTTACCCTGTTTCTCGCGGCGCTGATTCACCTGGCCTTGCTGTTGGGCGTCGGCTTCACGATGGTCGAACCCAAGCAAATCAGCAAAACCCTGGAAATCACCCTCGCCACCTTCAAGAGCGAAAAGAAGCCGACGAAGGCTGATTTCCTCGCCCAGGAAAATCAGGAAGGCAGCGGCACCCTGGATAAAAAGGCGATCCCCAAGACCACCGAGGTCGCGCCGTTCCAGGACAACAAGGTGCAGAAAGTCACGCCACCGCCGGCCGCCAAGCCTGAAGTGCAAGCGCCGCCCAAGGCTGCCGTGACCACCGTCGCACCGAAACCGAAAAAAGCCGCGGCCAAGACCGAAGAACCCAAGCCCGTGACCAAGCCCGCTGTCGCAGCGCCGACGTTCGACAGTGAACAGCTGTCCAGCGACATCGCCAGCCTGGAAGCGGAACTGGCCAATGAACAACAGCTGTACGCCAAGCGCCCGCGCATCCACCGCCTGAGCGCCGCGTCGACCATGAAAGACAAGGGCGCCTGGTACAAGGACGAATGGCGCAAGAAGGTCGAACGCATCGGCAACCTCAATTACCCCGACGAAGCGCGGCGCAAGCAGATCTACGGCAATTTGCGGTTGATGGTTTCGATCAACCGCGACGGTTCGCTGTACGAAGTGCTGGTGCTGGAATCGTCCGGGCAACCGCTGCTGGATCAGGCGGCGCAACGGATCGTTAGGCTGGCGGCGCCGTTTTCGCCGTTTACCGGGGATTTGTCGGACATCGATCGGCTGGAAATCATCAGGACGTGGAAGTTTGCGCGCGGGGACCGGTTGTCCAGTAACTGATTGGGGATTTTCTGCCCAGTGTTGACCCTGTGGCGAGGGAGCTTGCTCCCGCTGGGCAGCGAAGCAGCCCCAAAACCTGCAGGCCTTGTATTTCCTGACACACCGCAACAATCAGATCACGACTGCTGCGCAGCCGAACGGGAGCAAGCTCCCTCGCCACAGGGTTCTGCGGCGGCTTCAATCACCATTTCCTACGCATCCCCAGCTTGTCAGTTCGTCCCTCCAACGCCACACTAGCGCTCATGAAGAACGTCAGCCCCAGCTACCTCAAGCATCACTTCCTGATCGCCATGCCTCACATGGCCGACCCGAACTTTGCGCACACCTTGACCTACATCGTCGAGCACACGGCCAATGGTGCCATGGGGTTGGTGGTCAACCGTCCGCAAGACCTGAACCTGGCCGATATCCTCGAGCAATTGCGCCCCGATGTCGAACCGCCGATGCTCTGCCAGCATGTGCCGATTTTCATCGGCGGCCCGGTGCAGACCGATCGCGGTTTTGTCCTGCACCCGTCGGGCAAGAAGTTTCAGGCGACCGTTGATCTGGAAGGCGACCTGTCCCTCTCCACGTCCCAGGACGTGCTGTTCGCCATCGCCGATGGTGTCGGCCCGGCCAAGAGTGTCATCACCCTGGGTTATGCCGGCTGGGAAGCCGGGCAGCTTGAAGCCGAACTGGCGCAGAACGCCTGGCTCACCTGCCCGTTCGACGCCGACATCCTGTTCAACACCAGCAGCGAACTGCGCCTCGAAGCGGCGGCCAAACACCTCGGCGTCAACCTTAGCCTGCTCACCAGCCAGGCGGGGCACGCCTGATGGCCCTGCGCCTGATCCTGGGGTTCGACTACGGCACCAAACAGATCGGCGTGGCGGTCGGCCAGGTGATTACCGGCCAGGCCCGCGAACTGTGCACCTTGAAGGCGCAAAACGGTGTTCCCGACTGGAACCAGGTCGAAGCCCTCATTAAAGAGTGGAAGCCCGATGCAGTCGTCGTCGGCCTGCCACTGAACATGGACGGCACGCCGAGCGACATGTGCCTGCGCGCCGAGAAGTTCGCCCGCCGCCTCAACGGCCGCTACAACCTGCCCTTCTATACCCACGATGAACGCCTGACCACGTTTGAAGCCAAGGGCGAACGACGTGATCGTGGCGGGCAAAAAGGCAGTTACCGCGACAACCCGGTCGACGCCATCGCCGCCGCCCTGCTGCTGCAAGGCTGGCTCGACGAAAACACTGCACTGTTCGAATCCTGAAGAGCCGTAACAAGCGACTCTCTATAGCGACAACCCGGAGCCACCTCCAGCACCGCCCGGCCCGGGCCCAAGAAGGAGCAACCATGAGCCTGCCCAATCCCGCCGAACTGATCAGCCAGATGGCGATCCGTCTCAAGGCCCATCTGGAACACCGTGGCATCAGCGAACCGCGCTACATCGGTATTCGTACCGGTGGCGTCTGGGTCGCCCAGGCGTTGCTCGAGGAACTGGGCAGCGATGCGCCGCTCGGCACGCTGGACGTGTCCTTCTACCGCGACGATTTCAGCCAGAACGGCCTGCACCCGCAGGTGCGCCCCTCGGCCCTGCCGTTCGAGATCGAAGGCCAGGACCTGGTGCTGATCGACGACGTGCTGATGAGCGGCCGCACCATCCGCGCCGCAATGAACGAACTCTTCGACTATGGCCGCCCGGCCAGCGTGACGCTGGTGTGTCTGCTGGACCTGGACGCTGGCGAGCTGCCGATCCGCCCGAACGTCGTGGGCGCGACCCTGTCGCTGGCGGCCCACGAGCGCGTGAAGCTGTCCGGCCCGGAACTCAAGCTTGAACTGCAAGACCTCGCCCTTTAATTCGCCCTATTGAGAGTCCCCCTCGCGATGACGCCTCTAGAAACCAAGCGCCCGCTGCAGCTCAATGATCAGGGCCAGCTGCGCCACTTCCTCTCGCTCGACGGTTTGCGCCGCGAACTGCTGACGGAGATCCTCGACACCGCGGACTCGTTCCTCGAAGTCGGCGCCCGGGCCGTGAAGAAGGTCCCGCTGCTGCGCGGCAAGACCGTGTGCAACGTGTTCTTCGAGAACTCCACACGCACCCGCACGACCTTCGAACTGGCGGCCCAACGGTTGTCGGCAGACGTGATCACGTTGAACGTGTCGACATCGTCGGCGAGCAAGGGCGAAACCCTGCTCGACACCCTGCGCAACCTGGAAGCCATGGCCGCCGACATGTTCGTCGTGCGTCACGGTGATTCCGGTGCCGCGCACTTCATCGCCGAACACGTGTGCCCGCAAGTGGCGATCATCAACGGCGGCGACGGCCGTCACGCCCACCCGACCCAGGGCATGCTCGACATGCTGACGATCCGTCGCCACAAGGGCGGTTTCGAAAACCTTTCGGTGGCCATCGTCGGCGACATCCTGCACTCCCGGGTCGCGCGCTCGAACATGCTGGCGCTGAAAACCCTCGGTTGCCCGGACATTCGCGTGATCGCGCCGAAAACCCTGCTGCCGATCGGCATCGAGCAGTACGGCGTGAAGGTCTACACCGACATGGCCGAAGGCCTGAAAGACGTCGATGTGGTGATCATGTTGCGCCTGCAACGCGAGCGCATGGCCGGCGGCCTGCTGCCGAGCGAAGGCGAGTTCTACCGCCTGTTCGGCCTGACCACTGCGCGCCTGGCCGGCGCCAAGCCGGACTGCATCGTCATGCACCCGGGGCCGATCAACCGCGGCGTGGAAATCGAATCGGCGGTGGCCGACGGCCCGCATTCGGTGATTCTCAACCAGGTGACCTACGGCATCGCCATACGTATGGCTGTGTTGTCCATGGCCATGAGCGGGCAGACTGCCCAGCGCCAATTCGAGCAGGAGAACGCCCAGTGAAGCTCAGCATTCTCGGCGCCCGCGTGATCGATCCAGTCAGCGGGCTGGATCAAGTGACTGATATCCACATCGAAGCCTGCAAGATCGTCGCCATTGGCGCCGCACCGGCCGGTTTCGTCGCCGTCGACACCCTTGATGCCCAAGGCCTGGTGGCCGCTCCTGGCCTGGTTGACCTCAACGTCGCCCTGCGCGAGCCGGGTTACAGCCGCAAAGGTTCGATCGTCAGTGAAACCCGCGCGGCCGCGGCCGGTGGTGTGACCAGCCTGTGCTGCCCGCCGAAAACCAAACCGGTACTGGACACCTCGGCCGTGGCCGAACTGATCCTCGACCGCGCCCGCGAGGCCGGCAACACCAAAGTCTTCCCGATCGGCGCGCTGAGCAAGGGTCTGGACGGTGAGCAACTGGCAGAGCTGGTTGCGTTGCGCGATGCCGGATGCGTGGCGTTCGGCAACGGCCTGGAAAGCTTCCGCAACACCCGCACGCTGTGCCGTGCGCTGGAGTACGCGGCGACCTTCGACCTGACGGTGATATTCAACTCCCAGGACCATGATCTGGCCGAAGGCGGCTTGGCGCATGAAGGCCCGACCGCCAGTTTCCTCGGTTTGCCGGGCATTCCGGAAACCGCCGAAACCGTGGCATTGGCCCGGGATCTGCTGCTGGTCGAGCAAAGCGGCGTGCGTGCGCACTTCAGCCAGCTGACCAGTGCTCGCGGCGTGGCCCTGATCGCTCAGGCTCAGGCCCGAGGGTTGCCGGTGACGGCCGATGTCGCGCTGTATCAGCTGATACTGACCGATGAAGCGCTGATCGATTTCAGCAGTCTCTATCACGTCCAGCCGCCGCTGCGCACCCGCGCCGACCGCGACGGCCTGCGTGAAGCGGTGAAGTCAGGGGTGGTCTCGGCCATTTCCAGCCATCACCAGCCACATGAGCGGGACGCCAAACTGGCGCCGTTCGGTGCGACCGAACCGGGGATCAGCAGTGTTGAACTGTTGCTGCCGCTGGCGATGACGCTGGTGGAGGATGGTTTGCTGGATCTGCCGACATTACTGGCACGTCTGAGCGCCGGTCCTGCAGAAGCCTTGCGCCTGCCGGCAGGCAAGCTGGCAGTGGGTGGCGCGGCGGATATCGTGCTGTTTGACCCGACGGCTTCGACCGTGGCCGGTGAAACCTGGTTGTCCAAGGGTGAGAATTGCCCGTTCATTGGGCATAGCCTGCCTGGCGTGGTGCGTTACACCCTGGTGGACGGGCGGATCAGCCACCAGGCTTGATACCCGGTTGTCCCAATCGCTAGCAGGACTAGCTCCCACACAGGATCTGTGAACAACACAAATCCGCCGTGGGAGCCAGCCTGCTGGCGATGACTTACTGGAAAGTGCCGCGATTCTGAGCGTTGCGAACCGACACCTGATCATTCAGCGTCCAGAAGTCATACAAGACCCCCAGAAAGAACAACCCGCCCGTCACCAGGTACAGCAACCCGCTGATCCACTTCCCCTGATACATCCGGTGCACGCCGAACACCCCGAGAAACGTCAGCAGAATCCACGCTACGTTGTATTCGATCGGCCCGGCGGTAAAACGCAGGTCGGCTTCACGGTCCATCGCCGGGATCAGGAAGATGTCGATCAGCCAGCCAATGCCCAGCAAACCGAAGGTGAAAAACCAGATCGTCCCGGTCACCGGCTTGCCGTAATAGAAGCGGTGCGCCCCGGTAAAACCGAAAATCCACAGCAGGTATCCGATCACTTTGCTGTGGGTGTCCTGATGCGGAACGGGGTGTTGATAGGTGTTCATGGATGACCTCAATTCACACGATAGATAAATATTCTTTAAATCTTTGTGACTTTTTTACGAGTAGCCGACGTATGGCAGGTGCTACCTTGTCTGCCGTCAAACCCCTGTAGCAACTGAGTTCTGTCCGACAATTGCGTCCATTTAACGCTTATTTGGTTCCGTTGCACGCCGTTTGAATCGACCAACGGCCTCGGAAGGCCCAAAAAAGCTGTTATAAAGTTGCGCGCTAACCAATATGAGCCTTGCCTAATGCGTCCATTTTTCAAGACATGGCTAACCATTTGCCTTTTGATGCCACTGGCCGCCCACGCCACCAATCGTGAGCAACGTCTTCCTAACGTTAATGGTTACACCCCCAAATCCCATGCTTCTGCTCCTTCGAGCAAAAACAAACAAGCCGTAAAACGCGCCCCGCAGCTGGCCAGCAAAAGCAGCCTTGTCCCGCCAATGGCGACCAAGGAAAGCAGCAATGTGCTGAGCCGCGCCGTGAACGTCCTCGGTACACCTTACCGTTGGGGCGGCAGCAGCCCAAGCAAAGGGTTCGATTGCAGCGGCCTGGTGAAATACGCGTTCAACGACGCCACGTTCGACCTGCCGCGCACTTCGAACGCCATGGCCAGCGGTCATGGCGAGAAAGTCGATCGCAAGGATCTGAAGCCGGGCGACCTGATTTTCTTCAACATCAAGAGCCGTCGGGTCAACCATGTTGCCATCTACCTGGGCAACGACCGCTTCATCCATGCGCCACGCCGCGGCAAGTCGGTGACCATCGACACCTTGAAGAAACCGTACTGGGAAAGCCACTACGTGGTTGCCAAGCGGGTTCTGCCGAAAGAGAAGAACACTCTGCAGGTTGTTCAGCGCTGATTTGAAACAAGAGCAAAAGATCGCAGCCTGCGATCTTTTGCTTTTGAGCCTCAGAAATTATCCGGCGACCGCGCCTTCTCCCGAGCGTGCTCGCGACTGATAAAGCCTTTGGTCACCAGATCCTTCAAGCACATATCCAGCGTCTGCATCCCCAGATTCCCGCCGGTCTGAATCGACGAGTACATCTGCGCCACTTTGTCCTCGCGGATCAGGTTACGGATCGCCGATGTCCCCAGCATGATCTCGTGCGCCGCGATGCGGCCCCCGCCGATCTTCTTCACCAGCGTTTGCGACACCACCGCCAGCAATGATTCGGACAGCATCGAACGCACCATCGACTTCTCGTCCCCCGGAAACACATCCACTACCCGGTCGATGGTTTTCGCCGCCGACGTGGTGTGCAGCGTGCCGAACACCAGGTGACCGGTCTCGGCAGCGGTCAGCGCCAGACGAATGGTCTCCAGATCCCGCATCTCCCCCACCAGAATCACATCCGGGTCTTCCCGCAGCGCCGAACGCAACGCCGTGGCGAAACTGCGGGTATCGCGATGGACTTCACGCTGATTGATCAGGCATTTGCGCGACTCGTGGACAAATTCGATCGGGTCTTCGATGGTCAGAATGTGGTGATGGCGATGGTTGTTCAGGTGATCGATCATCGCCGCCAAAGTGGTGGACTTGCCGGAACCGGTCGGTCCGGTCACCAGCACCAGGCCTCGGGGCGCTTCGGTAATCTTGCGAAACACTTCCCCCATGCCCAGGTCCTCCATGCTCAGGACCTTGGACGGAATGGTCCGGAATACGGCGCCTGCACCACGGTTCTGGTTGAAGGCATTGACCCGAAAACGCGCCACGCCGGGGACTTCGAATGAGAAGTCGGTTTCCAGATGCTTCTCGAAGTCCACCCGCTGCAGGTCGTTCATGATGTCGTAGATCAGCTCGTGCACCTCCTTGTGGTCCAGAGCCGGCAGGTTGATGCGCCGCACATCGCCGTCGACGCGAATCATCGGGGGCAAGCCTGCCGACAGGTGCAAGTCGGACGCGCCTTGTTTGGCGCTGAACGCCAGCAGTTCAGTGATATCCATAGCACTCCTCAATTCCAGTAGAATGCCGCCAACCTCAGACCGCTGGCGCCTCTTGAATGTCCACGATAGCAGACAACATTGCACTGGTTAGTTCACGCATCCGGGCTGCCGCCCTTGCCGCCCACCGTGACGAGCACAGCGTCCAGCTATTGGCCGTGAGCAAGACCAAGCCCGCTGACGCCGTGCGTGAAGCCCACGCCGCCGGCCTGCGCGACTTTGGCGAGAACTACTTGCAGGAAGCCTTGGGCAAACAGCTCGAATTGACCGACCTGCCCTTGATCTGGCACTTCATCGGCCCCATTCAATCGAACAAGACTCGCGCTATCGCCGAGCATTTCGACTGGGTGCATTCCGTGGATCGTTTGAAAATTGCACAACGCCTGTCCGAACAACGTCCTGCCGATCTGCCACCATTGAACATCTGCATCCAGGTCAACGTCAGCGGTGAAGCCAGCAAATCCGGCTGCACCCCGGTCGACCTGCCCGCCCTGGCCCACGCCATCAGTGAACTGCCGCGCCTCAAGTTGCGCGGCTTGATGGCGATTCCCGAGCCGACCGAAGATCGCGCCGCCCAGGACGCTGCTTTTGCTGCCGTGCAAAGCCTGCAAGCCAGCCTGAACCTGCCGCTCGACACACTTTCCATGGGCATGAGCCACGACCTCGAGTCGGCCATCGCCCAAGGCGCCACCTGGGTCCGCATCGGAACGGCCCTGTTTGGTGCCCGCGACTACAGCCAGCCTTGAACAATGGCTGACACCACTCTTTATAGGGACCTGACATGAGCAAGACTCGTATTGCCTTTATCGGTGCCGGCAACATGGCCGCCAGCCTGATTGGCGGCCTGCGCGCCAAAGGTCTGGACGCCGCGCAGATCCGCGCCAGCGATCCGGGCGCTGAAACCCGCGCCAAAGTGAACGCCGAACAAGGCATTGAAGTATTCGCTGACAACGCCGAGGCCATTCAAGGCGCGGACGTGGTCGTGCTGGCGGTCAAACCCCAGGCGATGAAAGCCGTGTGCGAAGCGATTCGCCCAAGCTTGAAACCGAATCAACTGGTGGTGTCCATCGCCGCCGGCATCACCTGCGCCAGCATGAACAACTGGCTCGGCGCCCAACCGATCGTGCGCTGTATGCCCAACACTCCGGCGCTGCTGCGCCAGGGCGTGAGCGGTTTGTTCGCCACTGCCGAAGTGACCGCAGAGCAACGTCAGCAGGCGCAAGAGCTGCTGTCGGCCGTCGGTATCGCCTTGTGGTTGAACGAAGAACAGCAACTGGACGCCGTCACTGCCGTGTCCGGCTCGGGCCCCGCGTACTTCTTCCTGCTGATCGAAGCCATGACCGCTGCCGGCGTGAAGCTGGGTCTGCCGGCGGACATCGCCGCGCAACTGACCCTGCAAACCGCGCTGGGCGCCGCGCACATGGCGGTTGCCAGCGATGTCGACGCTGCGGAACTGCGCCGTCGCGTGACTTCGCCCGCCGGCACCACAGAAGCTGCAATCAAATCGTTCCAGGCTGGTGGCTTCGAAGCCCTGGTAGAAAAAGCACTCGGCGCCGCTGCGCACCGCTCGGCCGAGATGGCCGAACAATTGGGTCAATAAGGAGCCTTACATGATTGGATTGAACACTGCAGCGGTCTACGTGCTGCAAACCCTCGGCAGCCTGTACCTGCTGATCGTGCTGCTGCGCTTTGTGCTGCAACTGGTGCGGGCGAACTTCTACAACCCGCTGTGCCAGTTCGCCGTCAAGGCCACTCAGCCATTGCTCAAGCCGCTGCGCCGGATTATCCCGAGCATGTTCGGCCTGGACATGTCCTCGCTGGTGCTGGCGATCCTCGTGCAACTGGCGCTGATGGCCCTCACCCTGCTGCTGACCTACGGCACCACCGGCAACCCGCTGCAGCTACTGATCTGGTCGCTGATTGGCGTGACCGCGCTGTTCCTGAAAATTTTCTTCTTCGCGCTGATCATCAGCGTGATCCTGTCGTGGGTCGCACCGGGCAGCCACAACCCTGGTGCCGAGTTGGTGAACCAGATCTGCGAACCGGCCCTGGCGCCGTTCCGCAAGATCCTGCCCAACCTTGGCGGCCTGGATATCTCGCCGATCCTGGCGTTCATGGTGCTGAAGCTGATCGACATGCTGGTGATCAACAACCTCGCCGCGATGACGATGATGCCGGAAATCCTGCGTCTGCTGATCTGACCCGGTGAGCTACTTTCGCTGGGACGGTGACGACCTGATTCTGGAGTGTCATCTGCAACCGGCAGCCCGCAGCGATGATTTCTGCGGGTTGCACGGGGATCGATTGAAGATTCGCCTGACGGCGCCGCCGGTTGAAGGCAAGGCCAACGCGTACCTGATAGCGTTTCTGGCCAAGGCGTTCGGAGTGTCCAAGAGCCAGGTGAGCTTGATCAGCGGCGAGTTGAACCGGCAGAAACGGGTGCGGATCTGTTCGCCGAAGAAGCTGCCGGAGTTGCCGGATCTGGCGCGCCCGACAGGTTGACCGAGGCGTGGCTTGCCCGCGATGGCCGCGCCTCGGTCTTACGGGGGAAAAATCAGGCCCGGCCTTTGCTTGCCGCTAACCCCACCGGTCTTTAGACTTACGCCTCATTTCAACGAGAGCAGGGTCGATGCCAACTGCCTTTCCCCCCGATTCTGTTGGTCTGGTGACGCCGCAAGTGGCGCACTTCAGCGAACCCCTGGCCCTGGCCTGCGGCCGTTCGCTTCCGGCGTATGACCTGATCTACGAAACCTACGGCACGCTGAACGCCACGGCGAGCAACGCCGTGCTGATCTGCCACGCATTGTCGGGCCACCATCACGCGGCGGGTTTCCACAGCGCCGACGACCGCAAGCCCGGTTGGTGGGACAGCTGCATCGGTCCCGGCAAGCCGATCGACACCAACAAGTTCTTCGTGGTCAGCCTGAACAACCTCGGCGGCTGCAACGGCTCCACCGGCCCGAGCAGCGTCAACCCGGAAACCGGCAAGCCGTTCGGCGCCGATTTCCCGGTGCTGACCGTGGAAGACTGGGTGCACAGCCAGGCGCGCCTGGCAGACCGACTCGGCATCAGCCAATGGGCCGCCGTGATCGGCGGCAGCCTCGGCGGCATGCAGGCCATGCAGTGGAGCATCACGTACCCCGATCGCATTCGTCACTGCCTGGCCATCGCCTCGGCACCGAAGCTGTCGGCGCAGAACATCGCCTTCAACGAAGTCGCACGCCAGGCGATCCTCACCGACCCTGACTTCCACGGCGGCTCGTTCCAGGAAGCGGGCGTGATCCCCAAGCGCGGCTTGATGCTGGCGCGGATGGTCGGGCACATCACCTACCTGTCCGACGATTCAATGGGCGAGAAATTCGGCCGTGGCCTCAAGAGCGAAAAGCTCAACTACGACTTCCACAGCGTCGAGTTCCAGGTTGAAAGCTACCTGCGTTATCAGGGCGAGGAGTTCTCCGGGCGTTTCGATGCCAACACTTACCTGCTGATGACCAAGGCGCTGGATTACTTCGACCCGGCGGCGAACTTCGACGATGACCTGGCGAAAACCTTCGCCGGCGCCTCGGCCAAGTTCTGCGTGATGTCCTTCACCACCGACTGGCGCTTCTCCCCTGCCCGCTCGCGGGAACTGGTGGACGCATTGATGGCGGCCAAGAAAGACGTTTGCTACCTCGAGATCGACGCTCCGCAAGGCCACGACGCCTTCCTGATTCCGATCCCGCGCTACTTGCAGGCGTTCAGCAATTACATGAACCGCATTACGTTGTGAGAAAGCCATGAGAGCTGATCTGGAAATCATCCAGGAATGGATCCCCGCCGGCAGCCGCGTGCTCGACCTCGGTTGCGGTGACGGCGAGCTGCTGACGTGGCTGCGGGACAACAAGCAAGTCACCGGCTACGGCCTGGAAAATGACCCGGACAACATCGCCGAGTGCGTGGCCAAGGGCATCAACGTGATCGAGCAGGACCTGGACAAGGGCCTGGGCAACTTTGCCAGCAACAGTTTCGACATCGTGGTCATGACCCAGGCGCTGCAAGCCGTGCACTACCCGGACAAGATCCTCGACGAAATGCTGCGCGTCGGTCGCCAGTGCATCATCACCTTCCCCAACTTCGGTCACTGGCGCTGCCGCTGGTACCTGGCGAGCAAGGGCCGGATGCCGGTGTCCGAGTTTCTGCCGTACACCTGGTACAACACGCCGAACATCCACTTCTGCACCTTCGAAGACTTTGAAGCATTGTGTCGCGAACGTGACGCAAAGGTCATTGATCGGCTTGCCGTGGATCAACAGCATCGGCACGGGTGGGCCAGTAAGCTATGGCCTAATCTGTTAGGTGAGATCGGTATCTACCGCGTCAGCAGCCCCGGGCTGCAAGACCACAAGGTCGCGGTCTGAACCACGACATTCCAAGGAGAACGATAATGGGTCGTCTAGCGCTGTTTGTACTCACTGCCTGCCTGAGCGTCACCGCCATGGCTGCCGATGCCATCAAAGGTGACCGTCAGGAAAAGTTCGGTGATTTGACGGTGCATTACAACACCTTCAACTCCACCTTCCTGACACCGGACATCGCCAAGGCCGCGGAGCTCACCCGCAGCAAGAATCAAGGCGTGATCAACGTTTCGGTGCTCAAGGATGGCAAGCCGCAGATGGCTCAAGTGAGCGGCACGGTCAAAGACCTGACCAGCCAGTCCGTGCCACTGAAATTCAAACAGATCACCGAACAAGGCGCGATCTACTACATCGCCCAGTTCCCGGTCGATCAGCAGGAAGTCCGCACCTTCGAGATCAAGGTGCAGAACGGTGACAAAATCAACACCATCAATTTCAACCAAGAGCTTTTCCCCGGCGAATGATCAACTTCACGCAACTCGTACTGGCCAGCCACAACGCCGGCAAACTCAAGGAACTCCAGGCCATGCTTGGCGGCTCGGTGCAACTGCGCTCGATCGGCGAGTTCAGCAGCGTCGAGCCTGAAGAAACCGGCCTGTCGTTCGTCGAGAACGCCATCCTCAAGGCCCGTAATGCCGCGCGCATTTCCGGCCTGCCGGCACTGGCCGACGACTCGGGACTGGCGGTGGATTTCCTCGGCGGTGCGCCGGGGATCTACTCGGCCCGTTATGCCGACGGCCAGGGCGATGCGGCGAACAACGCCAAACTGCTCGATGCCCTGAAAGACGTGCCGGAAGCCGAGCGCGGCGCGCAGTTCGTCTGCGTCCTGGCGCTGGTGCGTCACGCCGACGATCCATTGCCGATCCTTTGCGAAGGTCTGTGGCATGGCCGCATCCTGACCCAAGCCAGCGGTGATCACGGATTTGGCTACGACCCGCTGTTCTGGGTGCCGTCGCGCGATTGCTCCAGCGCCGAGCTAAGCCCGAACGAAAAGAACCTCATCAGCCACCGCGCCCGTGCAATGGATCTGCTGCGCCAGCGTCTAGGCCTGATATGACCCATGAATCATCCGCGTCGCCGCTGATTTTCGGCGGCGCCGCACAATCGCCTCGGGCGGCCTTGCCTGTGTTGCCTCCCCTGGCGTTGTACATCCACATCCCGTGGTGTGTGCGCAAATGCCCTTATTGCGACTTCAACTCCCACACCGCCAGCCCGGTGCTGCCGGAAGATGAGTACGTCGACGCGCTACTCGCTGACCTCGATCAGGATCTGCACGCCGTTTACGGCCGTGAATTGAGCTCGATCTTCTTTGGTGGCGGCACGCCGAGCCTGTTCAGCGCCGAAGCCTTGGGCCGATTGCTCAAGGGCGTCGAGCAGCGCATCCCGTTTGCCAGCGACATCGAAATCACCCTGGAGGCCAATCCGGGGACGTTCGAGCAAGAAAAGTTCGTCGCCTACCGCGCATTGGGCATCAATCGCTTGTCGATCGGCATCCAGAGCTTTCAGGAAGAGAAACTCAAGGCACTGGGGCGGATTCACAATGGCGATGAAGCGGTACGTGCCGCCGGCATGGCCCGCGAGGCCGGGTTCGATAACTTCAACCTGGACCTGATGCACGGTTTGCCGGATCAGTCGCTGGACGACGCCCTGAGCGACCTTCGTCAGGCCATCGCCCTGAAACCGACCCACTTGTCCTGGTATCAACTGACGCTGGAGCCGAACACGGTGTTCTGGAACCAGCCGCCGACGCTGCCGGAAGACGACATGCTGTGGGATATTCAGGAAGCCGGTCAGGCGCTGCTCGCCGAACACGGTTACGTGCAATACGAAGTCTCCGCCTATGCCCAGCCCGGTCGTCCGGCGCGGCACAACCTCAACTACTGGAGTTTTGGCGACTTCATCGGCATCGGCGCCGGCGCTCACGGCAAGCTCAGTCACCCGGACGGGCGCATTGTGCGCACCTGGAAGACGCGCCTGCCGAAGGACTACCTGAACCCGGCGAAAAGCTTCAAGGCTGGCGAGAAGGCACTGACCAATGATGAAATGCCGTTCGAGTTCCTGATGAACGCCTTGCGCCTGACCGAGGGCGTCGAATCGCGACTGTACCCGGAGCGTACCGGGCTGAGTCTGGAAAGCTTCGCCGAAGGCCGCCTCGAGGCCGAACAAAGCGGCTTGTTGCAGGTCGAACCGTCACGTCTGGCGGCCACCGAGCGCGGGCAACTGTTCCTCAATGACTTGCTGCAGAAATTTCTGAGCTGATTTCAGCCTTAAGGGAAAACGAATGGATTTGATACTCGACCTGCTCGCCACCGTCTCCCGCTGGAGCCGCAGCAACCTGTCGGAAATCTCGCTGGCGCTGGTGGGCTGTTTGCTCGTGCTGTTCGGCGCGGACATCAAAGGCTGGGTCGATCAACGCCTGGGCAGCATCGCCGGCGCCTTGCGCGTCCCGCTGATGGCCTTGGTATGCATGGTCGGCAGCGGTCTCGCGCTGATCTACGCCACGCCGTGGATCATCAAAGGCCTGAGCCAGTTCAACAACTACAGCCTGGCGCCGGTGTTGTTGGTGGTATTGGTGCTCATCGGCGTCGTCGCAGACCGCCGCTGACTTCAGCTACAACCGAAAACAACTGTGGGAGCGAGACCGGCTTGCCGGTCTCGCTCCCACAGTTTGTATTGCGTAGGGCTTAGGACTGCTTCTCGAACTTCAGGTCCCACACGCCATGCCCAAGACGTTCGCCGCGGCGTTCGAACTTGGTGATCGGGCGCTCGGCCGGGCGCGGAACGCACTTGCCGTCCTCCGCCAGGTTGCGATAACCCGGCGCAACGCTCATCACTTCCAGCATGTATTCGGCGTACGGCTCCCAGTCGGTGGCCATGTGCAGAATACCGCCGACCTTCAACTTGCTGCGCACCAGTTCAGCGAACGACGCCTGAACGATACGGCGCTTGTGATGCCGGCTCTTGTGCCACGGGTCGGGGAAAAACAGCATCAGGCGATCGAGGCTGTTGTCGGCGATGCAACGGTTGAGCACTTCGATCGCGTCGCAATCGTAGACCCGCAGGTTGGTCAGGCCCTGAGTCAGCACGCCATTGAGCAGCGCGCCGACACCCGGGCGGTGCACTTCCACGCCAATGAAATCCTGTTCCGGCGAGGCCGCGGCCATTTCCAGCAGCGAATGGCCCATGCCGAAACCGATTTCCAGCGAGCGCGGTGCCGAGCGGCCGAACACCTGGTCGTAATCCACCGGCGCGTCGGCCAATGGCAGCACGAACAGCGGCGTGCCTTGATCCAGGCCTTTTTGCTGGCCTTCGGTCATGCGCCCGGCGCGCATCACGAAACTCTTGATGCGGCGGTGTTGGCGCTCGTCGCCTTCTTCCGTCTGGATTGGCGTGTCGTTTGATTCAGTCATCAATGGCTCTTACTTGATCAGACCATCCAGCGGCGAAGAGGCGCTGGCATAGAGTTTTTTCGGCATGCGGCCGGCGAGGTAGGCCAGGCGGCCCGCAACGATGGCGTGTTTCATGGCTTCAGCCATCATGATCGGCTGCTGGGCATGGGCGATGGCCGAGTTCATCAGCACCGCTTCACACCCCAGTTCCATGGCGATGGTGGCGTCGGAAGCCGTACCGACACCGGCATCCACCAACACCGGAATCTTGGCTTCTTCGAGGATGATCTGCAGGTTGTACGGGTTGCAGATCCCCAGGCCCGTGCCGATCAGACCGGCCAGCGGCATGACCGCGATAACGCCGATTTCCGCCAGTTGACGGGCAATGATCGGGTCATCACTGGTGTACACCATCACGTCGAAACCTTCCTTGACCAGCACTTCGGCGGCCTTGAGGGTTTCGATGACGTTGGGGAACAGGGTTTTCTGGTCCGCCAGCACTTCCAGCTTCACCAGGTTGTGACCGCCGAGCAGCTCACGGGCCAGGCGGCAGGTGCGCACTGCCTCGGTAGCGTCGAAGCAACCGGCGGTGTTCGGCAGGAAGGTGTAACGATCCGGCGACAGGACTTCGAGCAGGTTCGGTTCGCCCGCATTCTGGCCGAGGTTGGTACGGCGCACGGCGAAGGTGACGATCTCGGCACCCGAGGCCTCGATGGCCAGGCGGGTTTCTTCCATGTCGCGGTACTTGCCGGTGCCTACCAGCAAACGCGACTGGTAAGTACGACCGGCCAGGACGAAGGGCTTGTCGCTACGAACGATGCTCATGGGAAATCCTCTGTAGGGGTGAGGTTCTTGCAGAATTCTGTGCCCTTAGGGGCCGGGCGACTAGCCGCCGCCGATGGCGTGCACCACTTCGACGGAATCGCCGTCGTTCAGCGTGGTTTCTGCGTGCTGGCTGCGCGGGACGATATCCAGATTGAGTTCGACCGCCACCCGGCGTCCGGTCAGATCCAGACGGGTCAGCAGGGCCGCAACGGTTTCACCGTCGGGCAGTTCAAGGGATTCGCCGTTCAACTGAATGCGCATGCCGAATGCCGCCATCATTTTTAGGGGCAGGCATTCTAGCCCGATCAGTCTTGGCGACCCAAGCCATTCGTCATGAAATGGACCGCCCGGTCAGCTCAACCGCCAGGCGGCAAGGCCCAGGCAGAGCCAGCCGACCAGAAATGCCAGGCCGCCGAAGGGTGTGATGATCCCGAGCTTGCTGATGCCGGTCAGGGTCAACAGGTACAGGCTGCCGGAAAACAGCAGAATACCGATGGCAAACGAAGCGCCAGCCCATGTGATCAAGCGCCCCTGAACCTGTGTGGCCAGCAACGCTATACCCAACAGAGCCAGGGTGTGCACCAGTTGGTAGGTGACGCCAGTGTGGAAGATCGCCAGGTATTCAGGCGTCAGCCGGTTTTTCAGGCCATGGGCGGCGAACGCGCCAAGGGCAACGCCAGTGAAGCCGAAAAAAGCGGCCAGCATCAGAAAGCCACGCAGCATGAAGAACTCCAGTCAGACTCGATCAACAGGGTCTGTATAATGGCCCGCTCAACGGGTTCGGCCAAGCCATCTCTATGCTGCGTTTATTTTTACGACGATTCACGAAGGCCCTGCTCTGGTTCGCGGGTGGCAGCGTATTGCTGGTTCTGATTTTTCGCGTGGTGCCGCCACCGGGTACGGCGCTGATGGTCGAGCGCAAGATCGAATCCTGGATCGACGGGGAGCCGATTGACCTGCAACGCACCTGGAAACCCTGGGATGAAATATCTGACGACCTTAAAGTCGCAGTGATTGCCGGCGAAGATCAGAAATTCCCGGAGCATTGGGGTTTTGACCTGGGTGCGATCCGGGCCGCACTGGCCCACAACGAGCTGGGCGGTTCGGTGCGCGGCGCCAGTACATTGAGCCAGCAAGTCTCGAAAAACCTGTTTTTGTGGTCCGGGCGCAGTTGGTTGCGCAAAGGGCTGGAAGCCTGGTTTACCGGGTTGATCGAGGTGTTTTGGCCCAAGCAGCGGATTCTTGAGGTTTACTTGAACAGCGTCGAGTGGGATGACGGCGTGTTTGGCGCGGAAGCGGCGGCCAGGCATCACTTTGGTGTTGGCGCTCGTTCTTTGTCGCGCCAGCAAGCGAGTTTGCTGGCTGCCGTTCTACCCAATCCAAGGGTGTGGAGCGCGAGTCATCCGACCAATTATGTTGCGCGGCGGGCTGGGTGGATTCGGCAGCAGATGAGTCAGCTGGGTGGTGATAGCTATCTGCTGGGGCTCAACGATTCACGCCGGGCGCCTTGGTCCCAATAACACCGCAAATCCCCTGTGGGAGCGAGCCTGCTCGCGATAGCGGTAGATTATTCAACATCTGTACCGACTGACCTGACGCCATCGCGAGCAGGCTCACTCCCACAGGGGCCGGCGCCAGCCGGATAAATGGGCAATAAAAAACGCCCCGATCAATGATCGGGGCGTTTTTTATTGCCTTCTCGCAGGTTACGCAGCGATCGACAACTTGAGCTTGTTCATCGCGCTCTTCTCAAGCTGACGAATACGCTCGGCCGACACGTTGTACTTCTGCGCCAGGTCGTGCAGCGTGGCTTTCTCTTCAGCCAACCAGCGCTGATAAAGAATGTCACGGCTGCGGTCGTCCAGCACTTCCAGCGCTTCGTGCAGGTTGTGGTTGGAGTTGTCGCTCCAGTCGGCATCTTCCAGTTGACGGGCCGGGTCGTACCGGTGGTCTTCCAGATAGTTGGCCGGCGACTGGAAAGCACTGTCGTCGTCCGCTTCTGCAGCCGGGTCGAAAGCCATGTCATGGCCGGTCAGGCGACTTTCCATCTCGCGCACTTCCCGCGGCTCTACGCCGAGGCTTTCCGCCACACGGTGGACTTCCTCGTTGTTCAGCCACGCCAGACGTTTCTTCTGGCTGCGCAGGTTGAAGAAGAGCTTGCGCTGGGCCTTGGTGGTCGCGACTTTCACGATGCGCCAGTTGCGCAGGATGAACTCGTGGATTTCCGCCTTGATCCAGTGCACAGCGAACGAAACCAGACGCACACCCATTTCCGGGTTGAAGCGCTTCACGGCCTTCATCAGGCCGACGTTGCCTTCCTGGATCAGGTCAGCCTGAGCCAGGCCGTAGCCGGAATAGCTACGGGCGATATGTACGACAAAACGCAGGTGGGCGAGCACCATCTGCCGAGCCGCCCCCAAATCCTGCTCATAATAGAGACTCTCGGCCAGTTCACGCTCCTGCTCCGGCGTCAGCAATGGAATGCTGTTGACGGTGTGCACGTAGGCCTCCAGGTTCGCACCCGGGACCAGAGCATATGCAGGTTGCAAAGAATTGGTCATACGAAAAAACCTCCGACTTACAAACTCGTGCAGTTCAGCACTGCGAAAATTGACCGGAAACCGAAGAACAAGTTCCCTGAACCCATAAACGCTGAAAGGTCAATACGAGCAAAATGATACTACTTAGGCGCAAGCTCCCTCAGGTGGCGTGCGACTGCAATCCATGCACCGATATACCCTAACAGCACCGCGCCAAGCAAGAGCGACAGACCGTCGGCAACCGGCACTCCGGCCAGCGCGAAATCACTGCCGTACAAACCCGCCAGCCCGACCACCGCGTCGTTCAGCCAGTTCAGGCCGAACGCCAATACACCCCAGGAAAGCAACCCCGCACCGAAGCCATACAGCGCGCCCATATACAGAAAGGGCCGGCGCACATAACTGTCAGTGCCGCCGACGAGTTTAATCACTTCTATCTCTGTGCGGCGGTTTTCAATATGAAGACGAATGGTATTGCCTATCACCAAAAGTAATGCAGAAACCAGAAGCACGGTCAGACCGAAGACAAAACGGTCGCCCAGCTTCAGGATAGCTGCCAGACGCTCGACCCAGACTAGATCAAGTTGTGCCTGTTGTACCTTCGGCAGCTCGGAAAGTTTTTGTCGTAATGCTTCAAGCGCAGGCTTGTCGACTTCGTTCGGCGTCACCAGTACCACGCCTGGCAAGGGGTTTTCCGGCAACTCCTTCAGCGCCTCGCCCAGTCCGGACTGCTGCTGAAACTCTTCCAGCGCTTGATCACGGCCGACATATTCAGCATCGGCGACGCCGGGAATGCCTTTGATCTGGTCGCGCAACGACTCGCCTTCAGCCGGGCTGGCCTCAAGTTGCAGGTACAGGGAAATCTGCGCCGCACGCTGCCAGGAACCGCCGAGACGCTCGACGTTGCTTAGCAAAAGTGACAGGCCCATCGGCAAACTCAGGGCCACCGCCATCACCATGCAGGTGAAGAAACTACCGATGGGCTGCTTGCCCAGGCGACGCAAACTGTCCAGCAGACTGGCGCGATGGCTTTCGACCCAGGCGCGGAACAGCGTGGCAAAGTCCGGGCCGTCGTCATCGTCGCGTTTTTTCTTCTGCGGTTGCGGGTCGGCGGCTTTCGGCGCCACGCGCTCGGAAACCTTAGGGCTGCGTGTCGCACTCATACGCCGGCCTCCCCGTCGCCGATCAGTCGGCCGCGTTGCAGGGTCAACATGCGATGACGCATGCGAGCGATCAAGGCCAGGTCGTGACTGGCGATCAGCACGCTGGTGCCCAAGCGGTTGATGTCTTCGAACACGCCCATGATCTCGGCCGCCAGACGCGGATCGAGGTTACCGGTCGGCTCATCCGCCAACAGCAGCGCCGGCCGGTGAACGATGGCGCGGGCGATGCCGACGCGTTGCTGCTGGCCGGTGGACAGGTCGCCGGGGTACAGATCGGTTTTATCCGACAGCGCCACCCGCTCCAGGGCCGAATCCACACGCTTGGCGATCTCGGCCTTGGAAAGACCGAGGATCTGCAGTGGCAGCGCGACGTTATTGAACACGGTGCGATCGAACAGCAACTGGTGATTCTGGAACACCACGCCAATCTGCCGGCGCAGGAAAGGAATTTGCGCATTGCTGATGGTGCCGAGGTCCTGGCCGGCCAGCAGCAACTTGCCGGTGGTCGGACGCTCCATCGCCAGCAGCAGCCGCAACAAGGTGCTTTTACCAGCGCCGGAGTGGCCGGTCACAAACAAGAACTCGCCCCGACGGACTCGAAAGCTCAGCTCATGCAAGCCGACGTGACCGTTCGGGTAGCGTTTACCGACCTGTTCGAAACGAATCATGAACGCTCCCGCTCGGCAAACAATGCCTGGACAAAGGGTTCTGCTTCAAAAGTGCGCAAGTCATCGATGCCTTCACCGACGCCGATGTAGCGAATCGGCAGGCCAAACTGCTTGGCCAGGGCGAAAATCACCCCGCCCTTGGCGGTGCCGTCGAGCTTGGTCAGCGCCAGGCCGGTCAGTTCGACGGTCTGGTTGAATTGCTTGGCCTGGTTGATCGCGTTCTGACCGGTGCCGGCATCGAGCACCAGCAGCACCTCGTGCGGTGCGTCGGCGTCGAGCTTGCCGATCACCCGGCGAACCTTCTTCAACTCTTCCATCAAATTGTCTTTGGTGTGCAGACGACCGGCGGTGTCGGCGATCAACACGTCAATGCCACGAGCCTTGGCCGCCTGCACGGCGTCGAAGATCACCGAAGCCGAGTCGGCGCCAGTGTGCTGGGCGATCACCGGAATCTTGTTGCGCTCGCCCCAGACCTGCAATTGCTCGACCGCCGCGGCACGGAAGGTATCACCCGCCGCGAGCATGACTTTCTTGCCTTCGAGTTGCAGTTTCTTCGCCAGTTTGCCGATGGTGGTGGTCTTGCCGGCGCCGTTGACACCGACGACCAGAATCACGAACGGTTTGTTTTGCGAAGTGATTTTCAGCGGCTGCTCGACCGGCTTGAGCATTGCCGCCAGTTCAGCCTGCAGGGACTTGTAGAGAGCGTCGGCATCCGCCAGCTCTTTACGCGCAACCTTTTGGGTCAGGCGCTGGATGATGACCGAAGTGGCTTCAACGCCGACGTCGGCCGTCAGCAAACGGGTTTCGATGTCTTCGAGCAGCTCGTCATCGATGATCTTCTTGCCGAGGAACAGGCTGGCCATGCCTTCGCCGATGCTGGCGCTGGTCTTGGACAGGCCTTGCTTGAGGCGAGCGAAGAAACCGGCCTTGGTTTCTTCGGTGCGCGCTGGCTCGGCGGGTGTTTCGACCGGCACGACCGGCGCGGCGGCCACGGGAGCGACGACCGGTGCGGGCTCTGGCGCTGGAACAATAGGAACAATAGGAACAATAGGAACAACAGGAACAACCGGAGCGGCTGGAGCGACGAAGGCTGGAATCACAGGCTCCGGAACAACCGGCGCAGGCGCGGCCACAACAACCGGCTCAAGAGTCGGTTCAACCACCGGAGCCTGAATCGGCTCAGGCGCGAACGCAGTCGGCGCTGGAATCGGCGGCGTAATGTGCGGTGCCAATTCGTCTTCGACCAAAGCCACCGGCTCTTCCGCCACCGGCAATGTCAGCCACGGCTCGGCGGCTGGTGTCAGCGGCTGTTCGGCCACGACCTCAGCTTGCGCCTCAGCCATCGGTTGCAGCACCGGTTCGGCATTCGGCAGGACAATCGGCGCCAGCTCTTCTTCTATTACAGGCGCCGGGGCTGGCTCAGGGAGTGGCTGTGGCTGTTCGACGACGGTTTCCTGCGGCTTTTTGCGCAGCCATCCGAACAGGCTTTTCTTCTCGCCAGCCGCAGCTGGGGCTTTCTTGTCGTCGTTGGAACCAAACATGGAGGACGGCTATCTCACGGTAGCGACGCGCCAAAGGGCGCCTCGGCAAGTAAATATTCGATGCAGAACAGACTGCGATTGACCCCGCTTGTTCACGCGCAACATTTTGTAGAGGTGCAAATGGCGCCTTACAAAAACGATTTCACGAAAGACTGATGCGGCAAAATCGGCGAAAAGGTGGAGTTTAGCTGATAAAACGTAGCCTTCTGCCGCAAACCCATACAACCTGATCAAACGCAATGGCCTGATAGGCGTGGCCGCCAGTAAAACGGATCAGTATCCTAGCACCCTCTCGCCCGCCGACGCTAAGACCAAGCGGGCAGCTCAACAGGTTTAAAAAACGAATGAATGCTCTAGCCCGCCGCGCTGCAGGCCTGCTGCTCAGCACAGTTTGTCTGCCACTTTCAGCCCTCGCTGCCGATCCGCAACCCACCCACGAATTCACCCTCGACAATGGCCTGAAGGTCGTCGTGCGTGAAGACCATCGTGCGCCGGTGGTGGTTTCCCAAGTCTGGTACAAGGTCGGTTCAAGCTACGAGACACCGGGGCAAACCGGCTTGTCCCATGCGCTGGAACACATGATGTTCAAGGGCAGCGAGAAAGTCGGCCCCGGCGAGGCCTCGCTGATCCTGCGCGACCTCGGCGCGGAAGAGAACGCGTTCACCAGCGACGACTTCACTGCCTACTATCAAGTGCTGGCCCGCGACCGTCTGGGCGTGGCCTTCGAACTCGAAGCGGACCGCATGGCCAGCCTGCGCCTGCCGGCTGACGAATTCGCCCGCGAAATCGAAGTCATCAAAGAAGAACGCCGCTTGCGCACTGACGACAAGCCGATGTCCAAGGCCTACGAACGCTTCAAGGCCATGGCTTACCCGGCCAGCGGCTATCACACGCCGACCATCGGCTGGATGGCGGACCTCGACCGCATGAAAGTCGAAGAGCTGCGCCACTGGTACCAATCCTGGTACGTGCCGAACAACGCCACGCTGGTGGTGGTCGGCGACGTGACCCCGGAAGAGGTCAAAACCCTGGCCCAGCGCTATTTCGGTCCGATCGCCAAGCGTGATGTGCCGCCGGCGAAAATCCCGATGGAACTGGCCGAACCCGGCGAGCGGCAGATCACCCTGCATGTGCAGACGCAATTGCCGAGCCTGATGCTGGGCTTCAACGTACCGAGCATCGCCACCGCTCAAGACAAGCGTTCAGTCAACGCCTTGCGCCTGATCTCGGCCCTGCTCGACGGCGGCTACAGCGGACGCATCCCGACACAACTGGAACGCGGCGAAGAGCTGGTGTCCGGCGGCTCGTCGAGCTACGACGCCTACACCCGCGGCGACAGCCTGTTCACGCTTTCGGCAACGCCGAACACCCAGAAGAACAAAACCATGGCCCAGGCCGAAGCCGGGTTGTGGAAGCTGCTCGAACAGCTGAAAACCACCGCGCCATCGGCCGAAGAGCTGGAGCGCGTGCGGGCCCAGGTGATTGCCGGCCTGGTTTACGAGCGTGACTCGATCACCAGCCAGGCGACCGCCATCGGCCAACTGGAAACGGTCGGCCTGTCGTGGAAGCTGATGGACACCGAACTGGCCGAACTGGAAAGCGTCACGCCAGAGGACATCCAGAAAGCCGCCAAGCTGTATTTCACCCGCGAACGTCTCAGCGTCGCCCATGTCCTGCCACTGGAGACGACTCATGAGTGAGCGTAAAAAACCACGTCTGGCCCTGATTGGCCTGATTGCTGTTGCCCTGATCGGCTCCGCGGCCTTCTATTTCTCGAAGACTGACGAATCCATCGCCAGCGAAGCCCTCGACAAGGCCAAGTCCAGCCAGAAGCTGCAATCGCTGGCCGAACTCGACGGCAAGGCGCCGAGTCGCCGCACGCTGGACGTACAGACCTGGAACACGGCCGAAGGCGCCAAGGTGCTGTTCGTCGAGGCCCGCGAGTTGCCGATGTTCGACATGCGCCTGATCTTCGCCGCCGGCAGCAGCCAGGACGGCGATGCGCCGGGCCTGGCCGTGCTGACCAACGCAATGCTCAACGAAGGCGTGGCCGGCAAAGATGTTGGCGCCATTGCCCAGGGCTTTGAAGGCCTGGGTGCCGACTTCGGCAACGGCGCGTTCAAGGACATGGCACTGGCCTCGTTGCGCAGCCTCAGCGCCGCGGACAAACGCGAGCCCGCACTGAAACTGTTCTCCGAAGTCGTCGGCAAACCGACCTTCCCCGCCGATTCGTTTGCGCGCATCAAGAACCAGATGCTCGCCGGCTTCGAATACCAGAAACAGAACCCCGGCAAACTCGCCAGCATCGAGCTGATGAACCGCTTGTACGGCGACCACCCTTACGCGCATTCCAGCGATGGCACGGCGAAAACCGTTCCAGCCATTACCCTGGCTCAGTTGAAGGCGTTCCATGAGAAAGCCTACGCCGCCGGCAACGTGGTGATTGCGCTGGTGGGCGACCTGTCCCGCGCCGAAGCCGAGGCGATGGCTGCGCAAGTCTCCGGCGCGCTGCCGAAAGGCCCTGCCCTGGCGAAATTGCCGCAACCGGACGAGCCAAAAGCCAGCATCGGCCACATCGAGTTCCCGTCCAAGCAGACCAACCTGATGCTCGCGCAACTGGGCATCGACCGTGACGACCCGGATTACGCCGCGCTGTCCATGGGCAACCAGATCCTCGGCGGCGGTGGGTTTGGCACCCGTTTGATGAGCGAAGTGCGCGAGAAGCGCGGCCTGACGTACGGCGTGTATTCGGGCTTTACCCCGATGCAGGCGCGCGGCCCGTTCATGATCAATCTGCAGACCCGTGCCGAGATGAGTGAAGGCACGCTGAAACTGGTGCAGGATGTGCTCGCCGACTACCTTAAAACCGGACCGACCGAGAAAGAACTCGACGACGCCAAGCGTGAACTGGCCGGCAGCTTCCCGCTGTCCACCGCCAGCAACGCGGATATCGTCGGCCAGCTCGGCGCGATGGGGTTCTACAACCTGCCGTTGAGCTATCTGGAGGACTTCATGCAGCAGTCCCAAAGCCTGACCGTCGAGCAAGTCAAAACGGCACTGAACAAACACCTGAGCACGGACAAAATGGTCATCGTCAGCGCTGGCCCGACCGTGCCGCAAAAGCCGTTACCGGCCCCTACTGATAAACCTGCCGAGCAGCCGCTCGGGGTTCCGGAGCATTAATGGCCACTCGTCCTAAAAAACCTGTTCACAACGTGCACAACGGCGTGAATCAACTGCGCATCATCGGCGGTGAATGGGGCAGCCGAAAGCTGAGCTTCCCCGATGCACCCGGCCTGCGCCCCACGCCAGACCGAGTGCGTGAAACCTTGTTCAACTGGCTTGCACCTTATGTGCCCGGGGCCAAGGTCTTTGACCCGTTCGCCGGCAGCGGCGCGCTGTTCCTCGAGGCGCTGTCCCGTGGCGCGGCGATGGGCCAGGCGCTGGACGCCAGCAACATCGCCGTCTCAAGCATCAAGGAACATCTGGGCACCCTGCGCTGCACCACCGGCCAGATCCAGACGGCCGATGCCCTGCGCTACCTGGAAACCCAGCCAGCAGTGGCTTACGACCTGGTGTTCCTCGATCCGCCGTTCAACCAGAACCTGTTGCCCACCGTCTGCACTCTGCTGGAAGAGCGCCAATGGCTGGCGAACGACGCCTGGGTGTACACCGAGAGCGAAACCGCCCCTTCGACGCTTGGTTTGCCGGCGAACTGGCGCCTGCACCGCGAGCAGAAATCCGGGCGCGTCTACTACTCGCTGTGGCAGCGAAGCACTGAAGTGTCTTCTTAAAGTAATCACCTGGACGGCAAACCGTCCGTCCAGGGCGCCCTCCCGCTTTCTCAAACAGCAACATACCCGGTTTGCCTGATTCTTTTCCTTTAGTTCATTGTGAACTTGCGAAACAACTCGCATGGACGCAAAGGACTATTAACGGAATGAAAGTATTAACTAACGAGACAACTTCCAGTTCGACTACCGAGTTCACACTCGATAATGGCCTCAAGGTCATTGTGCGCGAGGATCATCGGGCCCCGGTGGTCGCCTCCCAGGTCTGGTACAAGGTCGGCGCCAGCTACGAACCTCCGGGTCAGACCGGCCTGTCCCACGCGCTGGAACACATGATGTTCAAGGGCAGCAAAAAAGTCGGCCCGGGCAAAATCCTGCCACTGCTGCGCGAGCTCGGTATCCAATTCAACGCCGTCACCGGTAACGACTTCACCGCGTACTACCAAACGCTGGCTCGTGATCGTCTGGGCGTGGCCTTCGAACTGGAAGCGGACCGCATGGCCAATCTGCTTCTGCCGGCCGACGAATTTGCCCGGGAAATCGAAGTCATCAAGGAAGAACGTCGTCAGACCACCGACGACAAACCAATGGCCAAGGCCTACGAACGCTTCAAGGCCATGGCCTACCCGGCCAGCGGTTACCACACGCCGACCATCGGCTGGATGGCTGACCTCGACCGGATGAAGGTCGAAGAACTGCGTCACTGGTATGAGTCCTGGTATGCGCCGAACAACGCCACGCTGGTGGTGGTCGGCGACGTGACCGCGGACGAAGTCAAAGCCCAGGCCCAGCGCTACTTCGGCCCGATCGCCAAACGCGATGTACCGGCCGCGAAAAGACCGCTGGAACTGGCCAGGCCCGGTGAGCGCCAGATGACTCTGCACGTGAAGACGCAATTGCCCAGCCTGATGCTGGCCTTCAACGTGCCGAGTATCGCGACCGCCAAAGACAAGCGTTCAGTGCATGCCTTGCGCCTGATTTCGGCCTTGCTCGGCGATGGCCACAGCGCGCGCATCCCGACGCAACTGCAACGCGATGAAGAGCTGGTGTCCGACGGTACGTCGAGCTATAGCGCCTACACCCGGGGCGACAGCCTGTTTCTCCTGTCGGCAACACCCAACAGCCATAAAAACAAAACCATCGCCCAGGCCGAAGCCGGTTTGTGGAGGCTGCTGGACCAGCTGAAAACCACACCGCCGACCACTGAAGAACTGGGACGCGTACGCGCACAAGTCATCGCCGGGCTGGTTTACGAGCGCGACTCGATCACCCGCCAGGCCAGCGCTATCGGCCGACTGGAAACGTTCGGACTGTCGTGGAAATGGATGGACACCGAACTGGCCGAGCTGGAAAGCGTAACGCCAGAAGACATCCAGAAAGCCGCCACGCTGTATTTCACCCGCGAGCGGCTCAGCGTCGCCCATATCCTGCCAATGGAGACCAATAAAGAGGATGGGGATGAGTCCGGCGACGGCGAAGTGCCAGACAAGGAGAACTCCAGCCAAATGCTGCAATCGCTGGCTGAGCTCGACGGCAAGGCGCCAAGTCATCGCCTGCTCGACATACAGACCTGGAATACCACCGAAGGCGCCAACGTGTTGTTCGCCGAGGCCAGAGGGTTACCGATGTTCGACGTGCGTCTGACCTTCGCTGCCGGCAGCAGCCGGGATGGAGACACTCCAGGCCTGGCCATGCTGACAAACTTGATGCTCAACGAAGGTGTTGCCGGCAGTGATGCCAACGCTATTGCCCAGGGTTTCGAAAGCCTGGGCGCACAGTATGCCCCCGGCACTGATCTGGATACGGCGCAAGTCTCCCTGCGCAGCCTCAGCGCCAAGGACAAACGCGATCCGGCACTGACCCTCTTCGCCGAAGTCGTAGGCAAGCCAACCTTCCCTGACGACGCGCATGCGCGCCTGCGCAATCAGACCCTCGCCGCTTTCGAAGATCAGAAGCATGACCCGGGCAAACGGGCGAGCCTGGAGTTGATGAACCGCTTGTATGGCGATCATCCGTACGCGCATGCCAGCGATGGCACGGCGCAAGCCATTCCGTCCATCACCCCGACCCAGCTGCGCGCGTTCCACGAAAAAGCCTACGCGGCCGGCAACGTGGTGATCTCGTTGGTGGGTGACTTGTCCCGTGCCGAAGCGGAAGCCATTGCCGCGAAGATATCCGCGACCCTGCCCGAAGGCCCGGCCCTGGCGAAAGTCCCGCAACCGATGGAACCCAATGCCAGCAAAAGCCACATCGAATTCCCATCGCAACAGACCATTCTGATGCTCGCACAACTGGGCATCGACCATGACAATCCAGACTACGCGGCACTGTTCATGGGCAACCAGATCCTTGGCGGCGGTTTCGGCACTCGACTGATGAGCGAAGTCCGCGAAAAACGTGGCCTGACGTACGGGGTTGTTTCAGCCTTCACGCCGATGCAGGCGCGCGGTCCGTTCATGATCAAACTGCAGACCCGCGCCGAAACAAGCGAAGGCACGCTGAAACTGGTACAGGACGTGCTCGCCGACTACCTTAAAACCGGACCGACCGAAAAAGAACTGGCTGATGCCAAACGCGCGTTGGCCGGCAGCTTCCCGCAGTCCACTGCGAGCAACGCACACATCGTCGCGAAACTGGCGTCTATCGGCTTTTACAACCTGCCGTTGAATCATCTGGACGACTTCATGCAGCAGTCCCAGCGTCTCACCGTAGCGCAGGTCAAAACCGCATTGAACAAACACCTGAGCATGGACAAATTGGTCATCATCAGCGCAGGACCGACCGTCCCGCAAAAGCCATTGCCGGAGCCTGCAGATAAACCTGCCAGGTAATTGCTCAATCTGTCAGGCGACTTTCGCAGCATCGGCCAGCAGAAAACCGAGCGACTCTACTGTTCGTTGTGGCAACGTATGGTAGAGATCGCCGGTTAACCCACCGGCCTGAAAAGGTGCGCACAGGTTGCGCACCGCTGCATCGAGAGCCATCGTGTCTTTTCCGCCAGAACGCTTCACCCCCGCCTTCGGCCTTGGCAACCCGCACTTGCAAACCTTGTGGGGACCGCTGTGGCGCAAAACCACGCACATCGAACGCGAGCGCGAACGCTTGTGGCTCGAGGACGGTGATTTCCTTGACCTGGACTGGCACGGTCCGCACCGCGCCGATACGCCGCTGGTGCTGGTGTTGCACGGCCTGACCGGTTCCTCCAATTCACCTTACGTGGCCGGCGTGCAGAAAGTACTGGGTGCCCAGGGCTGGGCCAGCGTCGCGCTGAACTGGCGCGGCTGCTCGGGGGAACCGAATCTGTTGCCACGCAGCTACCATTCCGGTGCCAGTGAAGACCTCGCCGAAGCCATCAGACACCTGCGGGCCAAACGACCGCTCGCGCCGCTGTACGCGGTCGGTTATTCCCTCGGCGGCAACGTTTTGCTCAAACACTTGGGCGAGACCGGCAGCGACAGCGGCGTGGTCGGCGCCGTGGCAGTGTCGGTGCCGTTTCGGCTCGATCAGTGCGCCGACCGTATCGGCCAGGGTTTCTCGAAGGTGTATCAGGCGCACTTCATGCGCGAGATGGTCGCCTACATCAAGAACAAGCAGCGGCAGTTCCAGCATGACGGGCGCGAGGATGGCCTGGCGAAGCTGGCCGCCCTGGGCTCGCTGGAAAACATGCGCACCTTCTGGGATTTCGATGGCCGGGTCACCGCGCCGCTGCATGGTTTCACCGATGCACAGGATTACTATCGCCGTGCCTCGAGCCGCTATTTCCTTGGGGAGATTCGCACGCCGACGCTGATCATTCAGGCCGCCGACGACCCGTTCGTCTTCCCTCACAGCCTGCCGTCAGCCGAGGAATTGTCCGCCTGCACCCAGTTCGAGCTGCAAGCCAGGGGCGGGCATGTCGGCTTCGTCGATGGCACGTTCCGGCAACCGGGTTACTACCTGGAACGGCGCATCCCGCAGTGGCTGGCCGCCGTGGGTCGCGGGTAAATCGATGGATACCGATCAGGGCGAGTCGATCCATTTCTGGCAAACGGCACCGTTGGCCGGGGTCGAGTTGTTGTCTGCGCGCTACATCGAACACCGCTTCGCCCCGCATGTGCATGACGGTTACGTGATCGGCATGATCATGGCCGGCGCTCAGCGTTATCGCTATCGCGGCGCCGAACACCTGGCGGGCAGCGGCACGCTGGTGTTGATCAATCCGGATGAATTGCACACTGGGCACAAGGGCACGGAAGACGGTTGGCTGTACCGGGCGTTTTATCCCGACAGCGGGCAGATTCTCTCGCTGCTGACCGAGCTGGAACTACCAACCCACACCTTGCCGGCGTTTGGCGCCACGCTGTATCGCGATCCGGATCTGGTCAAGGGCTTCTGCCAACTGCACCGGCTGCTCGAAACACCGTCAACCGCCCTGCAACAGCAGACCGCCTGGCGGGAGTTGATGCTGTCGTTGCTGCAACGTCACGCCGCTGTCCCGGACGCCGGCAAACCCGGCAAGGAACACCGCGCGGTGACCCTGGCCAAGGAACTCCTGCAGACGCAATTGGCGGCGCCGCCTTCGCTGGAAGAACTCGCGGCAGCGGTGAACCTGTCGCCGTTCCATTTCGCCCGGGTGTTCCGCCGCGCCACTGGCATGCCACCGCACACCTGGCTGATACAGCAGCGCATCGCCCGGGCACGTGGGTTATTGCAGAGTGGCTGTCTGCCGCTGGAAGTGGCCACGCAATTGGGATTTGCCGACCAGAGTCATCTGAATCGGCAGTTCAAGCAGGTTTACGGGGTGGGGCCGGGGGCGTATCGCAGAGCCCGACTTTAGAAACAAAAAGATCGCAGCCTTCGGCAGCGCCTACAGTGGGAATGCGCAGGCGCTGCCGGAGGCTGCGATCTTCTGATCTTTACTCGCCGGTGGCGACGCCCCGCGCAGGTTCGTTGATCCACTCGCTCCACGACCCGGCATACAACGATCCCAACGGATATCCCGCGAGGCACAACGCAAACAGGTTATGACACGCCGTCACGCCAGAGCCGCAGTACGCCACCAGATCATTCGGTGAACGATTGCCCAGTTTCTCGGCAAACCGCTGCTTGAGCTGATCGGCCGGCAGGAAATGCCCGTCGCTGCCCAGGTTGTCGGTGAACGCCGCGCATTGCGCGCTGGGAATGTGCCCGGCAATCGGGTCGATCGGTTCCACTTCGCCCTTGAAACGCGGCAAGGCCCGGGCATCGAGCAGGGTCATCGCGGGTTGGCCGAGACGTTGCTGAAGCTGTTCGGCGCTCAGGATCAGCCCGTTGTCCGGCGTCCCGTTAAAGGTGCCACGTTCAACACCAGAGGCATCGAGACTCAGGGGCAAACCCGCCGCGTGCCAGGCCTTGAGCCCGCCATCGAGAATGAACACGCCGTCGCGCTTGCCCAGCCAGGCCAGCAACCACCAGGCCCGCGCCGCATAGGCGCCGGGACCATCGTCATACAAAACCACTTCGCTGTCGGCGTTGATGCCCCAGGCCTGCAAACGCTCGATCAACTCTCCAGGCTCGGGCAACGGATGGCGCCCGGTCACTCCTTTGACCACTGCCCCGCTCAAGTCGCGCTCAAGATCGGCAAAACTCGACCCGGCGATATGCCCTTCGGCATAGCTGCGCTGGCCGTAATCCGGGTCTTCGAGGGCAAAACGACAATCCAGAATCACCAGCCCTGGCTGCTCCTTTTTCAGGTCCAGTGCTTGCGGGCTGATCAATTGCGCAATGGGCATAACGGGCTCCAGTGATTAGGCGATGTCTGATCCTACTGTACTTCTTCCAGGGCTTGCGCCAACGGCACGTAAAACTCCTCGAACAAGGCGTTGACCGCATCGCGGGACTGATCCGTGACAAACCCGGCTTCCAGCACCAGCACCTGGTACACCCCACGCTTGATTGCCTGTTCGCTCAGGTGATTGGAGTTCTCCCGCGTGGTGCACAGGAAACGCACCCAGGACGTCAGGATGATCCAGGCGTTGAGGGTCAGGGATTCGATCTGTACCCGATCCATCTTCAAGATGCCGGCCTCGACGAACCCTTTGTAGATCGCCGTGCCCTGGATCACGCAGCGCTGGGAAAAACGCCGATAACGGGCGGCCAGTTCCGGATCGCTGTCGAGCAAATGCTCGAGGTCACGGTGCAAAAACCGGTAGCGCCACATGGCTGCCAGCAACTCCTGGAGGTAGTAACGCTTGTCCTCCACCGTCGCGGCGCGCCCTTGGGGCGGGCGCAGGAAGCTGTCCACCAGGCTTTCATACTCACTGAACAATACGGCGATGATCGCCTGCTTGTTGGGGAAGTGGTAGTACAGGTTGCCCGGGGAAATTTCCATGTGGGCAGCAATGTGGTTGGTGCTGACGCTGCGCTCGCCCTGCTGATTGAACAGCTCCAGGCTGTTCTGCACGATGCGCTCGCTGGTTTTGATCCGTGGGGCCATGGCTTGAGCTTTAATTCAGAGGGCGTTGCCGGGCATCTTACGACCTATCCGCCCGTGGATAAAACATCGCTGCGCCAGGATGTCATTTGACTTTCTAGAGCATAGACTCTAAAAAGCTCGTCACAACAATAAATCCGGAGATGACCATGTCTGCTGAAATTGCCTACCTCCAGAATCTGCAGCAGCCACTGGAAGAACTCCAAACCCTGTTCGAGGCCCAGCGTGCAGCCTATGCCGCCAACCCGATGCCCCCCGCGGCGCAGCGCCAGCAATGGCTCAAAGCGTTGCGGGATGTGTTGAGCACTGAACGCCAGGCGCTGATCGATGCCATCAGCCAGGATTTCAGCCACCGCAGCGCCGATGAAACCCTGCTCGCCGAACTGATGCCGAGCCTGCACGGCATTCACTACGCCAGTCAGCACCTCAAGGGCTGGATGAAGCCGTCACGGCGCAAAGTCGGTGTTGCCTTTCAGCCCGCCTCGGCCAAAGTCGTTTATCAGCCGCTGGGCGTGGTCGGAGTGATCGTGCCCTGGAACTACCCGCTGTATCTGGCCATCGGCCCTTTGGTGGGTGCGTTGTCGGCGGGCAATCGGGTGATGCTCAAACTCAGCGAGTCGACCCCCGCCACCGGCCTGCTGCTCAAGGCTTTGCTGGGCCGGATCTTTCCCGAAGACCTGGTGTGCGTGGTGCTCGGCGAGGCCGATATCGGCGTGGCGTTCTCCCGCCTGCGTTTCGACCACCTGCTGTTCACCGGCGCCACCAGCATCGGCAAACATGTGATGCGCGCGGCCGCCGAGAACCTGACGCCAGTGACGCTGGAACTGGGCGGAAAATCCCCGGCCATCGTTTCCCGGGATGTGCCACTGAAAGATGCCGCCGAACGCATCGCCTTCGGCAAGACGCTCAACGCCGGGCAAACCTGCGTGGCCCCGGACTACGTGCTGGTACCGGAAGACCGCGTGGGCTCTTTCATCGAAGCCTATCGCCAGGCAGTTCGCGGATTTTACCCGACCCTGGCTGACAACCCGGACTACACCGCGATCATCAATGACCGACAACTGGCCCGGCTCAATGGCTACATCAGCGATGCCACCAGCAAAGGCGCGCTGCTGATTCCGTTGTTCGACCAGGGTCAGGGGCGCCGCATGAGCCATAGCCTGCTGCTCAACGTCACTGACGAGATGATGGTGATGCAGGACGAAATCTTCGGTCCTCTGCTGCCGATCGTTCCGTACAAGGACCTGGATGAAGCATTTGCCTACATCAGCCAGCGACCTCGTCCGTTGGCGCTGTATTACTTCGGCTACGACAAGCGCGAACAAAACCGCGTCCTGCACGAGACCCATTCCGGTGGCGTGTGCCTGAACGACACGTTGCTGCATGTTGCCCAGGACGACATGCCGTTCGGCGGCATCGGCGCCTCGGGCATGGGCCATTACCACGGCCATGAAGGCTTCCTGACATTCAGCAAGGCCAAAGGTGTGCTGATCAAACAGCGCTTCAACGCGGCGAAGCTGATCTACCCACCGTACGGCAAAACCATCCAGAAACTGATCCAGAAGCTGTTTATCCGCTAACGATCAAATTCTTCGGGTAATAACAATAATGAGCCCAAGCCTGTCCGATACACCCGCGCTGTCACGGCGCGGCCTGCTCAAGTTCAGCCTCGGCGCGAGCGCTTTCCTGGCCACGGCCGGGTTGGGCGCGAGCCTCAGCGGATGTTCGTCGAGCATTCCGGCTGACGGTTTCGCGATGCTGCGCAGCGGCGATCTGCTGTTTTTGCGGGCGTTGACTCCGGTGATGCTCGAGGGGGCCGTGGTCGCCGGGAGTTTGCCGAGGGCGGTAGACCAGACCTTGCACAGCCTGGATAACAGCCTGAATCACCTGTCGCCGGAAATGCTCAAGCTGACCCGGCAGTTGTTCGATGTGCTGGGGATGGCCGTGACTCGTGGGCCACTGACCGGCATCTGGGGCAGTTGGGAAAACGCCAGCGCCGACGAGATCAGGCACTTTCTTGATCGCTGGGAAAACAGCTCGTTGAGCCTGTTGCGCATGGGGTACAGCTCGTTGCTGCAACTGGTGATGATGGCGTGGTACAGCCGGGCGGAATCGTGGGCGCATTGCGGGTATCCCGGCCCCCCCAAGGTTTGAGACCGAGGCTTGCCCGCGAAGGCGTCAGCCGCATCACCACAGCCTCCAAAAACAATAAGAGAACCCGAACATGCCCGTACCCGATCCGTTCCGCGAAGGCATGGCCCGCGGCTGGAAAACCCACGACGGCTCGCAACTGACCGAAGACCTGGCCCTCGAAGCGGACGTCGCGATCATCGGCAGCGGCGCCGGTGGCGGGACGACGGCTGAAATCCTCAGCGCCGCCGGCTACAAGGTGTTGCTGATCGAAGAAGGCCCGCTCAAGACCAGCAGCGATTTCAAGTTGCTCGAGGACCAGGCCTATACCAGCCTCTATCAGGAAGGCATCGGCCGCATGAGCAAGGACGGCGCGATCACCATCCTTCAAGGCCGGGCGGTGGGCGGCACCACGCTGATCAACTGGACGTCGAGCTTTCGCACCCCGGACCCGACGCTCGAACATTGGGCCAGGGAGCACGACGTCAAAGGCCACAGCCCCACGGAGATGGCGCCATGGTTCGAGAAAATGGAACAGCGTCTCGGCGTCGCGCCGTGGATGGTTCCGCCCAACGCCAACAATGACGTGATCCGTAAGGGCTGCGAGAAGCTCGGTTACACCTGGCACGTCATCCCGCGCAACGTGCGTGGTTGCTGGAACCTCGGTTATTGCGGCATGGGCTGCCCGACCAACGCCAAACAATCGATGATGGTGACGACGATTCCAGCGACCCTGGAAAAGGGGGGTGAGCTTATTTATCTGGCTCGCGCGGAAAAACTGGTGATCAAGGACGGCAAGGTCACGAGCCTGCAGTGCGTGGCGATGGACGACCGTTGCGTCACCCCCACGGGCAAGACGATCACGGTGAAGGCGCGGCATTACGTACTGGCCGGCGGCGGGATCAACAGCCCTGCGCTGCTGTTGCGCTCGGATGCGCCAGACCCGCACAAGCGGCTGGGAAAACGGACTTTTCTGCATCTGGTCAACATGTCCGCCGGGCTGTTCGACGAGGTGATCAATCCGTTCTACGGCGCGCCGCAGTCGATCTACTCCGACCACTTCCAATGGCAGGACGGCACGACCGGCAAGATGGCTTACAAACTCGAAGTGCCACCCCTGCACCCGGCGCTGGCGGCCACCCTGCTCGGCGGTTTCGGCAAGGAAAACGCCCGGCACATGGAAAACCTGCCCCATACCCACGCCATGCTGGCGCTGCTGCGCGATGGTTTTCACCCGGACAGCCCCGGCGGCAGTGTCGAGCTGCGCGGTGACAACACGCCGGCGCTCGACTACCAGGTTTCAGCCTACGCCTGGGACGGTTTGCGCCGCGCGTTCCACAGCATGGCCGAGATCCAGTTCGCCGGTGGCGCCAACGCCGTCATGCCGATGCACGCCGACGCGCGCTACGTGAAAACCCTGGCCGAAGCACGCACGCTGATCGACGGTTTGAGCCTTGAGCTGTATCGCACTCGCCTGGGCAGTGCCCATGTGATGGGCGGTTGTGCCATGGGTGAAGACCCGAAAAATGCCGTGACCGACAGCCTTGGCCGGCACCATCAACTGAGCAACCTGTCGATCCACGACGGCTCGCTGTTCCCCACCAGCATTGGCGCGAACCCGCAATTGTCGGTCTACGGGCTGACGGCGCAACTGGCGACTTCGCTCGCCGAACGTTTGAAAAACCCGTGAAAAGAGCGAATATTCCCATCGTCTATAGTGCTTTCTTACCCAACAGGCGACTTGGCCGACCGGGAAGGCTGCGATACCATCCGACTCCCCAACGGACTCCCGCCAGGACGACGCGATGAACCGAGTGTTGTACCCAGGTACCTTCGACCCTATTACCAAGGGCCATGGCGACTTGGTCGAACGCGCCGCGCGCCTGTTCGATCATGTGATCATCGCCGTCGCTGCCAGCCCGAAGAAAAACCCGTTGTTTCCCCTGGAACAGCGTGTGGAGCTGGCCCGCGAGGTCACTAAACATCTGCCGAACGTTGAAGTCGTCGGCTTCTCGACGCTGTTGGCGCATTTCGCCAAAGAGAAGAACGCCAACGTGTTCCTGCGTGGTTTGCGCGCAGTGTCAGACTTCGAATACGAATTCCAGCTGGCCAACATGAACCGTCAGCTGGCGCCGGACGTGGAAAGCCTGTTTCTTACGCCGTCCGAGCGTTATTCGTTCATCTCCTCGACGCTGGTCCGTGAAATCGCGGCCCTGGGCGGCGATATCACCAAGTTCGTCCACCCTGCGGTGGCGGACGCCCTGACCGAACGCTTCAAGAAGTAGGAGCTGCCGCAGGCTGCGATCTTTTCACTTTATCGCGGCCCGCGTGCACTGCGCCCGCCAATGCGGCACAATTGCGCGCATTGGTTTATTGCGCCCGGGCCTTGCGCCCCGGCTGGAGTTAGCATGTCCCTGATCATCACCGACGATTGCATCAATTGCGACGTCTGCGAACCCGAGTGCCCGAACGCCGCCATCTCCCAGGGCGAAGAGATCTACGTGATCGACCCGAACCTGTGCACCCAGTGTGTCGGCCACTATGACGAACCTCAGTGCCAGCAGGTCTGCCCGGTGGATTGCATTCCACTGGACGAGGCGCATCCGGAGACTGAAGAGCAGTTGATGGAGAAGTACCGGAAGATTACCGGCAAGGCTTGAGAGCCTGAAAAGATCGCAGCCCTCGGCAGCGCCTACAGATACTTTGCGATCGCCTGTAGGAGCTGCCGAAGGCTGCGATCTTTTGATTTTTCCTTCCTCACTCCCGCTGCTCAAACCCCTCCCCGATACACCCCAGACACCGCACGAACGCCGCCTTCGCCGGATCAACCACCAGCGCCTGCCCCGCATCGCCGACATTGCCGCCCAGTGCGGTGAACGGCAACGACACCACAAATGCCCCCGCGCCGATCACTGTTGCCGCGACCAGCAAAGGTCGGGCAATCAGCAAATCGCCGAGCATGGCGTAGGCCGGAGGGTTCTGGATGGTGTAGCGGGGATCACCGCTGCCGGTATTTGCCGCCAGCACCGGCGTACCAACGCTCAGCAACACAACGACGGCAGCGGTTCGAAGCAGGTTCATGGCTCGGTCCTATAACAGTGAGAACACTGACTATAGACCGTAGGAAATATCAGCTCTGACAGCGCGGGCAAAAGACGCTGGCACGCTGCCCGAGCTTGACTTCCCGCAGCTCTGTCCCGCACACCTTGCATGGCTGACTGCCACGGCCGTACACGAACAGTTCCTGCTGGAAGTAACCCGGCTGACCGTCGCCGCCGATAAAGTCGCGCAACGTCGTACCGCCGCGCTCGATGGCGGCGGCCAGAATGCGCTTGATCTCGATGGCCAGCTTCAGATAGCGCGCCCGGGAAATGCTCTTGGCCTCGCGGCGCGGGTCGATACCGGCCGCAAACAACGCTTCGGTGGCGTAGATATTACCGACGCCGACCACCACCGCGTTGTCCATGATGAACGGCTTGACCGCCATCGAACGCCCGCGGGACTGCTGGAACAAGCGCTCGCCGTCGAACAGGTCGGTCAACGGCTCCGGCCCCAGGCGAATCAACAGTTCGTGGTTGAGCGGGTCGAGGCTCCAGAGCATCGCGCCGAACCGTCGCGGGTCGGTATAACGCAGGGCCAGGCCCGATTCCAGTTCGATGTCCACATGCTCATGCTTGGCGGCCGGCATGCCGACTTCCACCAAACGCAAATTGCCCGACATCCCCAAATGACTGATCAACGTGCCCACTTCGGCATTGATCAGCAGGTACTTGGCGCGCCGTTCCACCAGCACGATACGCTGGCCGGAGAGGCGCACATCCAGGTCTTCAGGGATCGGCCAGCGCAGGCGACGGTCACGCACGATCACCCGGCTGACGCGCTGGCCTTCCAGGTGCGGCGCAATACCGCGGCGGGTGGTTTCGACTTCCGGCAGTTCAGGCATGGTGCTCTCGAATCAGGCTTTCACCACACTCAGCGGTGAGCGCCGAGGTCGCGAATCGTTTGTTTGAGGGTTTCGAAGTCGTAGTCCGAAAGGCCGACGTAATCGAGCACCAGCGCCGAAATGCTGTTCCATTCGTGGTCATCGTTCTGGTTGCCCAGTACCCGGTAGGACGCACAAATGTGCTCGGCCATCTTCAGGATCGCCAGCAGGTTTTTCAGCTGGCTGTTGCGCGATGACTCATCGCTGAAAATCGCCAGTGCATTGTGGTGATTGGCGATCGCCGTGCTCACGTGCTCAGGCAGACGCCAGGATTTGGCCGTGTAGTAACCGACCACCGCATGGTTGGTATTGAACACCCGGTTTTCGGTGTCGACTATGCGGCATTCAGCACTGGCGTTGGCGTAGGCTTCTTCCAGAACAGTCATGTAGTTGGGGAAGCGCTGCAACATCAGCGGCACGCCGCAATCGTGGAACAGGCCCAAGGCGTACGCTTCATCGCCGGCCTGGACGCCGATGCGCTTGGCCAGGGTCAGGCAAGTCATCGCCACGTCCTGAGCGGTGTCCCAGAATCGGTTCAGGGTGACGATGGTGTCATCGTTCATTTCGCCCTTGATCGACTGCGCGTTGATCAGGTTGATGATCGAACGGCTACCCAGCAGATTCACCGCACGCTGGATCGAGGCGATCTTGTTGCTCAAGCCGTAATACGGCGAGTTGACGATTTTCAGCAGGGAACCAGAGAGGCCCGGGTCCTGGGAGATCAGCTTGGCGATCACCTCCAGATCCGGGTCGGGCATGTACTGCTCCATCTGCAGATCCACCATGATCTGCGGCTGGGCCGGCACGCTGATGCCTTGCAGGGACTGTTGGATCTGTTCGGTGGTCAGCTCTTGGGACATAAGTACACACTCTGGGACAGGTGGCGATTCTAACCTTTATAAAGTTGGATCCGACACCATGGTCGGCTCATCATCTGAAGTTTCATAAAATTCCCAATCCGTCTCCTGAGCGCAATGCATTTCCCTGTGGCGAGGGAGCTTGCTCCCGCTCGGCTGCGAAGCAGACGTAAATCCAGCGAATGCAGCCGCCTGATGTACTGCAACAGCCGTTTTCGGGACGGCTCCGCCGTCCAGCGGGAGCAAGCTCCCTTGCCACATGTCCACCTCCAAACCTGGCAGCGCTGCAACACGCTATACTCCCGCTCTTTTTTCCGGAGCGACGTCATGTCCCTGCCTAGCCTGCGCCTCAAAGCCAACGCCGACCGTCGCCTGCGAAACGGTCACTTGTGGGTCTACAGCAACGAAATCGATGTGGCCGCCACCCCTTTGCACGGTTTCAAGGCCGGCGACCAGGCGATCCTCGAAGCGGCCGGCGGCAAACCGCTGGGCATCGTCGCCATGAGCCCGAACAACCTGATCTGCGCCCGCCTGCTGTCGCGCGACATCAAGTTGCCGCTGGACAAATCGTTGCTGGTGCATCGTCTGAACGTTGCCCTGTCCCTGCGTGATCGCCTGTTCGACAAGCCGTTCTATCGCCTGGTCTACGGCGACTCCGACCTGTTGCCAGGCCTGGTGGTCGACCGTTTCGGCGACATCCTGGTGGTGCAGATCGCTTCGGCGACCATGGAAGCGCATAAAGATGACGTGATCGCGGCGCTGACCCAAGTGCTCAAGCCAAGCGGCATTCTGTTCAAGAACGACTCCGCCGCCCGTGACGCCGAAGGCCTCAACCGCTACGTCGAAACCGTGTTCGGCCTGGTGCCGGAGTGGGTCGCGCTGGAAGAGAACGGCGTGAAATTCGAAGCGCCGGTCATCCAGGGCCAGAAAACCGGCTGGTTCTACGACCACCGCATGAACCGCGCACGCCTGGCCCCTTATGCCAAAGGCAAACGCGTACTCGACCTCTACAGCTACATCGGCGGTTGGGGCGTGCAAGCGGCCGCCTTCGGCGCCAGTGAAGTGTTCTGCGTCGACGCGTCGGCCTTCGCCCTCGATGGCGTGGAACGTAACGCTGCGCTGAACGGTTTTGCCGAGAAAATGACCTGCATCGAAGGCGACGTTTTCGAAGCCCTGAAAGAGCTGAAAGCCAGCGAAGAACGTTTCGACGTGATCGTGGCCGACCCTCCGGCGTTCATCAAACGCAAGAAAGACATGAAAAACGGCGAAGGCGCCTACCGTCGCCTGAACGAGCAAGCCATGCGCCTGCTCAGCAAGGACGGCATCCTGGTCAGCGCTTCGTGCTCGATGCACCTGCCGGAAGACGACCTGCAGAACATCCTGCTGACCAGCGCCCGCCACCTGGACCGCAACATTCAGATGCTGGAGCGTGGTGGCCAGGGTCCGGACCATCCGGTGCACCCGGCGATTGCTGAAACCCGTTACATCAAGAGCATTACTTGCCGGTTGCTGCCAAACAGCTAACAACACGAAACACTGTAGGAGCGAGCTTGCTCGCTCCTACAACTGATTCGGAAGTTTCCTGCGCCCTCATGCATTGACTTCCATATCCATCAGGTCAACTCTCGGCCCCCCTCACGGATCGAGAGCGTTGTTGATGAACCCTTCCACGCATACCGCGAAAAAATCGTCGCTCATCCTGCTTTTGATGACGATGACGCTACTGGGTGTATTCCCGCTGGACGTCGTACTCCCGTCCTTTCCCGCGCTCTCTGACTACTTCCAGACCTCAGCCTCCGACATTGCCCTTTCGGTCAGTCTGTTCGCCATCGGTCTTGCGCTATCGGTGGTGCTGGTCGGACCGTTGTCGGATTTGTGGGGGCGCAGGACCCTGTTGCTGACCGGTATCGCCATCTCGCTGGTCGGTGCAACCGGTTGCCTGCTTTCCAGCGAATACAGCGGGTTCCTGGTGTTTCGAGTCATTCAGGCCGTGGGTTGCGGTTCCTTTGTGCTGTCGCAGGCGCTGATCCAGGATCTGTTCGTCGGCAAGGAACAGGAACGAATCAGGATCTGGATGACCACCGCCGCGGGGGTGTTCATCTCCATCTCGCCGCTGCTCGGAACCTGGCTGCAAATGCATCTGGGCTGGGAGGGCAGTTTCTATGTCTTTATCGCGTTGGCAGCGATTGTCTGGATAAAGGCTGGCGTCTTGCTCAAGGAGAGCCCACGCAGTCGGAATGCGGCGCCCGGTCGTTTTTTCAGTGCCTATTGGCGGCTGTGTTCCGACCTGCGCTTCATGGGTTACTGGCTTATTTCCGGCCTGGCCTTCGCCTGCCATTTTTCATTCATTGTCATGTCACCGATCATTTTCATGGAACGCCTGGCACTCTCGCCCTACGAATTTGCCTGGACATTGTTGCTGTACGGCGTGGCCTATGTGTTCGGCGGGATAGTCGCCAGTGCGCTGCATCGGCGTCTGCCGGCCAATTCGCAGATCGTGATCGGCCTGGGGCTTATCGCACTGTCGGGGTTGGTCATGCTGTGGCTGGCGAATCAGTTCGGGCTCACTGCCGCTGCAGTGCTGATCCCCATGCTCATTTGCACGGCCGGCACCACCATTGCCCGGCCTATCGCCAACTCCAAAGCCATGACCCTTTATCCACAGGATGCCGGTACGTCCTCATCGGTCGGCGGCGTCATGATCTTCCTCTGCGGCGGGGTGATCAGTGTGGTGATCAATCTCGCGTCCGCAGATCTCACCACGGCACTCGCCTTGTGTTTCCTGTTCCTGAGCGCGGCAGGCCTTGGTTTGAACGCGCTGATCATGCAGCGCAATCTGGCGCTGAACGCGAGTTGATAAACGCCGGTCGTCATCCCGCACACGCCACGGTTGCCGGATCAATGCTTCCCGGCATTCCCTCCTGACGCCAGCCGTGTAGAATCGCGACATTCATCGCCAGTCATCCCCCGGCGGGTTTATGAGCTCAAGCTGAAGCGCGCGGCGATCCCGCAAAGTTATCGGCAACTTCCGGACACACGGCCATTTCTGAGTGTTCCAGACGTCAATAGAAGCTCACTTCCCTTTTGATACCTGATTAGCCGCCCGGAGTGCTTCATGCCTGATTACCGCTCGAAAACATCCACCCACGGCCGCAACATGGCCGGTGCCCGCGCACTGTGGCGCGCCACGGGGATGAAAGATGACGACTTCAAAAAGCCGATCATCGCCATTGCCAACTCGTTCACCCAATTCGTACCGGGCCACGTCCACCTCAAGGACCTGGGCCAACTGGTCGCCCGCGAAATCGAACGCGCCGGCGGTGTAGCGAAAGAATTCAACACCATCGCTGTCGATGACGGCATCGCCATGGGCCACGACGGCATGCTGTATTCGCTGCCGAGCCGCGAGATCATCGCCGACTCCGTCGAATACATGGTCAACGCCCACTGCGCCGACGCCATCGTCTGCATCTCCAACTGCGACAAGATCACCCCTGGCATGCTGATGGCTGCCCTGCGCCTGAACATCCCGGTGATCTTCGTCTCCGGCGGCCCGATGGAAGCCGGCAAGACCAAACTGGCCAGCCACGGTCTCGACCTGGTCGACGCCATGGTGATCGCCGCCGACTCCAGCGCTTCTGACGAGAAAGTCGCCGAGTACGAGCGTAGCGCCTGCCCGACCTGCGGTTCGTGCTCCGGCATGTTCACCGCCAACTCGATGAACTGCCTGGTTGAAGCCCTGGGCCTGGCCTTGCCGGGCAACGGTTCGACCCTGGCGACCCACAGCGACCGCGAGCAACTGTTCCTGCAGGCTGGCCGCACCATCGTCGAGCTGTGCAAGCGTTACTACGGTGAGAACGACGAGTCGGTATTGCCGCGCAACATCGCCAACTTCAAGGCGTTCGAAAACGCCATGACCCTGGACATCGCCATGGGCGGTTCCACCAATACCATCCTGCACTTGCTGGCCGCCGCCCAGGAAGCCGAGATCGATTTCGACCTGCGCGATATCGACCGTCTCTCGCGCAACGTGCCGCAACTGTGCAAAGTCGCGCCGAACATCCAGAAGTACCACATGGAAGACGTGCACCGCGCCGGCGGGATCTTCAGCATCCTCGGCTCGCTGGCCCGTGGCGGCCTGCTGCACACCGACCTGCCGACCGTGCACAGCAAGACCCTGGCCGAAGGCATCGCCAAGTGGGACATCACCCAGACCGACGACGAAGCGGTGCATCACTTCTTCAAGGCTGGCCCGGCGGGCATCCCGACACAAACCGCGTTCAGCCAGTCGACCCGTTGGGAAACCCTGGACGACGACCGTGAAAACGGCTGCATCCGCAGTGTCGAACACGCTTACTCGAAAGAAGGCGGCCTGGCCGTTCTCTACGGCAACATCGCGCTGGACGGCTGCGTGGTGAAAACCGCCGGCGTCGACGAGTCGATCCACGTGTTCGAAGGCAACGCGAAGATCTTCGAAAGCCAGGACAGCGCCGTACGCGGCATCCTCGCGGACGAAGTGAAGGCCGGCGACATCGTGATCATCCGTTACGAAGGCCCGAAAGGCGGCCCGGGCATGCAGGAAATGCTGTACCCGACGTCCTACCTGAAATCCAAAGGCCTGGGCAAAGCCTGCGCCCTGCTGACTGACGGTCGTTTCTCCGGCGGTACTTCGGGCCTGTCCATCGGCCACGCTTCGCCGGAAGCGGCTGCCGGTGGCGCGATTGGCCTGGTGCAGGACGGCGACAAAGTGCTGATCGACATTCCGAACCGCTCGATCAACCTGTTGATCAGCGACGAAGAAATGGCCGGGCGCCGTGCCGAACAGGATCAGAAAGGCTGGAAGCCTGTGGAAAAACGTCCACGCAAGGTGACCACCGCGCTGAAGGCCTACGCCCTGCTGGCAACCAGCGCCGACAAGGGTGCTGTGCGTAACAAGGCGATGCTTGACGGGCTGTAAGCGTCAATCGCAGAAATAAAAATGCCCCGCCAAGTGCGGGGCATTTTTTTGCTCTCGAAACCGGTTTGGCAACAGGCACACCAGTGACTGTGATACCGCCATCGCGGGCTTGCCCGCGATTGGAGCGACTCGGTCCTACTGGATTTCAGCCGGCGTCACGATCACCCAGTTCTTGTCCGCCGTCACCGGCAATCCTTCCTTGGCCTGGGCCGCAGCGTTTTTGGCCATCATGCCGTTAATCTGGGTCATGTATTTGTCCTTGCGGTTGACCCACAAGTGGATGCCGCCCTTGGCCACGTCGACGCTGTGGAACAGCATGTAACCGTCGCTGGTTGGGGTATCACCGCCCACCAGTACCGGTTTTTTCCACTCATCGATGTAGGTCAGGATCGCCGCGTGCTTGCCGGCCATCCAGGTTGCCGGAGTCCACAGGTACGGGGTCAGTTCGAGGCCGAGGTTGGCCTTCTCGTCATATTTGCCAGCGGTGATCTGTTTGCGCGCGGTGGTCAGCTCGCCGGACTTTTGATCCTTGAGCAGCAGGCTCACCCCGATCACATTCTGCGGTTTGACGTTGTAGCCGTACTTCGGATCGGCAGCGACCATGCGCACCAGCTCTTCGGAGGCGGCGGTCATCACGTAGACCTCGATGCCGTTCTCCATCAGTTTGTTGTAGAGCTCTTGCTGGCCGGTGAAGATTTTCGGCGGGTTGACGTCGAGGTTCTTGACCACGTCGCCTTCGTAATAAGTCGCGGGCACCGGTTTGCCGGACGCCATCAACTCGTCGACATAGCCTTTGAGTTCTTTAAGTGTGAAACCGGAGAACACCTGGGCGACCCATGGGTAGCAAACCATGTCGTCGACTTCGCAGAGGCGGTAGTAGTAGCTGAACAGGCTTTCCTTGTGGTCGGCAGTGTCCTTGAACGGCATCAGTTTCAGGGAGGGGTCGAGTTTCTCGCGGGTGATCAGGCCCTTGTTTTCCATGTACGGCAGCAACGACTCTTCGAGGTCGTAGCGGTAACTGGTGTTGTCCATGTCGAACACCGCGTAGTTACCCTTGTTGGCGTTGGCCGCGATCATGGCGTCCAGCGCCTTCGCCTGATCGGCGGGCCAATGCTTCAAGTCCGTGGCGAACGCCTGGCCGGCGAGGCCAAGGCAAAGTGCAGCGAGCAGAAATTTCGGCGCGAGCTTCATCGACAGTTCTCCCTGATTCAAAGATATCGACGCTAACAAATACGTGTGACAGTCCTCGTCTGTCAGCGACCGCTCGCGTCCCTTTCGCGTCAGCTGCATCCCTGACAGCGACATCCGCTTATTCCAAAAACGACAGTTATCAGACTTTTTGGGTATTAAATCATTGTAAATCAAGCTGTTAGGCTTGCTGGTTCGCAACTGCCCCGGAAGGCAGTTGGCACATGTCTAATGGGAGTTCCAATGAACCTGCCGCTGATTCTCAACCTGCTGGTGTTCCTCGCCCTGCTCTTCGGTCTCGCGCAAACCCGTCACACGACGTGGAGCCTGGCTAAAAAAGTCCTGCTCGCTTTGGTGTTGGGCGTTGTGTTCGGTGTCGCACTGCACACGATTTACGGTGCCGGCAATCCGGTGCTGAAAGCGTCGATCGGCTGGTTCGATCTGGTGGGCAACGGTTACGTGCAGTTGCTGCAAATGATCGTGATCCCGCTGGTGTTCGCCTCGATCCTCAGCGCCGTGGCACGCCTGCACAATGCTTCGTCGCTGGGCAAGATCAGCTTCCTGACCATCGGCACGCTGCTGTTCACCACTGCCATCGCGGCGCTGATCGGTATCGGCCTGACCAACCTGTTCGGCCTCACGGCTGAAGGCCTGGTGGCCGGCACGCAGGAAATGGCCCGTCTGCAAACCATTCAGAGCGACTACGCGGGCAAGGTCACCGACCTGAATGTGCCGCAGTTGCTGTTGTCGTTCATCCCGCAAAACCCGTTCGCTGACCTGGCGCGGGCCAAGCCGACGTCGATCATCAGCGTGGTGATTTTCGCCGCGTTCCTCGGCGTCGCCGCTCTGCAATTGCTGAGGGATGATGTCGAGAAAGGTCAGAAAGTGATCAACGCCATCGACACCCTGCAAGCCTGGGTGATGCGCCTGGTGCGCCTGGTGATGAAGCTGACTCCGTACGGCGTATTGGCCCTGATGACCAAAGTGGTCGCCGGTTCCAACTTGCAAGACATCATCAAGCTCGGCAGTTTTGTGGTGGTGTCCTACATCGGCCTGGGCCTGATGTTTGTGGTCCACGGCGTGCTGGTGTCGGCGGCCGGGATCAACCCGCTGCGCTTCTTCCGCAAGATCTGGCCGGTGCTGACGTTTGCCTTCACCAGCCGTTCGAGTGCAGCGACGATTCCGTTGAGCATTGAGGCGCAGACCAGCCGCCTGGGCATTCCGCAGTCCATCGCCAGTTTCGCCGCTTCGTTCGGCGCGACTATTGGCCAGAATGGCTGCGCCGGTCTGTACCCGGCAATGTTGGCGGTGATGGTGGCGCCGACCGTGGGCATCAACCCGCTGGACCCGCTGTGGATCGCGACGCTGGTGGCGATTGTGACGCTGAGCTCGGCCGGCGTGGCCGGTGTGGGGGGTGGCGCAACGTTCGCGGCGCTGATCGTGTTGCCGGCGATGGGCTTGCCGGTGTCACTGGTGGCGTTGCTGATTTCGGTTGAGCCGCTGATTGATATGGGGCGTACGGCGTTGAACGTGAGCGGTTCGATCACGGCCGGGGCGATTACCAGCCAGATCATGCAGCAGACGGATAAAGCGCTGCTGGATGCGGATGAGCATTCGGCGTTGGCTCACGCTTAAATTCTTTAGCGTCTGAACTGGCCTCATCGCCAGCAGGCTGGCTCCCACAGGGATTTTGGGTGTTCACACAATCTGTGTTTCACCCCAAACCCACTGTGGGAGCCAGCCTGCTGGCGATGTTTTTAAGCCTTTTCCCAGACTTCGAAGTTGTACGCCGGTTTGTCGCCTTCGGCCGGATTCGGGGTGTTAGACACCAACTTCCACTGCGTCAAATCAAACTCTGGAAACCACGCATCCCCTTCCGGGCTCAACGCCACGCGTGTCAGGTACAACCGATCCGCTTGAGCCATTCCTTGCGCATACAACTGCGCGCCGCCAATCAGCATCAACTCATCGACGCCCTGCTCCTTCGCCCACTCTTCAGCGCGAACCACCGCAGCTTCCAGCGACGGATAAACTTCCGCGCCTTCCAGCACCAGATCCGCCTGACGACTGACCACGATGTTCAACCGCCCCGGCAGCGGACGACCGAGGGAATCCCAGGTCTTGCGCCCCATGATGATCGGCTTGCCCAAGGTGGTGGCCTTGAAGTATTTGAAGTCCCCCGGCAGGTGCCAGGGCATGCTGTTGTCGACGCCGATCACGCGGTTTTCACCGAGGGCTGCGATCAGGCTGAGGGGGAGTGATTTAGTCATGCCGGCGAGGATACCAGAGCCCCCCGTACCCCGATAAGCGTCACAGCGGTTATGCTCACAGCTCGATTGAGCGACGGGATGCCGCGTGACTGAACTGAATAACCTATGGCTGACAGAAACCATCCGCCTGCGTGAAGAACACGCCGGCCCTCTGGATGACCTGGAAGCCAACAGACTGGCGCGCACTGCCGGCGGCGATCTGCCGACGAGGATTGCGCGCCGCGCCGTGTGGCTGGCCGAGCGCGATGGACTGACCGAAGCCCTCAGGCATTGGCTGCAAGGCGCACGACTGGCATTGATCGTCATGGCCGTGCTGGCCGTGGTCAGTGGCGCCGGGCTGGCGTTTGCCGCGATGGGTGACGGTCAGACACCGGTGAATGTGTTTTGGGCCTTGGGCAGTCTGCTCGGGCTGAACCTGATTCTGCTGCTGAGCTGGGCCATGGGCCTGGTGTTTGCCGGCGAACACGGCGCAACGCTGGGACGCTTGTGGTTGTGGCTCAGCGAAAAACTCGCCCGCGACGCCAAAGCCGCGCAACTGGCGCCCGCGCTGCTGTTGCTGCTGCAACGACAAAAACTCAATCGCTGGGCGCTCGGCGTGCTGGTCAACGGCTTGTGGTTGCTGGCGATGCTGAGCGCGCTGGTGATTCTGCTGATGCTGATGGCGACCCGGCGTTATGGCTTCGTCTGGGAAACCACCCTGCTCAGCACCGACACCTTCGTGACCATGACCCAAATGCTGGGTGCACTGCCCGCCGTGCTGGCGTTCAACGTGCCAACGATGGAGATGATCCGCGCCAGTGGCGATGCCGCGCTGAACATCGAAAGCGCCCGCCAGGCCTGGGCCACCTGGCTGGTTGGCGTGCTGGTGATTTACGGCATTGTGCCGCGCCTGCTCTTGGCGTTGTTCTGCCTGTGGCGCTGGAAAAGCGGCCGCGCAAACCTGCATCTGGACCTGAACCTGCCCGGTTACGCCCAACTGCGCGAACGCCTGATGCCCACCAGCGAACGCCTGGGCATCAGCGACGCGGCGCCCGCGCAACTTCATCGGGTGGAAAGCGCTGTCAGCGATCTGCAAAGCGATGGCGCACTGCTGGTGGCCATTGAGCTGGACGAACAACGCCCATGGCCGCCACAACTGCCTGAAAACGTGAGCAACGCGGGCATCCTCGACAGCCGTGAATCGCGTAACAAACTCCTCGAGCAGCTCAGCCGTTTTCCTCCGGCCCGCCTGGCCATCGCCTGCGATCCACGGCGCTCGCCGGATCGCGGCAGCCTCGCCTTGATCGCCGAACTGGCCCGCAGCGCCAGCGCTACCCGCGTCTGGTTGCTGCAAGCGCCGCCCGGCGAAGCGCTGGATGCCGAGCGCCTCGGCGACTGGCACGTGGCGCTGCAACAACTGAATCTGCCCTTCGCCGACTGCGCGCCGCTGAACTGGCTGGAGACCGGTCATGACTAATTCGTGGAAAGCGCCGTTGAAGCTCGCCGTGGTCGGCCACACCAACGTCGGCAAAACCTCGTTGCTGCGCACGTTGACCCGTGACGTCGGTTTCGGTGAAGTCTCCCATCGCCCGAGTACCACGCGACACGTCGAAGGCGCGCGGTTGTCGGTGGACGGCGAGCCCTTGCTCGACCTGTTCGACACGCCGGGACTGGAAGACGCCATCGCCCTGCTCGACTACCTCGAACGCCTGGAACGTCCCGGTGAACGCCTCGACGGCCCGGCGCGGCTGGCGCGCTTTCTTGAAGGAAGTGAAGCCCGGCAGCGTTTCGAGCAAGAAGCCAAAGTGCTGCGGCAACTGCTCACCTGCGACGCCGGCCTCTATGTGATCGACGCCCGCGAACCGGTGTTGGCCAAATACCGCGACGAACTGGAAGTGCTCGCCAGCTGCGGCAAACCGTTACTGCCGGTGTTGAATTTCGTCAGCAGTGCCAACCACCGCGAACCGGACTGGCGCGAAGCGCTGGCACGGCTGGGCTTGCACGCCCTGGTGCGTTTCGACAGCGTGGCGCCGCCGGAGGATGGCGAACGTCGGCTCTATGAAAGCCTCGCGCTGCTGCTGGAAAACTCCCGCGAGCAACTGGAACGACTGATCGCCGATCAGCAAGCCCAGCGCCTGGCCCGCCAACAAAGCGCGGCGCGGCTGATTGCTGAATTGTTGATCGATTGCGCAGCGTGTCGGCGCAGCGTGGTCAGCGATGCGGAACAGGAACAGCAAGCCATCAGCGAACTGCGCAAAGCCGTTCGGCAACGGGAACAGCGCTGTGTCGAAGCGTTGCTCAAGCTCTTCGCCTTCCGCCCTCAGGACGCGGCGGCCAGTGATCTGCCGCTGCTCGACGGTCGTTGGGGCGATGATCTGTTCAATCCGGAAACCCTCAAGCAACTGGGCGTGCGGGTCGGCGGAGGTATCGCGGCGGGGGCGGCGGCCGGGGCCGGGGTGGATTTGCTGGTCGGCGGTTTGACCCTCGGCGCGGCGGCACTGGCCGGCGCGATTGCCGGCGGCGCGCTGCAAACCGCACGCAGCTATGGCAGCCGGTTGCTGGGCAAGATCAAGGGTCAGCGAGAGTTGACGGTCGATGACAGCGTGTTGCGGTTGTTGGCATTGCGTCAGCGGCAATTGCTTCAGGCGCTGAATGCACGTGGGCACGCGGCGATGGACAGCATTCAAGTCGCCACGCCACAGGACAAGAGTTGGCGCGAAGGCAAACTGCCCGAAGCCCTGAACAAGGCTCGGGCGCATCCGCAGTGGTCATCACTGAATCCGCAGGCGAAGTTGAGTCAGGCGGAGCGGCAGGAGCAGGTTGAGGTATTGGCGCAGCAGCTGTAAAACTACAGTGTCTGGGCCGGCCTCATCGTGCCTCGGCGCCTATGTCCTAAGCCCTAAGCCCTAAGCCCTAAGCCGCCATCAGGCGCAAGGCCTTTTCCTTCAAAACGCCAAGATCAATCACCGGCACCCACATCTCCTTGGCCAGCTCATCCCACTGCCGCATGCGCAAACTGACGGCGCACAACGGGTCCTGCTCGAACGCTTCAGCCTCTGCCTCGGTCATCACCCCGCCCTGGTATTCCAGGGTCCGGCGGCTGGCTTCGCTCAAGCGATCGTAGTACCCGGGCTCGTTGAGTGTCAGATAACGCTTGGCTTGCACGTGGAATTCCACCAGCCGCGCCATGCGTTCGCTGAAGCCTGCGCGACGCAAGTAATCGGCGCCCAGACGCTCATGGCTGACCACGCCGAAACCACCCATGTTCTCAGCGCTCTCGGCGCAAATGTGTCCGATGTCGTGAAAGAACGCCGCCAGCACCACTTCGTCATCGAAGCCTTCGGCCATGGCCAGTTGTGCGGCCTGGGACATGTGCTCGATTTGCGACACCGGCTCGCCGATGTAATCACTGTCGCCAAAACGCTCGTACAGCGCGAATACCTCGTCGATCACTTGCTCAGTGCGGTCCATCAACGCTCTCCCAATACAGTCGCGACATTACGTTCTGCCATGGCCGGCCCGACACTCATGCCGACGCCCGTGTGCATCAGCGCCACGCTCACGCCCGGCATCGGCCGCAGGAATGAAAACGGTCCTGGCCCGCGTGAACCATAGACACCCTGCCAGCGCTCGACCACTTGTACCTTGCAGCGCAACGTCTGCTCGGCCAGTTCGATCATCCAGTCGTCCACTTGCTCGGCGTTGAATGGCGAGGGGTCGCGGCCATAGTGATGAGAGTCGCCGATGATCAGTTCGCCGTAAGGCGTCGGGCTGATCAGCAGGTGAATACCGTTTTCGTGCAGGTGCGGTTCTTCACGCAGGATCTGCGCCTGCACCGCCGCCGCTTCCGGCAGATCGGCGAAGGCGCCGTAGTGCACGCAACTCAAACCGGTGAGCAGTGCGTGTTGCAGATTGAGGTTGATCTGCGGGCGGGCGCGGAGCATTTGCAGGCGGCAGATTTGCGGGTTGAGCGCGGCCATCGGCTCGGCGAGCAAGGTCTGATAATCATGGCCGGAGCAGATGATGATCTGCTCGGCGCTGAAGGTGCCGGCGGTGCTGTGCAAGCGGCCCGGTTCGATGTCGCGCACGAGGGTGGAGAAGTGAAACTCGACGTTCATTTCGCGGCGCAGGTAATCGATCAATGCCGGTATCGCTTCGCGGGAATACAGTTGTTGATCGTCCATGCCATGCAACGCGGCGCGATGATGGCTGAACTGGCCGCCGTACAGATCGCGCAATGCAGCACCGCGCAGCAGGTCGACGCGGTAACCGTGTTCCACGGCTCGTCCGGCGCAAAAAGCTTCCAGCAGGTGTTCCTCCGCCTCGGTGCGGGCGAACAGATACGAGCCGTTGCGCTTGAGCTGCAGGCCGGCCAGTGGCGCCCATTGTCCCCAGATCTCGCGGCTGGCCTTGGCCAGTTCCAGCATCGGGCCTGGCGGTTGGCCGGTGACGAGGGCCTGGCCGAAGTTGCGCACCGAGGCGCCGAGCGGGGTTTCGCTGCGTTCGAAAACCGTGACCTTGAGGCCGCGCCTGGCGGCAGCGTAGGCGTGGGACAGGCCGAGGATGCCGGCGCCTACGATCAGCATGTCGTTGGGGTGTGTCATTAAGATAATCCCGATTTTGTGGCGAGGGAGCTTGCTCCCGCTGGTCGCGAAGCGGCCCCAAAATAAGGGCCTGCTGCGCAGTCCAGCGGGAGCAAGCTCCCTCGCCACAGGATGTGAGTCAGTTACTTGGCAGCCACTTTCTCGGACTTGCCGTCATAGCGCTTGCGCCACTCGGTCAGGATCTCGTCGCGATTCTTCGACGCCCAGGCAAAGTCGTTCTTGATCAAACGCTGCTCGTAATCCGCCGGCAATTCAGTCTGCGGCTTGGCAATCCCCGGCTGCGCAAGCACCGCGAAGTTCTCTTTATAGAGCTCCATCGCCGCCGGACTGGCCGAGAAGTCAGCCAGTTTCTTCGCCGCATCTTCATGCGGTGTGCCCTTGATCACAGCCGTCGCTTCAATTTCCCAGCCCAGGCCTTCTTTCGGCAGGATGATGTCCAGCGGCGCGCCCTGGCGCTTCAACTGAACAGCCGGGTATTCAAAGGAAATACCAATCGGGAACTCCCCCGCCGCTGCCAGTTTGCAAGGCTTGGAGCCGGAGTGAACGTACTGGCCGATGTTCTGGTGCAGGTCGTCCATGTACTGCCAGCCCTGCTTCTCACCGAAGGTTTGCAGCCAGGCGCTGACATCGAGGAAACCGGTGCCGGACGAGGCCGGGTTGGGCATGACGATCTTGCCTTTGTACTCAGGCTTGGTCAGGTCCTGCCAGCTCACGGGTTTGGTCAAACCCTGTTTTTCCGCTTCGACGGTGTTGAAGCAAATGGTTGCGGCCCACACGTCCATGCCGACCCAGGCTGGCGGGTTGGCGGCGTCGCGGTAGTTGCCGCCGATCTTGCCCAGGTCTTTCGGCGCGTAGCTTTGCAGCATGCCTTGCTGATCGAGGATCGCCAGGCTCGATGCGGCAAGACCCCAGACGGCGTCAGCCTGTGGCCGGGCTTTTTCGGCCAGCAGCTTGGCGGTGATGATACCGGTGGAGTCGCGTACCCACTTGATCTCGACGTCCGGGTTGGCTTTTTCGAAGGCTTCTTTGTAGGTCTTCAATTGTTCGGCCTCGAGGGCGGTGTACACCGTCAACTCGGTTTTCGCCGCGAAGGCGTTCAGGCTGAAAGCGGTGAGGACAGCAGCGGCCAGGGCCATAGGCTTGAACATGATCTTTTCCTGTTTGAGTTGAGGTTTGCGGGATTGGAAATCAGTGACCGGGTGCGGTCTGGCGCCACGCCTGGGAACGGCGCAGCAAACCGCGCGAGGCCCAGGCCAGCAGCAGGGACACGCCCGCCGAGGTGAACAGAATCAGGGTCGACATCGCCGCCGCGCCGCCGACGTTGCCGGCGTCATCCATGTTCAGCACCGCCACCGCCGCAAGAATGGTGTCGGGGCTGTAGAGGAAGATCGCCGCCGAAACGGTGGTCATGGCCGAGACGAACAGATAGCGCACGATGTCCAGCAGCGCCGGCAGGCAAATCGGTACGGTGACCCGCAAGTAATGCCGATACAGCGGCGCCTTGAGCGACAGCGCGGCGGCTTCGAACTCAGCGTCGAGCTGGCGCAGCGCGGTGGTCGCGGTCATTTGCGCGGTGGTCAAATAGTGAGCAATGGTGCAGACCACCAGCAGGGTCATGGTTCCGTAAAGCACATGCAGCGGGTTGTCGGTGAGGTTGAAAAAGAAGACGTAACCCAGGCCCAGCACCAGCCCTGGCACCGCCATCGGTACGAAACTGAGCATGCGCAATGTCAGATTCAGTCCGCGCTGGCCTTTGGTTTTTTCCATCAGGTACGCGCCGGTGAAGATCAACGCACTGCCGATCAACGCCGTGCACAGGGCCATCTTCACGCTGTTGCCGTAGGCCAGCCAGCCACCGCCCGCCGTGTCGTTGAACTGGTAATGGTTGAGCGACAGCGACAGGTTGTACGGCCAGAATTTCACCAGCGACGAGAACACCGCCATGCCGAACACCAGCAGCAATACCGCGCAGATCAGCAGCACGATGGCGAGATAGAAGCCGTCGCGCAGTTTCGATGGTGCAGGTTGAAAGACCTGCGCCCGACCGCTCATGGAGTCGCCGTGACGCCGACGCAACCAGGCATCGACCGCGAAGCTGAACAGCGCCGGCAGCAACAGGACCATGCCGATCAATGCACCGCGACCGAACTGTTGCTGGCCGACCACGGCTTTGTAGGCTTCCAGTGCCAGCACCTGATAATCGCCGCCGACCACCACGGGCACGCCGAAGTCGGTGATGGTCAGGGTGAAGACCAGGCAGAACGCTGCGAACACCGCCTGACGCGTCGCCGGCCAGGTGATGCTGCGGAAGGCTTTGGCCGGACTGGCGCCCATGCTGGAGGCGGCATCGAAGAGGCGCGCATCCGCCAGGGACAGGGCCGACAGCAAAATCATCAAGGCGTGTGGGAAGGTGTAGATCACCTCACCCAGAACGATGCCCCAGAAGCCGTAGATATTGTCCGAGAGCAAACCACGCAACAGGCCCTGGTTGCCGAACAGATAAACGAGTGCAATGCCCGGCAGCATCGACGGCGCCATCAGCGGCAACAACGACATCCCGCGCCAAATGCCTTTGCCCGGAATCAAGGTGCGTTGCAGGGCGTAGGCAAACAGGTAGGCCAGCGGTACGACAATGGCCGCCACGCTGAGGGAAACTTTCAGGCTGTTGCCGAGCAACCAGTGGAAATTCGCACTGGTGACCAGTTCACGTGCAGCCACCAGACCACCGCCCTGCCCGGCCTCCGGACTGAAGCCACGCCAGAAGATCGCCAGCAATGGCATCAACACGGCGATGCCGAGCAACACCAGCAACAAGACTTTGCCGCCGACCACGAACACCCGGTCGCCGATCTCGGCGCGGGAGGCCTGCCGAACCTGCTTGTGCGGTATCGGCAGCGCGATGTTCGCGCTCATCAGGCAAACACCTGCAGGCTGCGCGGCGGCAAGGCGACCATGATCTGCTGGGCGCCGAGTCGCGGCATGGCTTCCGGCGCCAGTTCCGCGAGCAAGGCGTGGCCCGGCAGTTGATCGAGTTCGAAACTCATTCGGCAGCGGTTGCCGAGGAAGGTGATTTCGCGAACCTTGGCCGGGAACAGGTTTTCCTCATGCACCAGCGGGTTGACGTTGATCGCTTCAGGGCGACAGAACAAACGGCCCGAGGCGGTTTTGGCGCTGCCGTCTGCCAGGCGCAGGCTCATCCCGCCGACCTGGGCGTGACTGTCGCTGCTGCGGCTGAATGGCAACCAATTGCCCTGACCGACAAACTCCGCCACGAACGGCGTGGCCGGACGATCGTAGATTTCCTGTGGCGTGGCGTACTGCTCAACCTTGCCGTTGTTCATCACCGCGATGCGGTCGGCCATCAGCATGGCCTCGTCCTGATTGTGCGTGACCATCAGGGTGGTGATGCCGAGGCTGCGTTGAAGTTGGCGCAGTTCGGTGCACAAGTGCTCGCGGACCCGGGCGTCGAGGGCCGACATTGGTTCGTCCAGCAACAACAACGACGGCGCCGGCGCCAGGGCGCGGGCCAGTGCGACACGTTGCTGCTGACCGCCGGACAATTGGCCGGGGTACTTTTTCTCACTGCCGATCAGGCCGACCAGCTCCAGCATCTGACCGACGCGCTTGCGCACTTCATCGCGACCGCTGCCGGCAAGGCCGTAGGCAATGTTCGCTTCGACAGTGAGATTGGGGAACAGCGCGTAGGACTGGAACAGAATGCCGTAGTCCCGAGCCTGCGGTGCCAGGTGGGAAACGTCGCGATCACCGAGGTACAACTCGCCGCTGTCCTGTTTCTCCAGACCGGCGATGCAACGCAACAGCGTGGTTTTGCCACAACCCGACGGGCCCAGCAGGCACACCAGTTCACCGGCCGCCACGTCGAGGGAAACGTTATCCAGCGCAGTAAAGGCGCCGAAGCGTTTCTGCACGCCACGCACCCTCATCGGGGCGCCGGGATTGGTCAGGGCAGTTGCGATCGAGTGGTTCATGGGCAGGCCTCATCAAGCAGATGAAGGCCATCCTAAGGAGGCAATGCGTCCGTCATGTGGCAGTGAGGCAAAAACGGCTGATAGTGGTATTCGGGGATTTGGGTTGGATAGCACAGGCAATGAATAACCTGTGGCGAGGGAGCTTGCTCCCGTTGGATTGCGCAGCAGGCCCCTTCTTTTCAGGGGAAAGGGGGCCGCTTCGCAGCCCAGCGGGAGCAAGCTCCCTCGCCACAGGGATTTATGCTGGAGCCATTTCCTGCGCCAGGCCGAGAAATGCTGCCGGCAGACGCGCACCCTTTCGCTCCTTGAGGCAGTACAAATACTCCGGAATCTGCGGCGCGTTCTCGAGGGTCAGCACACGCAATTGCGGATCATGCGGCACTTCCTGCCGGGCAATGATGCTGATCCCGATGTTGCGCAGCACCGCCTCGCGGATCGATTCACGGCTACCAATCTCCAGCAACGGCCCGAAACTCACCCCGGCGGTGGCCAGCAACTCCTCGGTCAGACGCCGGGTGGTCGAGCCCGGCTCGCGCATCAACAGCGTATGCCCGGCCAACGCGATGAGCGGCACATGATCGTGCACCGCCAACGGGTGATGGCGATGCACCGCCAACACCAGCGGATCGCTGCCAAGGACCCGGCGAATCAGTCGCGCGTCGTCGAGCAGTTGCGAGGACGCGGCGACATCGACCCGGTAATCCTCCAAGGCTTCCAGCACCTGCTGCGAATTGCCGATTTCCACCGACACTTCCACTTGCGGCAAGCGCTCGCGAAAGGTCTTCACCAGATCGAGAATGTAATACGGAGCGGTGGCGGCGATGCGCAACGTGCCCTGGACCTGGCCGCTGTTGCGCAGGAAAAACTCGATGTCGGCTTCCTGCTGCAATAGCGCCTTGACCATCGGCAGCAACCGCGCACCTTCATCGCTGACGCTGAGGCGGCGGCCGCCACGGTAAAACAGCTCGACCGAGTACTGGCTTTCCAGATTGCGGATCTGCGTGGTGACCGTGGGCTGGCTCAGGCCGAGCTTTTTCGCCGCCAGGGTAATGCTGCCCAGGCGGGCCACCATGTAAAACGCCTTCAGCTCGGCACTCAGCACACCCGCTCCTCATCGATTATTTGCGCAACAGACGCAAACCGTTGAACACCACCAACAGGCTCACGCCCATGTCGGCGAACACCGCCATCCACATGGTGGCGATCCCGGCGAAGGTTACCCCAAGAAAGATAGCCTTGATGACCAAAGCGAGGGCGATGTTCTGTTTGAGGATGCTCGACGTCTGCCGCGACAAACGTATGAACGTGGGAATCTTGCGCAGATCGTCGTCCATCAGGGCGACATCGGCGGTTTCGATGGCAGTATCGGTGCCGGCCGCGGCCATCGCAAAACCGATTTCCGCCCGGGCCAGTGCCGGAGCATCATTGATGCCGTCGCCGACCATGCCAACGTTATGACCCTGTGCATAAAGGGCTTCGATGGCTTGCAGTTTGTCGGTCGGCAGCAGATCACCCCTGGCCTCGTCGATGCCGACTTGCGCAGCAATCGCCTGGGCGGTGTGGACGTTGTCGCCGGTGAGCATCAGGGTCTTGATGCCCAGATCGTGCAGCTGCTGGATCGCCTCGCGGCTGGATTCCTTGACCGTATCGGCCACGGCGAACAGCGCCAGCGGACCGGAGTTGTCGAGCAACAGCACCACGGACTTGCCCTGCTTCTCCAGTGCAAACAGCTTTTCTTCCAGCTCTGGCGAGCACAGGTTCAGCTCTTCCACCAGGCGGTGGTTGCCCAAGTGGTAAGTCTTCCCGTCGATCTCACCGCGTACCCCGCGACCGCCCAGTGCTTCGAAGTTATGCACAACGAGCGGCGCAGAGGTTTTATCCACTGCGGCGTTAGCAATCGCCAACGACACCGGGTGGTCCGAGCGTCCGGCCAACGCCGCTGCAATTGCCGGCGCCGAGGCATCGGCCGTGGGATCAAGCGACAGGTAATCCGTCTGAACCGGCTTGCCGTGGGTGATCGTGCCGGTCTTGTCCAGCGCCAGATAGTCGAGTTTGTAGCCACCCTCCAGGTACACGCCGCCCTTGACCAGAATCCCTTTGCGCGCCGCCGCCGCGAGGCCGCTGACGATGGTCACCGGGGTGGAAATCACCAGTGCGCAGGGGCATGCGACCACCAGCAATACCAGCGCGCGGTAGATCCAGTCGAACCAGACTGCGCCCATGAACAGCGGCGGAATCACTGCCACCGCGAGGGCAAAGATGAACACGGCGGGGGTGTAGATTTTCGAAAACTGGTCAACGAAGCGTTGGGTCGGTGCTCGTGCGCCTTGCGCCTGTTCCACGGCGTGGATGATCCGGGCCAGGGTCGAATGGTTTGCGGCGGCGGTTACGGAAAACTCCAGAGATCCCGCCTGGTTGATAGTGCCGGCGAACACCTTGTCGCCAATGGTTTTCTCAACCGGCAGGCTTTCCCCGGTGATCGGCGCCTGATTGATGGTCGAACTGCCCGATATGACTTCGCCGTCCAGACCAATCCGCTCACCGGGCCGCACCCGCACCCGGGCGCCCGGCTCGATGGATTTCACGTCTTGCAAGATCCAGCTGCCATCGGCCTGCAACACCGTGGCCTGTTCCGGGGTCATCTGCATCAAGCCGCTGATGGCGTTACGCGCGCGGTCCAGGGACTTGGCCTCGATCAACTCGGCCACGGTGAACAGGAACATCACCATCGCCGCTTCCGGCCACTGTCCGATCAGGATCGCGCCGGTCACCGCGATGCTCATCAATGCATTGATGTTCAGGTTGAGATTTTTCAGCGCGATCCAGCCCTTCTTGTAGGTGCTGAGACCGGCGCTGAGGATCGAGATCAACGCGATAACCGCCACGACCCAATTGGGCGCCGCGCTGGTGAAGTGAATCACTTCGGCGGCGAGCGCGGTCACGCCGGACAACGCCAATGGCCACCACGGCTTTTTCTCGGGCGCTGGAACTGGCGCTTCGACGCCCTGCTCCAGCGGCTCGGCCTGCATGCCGAGGGACTTGATTGCGTCGATGATCGGCGCGGTGCTCGGCAGGTCGTGGGTCACGCCCAGCACGCGGTTGATCAGGTTGAATTCGAGCTGCTGCACACCCGCGAGCTTGCCGAGTTTGTTCTGGATCAGCGTCTGCTCGGTCGGACAGTCCATCGCGTCGATGCGGAAACTGCTCAACCGCGCGTTGGCAGTTGAGTTTTCACTGAGCTTGATCAGCGACGGCGCCGCCGCTTTGGAAGAACAGCAGGAATCCCCGTGACCGCCATGGTCATGCTTCTGCACAGGCTGCAGCTTGTGGCTGTGATCGTGATCGTGATCGTGATCGTGATCGTGATCAGCCTCGGGTTTGTGGGTGTGAAGGGAATCGCTCATTGGTTGCGTCCATGAAGGTGCCTGTTGCCAAGTAAAGACCCTGTAGCCACTATAGGGTCAAGCACCCATTTGGAGATTGCCGTCATGAAGATCGGAGAACTGGCGAAACTCACCGACTGCGCCGTAGAAACCATCCGCTACTACGAGCGCGAAAACCTGCTGCCGGAGCCGGCCCGCAGTGACGGCAACTACCGCGTCTACACCCAGGCCCATGCCGAGCGCCTGACTTTCATCCGCAACTGCCGCACCCTCGACATGACGCTGGAGGAGATTCGCAGCCTGCTGGCCTTGCGCGACAGCCCGCAGGATCAATGTGAGAGCGTGAATGCGCTGATCGACGAACATATTCATCACGTCAAAGCACGGATCGACGGGCTGCTGGCGTTACAGGCGCAACTGCTCGACCTGCGCCAACGCTGTGGCGAAGGGCCGGATATTGATCAGTGCGGGATTTTGCAGCGGCTGGAAGTGAGTGGCGGTGTGGTGGCGACGGAGGTTGAACAGTCGCATGTGGGCCGAAGCCACGGCCACTAAGCACACCCCAAAACCCAATGTGGGAGCTAGCTGCCTGCTAGCTCCCACAGGGGTATGGCGTGCAGATTGTCAGACCGCCATCGGCGCGGTCATTGGGGCGTGATGCTCGTAACCCTCGAGCGAAAAATCACTCGGCTCGATCAACTCCAGCCATTCCGGCTGATAAACACCCGTCTTGGCGAAATCCGGCACACGATCACTGATCACCAGTTTCGGCATCGGGAACGGCTCGCGCTTGAGCTGTTCGTTCAGCATGTCCAGATGGTTTTCGTAGACGTGCGCATCACCGATGAAATAGGTGAACCAGCGCGGCGTGTAGCCGGTCAGGCGACCGATCAGGCTCAGCAGCGCGGCACCTTCGGTGAGGTTGAACGGCGTGCCCAGGCCCAGGTCGTTGGAGCGGATGTAGAGCGTCAGGGAGATTTCCCTGGTCTCGACATTCGGGTGGAACTGGTACAGCAAGTGGCACGGCGGCAGAGCCATTTCATCGAGTTGCGCAACGTTCCAGCCGTGGAACAGGATGCGGCGGCTGCCGGGGTCCTTGATGATGGTGTCGACGCACTGACGGATCTGGTCGATCGCCTTGTACAGCACCACGTAGGCCTGACCGTCTTCTTCACCTTCGGCAATCTGACGATAGCCCTGGCTCAGGGTCTGCTCGATAGCAGCCTTATTGCTGACCGGGATCTGCTTGTACGCCGGCCATTTGCGCCATTGCACGCCGTAGATCTCGCCGAGGTCGTCCTCACCCTGACGGAACGGGTTGGCCAGCCACTGCGCGTTTTCGTTGGCGTTCTGGTCCCAGACCTTGCAGCCCAACGCGCGAAATTCCGCAGCGTTGTTCACCCCACGCAGGAAGCCGCACATCTCGCCGATGGCCGATTTGAAGGCCATCTTGCGCGTGGTGATCGCCGGGAACCCTTCCTGCAGGTCATAACGCAGCATCGCGCCGGGAAAACTGATGGTGTTCACGCCAGTGCGGTTGGCTTGTTTGGTGCCGTTCTTGATGACGTGGGCGACCAGTTCGAGATATTGCTTCATGAGTTACCTGTGTCCTTGAAACCGGAGCCGTCGCTCCGGTATTCGAATTTATACGGCTGCCGCTGGAGTCGCCGGGGCGCGGTGATACGCCAGCCAGATCAGGAACAGACCGCCGACGATCATCGGCACGCAGAGCACCTGGCCCATGGTCAGCCAGTTCCAGGCCAGATAGCCCAGTTGCGCGTCCGGCACGCGGACGAATTCGACGATGAAGCGGAAAATGCCATAGAACAGCGCGAACATCCCGGACACCGCCATGGTCGGCCGCGGTTTACGCGAGAACAGCCACAGGATCAGGAACAGCGCCACGCCTTCCAGCGCGAACTGATACAGCTGCGACGGGTGACGCGGCAACTGCGCCGGGTCGCTGAACGGCGGGAAGATCATCGCCCACGGCACGTCGGTCGCCTTGCCCCACAATTCGGCATTGATGAAGTTGCCGATACGCCCGGCGCCCAGGCCGATCGGCACCATTGGCGCGACGAAGTCCATCAGTTGGAAGAACGACTTGTTGTTCTTTTTACCGAACCACAACGCCGCCAGCATCACGCCGATGAAACCGCCGTGGAACGACATGCCGCCCTTCCACACTTCGAAAATCAGCGTCGGGTTGGCCAGATAAGCACTCAGATCGTAGAACAGCACATAGCCCAGGCGACCGCCGACGATCACACCCATCGACATCCAGAAGACCATGTCGGAGAGTTTCTCCTTGGTCCAGGTCGGGTCGAAACGGTTGAGCCGGCGCGACGCCAGCAGCCACGCACCGCCGATGCCGATCAGGTACATCAGGCCGTACCAGTGGATTTTCAGCGGACCGATGGCCAGGGCCACCGGGTCGATCTGCGGGTAAGGCAGCATTGCGACTCCTCGTTAGAGTTGAAACCTTCAAAATTCCCGGGCGACGCTGCCACCTCAGGATTAAGCCAGGATTGTGCGGTGCGTCAGATCAGGAAACTCCAACCTACGCAGAACAGCAAAGCGGCGAACAGTCTTTTCAGCAACTTCGGCGACAGCCTGTGGGCCAATCGCGCACCGAGGCGGGCGAAAACCATGCTGGTCAGGGCGATCCCCAGCAGCGCCGGCAAATAAATAAAACCGAGACTATGGGCCGGCAGCAACGGATCGTGCCAGCCCAGAATCATGAAACTTAATGCACTGGCCAGCGCAATGGGCAGGCCGCACGCCGATGACGTCGCCACCGCTTGTTGCATCGGCACACTGCGCCAGGTCAGGAACGGCACGGTCAGCGAACCGCCGCCAATCCCGAAAATCGCCGAGGCCCAGCCAATCACGGTGCCGGCCAGGGTCAGACCGACTTTTCCCGGCACCGTTCGGCTCGCCTTGGGTTTGACGTCCAGCATAAGCTGCACGGCGATGATCAGGGCAAACACGCCGATGATTTTCTGCAGGTTGGGCCCGGAGATCGCTTCGGCGGTCAGCGCTCCGAAACCGGCACCCAGCAGAATGCCGACGGTCATCCAGGCAAAGATCGGCCAACGCACGGCACCGCGGCGATGGTGTTCGCGCACCGCGTTGACCGAGGTGAAAATGATCGTCGCCAGGGAGGTGCCGACCGCCAGGTGAGTCAGGATCGACGCATCGAAGCCCTGCAGGGTGAAACTGAACACCAGCACCGGAACGATGATGATCCCACCGCCCACGCCAAACAGCCCGGCGAGCACTCCGGCACAGGCGCCGAGCGCCAGATAGAGCAGAAATTCCATGCTGTTTCCCCACCCAACCCCAAAACCGGAGCGGCATGGTAACGGATGCATGGCCTTGGGCTCCACTGGATGGCGATGGATACCAGCACCATGACTGCGTAGAGTGGGCAAAAAACACACAAGGACCACCTTATGTGCCTGATTGTCTTTGCCTGGCGCCCGGGTCATGCCCAGCCGCTGATCGTGGCGGCCAACCGCGACGAATTCTATGCCCGGCCCAGCCTGCCCCTGGCGCAATGGCCCGAAGCACCGCAGGTCCACGCCGGTCGCGACCTGGAAGCCGGTGGCACCTGGCTTGGTGTCGGCGCTAACGGGCGCTTCGCCGCCCTGACCAATATCCGCGACCCTCATCAACCGCCCGCTCGGAAATCCCGGGGTGAGCTCGTCGCGCAATTTCTCAATGGCGAAATGCCGATTGATGATTACTTGGCCGACGTTGTCAGACGTTCGCTGGAATATGCCGGATTTAACCTGCTTATCGGCAACGCCAACGAGCTGTGGCATTACAACGCACAGGGAACTGAGGCAGTGATGCTGCAGCCGGGCGTTTACGGTTTATCGAATGCGGGACTGGATACGCCGTGGCCGAAGTTGCTCAAGGCGCGGGCAGCGTTGGAGATGGTTCTGGATAATCCGCAGCCTGAGGCGTTGTTGGCGTTGCTGAGTGATGCGCAGGTGGCGCCGTTTGCGGAGCTGCCCGACACCGGGGTGGGTTTGGCGACCGAGACGCTGTTATCGAGTGTGTTTATTGCCAGCCAGAGTTACGGGACGCGGGCGAGTACGGCGTTGATTGTTCATGCCGACGGGACGCGGCATCTGGTTGAACGGAGTTTCGGGCCGTATGGCGGGCATTTGGGGGAAGTTGAGGTCAGGATTTGACAATAAATTGTGGCGAGGGAGCTTGCTCCCGCTCGACTGCGTAGCAGTCGCAAAATGGCAGATGAAGTTTTCCGAAAGAAAACATTGGCCAGATTGGGAGCGCTTCGCACTCCAGCGGGGGAGCAAGGGTCCTCAGTATTTCAGAGCGGTTTGATCGCCGCCGGATTGATCATCCGCGCCAATCCGAGGTTCTTCAGCGCCAACTGCAGCGAACTGTGGATCACTTGCGGGTTGTCGATGGTCATCAGCTCCGCGAGCAGTTCCTTGGCCTTGCTCAGGTTGATCTGACGCAGCATCCACTTCACTTTCGGCAGGTTGGTGGCGTTCATCGACAGGCTGTCAAAGCCCATCGCCATCAACAACACCGCCGCCGCCGGATCACCGGCCATTTCACCGCAGATGCTCACCGGCTTGCCTTCGGCATGGGCGTCACGCACCACGCTTTGAAGGGCTTGCAGCACCGCCGGGTGCAGGTAGTCGTAGAGGTCGGCTACCCGCGGGTTGTTTCGGTCCACCGCCAGCAGGTACTGGGTCAGGTCGTTGGAGCCGACCGACAGGAAATCCACTTGCCGTGCCAGTTCCTTGGTCTGATACACCGCCGCCGGGATCTCGATCATCACGCCGATCGGCGGCATAGGTACGTCGCAGCCTTCATCGCGGACTTCACCCCAGGCCCGGTGAATCAGGTGCAGGGCTTCTTCGAGTTCATGGGTGCCGGAGATCATCGGCAACAGAATCCGCAGGTTGTTCAGGCCTTCGCTGGCCTTGAGCATCGCGCGGGTCTGCACCAGGAAGATTTCCGGGTGGTCGAGGGTGACGCGAATGCCGCGCCAGCCGAGGAACGGGTTGTCTTCCTTGATCGGGAAGTAAGAAAGCGATTTGTCACCGCCGATGTCCAGGCTGCGCATGGTCACCGGTTGCGGATGGAACGCGGCGAGTTGCTCGCGGTAGATCGCCAACTGCTCCTTTTCGCTCGGGAACCGCTGGTTGATCATGAACGGCACTTCGGTGCGGTATAGACCGACACCCTCGGCGCCGCGCTTCTGCGCCCGTGCCACGTCCGCCAGCAGGCCGGTGTTGACCCACAGCGGCATGCGGTGGCCATCGACGGTCACGCACGGCAAGTCGCGCAATGCATCCAGCCCGAGGGCCAGTTGTTTTTCTTCCTCGACCACTTCGGCGAACTGCTTTCGCAGTACTTCGCTGGGGTTGGTGTAGACCTCACCGTGATAGCCGTCGACGATCATCTGAATGCCGTCGACCTTGGAATACGGCAGGTCGACCAGGCCCATCACCGTCGGGATGCCCATGGCACGCGCGAGGATTGCCACGTGGGAGTTGCCGGAGCCAAGTACCGACACCAGGCCCGCCAGCTTGCCTTCCGGCACCTCGCCGAGCATCGCCGGCGTCAGCTCTTCGCTGATCAGAATGGTGTTGTCGGGGTAGACCAGGGTCTGCTGGCGCTCTTCCTGCAAGTAGGCAAGCAAGCGGCGGCCGAGGTCCTTGACGTCCGAGGCGCGTTCACGCAGGTAGGCGTCGTCCATCAATTCGAAACGATTGACATGATCGGTGACCACCTGGCGCAGCGCGCCCTGGGCCCACTGACCGGTCTTGATCACAGTGGTCACTTCGTTGCCCAGCGCGGCGTCGTCGAGCATCATCAGATACACGTCGAACAAGGCCCGCTCTTCGGGGCGCAGCTGCGTGGCCAATTTGGCCGACAACGCACGCATGTCGGCGCGCACGCCTTCGATGGCGGTCTTGAACAGCCCGAGTTCAGCTTCGATGTCGACGATGGTCTTGTCCGGCACCACATCCAGATCGGCCGGCGGCAACATGACCACCGCCGTACCGACCGCCGCACCCGGCGAGCCCGGCACACCGACGAACTTGGCTTCCTGAATCCCTTTGCCCTGACGGCCCAGCCCCCGAATCGAACCGGTGGCCTCGGCGTGGGCGATAACGCCGGCGAGCTGCGCGCTCATGGTCACGAGGAAGGCTTCTTCACCCTCATCGAACTGGCGGCGTTCTTTTTGCTGAATGACCAACACGCCGACGACGCGGCGGTGGTGAATGATCGGCGCCCCGAGGAATGAGGCATAGCGCTCTTCACCGGTCTCGGCGAAGTAGCGGTAGCGCGGGTGATCCGCGGCGTTTTCGAGGTTAAGGGGTTCTTCACGCGTGCCGACCAGGCCGACCAGACCTTCGTTGGGTGCCATGCTGACTTTGCCGATCGAGCGCTTGTTCAAGCCCTCGGTCGCCATCAGCACGAAGCGGTTGGTCTCGGGGTCAAGCAGGTAGACCGAGCAGACCTGGCTGCCCATGGCCTCTTTGACGCGCAACACAATAATCCCCAACGCCGCCTTGAGATCCTTGGCGGAGTTAACTTCCTGGACGATCTTGCGCAGCGTATTGAGCATGGCTCGGGGTCGAACTCCGTCGTCAGTCGCGCGCTAAAAGGCGCGGGGCAAGCTCTTTGAGAGCGCGTCGATACACCTCGCGCTTGAATGTCACCACCTGGCCCAACGGATACCAATAGCTGACCCAGCGCCAGCCATCGAATTCCGGTTTACCGGTCAAATCCATCCGCACCCGCTGCTCGTTGGAGATCAGGCGCAGGAGAAACCATTTCTGTTTCTGGCCGATGCACAGCGGTTGGCTGTGGGTACGGACCAGACGTTGCGGCAAACGATAGCGCAACCAGCCCCGGGTGCAGGCGAGAATTTCAACATCTTCACGCTCCAGACCCACTTCTTCGTTCAACTCGCGGTACAAGGCGTCTTCCGGCGTCTCCTGGGGGTTGATACCACCCTGTGGAAACTGCCAGGCATCTTGATTGATACGGCGAGCCCATAGCACCTGTCCGGCATCATTCGTGAGAATGATCCCGACATTGGGGCGGAAACCATCGGGGTCGATCACGGCAACAACCTCGCAAACGCATGTCGCCGCATTGTTCCACAAAGGTTGTGAAGGCAGCAACGAGCCGGCTTAGCTTATGTGCACTCTTGTGAAAAGTCCGTATTCTGGACACCTTTCTACAGACTTTTCAGCGAGTAACTGCAATGCGGCTGGCTTTATTCGACTTGGACAACACCCTTCTGGGCGGCGACAGTGACCACGCCTGGGGCGATTACCTGTGCGAACGCGGCTTCCTCGACGCCGTTGCCTACAAGGCACGCAACGATGAGTTCTATCAGGATTACCTGGCCGGCAAGCTGGATAACGACGCCTACCTGAACTTTTGCCTGGAAGTCCTTGGCCGCACCGAAATGGCCACGCTGGATCAATGGCACCTCGATTACATGCGCGACTGCATCGAGCCGATTGTGTTGCCCAAGGCGATCGATCTACTGGCCCAGCATCGTGAAGCGGGTGACAAGCTGGTGATCATCACCGCGACCAACCGCTTTGTAACCGGTCCGATTGCCGAGCGTTTGGGCGTTGAAACCCTGATCGCCACCGAATGTGAAATGGTCGATGGCCGTTATACAGGGCGCAGCACCGACATCCCGTGCTTCCGTGAAGGCAAAGTGACGCGGCTGAGTCGCTGGCTGGAAGAAACCGGGCATTCGCTGGAAGACAGTTACTTCTATAGCGACTCGATGAACGACTTGTCATTGCTGGAGCAGGTGGCGAATCCGGTGGCGGTTGATCCGGATCCGAACTTGCGAGCCGAGGCCGAGAAGCGTGGCTGGCCGGTGATCAGTCTGCGCGACTGAAATCGCCATCGCGGGCTTGCCCGCGATGGGGGTCGACTCGCCCAAGCCTTAAACCGGCTTCGCGCCCATCAATCCCGCAATCGCGACAAAACAAACAAAGCTGAACAGTGCCAGTGCAAAGGTGAACCTGCCGTTGCCTCCCGGCGCAGTGCGCAGCCTGTTCAGCCGCACCAGCAACCAGAACCAGCCCAACGCCGCCACGGTGTAGAGCACGCTGGACCCCAGCAACCACGTCTGCCCCAGCGGCCAGCCCACCAGGTGCACCATCCACCAGCCGGTAAACGGCATGCTCAGCAACGCCACGCCCATCAGTAGCCAGACGAACACTCGTGGCCGCTGGAGCGTGCGCGCCGCAGCAGTCGTATCGCCATTACGCCGCGTTCGCCAAACCCATATCCCCAGGCCCAGTGCACAGCCCAACAATATTGCCGTCGCCGCGGTGTGGGCCATTTTCAGGGCAGTTAACGTTTCCATTGTTCGATTTCCTTATGACCTGCCCATCAGCGTAGCCCCTCAGCCAAGAAACAGCTGATAGGCCGGGTTGTCGCTCTCGTCCCAGTACGGGTAGCCGATTTCTTCCAGCGCCGCCGGCACCAGATGACGTTCCTCGTGAGGCACTTGCAGGCCCGCGACCACACGACCATCCGCCGCGCCGTGGTTGCGGTAATGGAACATCGAAATGTTCCAGCGCCCGCCCAGCTTGCTGAGGAAGTTGAACAGCGCGCCCGGCCGCTCCGGAAATTCAAAACGCAGCACCACTTCATCGACCACCTGCGCCGCGCGGCCGCCAACCATGTGCCGGATGTGCAACTTGGCCAGTTCGTTGTCGGTCAGGTCCAGCACCGGAAAACCCTGCTCGGTCAGGCTGGCGAGCAACGCACTGCGCGGGTCGTTTTCCGGGTGCGTCTGCACGCCAACGAAGATGTGCGCTTCGCTGCCGGTGTTGTAGCGGTAGTTGAATTCGGTGATCTGGCGCTTGCCGATGGCTTCGCAGAACGCCTTGAAGCTGCCCGGCTTCTCGGGAATGGTCACGGCGATAATGGCCTCGCGGCCCTCACCCAGCTCGGCGCGTTCGGCGACGTGACGCAAGCGGTCGAAGTTGACGTTGGCGCCGGAGTCGATGGCCACGAAGGTGTGACCTGTGACGGCGCGCTGCTCGACGTACTTCTTGATCCCGGCCACGCCCAAAGCGCCGGCAGGTTCAGTGATCGAGCGGGTATCGTCGTAGATATCCTTGATGGCCGCGCAGATCTCGTCGGTGCTGACCGTGATCACTTCATCGACATAGTCTTTGCAGATATCGAAGGTGTGCTGACCGATCTGAGCGACCGCGACGCCATCGGCGAAGATGCCCACGGTCGGCAGCACCACGCGCTCGCCGGCGGCCATGGCCGCTTGCAGGCAATTGGAATCGTCCGGCTCGACGCCGATGATTTTGATTTCCGGGCGCAGGTATTTCACGTACGCCGCGATACCGGCGATCAGCCCGCCGCCGCCCACCGGAACGAAGATCGCGTCCAGACGCCCAGGGTGCTGGCGCAGAATCTCCATGGCCACCGTGCCCTGCCCGGCAATGGTGTGGGGATCGTCGTACGGGTGAATGTAGACGTAGCCTTTTTCGTCGACCAGTTTCAGCGAGTAGGCCAGGGCTTCCGGAAACGAATCCCCGTGCAGCACGACTTTGCCGCCTCGGGAACGCACACCTTCGACTTTGATCTCGGGAGTGGTTTTCGGCATGACGATGGTGGCTTTCACGCCCAGCACTTTCGCCGCCAGGGCCAGGCCCTGCGCGTGATTGCCCGCCGAAGCGGTCACTACGCCGCGAGCGCGCTCTTCATCGCTCAGCTGCGTGAGCTTGTTGTAGGCCCCGCGAATCTTGAACGAGAACACCGGCTGCAAGTCTTCACGCTTGAGCAAAATACTGTTGCCCAGCCGCTCGGAGAGCTGGCGGGCAGTCTGCAATGGGGTTTCTACGGCAACGTCATAAACGCGCGAGGTGAGGATCTTTTTGACGTACTGTTCGAGCATCGGAAAGCATCACTGAGCGGGTTGGGCAGGGCCATGGAGTCTAACCCGGCTTTCGGCCGGGCGACCACACTAAACCGGTGGTTTTAAGGCCAGGCACATACCTTGTGGCGAGGGAGCTTGCTCCCGCTCGGCTGCGCAGCAGTCGCAAACCCTGCTGGCGCGGTATGCCGGAAGGCATGCGAGAGGACCGCTTCGCGCTCCAGCGGGAGCAAGCTCCCTCGCCACAAGACTCTGCTCGCTCAGACATACCGTCGCACCCGCCAATCGGGCAATGACCTTCCCCGCCCCGAAGCCTATAATGCCCGCCTTTCGTTTCCCCTCTTCGGCACCTCGGAGCCCGCATGACCCAGGATCAACTCAAACAGGCAGTGGCCCAGGCCGCCGTCGACTTCATCCTCCCGAAACTCGACGACAAGAGCATCGTCGGGGTCGGCACCGGCTCCACTGCCAACTGCTTCATCGATGCTTTGGCCCAGCATAAAGGTGCATTCGACGGCGCCGTCGCCAGCTCCGAAGCCACCGCCGCGCGCCTCAAGGGCCATGGCATTCCGGTGTATGAGCTGAACACCGTCAGCGACCTGGAGTTCTACGTGGACGGCGCCGATGAAAGCGACGAGCACCTGAACCTGATCAAGGGCGGCGGCGCGGCCCTGACCCGCGAGAAGATCGTCGCGGCGGTGGCCAAGACCTTCATCTGCATCGCCGACGCCAGCAAACTGGTGCCGGTGCTCGGCGCGTTCCCGCTGCCGGTGGAAGTGATCCCGATGGCCCGCAGCCATGTGGCTCGCGAGCTCGTGAAGCTCGGCGGCGACCCGGTTTACCGTGAAGGCGTGTTGACCGACAACGGCAACATCATTCTGGATGTGTTCAACATGCAGATCACCAACCCGGTGGAGCTGGAGTCGCAGATCAATGCGATCGTCGGCGTGGTGACCAATGGGTTGTTCGCGGCGCGTCCGGCGGATTTGCTGTTGCTGGGCACCAGCGAAGGCGTGAAAACCCTCCGCGCCCAATAATCAGACACGCAGATAAACCCTGTGGGAGCGAGCCTGCTCGCGATAGCGGTCTTTCAGTCAACATCTCTATCGACTGACACGACCTCATCGCGAGCAGGCTCGCTCCCACATTGGTTTTGGGGTGTTGGTTAGTTTTGCGTTGGTTTTTTGAAGACGTAGAACAGGTTCGGCTCGCTCACCAGGTACATCGTGCCGTCGTCATCCATGGCGATCCCTTCCGCTTGCGGCACCGTCTTCTGCAACCCCTGACGCCCCTTGTTCAATGACATGGTGCTCAGTGGTCGCCCGTCCACGTCCAGCTCCAGAATCAGTCGCGACTCGTCGGACAGCGCCAGCAAATGGCCGCTGCGTTCGTCGTATTGCAGACTCGACAGGTCTCGGACAAACATCCCGGCATCGCGCTTGGGGTTGTTGACCACGTGCACCGCGTAAGATTTTTCCGGGTTGTAATGCGGGAAACCCTGCACTTCATAGATCAGCATCGGGTCGCGCTCCTTGGCGACAAACAGGCGTTTGCCCACCGAATCGTAGGCCAGGCCTTCGAAGCCCTTGTTGCCGCTCATGTGCACGCCCAAGGTCATTTGCTCGGCTTCCGCTGCGTCGAGGAACGTGGTGTCCTTTTCCAGATGAATCTTGATCAGCCGTTGCTGGCGCTCGTCAGTGATCACATACGTGTCGGCGCTGATGAACTCCACTGCCTCCGGATCACCGAAGCCGACCAGCGAGATACGCCGAATGATCCGGCCTTCCAGCGACAGCTCGATCAGTTCGGAGTTTTTGTTGGTGACGGTGAACAGGCTTTTGCGCACCGGATCAAAGGTCAGCGCCGACACATCGTCGTCCAGGCCTTCGATGACCCGACCCTCGACCGCGACCTGATAGTGACCCAGGCCGATGGACTGTTCGCTCTCAGCCTGCCAAAGCGTGTGCAGATTGAACCAGGTGCGCTCGAACAGCCGCAGGTACTGGCCGATCGCAACCAGCACGATCAGCGCAATTACCAGCACAATCAGCATCAGGGGTTTGGGACGGGCAAGTCGGCGCATTCAGGCAAGCTCGGAATCAGGACGGGTGGATGAAATACCACGGCAGTCTGAATTGAAGCTTAATGGCCATTAGCCTGGGCCTACAACTGAGCGTCGCGTTTCCTACAAAAATCGAATCAGTGCTGCTTTTCGAATCGATAGAACAGGTTAGGCTCGCTCACCATGTACAGCGTGCCATTGTCATCCATGGTCACGCCTTCGGCGCGAGGAATGGTCTTCTTCAGACCATTGAAGCCCCCCAGCAAGGTCATGAAACTGACCTGCTCGCCCTTCTCGTCCAGCTCCAGCAGCAAGTGGGAGTCAGCGGACAGCACCAGCGTGTGCCGGGTGCGCGGGTCAATGGCCAGGGCCGAGAGGTTGCGGATGTCCAGTTCGTCACTGGCAAGCTTCTGCTTGTCGCCGGTGAGTGTCTGACCGTCGGCGCTTTTCCAGGTGAACAGTGCCGGTGGCCGTTCCTCACCCAGCAGCATTTGTTGATTGCGTGCATCCCAGACCATCGCTTCGAAGGCTTTGTTCTGGTCTTTCGACGGACCGAGGTCGTACTTCGGGAAGTTGGCGATGTTCAACTCACGGGTATCGACGTCGACTTTGACGATGGTCAGCAAGTGCTCACGCTCATCGACGATGGCCAGCAGGCCGTTGCCCATGACCGTCACGGCTTCCGGATTGCTCCAGCCCACCAGCGGCATCTTGCGCAACACATCGCCTTGCAAAGTCAGCTCGACCAGGAACGGGTTTTTGCCCATCACCGAGAACAGGGTTTTGGTTTGAGGGTTGTAGGCCAGGTCGGACGCTTCGTCCTTTTCCATCCCCGGCAATGGCTTGGCATCGATTACCGCGCGGTATTCCGGGAGCCAGATACTTTCCTGGCGTTCGGTTTGGCTTTCGAAACGCTCCAGCACCCAGAGCACACCGCGGTCATCCCAATGCATCGCAAACGCAAGGCCATACGCGGCGGCCACGGCCAGCAACAGCCAGTAATACCAGCGCATGAAAAAGCGCGGGCGCCGGGCAGTTTTAAGCGTGGGCAGCGATTGGATGGCCATCAAGGGATGCGTTCCAGAAATTCAGGCTAAGGGTAATAGCACAATTGGGACCGGCTCAGACGCCGGATTCCGCGGAATTATCCAGACAAGATGTGAAAAAAACGGCAAATGGCGGGATTGCCCTTTTTCGGCCGACCACAAAAACCAATGCGGGAGCGAGCCTGCTCGCGATGAGGCCGTGTCAGTCGACAAAGATGTTGAATGACAGACCGCCATCGCGAGCAGGCTCGCTCCCACAGGGTGTTGCGGTTAGCGGACGCTGCTTGTGAAGCTGCTGGCGCCCGGCAATTCGATAACCAGCTCATCACCGACATTCAGCGGACCCACGCCAACCGGCGTGCCAGTCAGGATCACATCACCGGCCTGCAGCGAGAAGCAGCCGGCCATGTGCTGGATCATCGGCACGATCGGGTTGAGCATCGCGCTGCTGTTGCCATCCTGGCGGACTTCGCCGTTGATGGTCAGGCGAATGCCGATGTCAGTCAGGTCGGCAAAGGTGCTGCCGGACACGAACGGGGCAATCACTGCGGCACCGTCGAAAGACTTGGCGATTTCCCATGGCAGGCCCTTGGATTTCAGCTCGGCCTGCTTGTCGCGCAGGGTCAGGTCCAGCGCCGGGGCGAAACCTGAAATGGCATCCAGCACTTCTTCACGGCTTGGCTTCGTCGACAAAGGCTTGCCGATCAACACCGCGATTTCCGCTTCGTAATGCACCGAGCCACGCTCGGTTGGAATGGTAAAACCACCTTCCAGCGGCACCACGCAACTGCCCGGCTTGATGAACAGCAGCGGCTCTGTAGGCACCGGGTTGTCCAGTTCCTTGGCGTGTTCGGCGTAGTTGCGGCCGATGCACACCACTTTACCCAATGGAAAGTGGATACGCGTTCCATCGACATACTGGTGCTGATAGCTCATTGACCGACTCCTGGTTCGTAGCTCTTAAGTTCGAAAGTCAAACAGCGAAAATCTTGCCCGGGTTCATGATGCCGTTCGGGTCGAACACCGCTTTGACGGCTTTCATGTACTCGATCTCAACCGGCGAGCGGCTATAGGTCAAGTAATCACGCTTGGTCATGCCCACGCCGTGTTCGGCGGAAATCGAACCGTTGTACTTCTCGACGGTTTCGAATACCCACTTGTTGACGGTGGCGCACTTGGCGAAGAACTCGTCCTTGCTCAGGTTATCGGGCTTGAGGATGTTCAGGTGCAGGTTGCCATCGCCAATGTGACCGAACCAGACGATTTCGAAATCCGGGTAGTGTTCGCCGACGATCGCATCAATTTCCTTCAGGAACGCCGGGACTTTCGACACAGTGACCGAAATGTCGTTCTTGTACGGCGTCCAGTGGGAGATGGTTTCAGAGATGTATTCGCGCAGCTTCCACAGGTTCTGCAACTGGGTTTCACTTTGGCTCATCACGCCGTCCAGCACCCAGCCCTGCTCGACGCAGTGCTCGAAGGTTTCCAGGGCGTGGTTGGCCACTTCTTCGGTGGTCGCTTCGAATTCCAGCAGTGCATAGAACGGGCAATCGGTTTCGAACGGTGCTGGCACATCGCCGCGCCCCATGACTTTGGCCAGGGCCTTGTCGGAGAAGAACTCGAAGGCCGTCAGGTCGAGCTTGCTCTGGAAGGCGTGCAACACCGGCATGATCGAGTCGAAATCGGCGGTGCCGAGCACCATCGCAGTGAGGTTTTTCGGCGCACGGTCCAGACGCATGGTCGCTTCGACCACAAAACCGAGGGTGCCTTCCGCGCCAATGAACAGCTGACGCAGGTCGTAGCCGGTGGCGTTCTTGATCAGATCGCGGTTCAGTTCCAGCACATCGCCCTTGCCGGTGACGACTTTCATGCCGGCCACCCAGTTACGGGTCATGCCGTAGCGAATGACCTTGATCCCGCCGGCATTGGTGCCGATATTGCCGCCAATCTGGCTCGAACCTGCGGAAGCGAAATCCACTGGATAGTACAGGCCTTTGTCTTCGGCGACGTTCTGCAGGTGCTCGGTGACCACACCCGGCTGGCATACAGCGGTGCGGTCGGTCAGGTTCACGTCGAGAATCTGGTTCATGTAGTCGAACGACACAACCACTTCGCCATTGGCGGCCACCGCAGCGGCGGACAGCCCGGTACGTCCGCCGGACGGCACCAGCGCCACCTTGTGCTTATTGGCCCAAAGGACGATGGCCTGGACCTGTTCGGTGGTCTTGGGAAACACAATGGCGGTCGGGGCCGGGGCGAAGTGTTTGGTCCAATCCTTGCCGTAAGCATTCAGGGAGTCGGCATCGGTCAGCACCTTGCCAGGCTCAACCAAGGTCTTCAGCTCATCAATCAGGGCAGGATTGGTCATCGACGGAACTCTCGAACAATTCATGGTCATCCTGAGAACGCTTCACGTCGCAGGAATGAGTGTTTAGCGGGGTGCATATGCTAGCATACCGACCCCGCAGGATAGTGCCCAACGGCTATTCTGCGGCGACGGCTTTCCTGCCGTCCGGGTCAGCGTCTGCTGGCTATTTCCTGCCATTTTTCTCCGGGATACAGGTTTACGCAGATGAGCAAGACTTCTCTCGATAAGAGCAAGATCAAGTTCCTTCTTCTCGAAGGCGTCCACCAATCGGCTGTCGACGTTCTCAAGTCGGCGGGCTACACCAGCATCGAGTACCTCACCGGTTCTCTGCCGGAAGCTCAGCTGAAGGAAAAGATCGCTGATGCTCACTTCATCGGCATTCGCTCCCGCACTCAACTGACCGAAGAGATCTTCGATCACGCGAAGAAGCTCGTGGCTGTAGGGTGTTTCTGCATCGGCACCAACCAGGTTGACCTGAACGCGGCCCGCGAACGCGGTATCGCGGTGTTCAACGCTCCGTACTCCAACACTCGCTCCGTTGCCGAGCTGGTGCTGGCCGAAGCGATCCTGTTGCTGCGCGGCATCCCTGAGAAGAACGCTTCCTGCCACCGTGGCGGCTGGATCAAGAGCGCGGCCAACTCCTTCGAAATCCGTGGCAAGAAGCTCGGCATCGTCGGCTACGGCTCGATCGGTACGCAACTGTCGGTCCTGGCTGAAGGCCTGGGCATGCAGGTGTACTTCTACGACACCGTGACCAAGCTGCCACTGGGCAACGCGACCCAGGTCGGCAACCTGCACGAGCTGTTGGGCATGTCCGACATCGTCACCCTGCACGTTCCGGAAACCGCTGCGACCCAGTGGATGATCGGCGAGAAGGAAATCCGCTCCATCAAGAAGGGCGGCATCCTGATCAACGCCGCGCGCGGCACCGTGGTCGAGCTGCAAGCCCTGGCGGACGCGATCAAGGACAAGCACCTGATCGGCGCGGCCATCGACGTATTCCCGGTGGAGCCACGCTCCAACGACGAAGAGTTCGAAAGCCCGCTGCGTGGCCTGGACAACGTGATCCTGACCCCGCACATCGGTGGTTCCACCGCTGAGGCGCAAGCCAACATCGGTCTGGAAGTGGCAGAAAAACTGGTCAAGTACAGCGACAACGGTACTTCGGTATCGTCGGTGAACTTCCCGGAAGTGGCCCTGCCGGCTCACCCTGGCAAGCACCGTCTGCTGCACATCCACGAGAACATCCCGGGTGTGATGAGCGAGATCAACAAGGTCTTCGCCGAAAACGGCATCAACATCTCCGGTCAGTTCCTGCAGACCAACGAGAAAGTCGGCTACGTGGTCATCGACGTCGACGCCGAGTACTCGGACCTGGCGCAAGAGAAGCTGCAGCACATCAACGGCACCATTCGTTGCCGCGTGTTGTTCTGATCGCGACTGCAGGGGCGAGCTCTGCTCGCAAAAAAACGTGCGGACTCCGTGGGCACCCAGACTGCCCACGTCATTACTGGCGTCCAGCGTTGTAAAAGGGAGCCCCTCGGCCTAGTGCCGAGGGGCTCCCTTTTTGTTAATTGTCTAACCCTCAAACAATCGTAAACCTATCTCTAGACTAGGCAGAATCTAGTCACCAGCATCAGGAAGCCGGACGTTTCCAAACAATATAGTTGCTAATCGCGCCCTAAAGGTGACAGACGCTTAGCAAAATCAATCAAAAGTATATTTTCCCTCTACCATGAATATCGGTTCTCTCCAGTTAGGCCCCCTCACAATTCCGCCTCCACTAAACTCTACAAAACCAGCATCACGCATATGTCTCACGAGATTCAACAGCCCCATGTTGTCTCCCACATGCGCCCACCCAGCCACATTGTAAAGTCTGTCCAGTTGAGGAAGAGATATACCTAACTCATTTTTTGTGAAAAATAGAATCACCTCTTCAGGTTTTTCGTTATGCATAATTTCGTCTATGACGCTCATTACTTCATCCCTCCCAGTTGCCTGTACTCTCTTTCCCTTTGTTTTTTATCCGCCTCTAAAGCATCAGGCGTGTAGAGCAATTCAGAAGCATCCTTGAGTTTGTAATCCTCCAGGGTCGCCGCATGGGTGTTATTCCAAGTAGCACCTTCATCATTCGGATTTACACCGTCAGCCACCCCTAATGTTCTGAAACGTTCAAGCTCTCTTAGCTCATGAGTATAGAAACGTTTGTCGATGGCTGTGACTACTAGTTTACCTTGGAGAATTTTTTCCAAGCGTTCAATCATGATGGGATTGGCATCCGAAGGGTCGAAGCGACCTGTATGCAATTTGACAAGGTCAATACCCGCTTTCGTCACGGTAGCATTGGTCCAATCCAGATCCAGGATTGGGCCGCCAGCTTTGGCGGGATTGAACAATCGACCGCTGTATTTTCCTCGTGTGGTAGCCCCCTCATAAGGACTATTGAAAACAACGTAAATCGGCGGCAAGCCACTGTTGATCGGGAAACAATAAATACAATCCCTGAAATCCGGTAACTGGAATGCAGGAAATGTTTCGGGCTGCACGAGTAGTGGCAACAGCTCAACACCAGTGTAACGCGGTACTTCCATGGGCCTGGCAGGTGAAGTTGTCGAACTGTTATCCCAGTGGATAATGGGAAAACTGAGGGTGATGGGCGGTGTGTCGGCGGAGGTGAAACTGTAGCTGTTAGTCTTCTGGTCGAACTCCAGCGCCCGAACTGGCACCGCTGGTGAAATGCTTCCTCCCAACGGTGTTGCAACGAGTGTGTATTGACCAAGGTCACCATAAATTCGATAGGGAAGATCAATGGTTCCTTCGACAGTGGCGATTTCATTCAGGTTGGCCGGTGCATCTGGCAAGACCGCACTACCCGATAGTTTGAGAACCGTTTGAGGATAACGCTCGCCGTTACCCAGAGCAGGTGAATAGAGCAAAGTGCCGATCCCGATCGCCGTCGCTCGACTGAGAAGTGCTTCTCCCAAACCTGTCAACAACAGAGTGCCTTTACGGATTGCTGCCTCAAAAGTCCAACCTTCCGCGTTTTGGAGCGTAGCGGCACCTGCCACAGTTACCACCTGGGCGGCTTGACTAAAGGTTAACCTGAAGCTGTAGGTATTTTCACCTCTAGCCAAGGCAGAATGGATCGCAGCATCTAAAGCTGGAGAAGCGTCCTCTAAAATGGAAACAGCCTCGACAAGGATTCGTTTAACGTAGGCGGCTGTCAGGGATCTCAGAAAATTCTCGTAATAGCCTCGGCGTTCCTCCTCGTTTTCTGCCGTATCCACACTAGCCGCGAATGCCTCGGCATTTTCCGCACTGTCCAATGACAACAAATCTACGCCAGCAAATATATTCGCCTCATACCAACTCCTATTCATATTAATTTGTTGTAGAAGTTCGACAATAATCTCTTTCTTTTTTAAGGCGCTTTCCAAATCACTGAATAGATGAGTGTCATTAGCTGGACTTAAGCGCCTCTCTATTTCACTTCGCACACCCCCTGAGCTATTCGAAAAAACGCTTCCTATCTGATCTTGCACCGAATGCCCTATGGCTACCAACTTTGAGTATGCGTCGCGCTCCCTATCGATAGTTTCAATAGGGTACGCCACAGTGACTGCCGGGAGAGTTCCGTCCCAACTGAGAGCACTGTCTAAACCTGAAATATATCCTGGGCATTTCTTGTGTTCGTTGAGCAAATCGCTCGACGATTTCAAAGACGGAGGAAAAGCGATAGTTTTTGGCATGCAGCATCCCTTGCAACAATTTTAATTCCATTTGACAGAAGCATCTAAGTTATCCCGCAACAACGACACCATATCAACAGTAAAATATTTACTGCATATGCCGTGATTAAAGACTGGGTAAACTCAATACAAATTACTATCCATAGTTAAATTTCCCACATCAAAAAACTCTATTTCAGGCAGAAATTCTTGGTGCATTCTGTAGAAATTGATGGTCTGTTACCCAAATTTTACTCAGCAGCAATATGCACAAAACGGCATCAACATCTCCGGTCAGTTCCTGCAGACCAATGAGAAAGTCGGCTACGTGGTCATCGACGTCGACGCCGAGTACTCGGACCTGGCGCAAGAGAAGCTGCAGCACATCAACGGCACCATTCGTTGCCGCGTGTTGTTCTGACAGCAATTTGAGCGACAAAAAAAGGAGACCTTCGGGTCTCCTTTTTCATGGCCGCTACTATCGTTACTTGACGTTGACGGTGATCTTCTCGGAAACGATCGGCGGATCGAAGGCCATGTGGCTCATGTCGCCCAACTCGAGCTGCAAGGTGTGCTTGCCCGGTGTCAGCGTCAGCTCGGTTTCTGTCTGCGCCTTGCCGAAATGAACGTGATTGGCATCTGTCGGGATGACGGCCCCTGCTGCAACGATTTCCTTGGCATCGACCAGCAAATGGTGGTGGCCCGTATTCTTGGTGAGATCGCCCGCTGGCGCCAACGCCACGTTCTTAACAGCGAACTTGATTTTGAACGTTTGCGGGACAGTCCCACCATCTTTAGGAGAAACGATGGACACTTCAGCACCCTTGGGTGCCGGCGTAGCCGCACTGGCCAGCACCGAAACGCCCATCAGCAGACCGGTCAGCGCAGCACGTGACATAAAGGTTTTCATTCTCTTCTCCAGTTTTTTCATAAAATCCGCGTGACCATGACAACTTCACGGCCATTCGTTGTCGAAGGCTCTCGACAACCATAGCAAAGCGAGCCTGAATCAGCGCATCGCGATAAATGTATTCAAAGGAGTGACCATGCGCTTTCTGCCTGGCCTGATCTGCCTGCTACCCATTCTGAGCCCTTTGGCTCATGCCGAACTGATTGATGATGTAAACGACCGCGGCGAATTGCGCATTGCCCTTGAGGCTAATACACCGCCCTTCAATTTCAAGGACGACGGCCAACTCAGTGGCTTCGAAGTCGAGTTGGGCCATCTGCTGGCCAACGAGCTGGATGTACGGGCCGACTTTGTCGTCACCGACTCCAGCGATCTGTTGTCCGGCGTCGAAAGCGGCAAGTACGACATCGCCATCAACCACATAGCAGTGACCCCGGAACTCAAGGATCGTTTCGACTTCAGCGAACCTTACATTCAGGCCGATGCGCAGTTGATCGCTCAGAAAGAAGAGCCTCGCTCCATCCTGCTGGTGCAATCGCTGACGGACGAAAAACCGAAAGCCAGCCCTCCTGTCGAGCTGGCAATTCCGTTTCAGAAGGGTAACCCGGCGTTCCACGCCAGCCTGGAGAATGCATTGCAGCGGATCAAGGCGGATGGGCGGATGGCGGCGCTGGAGCAGAAATGGTTTGGGGCGGATGCGAGTGTGGCGCCCAAACCCTGATCTCAGGCTGATGAACAACCCTGTGGGAACGAGCCTGCTCGCGATGAGGGCATAACACTCAACATCTTCATTGATTGTCAGACCGCTATCGCCGGCAAGCCGGTCTCGATCCCACAGTGGTTTTGTGTTGATCGCTAGCTGAGTGCTGCCAGGACCGAAGCCGCTTGCGGCAACTCCAGTTCGCTGAACACTTGCACACCATGGCGCTTGAGCAACGCAGCAGTGACGCCTTCACCACTGACCTTCACGCCGCTGAACGTGCCGTCATAGGTCAGCAAATTCCCGCAAGACGGGCTGTTGGCCTTGAGCACGGCGATGCGGATGCCGTGTTTTTCTACCAGTTCCAGCGCCTGATAAGCGCCAGAAAGAAACTGCGCACTGACATCCTCGTCTTCGGTGGTGATCACCGAAGCCTGGCCATCAAGCACCTCCCCACCCTGCCCGCCCGGAATCTCTGCCGCCGCCCGTGGCGTCGGCAACCCGCCGGCGACCTCAGGGCACAACGGCACGACGCGACCTTCGTCGAGCCACTGTTGAAGCTGATCGAACGGCCCGCTGGCCCCGCCGTCATAACGCACGCGGTGGCCGAGCAGGCAGCGACTTACCAGGATTTTCTGCATGATCAGAACGGCTCGTTGCCACGGCGCCGGAACCAGCCGGTCAATGACAGGCGATCGCGGGTCGCGGGCAGGACTTCGTGGGGCACCTCGCCCGACAGGAACACCACCAGGCATCCGCCGGTAGGCACCACATCGTATTCGACGTCTTCCTTGAGGTACATGCGCAACTGACCGCCGTGCTCTGGCAACCAGGCGTCGTTGAGGTAGACCACCGCCGAGACCATGCGTCGGTCGTCATCGCGGAAGCGGTCGACATGCTTGAGGTAGAAAGCACCGGGCGGGTACATCGCAAAATGGCTTTCGAAATCTTCAAGGCCCAGATACAAGCCTCGATTCATGGTCTCGCGCAGGCTGTCCATCAACTGCAGGTAGCTGTCGCATGCCAACGCCTGACCGGGCTCGATCCACTGGATCTTGTCGCCGCGAATCCCCTCGCGAATCTCCGATGTCGGCCCGCGGCCCACGGCGGCAGGGGCCAGTTCACCCTCGGCGGCACGTTTACGGCACTCAGCGGCCAACGCCCGGGTCAGATCCGGAGGAAGGAAAATATTCTGCTGCGACCAGCCGTGTTCAGCCAGGTCATCGACGATACGTAACAGCAGCGGGTGATCAGAGGATATTTGCATGGCGCGCATAGTATTCCTGTGCCCGAAAATCCGACAGAGCCGCGCAGCGGCTTGATACGAATTCTCGACAAGTCCGTATGCCGCACGGAGAATAGTCGCCTGCTGACAGGAGTCCCTATGCGCCGTTTGCTTTTCTCACTGCTGATGTTCTGCGTTTTGCCCGCCTGGGCAGACGGCCACGACCAGTTGTACAAGGTCGCCGGCTGGCCAGAACAACGCGCGCATTTCAACGATGCTCTCTCAGCCGCTCAGCAGCGTTACCAGAACAGCCTGCCGCCCGCCGTGTTTCAAGCGCTGGTGAATAACAGCAATCAGCGCTTTGCCCCGCAGGCCGTGGACCAGCGCGCCGAAGCGCAATTGCGCAAAACCCTTGCTGATCCGAAGCCGGCACTGACCTTCTTCCAGTCGCCGCTGGGCAAGAAAATCGTGGCCGCCGAACTGCTGGCGACCCGTCGTGATCAGTTGGCGAAGAACGCCAAGGGCCTGCCGAAGATTCAGGCCAGCGACAACCGCATGCTGATCATCGGTCACCTCGCCCAGGCCTTGCCCGCGCGCGAGGCCGGCGCGGAAGTCAGCCTGGCGATTGCCGGCGTCGCGGCCGACAGCTTGAGTTCGATGATCCCCGGCCTGCTCGGCGGCGGTCAGGCGCAAGGCCTGTTGAACGGTCAGCGTCAGCGCTTGATGGAGCAGATCGGCAGCGACCTGAACAACACGTTGCTGTATGTCTATCGCGACCTGTCGGATGACGAGCTGGAGGAGTTCGCCACGTTTGCCGAGTCGGCTGAAGGCAAGGCGTATTACCAGGCGGCGTTGGCGGCGATTCGGGCGGGGTTGGCGGTGGGGCAGAATCCTTCGAGCCTCAACCAGTAATCTTCGGCATCAGATAGGCTCGCACACATTAGACCGGTTTTCCCAAGCAACTCGGTCAACTGTGGGAGCGAGCCTGCTCGCGATGAGGCCCGAACAAACGCTAAAGATTCCGGCCTTTGATCCGCTTCGTCAAAAACCCGAAATACTCCCCCCGCAACGCCAAGGTCTCATTCGCCAAATGATGCCGAGCCTGCGGCAACATCAGCACCTGCGGCCGATCGAACTTGGTTTTCAACACTTCAAGGTTGTGCTTCCAATCCACCGTCATGTCCGCCTGCCCCTGCACGATCAGCGGCTGGCGCATGCTGCCGGGTGCGGCCTCGATGCGCTTGATCCAGCGCGCCAGCGCGCCGACCCACGCTGTTGGCAGGCGCAGCGGCTGCAACGGGTCGGCTTGCAGGAATGGCAGGAAATCCGGGTCGTTGGAGTTCTCGCTGAAGCGCCGGGCGATGGCTTTGACGAAAGGTTTGAGCAGGTAATAACTGAGCTGTGACCACCCCCAGGCCCGCGGCCTCACCAGCGGCGACAACAGAATCACCTGACCCTGTGCCGGGCTGTTCGCACCTTCATTCAACACATGATCGATCACGATGGCGCCACCGGTACTCTGCCCGCACAGGTGCCACGGTTGCGGCAGATCGAGGGATTGCGCCTCGGCAAACAGCCCTTGCAGAGTGTCCTGATACTCGGCGAAATCCTTGATGCTCGCCCGTTCGCCGCTGGACAGACCGTGCCCCGGCAAGTCGCAGGCAATCACCGCAAACCCCTGATCCAGGGCCCATTCGATCACATGCCGGTAAAGCCCGGTGTGATCGTAGAAACCGTGAAACACAAACAACGTGGCCTTCGCCCGCTCCGGCCACCAGAGCTGGCTGACCAGCTCATAACCGTCCACCTCGAAACGCCCCAGGCCCCTGCGCAACTGACGCCCTGGAAAATCCACGCCGTAGAACCGCTGGTACGCCAGCGCCTCCACGGACAGCGGCTGCCACTCGGCCAGAGGGCGCAGGCCGGCACGCAGATGATCAGGGTCGAAAGTGGCGGACATGGGCGATTCCAGAGCACGAAGCAGACTTTATAAGCCTGCGATATTCATCTGTCGCGGCAAGCATGGCAAGCTGGGCGACCTTCGAGGATCGACACCCATGCGCTTGCCCTACCGCACCCCACTGCTTGCCAGCCTGATCGCCCTCGTGTGTGCCGGTGTGTTGTGGTCGGCTTACGACTGGTTTCAGGGACGCTATCTGCGCGCGTTCAGCGAGCACACCGCGGTATTTTCCGGCGACCCGTTGCGCCTGCCCGACACCCTCGCCGGCCCCGGCGCCATCCGCCTCGTGCATTTCTGGGACCCGGCCTGCCCGTGCAACGTCGGCAATCAGCAACACCTGAGCGAACTGGTCGAGCAGTACGCTGCGCAGGGCGTCGAGTTCTATGCGGTACAAAAGCCCGGCAGCCACGGCCAGTTGCCCAGCACCTTGAGCAGCCTGAAAACCATCACCGTCCTCCCAGGCTCGGAACAGATCCCGGCCAGCCCGGCCGTGGCGATCTGGGATCGCAGCGGCAAGCTCGCCTACTTCGGCCCTTACAGCGAAGGCCTGACCTGCAATTCGAGCAACAGCTTTATCGAACCGATCCTGCAAGCGTTGAACGCCGGCCGCGCGGTGAATGCCACGCACACCCTGGCAGTCGGGTGTTACTGCCCGTGGCCAGTCGATACAACAAAGTAGCGACAGGTCAGGCAACAAGAATCCCTCCTACGGGTGATGGGCCGATTCGGCAGGCCATGTTAAACAGTGATGCCAGGGAATTGCTGCCACTCATAACAAGAACAAGGAATCACCATGAAACGCCTCCTGACTGCGCTCGTCCTGCTGATTGTCGTGCTCGCCGCAGGCGCCGGCTGGTACGTCTACAGCAAGCAGCCGACACGCCAGGGCATGGTTGAGTTGCAACACCTGCAAGGCTCCGTCACCGTCCGTTACGACGAGCGCGGCATCCCGCACATCCGCGCCGAAAACGAGACCGACCTGTACCGCGCCCTCGGCTATGTGCACGCCCAGGACAGGCTGTTCCAGATGGAAATCCTGCGTCGCCTCGCCCGCGGTGAACTGGCCGAAGTGCTGGGCCCGAAACTGCTCGACACCGACAAACTGATGCGCAGCCTGCGGATTCGCGAACGCGCCGAAACCTACCTCGCCAATCTGGACAAACAGTCCCCGTCTTTCATTGCCATGCAGGCCTATCTGGATGGCATCAACCAGTATCAGGACGGTCATGCAAAACCCGCCGAGTTCGATGCGCTGGGCATATCAAAACGCCCGTTCACCGCGCAGGACACCATCAGCATCGCCGGATACATGGCCTACAGTTTTGCCGCGGCGTTTCGTACTGAACCGTTGCTGACGTACGTGCGCGATCAGTTGGGCGCCGAGTACCTGAACGTTTTCGATCTCGATTGGCAGCCCAAAGGCGTGCTGGCGAAAAACCCCGGCGGCGCCATGCCACCCCTCGCCAGCGCCGACTGGAAAGACCTCAACGCCCTCGCCCGCCTGAGCGAGCAGGCGCTGGCAGACAACGGCTTGCCACAGTTCGAGGGCAGCAACGCCTGGGTGGTCTCCGGCAACCACACCAAAAGCGGCAAGCCGCTGCTGGCGGGTGACCCGCATATCCGCTTTTCCGCGCCGTCGGTGTGGTACGAAGCACAACTCTCGGCACCGGGCTTCGAACTCTACGGTCACTATCAGGCGTTGATGCCGTTCGCCTCGCTGGGGATGAACCGCGACTTCGGCTGGAGCATCACCATGTTCCAGAACGACGACCTCGACCTGATCGCCGAGAAGGTCAACCCGGATAACCCCAATCAGGTCTGGTATCGCGGCAAGTGGGTGGACATGGTCACCAGCGAGCAGCAGATCGCGGTCAAGGGCCAGGCGCCCGTGACATTGGTGCTGCGCCAGTCGCCCCATGGGCCGATCGTCAACGATGCGCTGGGCAACAGCGTCGGCAAAACGCCAATTGCCATGTGGTGGGGCTTTCTCGAAAGCCAGAATCCGATTCTCGAAGGTTTTTATCAGCTCAACCGCGCCGACACCCTGGCCAAGGCGCGCAGTGCCGCCGCCAAGGTCCAGGCACCCGGCCTGAACATCGTTTGGGCCAATGCCAAGGGCGACATCGGCTGGTGGGCAGCGGCGCAATTGCCGAAACGGCCCGCCGGTGTTCGGCCCTGGTTCATCCTTGACGGCAGCAGCGCCGAATCGGACAAGGACGGCTTCTACCCCTTCAGCGCCAACCCCCAGGAAGAGAACCCGGCACGGGGCTACATCGTCTCGGCCAACTTCCAGCCCGTGTCGCCGACCGGCATGGAGATTCCCGGTTACTACAACCTCGCCGATCGAGGTCAGCAGCTCAATCGCCAGCTCGGCGACAAAACCGTCAAGTGGGATCTGGAGACCAGCCAGAAGTTGCAATTGGGCACCACCACTGCTTACGGCCCGCGCTTGCTCGCGCCATTGTTGCCGGTGTTGCGTGAAGTGGTGAGCGACTCCGCCGAACTCAAACTGGTGGAGCAACTGGCTCAGTGGAAAGGTGATTACCCGCTGGATTCAACCAGCGCCACGCTGTTCAACCAGCTCCTGTTCAACCTCGCCGACGCATCGATGCACGATGAACTGGGCAACGACTTTTTCGAAACGCTGCTTTCGACGCGGGTGATCGACGCTGCGCTGCCTCGTCTGGCGGCGAACGCTGATTCGCCGTGGTGGGACAACCGCAACACCCTCGGCAAGGAAACGCGCGCCGATACGGTCAGGGTGGCGTGGCAAGCGAGCATTGCTCACCTCAAGACCACCCTGGGTGCGGATTTCGCGCAATGGCAGTGGGGCAAGGCGCATACGCTGACCCATGGTCATCCACTGGGGCAGCAGAAGCCGCTGGACCGGATTTTCAATGTCGGGCCGTTCGCGGCGCCCGGTACCCATGAAGTGCCAAACAACCTCTCGGCCAAAATCGGGCCGGCGCCATGGCCGGTCACGTATGGACCATCGACCCGGCGCCTGATCGATTTCGCCGACCCGGCGCACAGCCTGACCGTGAACCCGGTGGGCCAGAGTGGTGTGCCGTTTGACCGGCATTACGAGGATCAGGCGGAGGCGTATGTCGAAGGGATGTACTTCCAGGCGCATCTCAATGATGAGGAAGTGACGGCCAATACACGGAGCACGTTGAAGCTATTGCCGGCGCGGGCTGCGCAGTAGATTCGTATTGGCTGGACTGGCCTCATCGCTAGCAGGCTAGCTGCCAGCACGCAGATCCAGTGTGGGAGCTAGCCTGCTAGCGATGAGGCCGGCAAGAGCGACGCATATTCATGGCTCAAACCATTGCCGAAAAATTCAACCTGAACTGCTGCGGTGTCACGCCCAACCGGCGATTGAACACACTGCGCATGTGCTGGGCATCACGAAATCCGCACTGGTAGGCAACGGTCTTCAGCGGCGCCGATGTGCTTTCCAGCATCACCCGCGCGGCATCCACCCTCGCCCGTTCGACAAATTCCGCCGGGGTGACTTTCGCCTCTTTGGCAAACACCCGGGAAAAGTTGCGCGCGCTCATGTTGGCCGCGTTGGCCAGGTCGGCAATGGTCAGATCGCCGGTCAGGTTGGCCAGTACGTAATGCTGAACCATCGCCACCGCCGACGTCGGTTCGGCGTGGGGTGTCAGGAATGGGCTGAACTGTGACTGTCCGCCCGAACGCTGGGTGAACACCACCAGCCGCTTGGCCACATTCAGTGCAACTTCCGGCCCGTGATCCCGGGCCAGCAGGTACAACGACAGATCTATTCCCGCGGTGACGCCGGCCGAGGTGTACAACTCACCGTCCTGCACGTACAGGCGATCAGCCTCGACCTGAGTCGAAGGACACAACGCAGCGAGCGCCGCGGCATCGCCCCAATGAGTCGTCACCGTTCGCCCCTCGAGCAACCCGGCGCGGGCGAGCATGAACGCGCCGTTGCAGATCGAGCCGAAACGTTGCGCCAGTGCGCTGGCATCCCGCAGCCAGGCATCGAAGGCTGCGCCGAAATCCATGAAGGGCAACTGCGGTCCTCCGGCCACCAGCAACAAGTCGTACGCCTCCAGCGCCTCGCTGAAATGCCGATGGGCGTTCAGCGACAAACCGTTGGAACACGGCATCATCCCGCGCTCGACGCCAATCACCTCCAGCCGATAGTGATCCTCCGGCGCCAGGAAACGATTGGCCTCGGAAAACACATCCATGGGACCGGTGACGTCCAGGGACTGGACGCCAGCGAAGACCACGATGGCAACGGTTTTACTCATGGTTCAAAACGCCTCTAAGGATCACGTATGCCTGTGGCGAGGGAGCTTGCTCCCGCTCGACTGCGCAGCCGTCGCAAAACCATCGGATGCGGTGTGCCTGACGGAATTCGGTTGCAGTTATTGGGGTCGATTCGCGGCCCGGCGGGAGCAAGCTCCCTCGCCACAAATAGCTTCCACGCTGCGACTCACCGTAGCCAATCCACGCCCAACAAGCGAGGCTGGCGCGATATGCATGCTCATTGGCAAGGATCGCAGCCATGGATCGATTGTCCGGTCTTGGCGGCCGGAACAGACTTGTCCCATCAGCGCCGCCACGGCGTTCGCCACGAGGACACCACCATGAGCAGCACCATCGCCGGTATCAAAATCCCTGACAGCGCGTTGGCCCGAGCCACCACGGAATACATTCGCGACGTCGAATCCGACCTGCTTTACCACCACTCGCGCCGGGTGTTTCTGTTCGGCGCGCTCAGCGGTGAACGCAAGCAACTGGCCTACAACCCCGAGCTGTTGTACGTCGGCGCCATGTTCCATGACCTGGGTCTGGTGGAAGGCCATCGCACGGACGACGAACGCTTCGAAGTCGATAGCGCCAACGCCGCCAAAGCGTTCCTCCAACCTTACGGACTGAGCGATGACGACCTCGAGCAAGTGTGGTTGTCGATCGCCCTGCACACCACACCGGGCGTGCCACAACATCTGCGTCCAAACGTGGCGCTGGTAACCGCGGGTGTTGAAATGGACGTGCTGGGTATCGACTATGCGGCGTTCCCCACCGTGCAGCGCGAAGCGGTGGTGCACGCGCATCCGCGGGGTGAAGGGTTCAAGGAGTGCATTCTTTGTGCGTTCGCCAACGGCTTCAAACACAAGCCGGATACCACGTTCGGTACGGTGAATGCGGACGTGCTGGTGGACAGCGAACCGGGCTTCAAGCCGATGAACTTCGTCGAGATCATCCGCAAATCGCCTTGGGTTTCCTGAACTAAAAAATCAAAAGATCGCAGCGTGCGGCAGCTTCTACATGGGAATGTAGGAGCTGCCGCAGGCTGCGATCTTTTGCTGTTAAGCCGCTTCCGGCGCCTGTTGTGCGCGACGCACGTCCGGTTGCTTCCAGGAGTCGGCGGCGCTTTCTTCGATGGCCTGCTGAATCGCACGCTTGCGGGCTTCTTCGGCGCGACGGCTGAAGAACCAGACCAGGAAGGTCATCAGCGACACCGCCAGCAGAATCAGGCTGGCCACGGCGTTGATTTCAGGCTTCACACCCAGACGCACCGCCGAGAACACTTCCATCGGCAAGGTCGTCGACCCCGGCCCCGACACGAAGCTCGCCAGCACCAGGTCATCCAGCGACAGCGCAAACGACATCATGCCGCCCGCACCCAACGAAGGCGCGATCATCGGGATGGTAATCAGAAAGAACACCTTCCACGGCCGCGCGCCAAGGTCCATGGCCGCCTCTTCGATGGACAGGTCCAGCTCACGCAAGCGCGCCGACACCACCACCGCCACATACGCCGCACAGAACGTCGTGTGGGCGATCCAGATGGTGACGATGCCGCGTTCCTGTGGCCAACCGATCATCTGCGCCATGGCCACGAACAGCAGCAACAGCGACAGACCGGTGATCACTTCCGGCATGACCAACGGCGCGGTGACCAGGCCGCCGAACAGCGTGCGGCCCTTGAAGTGGGTGATACGGGTCAGGACGAACGCCGCCAGTGTACCCAGCGCCACCGCCGCAATCGCCGTGTAGCAGGCGATTTCCAGCGAGCGCACCACCGAGCCCATCAGTTGGGTGTTGTCCATCAACCCGACGTACCACTTGATCGACCAGCCGCCCCACACCGTCACCAGTTTCGAGGCGTTGAACGAGTAGATCACCAGGATCAGCATCGGCGCGTAGATGAACAGCAAACCGGCTATCAGCATGAAACTCGAGAAACGGAAGCGCTTCATTCCTTGCCCTCCATTTCTTTGGCCTGGCTACGGTTGAACAGGATGATCGGCACAATCAGGATCAGCAGCATCACCACCGCCAGGGCAGAGGCCACCGGCCAGTCACGGTTGTTGAAGAATTCTTGCCACAGCACTTTACCGATCATCAGGGTTTCCGGACCACCGAGAAGTTCCGGGATCACGAACTCACCCACCACCGGAATGAACACCAGCATGCAACCGGCGACGATGCCGTTCTTGGACAGCGGAATGGTGATCTTCCAGAAGCTGTTGAACGTACTTGAGCCGAGGTCGGACGCCGCTTCCAGCAGACTGCTGTCGTGCTTCACCAGGTTGGCGTAGAGCGGCAGGATCATGAACGGCAGGTACGAATAAACCACGCCGATATACACGGCCAGGTTGGTGTTGAGAATCTGCAGCGGCTCGTCGATCCAGCCCATGGTCATCAGGAAACCGTTGAGCAGGCCGTTGTTGCTGAGGATGCCCATCCACGCATAAACGCGGATCAGGATCGCGGTCCAGGTCGGCATCATGATCAGCAGCACCAGCACCGTTTGCATCTCTTTACGGGCACTGGCAATGGCGTAGGCCATCGGATAACCGATCAGCAGGCAGAGGATGGTGCTGATCAGCGCCATCTTCAACGAACCGAGGTAGGCAGCGATGTACAATTCGTCGCCGGCCAGCATCGCGTAGTTGCCGAGGTTGAGTAGCACCTGCAGCTTCTGGTCAACGAAGTTGTAGATCTCGGTGTACGGCGGAATGGCCACGTCGGCTTCTGCAAAGCTGATCTTCAGGACAATGAAGAACGGCAGCATGAAGAACAGGAACAGCCAGATGAACGGAACCCCGATGACCAGCTGACGGCCACCGGGAATTATTCGATTGAGGCGGCGTTTGAATTTGCGCATGTTCATGAGCGAAGTACCACGCCGCTGTCGTCTTCCCAATACACGTAAACCTGGTCACCCCAGGTCGGGCGCTGACCGCGGCGCTCGGCGTTGGCGACAAACGACTGGACGATCTTGCCGCTCGGCAGTTCGACGTAGAACACCGAATGCCCGCCGAGGTAGGCGATGTCATGCACCTTGCCGCTGGACCAGTTGTATTCGCAGGTCGGCATGGTCGGGGTCACCAGCAGTTTCTCCGGACGGATCGCGTAGGTCACCGACTTGTCCTGCACCGAGGTGCTGATGCCGTGCCCCACGTAAATCTGCCGGTCCAGGTCCTTGCAGGTGATGATGGCGTGACCTTCGGCGTCATCGATCACTTCACCGTCGAAGATGTTGACGTTGCCGATGAACTCGCAGACCAGACGGCTGGTCGGGGTTTCGTAGATGTCGATCGGGCTGCCGATCTGGGCGATCCAGCCCAGGTGCATGATCGCGATGCGCTCGGCCATGGTCATGGCCTCTTCCTGGTCGTGGGTCACCATGACGCAGGTTACGCCGACGCGCTCGATGATCTCGACCAGTTCCAGCTGCATTTGCGAGCGCAGTTTCTTGTCCAGCGCACCCATCGGTTCGTCGAGCAGCAGCAACTTCGGTCGCTTGGCCAGCGAACGCGCCAGGGCCACACGCTGACGCTGGCCACCGGACAACTGATGCGGTTTGCGCTTGGCGTACTGCGTCATCTGAACCAGCTTGAGCATGTCCGCCACGCGAGCATCAACTTCAGCCGCCGGCAGCTTGTCCTGCTTGAGGCCGAAGGCGATGTTCTGCGCCACGGTCATGTGCGGGAACAAGGCGTAGGACTGGAACATCATGTTGATCGGCCGCTCGTACGGCGGCATGTCGGTGATGTCTACGCCATCGAGGAAAATGCGCCCCTCCGTGGGCCGCTCGAAACCTGCGAGCATGCGCAGCAACGTAGATTTGCCCGATCCCGAACCGCCGAGCAGGGCGAAAATCTCGCCTTTCTTGATTTCCAGGGACACGTCGTCCACGGCAATCGTCTCGTCGAACTTCTTCGTGACCCGGTCGATTTTGACCAGCACCTGTTTAGGTGACTGGTCGCCCTCGAGGGCTTTCTTATAGGCGCCGGAGGCAACTGCCATTTACGAAACTCCCAGAAAAAAAGAGTGCAGTTCGCTCAAGGTGAGCCAACCTTGGATAGTTTGAGCCTTGAAGCTATTTGCCCGACTTGACCTTGGTCCAGCTGCGGGTCATCAAACGTTGAATGTTTGGTGGCAGCTCGATCGACACGTAAGTCTTGTCGAGGACTGCCTGCGGTGGATAAACCGCTTCGTCGGTGCGAATGGACTGTTCCATCAGTGTGTCCGACCCCGGGTTAGGGTTGGCGTAGCCGACGTAATCACTGACCTGGGCGATCACCTCAGGTTTCAGCAAATAGTTGATGAACGCATGCGCCTCTTTGACGTTGGCCGAGTCTTTTGGAATCGCCAGCATGTCGAACCACAGCGCACCGCCTTCCTTCGGAATCGAGTAGGCGATGTTCACGCCTTTCTTCGCTTCCGCCGCGCGGTTGCGGGCCTGGAACATGTCGCCGGAGAAACCGATGGCGATACAGATGTCGCCGTTGGCCAGGTCCGCGATGTATTTGGAGGAGTGGAAGTAGGTCACGTAAGGCCGCACGGCCAGCAACTTGGCTTCCGCCTTCTTGTAATCTTCGGGGTTGGTGCTGTTGGCATTGAGGCCCATGTAATTGAGGACGGTGGGCATCATTTCATCGGCGGAGTCGAGGAACGCCACGCCGCAACTGTGCAGCTTCTTGATGTTCTCCGGCTCGAATACCGCCGCCCAGGAATCGATCTTGTCGACGCCCAGTACAGCCTTGATCTTGTCGACGTTGTAACCGATGCCGTTGGTGCCCCACAGGTACGGCACGGCGTACAGGTTGCCCGGATCGTTCTGCTCCAGACGCTTGAGCAACACAGGGTCGAGGTTCGAGTAGTTCGGCAACTTCGACTTGTCGAGTTTCTGGAACGCACCGGCCTTGATCTGCTTGCCAAGGAAGTGATTGGACGGCACGACCACGTCATAACCCGTACGCCCGGCGAGCAACTTGCCTTCCAGAGTTTCGTTGGAGTCGAACACGTCATACACCGGCTTGATGCCGGTCTCTTTCTGGAAATCGGCCAGGGTGGTCTCGCCGATGTAATCCGACCAGTTATAAATATGCACAGTGCCGGCGGCCTGGGCGCTGACAGCGAATGTCAGCCCGGCGCCGACCAGCAGGGCATTGCGCAGCAAAGAAGAAATAGGCAAGTGGAGGTCCTCTAAAATTAGTTGGGCCCAAGTTGCCCCGCGTTACATGACAGTCGTAGCTGCCCAGCAACAAAACCGGCGCGCAACTTACCCTCGAAAAACCGTTCCAGCAAAACTTTCTGTCATTTAATTACACCTGCTGCCGTCACCGCGCAGGCGACGACAACAGGTTGTTACCTCAAACCGGCTTATTTACCCGATTTGATCTTGGTCCAGCTGCGAGTCAGGATCCGCTGGGTCGCGGCCGGCAAGTCGGCGATCGCGTACAGCTTGGCCAGCACGTCCGCTGGCGGGTAGATGCCTGGATCATCGGTGATTTCTTTTTCGACCAATGGGGTGGCGGCCGCGTTACCGTTCGGGAAACGCACGGCGTTGGTGATTTCGGCCATGACTTCCGGCTTCTGCAGGAAGGTCATGAACTTGTAGGCGCCTTCGACGTTTTCGGCATCTTTAGGGATGGCGACCATGTCATAGAAACTGCCGGCACCTTCTTTCGGAATGTTGTAGCTGACTTTCACCTTGTCACCGGCTTCAGCCGCGCGGGACTTGGCCTGGTAGATGTCACCCGAATAACCCACGGCTACGCAGATGTTGCCGTTGGCCAGGTCAGAGATGTACTTGGACGAGTGGAAGTAGCCCACCGAAGGACGAATCTTCAGGAACAGTGCTTCGGCTTCGGCCAGTTGTTTTTTGTCCTGGCTGTCGGTTGGATAGCCCAGGTAGTGCAACGCCACCGGAATCATTTCGGTTGGCGAATCGAGGAAACTGATCCCGCACGATTTCAACTTCGCGGCGTTTTCAGGTTTGAACAGCAGGTCCCAGGAATTGGTTGGCGCATCGGCACCCAGCGCAGCCTTGACCTTCTCGGCGTTGAAGCCGATACCGATCGAACCCCACATGTACGGGAAGGCGTGCTCGTTGCCCGGGTCGCTCACCGATACCGCTTTGAGCAGGTCAGTGTTCAGGTTCTTCCAGTTAGGCAGCTTGGACTTGTCCAGCTTCTGGTAAACGCCGGCCTTGATCTGCTTGGCCAGGAAGTTGTTCGACGGTACGACGATGTCGTAGCCGGACTTGCCTGCCAGCAACTTGGCTTCCAGGGTTTCGTTACTGTCGAATACGTCGTAAACGACTTTGATGCCCGACTCGGCTTCGAACTTCTTGATGGTGTCCGGAGCGATGTAGTCGGACCAGTTATAGACGTGCAACACCTTGTCGTCCGCCTGAACCGCACCCGCCATTATGCCCATCAGGGACATGGCGAGGAGTGTCTTGCCAGCAAGCTTTTTTCCTAATGCCTTCATGCGTAATGCTCCAAATTTTTTCTTTTTTGAACCACTTTGTTCAGCGGCCGAAACCGGACAACTGGAACCGCGGCTAGTCTGGCAAGATCCGAGGCGGTCTTTCAAGGAAAGGCCACCCTTTGGAACTGCTCTGAGCGAAAGTTTCATGACTCCCGCTCAGAGCCTAGCACTTAGCCCTGCAACGCACTCAGCGTCAGGTCCAGGCACTTGCGGGCCTTGGTTACCAGTTCATCGATTTCAGCCTTGGTAATCACCAGTGGCGGAGCAATGATCATGGTGTCCCCCACGGCACGCATGATCAGGCCGTTGTCGAAGCAGAACGTACGGCAGATCATGCCGACGCCCTTGCCTTCGTAACGTTTGCGCGTGGCCTTGTCCTGAACCAGTTCGATGGCCCCCAACAGACCGACCCCTCGCACTTCCCCCACCAACGGGTGATCGTTCAATTCCCGTAGACGCTTTTGCAAATAGGGTGCCGTTTCGGCATGAACGTGCTCGATAATTTTTTCTTCGCGCAGGATGCGGATGTTTTCCAGTGCTACCGCGGCCGCTACCGGGTGACCGGAGTAGGTGAAGCCGTGGTTGAAGTCCCCGCCTTCGTTGAGCACCGCCACCACTTCGTCACGCACGATCAGGCCACCCATCGGGATGTAACCGGATGTCAGGCCTTTGGCGATGGTCATCATGTCGGGCTTGAGGTCGTAGAAATCGGTACCGAACCACTCACCGGTGCGGCCGAAACCACAGATCACTTCGTCCGCCACGAACAGGATGTCGTACTTGGCGAGGATTTCCTTGATGCGCGGCCAGTAAGTGTCTGGCGGAATGATCACGCCGCCGGCACCCTGGATCGGCTCGGCAATAAAGGCACCGACGTTGTCCACGCCGATTTCCAGAATCTTCTCTTCCAGCTGGTTGGCCGCCCACACACCGAACTCTTCCGGTGTCATGTCGCCGCCTTCACCGAACCAGTACGGCTGGGCGATGTGGACGATGCCCGGGATCGGCAAGTCGCCCTGTTCGTGCATGTAGGTCATGCCACCCAGGCTCGCGCCGGCCACGGTGGAACCGTGATAACCGTTCTTGCGGCTGATGATGACTTTCTTCTTCGGCTGACCCTTGATCGCCCAATAGTGGCGAACCATGCGCAGCATGGTGTCGTTGCCTTCGGAACCGGAACCGGTGAAGAACACGTGGTTCATGCCTTCAGGTGCGATGTCGGCGATGGCCTTGGCCAGCTCCAACACCGGCGGGTGAGCGGTCTGGAAGAATAGGTTGTAGTAAGGCAGCTCGCGCATTTGCTTGCTGGCGGCATCCGCCAGTTCATCGCGACCGTAGCCGATCGCTACGCACCACAGGCCGGCCATGCCGTCGAGGATCTTGTTGCCTTCGCTGTCCCACAGGTAAACGCCCTTGGCGTTGGTGATGATCCGCGGGCCTTTCTCTTTCAGCTGCTTGAAATCGCTGAACGGGGCCAGGTGGTGATCGTTGCTCAGGGTTTGCCATTCACGGGTTTGCGGGTTGTTGCTGGTCATGCGAATTCTCCTAAGATTCCAGTGAAGGGCGCCGCCAAGTGCAGCGGCGCCCGGCGCATCAGACGGCGAAGAGCAGGAATTCCCGCTCCCACGAACTGATCACGCGCTTGAAGTTTTCATGCTCGGCCCGCTTGACCGCGACGTAGCCAGTGATGAATTTCTTGCCCAGGTATTTCTCGATGGTCGCGCTGTTTTCCATGCGTTCCAGCGCGTCTTCGATGGTCAGTGGCAGGCGCAGGTTGCGGCGTTCATAGCCACGTCCTACCACCGGCGCACTCGGGTTCAGGCCTTCGACCATGCCGATGTAACCGCAGAGCAGGCTCGCGGCAATCGCCAGGTACGGGTTGGCGTCGGCGCCCGGCAGGCGGTTTTCCACCCGACGGTTTTGTGGCCCGGCATCCGGAACCCGCAGGCCCACGGTGCGGTTCTCTTCGCCCCACTCCACGTTCACCGGTGCCGAGGTGTCCGGCAGGAAGCGGCGGAACGAGTTCACGTTGGGCGCGAACAGCGGCAACAGCTCGGGGATCAGTTTCTGCAGGCCACCGATGTGGTGCAGGAACAGTTGGCTCATGGTCCCGTCTTCATTGGAGAAGACGTTCTTGCCGGTTTCGATGTCGATGATGCTCTGGTGCAAGTGCATCGCGCTGCCCGGTTCGCCGGTCATGGGCTTGGCCATGAACGTGGCCGCCACATCGTGCTTGAGCGCCGCTTCGCGCATGGTGCGCTTGAAGATCAGGATCTGGTCGGCCAGGGACAGGGCATCGCCGTGACGGAAGTTGATTTCCATCTGCGCCGTGCCGTCCTCGTGGATCAGCGTGTCGAGGTCCAGTTCCTGCAGTTCGCACCAGTCGTAGACGTCTTCGAACAGCGGATCGAATTCGTTTGCCGCTTCAATCGAGAACGACTGACGACCGATTTCCGGGCGACCGGAACGGCCAATCGGCGGTTGCAACGGATAGTCCGGGTCGTCGCTGCGCTTGGTCAGGTAGAACTCCATCTCCGGCGCCACGATCGGCTGCCAGCCTTTGTCGGCATAGAGTTTCAACACTTTCTTGAGCACGTTGCGCGGCGACAGCTCGATCGGGTTGCCTTGCTTGTCGTAGGTGTCGTGAATCACCTGGGCGGTCGGCTCGATGGACCAAGGCACCAGGTAAACCGCGTTCTGATCGGGCCGGCAGATCATGTCGATGTCCGCCGGGTCGAGCAGTTCGTAATAGATGTCGTCTTCGACATAGTCGCCGGTCACGGTCTGCAACAGAACGCTCTCGGGCAGGCGCATGCCTTTTTCAGCAATGAACTTGTTGGTCGGCGAAATCTTGCCCCGGGTGATCCCGGTCAAGTCGGCGATCATGCATTCGACTTCTGTGATCTTGTGGTCTTTCAACCAATCGGTGAGCTGGTCGAGGTTGTTACTCATAAATGCCTCTTAGGCTGAGTTTCCTGACTCTTATAAGTCAGGCGTTGTTTGACGCGTGGGCGTCGCTTGGTACAGATTGCCATTGCAATTGCCGCGCACAACCACCCACTCGGGTAATGGCAGGGTGAGCAAGAGAGGATCAGGGCGTGCAGAATCATGAGCAGCGGCCGACACGTTGCACGGGCTGCCAAGGTAAAACGGTTCTATATTGGAAGGACAAGCCGTAAAGAGAATGTCGTGCGGACCGTCCAGAATATCGGACGGAGCCAGCCGGTTCGCCGGGGAAAGAGAAGTCGACGACACGCCTTGGGCAACACGGGCCCTGGCGTGGACGTAACGATCGCCACTGATGTGATAAGCATGCAGACCGATCTGCCTGGAGCAGATGGTGACGCCGATTAACGGCAGGCGAGACATGAAGCACCCCGGTATTATTGCTGTTATGGGTTTGAATCGAGCTTAGCCTTGTTCATTTTTTTACACAACACCCCCGTAAAAAATACAACACGGCCCGCTCAAACCCGCGGCCGGTAAAGCGCTCAAAGGCATAAAAACGCCCCAAAGTGCCTCAAAAAAGCCTCATGGGCGCTTTTTTAGGGCAAAAAAGGCCTCGCTTGACTTCGGCATGCCGTTCGGGTTGACTGAAACCCGAAGAGATCAATGATTGATATTTTTAACAACAAAGGTGTTGCATCATGTCGGTACCCCCGCGTGCCGTTCAGCTTAACGAAGCGAACGCGTTCCTTAAGGAACATCCTGAGGTTCTGTACGTTGACCTTCTGATTGCGGATATGAATGGTGTGGTGCGCGGCAAGCGCATTGAACGCACCAGTCTCCACAAGGTTTACGAGAAAGGCATCAACCTGCCGGCCTCTCTATTTGCTCTGGATATCAATGGCTCGACGGTGGAAAGCACCGGCCTGGGCCTGGACATCGGCGATGCTGACCGAATCTGCTATCCAATCCCTGACACCCTGTGCAATGAGCCCTGGCAGAAGCGCCCGACCGCGCAACTGTTGATGACCATGCACGAACTCGAAGGTGACCCTTTCTTCGCCGATCCTCGCGAAGTCCTGCGTCAGGTCGTGACCAAGTTCGACGAGATGGGCCTGACCATCTGCGCCGCCTTTGAGCTTGAGTTCTACCTGATCGACCAGGAAAACGTGAACGGTCGTCCGCAACCTCCACGTTCGCCCATTTCCGGCAAACGCCCGCATTCGACTCAGGTGTACCTGATCGACGACCTCGACGAATACGTCGACTGCCTCCAGGACATTCTGGAAGGTGCGAAAGAGCAAGGCATCCCTGCCGACGCGATCGTCAAGGAGAGTGCCCCGGCGCAGTTCGAAGTGAACCTGCACCACGTGGCCGACCCGATCAAGGCCTGCGACTACGCGGTCCTGCTCAAGCGACTGATCAAGAACATCGCCTACGACCATGAGATGGACACCACCTTCATGGCCAAGCCTTACCCGGGCCAGGCGGGCAACGGTCTGCATGTACACATTTCGATTCTTGATAAAGATGGCAAAAACATTTTTGCCAGCGAGGATCCCGAGCAGAACGCCGCACTGCGTCACGCGATCGGCGGTGTGCTCGAGACCCTGCCGGCGCAGATGGCTTTCCTCTGCCCGAACGTCAACTCCTACCGTCGTTTCGGCGCACAGTTCTACGTGCCGAATTCGCCGTGCTGGGGCCTGGACAACCGCACCGTAGCGATCCGCGTGCCGACCGGTTCTTCCGATGCCGTGCGCATCGAGCACCGTGTAGCCGGTGCCGACGCCAACCCGTATCTGTTGATGGCTTCGGTCCTGGCAGGCGTGCACCACGGCCTGACCAACAAGATCGAGCCGGGCGCACCCGTGGAAGGCAACTCCTACGAGCAGAACGAGCAAAGCCTGCCGAACAACCTGCGCGATGCGTTGCGCGAGCTGGACGACAGCGAAGTCATGGCCAAGTACATCGATCCGAAGTACATCGATATCTTCGTGGCCTGCAAGGAAAGTGAGCTGGAGGAGTTCGAACACTCCATCTCCGACCTTGAGTACAACTGGTATCTGCATACCGTTTAAGCGGTTGCAGTAAAAACAACGCCGCCGGCTATTGAAGCCTGCGGCGTTTTTTTATGGCCAACATCAAACCTGTGGCGAGGGAGCTTGCTCCCGCTGGGTTGCGAAGCGGCCCCAAAACAGTCAATGAGGTGTGTCTGACAGAACCGTATCGCTGTTACAGGGAGTCCTTCGGCCTCCAACGGGAGCAAGCTCCCTCGCCACAGGGGATATGGAACATCTGCCCGCTCTGCGTACAATGCCCGCTGCCCCGCAGGAGGACTCCAATGACGCGCACCGCCACCATTCGCAAACCCCGCGCCCGCAGCCAGGCCCGGATCGATTCGATACTCGATGCCGCCCGCACGCTGCTGGCTGCCGAAGGTGTGGCCAGCCTGTCGATCTACAGTGTCGCCGAACGCGCGGAGATCCCGCCCTCCTCCGTCTACCACTTTTTCGCCAGTGTCCCGGCCCTGCTCGAAGCGCTGACCGCCGACGTCCACGCCGCTTTCCGCGCCTGCCTGCAAGCGCCCATCGACCACGGCGCCCTCGACGGCTGGCGCGACCTGTCGCGGCTGGTGGAACAACGGATGCTCGCGATCTACGACGAGGACGCCGCCGCCCGCCAGTTGATCCTCGCCCAGCATGGCCTGACCGAAGTCACCCAGGCTGACCGTCAGCACGACATCGAATTGGGCGACCTGATGCACAAGCTGTTCGATCATCACTTCGAACTGCCGACGCTGCCGACAGACGTTGATGTGTTTGCGCTGGCCATGGAATTGGGGGATCGGGTGTATGCACGCTCGGTGCAACAGCATGGGCAGATTACGCCGCGCATGGCCGAGGAAGGGATGCGGGTGTTTGATGCGTATCTGGGGTTGTATTTGCCGCCGTATCTGCCGAAGCGCGCCGTTTCAGCCTGATCTCTATGGCGGCTGCGACGGCCTCATCGCGAGCAGGCTCGCACAGCGAATACAGCATTTGTGGACCACAACAATCCCTGTGGGAGCGAGCCTGCCCGCGATGGCAGCACCGCCGAACTCACTGATTCTCATCCATGAAAAACCCCGAAGGGCTCACACCCTCCGGGGTGGCTCGACATGCACACGATCACAACTTGGCGATCGACACCTCGGTGGATTTCACAAACGCAATCACTTCGCTCCCGACCACCAATTCCAGCTCCTTGACCGAACGGGTGGTGATCACCGAAGTGACAATGCCGGAAGCGGTCTGCACGTCGATTTCCGACAGCACGTCACCCAGGACGATTTCCTTGATCGAGCCTTTGAACTGGTTACGAACGTTGATGGCCTTGATAGTCATGATGTTGATTCCTGTCGTTGGATGAGGCTTGAGTTATTGAGCCCAACGCAATTGCGTAGGCAAGGGTGAAACAGGTTCAGGTTCCGGCGGTTCGCCGGGCAGTGCGAGGACGCGATTGAGGACTTCGGTTTCCAGCGCCGCCAGCCGATGCGAACCCCGAACCCGAGGCCGCGGCAGCTCCACGTGCAGGTCGAGACCGACTTCGCCCTCTTCGATCAGGATCACCCGATCGGCAATCGCCACCGCTTCGCTGACATCGTGGGTCACCAGCAACACGGTAAAACCGTGCTTCTGCCAGAGCCGTTCGATCAGCTGCTGCATTTCAATTCGGGTCAGGGCATCCAGTGCACCCAGCGGTTCGTCGAGCAACAGCAACCGCGGTTGATGGATCAGCGCGCGGGCCAGGGCCACACGTTGCTTCTGGCCACCGGACAGCGCCGCGGGCCAGTCATTGGCGCGATCTGCCAGGCCGACTGACTCCAGCGCTTCCAAGGCTTGCGGACGCCAGTGGCCCTTGAGCCCGAGGCCGACGTTGTCGATGACCTTTTTCCATGGCAGCAAACGCGCTTCCTGGAACATCAGCCGAGTGTCTTCCCTCGCATCGCCCAGCGGTGCGGAACCGGCGCGCAATTCACCACCCGTGGGTTTGTCGAGACCGGCGAGCAACCGCAGCAAGGTACTTTTGCCACAACCGCTGCGCCCCACCACGGCGACGAACTGGCCGGCCGGAATGTGCAGATCGATCTCACGCAGTACCTGCCGCGAGCCGAAGGTTTTTTGCAGCCTGCGCACCACCAGCGGAATACCGCGCAGCAGGCGTGGAGGTTGTTGAGCGGTCATGCTGCACCTCCCTTGGCAACCTGATACGCCGGATGCCAGCGCAGCCAGACGCGCTCAAGTCCACGGGCTGCGAGGTCGGCGAGTTTGCCGAGCACCGCATACATCAGGATCGCCAGCACCACCACGTCGGTCTGCAAAAACTCCCGGGCATTCATCGCCAGGTAACCGATGCCCGCACTCGCGGAAATGGTTTCAGCGACGATCAAGGTCAGCCACATGAAGCCCAGCGCAAAACGCACGCCGACCAGAATCGAAGGCAATGCACCCGGCAGGATCACCTGACGGAACAGCCTGAAACCGGACAAGCCATAGCTGCGTGCCATCTCCACCAGCGCCGGATCGACGTTGCGAATGCCGTGATAGGTGTTGAGGTAGATCGGGAACAACGTGCCCAGCGCCACCAGAAAAATCTTCGCCGACTCATCGATGCCGAACCACAGGATCACCAGTGGAATCAGCGCCAGGTGTGGCACGTTGCGGATCATCTGCACCGAACTGTCGAGCAGGCGTTCGCCCCACTTCGACAGACCGGTGATGAAGCCCAGCGCCAGTCCGATGCTGCCGCCAAGGGTGAAGCCCAGCGCCGCACGCCAGCCGCTGATCGCCAGGTGCGTCCAGATTTCGCCGCTGCGTACCAGGCTCACGCCGGCCTCAATCACCGCGATCGGCGCCGGCAGGATCCGTGTCGACAACCAGCCCGCCGACACTGACAACTGCCACACCGCCAACAGCAAAACCGGCAACACCCAGGGCGCAAGGTTGTGGATGATTTTCTTCATGGCGCGCCTCAGCTCCGGGGCGCGGCTTTGGGAAGAATGTCGTTGGCGACCATCTCGCCGAACGGACTGACGTAACCGGCGCTTTTCGGCAGCTCGGGGCGCTCGATATCGAGATGCGGGAACAGCAATTCCGCGACGCGGTAGGACTCTTCGAGGTGCGGATAGCCGGAAAAAATGAAGGTGTCGATGCCCAGGTCCGCGTATTCCTTCACGCGTGCGGCCACGGTCGGACCGTCGCCGACCAACGCGGTGCCAGCACCGCCACGCACCAGACCGACGCCCGCCCACAGGTTGGGGCTGACTTCCAGGTTGTCGCGGCTGCCGCCATGCAATGCCGCCATGCGTTGCTGGCCGACGGAATCGAAGCGCGCCAGTGAAGCCTGGGCACGGGCGATCGTGTCGTCGTCCAGATGCGAGATCAGTCGGTCCGCCGCTTGCCAGGCTTCGGCATTGGTTTCACGAACGATCACATGCAGGCGAATCCCGAAGCGCACCGTGCGGCCAAGCTTCGCGGCTTTAGCGCGAACCTGTTCGATTTTCTCGGCAACAGCGGCCGGTGGCTCGCCCCAGGTCAGGACCATTTCCACTTGCTCTGCCGCGAGGTCCTGCGCCGCTTCCGAAGAGCCGCCGAAGTACAGCGGCGGACGCGGTTGCTGGATCGGCGGATAGAGCAACTTGGCGCCCTTCACGCTGATGTGCTGACCGTCGTAATCAACGGTTTCACCTTCCAGTACACGACGCCAGATGCGGGTGAATTCCACCGAGGCTTGATAGCGTTCTTCGTGCGTCAGGAACAAACCGTCGCCGGCCAGTTCTTCCGGATCGCCACCCGTCACCAGGTTGAACAACGCACGACCGCCGGACAGGCGATCCAGTGTCGCGGCCTGACGCGCGGCCACCGTCGGGGAAATGATCCCGGGGCGTAGTGCGACAAGGAATTTCAGACGCTGGGTCACCGGGATCAGCGACGCCGCCACCAGCCACGAGTCTTCGCACGAGCGGCCGGTGGGAATCAGCACCCCGCCGAAGCCCAGGCGATCCGCCGCTTGCGCAACTTGTTGCAGGTAACCGTGATCGACGGCGCGAGCGCCCTCGGCGGTGCCAAGGTAATGGCCGTCGCCGTGGGTAGGCAGGAACCAGAAGATATTGAGGCTCATGGAGTGGTCTCCTTGGGGAATCGAATTACTGCGCGTTGGCGACGGCCGCCGGTGGCGTCCAGATCACGTCTTTGATGCTCAGCGGCTTCGGAATCAGCTTGAGCTGATAGAAGCTGTCGGCAATTTTCTGTTGGGCGGCGACCACTTCAGGAGTCAGGAACAGGGCGCCGTAGCCCTGGCGTTTCACCGAGGTCAGGGTGATGTCCGCCGGCAGGCCAAGCAGTGGCGAAACCTGTTGGGTCACGTCTTCCGGGTTGGCCTTGGACCACTCGCCGACGGCGCGCACTTCTTCCACGAGGGTCTTGATGACCTCAGGATTTTTCTGTGCGTAGGGTTTGGTCGCCAGGTAGAACTGATGGTTGTCGACGATGCCTTGGCCATCGCGCAGGGTGCGCGCTTGCAGCTGTTGTTCGGCGGCGGCCTGGTACGGGTCCCAGATCACCCAGGCGTCGACGCTGCCACGTTCGAACGCGGCTCGGGCATCGGCCGGGGGCAGGAAGACGGTCTGGATGTCGGTGTATTTGAGGCCGGCGTCTTCCAGCGCGCGAACCAGCAGGTAGTGAACGTTGGAGCCTTTGTTCAGGACGACTTTCTTGCCCTTGAGGTCCTTCACCGATTTGATTGGCGAGTCTTTCGGCACCAGGATCGCTTCGCTGTGGGGCGCTGGCGGTTCGTAGGCGACGTAGAGCAGATCGGCACCCGCCGCTTGAGCGAATACCGGAGGCGTTTCGCCGGTGACACCGAAGTCGATGGAGCCGACATTCAGCCCCTCAAGCAGCTGCGGGCCGCCGGGGAATTCAGTCCATTGCACATCCACGCCTTGGGCGGCGAGGCGTTTTTCCAGCGTGCCTTTGGCTTTGAGCAGCACCAGCGTGCCGTACTTCTGATAACCGATCCGAAGGGTCTCGGCTTGAGCTTGAGTAATGGCGCCGAAGGACACAGCCGCAGCAAACAGAGCGACCAGACCACGACGCAAAATGACAGTGCGCATAGCGCTCTCCTTTTTGCAGTTGGGTTTTGGCTGCACCTGCTTGGCCGTTGACGGCTGAGTAAGGTGAGTACTTCAGAATTCAGGTGTGGCTTGAGTGCAGGCTTAAATGCTCCAGCGAGCACTCAACAGACGTTCATTCAACAGGTTCGGATCGAGCGGCTTCGGCCGTCGCGCCATGGCGCTGAAAAACAGCTCCAGGGATTCGTTCAAACGTTCTTCCAGCTCTGGCGCCAGTTGCGCTTGTGCGCTGCCTTCACCGTAAGCGATCTGGCTGTCCGCAGCGAAAATCCCGTGGAGCATTTCCTGGGCCTTCAACGCCGACAACACCGGTTTGAGTGCGTAATCCACCGCCAGCATGTGGGCGATGCTGCCGCCGGTAGCCATCGGCAAAACCACTTTGTGGGCCAGGGCGCGTTCGGGCAGCAGGTCCAGTACGGTTTTCAGTGCGCCGGAGAACGATGCCTTGTACACCGGCGTCGCGATCAGCAGGCCGTCGGCGTTTTCAATCTGTTGCAGCAGGTCGATCACCTTCGGGCTGTCGAAACGTGCGTGCAGCAAGTCTTCGGCCGGGAAGTCCCGCACCTGGTAACTCACCACCTCCACACCCTGTTCCTGCAACCAGCGTTGGGAGCGCTCCAGCAGCACCCCGGAACGGGAGCGTTGACTCGGACTGCCACCCAGTGAGACGACCAGCATTCAGACGATTCCTTGAACGGTGTTGGCGATTCGCCGTGTGCGATCTCGCTTCGATGAAGAGACCTTAACAGGCGAGTCATATATCTTTAAATCATATTTATTCATTTGGTTATTCGATACAGAGATATACGGCGCCGTGTTTTCCAGGCATAAAAAGGCCGTCGAAACGGCCTGAAATGCCTGTTCTTCGGATAACTTGAACCATGTGCTGAAGGTTTACTTGTTCGGTTGCGGCGTCAGACGCAGGTACGGCTTCACCGCGCGATAGCCCTTGGGAAAGCGTTTCTTGATTTCATCCGGGTCCTGCAGCGACGGCACGATCACCACTTCTTCACCGTCCTTCCAGTTGGCCGGGGTGGCCACCTTGTAGTTGTCGGTGAGTTGCAGCGAGTCGATCACCCGCAGGATTTCATGGAAGTTACGGCCGGTGCTGGCCGGGTAGGTGATGGTCAGCCGAACCTTTTTGTTCGGGTCGATCACGAACAGCGAACGCACGGTCAAAGTGTCGTTGGCGTTCGGGTGAATCAGGTCGTACAGGTCCGACACCTTGCGGTCAGCGTCGGCCAGGATCGGGAAGTTGACGGTCGTGTTCTGGGTTTCGTTGATGTCCTCGATCCACTTGTGGTGCGAGTCCACCGGGTCCACGGACAGCGCAATGGCCTTGACCCCGCGCTTGGCGAATTCATCCTTGAGCTTGGCGGTGAAGCCCAGCTCCGTGGTGCACACTGGGGTGAAGTCTGCCGGGTGGGAGAACAGCACGCCCCAACTATCGCCCAGCCATTCATGGAAACGGATGGTGCCGACGCTGGAATCCTGCTCGAAATCGGGGGCGATGTCGCCGAGTCTGATGCTCATGGTGGGCTCCTGATGAGTGTGATGTAGAACTCAACTGTAGCTCGTGTTGGGGATCATACAAAAAGAATATATATCTCGATTATTAGACCGAAAATGAATATTAAATAACTGTTCACTGGACCCGCCAATCCATCGCGACGACTATCGTTTCCAAGGTTCGAGAAGGCCTTGAGTTGCTGCAAAAGAGGGAAATCAGGGCGGGATTACGGGGGTGACCCCGCTCTGGAAACGCAAAAGCCCCGCCCGGCGTGATGCCGGGCGGGGCTTTTTTTTCAGCGGTTACGCGAGCGCTATTACAACAGCGGGATCGAGTAGCTGACGATCAGGCGGTTTTCGTCCTGGTCGCGTTGACCTGGGATGTCGTTGCGCCAGGTAGCGTTTTTCCACATCAGGCCCAGGTTTTTCAACGGGCCTTCCGGTACGACGTAACCAATGGTCAGGTCGCGTTCCCACTCGGAGCGGCCAGTAGCGTTGACGTTGACTTGGCGGGCGCCTACTTTACCGGAGGTGTCGATGTTATCGCCACGCAGGTAAACCACACCGGCGGTCAGGCCAGGAACGCCAACCTTGGCGAAGTCGTACGAGTAGCGAGCTTGCCATGTACGTTCACCGGCACGGGCGAACTTGGCGATCTGCATGTCAGTGGTGATGTAAGCCGACGAACCGTCACCTTGGTTAAGCCAAGGGAAGTCGCTGTTACCGTTGCTGACCTGGTAGCCACCACCGAAGGTATGACCTGAAACGGAGTACAGGAACAAGCCGCTGTACAGGTTGTTGTCAACCTTGCCTTTGGTGATGCCAGTGCCGTAGTCACCGGTGGTGTAGTAGGCAGAGTCATGGCCATTAGCGCCATCATCACGGCTGTTGAAGTAACGGAAGTCAGACTTCAACACACCCGGACCGATTGCCCAGTTGTGAACCAGACCCAGGAAGTGCTGCTTGTAGAAATCTTCCAGGTTGCCGTAGTAGTACTGGGCAGTCAGGTCTTTGGTGATTTTGTAGTCACCGCCACCATAGATGAACTTGTTGCTGTCCCGACCGGCTGCGGTGTGAGCGTTGGCACCCGCAATCGACAACTCTTCGTTGTTGCTGGAGTTACGGCCCTTGGCGTGCTCGATCTGACCACCAACCAGTGTCAGGTCCTTGATGTCGTTCGTAGTGATCTGACCACCCTGGAAGGTTTGCGGCAGCATGCGACCGTCGTTGGTCACGATAACCGGCAGTTTTGGCTGCAGGGTGCCCAGCTTCAGTTCGGTCTGGGAGATCTTGGCTTTGGCAGTCAGGCCCAGGCTGGAGAAGTTATCAACCGCTTCGCCGTTGGATTTGCTTGGGAAAACAGTGCCGCCGTACGAAGTTGCCGTGGCGCCGTTGGTACCGCCGCCGGAATCCAGACGCACGCCCAGCAGGCCGATCGCGTCGATACCAAAGCCGACGGTGCCTTGGGTGTAGCCGGAGGTGTAGCGCAGATCGAAGCCTTGGCCCCACTCTTCTTGCTTGTTCTGAGCCTTGGCAGCTTTGGTATCGCCGTCACGGTTATCGGTATTGATGTAGAAGTTACGCAGCCCCAATGTAGCCTTGCTGTCTTCGATGAAACCGGCGGCGCCTGCCTGCTGCGCCAAAACCCCTACGGCCACAGCCAGGGCCAAAGTGGACTTGTTCATTGTTTCGCTCCTCTCGTTTCTAATTTTTTCGGTCCTGAGTCGAATGCTCTGGATCCTGAAATGCGCGTGTGCCGCTGTCCGCGATCCGCACGCCACTCAACCGAAGGCTCTAAGTCAACGGTCTGACTGCGGAAAATGGGCCGGCATGGTAAACGGAAAAAACTCAATTCATTCTTTTTTAATGCCGTACGGGAATAAAAGACGGCATTTTGATCGCCAAGGGACACTAGTATCGGCCCCGACGGGATTCACTTTAGGGATTTATCTTAAAAGCTAAAAAGAATATTAAATTACTGATCAATACCTAATTCGAATATTAAAAAGAACGCAAAAAAAAGCCCCGCCGACCGGCGAGGCTCTCTTCGCGAAGCTTGTTACATGAAGCTGTAGGTGTAGTTGAAGATCAGACGGGTCTGGTCTTGGGCGGTGATGTTGTCGCCGCGATAGGTACCGTGACGCAGTGTTGTGCCAAATCCTTTAAGCGCACCTGTTTGAATTACGTAATCCACACGCAGGTCGCGCTCCCACTCGGTCAGGTCTTTACCCACACCATTGGACGCTTTGATGTTCTCGCCACGCAGATAGACGGCCGACGCCTTCAGGCCCGGAACCCCCAGAGAGGCGAAGTCATAAGTGTACTGACCGAAGGTGGTGTTTTCGCCTGCACGGACGAAACCGTTGATCATCGAGTCAGTGAACAGATAGAAGCTGGCGCCCGCCGCCCCTTCGTTGCGACCATTGCCATCGACCACGCTGCCCTGGTTCAGATATACGAAACCGCCGTCGTCGCTGACACGCTGGTGACCGACCAGGAAAGCACTGCCACCCAAGGTGTAAGTGAACATGGCGCTCCAGGTCGTGTTATCAACCTCGCCTGGGGTCTTGGCGTAGCCGTTGTTGTTGTTGAAGCGATAACCCGCATCACCATTCTTGCCGTCGGAGCTGCTGTCGAAGTAGCGCAGGTCGGTCTTGAAAGACTGGTTGTTGCTGATCGGGAAGACGTGCACGAGGCCGAAGAAGTTTTGCTTGTAATAATCTTCCAGGTTCGCGTGGTAGTACTGCAGCGTCAGGTCCTTGGTAACCTTCCAGTCAGCACCGGCGTAACGGAACTGGTTGCTTTCTTCGGTACCGCCAGCCACTGCCAGGCCGGTGGTGTTCGAGGATGCGCGACCCGCTGCATGCTCAAGTTGACCGACGTTGAACGTGAAGTTGTCGATCTCCTTCGAGGTGATGGTGCCACCCTCGAAAGTCTGTGGAAGCAGACGGCTGTCGTTCGCGACCAGGATCGGCATGTTGGGTTGCAGCGCGCCACCCAAGTGGGCCTCGGTTTTCGAGAATCGCGCTTTGACGTTACCCGCTACGCGGCTCCATGGGTCGGATGCCGAGCCGTCGCTGTCGCTTGGGAAAAAGTTGCTGTTGTCCGGGTGATGACCACGACCACCGTCCAGATGGATGCCCACCAGCGCCTGGGCGTCAAAACCAAACCCAACTAAGCCTTGAGTGAAACCGGACAGGTAATCGAACTTGAAGCCTTGAGCGGTTTCGCGCTGATCGTTGGCAGTCCCTTCGCGGGTATCAGCGTTGTAATACATCGTCCGAGAACTGACGGAAGCCTTGCTGTCTTCGATGAAACCGGCGGCGCCTGCCTGCTGCGCCAAAACCCCTACGGCCACGGCCAAGGCCAAGGTGGACTTGTTCATTGTTAAGCTCCTCTCGTTTCTAATTCTTGTAGTCCTGGTCCTGAGTTCAAACGCTCGGGATCCTAGGATTGGCGATTAGCGCCAGACCGTGACCTACAAGTCAATCGTAACTATCTGTGTCTACGACCATGGTCTAATCCCCGTCAATTCGGTCCATGCGGGTTTATGACGTCGCCATAAACCTAAAAAGAAGTCTGTGCTTCTTTTTCATACCCTTTGGGAATGAGCTCGCTGAAAAAACCCTTCCAAAGCTAATTCCCAAAAGGTATTTAATTTTATTTTTTTAGATGAATTGGGTTTAAAAACCCGTTTTCAATCTCATCGAAAGCAACGCCATGACGGCCAAGCGCGCACTATCCAGATCAATTGTTACAGTTTGTGTATCGGTGTTATTTCTTTGAGTGCTCCAAACCAGCTGGACCGCTGATTCGGTACCGGTGCAGAAAATCGCCAAACTGACCGGTGCCAATACCGCCGATGTGCCGGAACTGCTGGCCGGTTCGGCTTTCCCGGACGCGAAGGCACAGGAGACCACCGCGCTGCTGGACAGCGGCACGGCGAAGGCCATGGGTGAGACGGCGAAGTTCTTGAAGGAACAAGGGAAGGTTGAGACGGTGCTGCCAGATTACTCGCCGTATATCAGCGCGAAATTCGTCACCGAGTAACACACAAACCCTGTGGCGAGGGAGCTTGCTCCCGCTGGGCTGCGCAGCAGCCCCAAAACAGGCAAACGCGTTATGTCTGACTTATCGCGTTGCCGGGTTTGGGTGCCCTTCGGCCCCCAGCGGGAGCAAGCTCCCTCGCCACAAAAGCCTGCGGTTACAGGGCTTTTTCGAAGATCTTCGAATTACGCTGATAGTTGTACAGCGACGCCCGCGCCGACGGCAGGCGCTCGACGCTGCTCGGCACGAAGCCACGCTCACGGAACCAGTGGGCGGTCCGGGTGGTGAGGACGAACAGCGTCTTCAACCCCTGAGCCCGAGCGCGGGTTTCGATCCGCTCCAACAGCTCATCCCCACGGCCACCATGCCGGTACTCCGGGTTCACCGCCAGGCACGCCAGCTCCCCCGCATCCGAATCGGCAATCTGATACAGCGCCGCACACGCGATGATCATGCCTTCGCGCTCGACCACACTGAACTGCTCGATTTCGCGCTCCAGCACTTCGCGCGAACGACGCACCAGAATCCCCTGCTCTTCCAGCGGGCTGATCAGGTCCAGCAGACCGCCAACGTCTTCAATCGCGGCTTCACGCACGACTTCGAATTGTTCCTGCGCCACCAGCGTACCACCACCGTCACGGGTGAACAGTTCGGTCAACAGTGCGCCGTCCTCGACGTAACTGACGATATGACTGCGCGCCACGCCGCCACGGCAAGCTTCAGCCGCAGCGTCCAGCAATTCGCCCTGATAGTTATTGCCCAGACGCTGCAAATGCGCCGGCACTTGCTGCGGACGCAGTTCACGCACCAGACGCCCGTTTTCATCGATCAAACCCAGGTCGGCACCGAACAGCAGCAGTTTATCGGCCCCCAGATCAATGGCCGCGCGGGTCGCCACGTCTTCACACGCGAGGTTGAAAATCTCACCGGTCGGCGAGTAACCCAACGGCGACAGCAACACGATGGAGCGCTCGTCCAGCAGGCGATTGATGCCTTTGCGGTCAACCCGGCGCACTTCGCCGGTGTGGTGATAGTCGACGCCTTCGAGCACACCGATCGGCCGTGCGGTCACCAAGTTGCCGCTGGCGACCCGCAGGCGCGAGCCCTGCATCGGCGACGAAGCCATGTCCATCGACAGCCGTGCTTCGATGGCAATGCGCAGCTGGCCGACGGCATCGATCACGCACTCGAGGGTCGCCGCATCGGTGATGCGCATCCCGTGGTGGTAATGCGGGGTCAGGCCACGCGCGGCCAGGCGGGTTTCGATCTGCGGGCGGGAGCCGTGAACCAGCACCAGTCGCACGCCGAGGCTGTGCAGCAGCACCAGGTCGTGGACGATATTGCCGAAGTTCGGGTGCTCCACCCCGTCGCCGGGCAGCATGACGACGAAGGTGCAATCGCGGTGGGCGTTGATGTAAGGCGAAGCGTGACGAAGCCAATTAACGTATTCGGGCATGAACCTGGGCCTGTAAATAAATAGCAGCCAAAAAATGGGCGAAACGGAAAACGCACAGCGGGCTGATGGTTATCGTCGGAACAGGCTTGGCGACACGCGCGCTCTCCTCATGAATACGGGTTGGGGCATTGGCAATTTATACCTGTAGGAGTTGCCGAAGGCTGCGCCTACAAGGGTCGCGCTCAAGCCATTGGCGCTTGAGCCGGTGTCAGGCAGTAATGTTCGATCAGTTGCCGTAATAGATGCACGGTAGGCTGCAAACGTGACATTTCGAGGTATTCCCCCGGTTGGTGCGCGCAGGCAATGTCGCCCGGGCCTAACACCACTGTTTCGCAGCCAAGACGCTGAAGATAAGGCGCTTCGGTGCCGAACGCCACTGCTTCGGCGCGATGACCCGTAAGCTTTTCCGCGACGCGCACCAATTCGGCGTCCTCGGCCTGCTCGAAGGGCGGCACTTCGGGGAACAGCGGCGCGTAATCGATCTTTACCTGATGCCGTTCGGCAACCGGGTTGAGTTTCTTCAGAATCTCCGCGCGCAGCATCTTGGGGTCCATGCCCGGCAGCGGACGCAGGTCGAATTCCAGCGAGCACTGGCCGCAGATGCGATTGGGGTTATCCCCGCCATGGATGCAGCCGAAGTTCATGGTCGGCACCGGTACGCCGAACTGCGGATTACGGTATTCGCGCTGCCACAACAGGCGCAGCCCGCGCAGTTCGCCGATGGCATCGTGCATGGCTTCGAGAGCGCTATGACCGAGGCGCGGGTCCGAGGAATGGCCGCTCTGACCGAGGATGTCGATGCGCTCCATCATGATGCCTTTGTGCATGCGGATCGGTTTCAGTCCGGTCGGCTCGCCGATCACCGCCGCCCGGCCCAACGGGCGTCCTGCTTGAGCCAAGGCACGGGCACCGGACATCGAGCTTTCTTCATCGCAAGTGGCGAGGATCAGCAACGGCTGTTTGAACGGCTGGTCGAGCAAGGGCTGGACGGCTTCGATGGCCAGGGCGAAAAAGCCTTTCATGTCGCAACTGCCCAGACCGACCCAGCGGCCATCGACTTCGGTCAGTTTCAGCGGATCGGTCTGCCATAGCGCGCCATCGAACGGCACAGTATCGCTATGTCCGGCAAGCACCAGACCACCGGGGCCGGAACCGAAACTGGCCAGCAGATTGAATTTGCCGGGGCTGACCTGCTGGATATCGCAGGCAAACCCCAGGTCGCCGAGCCACGTCGCCAGCAAATCGATCACTGGACGGTTGGATTGATCGAGGCTGGCCTGGGTACAACTGACCGACGGCGTGGCAATCAGCGCAGCGAACTGATCTTTCATGGACGGCAAAGGCATCGCTGACTCCAACTCGCGAATTGAAGTCCATCATAGAACCATCCGGCGACAGGAATAAACCGTCGCGGCACCTAGGAACGTTCACTCCTGTACACTGCACGACCTTGGCAGCCACACATTCCCCCGGCTGCGCTCCCGATCCTGGATTTTCCGGCCATGCAGAAAGAAACCGAAATCAAACTCCGCGTCAGCCGCGAAACCCTCGCCGCCCTGCGCGAGCACCCGCTCCTGAAAAAACGCAACAAAAGTGGCTGGGAACGCCGTGAACTGATGAACCAGTACTTCGACACGCCTGAGCGTGACCTGGCCCGCGCCAAGGTTGCCCTGCGCCTGCGCCGCGATGGCGAAGAAGTGATCCAGACCCTCAAGACCCGTGGCCAGAGCGTCGCCGGTTTGTCCGAGCGTAACGAATACGACTGGAACCTGCCCAAAGCCAAGCTCGACGTGAAAAAACTCGATGGCGAATGCTGGCCTGAAGAGCTGGCCGAGCTGGACAAGAAAACCCTCAAGCCGATTTTCACCACCGATTTCGTCCGCGAACGCGCCGAAATCGCCTGGGGCCGTGGCAAGACCAAAGTGGTGATCGAAGCCGCGCTGGACCTGGGCCACGTCGTTGTCGGCAAGCAGAAAGAAGAAATCTGCGAACTGGAGCTGGAGCTACGCGAAGGCGAACCGGCCGCACTGCTGGAACTGGCCGCCGAACTGGCCGCGACCCTGGCCCTGATGCCGTGTGACATCAGCAAGGCCGAACGCGGTTACCGCTTGTACGACGCCAACAGCTATTCGTTGAGCCTGCCGGCGCCGCAGATCAGCGCCGAAATGCCGCTGGACGACGCGTTCGCCGCGTTGAGCTGGCATTTGCTGAGCAGCAGCCAGCGTCTGGCCGAGCAATATCGCTTCAACGGCCACTGGCGTCTGTTGCAGGACTGGGTCGAAAACCTTGCCGAATTGCGCGCCCTGCTGAGCAGCCTGGGCCAGGCCGCCCCGCGTCAGTCGACACACGACCTGCGCCTCGCACTGGATGCGTTGCTCGAAGACTGGCGCCCTCTGGTACAGGCCGGTCAGGACGACGAAGACGTGCGTAAAGCCGCGCCGGAGCAGTTCCTCGAAGAACTCGAAGACCCGCGCTGGGGCCTGTTCTCGCTGAATACCTCGCGCTGGTTGCTGGCCCGCACCTGGGCCGCCGATCGCAATGTTCGCGGCAATCGCCAGGGCGCTGCGCAATTGGGTAGCTGGCTGCCGCGCTTGCTGGGTGAAGAAGCGACCTCCCTGCAGTTGCAGCGTTACCAGCAGCAGCCGGAAGATCTGGCCGAGCAACTGCCGCGCATCGAGCGCATCCAGGCCTGGTTGCACCATGCCCGCAACGTGCTGGAGATCCCGGAAATGGATCGACTGTACGGCGAGCTGAAGCAGCTTGCGCAACTGGCCAACGAACCGATCACCGATGAATCGCTGGATGCGCGCAAGCAGCAGGCGATCGCGGTTTATCAGAACCGTGCCTGGAAGATGTTGCTGCGCATGTAAGTCCTTGTGGCGAGGGAGCTTGCTCCCGCTGGACTGCGCAGCAGGCCCATTTTCGGGGCCGCTCCGCTGCCCAGCGGGAGCAAGCTCCCTCGCCACAAAAACCCTCTGTCGAATCAGCGCAACACCGGCAAGCTGGTGGTCGACTTGATTTCCGACAACGCCACAATCGAGTTCACCTCCTGAATTCCCGGCACCATCGACAGCTTCTCGAAGAAAAACCGCTCATACGCCTCGATGTCCGCCGTCACGATCCGCAACAAGAAATCCACTGACCCCATCAGCACATAACACTCCAGCACTTCGGAAAAGCCGCGAATCGCCTCGGTGAACTCCGTGAAGTTCGAACGCCCATGGGCGTTGAGTTTGACCTCGGCAAAAATCTGCGTGTTGAGCCCGATCTTCTTCCGGTCCAGCAGCGTCACCTGACCGCGAATGATCCCCTCCTCCTTCATCCGCTGAATCCGCCGCCAGCAGGGCGACTGCGAAAGCCCTACCTGCTCGGCGATCTGCGCGCTGGAGAGCGAAGCGTCCTCTTGCAGCAACGCGAGAATCTTGCGGTCGTAGCCATCCAGTTCGCTTTGCATAGAAAAACCTGTAATCAATGTTTTGTTGAATCACATGATTCGATAGATCGCCAATAAGACCCATCATAGATAAGAAATACCCGGCATCGAATGTAAAAATTCCTCCAGTGATTTTGGAGACCGATCATGCCGCATCTCGAAGCCGTGAACACCCCGCCTACCCGCGCCGATGTCTGGAACGCCAGCAATGCCCACTGCCGCGTCCACTATCAATTGCTCGCCGAGGCAGAACCGGATCTGTTGTGCCGTGCGCTCAACCTGTTCGCGTTGCAATGCCTGACACCGCAACAGGTCAACGTGCAGCGCACGGACGATTGGCTGTCGCTCGACATCGTCATGGATGGGCTGAGCTGGCACCGAGCGCAAGTGATTGCGGAAAAATTACGTAACCTGATCAGCGTCTGTTCGGTAGAACTGCAAGCGGCTGATTTTGCGCGGGTTGAAGCGACTCAGGCGACGGGCTGAAAAAACCCGATACGGCTTCGTCGGGTAGTGGCCCAACGGTCAGCGGGTCCACGACTATCCTTTGCGAACTGTTGTTCACGAGGAGCCCGCATGTCCGTTCAACTCGCCATTCAGGACCGCTGGCTGGATCTCAATGATTTGCTGCGCGAACTGGTCGCCCAGGGCTTTATCAGCCAGGATTCGGCCGAGCACGCGCTCAACGCTCGCCGCCGTCACGCCGCCAATGGCCAGCTGCACCCGCTGGAGTTCATCGCCAGCCAGCAGCTGGACGACCTCAGTCGTCCCGGCAAACACCTTGACCTGGAAAGCCTGACGCTGTGGTTGTCGCAGCAGGCCGGCCAGCCCTACTTGCGCATCGACCCGCTGAAAATCAACGTCGCGGCCATTACGCCGCTGATGTCCTACGCCTTCGCGCAGCGCCACAAGATTCTCGCGGTGTCCATTGATCGCGACGCCGTGACCGTGGCCAGCGCCCAGCCCTATGTCAAAGGCTGGGAAGCCGACCTGACCCACGTTCTGAAGCTGCCGATCAAGCGGGTGGTGGCCAACCCGGTCGACATCCAGCGTTTCAGCGTAGAGTTTTTCCGCCTGGCCAAATCGGTCAGTGGCGCGACCAACAACGATCAACAGACCAGCACCCTGGGCAACTTCGAGCAACTGCTCAACCTCGGCGCCAGCGACCAGGAGCCGGACGCCAACGACGCGCACATCGTCAATATCGTCGACTGGTTGTTCCAGTACGCCTTCCAGCAGCGCGCCAGCGATATCCACATCGAACCCCGTCGCGAGCAAGGCACGGTGCGCTTTCGCATCGACGGTGTGTTGCACAACGTCTATCAGTTCCCGCCACAGGTGACCATGGCCATCGTCAGTCGGCTCAAGAGCCTGGGACGGATGAATGTCGCGGAAAAACGCAAACCCCAGGACGGTCGGGTGAAAACCAAGACGCCGGACGGTGGCGAAGTCGAGTTGCGGCTGTCGACGTTGCCAACGGCGTTTGGCGAAAAAATGGTCATGCGGATCTTCGATCCCGAAGTGCTGCTCAAGGACTTCGATCAGTTGGGCTTTTCCACGGATGATCTGCGCCGCTGGCAGGACATGACGAGTCAGCCCAACGGCATCATTCTGGTGACCGGGCCGACCGGCTCGGGCAAGACCACCACGCTCTACACCACCTTGAAGAAACTGGCGACGCCGGAGGTCAACCTCTGCACCATCGAAGACCCGATCGAGATGGTCGAGCCGGCGTTCAACCAGATGCAGGTCCAGCACAACATCGAACTGACCTTTGCCGCCGGCGTGCGCGCGCTGATGCGGCAAGACCCCGACATCATCATGATCGGCGAGATCCGTGATCTCGAAACGGCTGAAATGGCGATCCAGGCCGCGCTCACCGGTCACCTGGTGCTCTCGACGCTGCACACCAACGACGCGCCCAGCGCCATCAGCCGACTGCTGGAGCTCGGCGTGCCGCATTACCTGATCAAGGCCACGGTGCTCGGCGTCATGGCGCAGCGACTGGTCCGAACGTTGTGCCCGCACTGCAAGGCACCGCTGACGCTGAGTGAAGAAGACTGGCAAACCCTGACCAAACCCTGGCAGGCACCGCTGCCCGGCAATGCCCAGCGCGCCGTCGGTTGCCTGGAATGCCGCGACACCGGCTACCGTGGCCGCGCCGGGGTCTACGAAATCATGCAACTGACGGATGGCCTCAAAGCACTGATCAACCCCGACACCGATCTGCTGGCGATCCGGCGTCAGGCGTTCAAGGAAGGCATGCGCAGTCTGCGGCTGTCGGGTGCGCAGAAGGTAGCTGCAGGGTTGACGACAATCGAGGAGGTGCTGCGGGTGACACCGCAGAGTGAGCAGAAATGAAACCTTTTATGTCTCCTGATGATGCAAAGACCGACAAACGATTCTTATCCCCGAGCCGCGCCGTTACACTCCTGCGATCGCAACTTCAATGATCAACAGGGAATCGTTATGCAGATCGGTAGCGTGCTTTTACTTTTTGTCGGCCTGGTGGTCGCCATTCTGTTCATGGGCTTCAAGGTTGTGCCGCAGGGTTATCAATGGACGGTCGAGCGATTCGGCCGTTACACCAACACCCTCAAACCGGGCTTGAACATCATCATTCCAGTGATGGATCGTATCGGTCGCAAGATCAACGTCATGGAAAGCGTGCTGGACATTCCGCCTCAAGAGGTCATCACTGCGGACAACGCCACGGTGCAGATCGACGCCGTGTGCTTCTTCCAGGTGGTCAATACCGCCCAGGCGGCCTACGAGGTGAACAACCTCGAACACGCCATCCGCAACCTGCTGCAAACCAACATCCGGACCGTGCTCGGCTCCATGGAGCTGGACGCGATGCTCAGCCAGCGTGACGGGATCAACGAGAAACTGCTGCGCACCGTCGATGAAGCCACGGCGCCATGGGGCATCAAGATCACCCGGATCGAGATCAAGGACATCAGCCCGCCAGCAGACCTGATGGCGGCGATGTCGGGGCAGATGAAAGCCGAGCGGATCAAGCGTGCGCAAATTCTCGAAGCCGAAGGCCTGCGTGCCGCAGCGATTCTGACGGCCGAGGGCAAGAAACAGGCGCAGATCCTCGAGGCGGAAGGCGGTCGTCAGGCCGCGTTCCTCGAAGCCGAAGCCCGTGAGCGTCAGGCCGAAGCCGAAGCCCAGGCGACCAAAGTGGTGTCCGAAGCCATCGCCGGCGGCAACGTGCAAGCGGTCAACTATTTTGTCGCGCAGAAGTACATCGATGCGCTGGGCAAACTGGCCTCGGCCAACAACAGCAAAGTCATCCTGATGCCGCTGGAAGCCAGTTCGATGATTGGCGCGGTCGGCGGCATCGGCGAAATCGTTAAGGCCACGTTCGATAACAAGAAAGCCTGAGGCACGTTATGTGGGCATTCCTGCAGCATTTATCGTTCTGGGACTGGCTGGCATTGGGTACCGTGCTGCTGATTCTCGAAGTGTTTGGCGCTGGCGGCTATCTGCTGTGGATCGGCATGGCGGCCGCCGCTGTTGGCGTACTGACATTCGTAGCACCGGACATGTCCTGGGAACTGCAGTTTCTGCTGTTCGGCCTGCTCTCGATCGCTACCGCCCTGTATTGGTGGCGACGCCAGCGCAGCGCGGTGCGCCAGAGTGACGAGCCGAACCTCAACCTGCGTGGCCAGGAACTGATCGGCAAAACCTTTGTGGTGCATGAGTCGATTGTCGACGGGCGCGGAAAAATCAAAGTGGCTGATAGCGTGTGGATGGCCCGTGGCCCGGATGCCGTCATCGGGAGCCGTGTTCGGGTGACCGGACAGCAAGGCGCCATTTTGCTGGTGGAACCGGCTCAATGACCGGTGATGGAACTCGGCTGGGTACTTGGCAATCAAACGCCGTAGTTAACCCAGTGGAGTCACCCATCATGCGTTTCAAACTTGCTGTCGCTACCATCGCCGTGTTGTCCCTTCCAGTCGGTTCGGCGATGGCCGACAGCTTTTGGCGTAACGTCATCTCGTCCGGTGCAACCACCGGTTCGACTTACCTGACGTTCAAGGATCACAAGCTGATCATTGCCGCACAGGACGATGCCGGCAGTTTTGTTGCCAGTGACGGCGGCATCCGCGGCCCGTACCTGGAAGCCGCGATGCAAAAGGTTCGCGCCGACAACCCTGGCCTGCAGGCCACGGACATGGAACTGGCGAATGCGATCCTGGCAAAGAATGCCGTAGCGTCGGAATAAGTTTTACTGACGAACAAAAATGCCGCTCACATGAGCGGCATTTTTTTTGCCTCACAGGGTTACGTGTCTTGTGGTATTTCAGCGGTAATCATCCACGGGCACGCACGCGCAAAACAGGTTCCGATCCCCGTAAACGTTATCCACCCGATTCACCACCGGCCAATACTTGTGCGCCTTGGTGTGCGCGTCCGGTGTCACCGCTTGTTCGATACTGTACGGCCGCTCCCAAACCCCGGTGATGTCGGCCAGTGTGTGCGGCGACCGTTTCAGCGGGTTGTCCTCGGCCGGCCAGTTGCCATTCTGCACCTCGGTGATTTCTGCGCGAATGCTCAGCATCGCCCCGATAAAGCGGTCGAGCTCAGCCTTCGATTCACTTTCGGTCGGCTCGACCATCAAGGTCCCCGGCACCGGAAACGACATGGTCGGCGCATGGAAGCCATAGTCCATCAGACGCTTGGCCACGTCCTCTTCGCTGATGCCGGTCAGAGCCTTGAGCGGCCGCAGGTCGAGAATGCATTCGTGAGCCACCCGCTCGTTGCGCCCGGTGTAGAGCACCGGGAATGCACCGGACAAATGTTGCGCCAGGTAATTCGCCGCGAGGATCGCCACTTCGCTGGCGTCTGCCAGTTGCGGCCCCATCATGGCGATGTACATCCAGCTGATCGGCAGAATGCTCGCGCTGCCCCAGGGCGCCGCGCTGACTGCGCCGTTCTGCGGCAACGGACCGTCAATTGCCACCACCGGGTGATTGGCCACGAACGGCGCCAGGTGTGCCCGCACACCAATCGGCCCCATGCCAGGCCCGCCACCGCCGTGGGGAATACAGAAGGTCTTGTGCAGGTTCATGTGGGAAACGTCGGCACCAATGTCCGCCGGCCGCGCCAACCCGACTTGCGCATTGAGGTTGGCGCCATCCATGTACACCTGGCCGCCATGGCTGTGGATAACTTCACAGATCTCACTGATGCCTTCCTCATACACGCCGTGGGTCGAAGGATACGTCGCCATCAGGCAAGCGAGTTTGTCTCCGGCAGCCGCCGCTTTTTCCTTCAGGTCATCGAGGTCGACGTTGCCCGCTTCATCGCACTCGACGATCACCACACGCATCCCGGCCATTTGCGCCGAGGCAGGATTGGTCCCGTGGGCCGAGGACGGAATCAGGCAGATGTCCCGCGCACCTTGATGACGACTTTCGTGGTATTTGCGGATCGCCAGCAACCCGGCGTATTCGCCTTGCGCGCCGGAATTGGGCTGCATGCAGATCGCGTCGAAACCAGTGATCGCGCAGAGCCAGCGCTCCAGCTCTTCGATCATCAGTGCATAACCGACCGCCTGCTCTTTTGGCACGAACGGATGGAGATTGGCGAACTGCGGCCAGGTGATCGGGATCATCTCGCTGGTGGCATTGAGTTTCATGGTGCAGGAGCCCAGCGGGATCATGGACTGGTTGAGGGCAAGGTCCTTGTTTTCGAGCTGCTTGAGGTAACGCAGCATTTCGGTTTCGCTGTGATGTGCGCTGAATACCGGGTGACGCAGGTAAGGCGAGGATCGCTGCAGTTCGCCAGGGATGCCGGAAGGAAGCGTTTCAGCGTCCAGTTCGTCTACGTTGATCCCATGATCGGCGCCAAGGAACACATCGAACAGTTTGGCAACGGTGGACTCGTCGGACGTTTCGTCGAGGCTCAGACCCAGCTGACCGCGTCCGAGAATGCGCAAATTGATTTGCGCGGCCTGGGCGCTTTCGATGATCGCCGTCTGAGTGCCGCCGACCTCCAGCGTAAGGGTGTCGAAAAAGTGCGTGTTGAGGCGGGATATGCCGTGGCGTTCCAGGCCCGCCGCGAGGATGCACGTCAATCGATGAACTCGCTGGGCAATACGTTTGAGCCCTTCCGGCCCGTGATAGACCGCATAGAAACTGGCGATATTGGCCAGCAGCACCTGGGCAGTGCAAATGTTCGAATTCGCCTTCTCCCGGCGAATGTGTTGCTCACGGGTTTGCAGGGCCATCCGTAATGCCGTGTTGCCGCGCGCGTCTTTCGAGACGCCGATAATCCGCCCGGGAATCGCCCGTTTGTATTCATCGCGACTGGCAAAAAACGCCGCGTGGGGCCCGCCGTAACCCATGGGCACACCAAACCGCTGGGACGAGCCGAACACCACGTCGGCACCCAACTCTCCCGGTGGCGTCAGCAACAACAGGCTCAGCAGATCGGTGGCGACGCAGGCCAGGGCTTGCTGGGCGTGCAGGTGATCGATCAACGGACGCAGGTCGCGAATCTCGCCGTGGGTGTCGGGATACTGCAGCAGCGCGCCGAATACCTGGTGCTGTTTCAAGTTATCCACAGTGTCGATGATCAGCTCGAAACCGAAACCTTCGGCACGGGTCTGCACCACGGAAATCGTCTGCGGATGACAATTTTCATCCACAAAAAACAGATTGCTCCTGGACTTGGCGACACGCTTGGCCAGGGCCATGGCTTCCGCCGCCGCCGTGGCTTCATCCAGCAGCGAGGCGTTGGCCAGCTCCAGGCCCGTCAGGTCGATGGTCAGTTGCTGGAAATTCAGCAAGGCTTCGAGTCGGCCTTGGGCAATTTCCGGTTGATACGGTGTGTAAGCGGTGTACCAACCGGGATTTTCCAGCACGTTGCGCAGGATGACCGCCGGCGTGATCGTGCCGTGGTAACCCATGCCGATCAGGCTGGTCCAGACCTGGTTCTGCTCGGCGTAACCGCGCAACTTGGCCAGCGCGGCTTCTTCGTCGAGGGCGGGCGGCAGGTCGAGCGCCCGGTTCAGGCGTATCCCCGGCGGCACCGTCTGCTCGATCAGCTCGACGCGGCTACCGACGCCGAGGCTGTCGAGCATCGCCTGCTGCTCGGCGGCATCGGGCCCGAGGTGGCGGCGAAGGAAGGCATTGGGGTCGCGTAACTGGCTCAAGGACGGCAACTGGGACATGACGGGCTCTCTCTGGACTGGCGCTCAGCGTCGATGCAACACGGTCAAACCAGCATAGCAGCCACTGCCTCGGAGCCCTTGAAGATCAAAAGATCGCAGCCTTCGGCAGCGCCTACAGAAATACGCATTCCAATGTAGGCGCTGCCGAAGGCTGCGATCTTTTGATCCAGACCTGCCAGGCAATAAAAAGCCCCGACGGATCGGGGCTTTGGGTGACGCTGTAGACTTACTCGCCGATGGCGGCCTTGTAGCCCGCGGCATCAAGCAGCTTGTCCAGATCGCCAGCGTTACTTGGCTTGAGCTTGAAGATCCAGGCACCGTACGGGTCGGAGTTGAGCAACTCGGGCGAGCCGCTCAGGTCTTCGTTGACCGCAATCACTTCACCGGCTATCGGGGAATAGATGTCGGAAGCGGCTTTGACCGACTCAACGACACCGGCTTGATCTTCAGCAGCGAAGACTTTTCCGACTTCGGTCAGCTCGACGAATACCACATCGCCCAAGGCTTCCTGAGCGTGATCGCTGATGCCCACGGTGACGGTGCCATCGGCTTCCAGACGGGCCCATTCGTGACTTTCGGCAAAACGCAGGTCGGCAGGGATATCGCTCATGTTCTGTGTCCTCAAGAAAATTGTCAGCGGTCTTTGCCCGCCAGAAAAGGTTAGATCAAGGTTTTGCCATGGCGTACGAAGGTCGGTTTGACCACTCGGACCGGGTACCATTTGCCACGGATTTCCACTTCAGCGCGGTCGGCAGTCGCCATCGGCACGCGCGCCAGTGCAATCGACTTGCTAAGCGTAGGAGAGAAACTACCACTGGTGATCTCCCCTTCGCCAACATTGGCGATGCGGACCACTTGATGAGCGCGCAAAACCCCGCGCTCCTCAAGGACCAGACCGACCAGTTTGTGTTGTACGCCGCCGGCGCGTTCGGCTTCCAGGGCAGCACGGCCGATGAACTGACGAGCGGCCGGCTCCCACGCAATGCTCCAGGCCATGTTCGAGGCCAGCGGCGAAACGTCTTGATGAATGTCCTGACCGTAGAGGTTCATGCCGGCTTCGACACGCAACGTATCCCGCGCCCCGAGCCCGATCGGCGAAATACCCGCGCCCACCAGATCGTTGAAGAAGCCCGGCGCCTGATCGGCCGGCAGAATGATTTCCAGCCCGTCTTCGCCGGTGTAACCGGTGCGCGCGATGAACCAGTCACCGTCAGGCTGACCTTCGAACGGCTTGAGTAGCTGGATCAGGTTGCCGCGAGACTGGGTGACCAGCTCAGAGATTTTGTGTCGGGCATGCGGGCCTTGTATGGCCAGCATCGCCAACTCCGAGCGCTCGATGAGCTGCACATCGAAACCGACAAGATGAGCCTGCATCCACGCCAGGTCCTGATCGCGGGTAGAGGCGTTGACCACCAGGCGATACCCGTCATCGAGGCGGTAGACGATCATGTCGTCGACGATACCGCCGCGCTCATTGAGCATGGTGCTGTACAAGGCACGGCCGGGGCTGTGCAGGCGCTCGACGTCATTGGCCAGCAAATGCTGAAGCCAGGCCTTGGCCTGAGCGCCGCTGACATCGATCACGGTCATGTGGGATACATCGAAAACCCCGCAGTCGCGGCGCACCTGATGGTGTTCCTCGACCTGCGAGCCGTAATGCAGAGGCATATCCCAACCGCCAAAATCGACCATCTTCGCGCCGAGGGCGAGATGAAGGTCATACAGAGGCGTACGCTGTCCCATGGGTTTCTCCTTCCGGGCGTGGCGAGGGTGCGGGCCAGTGCTGCACGGGGTGAAAGCCTTGAATTAGAAGGCTTTCAGCCGATTTCAGCGACCGGGTCTGTAGGACGGACCGCACCGAATGCCGCGCATTGTAGCCTCAAGGTGTAGGACTGACACCTAGGTGTTTCGATGCGCCGAACGTCGAATCAATCCGATGACCGGTAATAACCCGACCAGAACCAGCGTCAACGCCGGCAACGACGCCCTCGCCCACTCGCCTTCGCTGGTCATTTCAAAGATGCGCACAGCCAGCGTGTCCCAGCCAAACGGGCGCATCAGCAAGGTCGCGGGCATTTCCTTGAGCACATCAACGAACACCAGCAGCGCAGCACTCAATGTGCCGGGCAGCAATAACGGCAGATACACTTTGAAAAACAGTCGTGGCCCACTGACCCCAAGGCTACGTGCCGCTTCGGGCAAAGATGGCCGTATTCGCGCCAAACTGCTTTCCAGCGGCCCATAGGCCACCGCAATGAAACGCACCAGATAGGCCAGCAACAAGGCCGACAGACTGCCCAGCAGCAAAGGTTTTCCGGCTCCGCCCAACCATCCCGACAGCGGAATCACCAGCTCGCGATCCAGATAACTGAAGGCCAGCATGATCGACACCGCCAGCACCGAACCCGGCAACGCATAGCCGAGGTTGGCCAGGCTGACACCGGAGCGAATCGCCCGGGTCGGCGCCAGGCGCCGGGCAAAGGCCAGCACCAGCGCAACGCTGACAGTGATCAACGCCGCCATGCCGCCCAGATACAGCGTATGAACAATGAGCCCGGCGTACCGCTCATCCAGGTCGAAGCGCCCGCGCTGCCAGAACCACACCACCAGTTGCAGCACCGGAATGACGAACGCGCAGGCAAACACCAGCCCACACCAACTCATCGCCGCCAACGCCTTGAAACCGCGCAGGTGATACAACGCCTTGACCCGCGGCCGCTCGTTGCTCGCCCGATTGGCACCCCGGGCACGGCGCTCGCCGTACAGCACGAGCATCACCACCAACAGCAACAGACTGGCCAATTGCGTGGCGGTGGAAAGGCTGAAAAAGCCATACCAGGTTTTGTAGATGGCGGTCGTGAAGGTGTCGAAATTGAACACCGACACGGCACCGAAATCCGCCAGGGTTTCCATCAGCGCCAACGCAACGCCAGCACCAATGGCCGGCCGCGCCATCGGCAGGGCGACTCGCCAGAACGCTTGCCACGGCGATTGCCCCAGGACTCGCGCCGCTTCCATCAAGCCTTTGCCCTGCGCGAGGAACGCGGTGCGTGCCAACAGGTAAACGTAGGGATAAAAGACCAGCACCAGAACGAGGATGACACCGCCCGTGGAACGCACTCGCGGCAAACGCAGGCCGGTGCCGAACCATTCGCGCATCAGGGTTTGTACGGGACCGGAGAAATCCAGCAGGCCGACGAAAACGAAAGCCAGCACGTAGGCGGGAATGGCGAACGGCAGCATCAACGCCCAATCCAGCCACTTTCTGCCGGGAAACTCACAAAGGCTGGTGAGCCAGGCAAGACTGACGCCCAACAGCGTGACACCGACACCGACGCCGAACACCAGGGTCAGCGTGTTGCCCAGCAGCCGCGGCATCTGGGTGTCCCAGAGGTGCGACCAGATTTGATGATCGATGGCTTGCCAGGACAGCAACAAAACGCTGAGGGGCAGCAGGACCAGCGCAGCGATGGCGAAGACCAGGGGATACCAGCGGCGTTGGGCGGGGTGGGCCAAGGAGGTCTCTCGCAGGGAAATCGTGAAGTGTAGGGAAAACGCAAAAAGATCGCAGCCTTCGGCAGCTCCTACATTGGGATGGTGTACACCCGGTAGGAGCTGCCGAAGACTGCGATCTTTTGCTCTTTAAAGCCGCAGACTCAGTTCCAGCCAGCTCGATCCATCAAGCGAATCGCTTCGGCCTGACGTTTGCCGGCGACTTCCACAGGCAACGTATCGGCGACGAACTTGCCCCAGGCGGCGACTTCCGCGGACGGCGGTACCGCAGGATTGGCCGGGAATTCCTGGTTCACGTCGGCAAAGATCTTCTGCGCCTCAGGCGTGGTCATCCACTCCACCAGGGCCTTGGCGGCTTCCGGATGCGGCGCGTACTTGGTCAGGCCGATGCCGGACAGGTTCACATGCACGCCACGATCACCCTGATTCGGCCAGAACAGCTTCACCGCCAGATCGGGCTTCTGCTTGTGCAGACGGCCGTAGTAGTAGGTGTTGACGATGCCAACGTCGCATTGGCCGGCGTTGATTGCTTCCAACACCGCGACATCATCGGAGAATACGTCGGTGGACAGGTTGTTGACCCAGCCCTTGAGGATCTTTTCGGTTTTCTCGGCACCATGCACTTCGATCATGGTGGCAGTCAGGGACTGATTGTAGACCTTCTTCGCCGTACGCAGGCACAGGCGACCTTCCCAGTTCTTGTCGGCCAGACCTTCGTAAGTGCTCAACTCGCCCGGCTTCACCCGCTCCGTGGAGTAAGCGATGGTCCGCGCCCGCAGGCTCAGGCCGGTCCAGGCATGAGAAGCCGCGCGGTATTGCAGCGGAATGTTGGCGTCGATGGTTTTCGAGGTGAACGGTTGCAGGATGCCCATCTGCTCCGCTTGCCACAGGTTGCCGGCGTCGACGGTCAGCAGCAGGTCGGCGGTGGCATTCTCGCCCTCGGCCTTGATGCGCTGCATCAGCGGCGCTTCCTTGTCGGTGATGAACTTCACCTGCACACCGGTTTTCGCGGTGTAGGCATCGAACACCGGTTTGATCAGCTCGTCGATACGCGAGGAGTAAACCACCACCTCGTCAGCGGCCTGGGTGGCAGTGCTGCCGATCAGGGTCAGGGCGAGTGCGGTCAGTAGACGCTTCGGTGCCAACATGTGAGCGATCTCTCGATTGGAAAAGTAAGACCAAATGATAAGGACTCACATTTAGGTTCTCAATCGATCAGTTGGCGGAGAAGTTACCAGATGTTGCATGGCATGAGACATGGGATCGTTTTACCGGCCCCTTCGCGGGCAAGCCCGCGATGAGGCCATCAGCCGCAGTGAAAATCTCAAGCCTTGGCAAGTGCCGGCAAATCCCCGATCAACCCCAGCGCCTCACGCACAAACAACGCCTTGGCCTCCGGCATCTGGTCAATCATCTTCAACCCGGCATTACGCAGCCAGCGCACCGGCAACGGATCTGCCTGGAACAACCGCTCGAAGCCTTCCATCGCCGCCATCAACGCCAGATTGTGCGGCATGCGCCGACGCTCGTAGCGGCTCAGCACTTTCACGTCGGCCAACCGTTCGCCACGCTCTGCCGCTTGCAGCAGCACTTCGGCGAGCACGGCGGCATCGAGGAAACCGAGGTTCACGCCCTGCCCGGCCAACGGGTGAATGGTGTGCGCCGCATCGCCGATCAGCGCCAGGCCTTCAGCCACGTAGCGCTTTGCATGGCGCTGGCGCAGCGGCACGCACAGCCGTGGATCGGCGCTTAGAACCGAACCCAAACGGCCCTCAAAGGCTTGCTCCAACTCGCGACAGAAACCTTCATCATCCAGCGCCATCAAGCGTTCGGCCTCACTCGGCGTGGTCGACCAGACGATCGAACACCAATCCTGCCGACCGTCCCGCTCCAGAGGCAGAAACGCCAATGGACCATGATCGGTGAACCGTTGCCAGGCCGTCATCTGGTGGGGTTGTGAGCTGCGCACGCTGGTGACGATTGCGTGGTGCAGATAATCCCACTCGCGCGTGGCCACGCCGGTCAGGCGCCGCACCGCCGAGTTGGCACCGTCCGCCGCGATCACCAACGGCGCACGCAAGGTGCGGCCATCGGCCAGGGTCAGCAGCCAGTCGTCACCGGAGCGGCGCATTTGTTCCAGACGCGCATTGGCCAGCATCCCCAGGTCGCAGTCGTGCAAGCGGTCGAGCAAGGCGTCCTGAACCACGCGGTTCTCGACGATATGCCCGAGCACCTCGGCGTGAACGCTGGAGGCCGAGAAGTGGATTTGCCCGGTGCCGCTGCCGTCCCAGACGTGCATGTCGGTGTAAGGACTGCTGCGCCGGCTGGCGATGCCATCCCAGACCCCCAGCCGTTCGAGAATCCGCTGGCTGGCGGCCGACAAGGCGCTCACTCGCGGTTCGAACGGCGCCTGCCCGTCGAAGGGTTTGACGCTCATCGGGCTGCCGTCCAGCAGCAGGACTTCCAGCCCGCTGTCCTGCAACGCCAGCGCCAGGGCGCTGCCGACCATTCCGGCCCCGACAATCAGCAGATCTGCGCGCATTTCCATGCTTTAAGCCTGTCTCGCTTGCGGCTTGAGCCGCACGTAAAGGGTTTTCCGGACACGGGCCACCAGGGTGCCGGCGCCGTCGTGGATATCGACCTGCAATTGCGGCAGGTATTTTTCGCCGTTCGCCGTTTGTTGGCGGATCTCGTCGAGCAAGGTTTCGTCGATCCTGAAACTGGCGAACACCGGACCTTTGCCCGGCGAGATGAAATCGATGTCCGCCGCTTTGTCCCAGACGATGAACCGACGGCCGAGGTTTTCCATCAACATCAACATATAGAACGGATCGACCATCGAATACAGGCTGCCACCGAACTGAGTGCCGACGTTATTGCGGTTGTACCAGCCCAACCCCATGGACACCTTGATGTCCCGGAAGTCATCGCTGATGTGCCGCACGCGGACCCCGGCGCCAAGGTACGGCGGGTAGAACGTCATGAACCAGCGCAACAATCGTGCTTTGCCGAACCGGCTCGTCAACCACTCAAGCATCGGGACGCGTACCCAGGCCCATGGCCTGCCGGGCGAACCAACGCTTGGCCGGTGGCAGCAGATCGAGACCGAGCAGGCCGATGTTTCGGCCCAGCGAGACCAGCGGTTGAGTACTGCCGAACAACCGCGTGACCTGATCGGAAAATCCCACGGTCAGGTTTTGATCCAGACGCTGACGCTCGCGGTAAGCCTGCAAGGTCGCAAAGTCGCCGGGGGCTTTCTCGCTCGCGAGCAGCGCATCCGCCAACGCCTGCGCATCTCGCAGGGACAGGTTGAAACCCTGGCCGGCAATCGGGTGCAGGCTGTGAGCGGCGTTGCCGAGAATCGCCAGATGCGGACGCACCTGCTCTTCGGCTTCAATCAGTGTCAGCGGGTAAAGATGCCGCGCGCCGACCTGTTTCAAGGTGCCGAGGCGATAACCGAACACGCCCTGCAATTCGCTGAGGAAACTGCGTTCATCCAGGGCGGCCAGCCGTTGCGCGTCCATGCCCAGACGGGTCCAGACCAGGGCACAGCGGTTTTCCGGCAGCGGCAACAACGCCATCGGGCCATCGTCGGTGAAACGTTCGAAGGCCATGCCGTTGTGCGCTTCGCTCGGGGTGATGTTGGCGATCAGCGCACTCTGGTTGTACGGGCGTTGTTTGATACCAATCCCCAGTTGCTCGCGCAGGCCGGAACGGCCGCCATCCGCCAGCACCGCGAGGTCGCATTCCAGGGTGGTTTCATCATTGAGGGTCAGGCGATAGCCATCGGTCAGCGGCTCCATGCGCGTGACTTCCGCCGGGCAGCGCCAGGTGACCACGTCCTTGTCCAGACCTTGCCAGAGGCATTGGCCGAGCCAGGCGTTTTCCACCACATAGCCCAGCGCTGGCACGCCCTCTTCCATCGCCGACAATCGCGCGGTGGAGAAACAACCACGGTCGGAGACGTGGATCTGCTTGATCGGCTCCGCGCGGCGGGAGATTTCCTGCCACGCGCCCAACCGTTGATAAATCTGCTTGGCGCCGTAGGACAACGCCGAGGACCGGGCATCATAGCTCGGTTGGTAGGTGTGGCCGGGGGCAAACGGCTCGATCAGCACGATCTTCCAGCCGCGAGCCTTGGCCCCGGCCTGCAGCGCCAATGCCAGGCTCGCGCCGACCAGGCCGCCACCAATGATTGCAAGATTGATTCGACTCATGCCGCTTTTGTCCGCGCTTCAGCCATCAAGGCCTCGATCTCGGCGACCGTTTTCGGTACGCCGCTGGTCAGGATTTCACAGCCGGTTTTGGTGACCACGACGTCGTCCTCGATGCGCACGCCAATGCCGCGCCATTTCTTCGCTACGTTCTGGTTGTCCGGGGCAATGTAGATCCCCGGCTCCACGGTCAGCGCCATGCCGACTTCCAGCACGCGCCATTCGCCGCCGACCTTGTACTCGCCGACGTCATGCACATCCATGCCCAGCCAGTGGCCGGCGCGATGCATGTAAAACGCTTTATAGGCTTCGCTGGCGATCAACTCGTCGACGTCGCCCTGCAACAAACCCAGTTTCACCAGCCCGGCAGTGATGACTTTAACCGTGGCTTCGTGCGCCTGGTTCCAGTGTTTGTTCGGGGCGATTTCGGCAAATGCCGCTTCCTGGGAAGCCAGCACCAACTCGTAGATCGCCTTCTGTTCCGCGGAATACTTGCCGTTGACCGGCCAGGTGCGCGTAATGTCGCTGGCGTAGCAGTCGATCTCGCAACCGGCGTCGATCAGCACCAGATCGCCGTCCTTGAGCACCGCGTCGTTCTGCTGGTAATGCAGGATGCAGCTGTTGCGCCCGGCCGCGACGATCGAACCATAGGCCGGCATCTTCGCCCCGCCCTTGCGGAACTCGTAATCGAGCTCGGCTTCCAGACTGAACTCATGCAACCCGGCCCGGCAGGCCTGCATCGCACGGATATGCGCCTGAGCGGAAATCCGCGCGGCTTCGCGCATCACCTTCACTTCTGCCGCCGATTTATACAGACGCATGTCGTGCAGCAGATGATCCAGGGCAACGAATTCGTTCGGCGGCTGGGCGCCGAGGTGCGCCTTGGAGCGGATCACGTTGATCCAGTCCATCAGGTGCCGATCGAATTCCGGATTGCTGCCCATGGCCGAATACACCCGGTCGCGGCCTTCGATCAGGCCCGGGAGGATGTCGTCGATGTCGGTAATGGGGAAAGCATCATCAGCACCGAAGTCACGGATCGCGCCTTCCTGACCGGCGCGCAGGCCGTCCCAGAGTTCTCGCTCGACGTTGCGTTCACGGCAGAACAGCAGGTATTCGCCATGCTCACGACCCGGCATCAGCACGATAACGGCTTGCGGCTCGGGGAAACCGCTGAGGTACTGGAAGTCACTGTCCTGGCGGTAAACGTGCTCGACATCGCGATTGCGGATGGCAACCGCGGCGGCGGGCAAAATGGCGATGCTGTTGGGTTCCATCTGCGCCATCAAGGCCTTGCGGCGACGGCTGTATTCCGATTTCGGGATATGAATCATGGGCAGATGGCTTTTCCTGGCTCGCGATTAATGCAACGACGGTTTGGCGGCAGCCGGCGCGTCCGGCTTTTTGGTTTCGGAGAACAGCAGCAGCGGTGCGACGCGCAGGTACTCCATGACTTCCATGTAGTCGCTTTCGCCGTCGTCGGACTCTTCCAGCGCGTCTTGCACCTGGGCGATGGCCGCCAGATCCTGCAACACTTCGGTGGCCTCGGTGCTCAGCATGCTGCTGTCACGGCAGTTCAGGCCGAAACCGCTGAGGAAGCCCTGGCACCATTGGCCCAGTGCCGCGGCACGATCAGCCAGCGGCTCGTCATCGGTCGGCAGCAGCAGAACGACGGTCACGTCGTCGCCGGTGAGCTCGCCCTTGACCATCTCTTGCAGGCCGATCAAGGCATTGCGAACGTTGTCTTGCGGCTCGCCTTCTAGCAGCTCGGCGGCATCGACCAGCCAGCCTTCGGCATCGAAACCGGCACCGGCGCAGCTGCGGCCGAGCAGCAGGCCATGCAGTTCGGCAGGCGAGACGTTATGACCGCTGGAAGTCAGCAGGGTGGCGAAGGCTTTGTACGGGGAATTCTGAATGGGCATGGGCAGCTAGGCGCCAGACGGCGCTATGTCTAGAATGAAGGCCTTGTATCCTACATCGACAGACTCGCCAAGACTATTAAAGGCTGTCCGCCAGCTACCACCCATCAGATGAATCTCAGTGGACAAAATGGAAGACACCGACCTGCAAGCGCTGATGGCCAGACTCGAACTGCTAATTAGCCGAGTCGAGCAACTTAAGAGTCAAAACGGACTCCTACTAGCTCAGGAAAAGACCTGGCGCGAGGAACGCGCGCACCTCATTGAAAAAAACGAAATCGCGCGGCGTAAGGTCGAATCGATGATTTCGCGCCTCAAGGCCCTGGAGCAAGACTCATGAGTTCAAGCAATAGCGTTACCGTGCAGATCCTCGACAAAGAATACTCGATCATCTGCCCCCAGGAAGAGCGCAGCAATCTGGTGAGCGCTGCCCGTTACCTGGACGGCAAGATGCGTGAAATCCGCAGCAGCGGCAAAGTCATCGGCGCCGATCGCATCGCCGTGATGGCGGCGCTGAACATCACGCACGACCTTCTGCATAAGCAAGAAAGTCCGGATGTACAGGTCAGCGGCTCGACCCGTGAGCAGGTTCGCGACCTGCTGGATCGCGTCGATCTGGTGCTTGCCACCGATCCGGACGTCACCAAGGGCTGATTCGCCGGACCGCTTGGGTTATACTCGCAACACTCCCTGGGGTGCTTGCCAGTTGACCACGTCCCTGAGCCGATTCGCACTACCCTGGAGGCTGCACGTTGGGCTGGTGTGCATGTCCGCTAGACGGAAAGCCTTAAAGCCTACTGCATCTTCCACCTTGAACTTTCGGGTTCAAGGGCTAAGTCAGCAGCGGTTCATCCGGGGAGCCTGATTCCAGTCCGATGCCGGTTCAATACCGGCATCGGCTTTTTTACGGGTACGCTTTGTGTACCCGCACTGCCGAAGCCAGAATCCATGACCGAACCTGCGCTGCTGCCCCGCCCGCAACTTCGACGCATGCTGCGCAAGGCCCGCCGCGCACTGACACCCAGTCAACAGCGCCAGGCCGCTCGCGGGCTGTACAAGCAATTGTCCCAGCAGCCGTTGTTTCGGCGCGCAAAACATATCTCCCTGTACCTGCCCACCGACGGTGAAATCGACCCGCGTCTGTTGCTGCGCGCCGCGCAACGTCGAGGCAAGGCGACTTATTTGCCGGTGCTCAGCGCTTGGCCGCGAACCAAAATGGTGTTCCAGCGAATTCGCCCCGGCGAAAAACTCAAGCCCAACCGTTTTCGCATTCTCGAACCCCGGCACAACCTCGCCCGGCAACGCAAAGTCTGGGCCCTCGACCTGGTGCTGTTGCCGTTGGTGGGATTCGACGATGTCGGCGGGCGACTCGGCATGGGTGGCGGTTTTTACGATCGAAGCCTGGCGTACCTGGCGCGACGGAAAAACTGGCGCAAGCCGACGCTGTTAGGGCTGGCCCATGAATGTCAGAAGGTCGAACGATTGGCTCAAGCGAGCTGGGATGTGCCGCTGCAAGGAACGGTGACGGACAAGGCCTGGTATTACGCAGGCTAGACGCCACTGGAATCAGCGGCGTCGAAAAGCAGGTTCAGCGTTTGAAGGCCGACGGCTGTTGTTGCTGCGCGATTTCAACCGGCGCATCGGTCTTGTTGTTCCACAGGCTTTGGGCATAGCCCGTGGTCACGACGCCAAGGCCGAACAAAATAACCAATATCCATAGTAAATCCGGTTTGCGTTTCATCGATTGCCCCCCAAAGGCACATCAACACGATGACAGCAGCGGTTTCCGTTGTAGGTGTAGGCCGTGCAGCAGCGTCAAGCTTAGAAGGCCGGCATTTTGCGACAACGTGAACCGACACGCAAACGCTGGCGTCAACCGACTGTCGGTTTGTCATAAAATTGCCCGACAACTTGCCCACCCGATTCGCAAGGAGCAAAAACCATGGCCTATTGGCTGATGAAATCCGAGCCCGACGAACTCTCGATCAAAGGTCTGGAGAAGCTTGGCAAAGCGCGCTGGGACGGGGTTCGCAACTACCAGGCGCGGAATTTTCTGAGGGCCATGGCTGTCGGCGACGAGTTCTTTTTCTACCATTCCAGCTGCCCTGAGCCCGGGATTGCCGGGATCGGCAAGATTGTCGAAGCGGCCTATCCGGACCCGACCGCACTGGAGCCCGAGAGTCATTACTACGACCCGAAGGCCACCGCCGAGAAAAACGCCTGGAGTGCGATCGATGTGGCCCACGTCGAAACGTTCACGAACGTCCTGAAACTCGACTACCTGAAACAGCAAACTGCGCTGGCCGAGATGCCCCTGGTGCAGAAAGGTTCGCGGCTGTCAGTGATGCCAGTAACCGCCGAGCAATGGGCGGCGGTCCTCGATTTACGTTAAATAAGGCAGAACCACCCGGTCATTCTCTTTTCCCCGCCCAATAGGGTTAGGCTTGACCCTCAGTTGACTGGCATCAAATCGCCTTGGCGTTTGATCAGCCAGACTAGGACGTAACATACGCAGGATGCTCGCATGTCTACGCACAGCCGCTCTTCGATTTTTTTTGCCGGTTCTTTAATGGTTCTGCTCCTGGCCGCCGGCGGTTTTGGCTACTGGAAGTCGATGCATGACCGTCTGCCCGAAGGCCTGTATGTCGGCAACGGCCGCCTCGAAGCCACCGAAGTGCAGATCGCCAGCAAAACACCGGGGCGACTGGCCGAGGTGCTCGTCGACGAAGGCGACAAAGTCACCAAGGGCCAACTGCTGGCCCGGATGGACACTCGCACCCTTGAAGCCCAACGCCGCCAGGCAGAAGCAGAAGTGTTGCGCACCCGGGAAAACCTCGCCGCCGCACAAGCCAACGTGCAATTGCGCCTGAGCGAACAACTGCTCGCTCAACAGGAACTCAATCGCTCCCAGACGCTGTTCAAGCATGGTTTCGTCAGCGGTCAGATCATCGATCAACAGCAGGCGCGTATCGGCACTGGCAATGCCGCCGTCGCCGCCGCTCGCGCGCAAGAGTCCGCGGTGGGTGCGGCGATTGGCGCCGCTCAGGCACAAGTCGCACAGTTGACCAGCGAAATCGATGACAGCAGTTTGCGAGCCCCGATCGATGGGGTGATCCAGCTGCGCATGGCCGAGCCCGGCGAAGTGTTGGGCGCCGGCGGGCGCGTATTGCTGCTGATCGACCCAAACGATCAATACATGAACCTCTACCTCCCGGCCTCCGTAACCGGGCGCTTGGCAGTTGGCGACGAAGCGCGGATTTTGCTCGATGCCCTGCCTGATCACCCATTGCCGGCAAAAATCAGCTTTGTGGCAGCCAAGTCGCAATTCACCCCTAAAGAAGTCGAGACTCGCGACGAGCGGCAAAAACTGGTATTCCGCGTCAAGTTACGCCTGACTGATCCCAGCGCCCTGCCCCAGGCCAAACCCGGCATGCCCGGTGCCGGCTATGTGCGCACCGCCCCTGTTGGCTGGCCGGCCAATCTGCAATGACCGAACTGGCGGTTCATGCGACCGGCATCAATCATCGCTACGGCAAACAACAGGCGCTGAGTGATATCGCGTTCAGCCTGCCCGCCGGGACCCGTTGCGGCCTGATCGGCCCCGATGGCGCCGGCAAATCGAGCCTGCTGGGGCTGATCGCCGGGGTGAAAACGCTGCAGCAAGGACAATTGGAGGTGCTCGGCGGCTCGATCCAGGATCGTCGCCATCGCAACACCCTCTATGCGCGCATCGCCTTCATGCCCCAAGGCTTGGGCGGCAACCTTTATCCAGAGCTGTCGATCAGCGAGAACATCCACTTTTTCGCTACCCTGTTTGGCCTGTCAAAAGCCGAATGCGATCAGCGCATGCGCAATCTGTTACTGGCTACCGACCTTCTGCGTTTTGCCGATCGCCCCGCCGGCAAACTATCCGGCGGCATGAAGCAGAAGCTGGGCCTGTGTTGTGCGTTGATCCATGAGCCGGACCTGCTGATCCTCGACGAACCGACCACCGGCGTCGACCCCTTGTCCCGTCGACGTTTCTGGGAGTTGGTAGACGATGTGCGGCGTCAGCGGCCGCAACTGACACTGCTGGTCGCCACCGCGTACATGGAAGAGGCCGAGCAGTTTGAACATTGCCTGATGCTCGACGGCGGTAAGCTGATTGCCACGGGCTTGAGCAAGGAATTGGCGGCAGTCACCTCGAGCGGCAAACTCGACGAAGCCTTCACCCACTATCAGGGCGACAGTACCCACGACAATCAGCCCCTGGTAATTCCGCCTCGAACCGGCACCACCTCCGACATCGCGATCGAAGCCCACGATCTGACCCTGCGTTTCGGCGACTTCACGGCTGTAGACAACGTCAGCTTTGCCATCGGTCGCGGCGAAATTTTCGGCTTCCTCGGCTCCAATGGCTGCGGCAAGACCACCACCATGAAAGTCCTCACCGGGCTGATGCCCGCCAGTGAAGGCAGTGCCACGCTGCTGGGCAACCCGGTGAATGCCAAGGACCTGGCCACCCGCAAACGGGTCGGGTTCATGTCCCAGAGTTTTTCGCTGTATGGCGAACTCAGCGTGCGGCAGAACCTGGATTTGCACGCACGGCTGTTCGATCTGCCAAAAACCGACAGCGCACAACGCATTGACGAACTGATCCAGCGCTTCAATCTGGGCAGTGTTTGCGATCAACAGTCCGGGGCGTTGCCTTTGGGCTTGCGCCAACGGCTGTCACTGGCGGTGGCGGTGCTGCATCGTCCGGAAGTAATGATCCTCGACGAACCGACTTCCGGCGTCGATCCGGCGGCACGGGACGACTTTTGGCGACTGCTGATCGAGCTGTCGCGCGAGCAAGGCGTGACGATTTTCCTCTCCACTCATTTCATGAACGAAGCCCAGCGTTGCGATCGCATCTCGCTGATGCACGCTGGCAAAGTGCTTGCCTGCGATACGCCAACAGCGCTTCAACAGCAGTACAAGGGCGAGACGCTGGAAGCTGCATTCGTCACGTGCCTGGAACAGGCCCAGGACACCCCCGAGCCTTCAAAACCTTCAGAGCCTGCGAATGCGCTCGCCATGCCGGCGCTGCCAACCAAGGATCGCGGTTTCAGCCCAGGACGCCTGTGGGCGGTGGCGAGTCGTGAAGGCAAGGAACTGCTGCGCGACAAAGTGCGGATGGCCTTCGCCCTGCTGGGCGCCATTTTCATGATGGTGATTTTCGGCTACGGCATTTCTCTGGACGTAGAGCAACTCGCCTTCGCCGTCTATGACCAGGATCAGACGCCACAAAGCCGCGCCTACCTGGAAGCCTTTCGCGGCTCTCGGTACTTCGACGAGCAGCCCCCCATCCGCGATGCCAAAGAGCTGCATCGCCGCCTGCAGCGCTCGGAAATCAAACTGGCGCTAGAGATTCCACCCGGTTTTGGCCGGGATCTGTACGCCGGGCGCCAACCGGCTGTGGCAGCCTGGCTCGATGGCGGCATGCCGTTTCGCGCCGAGACCAGCCGTAACTACGTCGAGGCGGTGCACCAGGCCAATATCGAACAACTGGCCGAACAGAGCAGCCCCGCGCGGAACCGGCCAGCCGCCGCCCGACTGGAAACCCGCTTCCGCTACAACCAGGACGTGGTCAGCGTCAACGCCATCGGCCCCGGGGTCATGGCGCTGATCCTGGCGTTCATCCCCGCCATGCTGACGGCGCTGGGCATCGTGCGCGAGAAGGAACTGGGGTCAATCACCAACTTCTATGCCACGCCGCTGACCCGGCTCGAATTTCTGCTGGGCAAACAGGCACCGTATCTGGCTGTCAGCCTGATCAACCTCGCGGTACTGGTCGCGATGAACCGATGGCTGTTCGGGGTGCCGTTCAAGGGCAGCTTCCTGACGCTGACCTTCGGCGGGCTTCTTTATGTGCTGGCGACAACCAGCATGGGCCTGTTGATCTCGGCATTCACCCGAACCCAGATCGCCGCCATTCTCGGCACCATGATCATCACCAGCCTGCCGACCATCCAGTTTTCCGGACTGATCGTGCCGCGCTCATCCCTCGAAGGCGCGGCGGCAGTAATGGGGATGCTGTTTCCAGCCGGTTACTTCCTCGACATCGCCGTCGGCACGTTTACCAAAGCGCTGGACCTGCGACAGTTATGGCCGCAATGCCTCGCATTGTTCGGGTTCTTCCTCGCATTCACCGGGCTCAGCCTGGTCATGCTGAAAAAGCAGGAGGTCTGATGCATAAGCTCGCGCACATCCTGCGCCTGGGTCTCAAGGAACTCACCAGCCTGCGGCATGACAGCGTCCTGCTCCTGTTCCTCTTTTACGCCTTTACGGTTGCGATCTACATGCCGGCGGCGGGCTCGGTGATCGGCGTGCATAACGCCAGCGTGGCCATCGTCGACGAAGATCACAGCCTGCTGTCGCGACAACTGACCCAGGCGCTGCAACCTCCGGAATTCCAACGCCCGGTCCCGCTGCCATATGAGCAACTGGACCAGGTCATGGACAGTGGCCAGTACACCTTTGTCATCAATGTACCGGCGAGTTTTCAGACGGATCTGCTGGCCGGTCGTCAACCCGCCGTGCAAGTCAACGTCGACGCCACCGCCATGAGTCAGGCGTTCATGGGCGCGGGCTACATAGGACGAATTTTCCAGCGCGAATTGTTGAATTACAGCGGCCAGAGCGATGTGGCGAGTAAAGCACCGGCGCTGCTGACCACTCGCGCGATGTTCAACACCAATCTGGAAGGCGGCTGGTTTCTGGCGGTGATCCAGATCGTCAACAACATCACCATCCTTGCCATCATCTTGACCGGCACCGCACTGCTGCGTGAACGCGAACACGGCACCCTCGACCATTTACTGGTGCTGCCGCTGACGGCACTTGAAATCATGCTGGCGAAAATCTGGAGCAACATGCTGGTGGTGGTGCTGTGCACCTGGCTGTCGCTGGAGGTCATTGTCAAAGGCGCGCTGGGCGTGCCGCTGGCCGGCTCCCTGAGCCTGTTTCTGCTGGTGACTGCGGTTTACCTGTTCGCCAGCACGGCACTGGGGATTTTTCTCGCGACCCTGGCTCGTTCAACGCCCCAATTCGGTCTGCTGGCGATTCCAGTGATCATCCCGATGTTGCTGCTGTCCGGTGGCAGCACGCCGCTGGACAGCATGCCGCAATGGCTGCAGTGGGTGATGCAGGGCTCGCCGTCGACGCATTTTGTCAGCCTGAGCGCCGCGATATTGTTTCGCGACGCCGGCATCACTGTCGTCTGGCCCGATTTGCTGGCGCTCACGGCCATCGGCCTGCTGTTTTTCGCGATTGCGCTGATGCGGTTTCGCAAGAGCCTGGCGTCCTGAGAGACCGTGTCGCCCCTATCGCGAGATGGCTCGCGAAGAGGCTTACCCGGATGGCAAGGACTTACTGAATGATGAGGTTGTTGAACAACAAATCCTCAACCACCGGCTTGCCGGTTTCATCGTTCATGATCTGCTGGGTCTGCTTCAACGCTTCCTGACGCAGCTTTTCCTTGGCCTCGACGTTGTTCATCGCCTCGGTCGTCTGCTGGGCAAACAGCGCCACCAGTTGATTACGAATCAGCGGCTCGTTGGCTTTCACCAGCTGGGTCGCTTCATCGCCCGTCACCCGCAGTGCCACATCAGCCTTGTAGACCTTGAGCTTCGGGGTGCCGTCCAGCCCATAGTTACCCACGAACGGCGGGCTCAGGGTGATGTAGTTAACCTTTGGGGCTGCACCTTCTTTGGCTTCTTCAGCCACTGCTGCCACAGGCAGAGACAGGGCCAGCAACAACATGATCCACGCTTTCACAATTCGCTCCTTATCCGGTTTGCGGCCTAGCATAACGACCCGCCACGCAAGCACAAGCTTATGGCTGACTATCAGGGCGGGGCATGCTCGTTGACCCGTCGACTCACACACCTACACTTATCGGCCATCACTCCCAAAGGAATAGCCCTGATGAAAGCCGTGCTGTGCAAAGCCTTCGGCCCTGCCGAATCGCTGGTGCTGGAAGAGGTCGCCAGCCCTGTCGCGAAGAAGAATGAAATCCTGCTGGAGGTTCACGCCGCCGGGGTGAATTTCCCGGACACGCTGATCATCGAGGGCAAATACCAGTTCAAACCGCCCTTCCCGTTTTCCCCGGGTGGCGAAGCGGCCGGCGTGGTCAGCGCAGTGGGCGAGAAAGTCAGCCACCTGAAAGTCGGTGACCGGGTCATGGCGCTGACCGGCTGGGGCAGTTTCGCCGAGCAGGTCGCGGTACCAGGCTACAACGTGCTGCCGATCCCGACCTCCATGGACTTCAACACCGCCGCTGCTTTCAGCATGACGTACGGCACCTCGATGCACGCACTCAAGCAACGCGGCAACCTGCAACCGGGTGAAACCCTGCTGGTGCTCGGTGCGTCCGGCGGTGTCGGCCTGGCCGCCGTGGAAATCGGCAAAGCCATGGGCGCCCGCGTGATCGCCGCCGCCAGCAGCGCCGAAAAACTAGCGGTGGCCAAGGCTGCGGGCGCCGATGAACTGATCAACTACAGCGAAACCAGCCTCAAGGACGAAATCAAACGCCTGACCGACGGCCAGGGCGCCGACGTGATCTACGACCCGGTCGGTGGCGACCTGTTCGACCAGGCCATCCGCGCCATCGCCTGGAACGGCCGGTTATTGGTGGTCGGCTTCGCCAGCGGGCGCATTCCGGAATTTCCTGTGAACCTCGCACTGCTCAAGGGCGCTGCGGTGGTTGGCGTATTCTGGGGTTCGTTTGCTCAACGTCAGCCGCAGGACAACGCGGCGAACTTCCAGCAATTGTTTGGCTGGTTCGCCGAAGGCAAGCTGAAGCCGCTGGTGTCGCAGGTGTATCCGCTGAGCAATGCGGCGCAAGCGATCAATGATCTTGGCCAGCGCAAGGCGGTCGGGAAAGTGGTGGTGCAGGTTCGCTGAATCGTAGCAGGATGCAAAAAGGCCAGAACAACTGATGAGGTTGCTCTGGCCTTTTCGATACATGACTGGATAACAGACAGCGCTCCAGGTTTTCAATCAAAGCAACTCGCGAATTTCCTCCGGTAGAAAACGCACATACCGTGACGCCTGATGCGTATTACAACGCCGAACAATCGAAGGCACGCTCTTGTTGAGTTTAGCGATGAGCTCCAGACGTCTCGCCTCCGGCAATTGCGTAGGGGCAAGAGAGTGGGTCAGGTAACTGCGCGTCCAGCTGAACACCGGCATGTCCACCCACGAGTAGTCTGCAAGCCGCAGTGCTGCCTTGGCGACCTCACCACAACTCAACTTTTTCAACTCCTCGTTGGCATGAATCGGCATCTTGTCGTCCAGCCTGAACACCATCGGCGCGACCACCTGGATTTGCGCGGGTCGCTCGATGGAAACCTCCCAGGGCTTGTATCGCCATTGGCTCACCGCCGTTCGGGAGGCTTCGACAAGGTCGGGATGAGCGTCCTTTGAAGCCTCTACCAGGCTGACCGATCCGTCGGCATGAACGGTAAAGCTGACATTCAGCGCGCCGGTTATACCGCTTCGAGAAAGCGCCACCGGGTAAACCGGCTTGGGATTGTTCTCCGGAATCAGGAACACCTCGCCAGCCCTGACTTCGATGGACAAAACCAACAAAAGCACACACAAAAACCACCGCATAACTCCCACTCCTTCGCGACTGAAAAGCCAGATCTGGCAACCGCAGAAAGGTTAAGGCTCGATGATTTTTTACATAACGCCATGGCTTCCCCTTTAGACGCAGGACGTTTCCCAAAGCCCCGCCCTACTCCGGACAAAAGCACGTCATCAAGGATCGCCAGGTAACAATTCCCACAGCGCCCTTCATTTATACCTGAGCGACATGTTCGTAAAAGAACATGCGATCTCCAACATTTCCGCTGTTTCGTCGATGCGAACCAGTGCTATTTTCGGTAACGAAACTGTAACATTCGCATCCGCAGTCAAAACAAGAAAACTGGAGCTCTTGAATGTTTGCTTTCTTTCGTCCTGCCGCACATCAGGCTCCATTGCCTGAAGAAAAAATAGACAGCGCCTACCGACGTCATCGCTGGCAGATCTTCGCCGGCATCTTCATCGGCTACGCGGGTTACTACCTGCTGCGCAAAAACTTCTCCCTGGCCATGCCCTATCTGATCGAGGAGGGTTACACCCGCGGTGAGCTGGGCCTGGCGTTGTCGGCCATTGCTATCGCCTACGGCTTGTCCAAGTTCCTGATGGGCATTGTCTCCGACCGTTCCAACCCGCGTTTCTTCCTGCCATTCGGCTTGCTGGTTTCGGCCGGTGTGATGTTCATTTTCGGTTTCGCGCCCTGGGCCACGTCCAGCGTGACCATCATGTTCATCCTGCTGTTTATCAATGGCTGGGCGCAGGGCATGGGTTGGCCGCCGAGTGGACGGACCATGGTGCACTGGTGGTCGCAGAAGGAACGCGGTGGCGTGGTGTCGTTGTGGAACGTGGCGCATAACGTGGGCGGTGGTCTGATTGGTCCGCTGTTCCTGCTGGGTATGGGCCTGTTCAATGACTGGCACGCGGCGTTTTACGTGCCGGCTGCAGTGGCCATGGCCGTCGCGGTGTTTGCTTTCGCCACCATGCGCGACACGCCGCAATCGGTCGGCCTGCCACCGATCGAGAAGTACAAGAACGATTACCCGGAAGGCTACGACGCCAGTCACGAAGAAGAATTCAGCGCCAAGGAAATCTTCGTCAAATACGTGCTGCGCAACAAAATGCTCTGGTACATCGCAATGGCCAACGTCTTTGTCTACCTGCTGCGCTACGGCGTGCTGGACTGGGCACCGACCTACCTCAAGGAAGCCAAGGGCTTCAGCGTGGACAAAACCTCGTGGGCGTATTTCCTCTACGAGTGGGCAGGTATTCCCGGGACACTGTTGTGCGGCTGGATGTCGGACAAGATCTTCCGTGGCAACCGTGGCCTGACCGGCATGGTGTTCATGGCGCTGGTGACCGTGGCGACACTGGTGTATTGGCTCAACCCGGCCGGCAACCCGACGGTCGACATGATTGCGCTGATCTCGATCGGTTTCCTGATCTACGGTCCGGTGATGCTGATCGGCTTGCAAGCGCTGGAACTGGCACCGAAGAAGGCCGCTGGTACGGCTGCGGGCTTCACCGGTCTGTTCGGTTACCTGGGCGGCTCGGTCGCGGCCAGTGCAGCCATGGGCTACACCGTGGACCATTTCGGCTGGGACGGCGGTTTCGTCTTGCTGATCGGTGCGTGCCTGCTGGCGATGGCGTTCCTTGCGCCAACGTTGTGGCACAAGCAGATCGCCAGTCAGACCCGCGAAGCCATCGCCTGATCGCTTTTTGATTTGCAGCGCTTGAGCCGCGCCTCCAGATTCCGGTCTGGCATGGCGTGGCTACGCAGGGCGTTGGCGGTCTGCTCGACATAATCGCGAGTGGTGCCGTAACGCCCGCAAGCGTTTTCGAACACGTGGCTCAGTACGTGATCCGGCAAGTTGCCGGCGTAGCTGGGCAGGTGTCGCTCTAACACGAATCCCAATGCCTGAACCTGGCTTCCGTCTTCGAGACGGCAGTTGAGCCAGTGTGGGCGATAGGACGGGAATGGCATTTCGCGTTGCCATAATGCATACAGCGAAGCTTCGAGTTGCTCTTCAGGCAAACGATAAGCGAAGCCGCTGCAAGAGCCGCCGCGATCCAGGCCAAACACCAGCCCTGGCACTTCCGGCGTGCCGCGATGTTCGTGGGACCACAGATACAAACCGCGATGATAGCCATGCACCCGACCGCGAACGCGTTCAACTGCCGCGCATTCAGGGCGCCAGATCAGCGAGCCATAAGCGAACAGCCAGACCGGCCCACCCTTGTGGCGCGCCATGGTCGACTGCATCGAACTGAGCAATTGTTCGTGTGTAAGCTGCGGCCCCAGATCGAGCCGCGGAGGATAAGCCAGATTCATGAAAGCAGATTCAATGGCGCTCATGGCGAATAGCGTTCAGCTCCCCGCGGGTGATGATTACTTAATAGAACGCACCGCTGTAACAATAAGGCACATATGTTTTAAGGCAATTTAAGTGCCATGGCACAGTTTTAGATAATTGCCTGAATGACATATAACCTACCGGCATTTATATAAATTTATAAATACCGATCGGCTATATATGAAGTTATAACGATTGAACGCGCGGATCAATATCGCGATTCAAGCGCGCGGCGCGTACGCAAACACATCCGCACGCATCTGATGAGCATCCATCCCCGCTTCCACCAGCGCATCCAGCGTGCCGTAGACCATTGCCGGAGAACCGCTGGCGTAGACATGCAGCGCTTTCAAATCCGGGAAATCCTCACACACCGCCTCATGCAGCATCCCGCAGCGCCCCGGCCAGCCACATTGATCGCTGACGACTTTATGCAGGAACAGATTGGGCAGTTTCAGCCATTCATCCCAATGTTCGATCTCATAAAAGTCTTCGGGACGACGCACCCCCCAATACAGATGCACCGGATGCTTGAAGCCCGAAGCCCGGCAATGTTCGATCAGGCTGTGGATCTGGCCCATGCCCGTACCCGCAGCGATCAACACCAACGGCCCATCCGGCAATTCCGCCAGGTGGGTATCACCGAACGGCATTTCGATCCGCACCATCGGATTGCGTTGCAGCTGTTCGATCAGGCTCAGCGCACTGCTTTCGCGCGCCAGTACATGGATTTCCAGATCGCGCCCGCTGTGGGGCGCCGAGGCCAGGGAGAAAGCGGACTTCTCGCCGCTTTCGCGCTCGATCATCAAATACTGACCGGCGTGATAACGCGGCGGCTTGCCCGCCGGTGCGCGCAGGCGCACGCGCCAGGTGTCGCCGCCGACGTCCCTGCACTCAATGACCTGACATGACAAGCTGCGCACCGGCAATTCTCCCTGCGCAAGCACGCCATCCCACAGCACGATGCAGTCTTCCAGCGGCTCTGCTATGCAAGTGTAGAACTCGCCATGGTCGCGCACATCGCCGGCCTGTTCGACCCGTCCTTCCACCAGCAGCGCGGCGCACACGTGGCAATTGCCGTTGCGGCAGCTTTGAGGGCATTCATAGCCCAGACGGCGTGCGCCATCGAGAATCCGCTCGCCGGGCAGAATCTCAAGCACCGCTCCGGAGGGCTGCAAGGTTACACGCATCAATCTATTCCTAACTGATTCCAGATGGCATCGATCCGCTGGGTCACGGCATCATCCTTGACGATCACCCGGCCCCACTCGCGCGTGGTTTCGCCCGGCCATTTATGCGTGGCATCGAGTCCCATTTTCGACCCCAGGCCGGAGACCGGCGAGGCGAAATCGAGGTAGTCGATCGGCGTGTTGTCGATCATCACCGTGTCGCGCTTGGGGTCCATGCGCGTGGTGATGGCCCAGATCACGTCGTTCCAGTCCCGTGCGTTGATATCGTCATCGGTGACAATAACGAACTTGGTGTACATGAACTGTCGCAAAAACGACCAGACACCGAGCATTACCCGCTTGGCATGGCCGGGATACGACTTCTTCATGGTCACGATGGCCATGCGGTACGAGCAACCTTCCGGCGGCAGGTAGAAATCGGTGATCTCCGGGAACTGCTTCTGCAGGATCGGCACGAACACTTCGTTCAGCGCCACGCCGAGGATCGCCGGTTCATCCGGCGGACGACCGGTGTAGGTGCTGTGGTAGATCGGTTTGATCCGATGGGTAATGCGCTCGACGGTGAACACCGGGAAGCTGTCGACTTCGTTGTAGTAGCCGGTGTGATCGCCGTAGGGACCTTCGTCGGCCATTTCGCCGGGATGAATCACACCTTCGAGGATGATTTCGGCGGTGGCCGGCACTTGCAGGTCGTTGCCGCGGCACTTCACCAGTTCGGTGCGGTTGCCGCGCAGCAGGCCGGCAAAGGCGTATTCAGAGAGGCTGTCCGGCACCGGCGTTACGGCGCCGAGAATGGTCGCCGGGTCGGCGCCAAGCGCTACAGACACCGGGAACGGCTGGCCCGGATGCTTCTCGCACCACTCGCGGTAATCCAGCGCGCCGCCACGGTGACTCAGCCAACGCATGATGACCTTGTTACGGCCGATCACTTGCTGACGGTAGATGCCGAGGTTCTGGCGGTCCTTGTTCGGACCCTTGGTGACGGTCAGGCCCCAAGTGATCAGCGGGGCGACGTCGCCGGGCCAGCAGGTCTGTACCGGCAGCATCGCGAGATCGACGTCTTCGCCTTCGATGACCACTTCCTGGCACACCGCGTCTTTGACGACCTTGGGCGCCATGGCGATGATCTTGCGGAAGATCGGCAGCTTGGACCAAGCGTCTTTCAGGCCTTTCGGTGGCTCGGGCTCCTTGAGGAACGCCAGAAGCTTGCCGATCTCGCGCAGTTCGCTCACCGCTTCGGCGCCCATGCCCATGGCCACCCGCTCGGGGGTGCCGAACAGGTTGCCCAGAACCGGGATGTCGTAGCCGGTGGGGTTCTCGAACAACAGCGCCGGGCCTTTGGCCCGTAGCGTGCGGTCGCAGACTTCCGTCATCTCCAGCACTGGAGAGACGGGAATCTGGATGCGTTTCAACTCTCCGCGCTGCTCAAGTTGCTGCACGAAATCCCGAAGGTCCTTGAATTTCATTGAAGATGCCACCCCGAAAATAGGCGTACATCCTACCTGCTCTGGCGTTAAAACAGCACGATCAATTGTGATTTGCACCCAGCAGCATCGGCGTAAACAGCGGACTCAGCCGGGCGCTGCCAGTGTCCGAGAGATGATCCTCATCCTTGTACTTCGAATGCCCATTGACCTCGATGCCGCAGACGTTGTCCGCACACATCAGTGGCGTTGGGTCAATGACGTGCACGCCGGGGTCGGCGGCGCTCATCGAATCGAACAAGCCGCCGAGAAAATGCTGGCGAGCCAGGTGCTCATCGAGCGGGCGCCCCAGTCCGTCGGCCGAACGCCCGATCCGGGCAAGACTCGTCAGCCGGCTGATGGCGCCCTTGCGCTGCAGCGGCACTTCCTTGAACAGCCAGACTTGCGCGCCCGTAGCCCTGATCGCCGCCACCCGCGCTTCGATCGCCGAAGCCATGCGCGCCTCAGCCTGAGCCGTATTGTCGCGGGAGTTAAGCAAGACCTTTTTGTCGCCGTCTTCACGACCGTAAACGTAAAGACTCCAGTTGGATGCCAGCACCACGTCCTTGATCTGCAGGCGACGAACCTGCTCCATGGTCTGTTCGTTGAAGTCCTTGCAGCGCTGGCGCGGGTCATCGCTGAGGACCGGCGGACAGGCGCTCATGCTGTAAAGCCACACCGGGCGACCCTCGCGCCTGGCGCCACTTTCAATGGCCGGCATCAACGCCGCGGCATGGCTATCGCCCCATACCAGTCGGGTGGCCGGGACCTCCTGATTGCCACCGAGCAGACAGGCCTTGTCGAACGTCTTGTCCTTGGTCACCAGCATGCATTTCATCTGCCCGGCGCGCCATTCCCTGGCCTGCGCATATTCCAGCGCTTTGCCGCTCAGACGCTGGGGGAAACCCTCCTGCGAACGCACGACGGAGCCCGTCACAGCGAGGACAGCCATCGCCATCAAGCCGCCGACCAGCACGGGCTTGCGTCCGGCCAGCAGGCGTTTATCACGGAACGGCAGCTCGACGAAGCGCCAGCTCAACCAGGCCAGGCCCAGCGCCAGCAGTATCCAGCCTGCAGCCTCCCAGGGCTGAATACCGTCGATCGAAATGGCATTGGCATAGACGTAGACCGGCCAATGCCACAGATAGAAGGAATAGGAGAGCAAACCGATCCAGACGAACACGCGAGCACTCAACAGCTGGCCGGCCCAGGTCGAACCCTGCCCGCCCGACCAGATCAGCGCGGTGGCACCGAGTACCGGCAACAACGCTGCCCAGCCTGGAAACACCGTCCCCCGGTCAAACGTGAACACCGCCAGTAGAACAGCCGCCAACCCGGCAGCACCCACAGACTGAGCGAGCCAGGGTCGAACAGCGTGTTTGCGCGCAGGCAGGACCGCGAGCATCGCGCCGCATAACAACTCCCAGGCACGCGTTGGCAGCGAAAAGAAAGTGAAGTCGGGTTTACGATCGATATATGCGATGTTCAGCCCGAAGGAGATCAACAGCACAGCAAACAGCATCCAGCGCCAATGGCGAACATGGCGCATCAACAACACCATCAACAGCGGAAAGAAGATGTAGTACTGCTCCTCAACGGCCAGGGACCAGGTATGAAGCAACGGCTTCAAATCCGACGCCGGCTGGAAGTAACCATCTTCGCGCATGAACAGAATGTTTGAAATGAACAGCGCCTGATAACGCACCGTCCTCCCCAGCTCGGAGAAGTCCTTGGCGGTCAGCAATAACCAGCCCAGTGCCAGTGTGACCAACAGCACCACGCTCAGCGCCGGAATGATGCGTCGTGCACGGCGCGCCCAGAAATCGACGAAGCTGAAACGCTGCGCACTGATCTCACGGAACAGGATGCTGGTAATCAGGAACCCGGAAATGACAAAGAAAACATCAACGCCAACGAAGCCACCGCTGAACGTGCTGAAACCGAAGTGAAAGAGCACGACCGGAATAACGGCCAGAGCCCGCAAGCCGTCAATGTCACGGCGACTGCCAAATGTATGCATAACGTCCCTTGTCGTATCCGATACAAAACCGATTCGAAAGGGACATCGCGGCGAGGTGAAAGTTATCAATCAAGACACAAATCTCATGCACAAAAAAAAAGCGCCCTGTTCGGGGCGCTCCTTTTTTGCAGCGGACTGCGTGTTACTTGCGTTTCATCGACAGGAAGAACTCGTCGTTGGTCTTGGTCGTTTTCAGCTTGTCGACCAGGAACTCGATGGCGGCGATTTCGTCCATCGGGTGCAGCAGCTTGCGCAGGATCCACATGCGCTGCAACTCGTCGTCGGCGGTCAGCAACTCTTCGCGGCGGGTGCCGGAACGGTTGATGTTGATGGCCGGGAAGACGCGTTTTTCAGCGATACGACGATCCAGCGGCAGTTCCATGTTGCCCGTGCCTTTGAATTCTTCGTAGATCACTTCGTCCATCTTCGAACCGGTTTCAACCAGTGCGGTGGCGATGATGGTCAGCGAACCGCCTTCTTCGATGTTCCGCGCAGCGCCGAAGAAACGTTTCGGTTTCTCCAGGGCATGGGCATCGACACCACCGGTGAGCACTTTGCCGGAGCTCGGGATCACGGTGTTGTAGGCGCGAGCCAGACGGGTGATGGAGTCGAGCAGGATCACCACGTCTTTCTTGTGTTCGACCAGGCGCTTGGCCTTCTCGATCACCATTTCGGCAACCTGCACGTGGCGGGTCGGCGGCTCGTCGAACGTCGAGGCAACCACTTCGCCGCGCACGGTGCGCTGCATTTCGGTCACTTCTTCCGGACGTTCGTCGATCAGCAACACGATCAGGTGAACTTCAGGGTTGTTACGTGCGATGTTCGCCGCGATGTTCTGCAGCATGATCGTTTTACCGGCTTTCGGCGGCGCAACGATCAGACCGCGCTGGCCTTTGCCGATCGGGGCGCACAGGTCGATGACACGACCGGTCAAGTCTTCGGTGGAACCGTTGCCGGCTTCCATCTTCATGCGCACGGTCGGGAACAGCGGGGTCAGGTTCTCGAAGAGAATCTTGTTTTTCGCGTTCTCGGGACGATCGTAGTTGATCGTGTCGACCTTGAGCAGCGCGAAATAACGCTCGCCTTCCTTCGGAGGGCGGATCTTGCCAACGATGGTGTCACCGGTGCGCAAGTTGAAGCGGCGGATCTGGCTCGGCGAGACGTAGATATCGTCCGGGCCGGCGAGATAGGAAGCGTCAGCGGAGCGCAGGAAGCCGAAGCCGTCCTGGAGAATCTCCAGCACGCCATCACCGGAGATTTCCTCGCCGCTTTTAGCGTGCTTTTTGAGCAGGGAGAAAATCACGTCCTGCTTGCGCGAACGGGCCATATTTTCTATGCCCATCTGTTCGGCCAATTCGAGCAGTTCGGTAATCGGCTTTTGCTTGAGTTCAGTCAGATTCATATAGGAATGACGTAATCATTTATGGAGGGGGGGAAATTAAGCTTTTGGCTTAATGAGGCCGCGCCGCAGAGAAGGCGACAGGATCGCGTACTTATTCGAAAAGGAGTGCGTCGGCGACGGCTAGCAGGGGGCAATGGAGAAACCAGTGCGGGGCCGAATGTACCACCTGAGTTTCGGAGCGTCTAGCCCTCAATAACGAAAAAGCCCCGCAATATGCGGGGCCTTTTTTCGGACACTTTACAGCGACGCTTAGATGTTGGCGTCGAGGAAAGCCGCCAGTTGCGACTTCGACAGTGCGCCGACCTTGGTCGCTTCAACGTTGCCGTTCTTGAACAGCATCAGGGTCGGGATGCCACGCACGCCATGCTTGGCCGGGGTTTCCTGGTTTTCGTCGATGTTCAGTTTGGCAACGGTCAGCTTGCCTTTGTAGGTTTCAGCAATCTCGTCCAGAACAGGAGCGATCATTTTGCAAGGGCCGCACCATTCAGCCCAGTAGTCGACCAGTACAGCGCCTTCGGCCTTGAGTACGTCGGCCTCGAAGCTAGCGTCGCTAACGTGTTTGATAAGATCGCTGCTCATGGAAGTCTCCAGGTTGTAAGCAAAAAAACGTGGCCCATCATAGCCGCCCTTCCTTCGTTCAGGAAGGTGCAGATGATTGAGTCTCGCTATGGTGGTGCATGAGTTTGGGTATAGCTCAAGTCAGGACGTGGCGGGAGCGACGAAGGCAATCCCGGTGCGCAGGGCGGCGTTGCGCACATGTTCGTGCATGGCCTTCTGCGCCGCGCCGGACGAGCGCCGGGCCAGCGCGCGGAGGATTTTACGATGCTCCTGCCAGGTTTCCATGGCTCGCTCTGCCCGGATGAACGGTAGCTTCTGGCTCTCCAGAAAGATGTCGGCGCTGGCGCTGAGAATGCTCAGCATCGCCTGATTGCCGCTGGCCAGCAGGATGCGCCGGTGGAATTCGAAGTCCAGGCGTGCCGCCGCCTCAAAATCGCCCACCTTCAATTCATTGCGCATCGCAGCGACGTTGTCCTCCAAAGCATCGAGCTCATCGGTGCTCAACGTCACGGCAGCCAGCCCGGCGGCAAAACCTTCAAGGGCATAGCGCAACTGGAAGATGTCCAGCGGCGAAGCCTGGGCCGCGAACGGCCAGCCCGGCGTCGCATCGAATCGCGGCAATTCCACCGGTGCCTGCACGAACACGCCCTTGCCCGGCTGAATGCTGATCACACCCAACGCACTCAATGACGACAACGCCTCGCGCAACGACGCCCGACTCACCCCCAACTGCACCGCCAGGTCACGTTGCGAGGGCAAGGCATCCCCCGGCCCGAATCCTTGCTCGGCGATCAATTTGCGGATGGCTTGCAGCGCCACTTCAGGTACGGCTCGGGAGATCGAGTTCATGGTTTTCAGACGAACCAGGCGAATGAGCGGCTAGTTTTAAAGCTATTCGCGGCGCCCGGCAAGTCGTGCCCCACCGGGGTTCGGCGATGACCAACGATGCGCTATCGGAGTGCGAAACGCGGCGCGACTGTTCAGACCAGTAAGACCGTACAACGCCAGCAAAACCGTGGCTTCGCACCGCTAAACCCCAATGTTGGCATGGCCCGTGCTCTGTCGATCCGCAGAAATCATTCCTCGCCGATCCGGAGATTTGCCATGACCCTGCGTTACAGCGCCCTCCTCGCTTCCCTGTTTGCCAGCCTGATGCTGAGCCAGATGCCCGCCCACGCCGACGGCCTGGACGAGGTGGTCAAGCGCGGCGTCCTCAAGGTGGCCGTGCCTCAGGACTTCCCGCCGTTCGGCTCGGTCGGTCCGGACATGAAACCCCGCGGCCTCGATATCGACACCGCGAAACTGCTGGCCGACCAGCTCCAGGTCAAACTTGAGCTGACGCCGGTCAACAGCACCAACCGCATCCCGTTCCTCACCACCGGTAAAGTCGACCTGGTGATTTCCAGCCTCGGCAAGAACCCCGAGCGCGAGAAAGTCATCGATTTTTCCAGCGCCTATGCGCCGTTCTACCTCGCTGTGTTCGGTCCGCCGGACGCCGACATCAAAAGCCTGGACGACCTCAAGGGCAAAACCGTCAGCGTCACCCGTGGCGCCATCGAAGACATCGAGCTGACCAAGGTTGCCCCCGAAGGCGTGACCATCAAGCGCTTCGAGGACAACAACTCGACCATCGCCGCCTACCTCGCCGGCCAGGTCGACCTGATCGCCAGCGGCAACGTGGTGATGGTGGCGATCAGCGAGAAAAACCCGAAACGCGTGCCGGCACTGAAAGTGAAGCTCAAGGATTCGCCGGTCTACGTGGGTGTGAACAAGAACGAGCCGGCGTTGCTGGGCAAGGTCAACCAGATCCTCGCCACTGCCAAGACCGACGGCGCGCTGGAAAAGAATTCACAGACCTGGCTCAAAGAGCCGCTGCCGGCCGATCTCTGATCGTCGCTCGGGAGACTCGATATGTCTTATCAGTTCGACTTCATACCGGTGGTGCAAAACACCGACCTGCTGTTGCGCGGTGCGCTGTTCACCCTTGAACTGACGGCCATCGGCGCGGTGCTCGGCGTGGGCCTGGGCATCGTCGGGGCGCTGGTGCGTGCCTGGAACATCCGCCCGTTCTCGGCGATTTTCGGGGTCTACGTCGAGTTGATCCGCAACACGCCGTTTCTGGTGCAGCTGTTTTTCATCTTCTTCGGTTTGCCATCGCTGGGCGTGCAGATTTCCGAATGGCAGGCCGCGGTGCTGGCCATGGTGGTCAACCTCGGGGCTTATTCCACCGAGATCATCCGCGCTGGCATTCAAGCGATTCCCCGTGGGCAACTGGAAGCCGCTGCAGCGTTGGCGATGACCCGGCTCGAAGCCTTCCGCCACGTGATCCTGCTGCCAGCGCTGGGCAAAGTGTGGCCGGCGCTGAGCAGCCAGATCATCATCGTCATGCTCGGCTCGGCTGTCTGCTCGCAGATCGCCACCGAAGAACTGAGTTTTGCCGCCAACTTCATTCAGTCGCGCAACTTCCGCGCCTTTGAAACCTATGCCCTGACCACATTGCTTTACCTGTGCATGGCGCTGCTGATCCGTCAGTTACTGAACTGGATCGGCCGTCGCTACATAGCAAGGAGCGGCCAATGAGCGATTTCACCTTCTGGGACATCGTGCGCAACCTGCTCACAGGCCTGCAATGGACGCTGGCGCTGTCGCTGGTGGCGTTTATCGGCGGCGGGTTGATCGGCTTGCTGATCATGGTCATGCGCATCTCAAAGAAAGCCCTGCCGCGCAGTTTCGCCCGCACCTACATCGAGCTGTTTCAGGGCACGCCGCTGTTGATGCAGCTGTTTCTGGTGTTCTTCGGTGTGGCATTGGCCGGCCTGGAGATTTCGCCGTGGATGGCAGCGGCGATAGCCCTGACACTGTTCACCAGCGCTTACCTGGCGGAGATCTGGCGCGGTTGCGTCGAGTCGATCCCCCACGGTCAGTGGGAAGCCTCGTCAAGCCTGGCACTCAACCCGCTGGAGCAACTGCGCTACGTGATCCTGCCACAAGCCTTGCGCATCGCCGTGGCGCCGACCGTGGGTTTCTCGGTGCAAGTGGTCAAAGGCACCGCCGTGACCTCGATCATCGGCTTCACCGAGCTGACCAAGACCGGCGGCATGCTCGCCAACGCAACCTTCGAACCGTTCATGGTCTACGGCCTCGTGGCCCTCGGTTACTTCCTGCTCTGCTACCCCTTGTCCCTCAGTGCGCGCTACCTGGAAAGGAGACTGCATGCCTCTGCTTAGAATTTCCGCCCTGCATAAATATTACGGCGACCACCATGTGCTCAAAGGCATCGACCTGAGCGTCGAGGAAGGCCAGGTGGTGGCGATCATCGGCCGCAGCGGCTCGGGCAAATCGACGTTGCTGCGCACGTTGAATGGCCTGGAGTCGATCAACGACGGGGTCATCGAAGTCGATGGCGAATACCTCGATGCCGCCCGCGCCGACCTGCGCAGCCTGCGGCAGAAAGTCGGGATGGTGTTTCAGCAGTTCAACCTGTTCCCGCACCTGACCGTGGGCGAAAACGTGATGCTCGCGCCCCAGGTGGTACAGAAAGTGCCCAAGGCCAGAGCGGCGGAGTTGGCGCGGGAGATGCTGGAACGGGTCGGGCTCGGCGAGAAGTTTGATGCCTTCCCGGATCGGCTGTCCGGCGGGCAACAACAGCGCGTGGCGATTGCCCGTGCGCTGGCGATGTCGCCCAAGGTGTTGCTGTGTGACGAGATCACCTCGGCGCTGGACCCGGAATTGGTCAATGAGGTGCTGAGCGTGGTTCGGCAATTGGCCAAAGAGGGTATGACGCTGATCATGGTCACCCATGAAATGCGCTTTGCCCGGGAGGTTGGGGATAAGTTGGTGTTCATGCATCTGGGGAAGGTGCATGAGGTCGGGGATCCGAAGATTCTGTTCGCGAATCCGCAGACGGCGGAGCTGGCGAATTTCATTGGTACTGTGGAAGCGACAGCCTGAAAGCTCTTTAAGGTCTGTGATGGCCTCATCGCGGGCTTGCCCGCGATTGACCGCGCTGCGGTCATCTACAGGGTTGCGCAGGATCAAGGGTTTGAACACTGCGCGTTGGCGTCAGCGTTTGATCGTGGCACGATGTCTGGGTTATCGACCGAGACCCCCTGACCATGCCGCAATCCCAAGCCAAGAATCTGTCCCTGATCGCCGCAATCGACCTGGGCTCCAACAGCTTTCACATGGTCGTGGCCAAGGCCCAGAACGGCGAAATCCGTATTCTCGAGCGTCTCGGGGAGAAGGTCCAGCTGGCCGCGGGCATCGACGAAGAGCGCCAGCTCAGTGAAGAATCCATGCAGCGCGGGCTCGATTGCCTCAAGCGCTTCGCCCAACTGATCAACGGTATGCCCCAGGGCGCCGTGCGGATCGTCGGCACCAACGCCCTGCGTGAAGCCCGCAACCGCAACGAATTCATCCACCGCGCCGAAGAAATCCTCGGTCACCCGGTAGAAGTCATCTCCGGCCGCGAAGAAGCGCGCCTGATCTACCTCGGTGTGTCCCACACCCTCGCCGACACCCCGGGCAAGCGCCTGGTGGCCGACATCGGCGGCGGCAGTACTGAATTCATCATCGGCCAGCGCTTCGAACCGCTGCTGCGCGAAAGCCTGCAAATGGGTTGCGTCAGCTACACCCAGCGCTATTTCAAGGACGGCAAGATCACCCCGGCCCGCTACGCCCAGGCGTACACGGCGGCGCGGCTGGAGATCATGAGCATTGAACACGCCCTGCACCGCCTGACCTGGGATGAAGCCATCGGCTCCTCAGGCACCATCCGCGCCATCGGCCTGGCGCTGAAGGCCGGCGGTCATGGCTCGGGCGAGGTCAACGCCCAGGGCCTGGCCTGGCTCAAGCGCAAGCTGATCAAACTCGGCGACGTCGAGAAAATCGACTTCGAGGGCATCAAGCCTGACCGCCGGGCGATTTTCCCGGCCGGCCTGGCCATTCTCGAAGCAATCTTCGATGCCCTCGAACTCCAGCGCATGGACCACTGTGAAGGCGCCCTGCGCGAAGGCGTGCTCTATGACCTGCTGGGCCGTCATCATCATGAAGACGTCCGTGAGCGCACGCTCAGCTCGCTGATGGAGCGTTACCACGTCGATCTGGAGCAAGCGGCGCGGGTCGAACGCAAGGCGCTGCATGCCTTCGATCAGGTGGCCGAGGATTGGGACCTGGATGACGGCGTCTGGCGCGAGTTGCTGGGCTGGGCCGCCAAGGTCCATGAAGTGGGCCTGGACATCGCTCACTATCAGTATCACAAACACGGTTCGTACCTGATCGAGCACTCGGACCTTGCCGGGTTCTCCCGCGAAGACCAATTGATGCTCGCGCTATTGGTGCGCGGCCACCGCCGCAATATTCCCAAGGACCGGTTTGCCGATTTTGGCGACGATGGCATCAAGCTGATTCGCCTGTGCGTACTGCTGCGCTTTGCGATCCTGTTCCATCACATCCGCGGCACCCAGGAAATGCCTCAGGTGGTGTTGCACGCCAATGGCCACAGCCTGGATGTGCAGTTCCCGGAGAACTGGCTGGACGAAAACCAGCTGACCCAGGCCGACTTCGCCCTGGAAGCGGAGTGGCTGACGCGGGTCGGTTTCACCCTGAACGTCCGCTAAAAACCCGGAGCGAACACAATCCCTGTGGCGAGGGAGCTTGCTCCCGCTGGGGTGCGAAGCGCCCCCAAAAGAGGGACTGCTGCGCAGTCCAGCGGGAGCAAGCTCCCTCGCCACAGGCATCTCGCTACAAACAAAAATGGCGATCCGCAGGGATCGCCATTTTTTATGCAGCGTGCAGGGTCAACGCACAGCCAGAATCGGACTGCCCAACCGCTCCAGCAACGTGGCCTGCGCACTGCGCGGGTTCTGGTTGCCGGTTGGCGTGTTGCGGATGTAACGACCGTCCGCCTGCAGGCTCCAGCTGTGAGTATTGTCGGTCAGGTAAAGCTCCAGCTCTTTCTTGACCCGCATGATCAGCTTCTTGCCTTCCACCGGGAAGCAAGTCTCGACGCGCTTGTCGAGGTTGCGCTCCATCCAGTCGGCACTGGACAGGAACATCTGCTCGTCACCGCCATTCAAGAAGTAGAAGACTCGCGTGTGCTCCAGGAAGCGACCGATGATCGAGCGCACGTGGATGTTGTGCGAAACCCCGGCGATGCCCGGACGCAGGCAGCACATGCCACGCACCACCAGATCGATGCGCACGCCCGACTGGCTGGCCTTGTACAACGCACGGATGATCTTCGGATCGGTCAGCGAGTTGAACTTGGCGATGATGTGCGCCGGTTTGCCGTCGAGGGCGAACTGAGTCTCACGGGCAATCATGTCGAGCATGCCCTTCTTCAACGTGAACGGCGCGTGCAGCAGCTTCTTCATGCGCAGGGTCTTGCCCATGCCGATCAGCTGGCTGAACAGTTTGCCGACGTCTTCGCACAAGGCGTCATCGGAGGTCAGCAAGCTGTAGTCGGTGTACAAACGGGCGTTGGCGGCGTGGTAGTTACCCGTACCCAAGTGGGCGTAACGCACAATCTCGCCGGCCTCGCGACGCAGAATCAGCATCATCTTGGCGTGGGTCTTGAAGCCGACCACGCCGTAGATCACCACCGCACCGGCCGCCTGCAGACGGCTGGCCAGTTGCAGGTTGGACTCTTCGTCGAACCGCGCACGCAATTCGATCACCGCAGTGACTTCCTTGCCGTTACGCGCCGCATCCACCAGCGCATCAACGATTTCCGAGTTGGCGCCGGAGCGGTACAGCGTCTGACGGACCGCCAGTACATGCGGGTCCTTGGCAGCCTGGCGCAGCAAATCGACGACAGGCGTAAACGACTCGAACGGGTGCAGCAGCAAGATGTCCTGCTTGCTGATCACGCTGAAAATGTTCTCGCTGTTCTGCAGCAGTTTCGGGATCTGCGGCGTGAACGGCAGGTATTGCAGCTCGCGCTGACTGTCGAGGCCGGTGATGCTGAACAGACGGGTCAGGTTGACCGGGCCGTTGACCTGGTACAACTCGGTCTCGTGCAGGTTGAACTGCTTGAGCAAGTAATCGGACAGGTGTTTCGGGCAGGTATCGGCCACTTCCAGGCGTACCGCGTCACCGTAGCGACGGGAGAACAGTTCGCCGCGCAGGGCGCGGGCCAGGTCTTCCACGTCTTCGGTGTCGACGGCCAGGTCGGCGTTTCGGGTCAGGCGGAACTGGTAGCAGCCCTTGACCTTCATGCCCTGGAACAGGTCATCGGCGTGCGCGTGGATCATCGACGACAGGAATACATAGTTGTCGCCAGGGCCGCCGACTTCTTCCGGGACCTTGATGATGCGAGGCAACAGACGCGGCGCCGGGATGATCGCCAGACCGGAATCGCGACCGAAGGCGTCGATGCCTTCGAGCTCGACGATAAAGTTCAGGCTCTTGTTCACCAGCAACGGGAACGGGTGCGTCGGGTCGAGGCCGATCGGGGTGATGATCGGCGCGATCTCGTCGCGAAAATAACGGCGAACCCAGGTCTTGAGCTTGGTGGTCCAGTAACGGCGACGGATGAAGCGGACCTGATGTTTCTCCAGTTCCGGCAACAGAATGTCGTTGAGGATCGCGTACTGGCGGTCTACGTAGCCGTGCACCAGTTCGCTGATCCGGGCCAGGGCCTGGTGCGGTTGCAGACCATCGGCGCCGGCCTGTTCACGGGCGAAGGTGATCTGCTTCTTGAGGCCGGCCACACGAATTTCGAAGAACTCGTCCAGGTTGCTGGAGAAAATCAGCAGGAACTTCAGCCGCTCCAGCAACGGGTAGGACTCATCCAGCGCCTGTTCCAGCACGCGGATATTGAACTGCAGTTGCGAAAGCTCGCGATGGATGTACAGGCTGCTGTCATCCAGGCCTGGAACGACAATCGCTGGCGCCGCCGGCGCGGTTTCGACCACCACCGCGGGCGGAGCAGGCTCCAGCACCGGCGGGGTTTCGGCGATCTGCTCCACCACAGGTTGAGCCTCTTGTACTGCAACTTCAGTGAGTCCTTCGGTATTCATCGAATGTTCCTGGGAGGGCTATTTTTGCTCTCGTAACAGTTGAGCAGCACGAACGGCAAAGTAAGTCAGGATGCCATCAGCGCCTGCACGTTTAAAAGCGGTCAGGGATTCGAGGATAACCCCTTCGCTCAACCAGCCATTCTGGATCGCCGCCATGTGCATGGCGTATTCACCGCTGACCTGATAGACAAAGGTCGGCACTTTGAATTCTTCCTTGACCCGGTAAAGGATGTCCAGGTACGGCATGCCTGGCTTGACCATGACCATGTCCGCGCCTTCTGACAAGTCCGCCGCCACTTCGTGCAGGGCTTCGTTGCTGTTGGCCGGGTCCATCTGATAGGAGGCCTTGTTGGCCTTGCCCAGGTTCAGCGCCGACCCCACCGCATCGCGGAACGGGCCGTAATAGGCGCTGGCGTACTTCGCCGAATAGGCCATGATCCGCACGTTGACGTGATCGGCCAGTTCAAGGGCTTCGCGGATCGCCTGGATGCGACCGTCCATCATGTCCGACGGGGCCACCACCTGAGCGCCGGCTTCGGCGTGGGACAGGGCCTGCCTGACCAGCGCATCGACGGTGATGTCGTTCTGCACATAGCCTTCTTCGTCGAGGATGCCGTCCTGACCGTGGGTGGTGAACGGGTCCAGCGCGACGTCGGTGATCACGCCCAGTTCAGGGAACTGCGCACGCAGCGCGCGGGTGGCGCGCTGGGCAATGCCCTCGGGATTCCAGGCTTCGGCGGCGTCCAGCGACTTGAGTTCGGGCGGCGTGACCGGGAACAGCGCCACGGCCGGAATGCCCAGCTCGACCCACTTGGCCGCTTCTTCCAGCAACAGGTCGATGGTCAGGCGTTCAACGCCAGGCATCGAGGCCACCGCTTCACGACGGTTTTCACCCTCGAGCACGAACACCGGCAGGATCAGGTCGTCGACGGTCAGGACGTTTTCACGTACCAGTCGACGCGAAAAATCATCACGTCGGTTACGACGCAGACGGGTTCCAGGGAACAAACGGTTGGCGGGGGTAAAGCTCACGGCAGACTCCTGAGCCCGCGCTAACGGGCGAGCGTGACAGTTATAAGCGGCCATTATGACCAACGTATTACAGTTATGTGCACCCCTGTGACAGGTAGTCGCATTCCATTGTCCTTGTAGGAAATGTTCACGTCGAGACACATTTGGACACTTTCATGAATGTGCACGAAGGGTTAGGCTGCGCGTTCATTTCGCCAGCACCCAGACAATGCTCCAACAACTTCTGCATGACTTCGGCTACTTTGCCCTTTTTCTCGGCACGTTCTTCGAAGGCGAAACCATTCTGGTGCTCGCGGGCTTCCTCGCGTTCCGTGGATACATGGACATCAACCTGGTGGTGGTCGTGGCTTTTTTCGGCAGCTATGCCGGCGATCAGCTGTGGTACTTCCTGGGACGCAAGCACGGCCGCAAGCTGCTGGCGCGCAAGCCACGCTGGCAGTTGATGGGTGATCGGGCGCTGGAACACATCCGCAGGCATCCGGACATCTGGGTGCTGAGCTTCCGCTTTGTCTACGGTTTGCGCACGGTGATGCCGGTGGCGATCGGCCTGTCAGGCTATCCGCCAGGACGTTACTTGCTGCTGAACGGGATTGGTGCCGCGATCTGGGCAAGCGCCCTGGCCGCCGCCGCCTATCACTTCGGCGCGGTGCTCGAAGGCATGCTGGGCAGCGTCAAGAAGTACGAGCTATGGGTGCTCGGCGCCCTGCTGGTGCTGGGCGTCGTGCTGTGGTTGCGCCGACGCTTCAAGAACGCCCGTCTGGCGAAGCAGGTCTATGCCGACGAGCAGGCCTTGAAAGCCGAACAGGACAAGGCCGCCGAGGTCAAGACGCCAACCGAGTGATGCGGTTTCTGCAACAGTAGAGACCGATCCCGCTGAGCAGGCTGTAACTCAGCAGGCCGACCCAGCCCACCGCGCTGGCCGGCCACAGCCCCACCAGCGGCGCCAGCCACACCAGCGGCACATTCGATGCCAGGCGCAGCAGCTCCAGCTTCAACGCCCACGGGCGATTCTCCAGGGCCACGCCCAACGTAAACAAACCCAAGGCCACCGCACTCCAGCCGAGCACCAATGCGGAGGTCGGCAGATGCGGCTCGAAGTTCATCAAGTAGCTGCCCAGCGCGATGTAGACGCAGAACTGCAACAGGACGTAAACCTGCTGACGCCCATCCAGCGGTACTTCGAATTTGCGAAACTGACTCAGGTCCGGTTTGTTCATCGGGTACTTTTGCGCCACGTCCGCCGGCCGCCAACCGGTGCGCATGAACCAGATCCGCAGCTTGTCCCAGGTGCTTTCAGCCCGCCGCGCGTCCTCCCAGAGCTGCGCGTAAAACTGCACGTTTGCCCATAACGGATTCCAGCTCGCCAGTGGCGTGGTCACGCCGAAAATCACCGGCTCGTTGTCGTCTTCTTCCTGGAACGAGCCAAACAGACGGTCCCAAATAATGAACACCCCGCCGTAGTTGCGATCCATGTAGAGAGCGTTCTGTGCATGGTGGGCCCGATGATTGGAAGGTGTGACGAAGAACCACTCGAACCAGCCGAGCTTGGGAATGTGCCGCGTATGCACCCAGAATTGGTACAGCAGATTCAACGCGGCGACGCTGATGAACACCAGCAGCGGCACGCCGAGCACGGCCATCGGCAGGTAGAAAATCCAGCTCAGCAGAAACCCGGTACTGGTCTGGCGCAACGCTGTGGAGAGGTTGTAGTCCTCGCTCTGGTGATGCACCGAATGCGCTGCCCAGAGGATATTGCGTTCGTGACCCATGCGATGCAGCCAGTAGTAGCAGAAGTCATAGAGGACAAAGGCAAACACCCAGACCCAGACACTGTCGGCCGAGAGCTCGAACAGTGCCAGGTGCTTGAGGGCAAATGCGTACGTCACCAGCCCCACACCCTTGGTCAACAGGCCCGTCGTGGTGGACAGCACGCCGGTGCTGATGCTGTTGATCGCGTCGGCCACCCGATAATTGCTCACCCCGCGCCAGCGGTCGGCCAGCAGTTCGACGGCAATCAGCACAAAGAAGAACGGCACCGCATACAGAATGAAGTCCATGACGCGCCCTGATCGGAATCTTGAGGACAGATCCTATGTTTAGCCGCGAATTAACCCTATGGCAACGAGTGACAAATTAGTGGACATTTAACGCCATGAATCTGGAGAAAAACCCATGAGCAAAAAAATTGCAGTGATCCTTTCCGGCTGTGGCGTCTACGACGGCGCCGAGATCCACGAGAGTGTGATCACCCTCCTGCGCCTGGACCAGCGTGGCGCTCAGGTGCAGTGCTTTGCCCCCAACATCGCACAGCTGCATGTGATCAACCACCTGACTGGCGAAGAGATGCCCGAATCACGCAATGTGCTGGTGGAATCGGCGCGGATCGCCCGGGGCAACATCAAGGACCTCCGTGAGGCCGACGTCGAAGACTTCGACGCGCTGATCGTGCCCGGTGGTTTTGGCGCGGCGAAGAACCTGTCGAACTTCGCGATCGAAGGCGCCGGCTGCACCGTTCAACCGGAAGTCCTGGCGCTGGCTGAAGCGTTTGCCGAAGCGGGTAAACCGGTCGGGCTGATCTGCATCTCCCCGGCACTGGCCGCGAAGATCTATGGGCCGGGCGTGACCTGCACCATCGGCAACGATACCGACACTGCCGCTGCGATGAACAAGATGGGCGCGACCCACACGGACTGCGCGGTGACTGACATCGTTGAAGACAAGGCCCGCAAACTGGTGAGCACGCCGGCGTACATGCTGGCGCAATCGATCAGCGAAGCCGCGTCCGGCATCAACAAACTGGTCGACCGCGTCCTCGAACTGACCCACGAAAACGACGCCTGACGGATGGCATAAGGAGCTTTTGTGGCGAGGGAGCTTGCTCCCGCTCGTTTTGGGGCTGCTTCGCACCCCAGCGGGAGCAAGCTCCCTCGCCACAGGAACAGAGTCCGTTCAGGGCTTGCGCGTTAGCCGCGTAAGAATCCGGTCCAGCGCATTGGCAAACGCCTGCTTCTCCCGCTCGCCAAACGGTGCCGGCCCGCCGCTCATCTGCCCCTGTTCACGCAAGTCGGTGAACAGGTTGCGCACCGCCAGCCGATCACCCATGTTCTGCGCGTCGAACTCCTTGCCCCGCGGGTCCAGCGCTGCAACGCCTTTTTTCACTAGCCGGTCGGCCAGTGGCACGTCGCTGCAGATCACCAGCTCGCCGGGCACCGCGTGCTCCACCAGATAGTCGTCCGCCGCATCCGGGCCACTCGGCACCACAATCAGCTTCACCAGCGCCAACCCAGGCTTGATCTGCGGCTGCCCCGCCACCAGCACCACTTCGAACTGACGCTTGAGGGCGAACTTAACCACCAGATCCTTGGCCGCCCGAGGGCAGGCGTCGGCATCGATCCACACACGCATTGGGTTTGACCTCTCCAAAAAAATCGCGAGCAGGCTCGCTCCCACAGGTTATACGCCATCCTGTGGGAGCGAGCCTGCTCGCGATTGTGAGCGCAGCGAATGCTTTCAAGAAACAGACACCCGCCGCTTCTCCGCCATCCAGCTACGCCCATACAACACAATGATCGCAATGATCGCCACCGCCTGAGCACTCAGCGAATACGCATCAGCATGGATGCCCAGCCAGTCGAACTCAAAGAACGGCACCGGCCGCGTACCGAAGATCCCGGCTTCCTGCAATGCCTTCACACCGTGACCGGCAAACACCACCGACAGTGCGCACAGCAACCCGGCATTGATGCTGAAGAACAGCGACAGCGGCAGTTTCGCCGAGCCCCGCAGGATCACCCACGCCAGGCCCACCAGCAGCACCAGCGCCGTGGCACCGCCAGCCAATACCGCGTTATGCCCTGCTGGTCCCGCCTGCAACCACAAGGTCTCGTAGAACAGGATCACCTCAAACAACTCGCGATACACCGAGAAAAACGCCAGCGTCGCAAAGCCGAAACGCCCGCCGCCGCCCACCAGGCTGCTCTTGATGTAATCCTGCCAGGCCGCTGCGTGGCGACGGTCGTGCATCCACACGCCGAGCCAGAGCACCATAACCGCGGCGAACAACGCCGTCGCGCCTTCCAGCAATTCACGCTGCGAGCCGCTGACGTCGATCACAAACGCCGCCAGCGCCCATGTTGCCAGACCGGCCACCAGCGCCAGGCCCCAACCGACGTTGACACTGCGCACCGCCGATTGCTGGCCAGTGTTGCGCAGGAACGCAAGGATCGCCGCCAGCACCAGAATCGCTTCCAGACCTTCGCGCAACAGAATCAGCAGACCGGAAATGTAGCTCAGGGACCAGCTCAAACCATCACTGCCGAGCAGGCTGGCAGATTCTTTCAACCTGGCTTTGGCCGCGTCCAGACGTTTCTGGACCTCGGCCACCGACAAGCCGTCCTGCAACGACTGACGGTAAGCCATCAGGGATTTTTCAGTGTCTTTGCGCACATTGGCGTCGACATTGTCCAGGGAGCTTTCGACCAGCTCGAAACCTTCCAGGTACGCCGCCACCGACAGGTCATAGGCCTGATCGTGATCGCCGGCGCGATAGGCCGCGACGCTTTTGTCCAGTGTTGCAGCGGTGTAGTCGAGCAATTGCGCCGGGCCACGCTTGACCTGCGGCGGTTGCGAACGCTGGGCGCGGAAGGTCGCTGCCGCTTGCGGGCCTTCGGCGGCCAGCACTTCGGCCGGGGTCTGACGGGCGAGGTCGGCGATGTTGTAGGTTTTATCGGATGTTGCCGCGGCCGGATCAGCACTGAAACTGGCGATGTAGGTCGCCAGGTCCCAACGCTGACGGTCGTCCAGCTGATCGGCGAAGGCCGGCATGTCGGTGCCTTCCACGCCCATCCCCAAGGTGTTGTAGATCGCGTAGAGGCTCAATCGGTCCTGGCGCGCGACATCGCGCAGATTGGCCGGCGGCGGCGTCAGACCGACACCGGCCGGGCCATCGCCGGCACCGGCATCGCCATGGCAGACCGAACAATGCTGGGCGTACAGCGGCGCGCCCCGGGTCGGGTCCGGCGTAATGATCGGCGCCTGACTGACTTCATAAGCCACGGCCAGCTTCGCTCCCAGCTGCCGAGCCTGCCGGGCGACGTCTGCGCCGTCCTGACGAGCGGCGATGGCGCGGTGCAGCGTGCTGACGCCCTGCTCCAACCCAGCCTTTTCCGCTTTGTCCGGCATGGCGGCGATCAAGCCTTGCAACACCTTGGTAAATTCCAGTTGCTCGCGGTACTCGGATTCATTGATGACCTTGCCCGCTTGTACCGATTGCGGGTAGTCCGCACCGATGTAATCGAGCAAATGCAGCGCTTGCGGCGCGCCTTCCACGGTGTCGGCCAGCAGATGGGAACTGCACAAGGCAAACAGTGGCAACACCAGCCAGGCCAGGAAACGGGACGGGGCAGTCATGAATGAATCTCAATTGGAAATACGAAGTAACACATTGTTCACTTCGAATGACTTTCGCTCAAGCTTTGTTGTGTGAAACGCCGCATGAAGCCTCGATTTTCGTCGCTGCCCGATGATGGCACTTTCTATAAAAACGCAACTAAAAAGCCATTACGTAGCCACCATCCCTGTTTATAATGCCGCGCCTGTAATTGATCGACATGGCACTCAAGCTCCTCTGCTCATGAGGAATTGGCAGGACGCCCGTCTGCGCCGATAGGTCTCAACAGCCCGACCAGCAAGCACGGCTGCATACATTCAGGGAAGAAGTACTATGGCCTCCCGCGCCTTAACCTTGATCGCGCTCAGCGCTGTCACTTTGCTCTCCGGCTGTTCGGCATTCCGCAACTACGACTCGGAACTCGCACAAACCAACCAGCAGCTGGCTTCCGGCAATGTCGACGCCGCGCTGACCCTGCTGGAAAAGAACAACACCGGCGAAGACAAGGACCTGCTGTATTACTTCGAGAAAGGTGAACTGCTGCGCGCCAAGGGCGACTTGTCCGGCAGCCAGAACGCCTGGACCAGCGCCGATACGGTGGTCGGCCAGTGGGAGGACGCGGTCAAGCTGGATACCGGCAAGTACCTCGCTCAGTTCGGCAGCTTCCTGGTGAACGACAAGGTCCGTCGCTACGAAGGCTACGACTACGAAAAAGTCATGCTGACTACGCAAATGGCCCTGAACCTGCTGGCCGTGAATGACTTCGACGGCGCGCGCACTGCGATCAAGAAAACCCACGAACGTGAAGCGGTGATCGCCGACCTGCGCGACAAGGAATACCTCAAGAGCGAAGAGGAAGCCGAGAAAGAAGGCATCAAGACCGAATACAAGGACCTGCAGGGTTACCCGGTCGCCAGCCTCGATGCGCCGGAAGTGGTCGGCCTGAAAAACAGCTACCAGAGTGCGTTCAGCCATTACCTGGCCGGCTTCGTCTATGAAGCCCTGGGTGAAAAAGACCTGGCCGCGCCGGGTTATCGCAAAGCGGCCGAACTGCGCCCGAACACCCCACTGCTGGAACAGGCACTGAAAGACCTCGACAAGAAAAACGCCAAGGACGAGGACAGCGACATCCTGATCGTCGTGCAAAGCGGCCTGGCGCCAGCCCGGGATTCGATCCGCGTGCCCCTGCCTCTGCCGATCAGCGGCAATGTGGTGATCACCCCGCTGTCGTTCCCGATCATCAAGCCTGATACCTCCACCGCCACGCTCGCCCAGATCGGCGTGGACGGCCAGCAGCTCAACCTGACGCAACTCAACAGCATCACCGCCATGTCCCGCCGCGCGCTGCGTGACGACATGCCGGGCATCATCGTGCGCACCACCGTACGCGCCGTAACCAAAGGCATCGCGCAGAAGAAAATCAACGAAACCAACCCGCTCGCGGGCCTGGCGGTCGGTATCACTTCAGCCGTGCTCGAGGGTGCCGATACCCGTACGTGGCGCACCCTGCCGGACAACACCCAGGTGGTGCGCCTGCGCCTGAAGAAAGGCGAGCACCAGGTCACGCTGCCAAGTGCGGTCGGCGGTTCGGTGGTCAAGGTCACCGTCGATCAACGCTATCAGGTCATCAGCCTGCGTGCCGTGGGCAACCAGGTGTTTGCCAGCGGCCTGGCGGCTCACGTCGTCTCGAGCAGCACCCCGACGGCTGTGGCCAGCCTCAAACAACCTTAAGAACGGAGTCTTTACATGCGTTTCAAACTCATCGCTGTCGTCGCCCTGGCCTTGCTGGCCGGTTGCGCCACACCGCCGCCACCTGAGCCAGGCAGCGCCGCCAGCAAAGTCGTGGCCATGGGCAAGTTGAAGAACATTGTGGTGGGCGCCATGCGCGTCGCCCGGGAAAACGGCTTCATGACGGTCAATGTGCAGCTGAGCAACACCAGCTTCAACAACAAGACCTTCTACTACCGCTTTGCCTGGCTCGGCCCAGAAGGCTTCCCGATTGCCGAAGAAGAAACCTGGAAAAGCCAGATGATGTACGGCGAGCAGACCAGTTTCATCCAGGCCATCGCGCCCACCGCCAAAGCCGTGGATTTCCGCCTCGAAATCAAAACGCCTTAACACCCTATTCGATCAGTTTTAGAGAGCATTCCCATGTTTGCACGTTTTTCGTTCATCGCCGTTATCGCCCTGCTGGCCAGCGGTTGCGCCAATACCTCGCCTACCCTGGGCAGCAAAAACATCAGCTACGGCGACACCAAGGCCGTGGAAACCGTGACCAACGAGTTCGGCTCCACCGACCTGCAGATGATTGCCGAGTCCATGACCCGCTCCCTGGCACAGTCCGGCATTCTGCAAGGTCGTCCGGTGGTTCAGGTCTACGACGTGAAGAACAAGACCAGCGAATACATCGACACCCGTGAAATCACCACCAGCATCAAGACCCAGCTGATGAAGTCCGGCACCGCCCGTTTCGCCAGCGACAACACCGCGATGCAAAGCCAGGTTGACCAGCTGAAGCTGCAAAACCAGAGCGGCCTGTACAAGAAAGCCACTGTGGCCAAGACCGGCAACATGATCGCCGCCAAATACCGTCTTGAAGGTTCGATCAGCTCCATCGTCAAGCGCAGCAGCGACTACAAGGACGTCTTCTACAAATTCAGCCTGCAATTGATCGACGTTGAAAGCGGTCTGGCCGAGTGGATGGACGAGAAAGAGATCCGCAAGACCACGGAGCGTTAATCGATGCGCGCATGGATTGGCATGATGGCCCTGGCTTGTGCGTTCAGCGCGCAGGCGGCCCCGAAAGTCGCGGTAACGGACCTGGCGTATCAGGAGCGAGTGGAACAATACATCCACATCGTTTCGGCCCAGAGCAATCACCGCGAGAGTTACTACAGCGCCAGCGGTTCTTCGAGCTACAACGAAATCGAGGCCACCTACAGCTACATCGAGCAAGGTGAATTGCGTAAATTCACCGGCGACATCAAGGGCGAGATATTGCGCACCGGCATGTTTCAGCTGGTGCAAGGCACGCCGTATACCGCCTCGTCCAAGGGTGATGTCTATGACGTGATCAAACGGATCAAGGCCGGCAACTTCAAGGGTGCCGACTATGTGCTGTTCGGCACCGTGTCGGACATTGACTTCACGCGCGACGTGACCGAGCTGGCCAACACCGACAGCCATTCGGCCGTGTTGGGCCTGACCCTGGTGGCGGACTTCAGCCTGATCAACACCCGGACTTTTGAAATCACCTCGGCGTTCACAGCGATGGGCGAAGGTCAGGACACCAAACTGGTGAATGGCCGGGACATCAAGGTTTCGCTGAACCGCCCACGGGTGGTTCGTGACGTGTCCAAGGCGCTGGGTGAAGACGTGGCAGGGCAGTTGAGCCAACAACTCGGTGGCGGTGGTTACGAGCAGCCGGGGCAAGCCCCGTTGCGCAACAACTTGCCACGGGATACGGCGCCGGTGATTTTGCGCTGAATCCCGGCTGCCCCAGTGTGGCGAGGGAGCTTGCTCCCGCTGGGCTGCGAAGCGGTCCCAACCTCATGCAAGCGCTTCGCACTTGAGCGCGAGCAAGCTCGCTCGCCACAATGGGTTCGCGACAAACTAAAAAGGCGACCTCGTGAGGTCGCCTTTTTTGTGGTTGCGAGCTTTAAACCGCGGCTTTGCGCAGCGTCGCCATGAACGCCGCCGCGCCGATAAACAGCCCGGCAAAGGTGCGGTTCATGCGTTTTTGCTGCTTGGGCGTGCGCAACAAGCGCAGCACCTTGGACGCCAACCCGGTGTAACCGGCCATGACAATCAGATCCACACAGACCATGGTCACGCCGATGATCAGGTACTGAGCCAGCAGCGGCGCATGCGGGTCAATGAACTGCGGCAATACCGCGAGCATGAACACCAGGGCCTTGGGGTTGCTGATGTTGACCAGAAAACCGCGGAACACCAGCGCCATCGGCTTGCCGATCTGGCGCACGGCCGCGTCGTCACTCATGTCGCTCGGCAGCGCGCGCCATTGCTTGATCGCAAGATAAACCAGGTACGCCACGCCGAACCATTTGATCGCATAAAACGCAGTGGCCGATGCCGTGAGAATCGCGCCAACACCGGCACCGACAATCGCGATCTGCACCGCCAGGCCCAATTGCAGGCCCAGGGCATTCCAGTAACCGCGCCAGAAACCGTATTGCAGACCGCTGGACATCGACGCAATGGCGCCGGCACCGGGAGACAGGCTGATCACCCAGCAGGCGGCAAAAAACGCCAGCCATGTTTGAAGCTCCATCGCACACCTCGACTCAGACTCGTGACAGACGTCTAAGCTAATGCGGCTTGGGGCCGATGACTACCGATTTTTTTTGCAGGATAGTGCGGCTGCCGACCAGCGTCTTATGACTCGCGCAGGCGATGCGCCAGGCAGCGGACGCCTTACTTTTCGAAACCGCCGGACGAGAACACGTCCGTACCCCGCCAGCGTCGAACCGAGCGCTGGAAGAACAGGCTATTAGGCACCTGCACCATCGCGCTGCCGGTGCCGAGCTCTTCCGCTTCGATCAACGTGGTGTAGAGCAGATTGATCGCCACCACCCGGCCTTTGACGCCAGGCTTGTCAGTGGTGTCCACCAACTCGACCACGTCACCGATACGGAACGGCCCGACGGTAAAAATCAGGATCGCGCAGAGCAGATTGGAGAGCACGCTCCACATGGCGAAAAACGCCACTGCGGCCACCGCAACGAAACCGGACAACGCGGTCCAGAGCACTGTGGCCGACACGCCCAGGCGCTCCAGCACGAAAATCAGCGCGCTGCCCATGATCAGCCAGCGCAGACCGCCGCGCAGCGGCATCAAGAACTGCGGCGGAAAGGGGTAGCGCTCGCCCAATCGAGTCAGGCATTTAGCGACGACGCGCTGAGCGATATAACCGGCCAGCAGGATCAACAGAATTTGTACGACCAGCCAGATCGGCTCGACCCACATCGCCGGCAACGGTAGCTTGAAGGCTTCCATCAGGACAGCGCCTCCAGCTCCGCCTGCATGCTTTCGAGCAATTCCAGCGCTTCCATCCAGGCTTCTTCCAGCTCGGCTTCGCGCACCTTCAGCCTGGCTTGCTCAGCCAGCAGATCACGCAGGTCGTTCTTGCGTGCCGGTTCGTAAATGTCGCTGTCGCCGAGGCGGGTGTCGATCGTCGCCAGTTTCTCGTGCAGCTTGCCCAGCTCAGCTTCGAGCTTGTCAGCCTCGCGCTTGTGCGGCGCCAGTTGCTGACGCAATGCGGCGGCGGCCTGACGCTGGGCTTTCTTGTCAGTCTTGTCCGGATTGACTGGCGTATTGCTGACCGGGGCATTGCGCTGACGATAATCGACCAGCCAGCGGGCATAGTCTTCCAGGTCACCGTCAAACTCCTCGACCTTGCCGTCCGCCACCAGATAGAAATTGTCGGTGGTGCTTTTGAGCAAATGACGATCGTGGGAGACCACCAGCACTGCACCACTGAACTCCTGCAGGGCCATGGTCAGCGCCAGGCGCATTTCCAGGTCCAGGTGGTTGGTCGGTTCGTCGAGCAGCAGCAGGTTCGGTCGCTCCCAGGCGATCAACGCCAGGGCCAGGCGAGCTTTCTCGCCACCGGAGAAATTCAGCACCGGCTCGTCGATACGCGCACCGCGGAAGTCGAAGCCGCCGAGGAAGTCGCGCAGGGTCTGTTCGCGCTCCGTCGGCGCCAGGCGCTGCAAGTGCAGCAACGGGCTGGCCTTCGAGTCCAGGGAATCAAGCTGATGCTGGGCGAAGTAACCGACGACGGTGTTTTCGCCGCGGGTCAGTCGACCGGCCAGCGGCGAGAGTTCACCGGCGAGGTTTTTGATCAGGGTCGATTTACCGGCGCCGTTGGGGCCAAGCAAACCGATGCGCGCGCCAGGGGTCAATTGCAGCTTGACCTTCTCCAGCACGGCTTTGTCGCCGTAGCCCAGACGGGCATCGGACAGGTCGATCAGCGGGCTGGAAATCTTCGTTGACTCGCGGAAGACGAAGTCGAACGGCGAATCGACGTGAGCGGCGGACAACTCTTCCATCCGCTCCAGCGCCTTGATCCGGCTCTGGGCCTGGCGGGCCTTGGTCGCCTGGGCCTTGAAGCGGGCGATGTAGCTTTCCATGTGCGCACGTTGCGCTTGCTGCTTCTCGTAGGCCTGCTGTTGCTGGGCCAGACGCTCGGCGCGGGCACGCTCGAAAGCGCTGTAACCACCGCGATACAGGGTGATCTTGCGTTGATCGACGTGGGCCACGTGATCGACCACGGCGTCGAGGAAGTCCCGGTCGTGGGAAATCAGCAGCAAGGTACCGGGATAGCTTTTCAGCCATTCTTCGAGCCAGATGATGGCGTCGAGGTCCAAGTGGTTGGTCGGTTCGTCGAGCAGCAACAGGTCCGAGGGGCACATCAACGCCTGCGCCAGGTTCAGACGCATCCGCCAGCCACCAGAGAAATCTCCTACCTGGCGATCCATCTGCTCGTTGGTGAACCCCAGGCCGGCCAGCAGCTTGCGGGCGCGGGCATCGGCGGTGTAACCGTCGGCGCTGTCGAGTTCCGAGTGCAGGCGGGCCTGAGCGGCACCGTCATGGGCCGCTTCGGCGGCGGCGAGGTCACGTTGCACCTCGCGCAGGCGCAGGTCGCCATCGAGCACGTAGTCGACCGCCAGGCGTTCGAGCGTCTCGATTTCCTGGCGCATGTGGGCGATGCGCCAGTCGGCCGGCAGGAAGCAGTCACCCGAGTCCGGGTGCAGCTCGCCCCGAATCAAGGCGAACAGGCTCGATTTGCCGGCGCCGTTGGCACCGATGAGGCCGGCTTTGTGGCCGGCGTGCAGGGTCAGCTCGGCGTCTTCTAGCAGACGTTGCGGGCCACGCTGTAAAGTCAGGTTCTGAAGTCGAATCATAATGGCGGCGGAGTCTACCAGCTTCGCTCGCAACTGGCGCGAGTAGCACTATGTCCTCTGACCTGTGGAGCTTTTCCCTTGGCACTTACGCCCGTCCCGGCGTTGAAGCCGCGTGCCTGACTTTGCAGTCGGCGGGGGTGAATGTGTGCCTGTTGTTGTGTGGCCTGTGGCTCGGACAGCGCGGAGTCGCCTGCAACGGGCAACGATTGCAGCAACTGCGAAACGTGGCCGAACCTTGGGACACGGAAGTCGTTCGACCGCTGCGCGCCTTGCGCCTGCAATGGAAAGCCAACGCGACTGAAGATGCCGAACTGGATGCGTTACGCGAACAAGTGAAAGTGCTGGAGCTGGAAGCCGAACGGCATCTGTTGTTGCGACTGGAGCGATCGGCGCAAAGTTGGCCGCAGGATGAGGCGACCGATTTATCGGCCTGGCTGGAGGGTGTGGCGGCGGACGCCGCACACCTGGGCCGCGACGCGCTGCATCAGCTGCGCGCCGCGGTAACCGGCACTTAGGAAGCGCTGGTTGGGGTGGTGCTGGTGCTCGACGGCGCTACTGGCGTTGGCGCAGTGGTGGCTGTCGAGGTAGAGGCTGCTGGTGCAGGAGCGGCCGAAGCGGATGGCGCTGGCGTCGCTGGTTTGGCAGCAGGAGCCGGGGTTGGCTTGGCAACGGCGGCCGGTTTTTTCACGGCTGGTTTGGCAGCGGCTGGTTTTGCGGCTGTCGCTGGTTTGGCGGCGGCTGGCTTGGCAGCAGCAGTTTTTACAGCTGGTTTTGCAGCTGGTTTTGCCGCCGATTTAGCAGCCGGTTTAGCGGCTGGCTTGGCAGCGGTTTTTGCCGCTACCGGTTTTGCGGCAGGCTTGGCAGCAGGTTTCGCGGCGGCGGTTTTGGCGGCTGGTTTGGCAGCAGGTTTCGCCGTAGCAGGTTTGGCAGCAGCGGTTCTTGCAGCCGGTTTAGCGGCCGCGGTTTTCGCCGCAGCAGGTTTGGCAGCGGCGGTTCTTGCAGCCGGTTTAGCCGCCGCAGTTTTCGCTGCAGCAGGTTTTACCGCCGCGGTTCTTGCAGCCGGTTTAGCGGCTGCTGTTTTGGCAGTGGCTGGCTTGGCGGCAGGTTTGGCAGCGGCTGTTTTCGCTGCCGGTTTTGCAGCGCTGGCAGCGACCGTTTTTTTCGCAGCCGGTTTAGCGGCGGTTTTTGCTGCGGCTTTCACCGGAGCCTTTGCAGCAGGCTTGGCCGGTGCCTTTGCAGCAGCCGGTTTGGCCGCGGCTTTCTTGGCAGGGGCCGCAGCAGGCTTGGCCGAACGCAGGGACAACGCCTTGCCGACAGCCTCTTGTACACGACCGACGCCCTGGGCCAGTTTCAGGCTTTCTTGAGCATCGCGCTTGAGTTGCAGAATGTAGGTGCGGGTCTCGGACTGACGATCCTTGAGGGAGTCGAGCAAGTCTTCGAGTTGCTTCACTCCGTCCTTCGCCTTGGCTTGTGCCTTGGCCTTGCCGGCCGCCGCAGCGTCCTGCAATTTGGTGCGGGATTTGTGCAATTTCTCCTGCGCTTTTCCGCGCTGCTTTTCCAGTTTGGCGAGCAATTTTTCAGCATCAGCCAAGGCTTGTGAACAAGCGGTTTCCAAATGCTCGAGCAAGCTGCCCGAGAGTTGTTGGAGTAAGTGCAACGGGGTATTTACAGGCTTCTTGGTGGCCGACATGGTTTACCTCCTGGCTGACGTGGGTGCGGCTCATACTAGACCTCTGCTGCTACCGCCGCTAGGGCATGTTGACAGTATCGAAAGCGCTGCGTTGCAACGGATCGAAAATCTTCCGGGCTTGCGTAAAACAAGTTCACTGTCGCACGCATTCACACTGGCATAATCTGCCGCATCTCAGGTCGGAGAGTGCCGATGTCGCGCTACCTTTTTTTATCGCTGTGCATGTTTTTTTCCGTGGCTCAGGCCGCCGAAAAAACCACCGGAAATGAAGCTCACGATCTCGCGTACAGCCTGGGCGCAAGCCTCGGTGAGCGTCTGCGCCAGGAGGTTCCCGATCTGCAACTTCAGGCACTGGTCGAAGGATTGCAGCAAGCCTATCGAGGCAAACCGCTGGCCCTGAAAGACGAGCAGATCGAACAGATTCTGGCCGAGCATGAAGCGCAGGTTGCCTTGCAACAGAGTGAGCCGCAGAGCGAAGTCGCCCTCGAAAAAGAAAAACGTTTTCTCGCGGAAGAAAAAGCCAAACCCGGTGTTCGTGAACTGGCCGATGGAGTATTGCTGACGGAGTTGGTGCCAGGCACCGGCGCGAAAGCCGGCCCGAATGGCAAGGTCCAGGTCCTGTACATCGGTCGACTTCCCGACGGCACCGTGTTCGATCAGAACAGTCAGCCGCAGTGGTTCAGTCTCGACAGTGTGATCAGCGGATGGCGCAGCGCCCTGCAAAACATGCCGGTCGGTGCGAAGTGGCGATTGGTGATTCCATCGGCACAGGCTTATGGCGCCGACGGTGCCGGCGACTTGATCGATCCATTCACGCCGCTGGTATTCGAAGTCGAATTGCGCGGGGCCACCGGCTGAACAGCGCAAACGAAAAACGGCGCGCATAAGCGCACCGTTTTTTTGAGGGTGTTACCGGAAGGGGTTCAGGCTTGAACCGAATCCTCTTCCTTGTGAGCCGTGTGCAGCACCTCGATCAGGCAGTCTTCCAGTTCGAAGCGTTCGTGCAACAGGCCACCCAGCTCCTTGAATTTCTCTGCCACGCACTTGCCTGCATCGCACAGGTCGTTGAACGCAAGCAGCTTCTCGGTGATGACGTCGATACGCGGGTAGATCGTCTCGGCCAACTCGAGGCCGCGAGTGTCGCCAAACGCCTTGGCTTCGCCCGTCAGCTGTTCGTAGATCTCGAAGTGCCCGGCAGACACGTAATCGACCAGCACGCCGCAGAATTCCTGCAATGGCTTGCGGTTCTCGCCCAGAGCTTCAGGCTTGGCGCCGAGAGCATCATAGGCCCGAACCAGTTCGTGACGCTCCTGCAACCAGCGATCGATCAGCAGATGCACTCCACCCCAGCGTTCCTGAGCATTCTGACAACTTTCGAGCATGGTGATCTCTCTTCCCTTGTGGGTCATGCTGCCCTACACCTGTCGCACACTTGAAGATCAAGAATCGGCCAGGCAGAGCGTCATTCGAGCAACATAATTCCAATGACACGTGCGGGCCAGATTATGCCCGCGCGACTGTGGCTTCAAGGTACGCAGGAGATAAAGTTCATACAAGTGTTTAATCGCCCGCCAGCGCGGGGTGCGACGACTCGCCGCTGAGCGGTCGCCGGCAGGCGATCCAGACAACGCGTAGCAGCTGCTGAATACTGAGAATTGTCATCGCGACAAAGAACAACAGGCTCCACTCCGGCAAGCTCAGGTCGAACAGCGTCCATGAAATCCGTGCACAGTCGGCCGTGCCGTTGAACATTTGCTGCACAACATAAACCCAGGGATTGCTTGCGAACAGATCGGCCAGATCCGGCGAACACGTTGACAGCTGTTGCAGCGGGTCGCCTTGCAGCAACACCTGGCGCCACGCCGTCGCTGTTCCCGCCAGGCTGCACAGCAAACCCAGCAGCCAATACAGGGAAGAACCCAAACGGCCGGGCCCATGCACCGAAGCCATCAGGCAGACACCCGTGAGTAACGCCAGACACATCCGCTGCAACAGGCACATGCCGCACGGCTGGAGGCCGACCGCATATTCCAGGTAATAGGAAACGCCCAAGGCCAGGGCGTCGGCAACGAAAACCATGAAAAACAAGGAGCGTGAGCAGGCCAACGACATGGCTTTTCCGTACCAGTAGAGACAAGTGGTTACGGTAGAGGAAAGCGCGCCAGCCTTACAAGACGGGTCAGCAGGGACACTTCAACAGAAGTGTAGGGAATTCCCGACAGAGTTGAGAGGATCAGATGTAGTCCTCTGTAGGACTTTGTTACCAACCGACCAGGACTGTAAGAATTAACGTCTTTTTGGCGAGGGAGCTTGCTCCCGTTCGATTGCGCAGCCATGGTAAATCAAAGGGTTGCTTCGCAATCAGGCGGGAACAAGCTGCCTCGCCACAGGCTTCAACAGCGGTTAACTTTTAGACGGCTGCAGGCACCGGCAACGGCGCTGCCAACAAACGCTCATCCAGCAAGCCAAGGCCTTCCTGGAACAACTGATTGCTGCGCTCGGTGTCACCCAGTTGTGCCAGCAATCGCGCCAGCTCCGCACAGGCTTCCGGGTTGCGCTGCACGCGCAGGCTGCTTTCCAGATAGTCCCGGGCCTTGCCCCACAGACTGTTTTGCAAACACAGGCGACCCAGGGTCAGCAACAGACTCGGGTCGGCCGGATGGTTCTTCAGCCAGCCCTCGGCGGTTTGCAGCTGACGGGCCGGATCACTGCCGCGAACCAGTCCGTAAAGGCGGGCCAGATGGCTGTCGTAGTTGCGCTTGAGCGCCGTTCGCAAGACCTCTTCGGCCTCGATCTGGGCGCCGATTTGCCGAAGCTGCTCGGCATACGCCAACACCAGTTGCGGTTCCTGGCGCTGTGCCGAAGTGAGTTGCTGCCAGGCGCGGTTGAGCGATTGCAATCCGACGGTTCCGTCTTCTTCGCGGTGCGCCGCCAGGGACAGGTTTTCCCCCCAGGCCCGGCGTTCCAGTTCGGCCAGCTCGGCCGGCGGCAGGACCTTGTCCTTGCGCAGCTCCGGCAGCAGGCGAATAACGGCCGACCAATCACCGCGCTGTTGATGCAAACGCTGCAACTGGCGCAAGGTCTGGACGTTATGAGGGTGACGCTCATGCATCGCCTGCAAGGTCACCAGGGCGCCATCGGTGTCGCCGCGATCGCTCTGCAGTTGAGCGTGACTCAAGGCGATCGCCAACTCGGCCTGGGGCTGGCGCTCCAGCGCACGCTCCAGCAAGTTGTCGCTTTCCTCGTAGTGGCCTTGCTCGTTGGCAGCGCGAGCAGCGCCGAGGTAGTAAAGCAGTGGCTGGCGCTCGGCTTCGGCGGCGCGATGCAAATGACGCTGCGCGCTGGCCCAGCGACCTTCGGCCAAGTCCAGCTGACCGTGTTCGATCGCCACTTGCACCCGACGGCTGCGGTTGCGCCGCGACCAGGGATTGACCACGCCACTGGACGTCATGACCAGTTCGATCAACGCCTTGATGCCCCAGAATACCAGCCACAACACCGCCACCAGGGCCAGGGTTGCCCACAGGCTCGATTCGAAACGGAAGCTCTTGTAAGCGATCAGCACGTAGCCGGAATGCTCGGCAATCGCCAACCCCAAAGCGGCGGCAGCGGCGATGACCAGAAACACGATCACATAGAGGCGCTTCATGGCGTGGCCTCCGGCAGAGTGTTTGCGGCAGGCTTGGCCATGGGTTTGATCGAATCCTCGGCGTTGACATTACGTCGCTCGAGATAGCCCTGAACCGCGCTCAGCGTGGCGGTCAGATCCGGCGTGACCACGGTAACCGGCTGCTTGCTCAGTTCGCCAACCTGCTCGAGCATCACTTTGCTCTGCGGGTTGTCCGGATTGAAGTTGCCTTTGAGCACGTCCCGCGCTTCGGCCAACGCCTGGGTGTAAACCGCAGCCTGACCGTTGAGTGCCGCCCACTGCGCCTGCTCCAGCGCCAGGCTCAGGGCCAGACGCACCTGGCTCAGGCTTTGCCCTGCCAGCAATGGACGTACATTTTTGTCAGCGTTGAAATCGATGCGGATGTAACGCGAGATCTGATCCCACCACTGCGCCCAGCGACTGGCGCCGTCGCCATCGGCGGTCAGGCCCAGCAGGGATTCGCCGCGGTCCTTGTACTCGGGTGCGAGCTCGGTGAGGTTGATGACTTGATCGCGCAGCGCCCCCAGGCGCAGGAAAAGGCCAGTGCGATCCGGCTGTTCGGTGCTGCGCAAGGCGACCAGGGTTTTCGCCACTTGCTCGCGAGCGGCAAAGGAACCCGGGTCGTTCTGTTCACGAAGAATTTCGTCGGCGCCCTGCACCAGGGCCTGAGCGCTGCTGATGTCCTGCAACGCCGAAAGTCGCAGGCTGGCCAGGCGCAGCAAGTGTTCGGCCTCGGCTAGACGCCAGTCCTTGCGGCTCGCGCCGAGGACGGTTTCCAGACGTTGATTCAAACGTTGCTGATCGCCTTGCAGTTGAATCACCAGACGGCTTCGAGCGTCCAGTTCTTCGGCGGCTGGCATTTGCTCAAGGCGCGCACTCAGGCGCTGCTCATTCAGCTTCAGGCTTTGCGCCTGATCGTTCAACGCCTGCACCTGGCTCAACTGCTGCTGCGTATTGGCTTGCAGGTGACGCACCTGCCAGACACCCCAACCGCCCACCGCCACACCGGCGGCGCCCAACAGCAACGCGACTATTGCCAGCCCATTGCCTCGGCGCTGCTCGGCAGCAGGTGGCGCAGTTTCAACCGGAGTTTCAACCGGCGCATCAAGCACTGGCTTCACGTCATCTTTAGGCAAGGCTGTTTCGTTCACGTATCCATCCTTTGCATTAGAGAACGGGTTCGGGATGCTCCCGTAACGCCGTCAGCAAAGCCGCGGCACTGGCGCCACGACAATCCACAACTGTTTGGGCTCCGGCGGCACGTGCCAGCTCGGCAACCCTGGGGCTTGGAACAAACAACGGCAACCGCGCCAATTGCGGCCAGGCAGCGCCGGCCAATCGATGCAGGTGCTCAAAACCCTGTCCACTGCTGACCACCAGTCCGTTCAAGCGTTCCGCCTTGATCCGCTCTGGCAGTACTGCTGGCGGGTATTGCGGCAGATCGCGGCGGTACAGTTCCAGATACTCGACACTAGCACCAAGCTCGCGCAAACGCTCAGCAAGCAACTCGCGCCCGCCCTCTCCGCGCATGATCAATACCCGTGGATCGGGCGGTGCGACAGCCTCGCGCAACGACGCAAGTTCCAGCAAGGCTTCGCTGTCATCACCCTCGGCCGGAAAACTCACGTCCAATCCGTGGTCATCGAGAATCCGTGCGGTCGCGGCGCCCACGCTGAACCACTTCTGGCGTGGTGGTTGCGGCCAGTATTGACTGACCAGCTCCACCGCGATTCTGGCGGCCGGCTTGCTGACCACGATTACCGCGCAGTACCGATCCAGATGCTGAATCACCTCGCGCATTGTGTCAGAGGCAGGAATCGGTTCAATTTCCAAAAGCGGCAAACTGCTGCTGAAAATCCCCGCTTCGGCCAAAATTTCGCTCAGCGCCGCCGACTCATCCGCGGGACGCGTCAGCAGCAGGCGCCAGCCCGTCACTCGTGACCTGCCTCGCCGTAGACCGCTTTCAGAATGTCATTGGCGCCCTGGTTCAGCAGGTCTTCGGCCACTTGCACACCCAAGGCCTCGGCATCGCTGCGCGGCGCACGGGCCTCGGCGCTGAGCAGCAGGCCGCCGCTCGGATCGCCCACCAGACCGCGCAACCAGATCTGCTCGCCTTCCAGCACGGCGTAACAGGCGATCGGCACCTGACAGCCGCCATTCAAATGTTTGTTGAGCGCACGTTCGGCCGTCACGCGGGTGGCGGTGTCCTGATGGTGCAGCGGTGCCAGCAAAGCGTGGATTTCGCTGTCGACGGAGCGGCATTCGATGCCGACAGCACCCTGGCCACCGGCCGGCAGGCTGTCATCGACGCTGATGGCAGAGGTGATTCGATCTTCGAAGCCCAGACGAATCAGGCCGGCAGCCGCGAGAATGATGGCGTCGTATTCACCGGCATCAAGCTTGGCCAGACGCGTGTTGACGTTGCCGCGCAGGAAACGGATTTCCAGGTCCGGGCGACGGGTCAACAACTGGGCCTGACGGCGCAGGCTGGAGGTGCCGACAATGCTGCCTTGCGGCAGTTCGTCCAGGCTGGCGTAGGTATTGGAGACGAATGCATCACGCGGGTCTTCTCGCTCGCAGATGCAAAACAGGCCGAGGCCTTCGGGGAAGTCCATCGGCACGTCTTTCATCGAATGCACGGCGATGTCGGCTTCGTTCTCCAGTAGAGCCGTTTCCAGTTCCTTGACGAACAGCCCCTTGCCGCCGATTTTCGACAGCGGTGAGTCCAGCAGTTTGTCGCCACGACTGACCATGGGCACCAGTGTCACGAGCAGACCCGGATGGGCCGCTTCAAGACGGGCTTTGACGTATTCGGCCTGCCACAGGGCGAGAGCACTTTTGCGGGTGGCGATGCGGATTTCGCGAGAGGACATGGATCAATCCGTACTGAATAGATACGGCGGATAATAACAGCTCAGCCAAATCCACTTTGACTTGTATCAGGTATTGCCTGGCCTCCCTGGCCCCGGATGTCCGGCAATCGGGTGAAAAATTCACCTGAGGATGGCGAATTAAAGCTGTTGCATCATTTTGCGCACGCCGGCCACATGACGCCGGCTGACGATCAGGGCGTCGCCGTTCAGGCCTTTGAGGAACAGCTGAAAGTGTCCCAGAGGCGTGCGTTGCAGGCGCTCGATGCGTTCGCGGGCGACCAGTGCGTTGCGGTGGATGCGCACGAATCGGTCACCGAATTCATCTTCAAGGGCCTTGAGCGGTTCATCCAGCAGCACTTCGCCGCCTTCATGGCGCAAGGTCACGTATTTATGGTCGGCAATAAAGTAGACCACCTGACCCAACGGGATCAGCTCAATACCCTTGCGGGTACGCGCGCTGATATGGCTGCGAGGGCCGCTACCGGTTTCGGCGGCGGGACGGGTCAAAGCCGCAAGCTGGACACGATTGGGCCGCTCGGCTTTTTTCAATGCTTCATGCAATTGTTCTGTACGCACAGGTTTCACCAGATAGCCTACGGCGCTGGCCTGTAAGGCTTCCACGGCAAATTCATCGGGCCCTGTGCAAAACACCACGGCTGGCGGGGTTTCACGTTCGCATAACCGTGCAGCCACTTGCAGGCCGTCGAGGCCTGGCATGCGGATATCGAGCAACACGATATCCGGCTTGTGGCTGTCGATCAGTGCCAACGCTTCTTCGCCGTTCGTGGCGCTGGGCTCCAGGACACTGTATCCCTCGAGTTCGCCGACCATTCGGCTCAGGCGCTCGCGGGCAAGGGGTTCGTCATCAACGATCAGGACATTCATATTGCGCTGGATTCCTGCGTGAGTCTCGCACAAGGATAGCGTAGACAAGTGGAGTGACGTCCGTCACCGCGATCCACGCTAAGACTAGCGCGAGGGCCAAAAAGTGCCGCCCGTCCGACCGCTAAATTTTTATTTGCCGGGCAATCGGCGGTTGGCGAGGCATCGCCGTAGGGTTTGCTGATACACAATACGAACACCCCCTCTGCTTATAGTCCGCTGCAGCGCCGAGAAGTGCGCTGATCCTACTGTCCAACTGTAGACGGTTGCCGGGACGTTATTACTCAATTGAAAAATATCGTTGCGCAATTCCGGTCAGGCTGGCTTCGAGCATAGGCCGGGACATGAGAAAAAAACGTATCGACCAGTGTCAGCGACAGGATTGGCAACCCTGTTATTATCCGCGACAGCTTTCAACGCCATCTTTCTTCAGCCGATACGAGCGAATTCATGAGCACTGACAAGACCAATCAGTCCTGGGGCGGCCGCTTCAGTGAACCCGTCGACGCCTTCGTCGCCCGCTTCACCGCCTCCGTCACCTTCGACCAGCGCCTGTATCGCCACGACATCATGGGCTCGATCGCCCACGCCACCATGCTGGCCAAGGTCGGCGTGCTGACCGATGCCGAGCGCGACAGCATCACCGATGGCCTGAAGACCATCCAGGGTGAAATCGAGGCCGGCCAGTTCGACTGGCGCATCGACCTCGAAGACGTGCACATGAACATCGAGGCGCGCCTGACCGACCGCATCGGCGTGACCGGTAAAAAGCTGCACACCGGCCGCAGCCGTAACGACCAGGTCGCCACCGACATCCGCCTGTGGCTGCGTGACGAGATCGACCTGATCCTGGCGGAAATCACCCGCCTGCAAAAAGGCTTGCTGGAACAGGCCGAGCGCGAAGCCGGCAGCATCATGCCGGGCTTCACCCACCTGCAGACCGCACAGCCGGTGACATTCGGTCACCACATGCTGGCCTGGTTCGAAATGCTGAGCCGCGACTACGAGCGCCTGGTCGACTGCCGCAAGCGCACCAACCGCATGCCTTTGGGCAGCGCCGCACTGGCGGGCACCACTTACCCGATCGACCGCGAGTACACCGCTCAACTGCTGGGCTTCGATGCCGTGGGCGGCAACTCGCTGGACAACGTGTCCGATCGTGACTTCGCCATCGAGTTCTGCTCGGCCGCGAGCATCGCGATGATGCACTTGTCGCGTTTCTCCGAAGAGCTGGTGCTGTGGACCAGCGCCCAGTTCCAGTTCATCGATTTGCCGGATCGCTTCTGCACCGGCAGCTCGATCATGCCGCAAAAGAAAAACCCGGACGTGCCGGAACTGGTGCGTGGCAAGACCGGCCGCGTCTTCGGCGCGCTGATGGGCCTGCTGACCCTGATGAAAGGCCAGCCACTGGCCTACAACAAGGACAACCAGGAAGACAAGGAGCCGCTGTTCGACGCCGCCGACACCTTGCGCGACTCGCTGCGGGCGTTTGCCGACATGATTCCGGCGATCAAACCCAAGCACGCGATGATGCGCGAAGCGGCCCTGCGCGGTTTCTCCACCGCCACCGACCTGGCCGACTACCTGGTGCGTCGTGGCCTGCCGTTCCGTGATTGCCACGAGATCGTTGGCCATGCCGTGAAGTACGGCGTGGAAAGCGGCAAGGACCTGGCGGAAATGAGCCTGGAAGAACTGCGCAAGTTCAGCGACCAGATCGATCAGGACGTGTTCGCCGTGCTGACCCTGGAAGGTTCGGTGAACGCCCGTGACCATATCGGCGGGACTGCGCCAGCGCAGGTCAAGAAGGCTGTGGCTCGCGGTCAGGCGTTGCTCGCCAGCCGTTAAGCCGCCAAAAGCTTCGCGAGCAAGCCCGCTCCCACACTGGGTCTCTGGTGTTCACAAATCATGTGTTCACCATCAATCCAGTGTGGGAGCGGGCTTGCTCGCGAAAGCGACCTGAAGGACGCTACAAATCTATTTCTTGGACGCGACCATCGCCATGAACGCTGGCATCGCCGCTTCCTTGTCCGCTGCGATCCGCTGCACGTTCGGGTTCTGCTCCAAACGCTCCAGCAGTGCCCGGGCCGCTGGCATTTCAGCCAACAAATCCAGGTCGAACAGCTTCTTCGCTACCGCACAGGCCAGCGGCACGCTGTACAGAAAGTACAGATCTGCAATGCTCAGGCTTCCGCCCGCGACATAGGGGGCAAACTTGCCGTGCCGTCCCAGCGAGGCAAAACCCAGCAGCAACTCAGCCTTGGTCTTGTCCTTGATCGCGTCCGGCACCTTCATGCCGAAGAATGCTTCGCCATAACAGGCGCGCCCCGGCAACTCGATGTACAGCTCGATTTCCTTGGCCAGTGCCAGGACCTGCGCCCGCTCGAAGGGATCGCCCGGCAGCAGCGGCGTACCTTTCTGGCTCTGCTCGATGTATTCGAGAATCACCGCGGTTTCATTGACGAAACCTTGCTCGACACCCAGCACCGGGACCTTGCCGCGCGGACTGATTGCCAATGCCTCGGGGCTCGTGCCCGCATAAAACGGTACTTCTTCGAACGGCAGACCTTTCTCCAGCAACGCCAGTTTCACCATGTTGTAGTAGTTACTGACGGAAAATCCATAAAGCTTCAGCATTACAAAGCCTCCAGGCCGTGCGGGGTGGGCAGTGCCTGCTTTATAGAACGCCAGGGCGTTTCTTGCCAGCAGCATCATGGCGCTGAATGCAGGTAAACTGACCGCCTTTCCTTGAGGAGCCTGCCATGAGCGAGCCAACCCCCGACAACAACCAGGACGATATCGACGAAGAAGAATTCGCCGAAAACACCCTGGTCGAAGCCATCGAAAACCAGATCGAAAGCGACAATCCGCCTGCCGCCAAGGCCACCTTCAACAAGTTGACCCTGGTGGGTTACGAACGTGAAGAAATCCTCAACCTGATGGCCCACGTTCTGGCGGTGGAAATCGACGCGATCCTCGAAGAAGACCGCGCATTCAACACCGAATGGTACGAAGCGGCGCTGCGTGCCCTGCCAGAATTGCCGCCGGAAAAGAAGTAACCCTTCATTGCCGGATGGGGCTTTTGTGGCCAGGGACCTTGCTCCCGCTGGATCGCGCAGCGGCCCCAAAAGCTTTACGGCTGCTACACAGCCGAGCGGGAGCAAGCTCCCTCGCCACAGTTAAGCCCCCCTCAGCAAGCTTCCCCTCAGCAACACCCCACACAATTTGTCACCCATCATTCCTGCCTTCCTCCAGCCCCTGACTACACTGGTACGCACCCCGCTGCCGCACCACCCGCCGGGGAATGCCTCCCAAGGTGAAAAACCCTGTCGCGAGCACTGGACATGCCGCACGAGTGGGATCACCTTAGGGGCGCTGTCGTCCAATTCCTAGAAAGTCTGGAGTCCTTATGTCGCTTACCCCTGAGCTGGTTGCCGAACTGGAAATCCTCGCACTCTTCAACCTGGACAGTTCCCAGGAAGGTTTGAAAATTCATCAGACCGCTGCCCCGAAAGCCATTGCTGCCGCTCAACGCCTCTTCGCAAAAGAACTGATCGACCAGCCTGATGGCGGTTATCTGACCAGCCTGGGTCGAGACGCCGCGCAAAACATACAAACCGTCCTGACCATTCTGAGCGTCCCGGAAACCGCCTGAGCACCACCGCATCGCCCACGGAAACCCCTGCTACGGGATTTCCGCGGGCACACTTCGTTGCATGCCGTCGCCCAGCGATAAAAATCTGACGTCAAAAAACAAAATCCGCTTAAACGTCCCGCGACCGAGGCGCTAAACTGCCCTTCATTCTGAGACCTCCCACGTCCGAGCCCTGCGAGCCGGTTTGAGCTGACATGACCCGCACCCATGAAATCCGCCCTGATCTGGACGAGGGGATCGACCGCAAGGTTCTCAGCCAGCTGCGCGCACGCTTTTTAAAACTCAACGAGGGCCGCATGGCCCGCGCCATGGAAGGGCTGTCGACCCGCCAGCAAGGGGTGTTGACCCTGCTGCCGCTGTTTTTCCACGTCAATCATCCGTTGTTGCCGGGTTACGTTTCGGGCAGCACGCCCGCCGGGCTATCGAACTTCGAGCCCGACGCCAATGCCCTCGCCGAAGCCCAACGCCTGACCCGATCGTTTTCCTACAAGCCGCGCCACGGCAGCAATCCGCCGCGACCGATTCACGGCCTGTTTCTGATGGGCAGCCTCGGCACCCTCGCCCAGGCCGATCAGAGCGACATGGACGTCTGGGTCTGTCACGCACGGGACTTGAGCGAAAGCGAACTCAACGAGCTGCGTAAAAAGTGCCAGCTGCTGGAAACCTGGGCCGCGAGCCAGGGCGCCGAAGCGCATTTCTTCCTGATCGACCCGGCGCGCTTCGTGCTCGGCGAGCGGGACAATCAACTGAGTTCGGAAGACTGCGGCACCACCCAGCACTACCTGCTGCTGGACGAGTTCTATCGCACCGCCATCTGGCTGGCCGGACGCACGCCGATCTGGTGGCTGGTGCCGGTTTACGAAGAGGCCGCCTACGACCGCTACACCCACGCGTTGCTCTCCAAGCGGTTTATCCGCGCGGACGAAACCCTTGATCTGGGACACCTGGCGTACATCCCCCCCGGCGAATTCATCGGTGCAGGACTCTGGCAGTTGTTCAAGGGTATCGAGTCCCCCTACAAGTCGGTGCTCAAGCTGTTGCTGACCGAGGTCTACGCCAGCGAACACCCCAGGGTTCAGTGCCTGAGCCTGCGATTCAAGCAAGCTGTGTTCGCCAATCGGCTCGACCTCGACGAGCTGGATCCGTACGTCGTGGTCTACCGGCGCATCGAGGAATACCTCACTGCCCGTGGTGAACCGGAGCGTCTGGAGCTGGTGCGCCGTGCGCTGTACCTGAAGGTCAACCGCAAACTCACCGGCAGCAGTCGCACCCAGAGCTGGCAGCGTTCGTTGCTTGAACGCCTGGCCCACGAGTGGCACTGGGATCATCGTCAACTGGCCCTGCTCGACAGCCGCAGTCAGTGGAAAGTCCGCCAGGTCAGCACTGAGCGCCGGGCGTTGGTCAACGAACTGAATTACAGCTACCGCTTCCTGACCGAGTTCGCCCGCAGCGAACAAACCGTCAGCCTGATCAACAAGCGCGACCTCAACGTGCTGGGCCGGCGCCTGTACGCGGCGTTCGAGCGCAAGGCGGACAAGGTCGAATTTATCAACCCCGGCATCGCCCCGGACCTGGCCGAAGACACACTGACCCTGGTGCACGCGCCCAACAAGAAAGAATCGGGGCAAACCCAGTGGGGCTTGTACAACGGCAGCCTGACCGCCCACGAGTGGGAGCACTTCGCGCCGATCAAGCGCAGCCGTCAACTGCTGGAACTGCTGACCTGGTGCCATCGCAACGGCGTCATCGACAGCAGCACCCGACTGGCGTTGCATCCCGGCGAGAGCGACCTGAGCGAGTTCGAACTGTTCAACCTGCTCGGCAGCCTGCAACAGAGCATCGCCCTGCCGCTGCCCACCGTCGCCGAAGAACCCTTGTTGCGCGCCAGCGTGCCGACCGAGGTGCTGATTCTGGTGAACGTCGGTGTTGACCCGCTCAAGCATCACCGCGACCTGAACATTCTGATGACCACCGAGCGCACCGACTCTCTGAGTTACGCCGGGGTTCGGGAAAACCTGGTACTGACCCTCGATCAGGTCACGCTCAACAGCTGGAATGAAGTGCTGGTCAATCGCTTTGACGGCCCTCACGCCCTGCTCGACTGCCTGCGCGATTACCTCAATAACCTGCCAAGCGGACCGCGACAGCCAAAATTGCGCGTGCGTTGCTTCTGCCATAACCGCGCGCAATTTATCGCGCAGCGGGTCGAAGAAGTGATCGACACCGCGCAGAACCTGCTGCTGAGCAAACTCAATCATCGCTACCTGATTCAGGTCCAGCAGCATTACCACGTGCTGGAACTGGTGCCAGGGCAGGTCAATCACGTCGCCCTCGCCACCCTGCCGGCACTGTTCGATTACCTGGGCGAAGAACTGGCAAGCTACAGCCCGCTGCACCTGGACCCGATGGCGCTGGAAGATCAGGACCTGGCGCTGATTCTGCCCATGGGCCAGCCAGACTGTATTCAGGTGTTCTACCGGATTCACGACAACCAGGCCGATCTGTACGTGATGGATGAATTCAACGCCTTGTGGCAGCAGCGTTTGCCCTATCACGACGAACAAAGCCTGCTCGTGCCGTTGCAACGCTTCCTGCAATCGATCCAGTACCGGCGCGATGCCTTGCTGCCGATGGACGCTGCCCAGCCATTGAGCCTGGACACGCTGTATTACCAACTATTGCCATCCGGCCCTGGGCGAGCCCGCCGGGTCGAGCCCAAAACCCCGCCGCAAACCCCGGTCAACAAACCGTTCTACGACGTGCAGGCAATCGTCGGCAAAGCCGCACCGGGCGAAGTGCACGTCACGTTGTATTGCAATCAGCGGGAATTTTCAGAGCTGGAGCATGGCGAGCAACTGTTCAGTGTGGTCGCCCGGGAAATTGTCGAACAGCGCCGCGAGACCGAACGCTATCGCTGCTACATCACCGACCTGGACCTCTCGGGCCTGCTCGGTGATGGTCAGAGTTCAAGCAATTTGTATTTGCGCTACAAGGCCGATCTGGAGCGCGCACTGAACGACGCGCTCGAGTTGGTCTGAAGAAAAGCTTATTCCGGGAAGTCGCCGCCATGGGCGGGCTGCGATTCGACTGCCAGCAGGGTCAGTTTCAGAGTCTTGCCGCCAGGTGCCGGCCAGTCGATGTGCTGGCCGACCTTCAGGCCCAGCAGTGCGCTGCCGACAGGCGCCAGAATGGAGATCTTGCCTTCGTCAGCGTTGGCATCCTTTGGATACACCAACGTCAGGTGATAGTCCTTGCCGCTGCTTTCTTCACGGCAATGCACACGGGAATTCATGGTCACGACATCGGCGGGCACTTCATCGTGACCGACCAGCGTATCGGCGCGATCCAGTTCGGTTTGCAGCGCGATAACGCCCGGCAGCGTGTCGTCCAGGCTGTCGATCAGGCGTTCCAGACGCTGAACGTCCAGACGAGTAAGGGTGATGGAAGGTGCGGTCATGATAGAGGCAGACTCCTTTCTTCTGCACAGAAAAAGCAAAACCCCGCCAGAAAAAGGCGGGGTTTTCACGAACCTCGATGGGTTGAGGCGTTTCTGGACACTATCACAGCTCAAAAAATATACAAGTGAGGGGCGACCACAGCCTGGCGCAGACTTTGGGAGAGGAGGCTTACGTGTGGCGAGGGAGCTTGCTCCCGTTCGGCTGCGCAGCAGTCGTAAGCTTTCCGGGGCAGCTTCGCAGCCCAGCGGGAGCAAGCTCCCTCGCCACAAAAGCCCTTATGCCAGGGCTTTGCGCTGAACGGCCTGCGCGCAGATGACTCGCCGACGATCATCATCCGCCGAGCGCCATTCGCGGATGTCTTCGACATGGCGAAAACACCCCAGGCAGACCTTCTGTTCATCCAGCCGACACACGCCGCTGCACGGCGAGGGCACCGCCGGGCTGACATTGCTGTAAAGCGGCTTTGGCGGACGAGCGGGGGCAGGCTCAGTCACGATCTCACAGACCTTCGAAATCGAATTCAGCGCCGGCCTGTTGCTTGACGATGCGCTCAAGCATCTCGCCGAGCTGCTCTTCGCTCTTGTCGCACATCCAGCGCTCGCTCTCTTCGTCGTAGTCGAAGTGGAAGCCACCCGATACCGCCGCCAGCCACAGCTGACGCAGGGGCTCCTGGCGGCTGAAGATCAACTGGCTGCCATTTTCGAACTTGACGGTGAGCACACCGGCCGAGCTCTCCAGATCGATATCCAGGTCGCTCTCATCGAAAATATCCTCCAGCGATTGCTGGGTAGCATCGACCAGATCGTGGAAACGGGCTTCGGTCAAACTCATTGCGGCAACCTCAAAAAGTGTCTGTTCACGCTCAAGCGCCGCAAGATACGGGCGAGCCCCAGTGATTGCAAAGAATAACGACCCAGCACCGATTTAGGTACATCAAACACCGCCCCTGTGGGAGCGGGCCTGTGGTGAGGGGATTTATCCCCGTTCGACTGCGCAGCAGTCGCAAGCACTCCCGATTAGCGAACTGCTGGGGCTGCTGCGCAACCCAACGGGGATAAATCCCCTCACCACAAAGGTTCGCTCCCACAGGGATTGCACCTAACTGGCCAAGCCCCGCCGGACGGGAGCCCGGTCGCATAGGCAAGCTGCCGGGTGGCCGGTATACTCCGGCGCAATTAACGCATTTTCAAGGATTTCGCCATGAAGCGCCTGATCTCTTCCCTTGCTGCGCTCGTCGCGGTTGCCTGTCTTGTGTCGGCCTGTGGTCAAAAAGGCCCGCTGTACCTGCCCGACGAAAACCAGGACCCGGCCGAGCAGGCGCAGTCCTCGCAAAAGCAGCCGTCGAAGGCACACAAGCACGACGTCTACCAATAAGGGAACCGCCATGGACGCTTTTAACTACCGTGACGGTGAGCTGTTCGCGGAAGGGGTTGCCCTGTCCGCCATCGCCGAACGCTTTGGCACACCGACCTACGTCTACTCCCGCGCCCACATCGAAGCCCAGTACCTGGCGTTCGCCGATGCGCTGGCCGGCATGCCGCACCTGGTCTGCTTCGCGGTCAAGGCCAACTCCAACCTGGGTGTCCTGAATGTCCTGGCGCGTCTGGGCGCCGGTTTTGACATCGTCTCCCGTGGCGAGCTGGAACGCGTTCTGGCCGCCGGCGGCAGCCCCGACAAGATCGTGTTCTCCGGTGTCGGCAAGACCCGTGACGACATGCGCCGCGCCCTGGAAGTCGGCGTGCACTGCTTCAACGTCGAATCCACCGACGAGCTGGAGCGCCTGCAAGTGGTCGCCGCCGAGCTGGGCGTTCGCGCCCCGATCTCGCTGCGCGTGAACCCGGACGTCGATGCTGGCACCCACCCGTACATTTCCACCGGTCTCAAAGAGAACAAGTTCGGCATCGCCATTGCCGACGCCGAAGACGTGTACATCCGCGCCGCGCAACTGCCGAACCTCGAAGTGGTCGGCGTCGATTGCCACATCGGTTCGCAACTGACCACCCTGCCGCCATTCATCGACGCCCTGGACCGCCTGCTGGGCCTGGTCGACCGCCTCGGCGATTGCGGCATTTACCTGCGCCACATCGATCTCGGTGGTGGTTTGGGCGTGCGTTATCGCGATGAAGAGCCGCCACTGGCTGCCGACTACATCAAAGCCGTGCGCGAGCGTCTCGACGGCCGCGACCTGGCGCTGGTGTTCGAACCGGGCCGCTTCATCGTCGCCAATGCCGGCGTGCTGCTGACCCAGGTCGAGTACCTCAAGCACACCGAACACAAAGATTTCGCCATCGTCGACGCGGCCATGAACGACCTGATCCGTCCGGCGCTGTATCAAGCCTGGATGGACGTCACCGCCGTGCGCCCCCGTCAAACCGCAGCACGTGCCTATGACATCGTCGGGCCGATCTGCGAGACCGGCGATTTCCTGGCCAAGGATCGTGAGCTGGCCCTGGAAGAAGGCGACCTGCTGGCCGTGCATTCGGCCGGTGCTTATGGGTTTGTCATGAGTTCCAACTACAACACCCGCGGCCGTGCCGCCGAAGTGTTGGTGGACGGTGATCAGGCAGTTGAAGTGCGTCGCCGTGAGACGGTAGCCGAGTTGTTTGCTGGCGAAAGCCTGCTGCCGGAGTAAAACCATGCTGCTGCGTTTTACCAAGATGCACGGCCTGGGCAATGACTTCATGGTCCTCGACCTGGTCAGCCAGCACGCGCACATCCTGCCCAAGCATGCCAAGCAATGGGGCGACCGGCACACCGGCATCGGTTTCGACCAGTTGCTGATCGTCGAAGCGCCGAGCAACCCTGACGTGGATTTCCGCTATCGGATCTTCAACTCCGACGGCTCCGAAGTGGAACAGTGCGGCAACGGTGCGCGCTGTTTCGCCCGTTTTGTGCTCGACAAGCGCCTGACCGCAAAACGGCAGATTCGCGTCGAAACCAAAAGTGGCATTATCGAGCTGGATATCCGCAGCGACGGCCAGATCAGCGTCGACATGGGCGCACCGCGCCTGGTGCCGGCCGACATACCGTTCGTTGCCGACAGTCAGGCGCTGAGCTACTCGCTCGACGTCGACGGCGCAGCCGTTGAACTGGCCGCCGTGTCGATGGGCAACCCGCATGCGGTGTTGCGCGTCACGGATATCAACAACGCACCGGTGCATGAACTGGGGCCGAAAATCGAACATCACCCGCGCTTTCCTGCGCGGGTCAATGTCGGTTTTCTCCAGGTCATCGACCGGAACCGCGCGCAGTTGCGCGTCTGGGAACGCGGTGCCGGGGAAACCCAGGCCTGCGGCACCGGCGCTTGTGCTGCTGCGGTGGCCGCGATCAGCCAGGGGTGGATGGATTCGCCGCTATTGATCGACCTGCCCGGCGGGCGTCTGTCCATTGAATGGGCAGGCCCAGGCCAACCGGTGTTGATGACCGGTCCGGCAGTCCGTGTTTACGAAGGACAAGTACGTCTTTGAGTGAGTCAAACCCATGACCGACAAGCCCCAGGTTCCCGCCCGACAGCCCGACGAATCCCCTTCCGAAAGCCTTGAGGCGGCGGCGATTGCCGCGTACCTGGAGGCTCATCCGGACTTCTTCGTCGAGCACGAAGAATTACTCCCGGCCATGCGCATTCCGCACCAGCGTGGCGACACCATCTCGCTGGTCGAGCGCCAGATGACCATCCTGCGCGATCGCAACATCGAATTGCGCCATCGCCTCTCGCACTTGATGGACGTGGCCCGCGACAACGACCGCCTGTTCGACAAGACACGCCGCCTGATTCTCGCTTTGATGGACGCCAGCAGCCTGGAAGACGTGGTGATCAGCGTCGAAGACAGCCTGCGCCAGGACTTTCAGGTGCCTTTTGTCAGCCTGATCCTGCTGGGTGACAACCCGATGCCGGTCGGCCGCTGGGTGACCCACGCCGATGCGCAAACCGCCATTGGTGGTTTGCTCTCGGAAGACAAAAGTGTCAGCGGCAGCCTGCGCGAGCATGAACTGGACTTCCTGTTCGGTGAAGAGCAGCGCAAGCAGATTGGCTCCACCGCCGTCGTCGCCATCAGCCATCAAGGCATCCACGGCGTGCTGGCCATCGCCAGCCGTGATCCGCAGCACTACAAAAGCTCGGTGGGCACGCTGTTCCTGAGCTACATCGCCGAAGTCATGGGCCGCGTGCTGCCACGGGTCAACAACTCCCTTCGCTCGGTACGCTGATCGTGGAACGGCAACTGGACGCTTACTGCGATCACTTGCGCAGTGAGCGGCAGGTGTCGCCCCACACGCTGTACGCCTATCGCCGCGACCTCGACAAGGTGCTTGGCTGGTGCGTCAAACAGAACATCGACAGCTGGGCCACCCTGGATATTCAGCGCTTGCGCAGCCTGATCGCTCGCTTGCATTCCCAGGGTCAATCGTCGCGCAGCCTTGCGCGCCTGCTCTCGGCCGTGCGCGGGCTCTATCACTATCTGAATCGCGAAGGCCTGTGCGATCACGATCCGGCCAACGGTCTGGCGCCGCCGAAAGGCGAACGACGGCTGCCGAAGACCCTCGACACTGACCGCGCCCTGCAACTGCTTGAAGGTGCGGTGGAGGATGATTTCCTGGCGCGCAGGGATCAGGCGATCCTGGAGTTGTTCTACTCCTCCGGCTTGCGCCTGTCGGAGCTGACAGGACTCAATCTCGATCAACTGGACCTGGCTGACGGCATGGTCCAGGTGCTCGGCAAAGGCAGCAAGACCCGACTGTTGCCGGTGGGTAAAAAGGCCCGCGAAGCACTGGAGTTGTGGTTGCCATTGCGCGCCATGACCAATCCGGCAGATGACGCGGTGTTTGTCAGCCAGCAAGGTCGGCGCCTCGGTCCTCGGGCCATTCAGGTGCGAGTCAAGGCCGCTGGCGAGCGCGAGCTGGGGCAGAACCTGCACCCGCACATGCTGCGACATTCTTTCGCCAGTCACTTACTGGAATCTTCGCAAGACCTGCGAGCCGTGCAGGAATTGCTCGGCCATTCGGACATCAAGACCACCCAGATCTACACCCACCTGGACTTCCAGCACCTGGCGACGGTCTACGACAGTGCCCATCCACGGGCCAAACGCATTAAGGGCGATGATTCATGACGATCCAATTGATCACCTTCGACCTCGACGACACCCTGTGGGACACCGCCCCGGTGATCGTCAGCGCCGAAGCCATCCTGCGTGAATGGCTGACCGAACATGCACCGAATCTGGGCGCGGTGCCGGTGGAGCATTTGTGGACGATTCGCGAGCGCATCCTGAGCAGCGAACCGGGACTCAAACATCGCATCAGCGCGTTGCGTCGGCGAGTACTGTTCCATGCGCTGGAAGAGGCCGGCTATGACCATGGCCAGGCGTCCGACCTGGCTGATCAGAGTTTTGAAGTGTTTCTGCATGCGCGGCACCAGCTCGAAGTATTCCCCGACGTGGAGCCGACTCTGGAGGTTCTGGCCAAACACTACGCGCTGGGCGTGGTCACCAACGGCAATGCCGATGTGCGCCGGTTGGGGCTGGCGGATTACTTCAAGTTTGCATTGTGCGCCGAAGACATCGGCATCGCCAAACCGGATGCGCGACTGTTTCATGAAGCGTTGCAGCGTGGCGGCGCGACCGCGCAAACGGCGGTGCATATTGGCGATCATCCGGGTGATGACATTGCCGGGGCGCAGCAGGCGGGGTTGCGGGCGATCTGGTTTAACCCGCAAGGCAAATTGTGGGAAGCGCAGAAGTCGCCGGATGCCGAGATTCGCAGCCTGACCGAATTGCCGGCGTTGCTGGCGCGGTGGAACGCCCAACACTGATCCTGAAAACACCACAAAACCCTGTGGGAGCGAGCCTGCTCGCGATGAGGACTTAACATTCAAAATAGATAGTGGCTGACACACCGCCATCGCGAGCAGGCTCGCTCCCACAAGGGATTGCATCGCCCCGAAAATTTTATCCCTCCCATGAAAAAAGCCCGCAGCGACGGCGGGCTTTTTCAGCAAGCAGGAAGCAAGCGCTTAGATAGGCCGGCTGCCGTACTTGTTGTCAGGCTTCTTGGGAGGATCGGCGACCACATTGGCCTCCACTTCCTGCACCTTGCCGCCCTTGGCCAGGAACTCTTCCATGGCTTTGGCCAGGGCATCGCGCTCCTTGTTTTTTGCTTCGACGCTCGGCAGCTCATCGACCGATACCGCAGCCTTGGCCTTGCCTTTGGCGGTCGGAACGGGCGCTTCCCCGCCGTCGTCTTCAACGACGTCGTCGGTCGCAGCTTCCAGGCCTTCCTCGGTTTCGTCGTCGCCTACTTCGAGGTCGTCGTTTTCCAGATCATCGTCGCTCATGTTCTACCTCATGACTTGCGAAAAGCAGATTAGTTATAGCCCAGCTTCACCGTCTGTCGACAGCCGCCGGAAAAATTCGATAACCACTGGTGACCAGCGGTTCATGCCTCTTCACCGTGCAAGGTGGCGAGGACTTTACGGGCACCGCCAAAATCACGGTGCTCGCCCAGATAAACGCCTTGCCAGGTCCCCAACGCCAGTCGGCCTGCCGAAACCGGCAAACTGAGCTGACAGCCAAGCACGCTGGCCTTGAAGTGCGCCGGGAGGTCGTCCAGGCCTTCGTCGTTATGCTCATAGCCGTCTGTTCCTTGTGGGATCAGACGATTGAAAAATCGTTCGAAGTCGCGACGTACCGCCGGATCGGCGTTCTCGTTGATGGTCAACGACGCCGAGGTATGCTGCAGCCACAAATGCAACAGACCGACCCGACACGCCTTGATTTCAGGCAGGCCGGCGAGTAACTCGTCCGTTACCAGATGAAAGCCCCGGGGCCTCGCCCGCAGGGTAATCAGAGTCTGTTGCCACATACAGTTCTCCGCACGTTCGGGGCGCATTCTAGCGCGCTCTGGGAAAAAACAAAGGCCCTAATATTCCTTCAATCATGTAAGCCATTGGCCGCAGAAAAACGCCCGTCGTAAACGCCCTTAAACGTGTACGAAAAAACCTTTCAGCAGGTCCTTCACTGACAAATCCCAGACAAAAAAATGCCCGGCAAGCCGGGCAAATTTTTATGCGCGTGCTTACAAGTTGTAGCCGCGTTCGTTGTGGAGTGCCAGATCGATACCGACGGCCTCTTCTTCTTCGGTGATACGCAGACCCATGACGGCGTCCAGCACCTTGAGAATGATGTAAGTGACGATCGCGGTGTAGATCACCGTGAAGCCCACGCCTTTGCACTGAATCCAGACTTGTGCGGCGATGTCGGTAACGGTGCCGAAGCCACCCAGCGACGGTGCAGCGAACACACCAGTCAGGATCGCGCCGAGGATACCGCCGATACCGTGCACACCGAAGGCGTCCAGGGAATCGTCATAGCCGAGCTTGCGTTTCAGGGTGGTGGCGCAGAAGAAGCACACCACGCCCGCTGCCAGGCCGATCACCAGCGCGCCCATCGGGCCCACGGTGCCAGCGGCTGGCGTGATGGCGACCAGACCGGCCACAACACCCGACGCGATACCCAGTGCGCTTGGTTTGCCGTGGGTGACCCACTCGGCGAACATCCAGCCCAGTGCGGCGGCGGCCGTTGCGATCTGAGTCACCAGCATCGCCATGCCGGCCGTGCCGTTGGCTGCTGCAGCGGAACCGGCGTTGAAGCCGAACCAGCCGACCCACAGCATCGCCGCGCCCATCAGGGTGTAACCGAGGTTATGCGGTGCCATCGGGGTGGTCGGGAAGCCTTTACGCTTGCCGAGCACGATGCACGCCACCAGACCAGCCACACCGGCGTTGATGTGCACCACGGTGCCGCCGGCGAAGTCCAGCACGCCCCAGTCCCACATCAGGCCGCCGTTGCCGGACCAGACCATGTGCGCGATCGGTGCATACACCAGGGTGAACCAGATGCCCATGAAGATCAGCATCGCGGAGAATTTCATCCGCTCGGCGAAGGCACCGACGATCAGCGCCGGGGTAATGATGGCGAAAGTCATCTGGAAGGTGATGAACACCGCCTCAGGGAACAGCGCCGCAGGACCGGTCAGGCTGGCTGGCGTGACACCGGCGAGGAAAGCCTTGCCCATGCCGCCGAAGAACGAGTTGAAATTGACGACGCCCTGTTCCATGCCGGTGGTATCGAACGCGATGCTGTAGCCATAAATGACCCACAGAATGCTGATCAGACCGGTAATGGCGAAGCACTGCATCATCACGGAAAGAATGTTTTTGGAACGAACCATGCCGCCGTAGAACAGCGCGAGGCCGGGAATGGTCATGAACAGCACGAGGGCTGTCGAGGTCAGCATCCAGGCGGTATCGCCGGAATTGAGGACTGGGGCCGCCACTTCGTCTGCCGCCAAAGCAAGGCTGGGCATTACGAGGGACAACAGGGCTCCTAGCCCTGCGAATTTACGCAGAGTCATATTGTTTTCTCCTGGGGCGTTGGGTTTGTGGCGGCTTAGATTGCGTCGGTATCGGTTTCGCCGGTACGGATGCGAATCGCCTGTTCCAGATTGACCACGAAGATCTTGCCGTCACCGATCTTGCCGGTGTTGGCCGCCTTGGTTATCGCCTCGATAACCCGGTCCAGATCCTTGTCGTCAATGGCGACATCGATCTTCACCTTAGGCAGGAAATCGACCACGTATTCCGCGCCGCGATACAGCTCGGTGTGACCCTTCTGCCGACCGAAGCCTTTGACTTCAGTAACGGTAATGCCCTGCACGCCGATCTCGGACAACGACTCGCGCACGTCGTCCAACTTGAACGGCTTGATGATGGCAGTGACTAGCTTCATGAAAACTCTCTCCCGAATTGGTGGACTTGCCCCAGGAAAACAAACCCGACTCAAGTCTAAGCGCAGTGCCTGGCTTTGTAACGCATCGTCGGCCTTACCTGCCCGTCCGACGCCAGCTAACCGCTCCGCACGAAACACTTCCCCGTTCCGCTTGGCGCACTGCATTCGTCACAGCGACTGCATCAGTGCATGGGTTACTACCGACTAAGCAGAAAGCTTGCCATCTCGCCAAAAACCCCTGATATCAAGCGCTTGCCTGCCACGGTGGCTTGCTGCGCGCGATTGCACGACGCGTAACGCACAACAACAGTGCGGTGCCGTCCGTCCGCATGCGCGAAAAGCGTGCATCCCTGCGGTCGGGATTGACTATAGACACTGCGTGATACACTGCCCGCCATTGTTTTCAGGACATTTCCCATGCTCGCGCCCAAAGACTTCCTCGACGCCCTGACCGGCACCGCCTCCCGCCTCTTCAGCGGCGACACCCCACTGCCGAAAAGCGAAATCGAAAGCCAGTTCAAGGCGTTGTTGCAGAGCGGCTTCAGCAAACTGGATCTGGTGAGCCGGGAAGAGTTCGATAGCCAGATGGTCGTGCTGGCACGCACCCGGGCACGGCTGGAAAGCCTCGAAGCGAAGGTTGCGGAGCTGGAAGCGAAGCTGAGTCCGCCTGCCGAATAACCCTGCTGACAACGCAGCCCCCTGTGGGAGCGAGCCTGCTCGCGATTAGAGTCACCTCGGTCTACAAGCCTTCCCACACTGGCCAGACCAACCCTGTAGGACCTGTCAAAGGCTGCAATCTTCTGATCTGCCGCCCCGCCACCATCTCGGCAACGTCCTACAAAGATCACCACCGCCGTCCGATAGCGCCGTGAAGCCCAGGCTCCTAAGCTCATTCTCAGCTGAATATTCAGCACTGGGTTTGGCGACCTGGAAGCTTAAGGCGTACGACGACCATCTCTCGAGTCATGGCGGCTGTGCGTGGGAGACCTTCGGGTCTGCCGGGTTCCTTTTGCTCCGGTTCGCCAACCCGCGTACAGCTGCCACCCAATTGTTTGGCGACGATTGACGGCAGCCTCTTTAGCAAAAGGAGCTGTATTAATGAGTTGCGATAACGCTTATCTAGTCCCTCACGTCTTCACCCGCCACAAACTCCACCTCCACGCGCTTTTGATCGAAAACCAGCCGTGGTTCAGCGCCCGAGACCTGGGCCGTCTGCTTCGCCTTTACCTCGACGAACGCGCCGTCCGAAAACTCGATCCCGATCAACATCAATCCGCGCGAGTCGTCATTCACGGCATCCTCGAAAACACCCTGCTGATCAGCGAATCCGGCGTCTACGCCCTACTCGTCTACCACTACTGCCCCGAATACCGAGGCCTGCGTGAATGGCTGACCCACGACGTAGTGCCAGCCCTCAGAGATGCCCAACAACCGACGTCAACCGAACGCCCGATTCTGAGTCTGTTGAACTGGCCGGAGATGTCGCTGAGTTTGCTGCACTGGAATAACCAGCCGTGGATCCGGTTGCAGGATGTTCCGCTGATGATGACGGAGCGGGAGCAGGCAAGACACCCGGTGGGATCGTGGTGGAAGCGAGCTTCACGAGTATTGCAGTCGCTTTGAGTTTCCGACTACTTGCATCGGCCATCAAACATGCATAACTTCAACGCACGCGAGTGTATCCACTGAGAGTACGCAGGCCTTGGCCTCACCAAAGCCTGCAATCGAAAAACCGTCTCCTCAAGACGGTTTTTTTTCGCCCGCGATTCAGACCAAACCATTCGCAACATCCTGCGAAAATTTGGCGCCTGCGCCGCCACGCTAAATCACCACCTCCCGACTACCCTTCAAAAACCCGCAGGAAGCGGCCCCCGTAAAGCTCAAGGAACGACCATGTCCCTCTCCATCGTCCACAGCCGCGCCCAGATTGGCGTGGATGCGCCCGCCGTCACCGTCGAAGTTCATCTGGCTAACGGTTTGCCATCACTGACCATGGTCGGTCTGCCCGAAGCAGCAGTGAAGGAAAGCAAGGATCGAGTACGTAGCGCGATCATCAATTCAGGCCTGCAGTTTCCGGCACGGCGCATCACGTTGAATCTGGCGCCTGCGGATTTGCCCAAGGACGGCGGGCGGTTCGATCTGGCGATTGCCTTGGGGATTCTGTCGGCCAGCGTGCAGGTGCCGACGTTGACGCTGGACGATGTGGAATGCCTGGGGGAGTTGGCACTGTCCGGCGCGGTGCGTGCGGTGAGAGGTGTGTTGCCGGCGGCACTGGCGGCGCGCAAGGCTGGACGCTCGTTGATGGTGCCTCGGGCGAATGCCGAGGAAGCCTGCCTGGCGTCGGGGCTGAAAGTCATTGCGGTGGATCATTTGCTGGAGGCGGTCGCGCATTTCAACGGTCACACACCCGTCGAGCCTTACGTCTCCAACGGTCTGCTCTACGCCAGCAAACCCTACCCCGACTTGAATGAAGTGCAAGGCCAACTCTCAGCCAAGCGCGCTTTGCTGATTGCAGCGGCCGGGGCTCATAACCTGCTGTTCAGCGGCCCGCCGGGGACCGGGAAAACGCTGTTGGCAAGTCGGTTGCCGGGGCTGTTGCCGCCATTGGCGGAAAACGAGGCGCTGGAGGTCGCAGCCATTCAATCAGTCACCAGTTGCGTCCCTTTAAGTCACTGGCCACAGCGACCGTTCCGCCAGCCCCATCACTCAGCCTCCGGGCCGGCGCTGGTGGGCGGTGGTTCGAAACCACAACCCGGCGAGATCACCCTCGCCCACCATGGCGTACTGTTTCTCGACGAACTGCCGGAGTTTGATCGCAAGGTGCTGGAGGTTTTGAGAGAACCGCTGGAATCCGGGCATATCGTGATTTCCCGGGCGAAGGATCGCGTGCGGTTTCCCGCACGCTTTCAATTGGTGGCCGCGATGAATCCGTGCCCCTGTGGATATCTCGGCGAGCCGAGTGGTCGCTGTTCCTGCACGCCTGACATGGTTCAACGCTACCGCAACAAACTCTCCGGGCCGCTGCTGGATCGGATCGATCTGCACTTGACGGTCGCCCGTGAGGCCACGGCTTTGAATCCCGCAATCAAACCCGGTGACGACACCCTGACCGCCGCCGTTCTGGTTGCCGACGCAAGGGAGCGGCAACACAAACGCCAGGGTTGCGCCAACGCGTTCCTTGATCTGCCGGGCTTGCGCATGCATTGCAAGTTATCCACAACCGACGAAACCTGGCTGGAAACAGCGTGTGAACGGCTGACCTTGTCGCTGAGGTCAGCCCATCGATTGCTCAAGGTTGCGCGCACCCTGGCGGATCTTGAACACGTCGATCGCATCACCCGTGAACATCTGGCTGAAGCGTTGCAGTACCGGCCAACCACCCACTGAAGCTCTACTCTTTGGTGAGATCCACTAACGGCGCCTGCCTCACCTCAGTCTCCCGACCACCCTGAATCTCGGTGACCCGCTTCAGCGCGTTATCCACAGCGCTCTTGTCCGCCAGCAAGCTGTAGTTGATCCGGAATTGCCTGTGTTCTTTTGGCGCAATTGTCGGCACTAAACCGAGTGGCCGCTGATACCGACGGTTGTAGGAAAAACTTGTCCCTGGCTCCAGCCCGGTGACGTAGCCCTGGCCTTGGGTATCGGTGTTTTTCCACAGGGAAAACACGGGCAGCGTTTGTGTGTTGAAACCGACCGAAACGCCCAGGCTGCCCGCCTTGTTATGCAGTACCGTCAGCGTATCGCCCTTGGCGTCGGCATACGGCACGACGTTGTACACCGTCTCGTCGTAATCCTTGGTTGGCGCGCGATAGGTCTGCCAGTCCGGCAGTTCCGCTTTCGCTTTGTCGTTGAACGGCGACACTTGTTTCACCGGCGCGGCGAAGCGGGCGCCCTGCTCGAGAAACGGGGTGCTGAAGTTACTGTGGTACAGCGCCTGGTATTCCTTCGGGTAGTCGCCGTTGTTGGTCAGGGTGTCATTGAGGCTGAAGCTCGCACTGCCAGGTTCGGTGACCAGTTCGGTCGCGACAGAGAAGTCGACTTTCTTGAACGCCTGCTCTTTCAACTCGCCGCGCAGGCTGATGGCGTACGGCGGTTTTTCGTCAATGTGCAGGGTGACTTTGCTGGCCGGGATGTTGGCAGCGCGACCATGCAGGGTCAGTAATTCGCCGTTGTCCATGCCGGGGTGGCCGACCCACTCGTAGCCGCAGCGGGTGACCAGCTCGTTGAAGCCTTCCAGCCAGCCCAATCCACCACGACCGTTGAGTTCGATGAAGGATGGATTGACCACTTCCTTGACCGGCGAATCCCAGCCCATGCGCACATTACCGACCGAGGCCTGCAGGACGTTCATCCCGCGGGTCGGCACCACTGAAAGCTTCATCGTGCCGTTATCGATGTCGACAATGCTGACCCCCTCCTGCCGCCCACCGTGCAGAGTTCGCAGGGTGACGGAAAAGGGTTTGTCGGTTTTCACCCCGAGTTGCTGGCTGGTGATTTGCCAGTTCTGGGCAGCCTTGTCGGTGTCGAGAAGGACGTAATCCCAGGCCATCGCATGGGACGCGGCAGAGAACGCACTGAGGGCGACGATGAGTTTGAGCGGAGTCATGGCGGGAGCCTTTATTGGAGTTGTGCCATTTTTATAGACTTGCTGAAACGTTTCATCAAGTTAAAAAGTGCAGACAAAGCCAAGAAGACCGCTTTGAGATAAATGATTCGCGAATGTGCGGCAAATCGAAAAGGGGGTCGATCCTTTCGCGAGCAAGCCCACACATTAGGTCGCAGGTGAACACAGCATTTGTGAACACCTGAGGTCAACTGTGGGAACCTGCTCGCGAAGGCTATTTCAAAGGCGCCTCAACGAAACCGGTCAACCTCTTGGCGCAAATCTGCCGCCAGCTTCTCAAGTTCCTTGGCAGTCACCGCCAGGTTCGACACCACTTCCCGCTGCTCGCTGTTCGCCAACGCAATGCTTTGCAGGTTGCTGCTGAGCAATGTCGCGGTGCTGCTCTGCTCCTGGGTCGCCGTGGTGATCGCCGCGAACTGCTGGCCAGCCGAGCGACTTTGCTCATCGATTCGCGCCAGGGCCGACGCGACGTTGGCGTTGCGCGACAGGCCTTCCTGCATCAGCACGTTGCCCTGTTCCATGGTGCTGATAGCGTTGCCGGTTTCCTGCTGGATGCTTTGGATCATCCCGGAAATCTCATCGGTGGCCTGGCGAGTACGCGATGCCAGGTTGCGCACCTCGTCAGCCACCACTGCAAATCCACGCCCCTGTTCACCGGCACGCGCCGCTTCGATGGCGGCGTTGAGCGCCAGCAAGTTGGTTTGCTCGGCAATCGAAGTGATCACCCCGACAATCCCGCCGATTTCCTGAGAGCGCTGACCCAGGGTGTTGATCACCGTGGCGGTGCTGTTCAGTGCGCCGGCAATTTGCTCCAGGGACGAGGACGCTTCATCCATCGATGTACGCCCAATCTGGGTTTGTTGTGCGTTTTCCTGAGCCAGACGTTGAGTGCTGCCCATGTTGTCGGCGATGTTCAGCGAGGTGGCGCTGAATTCTTCCACGGCGCCGGCCATGCTGGTGATTTCGCCCGACTGCTGTTCCATGCCTTCATAAGCGCCACCCGACAGACCCGACAGCGCCTGGGCACGACTGTTGACCTCTTGCGAGGCCTTGCGAATGTGCTCGACCATTGTCGACAGCGCCTGGCTCATCTGGTTGAAGGCGCGGGCCAGTTGACCGATTTCGTCGTTGCTCGACACGTTCAAGCGCACGCTCAGATCACCGGCGCCCAAAGCTTCGGCCTGACGCACCAGATCACCCAGCGGTGCGAGCTTACTGCGCAGCAACCAGACAGCCGAGCCCACGGCGATCAACATCGCCAGCAGACTGCCAATCGCCAATTGAATGCCCACGGCCCAGGTCACAGCACGGATTTCACTTTTCGGCATGCTCGCCACGACCGACCACGGCCCGCCTTCAAAGGGCACGGCAATGCTGTAGAAGTCTTCGGACGTGTCGCTCCAGAACTCACCTTTACCCGGCGTCTTGGCCAGGCTGTTGATCGACTTGACCGCTTGCTCCGGTGCTTGCACACCCGCGATTGGCACCAGCCATTTGTTCTGCTCATCGAGCAGCGCCAAAGAGCCGGTCTGCCCGATGCGGAATCGCGTGAGGTTGGCGAACTGCGCGTTCTGAGCGTCGGTGTAATCGAATCCTACGTACAACACGGCAATGACCTTACCGCTGCTGTCGCGCACGGGGGTGTACTGCGACATGTAGAAGCGTTCGAACAGCAACGCCCGACCTACATAATTCTGCCCCGCCAGCAAACGTGCATAAGCCGGGTTCGCGTGATCGAGCAAGGTGCCGATGGCGCGGCTGCCGTCCTGTTTAGTGACGTTCGTACTGACTCGAATGAATTCATCACCGCTGCGCACGAACACGGTCGCAACGCCCGCGGTCATTTGCTTGAACTCGTCCACTTCCTTGAAGTTGTTATTCAGCACTTCGCTGCCCAGGTGCAGGCCCGGGGTCTGCGTGCCCGCCACGGCCACCGGCTCGTCCGGGTGCACGCTCAGGCCTGCGCTGAAGCGCTTCTCGAACAGGCCGGCCAGGCGCTGGGTACTTTCACGCAACGTACCGTGAAACGTACTCAGCTGGTCGGCCAGCAAGCGGGCTTCGCTGGCCAGGTGCTCTTCGCGGGTAGCGAGGTTGGCAGAGTCCAGCGAGCGCAAGGCAAACACGGTGCTGCCGCTGATGACAATCGCCAGAATAACGGCGAGCGCAAGACCAAGCTGTGAGGCAATCCGGGCACGAGGTTGAGACATGACAGCTCCTGGCCAAGTGACCGGATCGTCATTGATCGGCTGCTCGGCAAATTTTCTAATAATGGGAATTGCATCGAACCTGCACGAAGGTTCCATCTGCAGATTTTCGGCGGCAAACCTGAATACTTGAGTAATAAGCGAGGATATGGCTCAAAGCCTCTATCTCGCCGGCTCTAACGATTCAGCTCAGGTGCTCGACATCCGGCAGTTTCATCGCCTGGGCTTCGCCTTGGAGGAAATCGCTGAGACGGCGCAAACGTTCACCTCCGGGACGTGTTTTCGGCCAGACGAGGTAATAATGCTCACCGCTGGCGACGGCAGTCGGCCACGGCAAACTCAGACGGCCCTGCGCCACATCCTCCGCCACCATCAAAAGATCGCCCATCGACACGCCATAACCCCGGGCGGCGGCAATCATCCCCAGCTCAAGCGTATCGAACACCTGCCCGCCCTTGAGCGACACCTGTTCGGTCAGCCCCATGCGCTCCAGCCAGTTGCGCCAGTCACGCCGGTCAGGCGTCGGGTGCAGCAGTTCGGCATTGGCCAGGCGTTCGACATCCCAAGGTTGATCTTTCAGAAGATTCGGCGCGCCCACCGGAATCAGCTCCTCGGGGAACAGGAAACTCGCCTCCCAGTCCGGTGGAAAATGCCCGTTGCTGAGGATCACGGCACAGTCGAACGGCTCGTGGTTGAAGTCCACCGAGTCGACGTCCATCCAGGCGCTGGTCAGTTGCACCTCGTTGCCCGGTTGCAGATGGCGGAAACGGCTGAGCCGCGCCAGCAGCCAGCGCATGGTCAGGGTGGATGGGGCTTTCATGCGCAGGATGTCATCTTCGGCGCGCAAGGTATTGCAGGCGCGTTCGAGTGCCGTGAAGCCTTCGCGGATGCCCGGCAGGATCAGCCGCGCCGACTCGGTCAGTTGCAGATTGCGACCGCTGCGGTGAAACAGCCGACAGGCAAAGTGCTCTTCGAGCGTACGAATGTGTCGACTGACCGCACTCTGCGTAATCGACAACTCTTCGGCCGCACGGGTAAACGAGCTATGCCGCGCCGCCGCTTCGAATGCACGAAGGGCATACAAGGGAGGAAGACGACGAGACATGCGGAAAGCTCCTATAGCGCAATGGCGTCAACTTATCAGAATCTCCGCAGGATGAGTTTTAATCATGCCATCCATCCTTTTTATCCCTTTGTGCAAACCCCGCAGAGCGCCGAGAATCGACGCTTTCCCTGTTCTCTTTGAGCGTCGAGCGTGATGACCATGCAGCATCCAGCGCGTATTGAACTCTGGGCCATCCTGCGGCTGGCGGGGCCGTTGATTGCCTCGCAGTTGGCGCATATGTTGATGGTCCTCACTGACACCTTGATGATGGCGCGGCTGAGCCCCGAAGCACTGGCTGGCGGCGGACTCGGCGCGGCGACTTATTCGTTTGTGTCGATTTTTTGCATCGGCGTGATCGCGGCGGTCGGCACCCTGGTGGCGATCCGTCAGGGCGCGGGCGATATCGTCGGGGCGGCGCGACTGACCCAGGCCGGCCTGTGGCTGGCGTGGTTGATGGCGTTGGTCGCCGGTTTGCTGCTGTGGAATCTCAAACCGGTGCTGCTGATGTTCGGCCAGACTGAAACCAACGTTCAGGCAGCCGGGCAATTCCTGTTGATCCTGCCGTTCGCCCTGCCCGGCTACCTGAGTTTCATGGCCCTGCGCGGTTTCACCAGCGCCATCGGCCGGGCGACGCCGGTGATGGTCATCAGCCTCGGCGGCACGGTGGCCAACTTCGTGCTCAATTATGCGTTGATCACCGGGATGTTCGGCCTGCCGAAAATGGGCCTGGTGGGCATAGGTCTGGTCACGGCGATTGTGGCCAACCTGATGGCCGTGGCGTTGGCGCTGCATATTCGGCGGCACCCGGCGTACGACGCGTATCCCTTGCGCCAGGGTCTTTCGCGGCCAAACCGGCAGTACTTGAAAGAGCTGTGGCGTCTCGGCCTGCCGATTGGTGGCACTTACGCGGTGGAAGTCGGGCTGTTTGCCTTCGCGGCGCTGTGCATGGGCACCATGGGCAGTACGCAACTGGGCGCGCATCAAATCGCGCTGCAGATCGTCTCGGTGGCGTTCATGATTCCGGCGGGGCTTTCCTATGCGATCACCATGCGCATCGGCCAGCATTACGGCGCCGGGCAGCTGTTGGACGCGCGACTGGCCGGACGGGTCGGGATCGCGTTCGGCGCGGCCGCAATGCTCGGCTTCGCGATGGTCTTCTGGCTGCTACCCAATCAGTTGATTGGCCTGTTCCTGGACCACAACGACCCGGCCTTCCGTCCCGTCATCGAACTGGCTGTGAGCCTGCTGGCGGTGGCGGCGTGGTTCGAGCTGTTTGACGGTACGCAAACCATCGCCATGGGCTGCATACGTGGGCTCAAGGACGCCAAGACCACGTTCCTGGTCGGGCTGGGTTGCTATTGGTTGATTGGCGCGCCTGCCGCCTGGTGGATGGCCTTCCATTTGAACTGGGGACCGACGGGCGTCTGGTGGGGGTTGGCGCTGGGCCTGTTGTGCGCGGCGGTGAGCCTGACGCTGGCGTTTGAGTGGAAGATGAAGCGGATGATTCGGCGGGAGCCAACACCTCAGGAAGGCTTCCGGATGGCTCAACCTGACTGAAATCCGCTGTGGGAGCTTTTGTCGCGAGGGCGCTTGCTCCCTCGCCACAAAAGCTGCGTGTTAAACCACGCCTTCCAGCGCCGGCTGCTGATTGCTGCCGAAACTCAAGTAATCCACCAGCTCCGCCAACGGCAACGGCTTGCTGATCAGATACCCTTGCACCTGATCACAGCCAAACCCGCGCAACAGGTCCAGCTGCTCCGGCGTTTCCACGCCCTCGGCAACCACTTCAAGATTGAGGTTGTGCGCCAGATTGATCATGGCGTGGACCAGTTTGCGATTCTCTTCGCGCCCCTCCATCCCACCGACAAAACTCTTGTCGACCTTCAGCAAGGCAATCGGCAGGCTGTTGAGGTGCACGAACGACGAGAAGCCGGTGCCAAAGTCGTCGAGCGAGAACCGCACGCCCAGACGCCCGAGGGCATCCATGGTCTGCTTCACCAGATCGCTGCGACGCATGACCGCCGTTTCGGTCAGTTCGAATTCCAGCCATTGCGCCTCGACGCCGCGCTCGGCAATCAGCCGGCTCAGGGTCGAAAGCAACTGGCTGTCCTGAAATTGCCGGAACGACAAGTTGATCGCCATGTGCAACGCCGGCAGACCCAGCTCGCGCAGCGCCTGCATGTCGCGCAGCGCGCGGGAAATCACCCAGTAACCGAGCGGCACGATCAAACCGCTTTGCTCGGCCAGAGGCACGAATTCGCTCGGCGGCAGCAAGCCACGTTCAGCGTGACGCCAGCGCACCAGAGCTTCGAGGCCGACAATCTGGCCGTCTTCGAGGTTCAAGCGTGGCTGGTAATGCAGTTCCAGCTCATCGCGACGCAACGCCCGACGCAGCTCGCTTTCGAGGTCGGCCATGCTGCGGGCATTGCGATTGATGCGTTCGTTGAAGATGTGAAAGGTGCAGCCTTGAGTGCTCTTGGCCTGCTGCATGGCGATGTGCGCGTGCCACATCAACGGATCGGCGCCGGCCTGGGCGCGGGCGTGGGCGATGCCCAGACTGGAACCGATCAACAGGCTTTCGCCGTCGACCCAATAGGGCTCTGCCAGTGCCTCGGTGATTCGTTCGGCCATCCACTCGGCGCGTTGCGGCGCGCGGCGGGTGTCGATCAGCAGGGCGAACTCATCGCTGCCCAGCCGCGCCAGTTGATCGCTCGCCTCGAGCTGGCTTTTCAGCCGCGCGACCACTTGCAGAATCAACCGGTCGCCAGCCTGATGGCCGAGGGCGTCGTTGGCGTGGCGGAAGTTGTCGAGGTCGAGGTGACCTAAGGCCAGCCCGCGGCCTTCGTTTTCTGCCAGTCGCGCGGCCAGCAGGGTCTGGAAACCCTGGCGGTTGGCGATGCCGGTCAGCGGGTCCTGTTCGGCGAGGCGCTGCAGGGTGTTTTCCAGCACGCCGCGCTCGCGCACATGGCGCAGGCAACGGCGCAGCATGCCGGGGTCGAGATGCTCGCGCACCAACCAGTCGCTCACGCCATCGGGCGGCAACAGCGGCTCGTGCTCGAGCAGCAACACCGTCGGCAAATTGCAACGGCCCGGCGCCGGCTGAAGGGCCGGGATCGTCAACAACACCGCGCTGCGGTTGTCATCGAACAGAGTGCTGACCGATTCCCAGCTTGGAGCGCTGATGAGCACGGCCGAGCTCCCCATCGGAGCCAGACACTCGCGCAACAACGCTGCCCACGCTGGCTCTTCGGCCAGTAGCAGCAAACGCAAGGGTTCGACAGGCGTAGACAAGCTAGCTCCCTAGACTCTGCAATGATGTAGGCGGCGGGCATTATGCCGTGCCGATAACCAATGACCAAATGACATCAGTTATCAAACGATACCTTTGTATCCGGAATTACGAACATTAGACGCAAATTCACCGCGCATCCTGCGTGAAAGTAACAAAACCGGCAAATATAGATAGCGTGTTGCGTCACAAGTCGGAGAGAGCAGCACAATTCGCTGAGCCTGTTAAAATGCCGGCCCATTTCGTACTGACTCCTGAATTTACGTATGTCCCGACTCAATCCCCGGCAGCAAGAAGCCGTGAGCTACGTCGGCGGCCCTCTTTTGGTGCTCGCCGGCGCGGGCTCCGGCAAGACCAGCGTGATCACGCGCAAGATCGCGCACTTGATCCAGAACTGTGGCATCCGCGCCCAGTACATCGTCGCCATGACCTTTACCAACAAGGCCGCGCGCGAAATGAAGGAACGGGTCGGCACCCTGCTCAAGGGCGGCGAAGGCCGTGGCCTGACCGTGTGCACCTTCCATAACCTGGGCCTGAACATCATCCGCAAGGAACACGTGCGGCTGGGCTACAAACCGGGCTTCTCGATTTTCGACGAGACCGACGTCAAAGCCCTGATGACCGACATCATGCAGAAGGAATACGCGGGCGACGACGGCGTCGACGAGATCAAGAACATGATCGGCTCGTGGAAAAACGACCTGATCCTGCCGGCCGAAGCCCTGGAAAACGCACGCAACCCCAAGGAGCAGACCGCCGCCATCGTCTACACCCACTATCAGCGCACGCTCAAGGCGTTCAACGCGGTGGACTTCGACGACCTGATCCTGCTGCCGGTGAAACTGTTCCAGGAACACGCCGACATCCTCGAAAAGTGGCAAAACAAGGTTCGCTACCTGCTGGTGGACGAATACCAGGACACCAACGCCAGCCAGTATTTGCTGGTGAAATTGCTGATCGGCACGCGCAACCAGTTCACCGTGGTGGGCGACGACGACCAGTCGATCTATGCCTGGCGCGGCGCCCGCCCGGAAAACCTGATGCTGCTCAAGGACGATTACCCGTCCCTGAAAGTGGTGATGCTGGAGCAGAACTACCGCTCCACCAGCCGCATCCTGCGTTGCGCCAACGTGCTGATCTCGAACAACCCGCACGAATTCGAAAAGCAGTTGTGGAGCGAGATGGGCCACGGCGACGAGATCCGCGTGATCCGCTGCCGCAACGAAGACGCCGAAGCCGAACGCGTGGCCGTGGAACTGCTGACCCTGCACTTGCGTACCGACCGGCCCTACAGCGATTTCGCGATTCTGTATCGCGGTAACTACCAGGCCAAGCTGATCGAGCTGAAGCTACAGCATCACCAGATTCCGTATCGGTTGTCGGGCGGCAACAGCTTTTTCGGACGTCAGGAAGTGAAAGACCTGATGGCCTACTTCCGCCTGATCGTGAACCCGGATGACGACAACGCCTTCCTGCGGGTGATCAACGTCCCACGCCGGGAGATCGGTTCGACCACCCTGGAAAAGCTCGGCAACTACGCCACCGAAAGAAAAATCTCGATGTACGCCGCCACCGACGAAATCGGCCTGGGCGAGCATCTGGACACGCGTTTCACCGATCGCCTGTCGCGCTTCAAGCGTTTCATGGACAAGGTCCGCGAGCAGTGCGCCGGCGAAGACCCGATCTCGGCGCTGCGCAGCATGGTCATGGACATCGACTACGAGAACTGGCTGCGCACCAACAGCTCCAGCGACAAGGCCGCCGACTACCGCATGGGTAACGTCTGGTTCCTGATCGAGGCGTTGAAAAACACCCTGGAGAAAGACGAAGAAGGTGAGATGACCGTCGAGGACGCCATCGGCAAACTCGTCCTGCGCGACATGCTGGAACGTCAGCAGGAAGAGGAAGACGGCGCCGAAGGCGTGCAGATGATGACCTTGCATGCCTCCAAGGGTCTGGAATTCCCTTACGTGTTCATCATGGGCATGGAAGAGGAAATCCTCCCGCACCGCTCCAGCATCGAAGCCGACACCATCGAAGAAGAACGTCGGCTGGCCTACGTTGGCATTACCCGCGCGCGCCAGACGCTGGCCTTCACCTTCGCCGCCAAGCGCAAGCAATACGGCGAAATCATCGACTGCGCACCGAGCCGTTTCCTTGATGAATTGCCGCCGGACGACCTGGCTTGGGAAGGCACCGATGACACGCCGGTTGAAGTCAAAGCCGTTCGCGGCAACACCGCATTGGCGGATATACGGGCGATGTTAAAGCGCTAGAATTGAGCACTTTTCAACCAAACACTTTTTGACAAGCTAGGCGCACACAGCGCCAGTAGAGGAACGCTTCATGGAAGCACTGCACCAGAAAATTCGCGAACAAGGCATCGTGCTTTCCGATCAGGTCCTGAAGGTCGACGCCTTTTTGAACCACCAGATCGACCCGGCGCTGATGAAGCTGATCGGCGACGAGTTCGCTGCGCTGTTCAAGGACTCGGGCATCACCAAGATCGTCACCATCGAAGCTTCGGGCATTGCCCCGGCGATCATGACCGGCCTGAACCTGGGCGTACCGGTGATTTTCGCCCGCAAGCATCAGTCCCTGACCCTGACCGAAAACCTGCTGTCGGCGACCGTTTACTCGTTCACCAAGCAGACCGAAAGCACAGTGGCGATCTCCCCGCGCCACCTGACCAGCAGCGATCGCGTGTTGATCATCGATGACTTCCTGGCCAACGGTAAGGCGTCCCAGGCGCTGATCTCGATCATCAAACAGGCCGGCGCGACCGTGGCGGGCTTGGGGATCGTGATTGAGAAGTCGTTCCAGGGTGGGCGTGCGGAACTGGATGCGCAGGGTTATCGGGTTGAGTCGCTTGCTCGCGTTCAGTCGCTGGCGGGCGGTGTCGTGACCTTCATCGAATAACCCGCTACACCGCATTTCCCCTGTGGGAGATTCTATGTTTGGGGGGAACACCCAAACATAGAATTTGGCTTGTATTCGGTTTGGTTTTTCATCAGGGCAAACATCACTCTGGCCAGCTTGCGTGCCAGGATAACCAAGGCCTGAGTGCCTTTTAGACCTCTGGCCAGATAGCGTTCGTAGTACGGCTTCCAGGTCGGCGAACGGCTGGCAGCCATAGCGCTATTGTGAAACAAGCGCCGGAACTCCGAGTCCCCTCGTTTAGAGAGTCGGCGCTTTTGATCCTTTTGTCCTGACTGCCTCACACGCGGATCCATGCCGAGGAAGGCGACGTACTCGTCGCTGTTGGCAAATTCCCCACGCATAAAAGCAGTGGCCGCTGCGGTGGCCGTCAGGAGCCCTACGCCCTCGATGGCCTGGCAACGCTTCACCTGATCATCAATCCCACCTTCCTCAGCAATTTCCTTGAGCGTTTTCTGAATCATCTTTTCGAACTGGGCAATGGCGGCCAGAAGCTGGTTGAAGTGCTCTTTCAGCAAGGATTCGTTTTTCCAGCTCTGCTTGAGTGCAACACAGGCCCGGACCAACTGAGCCCGACGGCGAAGCAGGCTTTTCATTTGTGTGTAAGCCTTCGGTGGCGGATTCCAGATCCTCAATCTGTCGGATTCGCGGCTCAAGTAACGGGCCAGCAGCTCGGCATCCAACGTATCTGTTTTCGCCCTCATGCCTATTCCATCGCGGTATTTGTTGAGGCGACTGCCATCGATGACGTAAACGTCATGGCCCATTTCATGGGCCATTTCCGTTGTATCAAGGTGATAGATATTGGTCGCTTCTAGCGCGATAGCGCTGTGCGCTGGCAGCGTCTTGAGCCATTGCTTCAAGGTTGATCGCTTGTTCGCGATATTTAGGGTCTTTTCCAGGTCGGATCGATAGATAACGATCTCGTCCTTCGCCACATCCACACCGACGACCACCTGCGAATCCAGGATTGTCATGGCACACCCTCCGAGCTAGGGTTTAGATACTTGACGGGGTTCACCGTTGCGCTGGCTTGTTTCTATCGTCGGTCCGAGCCGATGCATTCCTTATCGGCGCATTAGGTGAAGGGGTGGGACGAAGTCTCCCACGGTCTGTACTGGTCAGAGTCAGATGACGAGCTTTAGTCCCACCCACCCCTTCAAGTCTAAACATACAAGCGAGCTTGCTCGCGATGAGGCCATAAAGCCCAACAGCAATGTTGGCTAGCAGGCTCGCTCCCGCGGCGATTGAGTGGTTACTCGGGCAATTAGATTTCAAGCCTTTGGAAGATCCATTCGATAACCCGCCCCCGGCGCCCCTTCATGCATCGCTGCCTGAATGTCCGCATACAAGGCATTCGCCTCAGCGGTAGTGATTGATCGCGAACAATCACGCAGCACCACTCGCAGGAGTACATTCTCCTGGCCCGGTAGCAGCCCTAGGCGCTTGATTGCTTGTGCGGGTAAATCCGAGAACGCCCAGCGTCCCTTGACCTGCATCTCCTCGATCCAGTCAGAGCAGTCACCAGCCGCCTGCAACATCCTCTCGGTCAGCACCTCTTCGCTTAGCCCCGGCGTAATCGCCAACGAGATGTCACGAGCAATCGACGGCAAACGCGATACTGCCGTCCATGGCTTCAGATCATGCATCTGCGCCTGCACTCGCACGTTCTGATCGCGTAGCAAGCGAATATCCGGGATGCCCTTGCGCAGCATTGTCAGGCGATCCAGCCCCATCCCCAGCGCCAGCCCCCCATGACGCAGCGGGTCTATTTTCAAGCGCTCCAACAAAGATCTCGCAATACGACCGCACTCCAACACTTCAACTGGAGCACAGTCATTCAACACATTTACTTCAATTCCGCCCTCCGTGTAGTGATGCGGACTATTGCTGTAGACCCAAGGTTTATCGGGAACGGCGGACTTGAGAATATCGCTGACCAGGCGCAACAGATGTTCATGCGTCGACATATCCGGATCACCCAGCACCCAAATATCCATTTGATGCGGTTCTGCGCAATGCCAACGATCCCGACTATCGCGACGGAAAGTAATACCCGGTGCGGCCAGCAAAATAGTCTGCCCCGGTTGCCGCACTTGCGCCGCTCGCTGAAGCGCTGCCGGAATCTGACTGGTGGTTTGCGTTCGCAACAGCGAGCACTCATCGACCCAACGGGTGTGTTCACTCCCGAGCGTGACTTCTGTCGGATCATAGCCGAGCAAACCGTAATTTTCTTCAGCAGACACAATACGCGGCCCAGTCTGTAACTGTGCTTTAGGCCAGCCTTTTTCAGCGAGTCCTTGCAGGACTTCATGCAGCAGCAGCCGGACGGCGTGATTGGGATTGTTTGTTTCGGTTAGATCAACTAGCAATAAGGCCTGATGGACAGACGTATCTGACAGATATTTCTTTGATGCGCGCACTATATAATCCTCTATCTACAGTTAATATCGAGCCAGAAAACGAAGCCCATAAATAAAGCTAACTACACAAACTCATCCACAACAACATAAAAAATTAAAATATCAAACTTTCAGAATAAGACTACAGATGCGCCCCACACAAATAACCGCATCACATCCTCCGAGAGTCGTGACAGATGAATATATTCTAAAAAATGCCTAGCAAGACACTTAACGCACCCAAAAAATCCTGTATTAATTAGTCCACTCCCAAGCAGCTCGGGGAGCAAACTAAAAATTGAAAAAGGATGATCATATGAAAAATGAAAAAGTCGTCAAAGAAAAGCTTAACCGGATCACTTCTGGCCCGGATAATTTTGGGTGGGCACCGTTGGCCTGGGCTCACACTGAGTAAATGATACCAATGCGCGGTAAGTGTTCTTTCCGCGCATTGGAAAAACCAGGAGAATTTTATGTCACCAACGAATATGATATCGACACTCTTCGGCCGTGAAGAATTATTAATTATTTCGGACTCAAATGACTTCCTCAGAGAGTGTGCGTTGCAAGGATTCAACACAGCCAATATTTTTGAGCTAAAGAAACTACCAAGAAACAGTATTGTTTTTTCTTTTAGCAATGACGCCGCAAAAATGACGTTTGACCTAGCAAAAAATACAGAAAGCAAAAGAAGCGTTTTCTGCGCAACTCAAGTGTTCGAACCCACTGTAGCTACTGCGCTTTATAGCCTTAAGCTTTTGCTGAGTAGCAATTTTGAACATGCCTTATGCACACAGCGATCTGTGTTAAACATGCTCAATTCACATGATTTCTTTTTTCTTTCTGGTAACGACGCCGACGCGCAGGTCTCCATTTTTCCGCACGCCCAGCCTTACGCACTACTTGCCGAAGACGTGTCTCACGATTTTGTTCAGTCCGTAGCAGAATTTTTCGAAGTTCATTACGCACACATGAACCCACAAGAGCCCTGCCCATTTTCTTTTACCGGAACATTAAAAATCGCGGGTATATTGACAGTGCTCAGAAAACCTAACCCGACCCTACCAGAGGGCCTAAAAACTTCACTTAATTGGCTGAGCAATCGAATTTCGAAAGAAGGTGCAGTGTTATCAATTAAAGACAACACCATCATCTCACTAAAAATAAAAAATGAAGAGCAAATAAAGCTTTTAGATCTTGCGGCTGGTGCTCGAGGACTTAAGCTGACGGAGTTTGCCATCGGGGTAAACGAGGCTATCTCATCGAATATCGATTACAAAACAAACTCACAAATGAATGAAGGCATCAGTGGAGTTCACTTAGCTATTGGTGATGGGTCTTCCGGTTATCACATAGACTTCCTTAGTCCATCTGTGAACGTAAGCCCAATACACTAGCTAATTAAGTGGTATCCCACGAAAGTAAAAATACCTGTTCTATTCCTCCTGTCTCAAAAATGTGGCTGGCGGCGTCGTGACCTTCATCGAATAACTATCCCCTGTGGGAGCCAGCCTGCTGGCGATGGCGTCGTGTCGTGTCGTGTCGTGTCAAAATCTTCATGACTGACTGACAGACAGCCATCGCCAGCAGGCTGGCTCCCACAGTTGGTTTTGCGTTGCGTGTTATGGCGCGGTGGCCTTCAGGCCGGTGAGCAGCAGGCGCTGGAACAAATCCTCTTTCAACCCCTCCGGGTTGGTCAGTTGCATCCGCTCCAGATGCTCGGGAAACGATTCAGGCTCTGGCGCATCCAGAGCGGCCTTGCCCAACTCCAGAATCTCCGTCAGCTTGAACTTGCTCTTCAGCCAGTTGAGCGCCCGCAACAAGTCCCGCTCCTCCCCAGTGAAATCACACCCCAGCGGATACTCCGGAAACAACTGCGGATGCCGCGCCTGAATCGCCTGTAGACGCTCTGGCCTGTTGTCGGCAAAACGCGGATCAATGCGGAAATTTTTCGGCAATTTACCTACGTCCTGCGCCTGTTCGATCAACCCCGACTGGAAGCGTGAATCGCTGATGTTGAGCAACGCCTCGATCACCGCCGCATCGGTCTTGCCGCGCAAATCGGCGATGCCGTATTCGGTGACGACGATGTCGCGCAGATGCCGCGGGATCGTGCAATGGCCGTACTGCCAGACGATGTTGGAACTGACCTCCCCGCCTGCCTCGCGCCAGCTTCGCAGCAACAGAATGGAGCGCGCGCCCTCCAGCGCATGGCCCTGGGCGACAAAGTTGTACTGCCCGCCGACGCCGCTGAGTACCCGCCCGTCTTCGAGCTGATCGGCCACACCGGCGCCAAGCAACGTCATGGTAAACACGGTGTTGATGAATCGCGCATCCAGGCGTTGCAAGCGTTTGAGTTCTTCCTGACCGTAAAGCTCGTTGATGTAGCTGATGCGGGTCATGTTGAATTCGAGCCGCTTGCTTTGCGGCAACTCACGAAGGCGCTCATAGAAACTGCGTGGCCCGAGGAAAAATCCACCGTGCACCGAAATGCCGTCGATCTGCGCAGCCTCGTCCAGGGTGCCGGCATTGGCCTGTTGCTGAGTGGGCACGTCCGGGTAGACCTTGCGCCGCACGATCCCGGCATCGGCCAGCACCAGCAAGCCGTTGACGAACATTTCGCTGCAACCGTAAAGGCCCTTGGCGAAGGGCTCGATTCCGCCTTCACGGTCGATCAACTGCGCCCACTGGCTGAGATTCACGTCCGCCAGCAGCGCTTTGTAACCCTCGTTGTCAGCCTGTCGCGCCAGCAACGCAGCTGTCAGCGCGTCGCCCATGGCACCGATGCCGATCTGCAAAGTGCCGCCATCGCGCACCAGCGTGCTGGCGTGCAGGCCGATGAAGTGATCCTGGAAACCCACCGGCATGTTCGGCGTCGAGAAAAGCGTGGTGGTGTCCTTCTCATCGATCAGCAGGTCGAAGGCATCGATACCGATTTCCGCATCACCGGGCATATACGGCAAGTCGTTGTGCACCTGGCCCACGAGCAGGATCGTCTCCCCCGCTGCCCGGCGTTTCTCGATCATCGGGAACAGGTCGAGGGTGATGTCCGGGTTACAACTCAGGCTGAGGCGATCGGGATGCTCGCTGTGGCTGGCCACCAGTTGCGCGACCAGGTTCAAACCGGCGGCATTGATGTCCCGCGCGGCGTGGCTGTAGTTGCTGCTGACGTAATCCTGCTGAGCGGATGCGCTATGCAGCAGGCTGCCGGGCTGCATGAAAAATTGATGAACGTGGATGTTGGGCGGCAGGTTGTCCTTGTGCAGGCCCGCGAGGAAATCCAGTTCCGGATAGTCACCAAACACCCGTTCGATGAAGGGTTCAAGGAAGCGCTTTTGCAAACCGTCGCCCAAGGAAGGACGGCCCAGGCACAGCGCGGTGTAGATCGTCAGCTGCCGCTCGGGCAGTTGCGCCACGCGTTGATACAGCGCGTTGACGAAGTGGTTGGGTTTGCCCAGGCCGAGGGGCAGGCCCATGTGGATGTGCGCCGGCAACCGTGCCAACACATCATCGACCGCCTGTTCGATAGAACACAACTGCACCATCTGATCCTCCCTTACATTCCGTGAGTTGGGGTTGGACCGATCGTGCCGTGTCTTTGCTGCAATGAACAGCCTCGTGCGGCAAATCGCATGTCTAGTCCTGAAATAGGTTTACACCTGTTTCACCCTAACGCCCGATGCACCGCATCGGGCGTTTTGTATTTTAAAGAGAGGTGCGGCCGCTCCTGGTTGTAGATCGTGACGGCCTCTCGCACCATCTGTGTGGCCTGCGCAAAATCCGCAGGTCGGTGGATCAAGAACTCTGTTTTCAAGATGCCGTTGACCCGCTCTGCCAAGGCGTTTTGGTAGCAGTCGTAGCCGTCGGTCATCGAGCAAGTGATGCCATGCTTTGCGTGCATTTCTTGATAAAGGGCCGAGCAGTACTGGGCGCCTCGATCCGAGTGATGGACTAGTTTCTGAACGCTTCGACGTCGCTTCAAAGCCATTCGAAAGGCTTGCACCACGGAGTCGGTGTGCAGACTTTCATGCACGTGATAGCCGACTATTTTTCTCGAAAAGACATCCGTCACTAAACTCAAATAGGCAACGCCATCACGGGTAGGCAGGTACGTAATATCGGCCACCCAGACCTGTTCTGGGCCGGTAGCGACTATTTGTTCCGGGCTTGGTTTCAGCAGATTGGGGTGTCGGCGGAAGCGATGATGGCTGTCGGTCGTCTTGTGATACGCCCGTTTTCTGCGGACCAACTGGCGGCTTTCCCGCAAAACCGCGAACAAACGATCCCGGCCAACATGGAGCTCCTGTTGCTCACGCTGCTCATGCATCATCGAATGCAGCTTGCGAGTGCCGATGCACGGTTGGCGAACACGGACCTTCTCTACAAACGTTATGAGCTGCTGATCCTGGTCGGCCCGAGCCCTGTAGACCCGGTTGCGTTTGTAATAGGCCTGACGGCTTATTCCCATAAATTGGCAAGCCCTGCTGACACTCAGGGTTTGGGTTTGCGCAACGACTTGCCGGGTCGCTTTTTTACGACAGATACGCCGTAGTCATTTTTCAGAACATCGACCACGGCTTCAAAGAATTGGGCTTTCTGAGTTGCCAGCGCCAGTTGTTCTTCGAGTTCTTTGATTCTTTGCTCGGGAGTCAGTGGCAAGGTTGGCTCGTCCATAGGTCTGATCCTCTGGGAACGAATGGAGGCGCCTTGGCTCCAGTCCTGGCGACCATGTTTGCGTAACCAAACCAGCACCGTCGACCGACCCTGAATCCCATAGCGCCGCTGAGCCTCTTTATAACTCAACTCGCCTTTTTCGACCTGGTGGACAACCGATAATTTAAAAGCCAGTGTGTAATCACGCTGACTGCGCTTCGTGCCCGTATCCATTGCACCTTCCTGAAAAGAAGTCAGAAGGTGTAAACCTTATTCAGGACGGGACAGCAGGCACAAAAAAGCCGCTCGAAAGCGGCTTTTTCGCGAAAGATGCAGGCGTATTACAGGCCGGACATCTCTTTGATTGCGCCTTTGAGCTCGTCGTCGGTGCAGTCGGCGCAGGTGCCTTTAGGCGGCATCGAATTGATACCGGTGATGGCTTTGGCCAGGATGCCGTCGAGGCCGCCCTGGTGATCGGCGCGCTCTTTCCAGGCCGCTTTGTCGCCAATTTTCGGCGCGCCCAGCAGGCCAGTACCGTGGCAAGCATTGCAATGCTTGGCAATCACGTCTTTAGGTGCCTTGGCACCGCCGCCTCCGCCAGCAGAGGCAGCCACTTCCATCCCCTTGCACTCTTTACCCTGAACGCAAACCTGGCCGACTGGCTCAAGGCGTTTGGCAATATCGTCGCTGGTCGCAGCTTGAGCGCTGACAGCCCATAGGGCCAATACGGTTGCTGGTGCAGCCAGCATTTTCATAATTAGATTCACGCGTTCACCCTCAATGGTGGCTAGTCACGCCTACGGCCACGGTTCGCAGGCGGGCGCAAGTATAGCGGTAAGCCCGCCGCACTGAAACAACCCCAAAGTCGAAGGGGTCTTGTTGCGCCGCGGAAAAACCCTTTGGGTGTCGCTGCCGTGCGGGCAGGACGCCTCTTCTCTTAGAAATTCGCCGGCGTGGCTGCGCTGATTAGCCGCGCCGGCGCATCGAACGGATTACGGAAGCGATGTGGCTTGGTACTTTCAAAGTAGTAGCTATCGCCTGCTTCAAGCACAAAAGTTTCCAGCCCGACCACCAGTTCCAGCCGTCCTTCCACCAGAATCCCGGTTTCCTCGCCCTCATGGGTGAGCATCTCGTCACCGGTATCGGCGCCTGGCGGGTAGATTTCATTGAGGAAGGCGATGGCGCGGCTCGGGTGCGCCCGGCCGACCAGTTTCATGGTCACGGCACCATCGGAAATATCGATCAGCTCGTTGGCCTTGTAGACGATCTGAGTCGGTTTTTCCTGCAGGATCTCTTCGGAAAAGAACTCGACCATGGACATGGGAATCCCGCCCAGAACCTTGCGCAGCGAACTGATCGAGGGACTGACGCTGTTCTTCTCGATCATCGAAATGGTGCTGTTGGTGACGCCCGCGCGTTTAGCGAGTTCACGCTGCGAAAGACCTTTGAGCTTACGGATGGATTGCAGTCGTTCACCGACGTCCAAGCTTGCGCCTCCAGGATTCAGGTTGTAGGAATATTGAGCGTTATCATGGCGACAGCGTTCAGTATTTACAACACTTTGGCCTGAATCCCGTGCGGCGAGGCGACTTCCGGTGCGCAGTGTTTGGGCTTAAGCCCCGGAATAGAGCAGCGGTACCCGGCGCAGGTTGCAAAAGATCTGGTAAGGAATCGTGTCAGCCGCTTCCGCAACCGTGCTGGCGAGCACATTTTTGCCCCACAACTCGACGGTCGAGCCGAGGCCGGCTTGCGGCACATCGGTCAAATCCACGCAGAGCATGTCCATCGACACCCGGCCGATCAACTGGCTGCGCTGACCGGCAACCATCACCGGTGTACCGGTTGGCGCGTGACGCGGATAACCATCGGCATACCCCATGGCCACCACGCCCACACGCATCGGTTTTTGCGTGATGAATTTTGCGCCGTAACCGATCGGCTCCCCAGCCGGCAGCTCACGCACGCAAATCACCTTCGATTCCAGGGTCATCACCGGTTGCAGGCGGGAGGCTACCGCGTTGGCTTCTTCAAACGGTGTGGCGCCGTAGAGCATGATGCCCGGGCGTACCCAGTCGCTCGGAATCTGCGGCCAACCGAGCACTGCCGGCGAGTTGCGCAGGCTGACCTCGGCCGCCAAACCCTGACGCGCCGCTTCAAACACCGCAACTTGCTCGGTGCTGGCCTGGCTGTGCAGCTCATCGGCACGGGCGAAGTGACTCATCAGCACGATCTTCGCGACCTTGCCGCTCGCCAGCAGACGTTGATACCCCGCCTGGTAATCCTTCGGATGCAGGCCGACCCGGTGCATGCCCGAGTCAAGCTTGAGCCACACCGTGATCGGCTTGCTCAGCGCGGCTTTCTCGATGGCTTCGAGCTGCCACAACGAATGAACCACGCACCAGAAATCATGCTCGACGATCAGCGCCAGTTCATCGGCTTCGAAAAAACCTTCCAGCAGCAACACCGGCGCCCGAATGCCCGCGGCCCGCAGTTCCAGAGCCTCTTCGATGCACGCCACGGCAAACCCGTCCGCCTCGCCCTCCAGCGCCTGGGCGCAACGCACTGCGCCATGGCCGTAGGCATCGGCCTTGATCACTGCGAGGGCCTTGGCCCCTGTGAGTTCTCGGGCGATTTGGTAGTTGTGACGCAGGGCTTGAAGGTCGATCAGGGCACGGGCTGGACGCATGGCGGCAGGCTTCTAGGCGGTCGTGGAAATAAAAACCGGCGCTGGCTGACGGCGTTAACCGCCCACAGCACCGGGAGAGGGATCTTTCTGACAGGCTTATGGCAGAGCGGCTACAACCGACAGCTCTACCAGGATTTCCGGTTCGCACAGCTTCGACTCAACCGTTGCACGGGCCGGGGCGACGCCTTTTGGCAGCCACTTGTCCCACACCGTATTCATGCCCTCGAAGTGCGCATCGATATCTTTCAGGTAAATCGTTACCGACAGCAAATGGTGCTTATCGGTACCCGCCAGATCGAGCAATCGCTCGATATTGGCGAGGGCTTCGCGAGTCTGTTGTTCAATCCCGGCGTTCATGTCATCGCCGACCTGCCCGGCCAGATACACCGTACCGTTGTGAGCGACGATCTGACTCATGCGCTCATTGGTGAGCTGGCGCTGGATTGCCATGTTTTGCGGACTCCTGGAGTTTGCTGCCATAACGGGAAATATCGAGGCCTTCGGCGCTGATCTGTGGCGTTTTCTTCGCCATCAGGTCGGCCAGCAAACGGCCGGAACCGCACGCCATGGTCCAGCCGAGCGTACCGTGCCCGGTGTTCAGGAACAGGTTGCTGAACGGCGTTGCGCCAACAATTGGCGTACCGTCCGGGGTGGTCGGACGCAGACCGGTCCAGAAACTCGCCTGGGCCAGATCACCGCCCTGAGGATAAAGGTCGTTGACGATCATCTCCAGGGTTTCGCGCCGACGCGGGTTCAACGACAGGTCAAAACCGGCTATTTCAGCCATGCCGCCGACACGGATACGGTTATCGAAACGGGTGATCGCGACCTTGTAGGTCTCATCGAGGATAGTCGAAGTCGGGGCCATCGCCGGATTGGTGATCGGCACGGTCAGCGAGTAACCCTTGAGCGGATACACCGGGGCGCGGATGCCCAGCGGCTTGAGCAGTTGCGGCGAGTAGCTGCCGAGTGCCAATACATAACGGTCAGCGGTTTCCAGCTTGCCGTCGATCCATACACCGTTGATGCGATCACCGGCGAAGTCGAGCTTCTGAATGTCTTGGCCGAAGCGGAATTCCACACCAAGGTTCGTACACATCTCTGCGAGTTTGGTGGTGAACATCTGGCAATCGCCAGTCTGGTCGTTCGGCAGGCGCAGGGCACCGGCGAGAATGTCGGTGACGCTGGCCAGGGCCGGTTCAACGCGGGCAATACCGGCACGGTCGAGCAGCTCGAACGGCACGCCGGACTCTTTGAGTACGGCGATGTCTTTCGCGGCGCCGTCGAGCTGAGCCTGGGTGCGGAACAATTGAGTCGTACCGAGGCTTCGGCCTTCGTAGGCAATGCCGGTTTCGGCGCGCAATTCGTCGAGGCAGTCACGGCTGTACTCGGACAGGCGGACCATGCGCTCCTTGTTCACCGCGTAACGGCTGGCGGTGCAGTTGCGCAGCATCTGCGCCATCCACAGGTACTGGTCGATGTCGGCGGTGGCCTTGATCGCCAGCGGTGCGTGACGCTGCAGCAGCCACTTGATGGCCTTGAGCGGCACACCCGGCGCCGCCCACGGCGAGGCATAACCCGGCGATACCTGCCCGGCGTTGGCGAAACTGGTCTCCATGGCCGCAGCCGGCTGACGGTCCACCACCACCACTTCGAACCCGGCACGCGCCAGATAATAAGCACTGGTGGTACCGATGACGCCGCTACCCAAGACCATAACGCGCATTTTCATATCCCTCATCGCGGCGTGCCGCTGACGTTTGTAGTTCAGACCGTAGATGTGGGCAGTTTAAAAAAGATTAGCCAGTGCTTTTCACTATATAAGCACCTATATTTGGCGACAATTCTCGGCAAAAATGCTTTTCACGGAGGCGCATCCCCTATGCGTACCAACACTCAGACCAAACGTGAGCTGGACAAGATCGACCGCAACATCCTGCGGATCCTGCAAGCCGACGGGCGCATTTCCTTCACAGAGCTTGGGGAAAAGGTCGGGCTCTCGACCACACCCTGCACCGAGCGGGTTCGGCGCCTGGAGCGCGAAGGCATCATCATGGGCTACAACGCCCGGCTGAATCCGCAGCACCTCAAGGGTAGTCTGCTGGTGTTCGTCGAGATCAGCCTCGACTACAAATCCGGCGATACTTTCGAAGAGTTCCGACGTGCGGTGCTGAAACTGCCCCACGTGCTGGAATGCCATTTGGTGTCAGGGGATTTCGACTACCTGGTGAAGGCGCGGATTTCCGAGATGGCCTCGTACCGCAAGCTACTGGGCGACATTCTGCTCAAGCTGCCGCATGTGCGGGAATCCAAGAGCTATATCGTGATGGAAGAGGTTAAAGAAAGTTTGAGTTTGCCGATTCCGGATTGAGCCTTTGTGGTGTCTGTTCAGACCTCATCGCTAGCAGGCCAGCTGCTCCCACAGGTGGACTTCAGTGGACACACATTCTGTGTACGACACAGAACCATTGTGGGAGCTGGCCTGCTAGCGATTACAGGCGACTCGGTCTTCCTTCAGACGAGCACCTGCCGGGTAGAAGCCATGTACTCATGAATCTGCTTCTCCACCCGCGGATGAATCAACTCAACCGGCCCCCGCCCATTCGGGCACGGCAGCGTCTTGGTGGTGCCAAACAACCGACAAATCAGCGGCCGCTCGTCATACACCGTGCAGCCGTTCGGCCCAAGGTGCACACAGTTCAGCTCATCCATCGCCGCATCCTGCTCGGCGCGGGTCTTGCGCGGCAGGCGGGACATTTCTTCGGGTGATGTGGTCACCGGCCCACAGCAGTCATGGCAGCCGGGCACGCACTCGAACGAGGGGATCTGCTGGCGCAAGGTGCGGATTTTCTGACTGTTGCAGCTCATCGAAACGGTAGTCCAAAGCGGAATAGAGCGGGATTCTGCAGCAAAAGTGTCGATCCAGACAGCCACAACCGACCAGTGTTGCCCGCGCCGGAAGGTCCGGCTTATGCTCCGTCAAATTTTCTAGACACAAGACTCAGGATGACGCGCATGAATGCCCGCGCCCAGCACATTGCTTCCTATTACGCCGCCAGCAGCCTGCCACAGCCCGATTACCCGGTGCTTACGGAGGATTTGGTGGCCGATGTGTGCGTGATCGGTGGTGGGTTTTCCGGGCTGAACACCGCGCTTGAGCTGGCAGAACGCGGCCTCAGCGTGGTGCTACTCGAAGCGCAAAAGATTGGCTGGGGCGCCAGCGGCCGCAACGGAGGGCAGCTGATTCGTGGCGTCGGTCATGGGCTCGATCAATTCACCAACGTGATCGGCGCGGACGGTGTGCGTCAGATGAAGCTCATGGGCCTGGAAGCGGTGGAAATCGTCCGACAGCGGGTCGAGCGTTTTCAGATCCCTTGCGACCTGACATGGGGTTACTGCGATCTCGCCAACAAGCCTCGCGACCTGGAAGGTTTCGCCGAAGACGCCGAAGAACTGCGCAGCCTCGGCTACCGCTACGAAACCCGTTTGCTGCAAGCCCATGAAATGCACTCGGTGGTGGGTTCCGACCGCTACGTTGGTGGCCTGATCGACATGGGCTCCGGGCATCTGCACCCTCTCAACCTGGCCTTGGGCGAAGCTGCCGCCGCGCAGGAATTGGGCGCGAAGTTGTTCGAACAATCGGCGGTAACCCGCATCGATTACGGCCCGGAGGTGAAGGCCCATACGGCTCGAGGTTCGGTTCGCGCGAAGACGCTGGTGCTGGGCTGTAATGCCTACCTTAACCAGCTCAACCCCGAACTCAGTGGCAAGGTATTGCCCGCCGGCAGCTACATCATCGCCACCGAACCCTTGAGCGAAGAACAGGCGCACGAACTGCTGCCGCAGAACATGGCGGTCTGCGATCAGCGGGTGGCGCTCGATTACTACCGGCTCTCGGCGGATCGACGCTTGCTCTTTGGTGGCGCCTGCCACTACTCAGGTCGCGACCCGAAGGACATCGCCGCGTACATGCGGCCGAAGATGCTGGAGGTTTTTCCGCAACTGGGTGGGGTGAAAATCGATTATCAATGGGGCGGGATGATCGGTATCGGCGCCAACCGCCTGCCGCAGATCGGCCGGCTCAAGGGTCAGCCGAATGTGTATTACGCCCAGGCTTATTCAGGTCACGGGGTGAATGCCACGCACCTGGCAGGCAAGTTGCTGGCCGAGGCGATCAGTGGGCAGCAGGGTGGTGGGTTCGATCTGTTTGCCAAGGTGCCGCATATCACCTTCCCCGGCGGGAAGCATTTGCGCTCGCCGCTGTTGGCGTTGGGGATGTTGTGGCATCGGCTCAAAGAGTTGGTCTGAACCCTGTAGGCGCTGCCTTCGGCAGCGCCTACAGGGGATCGCGTTTAGGCTTCAGATCCTCCAGAAAGACTTAAGTCCCTCCTCCCGCGCCTGCTCCCGACTCAACCCGACATCCTTCAATTGCTCCGGCGTCAGATCGAGCAACGCCTTGCGCGTGTGCAGACGATGCCAGAACAGGCCCCAGCGACTCAGGCCGGACGGTGCGTTGCGCATAATCGCTTCCCGCGCACCGTTTTTTTGCCCTGCCGCCAGTTCCTGACTGCGTAACGCCAGCCGCACATCGCTCAAGCCGTTCATTTTGATTGCTCCTGTTTACTTGGGTAGCCAGAGCTTTCATGATGCGTGGACGGCGAAAAGCATTACAGATTCAACTTGTCAGTATTAACTCCATACAGATTTCGCGTTTTAGCCTCTGAATCATGATTTTTTACCTGATCTGTACTGGTTAAGCGAATCACCCACACCGAGACTGCGCCATGACCCTTTACGTCAACCTCGCCGAATTGCTCGGCACGCGTATCGAACAGGGCTTCTATCGCCCCGGTGACCGGCTGCCGTCGGTACGGGCGCTGAGCGTCGAGCATGGCGTCAGCCTGAGCACGGTGCAGCAAGCCTATCGGGTGCTGGAAGACAACGGCCTGGCGATGCCGAAACCCAAATCCGGCTACTTCGTTCCGGTCAGTCGTGAACTGCCGGAGTTGCCGGCGATCGGTCGCCCCGCCCAGCGCCCGGTGGATATTTCGCAGTGGGATCAAGTGCTGGAACTGATCCGTGCGGTACCGCGCAAGGATGTAGTGCAACTGGGCCGCGGTATGCCAGACATCACCACCCCGACCATGAAACCGTTGCTGCGCAACCTCGCCCGCATCAGTCGGCGGCAGGATATGCCCGGTCTGTATTACGACAACATTCACGGCACCCTCGAACTGCGCGAACAGATCGCCCGCCTGATGCTGGATTCCGGATGCCAACTGACCGCCAACGACCTGGTGATCACCACTGGCTGTCACGAAGCGCTGTCCACCAGCATTCGCTCTATCTGTGAGCCAGGTGACATCGTCGCGGTGGACTCACCCAGCTTTCACGGCGCGATGCAGACGCTCAAGGGCCTGAATATGAAGGCCCTGGAAATCCCCACCGACCCGCTGACCGGGATCAGCCTCGATGCGTTGGAACTGGCTCTGGAACAATGGCCGATCAAGGCCATACAGTTGACGCCCAACTGCAACAACCCGCTGGGCTACATCATGCCGGAATCGCGCAAACGTGCGTTGTTGACGCTCGCACAGCGTTTCGACGTGGCGATTATCGAGGACGATGTGTATGGTGAACTGGCCTACAACTACCCGCGTCCCCGCACGATCAAATCCTTCGACGAAGACGGCCGGGTCCTGCTCTGTAGTTCATTTTCCAAAACGCTGGCGCCGGGTTTGCGCATCGGCTGGGTTGCACCGGGCCGGTATCTGGAGCGGGTGCTGCACATGAAATACATCAGCACCGGCTCTACGGCGCCGCAGCCGCAGATTGCCATCGCCGAATTCCTCAAGGCCGGTCACTTCGAACCGCATTTGCGGCGGATGCGCACGCAATACCAGCGCAATCGCGACATGATGATCGATTGGGTCAGCCGCTATTTCCCCGCCGGCACCCGCGCCAGTCGCCCGCAAGGCAGTTTCATGCTCTGGGTCGAACTGCCTGATGGTTTCGACACCCTGAAACTGAATCGCGCCTTACACGACCAGGGCGTACAGATTGCCGTCGGGAGCATCTTTTCGCCCTCGGGCAAGTACCGCAATTGCCTGCGGATGAACTACGCTGCCAAGCCAACACCACAGATCGAAGACGCGGTGCGCAAGGTCGGCGCTGCGGCGATCAAACTGCTGGCGGAAAATGACAGCTTCACGGACTGACTTTTTACCGGAATCCAGCGTCCATATGCGGACACCTGCCGCCAATCGGAACGATCCTACGTGAGAGTCAGACAGCCCCTGCTCGCTCTTCTGCTACTGGCCTCGCTCCTGGGCGGTTGCGCCAGCTTCGACGTTCAACGCGAGCCCAGTCAGGCGCTGCCCGCCAGTGATTCGGCATTCGGTCGATCGATCCAGGCCCAGGCCGCGCCCCATGAGGGGAAGTCCGGTTTTCGCCTGCTGTCCAATAGCGGCGAAGCCTTCATGGCCCGTGCCGAGTTGATCCGCAACGCCCAAAGCAGCCTCGATTTGCAGTACTACATCGTCCACGACGGCATCAGCACCCGCATGCTGGCAGAGGAATTGCTCAAGGCGGCCGACCGTGGCGTGCGCGTGAGAATCCTGCTCGACGACACCACCAGCGACGGCCTCGACTGGATTATTGCGACCCTGGCGGCGCACCCGCAGATCCAGATCCGCCTGTTCAACCCGTTGCATCTGGGCCGGGCCACAGGCGTGACGCGAACCATGGGCCGGCTGTTCAACCTGTCGCTGCAACACCGGCGCATGCACAACAAGCTGTGGCTGGCGGACAACAGCGCGGCCATCGTCGGTGGCCGCAATCTGGGGGACGAGTATTTCGATGCCGAGCCCAACCTGAACTTCACCGACATCGACATGCTCGGCGTCGGGCCGGTTGCCGAGCAGCTTGGCCATAGTTTCGACCAGTACTGGAACAGTGCGCTGAGCAAGCCGATCGATGAGTTCCTGTCGAGCAAACCGACGCAAAAGGACCTGCAAAATACCCGCACCCGCCTGGAAGAGTCGCTGGAAGAGACGCGCAAGCAGAATCACGCGCTGTATCAGCAGCTGATGACCTACACCACAAACCCGCGCATGGACATCTGGCGCCGGGAGTTGATCTGGGCCTGGAACCAGGCGTTGTGGGACGCACCGAGCAAGGTCCTGTCAGACGGCGAGCCTGACCCGCACTTGCTGCTCACCACGCAGTTGGCGCCCGAGCTCACCGGCGTCAGCAAAGAGCTGATCATGATCTCGGCATACTTCGTACCGGGGCAACCGGGGCTGGTTTACCTCACTGGCCGCGCCGATGCCGGGGTCTCCGTCAGCCTGCTGACCAACTCGCTGGAAGCCACCGACGTCCCGGCGGTACACGGCGGGTACGCGCCCTATCGCCGGGCGCTGCTGGAACATGGCGTGAAGTTGTACGAATTGCGCCGCCAGCCCGGCGAAGGCGGCGGCAGCGGGCCGCATATTTTCTACAGCAAGTCCTACCGTGGTTCCGATTCGAGCCTGCACAGCAAGGCGATGATCTTCGATCAGCAGAAATCCTTCATCGGCTCGTTCAACTTCGACCCGCGCTCAGTGTTGTGGAACACCGAAGTCGGCGTGCTGGTGGACAGCCCCGAACTCGCCGCGCATGTGCGCACAGCGGCGATGGAGGGTATGGCGCCGCCCCTCAGTTATCAGGTGAAGCTGGAAAACGACCGGATCGTCTGGGTGACCGAGGACGACGGAAAAATGCATACGCTGACCAAGGAGCCGGGCAGCTGGTGGCGCCATTTCAATGCGTGGATGAGTACCGCGGTCGGCCTGGAACGGATGCTCTGACAGACGCACCCCCCCCCCCCCGCGGGACAGTCCGTGGCGTCAGGCAGGCTCGGCGACCGTACCGAATGCACCTTCGCGCATCAGCAAAATCACCAGCCCGAACGCACCAGCCGCCATCAAAAGAGGCAACGCGTGCCCGCTGATCCACTGACTGCCAGCCCCGGCAGCCAACGGTCCGACCAGACAACCAATGCCCCATAGCTGCGCGATATGCGCATTGGCGCGCACCAGCGCGTCGTCGCGATAACGCTCGCCGATCAGGATCAGTGACAAGGTGAACAAGCCCCCGGCACTGGCGCCGAACAGTACCCACAACGGCCAGATCAGCAACGTGTCGATCAGCAACGGGATTGCCAGACTCGACAGCATCAGCACCACAGCACAACCGGTGAACAACGTGCGTCGCGACAGGCGATCCGCCAACGCACCAATCGGCAATTGCAGCAAGGCATCACCGACCACCACGGTGCTGACCATCGCCAAGGCTATCTCAGTAGTGAACCCCTGACGCAGGCAATAGACCGGCAACAAGGTCAGGATCATCGCCTCGAACGCCGCGAACAGCGCCACACCCCAGGCAATCGCCGGCAGTCCTCGGCAGAAGCGCCACAAGTCGCTGAAGGTCACGCTGCAGGCTTCACTGGTGGGTGCGCCGCTGCGACCCAGCAACAGGAACGGCGCCACCGTGAGCAAACCGACGCCGACCCAGAATCCATAATCGTGTTCGGTGCCCAGAACGCCCAACAGCAACGGCCCGGCCAACTGACTCAGCGCATAGCTGCTGCCGTACAGTGCCACCAGTCGGCCACGCCACTGCTCGACCACCAGCTGATTGATCCAGCTTTCGCCAAGAATGAAGACCAGCGTGAGGATCACACCAATCATCAATCGCAGCACCAGCCACACCGGATAGCTCGGCAACAGCGCCAGCAACCCGATGGATACCGCCCCGGCCCACAAGCACAGGCGCATCAGATTGGCCGTGCCGAGACGCGCCGCCAGATGACTGGAGATTTTCGCCCCCAGCAACACACCAATCGCCGGCATCGCGGCCATTACGCCGATGGCAAACGAACCGTAGCCCCAGCCTTCCAGGCGAAACGATACCAGCGGCATGCTGACGCCCAGGGCCAGGCCGACACTCAAGACAGATGCCAGCACGGCGAAATAAGTCGCCCAACGCATGTTCCACGCTCCTGTGGATATCTTTATGTACAACACAAAACACTGTGGGAGCGAGCCTGCTCGCGATGACGGAGCAACATTCAACATTTTCGTCGACTGTTACACCGCTATCGCGAGCAGGCTCGCTCCCACAAGGGATCTGCGTCGTTCGGGAGGCCTGTTACTTATAGGCCTCCCTTAACGGCTTACAACTTGATCCAGGTCGCCTTCAGCTCGGTGTACTTGTCGAACGCGTGCAGCGATTTGTCGCGACCGTTGCCCGACTGCTTGAAGCCACCGAACGGTGCGGTCATGTCGCCGCCGTCGTACTGGTTGACCCACACGCTACCGGCACGCAGCGCGCGGGCAGTCAGGTGAGCCTTCGAGATGTCCTTGGTCCACACCGCGGCGGCCAAGCCGTAAGGCGTGTCGTTGGCAATCGCGACGGCTTCTTCGGCAGTGTCGAAAGCAATGACCGACAGGACCGGGCCAAAGATTTCTTCCTGGGCAATTTTCATTGCGTTGCTGACGCCGTCGAAAATCGTCGGCTCAACGTAAGTGCCACCGGTTTCCTGCAGCGTGCGCTTGCCACCAGCGACCAGTTTGGCGCCATCGGCGTGGCCGGATTCGATGTAGGACAGTACGGTGTTCATCTGCTGGGTATCGACCAGAGCGCCGACGTTGGTCGCCGGGTCCAGCGGGTTACCCGGCTTCCAGGTTTTCAGGGCCTCGATCACCAGCGGCAGGAATTTGTCCTTGATCGAGCGCTCGACCAGCAGACGCGAACCGGCGGTGCAGACCTCGCCCTGGTTGAAGGCGATGGCGCCGGCGGCGGCTTCTGCGGCAGCTTGCAGGTCCGGGGCATCGGCGAACACGATGTTCGGGCTCTTGCCGCCGGCTTCGAGCCAGACGCGCTTCATGTTCGATTCGCCGGAGTAGATCAGCAGTTGCTTGGCGATCTTGGTCGAACCGGTGAACACCAGGGTGTCGACATCGTTGTGCAGGGCCAGAGCCTTGCCGACGGTGTGACCATAACCCGGCAGCACGTTCAGCACGCCTTTCGGGATGCCGGCCTCAACGGCCAGCGCAGCGATGCGGATGGCGGTCAACGGCGATTTTTCCGACGGTTTGAGAATCACCGAGTTACCGGTGGACAGCGCCGGGCCGAGTTTCCAGCAGGCCATCATCAACGGGAAGTTCCACGGCACGATGGCGCCGACAACGCCCACCGGCTCGCGGGTCACCAGACCCAGTTGATCGTGCGGGGTCGCGGCGACTTCGTCGTAGATCTTGTCGATGGCTTCGCCGCTCCAGCTCAGGGCTTGCGCCGCACCGGGAACGTCGATGTACAGGGAATCGCTGATCGGTTTGCCCATGTCCAGAGTTTCAAGCAGGGCGAGTTCTTCGGCGTGCTGTTTCAGCAGGCCGGCGAAACGGATCATGGTGGCTTTGCGTTTGGTCGGCGCCAGGCGCGACCAGACACCGGAATTGAACGTGGCACGAGCGTTTTCAACAGCGCGCTGGGCGTCGGCGGCGTCACAGCTGGCGACTTTGCCCAGCAGACGGCCATCGACCGGGCTGATGCACTCGAAGGTCTCGCTGGAGACGGCATCGGTGTATTCGCCATTGATGTAGGCGCGGCCTTCGATCTTCAGATCGCGAGCCCGTTGTTCCCAATCGGCACGAGTCAGGGTGGTCATTCGAGTGTCCTCCTCTTATTGAATACGAGCGCCCCGCGTTCTTCGCGGACGTCCCCAGGAATTCTGCCCGGCCAGCCTGCAATTCGGCCCAAGGCAACCGCCACCCTAAACCAGTGACCGGGGTTGTTTCAATATATTTGACATAAGGTCGTTAAACGGCCTTGCGGTGTTCATTTTAATAAACATAGACTTTGGGCTTTCCAGCACCTTTCCAGCCACTCGCGCCGCAATCACGGGGGATAACAACAATGAGCATCCAGAACATCGTCGACTTCAGCCAGGCCGCTACCGAGCCCGAGCGCTACAGACCGGACCAGGCGAAAATCTTGAAGGGCGACCCTGAGCAGGTGGTTTACAACCACTACAACAGCCCGTGTGGCCAGTTGAATGCGGGCGTATGGGAAGGCGCGGTTGGCCAGTGGCACGTGAACTTCACCGAGCATGAATACTGCGAAATCGTTCAGGGCGTTTCGGTACTGCGCGACAACGATGGCAACAGCAAGACCGTGCGCGCAGGTGATCGCTTCGTGATCCCGGCCGGGTTCCGCGGCACCTGGGAAGTGCTGGAGCCGTGCCGCAAGATTTATGTGGCGTTTGAACAGAAGGCCTGAGGATGTGTGTTGTCTGAGCTGGGCAACAACAAATTCAGGCAACAAAAAAGGCCCGTATCTCGCGATACGGGCCTTTTTCGTAAGAGGGAAAAATCAATTACTTGATTTTGCCTTCTTTGTAGATCACGTGCTTGCGAACAACCGGATCAAATTTCTTGATCTCGATTTTGTCCGGAGTAGTGCGCTTGTTCTTGTCGGTAGTGTAGAAGTGACCAGTACCGGCGCTCGAGATCAAACGAATCAATTCACGCATGATTATCTCCCTTAGATCTTGCCAGCTTTGCGGATTTCGGCCAGCACGACAGTGATGCCACGCTTGTCGATGATACGCATGCCTTTGGCAGATACGCGCAGACGCACGAAACGTTTCTCTTCTTCAACCCAGAAGCGGTGATGCTGCAGGTTCGGCAGGAAACGACGACGGGTTTTGTTGTTTGCGTGGGAAATGTTATTCCCAGTCACCGGACCCTTACCGGTAACTTGACATACTCTCGACATGCCTCAGCCCTCTAAAACCACATGCCCAACCCGGCATGGGTTGGCCGCTTAATCTCTCAGTCATTTGGCGCCAGGCGCCGCGTTTCTTTAGAGGTCTTACCGGCTACACCTACAGTGAAGGAACCGGGCCCCTAGAAAAGAGCGCTGCTTTATACCAGAAAGACTGGGGTGCAACAACATTCCGTGTGCACGGACATGATAAAAACCCCGTTTTTCTGGCTCCGAGCGCCTTGGATAAAGGCTATCGTCGATAAAGACCGCTCGTCGCAGAAAATCGGCCAACCGGCCTGTTCAGGGTTTTCCTCGGCCGGCATTCACCGAAAACGATCGCATATAGTCCTCTTAAAATGAAAAAGGGGATAGTCATTTGCAAAAGAGCCCACTAGGGTAAGACGTTTCCAGACTGCACTTGCAGATGGGCCTTCGATCTGTAAAGGAATCCGACCATGCGCCTCGCTGCCCTACCGCTGCTGCTCGCCCCGCTTCTACTGAGCCCGCTGGCCCATGCTGCTGCCCTGAGCGTCTGCACCGAGGCCAGCCCGGAAGGGTTCGACGTGGTGCAATACAACTCGCTGACCACCACCAACGCTTCGGCCGACGTGTTGATGAACCGTCTGGTGGACTTCGACACGGCCAGCGGCAAAGTGGTCGCCGGCCTCGCGGACAGCTGGGAAGTCACCCCCGACGGCCTGACCTACGTGTTCAAGCTGCATCCGCAGGTGAAATTCCACCGCACCGAATACTTCAGCCCTACGCGCGACCTGACCGCCGAAGACGTGAAATTCAGCTTCGACCGCATGCTCGACCCGGCCAACCCTTGGCACAAAGTGGCACAGAGCGGCTTCCCGCACGCGCAATCGATGCAGCTACCGGCGCTGATCAAGAAGATCGACGCGCTCGACCCGCTGACTGTGCGCTTCACCCTCGACCATCCGGATTCAACCTTTCTGCCGACCCTGAGCATGGGCTTCGCTTCGATCTACTCCGCCGAATATGCCGATAAACTGCTGAAAGCCGGTACGCCGGAGAAACTCAACAGCCAGCCGATCGGCAGCGGCCCCTTCGTGTTCACGCGGTTCCAGAAAGATGCCTCGATTCGCTATAAGGCCAACCCGGACTACTTCCGTGGCAAGCCTGCGGTGGACCCGCTGATTTTTGCCATCACCCCGGACGCCAACGTCCGACTGCAGAAGCTGCGCCGCAACGAGTGCCAGATCGCCCTGTCGCCCAAGCCACTGGACGTACAAGCCGCGCTGAAAGAACCGACGTTGAAAGTGGAAAAGACCGACGCGTTCATGACGGCGTTCGTCGCCATCAACAGCCAGCATCCACCGCTGGACAAGCCTGAAGTACGGCAAGCCATCAATCTCGCGTTCGACAAGGCCAGCTATGTCAAAGCCGTGTTCGAAGACACCGCCGAAGCCGCCAACGGCCCGTACCCGCCCAACACATGGAGTTATGCCAAAGGCTTGCCGGGCTACGCGTACGACGTGGAAAAAGCCAAGGCATTGATGGCCAAAGCCGGGCTCAAGGACGGTTTCCAGACCACCATCTGGACGCGCCCATCCGGCAGCCTGCTCAACCCGAACCCAAGCCTCGGGGCGCAGATGCTGCAATCGGATCTCGCAGAGATCGGCATCCAGGCCGAAATTCGCGTGATCGAGTGGGGCGAAGTGATCCGCCGCGCCAAGGCAGGCGAACACGATCTGCTGTTCATGGGCTGGGCCGGCGACAACGGTGACCCGGACAACTTCCTCACGCCGCAGTTTTCCTGCGCGGCGGTCAAGTCCGGCACCAATTTCGCTCGCTACTGCAATCAGGATCTGGACAAGCTGATCAGTGCCGGCAAGACCACTTCCGAGCAAGGCGTGCGCACCAAGCTTTATGAACAGGCCCAGGCGCAGATCCAGCAGCAGGCGCTGTGGTTGCCGCTGGCCCACCCGACGGCCTTCGCGCTGATGCGCAAGGGAGTCGAGGGGTATTCGGTCAGCCCGTTTGGTCGCCAGGATTACTCCAGGGTCAACCTCAAGTAACGCTCGGAAACGCTGCGCAAATGCTTCTCTGTGGCGAGGGAGCTTGCTCCTTCGCCACAGAAGCCCGTCCCCCGCCCTACATCCACCCATACTCGGCCATTGAAAGCGGCTCGCCGTCACCAATGATGAAATGGTCAAGCACCCGCACATCAATCAATTCCAGCGCCTCTTGCAGGCGTTTGGTCAGCGTGCGGTCGGCCTGGCTGGGGTTGGTGTTGCCCGAGGGATGGTTGTGGCAGAGGATCAACGCGGCGGCGTTGTGCGCCAGGGCGCGCTTGACCACCTGCCGTGGATGAACGCTCGTGTTGTCGATCGAGCCGCGAAACAACGCTTCGAAGGTCAGCACCTGATGCTTCGAATCCAGAAACAGGCAGCCAAACACTTCGTGAGGCTCGTGCCGAAGCATCGACTTCAGGTAATCACGAACGGCCTGGGGATTTTCCAGCGCTGGCTTCTGACGCGCGCGCTCGGCCAAATGTCGCCGCCCCATTTCCAGAATCGCCTGCAACTGAGCGAATTTCGCCGGACCGAGCCCTAATTGCTTGCTGAATGTTGCTTGATCGGCTTCCAACAGCGAACGCAGACTGCCAAATTGGCTCAACAAGTGTCGCGCCAGATCCACCGCACTTTTACCGGCCACCCCGGTGCGTAAAAAAATCGCCAGCAGCTCGGCATCCGAAAGGCTCGCCGAGCCCAACTCCAGTAATCTCTCCCGCGGGCGCTCCGCCGCCGGCCAATCCCGAATACTCATAACACCTCCCTGGTCTGTGGGCGCCGCTGTTCCGTAGCGGTCGCTGTGATATCGTAGCCCATCTTTTTTGCGGGCGATTTCACTCCTGGGGAGGGGGTACCGCCACGCAGTCATCAACGAAATGAAAGGCAGACCTATGCAGCGGCTGTATCGGAAACGCATCGTTCTGGGCGTCGGCGGCGGTATTGCCGCCTACAAGAGCGCTGACCTGGTTCGCCGCCTGATCGACCAGGGCGCCGAAGTGCGCGTGGTCATGACCCGTGGCGGCAGCGAGTTCATCACCCCGCTGACCATGCAGGCCCTGTCCGGCCACCCGGTTCATCTGGACCTGCTCGACCCGGCGGCCGAAGCCGCGATGGGTCATATCGAGCTCGCCAAGTGGGCCGACATGGTGCTGATCGCCCCCGCCACTGCGGACCTGATCGCCCGCCTGGCCCAGGGTATTGCCGACGATCTGCTGACCACACTGGTGCTGGCCACCGACGCCGTGGTCGCCGTAGCCCCGGCGATGAACCAGGCCATGTGGCGCGACCCGGCCACCCAGGCCAACCTGCAAACCCTCGAAAGCCGCGGCATCAAAGCCTTCGGCCCGGCCTCCGGTAGCCAGGCCTGTGGTGACGTCGGTCTGGGCCGCATGCTCGAAGCCGTCGAACTCGCGCAATGCGCGGCGGACTGCTTCCAGCGCCAGGCGCTGACCGGCAAACACGTGCTGATCACTGCCGGCCCGACCCAGGAAAACATCGACCCGGTACGCTACATCACCAACCACAGCTCCGGCAAAATGGGCTTTGCCCTGGCCGAAGCGGCGGTTGAAGCCGGCGCCCGCGTGACCCTGATCACAGGCCCCGTGCACCTGCCAACCCCGGATCGCGTCACGCGCATCGACGTGGTCAGTGCCCGCGACATGCTCGCCGCTTGCGAAGCCGCGATCCCTTGCGACCTGTTCATTGCCTCGGCAGCGGTCGCGGACTACCGCCCCGAAGTCGTTGCCCCACAGAAACTCAAGAAAGACCCTACGAACGGCGACGGCTTGTTACTACAAATGGTGCGTAACCCAGACATCCTGGCCACCATTGCCACCCGCCCCGACCGTCCGTTCAGTGTCGGTTTTGCCGCCGAAACCGAACACCTGCTCGACTACGCTGCGCGCAAGTTGAAAGACAAAAACCTCGATTTGATCGTCGCCAACGACGTCGCCAACCCAAGCATTGGCTTCAACAGCGAAGAAAACGCCTGCAGCGTGATCGACCGGGAGCTACACGCCACACTTTTCGCCCAGACCAGCAAGAGCAAGATTGCTCGCCAGCTGATCACTTTTATCGCCGAACGTCTGAACCAGGTTTAATTTACATGCACGCTTTGCAAGCCAAGATCCTCGACCCCCGCATCGGTACCGAATTTCCGCTGCCGCAGTACGCCACCCCAGGCTCCGCCGGCCTCGACCTGCGCGCCATGCTGGAAAAAGACACCGTGATCAAGCCGGGCGAAACCGTGCTGATTCCGACGGGCCTGTCCGTCTACATCGGCGATCCAGGTCTGGCCGCGCTGATTCTGCCGCGCTCCGGCCTGGGCCATAAGCACGGCATCGTGCTGGGCAATCTGGTCGGCTTGATCGACTCCGATTACCAGGGTCCACTGATGGTTTCGTGCTGGAACCGTGGGCAGACCGACTTCAACATGGTGGTGGGCGAGCGTTTGGCACAGTTGGTTTTGGTGCCAGTGGTTCAAGCGCATTTCGAGATGGTCGAAGAGTTCGTTGAAACCCAGCGCGGTACGGGCGGTTTCGGGCATTCCGGCAGCCATTGATCGGATAGACGGCGACCCTGTGGCGAGGGAGCTTGCTCCCGCTGGGTTGCGTAGCAACCCTTAAATACTGTGAGTGCTCCGCACTCAAGCGGGAGCAAGCTCCCTCGCCACAGGATGCTGAAATCGCACAGCCGTCATCTGCAAGGTTTACTACTGAAAACCAAGGCATTGACCGGCCAGATGCTGACTGAAACCGGTGTCATGGCCTTTTCGCACCACGAACTCTCTGTGGAAAACGTCGTCATACCCTTCAGTTCGAACCCGCCAAAGCGTTCTTCGCGTGCAGGTCCAGCCACTTTCGAGATGGAGCATTCCTACAGATGAACACCCCCGCCCAAGTCGCACCCAAGTTCCCTGACAGCATTTTCCGCGCCTACGACATTCGCGGCACCGTCCCGGAATTCCTGAACGCTGAGACCGCTTACTGGCTCGGTCGCGCCATCGGCGCCCAGAGCCTGGCCGAGGGCGAACCGAACGTTTCCGTTGGCCGTGACGGTCGCCTGTCCGGCCCGGAACTCGTCGAACAACTGATCAAAGGCCTGGCCGAGGCTGGTTGCCATGTCAGTGACGTGGGCCTGGTGCCAACGCCGGCGCTTTACTACGCCGCCAACGTACTGGCCGGCAAGTCGGGCGTGATGCTCACCGGTAGCCACAACCCGTCGAACTACAACGGTTTCAAGATCGTCATCGCTGGCGATACCTTGGCCAACGAACAAATCCAGGCCTTGCACGACCGCCTCAAGACCAACAACCTGAGCAGCGGCAAGGGCAGCATCACCCAAGTCGAAATCCTCGACCGCTACAACACTGAAATCGTCGGGGACATCAAACTGGCTCGCCGCCTGAAAGTCGTGGTCGACTGCGGTAACGGTGCGGCCGGTGTGATCGCTCCGCAACTGATCGAAGCGCTGAACTGCGAAGTCATCCCGCTGTTTTGCGACGTCGACGGCAACTTCCCGAATCATCACCCGGACCCGGGCAAGCCTGAAAACCTTGTCGACCTGATCGCCAAGGTCAAGGAAACCAACGCCGACATCGGCCTGGCCTTCGACGGCGACGGCGACCGCGTTGGCGTGGTGACCAACACCGGCAGCATCGTCTACCCGGACCGCCTGCTGATGCTGTTCGCCCGCGACGTGGTGGCGCGCAACCCGGACGCGGAAATCATCTTCGACGTCAAATGCACCCGCCGCCTGACGCCGCTGATCAAGGAATACGGCGGTCGTCCGCTCATGTGGAAGACTGGTCACTCGTTGATCAAAAAGAAAATGAAACAGACCGGCGCCCTGTTGGCCGGCGAAATGAGCGGGCACATTTTCTTCAAGGAGCGCTGGTTCGGTTTCGACGACGGCATTTACAGCGCCGCGCGGCTGCTGGAGATCCTGAGCAAGGAAAAATCCACGGCGGAAGAGCTGTTTGCGACCTTCCCGAACGATATTTCTACGCCGGAAATCAATATCCATGTGACCGAAGAGAGCAAATTCAGCATCATTGATGCATTGCACGACGCGAAGTGGGGCGAAGGCGCCGACCTGACCACCATCGACGGCGTGCGAGTCGACTATGCCAAAGGCTGGGGCCTGGTGCGCGCGTCCAACACCACACCGGTGCTGGTGCTGCGCTTCGAGGCCGATGACGAGGCTGAATTGCAGCGCATCAAGGACGTATTCAAAGTCCAGTTGAAGCGTGTTGCACCTGATCTCCAACTACCGTTCTGATTCACCCGGAGCCCTGAATGACCCTCGAACGCGAAGCCGCCGCCAACACCGCCAAGGTCCTGTCCGAAGCGCTGCCTTACATTCGCCGCTATGTCGGCAAGACGCTGGTGATCAAATACGGCGGCAACGCGATGGAAAGCGAGGAGCTGAAAACCGGCTTCGCCCGCGACATCGTGCTGATGAAAGCCGTGGGCATCAACCCGGTGGTGGTTCACGGCGGTGGTCCGCAAATCGGCGACCTGCTCAAGCGTCTGTCGATCGAGAGCCACTTCATCGATGGCATGCGCGTGACGGATGCGCAAACCATGGACGTGGTGGAAATGGTCCTCGGTGGCCAGGTGAACAAGGACATCGTCAACCTGATCAACCGTCATGGCGGCAGCGCCATCGGCCTGACCGGTAAAGACGCCGAGCTGATTCGCGCGAAAAAACTCACCGTGACCCGCCAGACCCCAGAGATGACCCAACCGGAAATCATCGACATCGGCCAGGTGGGCGAAGTGGTCGGGATCAACACCGACTTGCTGAACCTGCTGGTAAAAGGCGACTTCATTCCGGTGATCGCGCCAATCGGCGTCGGTGCCAACGGCGAGTCGTACAACATCAACGCTGACCTCGTGGCCGGTAAAGTCGCCGAGGCGTTGAAGGCTGAAAAGCTGATGCTGCTGACCAACATCGCTGGCCTGATGGACAAGTCGGGCACGGTTCTGACCGGCCTGACGACTCAGCAGGTGGACGATCTGATCGCCGACGGCACCATCTACGGCGGCATGCTGCCGAAGATCCGTTGCGCGCTGGAAGCGGTTCAGGGCGGCGTGGGCAGTTCGTTGATCATCGATGGTCGGGTACCGAATGCGATTCTGCTGGAGATCTTCACCGATACGGGTGTGGGTACGTTGATCAGCAATCGCAAGCGTCACTGATTCAAAAACGTTAAAAGATCGCAGCTTTTGGCAGCGCCTTCGGATGTAAGAAAATTCCGTAGGCTCTGAAGAAATCTGCGATTTTTTTTATGGGCATAGGAAATGCCTGACCTGATTCAGCGAAACGCCTGACATCGCTCAGGAATCAATCTGCATAGGATCTTCCCTGTATCCACAGGAGGACTCCCTCATGAAAAAAGATTACGTTCCTTACGGCAGCGATGTTTCCCCAGGTACTTACGAGTGTGTCGACTGCGGCCACCAATATTCGAATCAGGCCAAAACTTCGATGCCGCCGTGTCCACAGTTTCGTAAAACCGTGCATTCGCGCTATGGCTGGAAAATTCTCACCGGCCAAGGCGACGCAGTGAAGGATCCCTATCCGGAGAAATCGGAAAAACCTGGAATCAAAAGCGCCGAGGTCATCAAACCCGCGAGCAAAAAATAACCTCGCGGACGCCCACGATCCAGAAAAAAACCCCGATCAGCCTGACTGAGCGGGGTCTTTTTTCGCCTGCGATCCCTGAGGGAGCTGCCGTTATACGCCGAATTGGGCGCGGTAAGCTTCTACAGCTGGCAGGTGCTGCTTGAGCTGCGGATCGTCAGCCAGGAATTCCAGCACCTGATTCAGCGAAACAATGCTGATCACCGGAATGCCGAAGTCACGCTCCACTTCCTGGATTGCCGACAACTCACCGTTGCCACGCTCCTGACGGTTGAGGGCGATCAGCACGCCCGCCGCCTTGGCGCCGTCCTGGGAAGCGATGATCTGCATCACTTCGCGGATCGCGGTGCCAGCGGTGATCACGTCGTCGATGATCAGCACGTCACCGGTCAACGGTGCGCCAACCAGGCTGCCGCCTTCGCCGTGGGCCTTGGCCTCTTTACGGTTGAAGCACCATGGCAAATCACGGTTGTGATGTTCAGCCAGGGCCACCGCAGTGGTCGCCGCCAACGGAATGCCCTTGTACGCCGGGCCAAACAGTACATCGAACGAAATACCGCTCTCGACAATGGCTGCCGCGTAGAAACGACCCAGCTGCGCAAGGGCGGAACCGGTGTTGAACAGGCCGGCATTGAAGAAGTAAGGACTGGTGCGCCCGGACTTCAGGGTGAACTCACCGAAGCGCAAAACGCCGCGATCGATGGCAAAACGAATGAAATCGCGCTGATACGCTTGCATGAAAAAAACCCCAAATACCACGGATTTAGCTAATTAGGTTGACGCCGTGTATCATACACGCACGCGATTTTTGGGGCCATTTATGCGGATCATCAGTGTGAACGTCAATGGTATTCAGGCTGCAGTGGAGCGAGGTTTGCTCAGTTGGCTGCAAGCACAGAATGCCGACGTCATCTGCCTGCAGGACACCCGCGCCTCCGCCTTTGAACTGGACGATCCAGCCTTCCAACTGGATGGCTACTTCCTTTATGCCTGCGAAGCAGAAGTTCCCGCCCAGGGTGGCGTGGCTTTGTATTCGCGGTTGCAACCGAAGGCAGTCATCAGCGGTCTCGGGTTCGAGACGGCCGACCGCTACGGGCGCTACCTGCAAGCCGATTTCGACAAGGTCAGCATCGCGACCTTACTGCTCCCTTCGGGGCAGAACGGCGATGAAGACTTGAACCAGAAGTTCAAGCTAATGGACGATTTCGCCCGTTATCTGGATAAACAGCGGCGCAAACGTCGCGAGTACATTTACTGTGGCTCGCTGTACGTGGCGCAACAGAAGCTGGATATCAAGAACTGGCGCGACAGCCAGCAATCCCCGGGCTTCCTGGCACCTGAACGTGCCTGGATGGACGAGATTGTCGGCAACATGGGTTATGTCGATGCCCTGCGCGAAGTCAGCCGGGAAGGTGACCAGTACAGCTGGTGGCCGGATAATGAGCAGGCAGAAATGCTCAACCTGGGCTGGCGCTTCGATTACCAGATACTGACCCCGGGCCTGCGCCGCTTTGTACGCAGTGCGCGCCTGCCACGTCAGCCACGGTTCTCGCAGCATGCTCCGCTGATCGTTGACTACGACTGGACACTGACTATCTAGTTTTCGCTGACACGAAAACCTGCTGACCGGTGAACGAAAATGCCCGTATCGAAAGATACGGGCATTTTTCTTATGGGTTATCCCTTCACGCAGCAGCGAGGAATGGCAGCGCCAGATACAACTTGATCACGATCACATTAATGATGTCGATGAAGAAAGCACCCACCATTGGCACCACCAGAAACGCTATCTGCGAAGACCCATAACGCTGCGTCACCGCTTGCATGTTTGCGATGGCAGTTGGCGTTGCACCCAGTCCAAAACCGCAATGCCCTGCCGCCAGAACGGCGGCATCGTAGTTACTGCCCATCATTCTGAATGTCACGAAAATCGCAAACAGCGCCATGACCAACGCTTGCGCAGCGAGGATGATAAAGATCGGCAAAGCCAGTGCGGCCAGATCCCACAGCTTGAGCGACATCAAGGCGATCGCCAGAAACAGCGATAAGCTGACATTCCCCAACACGGAAACTTCACGCTCAAACACCTGATACAAGCCAAGCGCTGAAAGCCCGTTCCGTAAAATCACCCCCACGAACAAGACGCAAACGAACGTCGGCAGCTCAAATGCAGTTCCTTGGAGCTGACCATTCAGGAGAGAACCCACCAGCAAACTGACCGCGATCAGAGCGAGCGTCTCGACAAACGAAAATGGCGTGATCGAGCGCTCTTTGTTCGGTTGCTCAAACCCCCTTGGCAGCCGTGGCTTTTCTTGCGTAAGACCGGGCACCTGGACACGCTTGATGAGCAGGCGAGCGACCGGACCACCAATCAAACCGCCCAACACCAGGCCGAACGTCGCAGAGGCCATCGCGAGCTCGGAGGCAGAAGCCAGACCGTACTTCTCACTGAACACCGTTCCCCACGCAGCGCCTGTACCGTGACCGCCCGCCAGGGTAATCGAGCCTGTCAGCAGGCCCATCAACGGATCGAGCCCCAACGTTTTTGCCAGCGCGAGGCCCATGGCATTCTGGACCACCAAAAGCGTGGTGACCGCCAGTACAAAGATCCCCACTACGCGCCCGCCCTTCTTCAGGCTGGCGAAGTCTGCACTCAAGCCGATGGTGGCAAAAAATGCCAGCATCAAGGGCGTTTGCAGTGAGGTGTCAAACCGGACGTCAATATCGAGCCCCCGCAAAGCCAGGAGAAGCAGAGCAACCACCAGGCCGCCTGCTACAGGCTCAGGGATATTGTAGTTACGTAAAAAACCGATTCGTGTGACCAGCCCGCGCCCCAGTAACAGTACTAAAGAGGCGGCCACAAGTGTTCCATAAAAATCGAGCTGAACCATTGGGATTATTCTTTGATATATATTCAGGGGCGAACTTTTTACCTGGACACGCCTCTTGAACAGGTTGATTTATCAACGCTGGTTAGTTTTGGATTCAAGGACCGTCAATGGTCAGAATATATCGAAATATTTCTTGATAAATATTACTTGGCGCAACTCTATCAACCGCCAAGTCAGATTGCCAAGCTCATACACGGCACTGAAGCTTTACAGTTGTGACTAAAAGTGTAGGGGAGAGAGTTATACAAGTGTAAATCTGGGCAGAGGCTTAGCCTGTCGGGCACGCATCTTTTACATCGGGAGAAAGTTTTAACTTTAAAAAAAGAAAAGTCCTACACGGCAGGGTAATTAATTTCAAGTTTCGGTGCACTGCGTTTTGCCGCTGAATTTTAAATGTGAAAGCGAGCTTGCTCGCGAAAGTGGTGTATCACTCAACTTAAGTGTTGAATGATAAGCCGCTTTCGCGAGCAAGCCCGCTCCCACATGAATTACGTGCTACTGGCTACTTGATCAACCGCCAAGTAAACGGATACCGGTACGGCACGCCCTCATTGGCTTTCACGCCAGCAATGATCGTCAACACCAACGCACCAATCGCCACCAGCCCAAACAGGAAGAACCCGATGATCACCACCATCAGCAAGAAGCAGATGGCGGAGGCAATGGCGACGGTGATCTGGAAGTTCAGCGCCTCCTTGCCCTGCGCATCGACAAACGGGTCCATCTCGCGCTTCATCTGCCAGAGAATCAGCGGGCCGATCAACGTGCCGAACGGAATCCAGATTCCCAGCAAGGCGGACAGATGACAAAACATTGCCCACTGCCGAACCTCTTTGCTCGGGGTGGGAAGCAGCTCTTGCTCGTCACTCATGATGTCCTCCTTGTCTGGAATGGTTCCGGTCAGTCAGCCAGTGCAGCCTTTTGCAATTCGAAGATTTCGGTCATGCCTTTCTTCGCCAGCTCCAGCATGGCATTCAGCTCTTCAGGCTGGAACGGCGCACCTTCGGCGGTGCCCTGCACTTCGATGAAGCCACCGGTGCTGGTCATTACCACGTTCAAGTCCGTCTCGGCAGCCGAGTCTTCCAGGTAGTCGAGGTCGAGCACAGGCTCGCCCTGATACATGCCCACCGAAACGGCCGCGATCATTTGCTTGAGTGGGTCGCCGCCTTTCAGGCCGCCACGCTTCTTGATGACTTTCAAGGCATCGACCAGTGCAACCATGGCACCGGTAATGGACGCCGTGCGGGTGCCGCCGTCAGCCTGGATCACGTCGCAGTCGACGTACAGGGTAACGTCGCCCAGCTTGGACATGTCCAGCGAGGCGCGCAGGGAACGACCGATCAGGCGCTGGATCTCCAGGGTCCGGCCGCCTTGCTTGCCACGGCTCGCTTCACGCTGGTTACGCTCGCCGGTGGCGCGCGGCAGCATGCCGTATTCGGCGGTCAACCAGCCTTGGCCCTGGCCTTTGAGGAAACGCGGCACGCCGTTTTCAACGCTGACAGTGCAGATGACTTTGGTATCACCGAACTCGACCAGCACAGATCCCTCGGCGTGTTTGGTGTAGTTGCGGGTAATGCGGATCGAGCGGAGCTGATCGGCAGCGCGACCACTTGGACGTTTCATAGGGAATACCTGTACGGAGGACGGAAAACTGCCGAGCATTATAGAGCCGCGCGCCAAGACTGGGCACTTCTAAAAAAGCCGCCCGACGATTGAAGGGCCTGGTTTGAGCTTAGAACAGCGCTTAACCGACGGCCTGCAGCCCTTTGTCACACCGTGTGTTTGGGCGCATCCGCCCCACTGCGCTACAATCCTGCGCCTTTGCTGCCTCTTGGCTTCAATTCACAGATAGCGGGTCCGCGAAACCTTTGGTAACGCATGGACCTGCATTGCGAGGTACCTCCATGGTGCACAGCATGACCGCCTTCGCCCGCGTCGAAAAAGCCGGCGCCCAAGGCACCCTGAGCTGGGAACTGCGCTCGGTCAACAGCCGCTACCTGGAACCCCACCTGCGCCTGCCCGAGTCGTTTCGCGACCTCGAAGGCGCGGTCCGCGAGACACTGCGTCAGGGCATCTCCCGAGGCAAACTCGAGTGCACCCTGCGCTTCACCGAAGAAAACACTGACAAACCCCTGCAAGTGGACCGCGAGCGCGCCGCGCAACTGGTTGCGGCCGCCGAAACCATCGCAGGCCTGATCAAGAATCCGGCGGCGCTGAACCCGCTGGAAGTGCTGGCATGGCCCGGCGTTCTGGTCGGCGACGCCAGCGACCCGCAAGCCTTGAATGCCGAAGCGCTGGCACTGTTCAACGAAGGCCTGAAAGAACTCAAGGCTGGCCGCGAGCGCGAGGGCGCAGAGCTGGCACGGTTGATCAACGATCGCCTGACCTCCATTGAAGAAGACGTGGTGACCCTGCGAGAACTGGTCCCGCAGATGCTCGCCACCCAGCGCCAGAAAGTCCTCGACCGCTTCGCCGATATGAAAGCCGAGATGGACCCGCAGCGCCTGGAACAGGAAATGGTCATGCTCGCGCAAAAGAGCGACGTCGCCGAAGAACTGGATCGCCTGAGCACTCACATCATTGAAGTTCGCCGGGTGCTCAAGTCCGGCGGTGCTGCCGGTCGGCGCCTGGACTTCCTGATGCAGGAACTCAACCGCGAAGCCAACACACTGGGCTCCAAAGCCTTCGACCCGCGCAGCACACAGGCAGCGGTCAACCTCAAAGTGTTGATCGAGCAGATGCGCGAACAAGTGCAGAATATTGAGTAAGGCAAACCCGACATGACCCACAGCACCGGCACCCTGTACATCATTTCCGCCCCTTCGGGCGCGGGCAAGAGCAGCCTGGTCAAGGCCCTGACCGACACCAACCCGGAGATCCGCGTATCGATTTCCCACACCACCCGTGCCATGCGCCCGGGTGAAGTGGACGGCGTGAACTACCACTTCGTGAGCCGCGAAGCCTTTGTGAAGATGGGCGAACACGGCGATTTTCTGGAGCGCGCCGAAGTATTCGGCAACTTCTATGGCACCTCGCAAAGCCATCTGCAGCAAACGCTGGACGAAGGTCACGACCTGATTCTGGAAATCGATTGGCAAGGCGCCGAACAAGTGCGAAAGCTGATGCCTCAGGCGCGTTCGATCTTCATTCTGCCGCCATCGCTGCAAGCCTTGCACCAGCGCCTGACCCACCGTGGCCAGGACAGCGACGAGATCATTGCGGGCCGGATGCGTGAAGCCGTCAACGAAATGAGCCATTATGTCGAGTACGACTACCTGATCATCAACGACGATTTCTCCCACGCACTGGATGACCTGAAGGCGATTTTCCGTGCCAATCAATTGCAACAGAAGCGCCAACAGGTGCGTTTCGGCATGTTGCTGGCTGAATTGCTGGGCTGAAACAGCTCTTCCCAAAACCGCTGCAAGGGCTTTACATTGGCACTTGCAGCGCGTTGAAGGGCTTGGTCAAAAAATCAGCGCTTCCCTAATCGCTGGTGATTTTTTAAACTGTTGAGTCCGCTCGCCCAACCGGGCAGCGCGCATATTGCATTCGCTCCGAGGAATACCATGGCCCGCGTAACCGTTGAAGACTGCCTAGAACACGTGGAAAACCGCTTTGAGCTGGTCATGCTCTCTACCAAGCGTGCCCGTCAACTGGCCACAGGCGGCAAAGAGCCACTGGTTCAGTGGGAAAACGACAAGCCTACCGTTGTAGCCCTGCGTGAAATCGCCGAAGGCCTGATGAGCTACGAGTTCATCGCCAACGCTGAAATCGTCGAAGACGAACCGCTGTTCGCAGCGTTCGAGGACGAGTCCAACGAGGCCGTCTAAGCCTATGCCTGGTCGACGTAGCACGGCGCGGGGTCACAACGAACGGCAGGAGTCATCATGCCGAGCATAGACGCCCTCGCCGATCGCTTATCGACCTACCTCGGCAAGGACCAGGTCAACCTGGTCCGCCGAGCGTACTTCTACGCCGAACAAGCCCACGACGGCCAACGCCGCCGCAGCGGTGAGGCGTATGTCACGCATCCTCTTGCCGTGGCCAATATTCTTGCCGACATGCACATGGACCATCAGAGTTTGATGGCCGCGATGCTGCATGACGTGATCGAAGACACCGGTATTGCCAAGGAAGCGCTGCAAGCGCAGTTCGGTGAAACCGTGGCCGAACTGGTCGATGGCGTCAGCAAGCTGACCCAGATGAACTTCGAGACCAAGGCCGAAGCACAAGCCGAAAACTTCCAGAAGATGGCCATGGCCATGGCGCGCGACATTCGCGTGATCCTGGTCAAGCTCGCCGACCGCCTGCACAACATGCGCACGCTGGAAGTCCTGTCTGGCGAAAAACGCCGGCGGATCGCCAAGGAAACCCTGGAAATCTATGCACCCATCGCCAACCGGCTGGGCATGCACGCCATTCGCATAGAATTCGAAGACCTCGGCTTCAAGGCGATGCACCCGATGCGTTCCGCACGGATCAACCAGGCGGTCAAGCGCGCCCGGGGCAACCGCAAGGAAATCGTCAACAAGATCGAAGAGTCCCTCAGCCACTGCCTCGCCATCGACGGTATTCAGGGTGAGGTCAGCGGTCGTCAGAAACATCTCTACGGCATCTACAAGAAAATGCGCGGCAAGCGTCGGGCCTTCAACGAGATCATGGACGTCTATGCGTTCCGTATCATCGTCGACAAGGTCGATACCTGCTACCGCGTGCTGGGTGCCGTGCATAATTTGTACAAACCGTTGCCGGGTCGCTTCAAGGATTACATCGCGATCCCCAAGGCCAACGGCTATCAATCGCTGCACACCACGCTGTTCGGCATGCACGGCGTACCGATCGAGATTCAGATCCGCACCCGTGAAATGGAAGAGATGGCCAACAATGGCATCGCCGCCCATTGGCTGTACAAATCCAGCGGCGACGAGCAGCCCAAAGGCACTCACGCCCGCGCCCGCCAGTGGGTCAAAGGCGTGCTGGAGATGCAGCAACGCGCCGGCAACTCGCTGGAATTCATCGAGAGTGTGAAGATCGACCTGTTTCCGGACGAGGTCTACGTGTTCACGCCCAAAGGCCGGATCATGGAGCTGCCCAAAGGCTCCACGGCAGTCGACTTCGCTTATGCGGTGCACACCGACGTCGGCAACAGCTGCATCGCCTGTCGGATCAATCGTCGTCTCGCGCCGCTGTCCGAACCGCTGCAAAGCGGCTCCACGGTCGAGATCGTCAGCGCTCCCGGCGCACGGCCGAATCCGGCGTGGCTTAACTTCGTGGTCACCGGCAAGGCGCGGACGCATATCCGTCACGCACTCAAACTGCAACGCCGCTCCGAATCCATCAGCCTGGGCGAGCGCCTGCTGAACAAGGTGCTGAATGGCTTCGACAGCTCGCTGGAAAAAGTTGCGGCGGAGCGCGTCAAGGCGATGCTCACCGAGTACCGTCTCGAACTGATCGAAGACCTGCTCGAAGACATCGGCCTGGGTAATCGCATGGCTTACGTGGTCGCCCGCCGCCTGTTGGGCGAAGGCGAACAGTTGCCAAGCCCGGAAGGCCCGCTTGCGATTCGCGGCACCGAAGGTCTGGTCCTCAGTTACGCCAAGTGCTGCACGCCGATCCCGGGCGACCCGATTGTCGGTCACCTGTCCGCAGGCAAAGGCATGGTCGTGCACCTGGACAACTGCCGCAACATCAGCGAAATCCGCCACAACCCGGAAAAATGCATCCAGCTCTCGTGGGCCAAGGATGTCACCGGCGAATTCAACGTCGAGCTGCGCGTCGAGCTGGAACACCAGCGTGGCCTGATCGCACTGCTGGCCAGCAGCGTCAACGCGGCCGACGGCAATATCGAAAAAATCAGCATGGACGAGCGCGATGGTCGCATCAGCGTGGTTCAACTGGTGGTCAGCGTGCACGACCGCGTGCACCTGGCCCGCGTGATCAAGAAACTGCGCGCACTGACCGGGGTGATTCGCATCACCCGCATGCGCGCCTAAGCCAACCTATTACAAGGAGTCATTCATGACCAAGACTGTTATCACCAGCGACAAGGCCCCGGCCGCCATCGGCACTTACTCCCAGGCGATCAAGGCGGGTAACACCGTCTACATGTCGGGTCAGATTCCTCTGGACCCAAAAACCATGGAACTGGTTGAAGGCTTCGAAGCCCAGACCGTCCAGGTGTTCGAAAACCTGAAAGCCGTGGCCGAAGCCGCTGGCGGCTCGTTCAAGGACATCGTCAAACTGAACATCTTCCTCACCGACCTGAGCCACTTCGCCAAGGTCAACGAGATCATGGGCAAGTACTTTGACCAGCCATACCCTGCCCGCGCCGCCATTGGCGTAGCCGCCCTGCCAAAGGGTTCGCAGGTTGAAATGGATGCCATTCTGGTCATCGAGTAATACGTCCGGCGCAGCCCCTGGGCTGCGTCGATTCTGTTTTGAAAGGATTCCACCATGCGCCAAGCGCTAGCCCTCTCGCTGGTCGCCCTGTTCTTGGGCGGATGTGCCAGCAACCCTGCCGACCGTGACATCAGCGGCACCTGGATCAATCAGGTGGCGATCGACGCTGCGTCCAAAGGCGGCCCACTGCGTGAAGCGCTCCAGGCCTATGGCCCGAACCTGGAATGGGACGTCAACACCAAGGCCGGGCAGGCCCGCTACACCAACGGTTTTGAAAATGTCGACGGCAAGCTGCTGGGCGAGGAGTCCGGCGCCTGGAAAGTCGACTTCTATGGCAGTTCCGCCAGCGAGCTGAAGCGTGACGGCAAGCAACTGAGCCAGATCGCCAGCGACAACGAACCCGCACAGGTCTTTGACCGCGCCCTGATCCCCGTACCGGATGGCGCGCCGATGGGTGCGAGCTTCGAACGCGCGCTGTATTCAGCCTACATGGGGGGCAGCTGGAAAGTCGTCAGCGGCCCCGGTGAAGGTAGCACTGTGCAATTCCAGGCCGACGGCCAGGTGACCGGTCTGCCGGGCGCGGATCGCTATGCCCTGTGTCTGGCCGGCGATTGCGCGTCGATGAGTGGCGGCGACGACAACATGTGGCTGCAACTGAACGGCCAAGGCAACACGTGGATCTTTGCGCGCAAGGGCAAGGAACTGGAGATCCTGCAGGCAGTGAACACCGCACAGGCGGATGAAATGCCTCAGTTCACGCCGGGTCAGCGCAAATGGTTGCTGGAAAAACAGTAACCCGATCTTAAGACCACCAAAAAACTAATGTGGGGGCGGGCTTGCTCGCGAAAGCGGTGAAACAGTCAACGATGATGTTGAATGTTATGGCGCCTTCGCGAGCAAGCCCGCCCCCACATTTGGTTTGTGGTGACAGGGGTCAGCAGCGGCCTTCGAGAATGGCGGCGTAACCTTCACGATAGCTTGGGTACTTTGGCGTCCAGCCCAAGGCCTTCGCCCGTGCATTACTGCACCGTTTGCTACCTGTGCGCCGCACGCTCGCATCCTCGGACCATTCAGTCACGCCCAGATATTCACGCAACCAGTCCACCACTTCGGCCAGCGGTGCAGGCGCGTCGTCGACACCGATATAGATGTCATCCAGCGCAACACCACGCCGATCCGCCTCAAGCAGAAACGCCATCAGCCCCGCCGCGTCATCCGCGTGAATGCGGTTGCCGTACAGCGGCGGATCGATCGCCACGCGATAGCCGCGACGAACCTGAGTCAGCAGATATTCACGGCCCGGGCCATAAATACCGGTCAAACGCACGATGCTCGCCGGGATGCCACTGTTGAGCGCCACTTGCTCCGCCTCCAGCATCAGTCGACCTGAATAGCCGGCAGCGATGGTCGGCGATGTTTCGTCGACCCACTCGCCCTCCTGCTGGCCATAAACACTACTACTGGAAACGAACAGCAAGCGATTGGGCACCTGCCCATAGTCGCCCAGCCACTCAAGCACGTGCTCCAAGCCCTCGACATAAGCGGCGCGGTAACCGGCTTCATCGTGATCGGTGGCGGCCGCGCAATACACCAGGTAGTCCACCGCACCAACCGGCCAGGTGTGCGGGCAGTCTTTGTTGAACAGGTCGCCGGCAACACCGATCACCCCATTGGGCAGGCGCGAGACGTCACGTCGCAGGCCGTGAACCTCCCACCCTGCAGCCAGCAATTGTGTGGCCAGACGACTGCCGACGTCGCCGCAGCCGGCGATCAAAACAGATGGCGCGGACATCAAAAAACTCCTATCGGAAAGCCACAGACTAGCGCCGGCAATGGACGAGCGGCTAGCGATGAAGGAAAAAAAGATACTCTATTACTTTTGTTAACAAGAATTACTTGCAATAATGCCCACCACTTTTGTTCTCGGCCTTCGAGGCCTGGAAGAACATTTACCGTCTTTTTCTCTCAGGTCCGGCCAGCATGACACGCAATCAATTCCTCGCTTCGCCAACCAAACGACCTCGCGCCTGGAGCGCGGTGGCCGCCCTGCTGCTCAGCCTGATGCTGGCGCCAACCGCCACATTTGCTGACGCACAAGCGCCGGCTACCCCAGCCACCCAGGCCGCGGCCGCGGCCGCACCTGCTCCAGCCGATCACGCCGCACCGGCGGCCACAGACCCGGCCCAGGCAGTAGACACCACTGCCGAAGACGCTCCTGAAGTCCTCGAAGCCGACAACTCCCTGGGCATGGCCCATGACCTGTCGCCGTGGGGCATGTATCAGAACGCCGACATCATCGTGAAAATCGTGATGATCGGCCTGGCTATCGCGTCGATCATCACCTGGACCATCTGGATCGCCAAGGGTTTCGAGCTGATGGGCGCCAAGCGTCGTCTGCGCACCGAAATCGTCCACCTGAAAAAGGCCACCACCCTCAAGGAAGCCAGCGCGTCTGCCACCAAGGCAGGCACCCTCGCCAACTTGCTGGTGCATGACGCGCTGGAAGAAATGCGCCTGTCGACCAACAGCCGCGAGAAAGAAGGCATCAAGGAACGTGTCGCCTTCCGCCTCGAGCGTCTGGTCGCAGCCTGTGGTCGCAACATGAGCAGCGGCACCGGTGTACTCGCCACCATCGGCTCTACCGCGCCGTTCGTGGGTCTGTTCGGTACCGTATGGGGCATCATGAACAGCTTCATCGGCATCGCCAAAACCCAGACTACCAACCTTGCCGTCGTGGCCCCCGGCATTGCCGAAGCCCTGCTGGCGACGGCGCTGGGCCTGGTGGCCGCGATTCCAGCCGTTGTGATCTACAACGTCTTCGCCCGCTCCATCGCCGGCTACAAGGCGCAAGTGTCCGACGCCTCGGCAGAAGTCCTGTTGCTGGTCAGCCGCGACCTCGACCACCAGCCTGAGCGCAGCTCGCAACCGCACATGGTGAAAGTGGGGTAATCGGCCATGGGCCTGCATTTGAAAGAAGGCGCAGACGACGATCTGGCCGAGAACCACGAAATCAACGTCACGCCGTTCATCGACGTGATGCTGGTGCTGTTGATCATCTTCATGGTGGCCGCTCCGTTGGCCACCGTGGACATCAAGGTCGACCTGCCCGCCTCCAGCGCCAAACCGGCGCCACGGCCAGAGAAACCGGTGTTCCTCAGCGTCAAGGCTGACCAGCGCCTGTTCCTCGGCGAAGAAGAAGTGAAGGCCGAAGCCCTCGGCGCCACCCTCGACGCCAGGACCCAAGGCAAGAAAGACACGACAATCTTCTTCCAGGCCGATAAAGGCGTGGACTACGGCGACCTGATGAGCGTGATGGATAACCTGCGTTCCGCGGGCTACCTGAAGGTGGGTCTGGTCGGGCTTGAGACGGCAGTCAAGAAATGATCACGACGCGCCATAAGCTGACGCGTTACAGCGGGAGCCTGGCCGTGGTGCTGGGCGTCCATGCAGTGGCCATTGCGCTGGCGATGAACTGGACCGCACAACCACCCATCGAGCTGCCACCGCAGGCGATGATGGTCGAGCTGGCGCCGGTTCCTGCCCCGCCACCACCGGCACCGCCAAAGGTGATAACGCCGCCACAACCACCCGCGCCGGTGGAAGAACTGCCGATCCCGAAACTGGCCGAAGTGCCGAAGGCAGAAATTACCGTACCGAAACCGGTCAAACCCAAGCCGAAGCCTCAGCCGCCCAAGCCTGTGGAGAAAAAGCCGGAGCCGCCGAAGGAAAAACCGTCCGAGGAAAAACCGAGCGACACGCAACCGACCCAGGCACCGACGGAAAAATCCGCACAACCGGCACCGGGCCCATCGCCCGCACAGCAGGCCGCCAAGGCCAGCTGGCAAGGGACGCTGCTCGCTCACCTGGCCAAGTACAAAAAGTACCCGGCCAGTGCCCAGGCGCGGGGCAAGGAAGGCTTGAACCGTCTGCGTTTCGTGGTGGATGGCGAAGGTAACGTGCTGTCGTTCGAACTGGTGGGCCGCTCCGGCAACGCCGATCTGGACCGGGCGACCCTGGAAATGATCAGACGTGCCCAACCGTTGCCCAAGCCACCGGCCGACATGCTGAACAACGGTTCCATCGAAATCGTTGCACCGTTTGTTTATTCGCTCGAACGTCGCCGCTAATCCAACGCTGAACCAGGGTGGGAGCGGGCTTGCTCGCAAAGGGGCCGTATCAGATGACATCAATGTTGGATGACACACCGCTATCGCGAGCAAACCCGCTCCCACAGGAGATCTTCAGCGAGCGAAATACCTGCAAAAGGCACCCGAAAGGTGCCTTTCGCATATCCGCCAGCGGCAAACCCGCATTGCCCGGTGTCACCCGACACACTCTCTCTGATAACGTGCGTCTATCGATTGCAGCCGGTATGCTTGGCCCGCAACTTCATGGACGCTCGCTATGACTCTTACAGAATTACGCTACATCGTTACCCTCGCCCAAGAGCAGCACTTCGGCCACGCGGCCGAGCGTTGCCACGTCAGTCAGCCGACCCTGTCGGTGGGCGTGAAAAAGCTTGAAGACGAACTCGGTGTGCTGATCTTCGAGCGCAGCAAGAGTGCCGTGCGCCTGACCCCGGTCGGCGAAGGCATCGTGGCCCAGGCACAGAAAGTCCTGGAACAGGCCCAGGGCATCCGTGAACTGGCCCAGGCCGGCAAGAACCAGCTGACCGCCCCGCTGAAAGTCGGCGCGATCTACACCGTCGGCCCGTACCTGTTTCCGCACCTGATCCCGCAACTGCACCGGGTCGCCCCGCAGATGCCGTTGTACATCGAAGAAAACTTCACCCACGTGCTGCGCGACAAACTGCGCAACGGCGAGCTCGACGCGATCATCATCGCCCTGCCGTTCAACGAAGCCGACGTGCTGACCTTGCAGCTCTACGACGAGCCGTTCTACGTCCTGATGCCGGCCCAGCACCCGTGGACGCAAAAAGAATCCATCGACGCCGCCCTGCTCAACGACAAGAGCCTGCTGCTGCTGGGCGAGGGCCACTGCTTCCGCGACCAAGTGCTGGAAGCCTGCCCGACGCTGACCAAAGGCAACGACGGCGCCAAGCACACCACGGTGGAATCCAGCTCGCTGGAAACCATTCGCCACATGGTCGCCTCGGGGCTCGGGATTTCGATCCTGCCGCTCTCGGCAGTCGACAGCCACCACTACGCCCCCGGCGTGATCGAAGTGCGGCCACTGACACCGCCGGTGCCGTTCCGCACCGTGGCCATCGCCTGGCGAGCGAGCTTCCCGCGGCCGAAGGCGATTGAAATCCTCGCTGACTCCATTCGCCTGTGCTCGGTGGCCAAACCGCCCGCGCCAGTAGTTGCGGCTTAAGTCGCTGTCATGACCGAGTTGTCGCAAGTGTCGGTAACGGCACTCAAGGGTGTCGGCGAGGCCATGGCCGAGAAACTGGCCAAGGTCGGCCTGGAGAATCTTCAGGACGTGCTGTTCCACCTGCCGCTGCGCTATCAGGACCGCACTCGTGTGGTGCCGATCGGCCACTTGCGACCCGGACAGGACGCCGTGATCGAAGGCACCGTCAGCGGCGCCGACGTGGTCATGGGCCGTCGCCGCAGTCTGGTCGTGCGTTTGCAGGACGGCACTGGCGGGCTCAGCCTGCGCTTCTACCATTTCAGCAACGCCCAGAAAGAAGGCCTCAAACGCGGCACGCGGATTCGCTGCTACGGCGAAGCGCGGCCCGGTGCGTCGGGGCTGGAAATCTACCACCCGGAATACCGCGCCATCACCGGCGACGAGCCGCCGCCCGTGGATGAAACCCTGACGCCGGTCTACCCGCTCACCGAAGGCCTGACTCAACAGCGTTTGCGCCAACTGTGCATGCAAACCCTGACGATGCTCGGCCCGACCAGCCTGCCCGACTGGCTGCCGACCGAACTGGCGCGGGACTATCAACTGGCGCCGCTGGCCGATGCGATCCGCTACCTGCATCACCCGCCGGCCGATGCCGACGTCGACGAACTCGCCCTCGGTCATCACTGGGCCCAGCACCGTCTGGCCTTCGAAGAACTGCTGACCCATCAACTGTCGCAGCAACGTCTGCGCGAAAGCATGCGCTCCCTGCGTGCGCCGGCGATGCCGAAAGCCACGACGCTTCCGGCCAAGTATCTGGCCAACCTGGGGTTCGCACCGACTGGCGCCCAACAGCGCGTCGGCAACGAAATCGCCTACGACCTCAGCCAGCACGAACCGATGCTGCGGCTGATTCAGGGCGACGTCGGCGCGGGCAAAACCGTGGTCGCCGCCCTCGCCGCGCTCCAGGCTTTGGAGGCGGGTTATCAAGTCGCGTTGATGGCCCCCACCGAAATCCTCGCCGAGCAGCACTTCATCACCTTCAAGCGCTGGCTCGAGCCGCTGGGCATTGAAGTCGCGTGGCTGGCCGGCAAGCTCAAAGGCAAGAACCGCGCGGCTGCGCTCGAGCAGATCGCCAGCGGCACACCGATGGTGGTCGGCACTCACGCGCTGTTTCAGGACGAAGTGAAGTTCAAGAACCTCGCCCTCGTGATCATCGACGAACAACACCGCTTCGGCGTGCAGCAACGCCTGGCATTGCGACAGAAAGGCGTCGGCGGGCGGATGTGCCCACATCAGCTGATCATGACCGCCACGCCGATTCCTCGAACGCTGGCCATGAGCGCCTACGCCGACCTCGACACTTCGATCCTCGACGAACTGCCGCCCGGCCGAACGCCGGTGAACACGGTGCTGGTCACCGACACCCGGCGCGTCGAAGTCATCGAACGGGTGCGCGGCGCCTGTGCCGAAGGGCGTCAGGCCTATTGGGTGTGCACGCTGATCGAAGAGTCGGAAGAGCTGACCTGCCAAGCGGCGGAAACCACTTTTGAGGACCTCACCGCCGCCCTCGGCGAGTTGAAGGTCGGACTGATCCACGGCCGCATGAAGCCCGTCGAAAAAGCTGCTGTGATGGCCGAGTTCAAGGCCGGCAACCTGCAACTGCTGGTCGCCACCACCGTGATCGAAGTCGGCGTGGACGTCCCGAACGCCAGCCTGATGATCATCGAAAACCCCGAACGCCTCGGCCTTGCGCAACTGCACCAATTGCGCGGCCGCGTCGGCCGAGGCAGCGCCGCCAGCCATTGCGTGCTGCTCTACCATCCGCCGCTGTCGCAGATTGGCCGTCAGCGTTTGGGCATCATGCGCGAGACCAACGACGGGTTTGTCATCGCGGAAAAAGACCTCGAACTGCGCGGCCCCGGCGAAATGCTCGGCACGCGTCAGACCGGCCTGCTGCAATTCAAGGTCGCCGACCTGATGCGCGACGCCGATCTTCTTCCCGCCGTGCGCGACGCCGCCCAGGCATTGCTGGAGCGCTGGCCGGATCACGTCAGCCCGCTGCTCGACCGCTGGCTGCGCCATGGGCAGCAATACGGCCAAGTGTGAGCACCGTCGCAGATTCTGGACGATGCCTTTAGACAAGCTGGTTATACTCCTGCAATTGTTTGAATACGGATACAGACCATGACTGAAGCTGCCCTCGTCCCCGAAACCCCGCACGCTCCGTCTGTTATTCGGCTGCTGCTTGCCAAACTGGGCATCGCCTACGAAGAAGTCCTCGACCACCACGGCCTGAACGCCTCGCGCAAAGTGCAGGCGGTATTGCTCGACGACGCCGTCGGCGCGCTGATGGTGCTGTTTCCGCAGAGCCAGTTACTCGACCTCAATCGTCTCGCCGAACTGACCGGTCGCCGCCTCGCTGCCGTGTCGACCGAGCGCCTGGAAAAAATGCTCGGCAAACACAGCCTGAGCCTGCTGCCCGGCCTGCCGGCACTGACCAGCTCGCCGTGCCTGTACGAAGAAAGCCTGCTGCGCGAACCGAAGTTGCTGATCAACTCGGGCGAGCCGGGCGTATTGCTGGAAATCACCAGCGAAGCCTTCAAGACCATGCTGACCAAGGCCAGCGCCGCCAACTTCGGCGAAAACCTGACCAGCATCCGCCCGAACCTCGACCGCCCCGACGATGACCGCGAGGAAATCACCCAGGCCGTCCAGGCGTTCACCGCTCGGCGCATCCAGCAACGCCTGGAAGCCACCATCGAAATTCCGCCGCTGGCCGAGACCGCACAGAAAATCATCAAACTGCGCGTCGACCCCAACGCCACCATCGACGACATCACTGGCGTCGTCGAAACCGACCCGGCCCTGGCCGCACAAGTGGTGAGCTGGGCGGCATCGCCGTACTACGCGTCGCCGGGCAAGATTCGTTCAGTAGAAGATGCGATCGTCCGCGTGCTGGGTTTCGACCTGGTGATCAACCTGGCGCTGGGACTGGCCCTGGGCAAAACCCTCAGCCTGCCCAAAGACCACCCGCAACACACCACGCCGTACTGGCAGCAATCGATCTACACCGCCGCCGTCATCGAAGGCCTGACCCGCGCCATGCCCCGTGCCCAGCGCCCGGAAGCCGGCCTGACCTACCTTGCCGGCCTGCTGCACAACTTCGGCTACTTGCTGCTCGCGCACGTCTTCCCGCCGCACTTCTCGCTGATCTGCCGCCACCTGGAGGTCAACCCGCACCTGTGCCACAGCTTTGTGGAGCAACACCTGCTGGGCATTAGTCGTGAACAGATCGGCTCATGGCTGATGCGCTACTGGGACATGCCGGACGAACTGGCCACTGCGTTGCGCTTCCAGCACGATCCGAGCTACGACGGCGCCTACGCTGAATATCCGAACCTCGTGTGCCTGGCGGTGCGCTTGCTGCGTAGTCGCGGCATCGGCTCCGGCCCGGATGAAGACATCCCGGATGCCTTGCTTGAACGCGTAGGTTTGACCCGCGACAAAGCCAACGACGTCGTCAGCAAAGTCCTCGAAGCTGAAGTGCTGCTGCGTGAACTCGCGTCGCAATTCACCCAAGCCTAAAAAGCATCGCGAGCAAGCCTCGCTCCTACAGGATTTTGGTGATCCCTGTAGGAGCAAGGCTTGCCCGCGAAGAATCCCCCCAATCCAACTGAACCACCACACCCCCTGTGGCGAGGGAGCTTGCTCCCGCTCGACTGCGCAGCAGTCGCAACCCCAGCCAACGCGGTGTGCCAAATACAACCAAGGTCTCAGGCTTTAGGGCCGCTCCGCAGCCCAGCGGGAGCAAGCTCCCTCGCCACAAAAGCCCCCTCACCCAGTCTTGATCAAGGTTCTCAAGCCTTGGCCTTCGCCTTCCGCGGCTTCAAATACTTGGTCAACCCCTGAAACCAGATCACCAGCGCCGGATTCCCCTTGATCTGAATCGACTTGTCCTGAATCCCCGTCATAAACGCCAACTGCTTGTTCTTCGCCTGCATCGTGACAAAGCCATATGCTGCATCCTTGAACGCAATCGCAAACGCCGGTTCGGCATACACACCCGACTTGCTGGTAATGCGCTGATCCTTCACAAAGAAATGCCGCGCCACTTTCCCGTCCAGGGTCTGTAGCTGGAACACCAATTCCTTGTCACCCAACTGCTGCTGAAACGCAGGATTTGTCCGACTGGCCTTACCCATCAACAAACCCAGCATCCACAGAAGAAAACGAAATTTCATACGTGCAGCCTCAAGAGAAAAATGAACGGCCGGCGCAGTGTAGCGGCTTCGAGCAGGAACGCCACTGTTGTGCAGTGTTAGAAGAAGATGCCGGTATTTTTGACGCTGATGACTACCAAGTCATTGACTAAACGTCGATGTTTAAAAGCCGAGGACTTTTGATCTTTCTACGCTCGGTTCTATCGGACATTTCCTTCAACACGTGGCGCTGTTCATGAACTAGGCATCTCTAATCTTCATCGATAACCTTTGCTCGTTGCCGCGAAATCGGCGACCGGATGTGCAAGTCCGAAACCGGAGAAAAATTTCATTAACTCCAAGGATTTACACCAATGACCAATCCGACGCCCAATGTTCCCGAATACGAGACCACATCCCCCTACGAATCCTTCGATTCCAAAAAACTCCACGAAGCCGCCGAGCGCGCCCTCGACCATCACCTCGGAACACATCCTGATAAAAAATCCAAACGTCGCAATGGCGACCTCTTCAGCGTCTGCCCCGACATCAACACTGAAACCCTCCTCGCCAACGCCTCGGAAGACCTCTTGTCCATCAGCGCCATCGCCGCCGACCTGGCCGACGGCGTGGAAGGCTCACGCCGCTCCGTAGCCCTGGCGCTCAGCCGCATGGCCGACGGGGTGCATTTGCTGGTTGAGCGAGCGCTGGATCATCTGGATGAACCGGAAATGGCGGCGATTTTCGCCAAGCAACAAAGCCGAGTCAGCTGACCTGTAGGAGCCGGCTTGCTGGCGATGGCGGCGCATCAATCGACGTAAAAAAGGGGACTTGGCGTCCCCTTTCTCGATAATCCCTAACTCGACAGCCTGTCTCGGGCAGCGAGTTCAAACCTGTCATTTTTTTAGCGGTTCATGGGTAACTGAAAACGCATTCGTACAGCGCAATAGGCGAGGTCTTCGCGCAACATGCGGAAACTCATGTCGCACTGCGCATCGGCGTATTGCTTCCAAACCGGATCGTCGAATTCAACTCCGCCTAGCAGGTTGATCGAGGCCTTTAGGCCGTTTTCTCGATCCGGCCCTGCCATCAGCGATGCAGCTTTGTAAAAGCCATCATTCGGCATCCCTGTCTGTAGATAAATGAGTTCGCCCAACCGGGCATTGGTTGCACGCGCCAAACACGCAAGCTTCTCGATTGGCGCCTCAGCTCCCGGTAAAGCGGACTGATAGATATCTTCGCAATACGTTTCTTTGAAACGCACCCACTTTCTTTGCACGTCGGTCAGTTGCTTCTTGTCTGCGGGAGCCAAACTGGCCATTGCTTTCTTGTATTGCTCATTCAAGACGGCATCGACTTTCTCGAGGCTTTGCTGACCGCAAGTGATCAAATCGGGATTGGTGAAGCTGTCGTGGTTGCAGGTTTCCTGAGCATTCGCCGAGATCATCGACGCCGCTAAAACGAAGCCCGTCAACGCCATCGCAAGCCTCTTAAGTGTTGTGCTCACTGCTGGGCCCCTACGCTACTGCCAAGCTCCAGTTTCTGATTCGCCACAGCCTGCTCGCCCATTACTCCACCGCTCCTTTACTGCGCTCAGCCACTCGATCAGGAATCTTCGACCCCTTGCCCGCGCTGGTCATCAACGAGGCATATTGCTTGTAAGCCTGCGCCGCCCGCACCTTATCTTTCACGCCCCAGTAACTATCCGCGAGATTCAGATAGGCAACTGTTCTGCCGGGGTTTCTGGCAATAACCGCGTTCAACAACTCAATGGATTCTTCGTAATAGCCGGACTCGCCCAATAGAAAACCGACGTCGTTAGACCAGCTTGGCGATTGAACGAAGTCATACTTTTGCGCGATGTAACTGTGCGGATAGCAGTGGCCTTCGCCCCCATCCATCAGAAAATTCGCCATCACCGTCGAAACGGCCTCTTTCTGCCCTTTTCGATACAGCACCAGCGCTTGGTCGAGCTGGTACGCGATATCCGACATCATCAGTTTTTTGTAGCCCTCGGCGGGTCGCTTAACGTGCAGGTCATGCAACTGCTCAAACACCTTGCGCCCATCGAACGACGACAACGAGGTTTCGCCGATCATGCTTTTGGGTACTTCTTCAACACTGACTACCGAGCGATCACAGGACTCGTTGTTGGTTACCTGCACTAGGCTACTCAGCTCAAACTGTTTTGAGTTTTTGTTGTAGCGGAACACCAGATTGAAGTTGTAAACGCCGTTATCTTCTTCGTTACTGACCAGCACAAGCGCGTCCCCTGCTTCAGCGGAAGACTGCTTGACTGACACGGGCTCCCCTTGCATATCGACAACCGTAAGCACACCTGCCGGACTGTTGATCACGTTGATACTGAAGCCTTCACTCATGGCCGCCGAGTATTGGCTTTTGATTAACGGTATCGCTTTGGATGTATCCAGCAGAATGTCGTCGCTGGCCCCAGGCTCAGGCGCGATCAGCAGTCGGTGATAAGCTTCATCGGTATCACCAGTCAGCACAAACACGTTTTGACGTGATGCATCACCCATTAAACTGACCGGAATCTTCCTGATAACCTGCGGAGTAGCGAGCGCAGGCGAAAGCAGCAGAGTGACATAGCAGACTAACGCGCAAACAAAGCACAAAAAAAAGCGTTTCACTGTCTTCAATTCCATAATTCAATCAGTTGAAATTCCCGCGACAAAGGAACGCAGTCTCCCGAGAGACTGTATATAAATAACGCCACCCTTACTAATTCAAACGTTCCTCAACTCTCTTAGGAACCTTACTTGCAACACCTTTCTTCCTCATCGCCTTTCGATATTCAGCATAGTACGGCTTCGCCTCATCATGCTTTCCAAGTACCCAGAGAGAATCAGCAACATTAAGTTTCAAGGGCACTCTATCCGCCGCAACAGCCAACAAACGATTATAAATTTGCATTGCCAAAAGGTGCTCGCCACCTTGGGCAAAGTAGAACGCAATGTCATTATATTCAGATATATTTTTTTCAGGTGGATAGCACGCCATATAGGAGGCAATTCCCATGAAAACAGAGTCTCTTAATGCACTAGCGCGCGACTCATTCTCAGACACGCCAACCACATCAGAGATTAGTTGCTTCGGAGAAATTCCCCCATTAGAAAATTCGAAAACCCCTCCTTCCGCACTTTTCCATTTGTTGTCCAGCCATGCGCCGTCACATTGCTGAACTGAACCCACATTTTCGACACAGCCAGTTTCCAGCGAAACCATATCGCAGTATACCGGAGAGGAAACTATTTCACTCCCTTCCCCATCGACTACTTCTCCGGTATTTGTTCGCTGCACTATCACATATTTTTTATCGCCAGAGACAAGACCTATCTCTGAGCTTGCAACGACTCCATTCTCATAACCCGCCAATTGAGTTGGGAGCGAGTATATGCTGAACCCATCTGTGGAGCCTTGATATTGCACATCATTCCACCCCCCATACTTCTCTTCATAATATTTAAAGCTTAAAGAACCACCTTTAAAACCAACAATTTTCAACGGCGCTGTATTTCCATAACTCGTATCAGTGAGCAAAAACACCAAACATGTGATCACACAGCACTTATTAAACATTTACTGCCACCTTTAAAAATGTGGGACAGACTTATTTTATCCCCAACTACAAAACCAAATTCACCCCTCCGACTAACTGTTATTTATCACCAGGTTCAACGTAATAAGTCTCAGCGTGCTTAAGCAACGACAGAAAGCTTCTCCTCAACTCATTAGTTTCCTTTTCCTCGCCACATGTCTCTATAAAAAAAACATTATTCCTGCCTGCCTCAAATGATGTGGTAAAACAAACGGAACCTAAAAAGTATACGCCCTCTACTCCAGACCAATTGCTACCAGAGTAGAGGTTTGCTTTTGATAGCGGATGCGATCCATTCCCAACTTTCAATCCATCTTTCTCTTGCGCATAATCGCCAGCTATTGCGTCCGCCAGAGTCATATCTTCGCAGCCGACCTTAATATCCCGCACCCTACCGTCTTTATATTTGTATTTAACAATAGTCTCGCCCTCACTTGTTTTCCCAGATGAGAAACCAGCGAAATCTTTTACCTTCATCACACAACCATTGCTTTCAACAACAAGATTCTCTCCAGCGTTCGCCAGAAAAAACGAGGACAATAAATACAAAGCGGCGACTTTAATCACTGTCTCTGCCTCTTAATAAATGAAGAAAAATGGGACAGATTTATTTATCGGCGACCGCACCACAAAGTGCCGAGCGCAACTAAACAAATCCATTCCCTTTTCCCTTTTTCGTTAAAGACTAGAAGAAGCTTCAGAGCGCTCAAATACTCGCGATGGAATTTTCGACTTTTTGTTTACCGACAGCATGAGTTTTTTATATTCAGAATATTGTTTTACGGCATCATTTTTATTGCCAACCGCCCAGTTTGAATCCGCCAAATTCAACCAAGCAACCGCTCTATTTGGCTGAGCAGTTACGATATCTTTTAGGAGCGGGATCGATTCCGCTGCTTGATTATTCTCCTGTAGAAAATAGGCATAATCATTTATCGCTGATACAACTACATCAGCCAATTCTTTGTCAGCCAGCCAAGCAGACTTATAATTTTCCGCATAAGCAGAAAGCCCGATGATCGCCTCCTCTTTTTTTCCTCTTTTAAACAACGACAGAGCATTGGCGTGAGCGAGACCAATCATTTCCGAATAAACAATTTTATGTTTCTTGTCATTGAGCAGAATCTTTCCATAGCGATTAACCAGACTATTATCTAATGCACAAATACCCACATCATCCACATCAGTTATAACTATCGCCGCGGAATCACTCTCAACGTTTATTTTTTTCCCCTGCGCTTGTTCTTCACTATAACTGTTTATGCCCGTGCTGACTGGAAAGAGGTTACCTTTAAAGCCTCCTTCTACAGCTGTTAAACTTGCTGCGATTACGCAACTACCTGACGTAGCCTGCCCATTATCGTTTCCCCCAGCAAGAACTAGCAACGAAGTACGTCCTTGCACCTCCGTTAAAGCTGCACTTCCTGAATCGGAAACGTAAAGCGCCAAACTGTTTTGAGCCATTGAAATACTGGCAAAAAGCACTGCAACAGCAAACATCAAAATATTAGTAGCCGCTTTCATCTTTCAACCGCCCCTGTGCTTTCGCCTTTTTTGAAACAAATCTAATGCCAAGCTTCAGTTTTTTGATTCGCAACAGCCTGCTCGCTTACTACTCCACCGTTCCCTTACTGCGCTCAGCCACTCGATCAGGAATCTTCGACCTCTTGGCCGCGCTGGTCATCAGCAAGGCATACCGCTTGTAAGCCTGCGCCGCCCGCACTTTATCTTTCACGCCCCAGTAACTATCCGCGAGGTTCAGATAGGTCACTGTTCTGCCGGGGTTTCTGGCAATAACCGCGCTCAACAACACAATGGACTCATCGTAATAGCCGGACTCACCCAATAGAAAACCGACGTCGTTAGACCAGCCTGGCGATTGAGCGAAGTCATACTTTTGCGCGATGTAGCTGTGCGGATAACAGTGACCGCTGCCTCCATCCATCAGGAAATTCGCCATCACCGTCGAAACGGCCTCGGTCTGCCCTTTTCGATACAGCGCCAACGCCTTGTCGAGCTGTTCCGCGACGTCAGTCATCATCAGTTTTTTGTTGTCACCGGCAGATTTAATGCGCAAGCCAGAGAGCTGCTCAAACACCTTGCGCCCATCGAAAGATGCCAAAGACATTTCACCGATCAGGCTTTCGGGTACTTCTTCAACACTGACAACCGAGTGATCACAGGACTCGTTATTGACGACCTGTAATACATTTTTCAGCTCGAACTGCCTGGAACTTTTGTTGTAGCGAAACACCAGGTTGAAGTTATAAACGGCGTTATCTTCTTCGCTGCTGACCAGCACAAGGGCGTTTCCGGCTTCGGCAGAAGACTGCTTGACCGACACGGACTCGCCTTGCATATCGATGACCTTCAGCACGCCTGCCGGGTTGTTTATTACGCTGACGCTGAAGACATCGCTCATGGCCGTCGAGTATTGGCTCTCGATCAACGGCAATGCCTTGGAGGTATCCAGCAGGATGTCGTCACCGGTGCCGTGTTCAGGTGTGATCTGCAGACGGCGGAAGTCTGCCCCAGCATCACCGGACAGCACAGACACGTTTTGACGGGACGCATCACCCAATAAACTGGCCTGTTGCTGTTTGATCACCGTTGGCTGATGGGCGCTGGAACTCGGCTGCACGACCTCACCCGTACTCAGCGAAACTGTTTCTTTCAAGGGAAGCGCGCAGCCGGAATCACACGCCATCTTCAGAAACTCAGGCTCGTCAGTCCCCTCGAACACATAAGTTGACGCGCCATTGCGTTGCCCGTCGCTGTACACCGGGACACTGACCGCCAACGAACCGGTGGCCGAAGATGCAGGGGGTTGATCCGCAACCGTTACCACGCTGGCTTCAACGTCCTTGCAAAGGGTGTTGATGGCGGAATCCAGAAGCCCCTGCCCCGCTCCAGCAACCAACTTCGCATTGGCCGGACGGCAGTCATAGCCATGCCAGTACGGGCCAATCTGTGTAGAGATATCCAAGGAAAAAATATAGATATGGTTCAGGACGATCTCTTTACCGTCATAGCTGAAAACCACCCAACGGCGCGATTTGGCCGAAGAGTAATTCTCACTGTCCAGGATGTACTGTCTGCCGGATCGATACAGCGCGTTGGTAAACATCGCGCCAGTGTCTTCCGGGGCATCGAACAATCGCTTTCCTGAGTTGGCATCTAAAATATAGCCGTCTGCATTCAAAGCGACGGAACAACTGCCGGGCGTCTTGCCGTAAGGCTCACAGATCGTTGCGTGTGGAAGAACAAACTCAGCGGCGCCAGCGCCAAAACTCAACAGCGCCATCAGGTACATTGAAATCTTCAAGGTATGCAGCTTCACCACTGACACCCCTTCTCGGGAGAAAACTCAATCTGCGGGTGATGCTCAAACCCATAGTGTTTCTTGCTTTTGGCATTGGTGTACGCCATGCCGTAAATCAGCGCCCCTTGACGGACCATGACATATTCGCCCGTGACTGCGCCGCCAACGACCTCGACCCACGTGGTGGTAGTGGTGGATTGAAAAGGTCGGCCGTCGGACATTTCTTCTTGCTCGGTACTTTTGTAAACCAGCGGGATCGACTCTTTGGACGTCGCATACTTGGCCCCCGCCCCGCTCCACTTGGCGGCATGATCACTGTAGGCCCTGAACTCCAACTTTATGTCCTTGCCCTCCTGGGATCGAAAACAGGAAATTTCCGTTTCCACTTCGCTGTGAGCGAATGCGGGGAAGGCCAATAACATCAGCATCACTAACTTTTTTTTCAAAGACAACTCCCTTTGCCAAATCGCTTATGAATCGGTGATTTTCAACAGCCGGAATTCGTTGTTCACAAACTCGTAATAGCGAGTTCGGTCGCGGTTCTTCAGCCGTTTACCCTTCATATCTTTTTCGGTATTGGCGGTGATGCCGGAGACGATGATCAAGTTGCTGTCGGGCTGGTAAGACAGCGTCAGCAAGTTGCCGTCGTAGGCATTGGGCAGACCCGTCGCGACCTCGCCGGTCTGCGCGTCCAGCACCTCGACACACATCGTGCTGCCACCACAGCCCACCCTGTGCAGAACGTAGTGCCCGGCGAAATTGACCTTGCCGGCGAGGGCTTGTGCTCGCGCTTGATCCATCCATTGGTTGCTGTTTTCCTGGGGCGCCAGGGCTTGGTTTGGACCAGCAAACACTTCGGTGACGGTGACGTCCGTGAAGGATGGATCGGCGGCGAAAGATAAAGAGGCTGCACCGGTCAGGATGCAACCCAATAAAATCGACAGTCCTTTCATGTTGTAACTCCTGAGCAAACCGATTATTCCCATTGGCAGCCTTTCTCCAAAGAGACTTCGGTGGCTGTATAAAAAAAACCGTATTCCTTTCCGCTCGACTTATTCGTGTAGCTCATCGAAACGATCATCCCCCCCTGACTCACCATTTCGTATGTACCCGTCACCTTTCCCTCAAGCACTTCAGACCATGTTCTTGTGAGCTCCCCTGGCCTATCCGGGCTCACTTCTTCAGATTGGCTGTCGGTTAAAACCAGAGGTATCGGAACACCGGATGACGCGTACTTAACAAAGCCACCCTCCAACTTGTTCGTAGTGTCGTAGTAGGTTCGAAGCTCGAATTTCACAGGGCTCCCGTCACCCATTTCAAAACACAGATTCTCCGACACAACCTCGCAGTGAGCCGTCAACGGCAACACGCCAATCACCAACAGCAGCAATCTTTTCACTTCAAATCCCTTGAAATAACCCGCCATTCAAATCGAGAAATCCTGCCGAGCATGTAGAGGGAATAGCTTTGCAGCGTGGCGCCGAATAGAGCGAGCCACCAGACTTGTTGCGCGCGGGGCGGTGGGTACGGCGTCGGCAACCCAGAGGGCTTTTCCGACCGTCACTAAAGCCGTCAATCCCGCTTAAGTACCTATTAGCCTGAATCAACTGATTGGGGATCAACTTACCATTGCTATGTCGCGCATAGGCATAAACTTGATACAGCGTACCGTAGGCCCCCATGCCTCTATGGTTAATTTCCCAAGAAACCAAAACAAAGACATTCTTTACATCCTGAACCGGATAAAAAAATATCGACTCGACCTTAGGCGGCGAACCAGCAACATCATATTTATCAACCAACTGTCTAGCCGATACTCCATCGTTATTTTTCACATCGAGGACTAGAGACACGGGATACTCTGCATCTCCCGTTTCCAAAACCAATAATTCCGCATTTTCGACAACAGTTGTTTTATAGGGGCCATCTATTACCGCTCCCCGCAGATAGAGGCTATCATCCTGCGCCACGGAAACCCTACAGAAGATAAATACCAATAATACAAAACAAAATTTACGCATCGTCCTTTTTGCCTCTCCTCGTTGTAAAAACTAATTTTTGCTAGGCGTAATGGCCTCAAATGACGCCTTTATATCAGATAACTTAGGATCACTTCTCAGGTTAGACCTAGGTATACATGCAGAAAATTTAACCGTGGTATCTTTCACACCCTTCAACCCATAGAAACAGTCGAACCACAGGCCTGTTTTGTCTAACGAAAATCTATTCTTGGCAGCAGCGACGTCTCCATCAGAGTTCCAAATCATAAAAGGAGACATTATTACTCGGACGGCAGCAGAACCCGATGCAGAGGGATGAACAAGATCTACCGAGCCCGTCTCAGACTCTTGATACAATACCTCGTCAACGGCATAGTTGTATATATACTTACCATGACTATCAAAACGTCCGGACATACTCAAACTCTTATCAAACTCAACCGGCTCTACAATAAAAACGTTCTCCTCAGTCAGTATATCCGGATTTAAATTAACGTTCGAGACCAAGTCCCCATAGCAAACCCCATTCTCAGCTCTCACGTTCAATTTAAAACCAGGAATCTCCGGAATTACAACTCCACACATATCCAGAGACTCGGTCTAAGCCACCGACGAAAGCGTAATGAAAGACAAGCCACCAAACAACATGAACAACACTTTCATTATAACGATCTCTTATGATAAGCGATCAAAGGAAAGAGACCAACTCTGATAGAGAAATAGCATGAACAAATGGGGCAGATTTATTTATCAAAAGTCAAATTCATCTCACAAATAAATCCGTCCCCTTCACACCCCTTTACGCCTGTTAAGCGCATTAGTGCGTATCACAGCTCGGCCCACTGAGCGCTTCACCGTCAACATTAAACTTACATACCTCAGTAATGTCTGCGCCCTGTGTTAGAGACATAAGAGTTAGAGTGAATAAAAGTTCATTATTGGAAAACTCTCCTTTTTCCAGCACAACCTCCGAGAAATCAGTGTTGAAGCTTTTTCCAGAAATACTGCAAAAATCCATTGAGTTACTGGCAGCACCTTTGCCGCCTGGCTTTAGGACCTGAATTTTTATGCAAGGACTGCCCAGCGACTGATAGTAGCGAACCAACTTACCAGAAATGACAGCCGTATCGGCTTTATATATATTTACAACTGGATCTTTTTCATCCGCTGCCAAGGCGCAGCAGGAAAAAGCCAAACCTACCAACACCATTAAGTTTTTCATTTCTCACCTTATAGATAATTTTTACGCCTAGTAAAGCGATCTAACGGAACATTTGACCAATTGTTTTGATTGGACATAACAGACTTCAATTCAGCCCTATTGTTTTGAACGCAATTGGGCGGCGGTGATCGTTCGATCGGCCGCGTCGAATGCCAGCGCCGTTCGCAGGGCAATTTGTCGCGTGCCGAGCCACGCAAAGCGCCGTCGAACAGACGCTCCAGCGCAATCCCATGCTGATGAAAACGCGTTGATCAGCAAGGGCGGAGGTCAGGGAAAATGGGCATCCGAGGAAGGTTAAGTAAGTGCCATTCAAATCTGTCCCCTTTCGCTTTTCTAATTCGACAACTTCAAAAGCCGGTGTACCAACGTCGCGCCGGGACTCCAATCACGCAGAGTCGGCAACAACCCCTTGTTCCGGCTTTTTTCATAATCATCCGCGCCGTCCGGAACGACCAACTCATCCCACACGAAATAGACATTTGCAGCGACACCCGTCTTTACGTAGTACCTGGGCGATTCCCCCCGCGAATCCGTTTCGAAATAGGCAGGAAGCGGATTATCTGAAAACACCATCGCCGCGTTCACGTGAGTCACGGGTGAGTCTGGGCCAGCGAGAAACCTGACCTGAACAACCAAGGTAGGAGGGAATACCGACATCCAAAGGTCATCGACTTGCCCGAGGTCCACGACACCCGGCAAAACTGGAGCAAGCAGGGTGATATTCGTCAAATCCCATTCGTCTCCACCCGCACGTAGAGACATGACGGGTTCCTGATCAGAAAAATCGCGAATCTCCTGGGTTACCAGCGCAGCCGCTGCTTTGGAAGAGTCGATTGCCGTAATAACGCCTGTGCCGTTGTTATCGCTCCCCGTGTCCCCGCAGGCGCCGAGTAGAAGGAAAGTGAAGAACCAAAAGAAATACTTCATAGTGAGTGCTACTTTTTCCTTAATTTTTATATAGAAATCCTGTAATGCCGACTCGATATCAGTGCCGCCGGCGATACAGTTAAGTCCGCACTCCCCTTGTAAGATTTTAATGGAGTGCTTTTATCGAAGGATCCTTATAACTTGAATTAACGTCGATACCCGCATCCCTCGCCTTTGTCTCAAGCTCATCTCGCTGTTTCTTATATTTTAAAAGCAGATCAGGTAACAAATCTGTCCAGCGCGTCTTATCGGATTCCTTACTAAACTCAGATACCCAATACTCACGTTCGCTCATGAATTTCAAAGAGATCAAATAGGTGCCTCGCTGCGTTGGATCCGAATCAGAGTTACGACGCCATGCCTTCAGGGTCAAATAATTGCCATCACTATAAAAATTCCAATCATAAAAATCGTCGACCTTTAACCATTGGTCTATATTCATCTTGTAGTCAGGATCAAGCCATGGATGGCTTTTTACATAAACGCCAAGCACATCGCCGGGATTCACTATTTTTTCCGCCTGCGAGCCTGGGATGCGCGGATCGTATGGTGCAAAGTAATGTTTCCAACCTGACGCTTTAATTTCTTTTATCAGGCTATATAAAAACGCCTGATTTTCTTCATGCTGACTATTGTCTGGAAGACCTCGAACCATCAATTCAAGATTTTCTATATCACCCCCAACATCACCATCAATCGACGTTTTCACATCTGTAACGTGTTCAATTTTTAACGATTTATTAACAATCACAGTAGGAAGGTCCGCATCTGCAGCCGACTTGCTAATTTTGTACCAGCACATATTTACTTGCGGCATGCACTCTTTTCGAAATTCCACTGGGCTTTCGGACAATACTTTTGTCATCGCTTCTGACAATTTAATTTCGATTACAGCAGTCGTGCCGGCCATACTATTACTCCTGGTATCTTTTTCATCACCGCATGCGCTAAGCAGAAAAAATAATAAAATAAAAAACATCTTCATTTTTGATTTTTCCAACTGGCGATTGTTTCAATCTCACCTTCCATATACGTTAATTTTTTATCCATCAGTTCGTGATACTGACCGGCAATAGCAGTAATAAATACCATTCGTTCGCGCTCATTGTATAAGTTGCCATCTTTCATCTGCACTCTCAGCTCCGGATCTTCAACGTCACACGCCGTACTAAAGGCGGCGGCGCGGACTGGCACAAAAGGTGCCCATTCAAACGCGGCCTGGACCTTCAATGTCGTCTGGAAAAAATAGTCGTTATAGATTAATGGCTGCAGTATTCTGCGCTGCTCATGATCCGCAATAGCAAGCAATGATTTTAGTTGCACAGCCCTTCTAGCTGAGCCACTGGCTATGGTTTCAGATTCACGAATACGGTCAAATCCCTTCTTTACATCAGGCGTTAAAGAAAGATTTTTTAATACAGGCAGAGCCTCCTCTGCCCAAGGCAAACTGTCTATGTTCATCTGCACTTGTGCATCACAGCTTTTCGCATTGCGAACGGGCGCACAATCCTCAAATTGCTCTGGATACTTCTTGTAAAACCAATGCCACACAAAGATGTCCTGAAACAGCCAGAAATTGCCTTTCCCAAGCCCTTTCTTGCCAATTCTTAGTGGCGGTTGGCCAACAGGGGGTATTCCAATGGTCAGGTAAGGCTCGGCAGGAATGAAATCCAATCCGCACTTAACCTGTTTACTGGCAAAGGCAGCCAGGCCCATCGGTAATCCCCCCTGAAATCAGTACTCGTCAGAAGTAGAATTTTCTCCTAATCGGATCAAGGAAATTTTGCGTGAAGACATCGCGTTTTTCGGACAGCCAAATCATTGCCATCCTCAAGCAGGCCGAGGCCGGCAGCCCAGTCCCGGAGCTGTGCCGCGAGCACGGCATCAGCTCGGCGACCTTCTACAAGTGGCGCGCCAAGTTCGGCGGCATGGACGCCTCGCTGATGGCCCGGCTACGTGAGCTGGAGGAAGAAAACCGCCGCCTCAAAAAGATGTACGCCGAAGAGCGCCTGAAGGCCGAGATCATCCAGGAAGCCATGGCAAAAAAGTGGTGAAGCCATCTCAGCGGCGCGAGATGGCGCAGCAGGCCGTTCATTCTGGCCGGGTCAGTATCAAGCAGGCGTGCCTGGCCTTCGGGGTCAGCGTCACCTGCTATCGCTACCAGCGACGGTTGTCCTCGGAAAATGCCGAGATTGCCGATCACCTGATCCGGCTTACGCACAACCAGCGTAATTGGGGATTCGGCCTGTGCTTCCTGTATCTGCGCAACGTGAAAGGCTGCCGCTGGAATCACAAACGGGTGTACCGGATCTATCGAGAGTTGGAGCTGAACATGCGGATCAAACCGCGTAAACGCATCGTGCGGGAGAAACCCGAGCCGCTGGCGGTGCCAGAGGCGATCAATCACTGCTGGTCGATGGACTTCATGCACGATCAGTTGGCCGATGGCCGCAGCTTCCGTCTGTTCAACCTGATCGACGACTTCAACCGCGAAGCCCTGGCCATGGATATCGACCTGTCACTGCCTGCGGAGCGTGTCGTGCGCGCACTGGATCAAGTCATCGAGTGGCGCGGTAAACCACAGGCCATCCGTAGTGACAACGGCCCAGAGTACATCAGCAGCAAGCTTGTGCTCTGGGCGGAAAAGCACGGCGTTCGCCTGGAGTACATCCAGCCAGGAAATCCACAGCAGAATGCCTACGTCGAACGCTACAACCGCACGGTGCGTTATGACTGGCTGGGGCATTATTTGTTCGAGTCGATCGCCGAGGTGCAGGAACATGCAACTCGCTGGATGTGGACATACAATCACGAACGACCAAACATGGCCCTGGGAGGCATCACCCCCAAACAGAAGTTGGCCCGCGCGGCCTGACCTCTACTTCTGGCGAGTGCTAAAAATGGGGGGATTACCCATCCAATAAAACCGACCGTTCAAATCCGGTTTCCCATCTTCGCCGCGCTCCAGGTAGAACTCGGCGTAAGCAGCTGCGATACGCGCAGCCCGAGCACCAAAATCTGAAACCAAAACCATTTTTGTCGATTTGGAGAAAAAGCTCTTCTCCGGCACGCTTAATCGACTGATTGCTTCCTGCTGTCCCATTGTCCACAGCTTGTCGCACTTCAAGGCAACGTCTTGAACAGAGCAACTCTGATTATTGGTTTTAAACGTAGCTACGGGTGCGCTCATTTATTCCTACTCGCTTCGTAATCATCAGAACCTGGCGGCACAATCAGTTCGTCCTACATCAGATGGATTTCTGCGGTCTCGGCAGTGTCCGTTTCGATACGAGGATGAAGGCCGTCTGCATTGCTTTTGGAAATTTTCGGAGCAACTGAGGAAGGGACAATAACTGCAGCCTTCACGGATTTGATGGGTTTTCCAAGCCCTGTCAAAAAGCGGATCTGCTCGTCGAACTTCTCACTATTGGCAGTACCGGCTTTAAGCGTATTCCCCGCCCGAGCCTGATCCGCAATCAACGGCAAGTCCGGTACCAAAATACCAATCCCCGTCCCACTCCCACTCCCCGCCGCCCCACCGGCATTAAAAACTTCACCGTCTTGGCCGACCACAGAACCATAGATAGCCTGACTAACCAGCAACGTTTTCTTGTCAGGGCTTAGCCAGCCGTCATCTGTATCAACACCAACGTCGGCAACGTAGAGCGAAAAAGCTTTATCCTTCGCGGTAAACAAGGCCGTCGCCGACTCTGCAACGGGTCTGCTCCATGACTTTGTCTTCAGCGTCAATGTGTGCCCGTCGACTCCAATTATTTGGGTTTCCTTGGCAAAAGTACTGGCTACGGTACACAGGCTGACGATAATCAGCGCGCACTTACGGCTGGCCATACCGTGGGGCTTTTTTCGTCCGGATGATTCGGGGTAGTGCGTTGTTGTATGCTCACTCGAAAGCAATGCTCATCAAAAAACGGAACTAAAAAGGAACAGATCTATTTACCGGCAGCTAGCCTACCCGCAATAAATCCGCCTCTATTTTACCCTTTTTTTCACAAACTTACCTGAGAACAAACCGACTTGCTGTCACCACCCGCCAATTAAGTCTCCCTATCGAACCAAGCAATACTTTTAAATAAGATATATCAGCCTCATAAAATGCATTGCACTGCGAAACAACTACATAATTTGAATCTATCTGCTTCTCGAGAGTAGTGCAAACTACGCCTGCTCCTTCCTCTCCACCTTGCCCCTCATATACGACATCCTTCATATCCAACAACTTCCAACCTGTTTCCGCAAACTTCAGTTTCGCCGCAGCGGATGCATCATCATAGTGCAGAATTGCTTCTGGATAGGGCAATTCAATAAAGTTATTGTATCGCGACTGAGCTCCATCCCCCACAGCCTTCAACACCAAACCAAAATCATCACCACTTACAATATACGTAGGTAAGTTTTCAAGATTCGTTTCATAAGAAGGTTGACCAGATGGCGTCAACTTCAATATATTCAGGCCGTCTTTCTGCGTACAGCTGACAAGCTTAAGTTTAAATCGTAAATCGTCAAATGCACAATTCCGCTCCTCAGCACATGCTGAAATCGAAAAAAGCACGACACAGAACAAACCTAACGCAGAGATGTTAACTTTATACTTTGTCACTTAACACGCTCCACATAGACACAAGTGCATTTTGTCTTTCGACATCATGTTCTGGAGTACTATTGAAAAGTGGGGACAGATTTATTTATCGACAGCCAAATCTGCTTTACAAATAAATCTGCCCCTTTTCATTTTTAGTGGCCAGATCAATAGATTGGCATCTGAAATCGCATTCTCGCCATACATCTCCCTGGCATTTCCCCATACAACTTCTGAGTCATGGCGCAATTTTTTTCCGCATACTCTTTCCATGCAGGGCCAAAGTCTACATCCCCTGCAACGTAGTCAACTGCTTTGGCGTAATCCATGGCAGTAGCTTTTTCGTTGACAACTGAAACCGCCTTGTAAAAACCATCTCCAATTACACCGGTACGGAGATATATGAGTTCACTCAAGCGAAAACTTGTCAGCTGTTTCATGCAGGAAAGCTTTTCTATCGGAGCTTCTTCACCAGAAGCCCCGTCGCTTTCGTCATTGCAATATCCATCTTTCAACTTAATCCAGTTTTTTTGCGTGACCAGCAATTCAGACTTTAATGATCCATCTAACTCCGACGCTAATACCTTGTACTGTTCATTAAGAACTTTATCAACTTTTACAAACACTGCCTGCGAGCAGGTAACAATCTCCTGATTCGTTAAACTTTCAGAATTACATTTTACATCCGCCACTGCAAAACCCATCGAAACGGATAAAATAGAGAGAACAGCAAACGACTTATGAATTATTTCCAGCAGTTGCATTTTAGTGCCTCCTCAAAAAAAACCGCTTCTTTTTCGCGTCTTGTCACCAAGCCAGCAGTTTCAGGCGCATCCTCCCAAAGCCTTTTCATACTGCGAAGACGTGAAGGAATCAACTCTGGTTTATCGCTATCAAAATCTTCTTTTATTTGTTTCATTTCTAGACGTGCTAACGTTTTGGCAGGAGTGCTGCCGCTTAACGCATTACCTCTATTTACAACGAGGGAAAGCAACACACCCTGACAGTCTGGATGTAAATTTATCGCTTTAGGGTACACATTCACAACCTGCTGCGCATATCGTCTCTTCATAATGACAGCAAGCTTAAGCGCGTTATCTTTATTTATCGATATAGAACTCACATTATGGACAAAGTCTCTTGCATCTTGGCCTTTTTTACCTAACGCCCCTTTCAAACTTTCGATTTCACTTTCTGTGTAGAGATCTGTAAGCTCAGCATCTACCGTAGCCGCAGTTTGCTGCCCAAGATCATACCCATAACCGATTGTCACGCCACTACCATTATCGGCCAAAGCATACGGATGCTCTCTATACGCTTCCGTCGCCAAAAGAAACTCGAACAGCTTCTTGGAAACTACATAAGGTCCAACCGTCGTTTCCAAAGTGTAGACTTCCGATTTACACTTTTCAGGACATCCAGACTGGAAACTCCCCAACAATCCAATGGGGTTAATATGTTGGACGCTCGCAGCGCTGGTGATACCGCTGACTCCTACTAGTTTATCCCACCAACTCAAACGTTCAATCCGCGCCTTTTCCTCAACCCACCCCTTATGCGGGTCTGAGTCGCTGTGCCCCATCAGTTCATCGAGGGCGTCCCACTTATCCCTTTTGAACTGCCACTCGCTCTCATAACGAGTAACCATCTGAGAGATTGGTTGAGAAAACCAAGGCTTACTTAATGCTTCTTTTATTTCCGATGGGTTAAGTTTTTTATCGCCATTCTTATCGAGAATTTTATACAATCGCTGTTTCGCAGGTCCGTCGTTAGCGGTCCCGACATTCGGTAGGTAAGTCGCGCGCTCTTCTTCACTTAAACTTTCCTGTGCATGCAGGAATGCAGCCAGATGATCTTCATTACTGACGGTTTCCTCGATAAAAGTGAAACCTTCCCACTCAAACGGCGAATGACGTGTCAACGTGATATCTGGCTCCGCAAACCAGCCGTTGATTTCGTTGCCCTCCGCATCTCCGAGTAATCCATCCAGACGCCACCAAAGCGTGTAGGTCGTGGTCCCCGCCATAACAATAGGTACTTTGATTTTCTTCTCGGCAGGCAATGCTTCAAGGACTCCGACAGGAACCAAATAGTCAGAACCGACCTTTTTGTGTGCATCGGTCACTTTAGGTGGGTTCGTTGCGTTCATGCCTTGTACGTGAGTAATCAATGGGCTGTCTTTTGGAATCTTAAGCAGTGTCTTTTCCTTTGCCGGCAAGCTAGCAGCCTTGGACTTGCTCAACTCTGTAAATGCCTTGACGTCCTCGCAGCTGAAAACTTCCAGGTGCAACAGGTTCTTGGAAGCAGGATCAGAGTGGTTCTGAAACTTCCCTACATGACCAATCAGGCTCCCAGCTTTTACAGGGAATGGGCGCTCCAGGACATGGACCGCATTTTTTTCTGCCGGCTCACTTTTTGTCTCAAGAAGCCCTTCCCAGATAAAACCAAGCACGCCGTTGGCTGCGGTCAACGCAGGACGGGGATTTCCACTGACGATTTCCAATAGCTTCTGATATTTTCCGCTTGTTCCGTCATTGCCGATCTTCACTTGAGTTCCAATCGGCAAAATGGATGTTGTAGCACTCGATTGGTTGGCCGCAGCATGCACGGCGAGGCCTTTTTGAGGCGGAGTCATCGCGTCTTTGGCAGCACTACCGATGACGTAACTATTGGGTGTAGTACCCGCTGTCATTTCTTTTTTGAAGACCCAACCGGTTCCCGACGGAAGGCTGGCATCAGCGGGTGTGACACTCACAACCTTGAGCCACCCATGATCCTCTTCGCCTGTTTCTACAACGGTGCCTCGGGGCAATACGGCCAATACAGTGCCATAGCCAGGTTTACCCTTCTGCTCCTGACGAACCCTCAATCCAAGGATTTCGTCTTTCACTGTAGATTTAACCTGCCAAGTTCCACCGCTCCAGAAGGCCGGTCGGCCCAAGGCAGGGGTTTCGTTGTATGTCTTCCAATCTAACAAATGCATGTAAAGACTAAAAAAGGTGAGACTGGGCTGCGGGGCCGCTGCTGCTGGTTGCGCGCCAGCAGCAGGTGCTGGCGCAGGAGGGGCGGGAACCTCGAGACGATGCTTAACCAACACAAAGCCAGTTGAAAATACCGAGTGCGAGGAGCCGAAATCAGATTTTGGATAGGTCTCATCAATCCGATAAGCCACAACCTCACCATCAGCGATGCATCTGACTTCAGTCAGATCCTTCACCAATCCAGTGTCCTCATCAAAGTGAACACCGCCGTGCCAAAGGCCATTCGCCCCTAATGGGTAGTAACCATCTTTTGCCTTGGCTAGCGCCTTATAGAACTGCTGCGGATCCGTCGCTTCTGCGGTCCCTACTTTCAGCGGATACGCCCATTTCTCAACTTTGCTTGTTGTTGTCTCAGTCATTACCAATTACCTGAATTCTGATCCCTGGTGGCTTGGATTGCCGTCGGTGTCTATTAGCCGGAAAAATTAAGCATTCGTTTTGGTTTGCGTTTGATCTGCTCCTCGGGCGCATTCCCCAACGCCTGATCCATCAAACTCCCCGCCTTATCCTTATCCGCAGCTCCCGGCAGCACCGGCGGCTTGATCCCAATCCCTGTCCCCGAGCCCGCCGACCCACCCGCATTAATCTTCACCACCGGCCCAACAACCGTCACGCCACCGCCATCCAGCTTGATAAAGCTGCCACCACCCAAGATGGTCAGCTCCGACCCTGCCTCGATAACAATCTTCGCCCCAGCCTTCAGGTGAATCTCTTTCCCAACGCTGGTCAGTTGAGCGGTGCCGAGCTTCACATGCTGGTTCTGCCCAATCGTCAGGTGATCATCCACCCGCGTCTCAACCTTGCGATCAGCAATCGTGGTGCGGTGCTCTTCAGCCTTGAGCTCGGTGTAGGTGTTCTTCACCACCGTGTCGTGTCGTTCATTGCCGACGCGAATCTTTTGGTCGTGCTCGATGTTTTCATCCCAATCCCGCTGGGCATGAATAAAGATCTGCTCCGCACCCTTCTTGTCTTCAATCCGCAGTTCATTAAACCCGCCGCCCCCCGGTGAGCTGAGCGTTTTGAAGACGCTGCGGGTTTTGTTCGCCGGCAAATCGTACGGAACCTGGTTTTCCTTGTGGTACAGGCAACCGGTTACCAACGGCTGATCGGGGTCGCCTTCGAGGAAGGTGACGAGGACTTCCATGCCGATGCGCGGGATGACGATGGCGCCGTAGCGGTCGCCGGCCCAGCTTGAGGAGACGCGCATCCAGCAGCTGGTTTTGTCGTCGGCCTGGCCTTCGCGGTCCCAGTGGAATTGCACTTTGATGCGGCCGTACTGGTCGCAGTGGATTTCTTCGCCGGCAGGGCCGGTGACTTTGGCGGTCTGGCTGCCGAGTACGCGGGGCTTTGGATGTTCCAGCGCCGGGCGGTAGAACACGTCCCACGGGGTGGCGAGGAAGCGGTTGCGGTAGCCCTGGTGGAAGTCGTCTTTGTTGTCGGTGGTGTCGCTGGTCACCGATTCTTCGAGGACTTGCGGCTGTTTGCCTTCGTGGACGATTTCGGTGAGCAGCCAGAGGTCGTTCCACTCGGTGCGCGGGTGGTCGGACATTTCCAGGAAGTGGCCGCTGATCAAGCGGGTCTGGTCGCCGTGGCCTTCGGCTTGCTGGTAGTCGGCGCGGTGGCGTTCGAGGGCGCGCTGGCTGAGGAATTTGCCGCGCGCGCGGTCGAGGAAGCGGCCGGGGTAGTCGTAGTCTTCGAGGTCGGGTTCGTCGCTCTGAACATCAGGTTTGTAGGCCGCTTCGAGTTGCAGGCGTGGTTTTTCAAAATCGTAGTCGCGGCGGGTGGTGCGACTGGTGCGGGTTTCCAGGCGCAGTTTGAAGCCTTTGATCACCGGTTCGTCGGCGACCATGCCGCTGCCTTGCACATAGGCGGTGGGCTGGCCGAGTTTCGGGAACACGGTCTGGTCGTCGCCGAACACCAACAAGTGAGCTTTTGCGCTGTGCTGGAAGTGGTAGTGAATGCCTTCTTCTTCGCACAGGCGCTGGACGAAGTGCAGGTCGGTTTCGTCGTACTGCACGCAGTAGTCGCGGTCCGGGCACGGCTGGCTGAGCTGAAAGTTGTAGGCGTTGCCCTTGATGCCGTGTTCTTCGAGGATCAGCGCGATGATTTTCGGCGCGGACATCTGCTGGTAAATGCGCTGGTTGGTGCGGTGATGCAGGTATTGCAGCTGCGGCACCAGGGAGATTTTGTAGCGGGTCAGGCGTTTGCCGGCGTCACCTTGGGCGACTCGGTAGATCTGGCCGTGGATGCCGGAACCCTGCGGATCGAATGCGAGGAACGCCTGCTTGTGCAGGAGTTTTTCCAGGTCCAGATCGGGGTTTTCGCTGACCAGTTCAATGTCGAAGCGATACGGCTGGCTGATGCCTTCGGTGCCGGTGAACGACAGCACTTGCAGGTCGCCCACGTAGTCTTCGACAGTCAGGCTGAAGTGGGTTTCGTTAGCTGAGTTGAACATTGCTTGCTCCCTGTTCGGTAGTCATCCGTTACGCCCGAAGTCGCAGACGTTGCAGCAAAGACGAAGTGGCGCCCATGGCGTCACGCAATTGGGCGGCGGTGATCGTTCGATCGGCCGCGTCGAATGCCAGCGCCGTTCGCAGGGCTGGCCAGCAGTGTTTCGGTAGATTCCGAGGCGCGTGCAGTTCGCGGTCGAGGTGCGCGTCACGGGCCTCGGTCGAAGGCAAGCGCCGGAACGGGTGTTTGCCGCCCGCCAGTTCGTAGAGCACGCAGGCCACACCGTAGACGTCGGCGCTGGCAGACAGCGGCTGGCCTTCGAGCAGTTCGGGGGCGGCGTAGCCCGGGGTCCAGGCGTTGAAGCGGTCGCGGCTCAGGTGTGGCAAGCCAGGGAGGATGCCCTCCTCGGCCTGGCCCAGGCCGAAGTCGAACAGGCGCACGCCCTCTTCGCTGAGCATCACGTTGCTCGGTTTCATGTCACCGTGCAGCACGCCGCGAGCGTGGGCGTAGGCCAGGGCGTCGAGCAGCGGCAGCGCGATATCGCGCAGTTCGTTCCACGGCAAGCCAAGGGGCCGCTCGCAGAGCAGTTTGTCCAGGGTCAGCCCACGCATGAGTTCCATGGTGATGAAGGCGCGCTGGCAATCGGTGTCCACTTCAAAGGTGTGCGGTCGCAGCACGTTGTCGTGGCGCAGTCGTCGGGTCAGGGCGAACTCGCTGTAGAGCAAGGCGCTGGCGTCCGGCGATTCGGCAAATTCTTCGCTGAGGATTTTCAGCGCGATGTAAGGGTCGGGATCGCCGAACTGTTCGCTCAGCAAGTCCCGTGCGCGGTAAACCGCGCCCATGCCGCCGGCACCGAGCAGGCGCTCGATGCGGTAACGGCCTGCGAGCACGTCGGGCATTTCGCCGACGCTGGCCTTGGTCGGCGCCAGCGCAGGTTCTGCCTTGTGCGGCTTTCCGTTTAGAGACGGGGCAAACGCAAAGTAAGTCAGGTTACTGTCTTGCTCTTCGCTCACCAGCAGGTCGTCGAGCGGCGGCATGAGTTGAGTCATTGGCGGATCACCACGGCAGTCAGGTTGTCCCGGGCCGAGCCACGCAAAGCGCCGTCGAACAGACGCTCCAGCGCGACGTGTGGCGCGGTCAGGCTCAGGGCATTGCCCAAGGCATCAGTGCTCAGCCCGTTGTACAAACCATCGCTGCACAAGAGAAACGCATCGCCGGGATAGACCTCGAGTTCCAGCACGTCCAGCGTCAACTGCTCGGCCGCCCCGACCGCACGGGTCAAGGCGTGGGCGGAAGGATGCGCACGGGCGTCTTCGAGACTCATGTGTTGCTCGTCGATGAGTTGCTGTTGCAGTGAATGGTCCTTGGACAGCTGATACAAACGCTGGCCGCGCCACAGGTAGCAACGGCTGTCGCCGGCCCAGATGCAGGCCGCGCGATTGCCGTCCACCAGCAGCGCCACCACGGTGCTGCCCATGATGCTGTCGTGGCGCCCGGCGGTGACGGTCAACTCCTGACCCAGGCGGCGATTGAGCCAGTGCAGGCACTGGCGAATGCCTTTGAGTCGTTCGTCGAAGTCATCCTGCGCCGGCAATTCCGCCAGGCTGGCGACGATCAACTGGCTGGCAACATCGCCACCCTGATGACCGCCCATGCCATCCGCGACCACCCACAGCCCCTGCTGTGGACAGTCGAGAAAAGCATCTTCGTTGCGCGCCCGAACCTTGCCGGCATCGGTACGCGCAGCGCTGCGCCAGGGACTGGCAACCAGCATCAGAGCTGCACCGGCATACGGAAGGTGCGCAGCACACCCATGTCGAACGGGTTTGGCGTGCGCTGGCTCGACAGCAAGTAGTTGGCGCGCAGGCCACCCACGTCAGCTTTCAGCACCAGCACATCACGACCGCTCAGGTACTCGGTCTGCATCAGGTCGAACAGGCGGAACAGCGACCACGGGCCGGTGTTCTTCTCGATGCCGATCGGGCGGCCGGCCATTTTGTCGAGGACCAGGCTGGTGCGACCGTCTTCAGCATCGGTCGGCCATTTGAACGACACCGGCACGATCGGGCCGTGGCGGTATTCGATGGTCTTGTCGCCGAACTTGAACTCGGAACGGCTGACCGCCGGGTCGAGGGTGTACGGCTCCAGTTTGAACTGCACTTGCGGCTCGGCCGGGTTGATCGAGAAGAAGCTCTGGCGAATCACTTGTGCCGCGGCCATCTGGTCGAGGTAGAGCTTGGAGATCGGCATGCTGTGACCGTCGATGCTGCGCAGACGGTAGTTGCCTGGATCGCCGCTCACGAACGGACGCATGTAGGTATCAAAGAAGCGATCGGCAATGCCCTGCGCCTTGAAGAACTCGCGGAAGTCGCTGATCGCCACGTCGCTGGTGCTGTGGGCGCTGAACGGATAACGCTTGTTGATCGCCTTGCCGTAGAAGCTGTACAGCTCGCTCTGATAACGCTGGTTCAGGTACTGGTAGGAATCGTTGAGCACCAGACGCCAGGTGTCTTCGGCCAGCACGTTGAACCACACGCTGACCGGGCGCGGCAGACGGTTTGACGCATTGCGCAGGTTGCTCAGCGCATCACGCTGGCCGCTCATGCGGGTCTTGGCCATTTCGAATGCAGCCTGCTCCGGCGCACTGGCACGCGCCAGGCTCGCCAGTTGCATTTGCAGGTCGTTGAGCGCGTTCAGTGCCGGGGTCAAATCAGCGGCCGGGCCGTTGTTGTCATCCAGCAAACGGTGCAGCGGTTCGAAGCGGCGTTGCAGGGATTTCTTCGCCGTGTCCGGCAGGTTTTTGACCGCTGCCATGTCCGAGGCTTTGTCCGCTGCGGCAGACGCCAGTTTGCCCAGCTTGCCCAACTTGCCTTTCTGCTCGCCCAGTGCGGCGGCGGCATCAGCCGCTTGATCGACCGCCTCGGCTTCCACCGGGAACCGGGTGTTCTCACGCACTTCCACCAGCAGTTGCAGCACCGGCGAGTTGGCCGACGTCAGGCCAGCCAGTTGCTCGGCGCCCTCGCTGAAGTCGCTGATCGCGGGCAGTGCAACCTGGCCCACGGCTTCGCTCCAGAAGTTGGCGTAGTCGCGGAAGTACAGTTGCTCCAGTTCGACCATCAGGCGACGCAAGTCCATGCCGCTGATGCCCGAGCCTTCGCCCAGCACCCAGTTGTCACGCAGGATGTCGGTGACCAGCGCCGAGCCCTGGACCGAGAAATACTGCTGATAACCCTGTTGGGTGTAGAAGCCCGGGATCACGTATTCGGTGCCGACAAACAGCGCACCCTGCGGGCCCAGGTGTTGGCTCAAACGGTATTCCGGCAGGTTGCGGGCCTGCTCGCGCAGCATCCGGTAAACCACGTTGGCCAGCGATTCGCTGCGCAAGACCTGACGCGCCTGCGCCACCAGTTGATCGTTCAGCGGGTAGATAAACGGCTGCTTCAGCAAACGCTCGAAGTGGGTGTTCAGACCGTTCTGCACCGCGGTGTTCCCGGCGTAACGCTGGGACCATTCGGTGGCGACCCAATCCTTGAGCCACGGGCTGTCACGACGGTCTTCCATGTTCAGCATCAGGTACGCACGCAGGCTGTTGAGCAGGCGTTCGCGGTCCTTCATGTTGGCGCGGATCTGCCCTTCCAGCAGGGTCGCGACCTTCGGCAGCAACTGCGTTTCGAGCTCGCGCTCGTAAGCTGCCTTGACCACCGGATTGACGTCTTCGCCCTGATACAGACCGCCGCGTTCGTGGTACGACACGTCGCCCTTTTTCGGGAAAACCTGAGTCGCCGCGTAGCTGGTGTCGAGGGGCTTCAGTACGGCCATGGAATCATCACGCGCGGTCAGCGCCGAGCGTTGTTGCGTCCAGGTTTGCGCCAGGTTGCGCAGGTTTTCCAGACGCTCATAGTTCGCCGAGAAACCGCCTGCCCACAGCAGACCAAACAGGCCCAACGCCGCCAAAGCACCGACGTACAACGCACGCTGGCCCCAATGGATGCGACTGCGTTCGCGCTTGTCCAGACCGGCCAGATCGGCCTCGGGGAAGATCACCCGGCTGAGCAAGTGATGAATGAACCGCGAGCGGCCACTGCGCAGGGTTGGCAACACGCCGGAGTTGATCCCCAGATTCGCGCCGATGCCGGCGGTGGTCTGGTCCATTTCCTGGGTCAGGTGCGGTGCGCTGGTCAGGTAGAAACCGCGCAACTGGCTGACACGCTGATAGCGGTTGCCAGTGAACGCCATGTCGACGAACAGGCACAGGCGCTCGCCGATCTGCCCCAGTTGATGCGGGAAATCGAGGATGCGGCCACGGCGCTGGGTGTCGCGCTCCTGGTGCATGCGCATGATCACCTGACTGTTCAGGCGACGCAGCAGCTCTTCGAACTCGGCGCGCAGGACGGTGACGTCGGTGCCGCTCTGCTCTTTGCGGAAGCTGGTGCCGAGCACCTGATCGCTTTCTTCGCGGGTCAACTGATCGAAGAACTCGTCGAAACCGAGCAACTGGTCAGCCTTGCTCAGCACCAGATAAATCGGCACATCGACGTGCAGTTTCTGATGCACGTCTTGCAGGCGCGCACGCACTTGGCGAGCCAAGGTGTCCAGATCCTGCTCGGTGTCGCCCAGCAGCATTTCCACCGGAATGGTCACCAGCACGCCGTTCAACGGACGGTTGCGGCGACGCTTGCGCAGCAGGTCGAGCAAGGTGCTCCAGGCGCTGCCGTCGACTTCGGCATCCGGCTGGGTCAGGTAACGCCCGGCGGTGTCGATCAGCACACCGTGGTCGGCGAAATACCAGTCGCAATGACGGGTGCCGAGGGTGTCGCGGGTCAGTTTGCGGTCGATCTTGTTGATCGGGAATTCAAGGCCCGAGAAGTCCAGCAGGCTGGTCTTGCCGCTGCCCTGCGGGCCGATCAGCAAGTACCACGGCAAATCACTGCGCCAGCGTTCGCTGCGGCCGCGATACAGGCTCGAGGTCTTCAGGGTTTTCAGGGCGTCCTTGAAACGCTCCTTCAACTCCTTCTGCTCTTCGTCGATCTTCTCTTCGCGGCGGATACGGTCCTGACCGTCTTCAGTGTCTTCGACCGCTTTCTTGCGCACACCGGCGCGCCAGCTGACGAAGACCATGGTCAGGCCCCAGATCAGGAACAACACACTGATGGTCAGCAGGCGGGAGGTCGAGCCTTCCCAGAACTTGTAGTCATTGACCGCCAGCAGCGGCCCGACGAACCACACCAGCAGCGCGACGAACAGCACCAGCAGCAAGGTCCAGACCCAGGTCTGACGCACGAAGGCGCCGACTTTCTTGAAAAACTTTTTCATCACACGTCCCTGTTTACGGCTGCGACTGCGGCTGGACCGCGGCGGAATCCAGCGGCTGATAAGGTTGCAGAACGGTGTCGCGCTGCTCGCCCAAGACCCAGGCGAAACCCGAATACATCACCACCAGGCAGACCACGGTGAACAACACCACCATCCACGCCGGCACGATGCGCACCAGGCTGCGGCGCTGATCGTTCAAGCCTTCCCAATGCGGCGACAGTTCGCGAGGCACGTCGCCGCGCAGCTGACGAATCTGCCGATACAAGGCATCGCGGATGCCTTCGAGTTCGAGCATGCCGCGCGCCTGCACGCGGTACTTGCCTTCGAAACCGAGGGACAGGCACAGGTACATCAGCTCCAGCATCGGCAGGTGCTTGACCGGGTTTTTCGACAAGCGATCCAGCAACTGGAAGAACTTCTCGCCACCGAAGGTTTCGTTGTGGAAGCTGCTGAGCAGGCTCATCTGCGACCACTCGCTTTCGTTGCCCCACGGCGTGGTCACGACGGCTTCGTCGACCACGGTGCAGAGCACGTAACGGGCGGCCATCACCTGGCTGCTTTCGGCGCCGTTGTGCAGTGCGCGCACTTCAAACAGTTTCAACCCGGCAGTCAGGCGCTCATTGAGCGCGTACATGTCTTCGCGGGTGTCGCTGTGTTTGAGGCGCACCACTTCCGACAACAGGTCGGAACCGGCGGCCACCAGCGAATTGAGGCTGATGTTGAAGGACTCCGCCGGACGCAGGCGTGCGGCGTAGATCATCCGTTCTTCGAGCTGTTCGAAACGCGGCGGTGCAGCGAAGTCAGTCAGCGGACTTTGCGCCGGGCCGTGGCCCTGGCGGTCGAGCAAGACGGTTTTATCGTCCTGATGGTGTTCCATGTCCTTGATCATGTCGGTCAGTTCCTGATGGCCCAGAATTTCAGTTCAAGCTCGGCGAATTCGCCGGACACGTGGAACGCGAAGCCGCCGGAGCGCTCGAGTTGTGCCAGGTCTTCGGAACTGAGTTCGAGGATGAAATAGGTTTTGTTGGAGTGGAACGCGATCTGCCGCGGGGCCACCGGCAACGGTTTGACCTTGATGCCCGGCAGATGCAGGTTGACCAGTTGGCGGATCCGCTCCACCGGGCCGACCTTGAGGTGCGCCGGCAAACGATGGCGCAGTTCTTCGGAATCGCAGTTGGCACTGGCCGCGAGCACGAACGACGCCGAGCCCAGCAGTTTGTGGTCGTGCAACGGCGAGACGATGATCCCGTACTGACGCGCTTGCAGGACCAGCTCGATGGCGTGCTGTTCGAGCACCATCGACAGCACCTGACGAATCGCTTCCATCAGTTTGCGGAAGCTCGCGCCCTGGTCGCTGTGCTGGTAACGGCTGTCCAGGCGCGGACGTTTGCTGTCGCTGGAGAAGGTCGCCAGATCGCCGAGCATGGTCAGCAGCGTGCGGTACAACTCTTCCGGGTGAACCTGCTCCAGGCCGAGGTAGTGACGCAGCAGCAGCTCGGTGCGGTTGATCAGTTGCAGCATCATGAAGTCGCCGACTTCCGCGCCACCGACCTTGCCGTTGGAGCGGATGCGCTCGGCAATGGTGTCGCCCCGGTGACCGAGCATGCTGATCACTTCTTTCAGGCACGACAGCAGGTAGCTGGAGGAATGCGCCTGAATGTAGGTCGGCACGAAATCCGGATCGAGGCTGATCACGCCGTCGGGCGTGGTATCCAGCACGTCGCAGATCTTCAGCTTCACATAGGCCTGATCGCTCTGCTGCTCGCCGAGCAACAGTTTGAAGTCCGGGCGGCCACAGCTGACCTGGCTGGCGGAATCGTCGCCGGCGTTGGAGTCGGCGACTTCGGCTTCGTACGCGGTGTAGCGCGCCAGCACGTCGGATTGCTCCGGACGGCGGGACTCGATGTGGTTACCGGTCACCAGTGGCAACGCGAGGTAGATCGGTGTGTTGCCGGTGTTCGGCGGCACGTCCAGCGCCAGCGGCTCGGTGTTGCCGCCCAGTTCGAACAGGCTGCCGTCCGGCAGGATCCCCGAGGCCTGGCTGATCACCAGTTTGCCCATGTTGAGGAACTGCAAATCGATGTCGAGATTCAGGAAGCCCCAAGTGTAGCTGCCCAGCAACTGGGTGCGGGTCTTCATCTGGTGGTCGTAGTAGCGATCGTTGTGCTGGAAGTGCTGCGGGCGCAGCAGCATGCCTTCCTGCCAAATGACTTTATGGGAATTCATGATCAGTCATCCGCCTTGGCGAGCGTTTCGTTGCTGTTGCGAATACCGGCCTGATCGAGGGTCAGGTCAGCCTCGGTGACTTCCACCGGCGTGACTTGCACCGTGTAGCGCCATTTGGTTTCCGGCAGGTCGCGGTAGGCCGCGAGGATCCCGACGTAACGGCTGCCCTCTTCCACGCTGAGCTTGAGTTCGATGGTTTCACCCGGACGCAGTTCGAGTTCTTCGCTGGCCACCAGGTCCGGGGCCAGGGATTCCTTGGCGCGCTCGTACAGGCTGAAGAAATCGGCGTTTTCAAAGGTCACCGGGTGCTTGAGCTCGAACAGACGCACGACGATTGGCGAGGGACGCCCGTTGAGGTCCGGGTTCAGCTGATCGCTGCCGGTGAGCTTCAGGTTGACTTTGGTCACTTTGGAATACGGCGACAGCGACGAGCAGCCGGCCAGCAGCACCACGGCCATGAGCACGGTCAGCATCTTGAAAAAAGCGGTCGAGCAGCGAGACATGCGCATCATCCTTGGTGGTCGGTGTGAAGGGTGGAAATCAGGCGGATCTGTTCTTCGTACGCCTGAGCGAAGTCGCGGGCCAGCAGACGCTCGCTCCAGTCATCGTCCTGACGCAGAGCCTGGTGATAACGACCGTAGGCTCTCCAGCGACTGCCGGACGTGGCCAGCAACGGCTTGTTGTCGCGCTCGAACCGCAGGGTCAATTGCTGCGGCGAGAAATGCTCCAGCGTGCCGCGAACGGCGGCGCGGCTGGCGGTCAGCAGCGCAACCTGGTGCGCCTGCAAATCGCGGAACGCGCGAGAAATCGACTGCTCCGCCGGCAACTGGCCGGGCTTGTTCGGCTGTAACAGAATTCCCAGCGCTTCACCGGCATCGACGGCGAACTTCAGCGGGTTTTTGTGGGTGCCCTGCACGGTGGTCTGGGCCAGACGCAGTTCGTTTTTCAGTTCGCTGCGGGTGCGCAGGCTCTGCTGCAAACCGCCGACGCTCTGCTTGAGCAAGCGCGCAGCGTTCAGCGCCAAGGCTTCGCGGGCGTCGTGGTCGAGGCCTTTGAGGTCCACGCCCAGCGCGGCGCCGAAGTGCTCCCAGAAATCTTCGCTCTGACGCTCACGCGCTTTCGGCACCGGGGCGGGCGCAGGTTCGGCCGGGGCGTCGATCAGCTCGGGCACCATCAGGCTTTCCATGTCGATGCGCGCATAGTCGGCGCGTTGACGGGTGTCCTCGATGGCGTTGCTCGGGGAGATCAGCTCGTCGATTTCCGAGTACACGCGCTCTTGCTGATCAAGGGCGTTCAACGGGTCGAGGTCGAGGAACGCGTCGTCCGGAATGATGCTGCCCGCGGCTTGCGGGCGGCCGACTTCCACGTCGAACGTCGCCGGGTCGCGCACCAGCCGTGCACGGATCTCGAAATCACCCAGCACGTAGGTGCTGCCATGCTCGATGCGCATCGGTTCGCCCTTGCGCAGGCGCGCGCCGCTTTCGCCATCCTGGACACCGTTGCTGCTGGTGTCAGTCAGGAAGAACGTCCCTTCGCGAAAGCTGATGTCCACATGGTGATTGGACAGATGACGCTTGCGATCCGGGATGATCCAGTCGCAATCCTCGCCCCGGCCAATCACGCCACCGGCCTGCTTGAAGGTCTTCTGGCACAGTTCCGTGGGCACGAACTGCTTGGTGTTGAGCATTTCGAAAACCAGTTCCATGGTGATACTCCTTGCGGTCACTTGCCGCGATTGACCGCCTGCGGATCACCCAATGGGCGATAGGTGTTGTCGTTGAATTTGTAATTGCCGCTACAGCCGCCGAGGCCGCATAGAACGACGAGGGTCAGCAGGACGGCTTGCCAGTGACGAACAGACATCAGAGGGTCTCCAGGGGTAGACAAAGCACAAAGCGCCGGCCCGGTTGGGCGGCGCTATCGAAAGCAAATGAAATGGGTTGTGGGGCTCTAATACGGTGGTTAGAGCCGATCCCCCGTGGCGAGGGAGCTTGCTCCCGCTCGGCTGCGCAGCTGTCGTAAATCAACGAATGCGGTTTGACTGAGGCACCGCGGCGCATGGTTTTGGGGCTGCTGCGCAGCCCAGCGGGAGCAAGCTCCCTCGCCACTTGGAATGTGCTGGCCTCAGCAAGCATTCCAGCCAGAGTTGTTGGTGGGTAGAAAATGGGCTCAGCCATCGAAATCACCCAAATTGATATTCAGGCGCCCGAGGCGGTACAGCAGCGTGCGGCGTGGCAGGCCGAGTTCGCGGGCGGCGAGGGTCTGGTTGCCGTCGTTTTTGCGCAGGCAATCGAGCAGCAGGCTGCGTTCGACCTGCTCCAGGCGTTCGCGCAGGTTCAAGCTGTTGTCTTCCGGCATGGCTTCCATGCGCAGGGAAAAATGCTCGGCCAGCAATTCACCGCCCTCACACAGCAAAACGGCGCGTTCGACCAGGCCTTTGAGTTCGCGCACATTGCCGGGGAAGGCATAACCGGACAGGTGATCCAGCGCCGCATCGGACCAACGCACCGCGTCGCGCTGCAAAAACGCACACGCCTTGTCGGCGAAATGCCGGGCCAGATCGAGGATGTCGCCTTCACGCTGACGCAGGGCCGGCAGTTCGATCGGAAATTGCGCGAGACGGTAATACAAGTCCTCGCGGAATTTGCCTTCACTCACCAGCACCGACAAATCCCGGTGCGTCGCGGCGATGATGCGCACGTCGATCTTGTGGGTGTCGTTGGAACCCAGCGGGCGGATCTCGCCTTCCTGCAACACGCGCAACAACTTGGCTTGCAGCGACAACGGCATGTCGCCGATTTCATCGAGCAACAAGGTGCCGCCATTGGCCGCGTCGAACAGCCCGGCGCGGTCGCGATCAGCACCGGTGAACGCGCCCTTGCGGTAGCCGAACAGCTCGCTTTCCAGCAGGTTCTCGGGGAACGCCGCGCAGTTCTGCACAATGAACGCCTGGGACCGACGCGGGCCGCAGTCGTGGATGGCGCGGGCGACCACTTCCTTGCCGGTGCCGGTTTCGCCGCGCAACAGCACGGTGTAAGGGCTGTGCAGGACTTTGCTGATCAGCGAATAGGTCTCGCGCATGGCCTTGCTCTTGCCGATCAGGCCGTAACCACTGGCACTCGGGACGCTGGCCTTGAGCGGTCGTGCATCACCGGTCGGCTGACGCAGACGGTGCAGCAAATGCAGTTGGCCGAGCACAAACGAACCCAGTTGACCGAGGGAATCGGCAAAGCCTTGCAGGTCGATGTGCCGGCGGCTGGCGCACAGCAGCAAACCTTCGACCGCCTTCTGCTGATTGACCAGCGGCACGCACAGCAGCGACTGCCACGGCGTGGCCTGCGGCGGCAGGAAGCTGGTTTCGTGCAGGCTGCCGCTCAGTTCACCGAGGCTCACCACACGGTTCTGGCACAAGGCGAATTGCAGCAGTTGTTCACCGTTGTAATCCGCCGGAAGGCTCGCCGATTCGCGTGGTTGCAGGATGCCGTTCAGGCACTCGGCGTTCATCCCCAGGCAGGTGTGGGTCGCGTCCAGCAAGTACAGCTGCGTCAACTCGCACCCGCTCAGCTCCGCCACCCCGCGCACGAAGTCACCCAGCAGCGCAGCGCCGTCCGCCGCCCGCGACAGGCTGGCGAACTGCGCCAGCAAGGCTTCGGCATACACCAGCGGCTGCGGCACTTGAGTGAACATCACACCCACCTCAGGCGAACTCGCAGGTCACGCTGGCGCCGCCGTCGAGCGTCGCATGGACACGCTTGAGGCTTTCCCCGGTGGCCATCGCATCGAGCAAGCGGTCGGCCACCAGCGGCAGCACGTGCAGGTCCAGCAAGTGATCGATCAGGCGTGCGCCGCTGTCGCTTTGGGTGCACCGCTCCGCCAGGTGATCGACGAGGTCTTGCGAGTAAGTGAAATCCAGCTGACGACGGTTCAGGCGCTCGCCCAAACGACCGAGTTTGATTTCGATCAGCTCGCGCAACACCGGACCGCCGACCGGGTAGTACGGCACGACGCGCATACGCGCCAGCAGCGCCGGTTTGAAGTGTTTGCTGAGCACCGGGCGAATGGTTTCTTCGAGCACTTCGGCGGTGGGTCGTGCGCCGTTTTCGCAGAGCTCGCTGATGCGGTCGCTGCCCAGGTTCGAAGTCATCAGGATCAGCGTGTTGCGGAAGTCGATCTCGCGCCCTTCGCCGTCGTTGGCCACGCCCTTGTCGAAGATTTGGTAGAACAGGTTCAGTACGTCCGGGTCGGCCTTTTCGACCTCATCGAGCAGCACAACGGAGTACGGCTTCTGACGCACGGCTTCGGTGAGCATGCCGCCCTCGCCGTAACCGACATAGCCCGGTGGCGCACCGATCAGGCGCGAGACGGTGTGTTTCTCCTGGAACTCGGACATGTTGATGGTGGTGATGAAACGATCACCGCCGTACAGCAAGTCGGCAAGGGCCAGCGCGGTTTCGGTCTTGCCGACGCCGCTCGGGCCGACCAGCAGGAACACGCCGACCGGTGCATCGGGTTTGTTCATGCCGGCAGCGGTGGCGCGCATCGAGCGGTCCAGTGCGTGAACAGCTTGTTCCTGACCACGGATGCGGGTGCGCAGGTCGGTGGCGAAGCTCGCGACCTTGGCGTTGTGCTCACGGGCCAGTTGCGCCAGCGGTACGCCGGTCCAGGCGCTGATCACTTCGGCGACCAGGCGCGGGCACACTTCGAAGCTCACCAGACGTTCTTTGACCTGCAGCTCAGTCAAGGCTTTGTGAGTTTCGTTGAGCGCGGTTTCCAGAGTTTCGACGCTTTGCGCTGCGTCCACCGGCAGTGTTTCGATGACGGTGCCTTCGGCATCTTCTTCAACCGTGACAGCAGGCTCGACGGCTGCGGTTTCGCGGGCCTTGGCCAGTTGCTGGCGCAGATCCAGCAAACGCTCGGCCAGTTCTTTCTGTTCGGTCCACAGCGTTTCGAGGGCGACCATTTCGTCTTCGGCCTCGGCCAGGCGATCTTCCAGAGCGCCCAACGCTTCGTGATCGATCAGCAGACCGGCTTCGGCATCACGACGCAGCGCCTGACGTTGACGCCCCCCTTCAGCCAGTTCGCCGCGCAGGCGCTCAAGGCTTTCCGGCGCAGCGGCGAGGCTGATGCGTACGCGGGCGCACGCGGTGTCGAGCACGTCGACAGCCTTGTCCGGCAGCTGCCGACCGGCGAGGTAACGGGCGGACAATTCGGCCGCCGCCACCACCGCGTCATCGCGCAGGTAAATGCCGTGGCTCTTCTCGTAAACCTGAGCCAGGCCACGGAGGATGGTCACCGCTTCGCTGACGGTCGGTTCGTGCAGTTGCACCGGTTGGAAACGACGGGCCAGGGCCGGGTCTTTTTCGAAGTACTTCTTGTACTCCGCCCACGTGGTGGCAGCGATGGTGCGCAACTCGCCACGGGCCAAGGCTGGCTTGAGCAGGTTGGCCGCGTCGGAACCGCCGGCATTGCCGCCCGCGCCGATCAGCGTGTGGGCTTCGTCGATGAACAGGATGATCGGTTTCGGCGACGCTTTGACTTCATCGATGACGCCTTTGAGGCGACGTTCGAATTCGCCTTTGACGCTGGCGCCGGCCTGCAACAGGCCCATGTCCAGCGACAGCAACTCCACGCCTTTCAACACTTGCGGCACTTCACCAGCGGCGATGCGCGAAGCCAGGCCTTCGACGATCGCGGTTTTACCGACGCCGGCTTCACCGACCACAATCGGGTTGTTCTTGCGGCGACGGGCGAGGATGTCGACCATCTGCCGAATCGCGCCATCGCGGCACAACACCGGGTCGAGTTTGCCGTCGCGGGCTTGCTGGGTCAGGTTGTGGGTGAAGCGCTGCAGCAGCGATTCGCCGGGTACAGCGGGTTTGCCCGTCGCCGGTTGTTCTTTCTGCGACAGGGCGAATTCTTTCAGGCGCTCGATGTTCAGTTTGGACAGCAACGACTGGTAGCGGCTGCCGGCGTAGCGCATCGGGTTGCGCAACAGCGCGAGGATCAACGCGGCTTGCTCGACCTGGCTTTGGCCCAGTTCAAGGTTGGCCACCAGCAACGCATCCTGCAGCCACTGCACCAGTTCCGGGGCGAACACCGGGTTGCGCGAGGCGCTGTGCTCGACCCGCGATTGCAGGGCGGCGCTCAGCTCACCGGCATCCACTTCGGCGTCTTGCAGCGCGCGTGCGAGCAAGCCTTGCGGGCGCTCCAGCAGGCCCAGCAGCAAGTCTTCGACGAGGATCTTGCTGCCGCCACGGGCGACGCAACGCTCGGCAGAACTTTCCAGATCACGACGGGTTTCGGCGTCCAGCGCCTGGATAAGTTGTTGCAGGTCTACGTTGATCATTGGTCATCTGTCCTTAATGAATTTTGCTGCCCAGGGTCACCACGCCGTCCGCTTTTTCGCGGCCCAGCCAACTGGTCCATCCCAGGCGACAGGCGTTCTGCTCACCGATGCGCAGTTCGCGGATTTCTTCCTGGCGCAACACCAGGCGAATGTCGTAATCGAGCGGGTCACGCAGGGTGAACCGCACCAGCGCGCACAGCGGCTGGTAGCCGAAACCGATCGGCAGGAATTCGTGAAAGCGCTGCCAGTCGAGCTCGCGGATGTGGATACGGAATTTGCCGCTGCGGTCGCGTACGTGTTCGCCCAGCACCAGGTCTTCGCCGAGCAGGCTGTTGGCGCGGCCCAGCCGATTGCGCTGCTCGTCGAGAATTTCCACACGACGCTCGATGCACTGCTCGATGGTCAGTTCGGCGTGCTTGAAGTAGTAACGCAGCACCGCTTCGATCAGCGCCGCCGAGTGCGCCCGCAAACTGAGCAGACCGAGGTACGGCAGCAGGCGTTTCCAGTTGAGTTCCTGGGCCTTGCGGATCTCTTCGCCGCCGAGGCCGATCAAGGCAAACAGCTGCGCCGAAAATGGATCGAGCGCGCCGCTCTGGAAGCTGGCGCGGTAGCGGTACTTGCGCCAGATCGGCAGCATCAGCCGTTGCAGGCGATGGTGAAACAGGTCGAGGAAGTGGCGGGTCGGGTTGCCGTCTTCGCTGTCGCCTAACGCCTGCTCGCCGTAGAACGCCGGCAGCGGCGAACCGGAGCCGACCAGGCCGATCAGGTTGAAGCGCAGGCGCGCGCGCATCTGCCCCTGCTCGTGGAAAAACTCCACACGATCGACGTCGCTGCCGGGGAAACCCAGGCTCGGGTTGGCCTGGAATTCCAGCTGGTCGTACAGGTCGTCTTCGCTCAGGTGCGGGTGGGCCTCGCGCAGCCGGTCAACCACCAGCAGCACGGCCTGAAACAGCGAGTACTCGCGTATTCCTCGGGTCAGTCCGCTTAAAGAAGCGGCTGAAGGCCCATACGTGGTGTCCATTGGTACACCTCTCCTTGTGTACTTTTTACCCGCAGCTCGTGGTACGAATTGAGACTGGCGTAAAGCGCGAAAAACTCGTTGAGAACCGAAGCGAACACGAACAGGTCGCCCTCGCCGATATACCCTTCCGGATCGATGGTCAGCTCGGTGCGCAACCCGCGAACCGGCAACCCTCGGTGCAGTCGATCGACATGCTGGTGCTTGATCGACTTGAGCCCGCCGAGCAGGCGTTTGCTGACTTTCTCCGCGTGCTGGTCGTAATAGCGCGGCAGGTCGTAGGTTTCGAGAATCACCTTCAACGCATTGACGTCGGCCAGCGACAGATAGTTAAGCGACATGTTGCTGATCAGCTTCCAGAGGAAGTCGCGGTTCAGCGGCGGCGCGAAGCTCGACGTGGCCGGGGTGATGTTGCGGAAGCTCAGGAACTCCGGCGTGTCCTCGCATGCCATGCTGATGTCACCGAGCTTGAGCTTTTTGGGCAGATTCTGGTTGGTGCACATCAGCTCGATCGACAGGGTTTCGTGGGCTTCGGTGTGACGGATGCCGAAGCTCAGGTAAGTGTCGAGGCCGTCGTGCAACGAGGACGAACGCTGGCGAATGCTGTAATGCGGGCGGCTGTTGGGCACGTCGAAACTCGGGTCGTGCTCGAAGGACTCGAACGGCACGTACTCCTGATAACCGAGGCCGCCGGGTTTCCAGCCGGTCACGGTTTCCACCGAGAACACGCCGCAGTTTTGCAAATCGAATTCGGCCGGCAGCAGCAGGTATTCGTCCTGCTTGCCGTCGAGGCGGATCGGCAGTGCGTCGTGCTTGAACAGGTTGACGATGGGCGTGCAGTAGAGCTTCACGTTGTCCAGGGTCGGACGCATCCGCATGATGCCGCTCTTGCGAATGTCAAAGCGCAATTCGAGGCCACGCATTTGCTTGAGCGTGTCTTCCGGCAAGGCTTTGAGCAGGTCCAGACCGTTGATATCAACGAAGAGAAATTTGTCCTGGAAGGCGAAGTATTCCTGCAAGTAGCGATAGCCGCGGAAGGTGTTCAGCGGATACGGGATCAACGCTTCTTCTTCGGCAAACCCCACCGGCTGCACGCGGTCGCCGGGCATTTTGAACGCCATTGGCGTGCCGTTGACGCCGTTGATGGGCTTGCCGGCGCCGTCGAGCGGGATCAGTTCGATGCCTTCCAGGTTACGCAGCAGGCTCAGGTAAAGCATCTGGCTGATGTAGCGCTCGCCGGCGAAGTGCAGACGCAGACGACTCAGCTCCAGCTCGCCCAAGTGACCATCTGCGCTCATCTCCAGGCGCAGGCTCAACAGCGAACCGTCGCCCTTCACCGAGTAATTCAGCGCGGCCAGATCCAGCGGCAAGACCTCGGTCGGGTAGCAGGTGCGGAAGCGGCAACGCACGTCATCGATCGGCACGCTCTCGACTGGCGTGTCGCGCTCGACCATCAACGCAGGCCCGGAACGCTTCAACGGATCGAACTGCAAAATGCTGAACGCCGGCAGCGGCCGCATGTAGTTGGGCCACAGCAGGTGCATCAGGGAGTGGCTGAGCTCCGGCAGTTCATCGTCGAGCTTCTGGCGCAGGCGACCGGTCAGGAATGCAAAACCTTCCAGCAACCGCTCCACGTCCGGATCCCGCCCGGCCTGACCCAGGAAAGGCGCCAACGCCGGGCTACGCTCGGCGAATCGACGACCTAACTGGCGAAGTGCGGTGAGTTCGCTTTGGTAGTAGTGGTTAAAGGACACGGGGTACCTGCCTGGTAGTGGAACTCATTAAAAAACTGTCCTTTGGATTACGCTCGATATCCGACTTGACCGCTGCATGGCACCTGCAGGTTGGCTTGGGCCAGCGCAATGGCTCATGCGGGGGGTCAGTTTTCAATGTGTACATAAGGGGTGTTGCTGATAAACATATTCAGCCAATGCGATTCCCACTGGGGCATGGCGATGTCGAACGTTTTTTTGTCTCTATTGAAATAGATCCAGGCAATGCCGACAGTTTCGTCATCTTCGGTCACCCTCATATCCAGTGATTGAGTGTCGTACAGAGGTGTACGGTAAACCTCTTGTGGGTTTTGCCTATCAATCACTCTCAAATAAGCCATTCCACCAAGCGTGAGGATCCTCCCAACCCTAACGTTCTCCAAAATATACCGGCCAGAAGGACTGACTACTGTCGAACTGGCTGGATAGTTTTTCATCGTACTGACAACAGAAAACAGCAGCACAGAAAGAGCTACGAGCAACACAACTGCTCGGCGAATACCTTTTCGATGCTTACCAACAAATAAACTGCTGAACCCAGGCATCATTCCCCACTCTCGCTTAACCAAAACAATGGGGACAGCCCCCTTTTTTGCGTTGAGTTAAAAACCCGCACCAGATCAATAATTGCCTCTAAGCCGGAGGCAAATTAGCGTAGTAACTACCGATCAATTCGATTACCGGAATCGACATCAGACATACGAATGTCAAGAACCTGTGAATCCAGTTATTGCGAATTTTTGATGAGATTCCACTGACAGCCAAGAGCAAACAAAGCAATGCCAAACAACCGAAAAAAAGACTGTCTGCAACAACCCCAAGGTAAACGTCAAAATCCATCTCACCCATCCTTTATTGTGAAATCCATCCGACTTACGCCGGCTTCCCGCACATACCGTTAAACTCGAAAAAATTCCAACGAAACAAGTCGAAGTTTTTCAGGTAATCATTTTTAAATGAATTGGCCGACAGATTGTGATAATCCCAACCCACTACAACCTTCTCAAAGTAACCAGACTCAATCGGCATTCCCGCATAACCCTCATTTTGAGGGTCTGCCATGTTTTTTCCCATGACATTTCGGACAGCGGTCCATGGCTGAGTACTCCATCCACCGGTATTTCCCTGCCTGATATCAACTCTAGTGGCGGCCACCTTGAAAGCCATCTGAATGTGGTGCGCCCGGGTTTTCATGGGAATATCGCGAATGAGCGCGAGAATATCGCCAGGTTTCAATACGCCGACTTCTGCAACGGCCACGGTATTCTCGTCAACTCGCTGCATGTCTGGCGCACCATATGTCAACATCACCATTTCCGAAAAACCGTACATGGTCGAACTGTATTTATCATGTTGCTCCGGGTTATAGACTTCCATGTTCTTGTATGTCCTGACACCCGTCTTCAACACAACTGGAAGCCCTCGCTTGCTCGCAAACTCACAGAGCACTCTGAGCGCAAAGTCCTCACAAGTGAATTTGTTATTACTTACCGCACCCTCTCTGTTCCAGTACTGTTCTACCATCAAGCGCTCGATAATGTTCGGAGCCTGCTCGTGGTACTCGGCAATATCTGAATCAGACCAAAATGCAGTTGTCTTCCAAAAAACTTTTAGAACAACTGTCGCGCCCGTTTTTTCCGCTTTCGGGGTCAGATTGACACCGGTAAACTCGATGCCTTTGCTCATAGCCTGCGGTGTAATGACTACGCTCAACTCATCACCCCTTTAATGGCTGCGAAGAAATCGAACTTTTCACCCTCTTTGCCACCGACTAGTTGAGTTCGGCCCATCGCATCAGTGCTACCTGAGATCATTTCACCTTTCGCGTTTCTAATTTGATAGGGAATATCCTGAAGAGGGTTTCCGTCCTGATCTTTCATCACGACATGTTGAGTATGAGAAAACAGCATCAACGGAACCGGCGGAACAAACGGCACCGCCGAATGCGAATTCCCGATAATCACCGTCCCGGACCCAGCCGTAACCTTGTTGCCATGAGTGCCAACAGAACCCACGGTGGCCGCCGGTTTCCCATTAATCAAAACCGTTGTCGCAAGATCGCCAACCATCGCACCACCACACGCCGAGGCATCGCCTTGGCGGGCGGCCGCGAGGCCGTCGAAGAAGACGTCGCCGGAACCGGCGGCGATCGGGTTGGTGCCGTGGCCGGGGAGCGGGCAAGCGGTGGGGTCGGATACGCGGGCTGCGGGTTTGCCGGACATACGAATCTCCTTAGTTGACCTTGACTTGACCGCTGCCATCCAGGCGCGCGGCGAAACTGACCTGACGCTTGAAACCATCAACTTCCAGCAGGCCTTCGATGCTGAAGGACAGGCGAAGCTGATCGTGATCACGCGGCAGGGAGATGACACGCACATTGCTCAGGCGTGGCTCGTAGGCTTCGATGAAATTTTCGATGGCCAGACGGGCCTGACTCAGGGAGTCGTGCAGGCTCAGACGCATGTCATTGAGATCGGGTAGCCCGTAATCGGACAGCGTTTGCACGCTGCCCGCACGGGTGCTGAGCATCTTGGCCAGATGGGCAGCCACGGACGCCATGGCGGAGACCTCGCGGCTCCAGCCGACGCGTTTGTCCGCGTCGCCACCCAGGCGTTCGAAAAGGCTGCCGTATCCAGTCATGAGTTAGGCTCCGCTTACTCTTTGTCCAGCTTGCCAACCAGCGACAGGGTGAAATCGGCACCCATGTACTTGAAGTGCGGGCGCACGTTCAGGCTGACGCGGTACCAGCCAGGCTCGCCTTCGACATCGCTGACGATGATCTGGGCAGCGCGCAGCGGACGACGGCCACGGACTTCGGCGCTTGGGTTTTCCTGGTCGGCCACGTACTGGCGGATCCACTTGTTCAGTTCCAGCTCGAGGTCGGTACGTTCTTTCCACGAACCGAGTTGCTCGCGCTGCAGCACTTTCAAGTAGTGAGCCAGGCGGTTGACGATCATCATGTACGGCAGTTGGGTGCCGAGCTTGTAGTTCAGCTCTGCGGCCTTGCCTTCTGCGCTGATGCCGAAGAACTTCGGCTTCTGCACCGAGCTCGCGGAGAAGAACGCCGCGTTGTCGGAGCCTTTGCGCATGGTCAGGGAAATGAAGCCTTCCTCGGCCAGTTCGTATTCACGACGGTCGGAAACCAGAACCTCGGTAGGAATCTTGGTTTCGATTTCGCCCATGCTTTCGAAGTGGTGCAACGGCAGGTCTTCAACCGCACCACCGCTCTGCGGGCCGATGATGTTCGGGCACCAGCGGAATTTGGCGAAGCTGTCGGTCAGCTTGGTGCCGAACGCGTAGGCGGTGTTGCCCCACAGGTAGTGCTCGTGGCTGTTGGCGACGGTTTCTTTGTACACGAACGATTTGACCGGGTTTTCTTCCGGGTCGTACGGGTTACGCAGCAGGAAACGCGGCACGGTCAGGCCAACGTAACGGGAGTCTTCCGATTGGCGGAAGCTCTGCCATTTGGCGAATTGCGGGCCTTCGAAGTGATCTTTCAGATCCTTCAGGTCCGGCAGGCCGGTGAAGCTTTCCAGGCCGAAGAATTTCGGGCCGGCCGCGGCAATGAACGGCGCGTGGGACATACAGGCAACGCTGGACACGTACTGCATCAGCTTCACGTCTGGCGAGCTTGGGGACATGAAGTAGTTAGCGATGATCGCGCCCACAGGCTGGCCACCGAACTGGCCGTATTCAGCGGTGTAGATGTGCTTGTACAGGCCGGCCTGCATCACTTCCGGCGAATCTTCGAAATCGTCCAGCAGGTCTTCTTTGGAGACGTTGAGGATTTCGATCTTGATGTTTTCGCGGAAGTTGGTGCGGTCGACCAGCAACTGCAGACCACGCCACGACGATTCCAGGGACTGGAAGTCCGGGTGGTGGAGGATCTCGTCCATCTGACGGCTGAGCTTGGCATCGATCTCGGCGATCATGCGGTCAACCATGGCTTTCTTGACCGGCTCACCGTTGTTCTGCGGCTTGAGCAGCTCTTCGATGAAGGCCGACACACCGCGCTTGGCAATGTCGTAGGCTTCGTCGTCCGGCGTCAGGCGGGTTTCGGCGATGATGCTGTCGAGAATGCTGTATTCGCCGTTCTCGTTACTCTTTTGCTGCGCTGCACTCGTGCTCATGTTGGCTTCCTTGGCTGATGGAGACTCAGGCGTCCTGGGCTGCGGCGTTCAGGCCCAGCTCACCCAGTACGCGACCGCGGGATTCGTCGTCGGCGAGTACGCCTTCGATGGCTTTGCGGAACGCAGGCGCGTTACCCAGCGGGCCTTTGAGGGCCACCAGTGCGTCGCGCAGTTCCATCAGTTTTTTCAGCTCGGGCACTTGCTCGACCAGCGAGGCCGGGTTGAAGTCCTTCATCGAGTTGACGCGCAGTTTCACGGCCAGTTCTTCAGTGTCGCCTTCTTCCTGAAGACGATTTGGCACGCTCAGCGTCAGGCTCAGCTCTTGCTTGGCCAGCACTTCGTCGAAAGTCATTTTGTCGATGCTGATCGGCTTGCGATCTTCGACCTTGCGTTCGTCCTTGCGGTGGGTGTAGTCACCGATTGCCAGTAGTTTCAACGGCAGTTCAATCTCTTCCTGGGCACCACCGGTGGCAGGTTTGAAGGTGACGTTGATGCGTTCCTTGGGGGCTACCGAGCCTTCTTTGGCCATGGCTTTTCTCCTTGCGGTTGTGGCCCTGGGGCCTATTCGAGTACCACTTCGAGATCGAGGTGGCACAGCCTGCGATAAATCTCTTCCTTGCGTTCACGTACGGCATGGTTCTGCGGCAACAACTCGCAGCAGCTATGCAGTAAATGCAGCACTTCCAGCGCAAGATCGGGCTCCCAGGCGTGCAGGCCTGAGTCCTGTAATGTTTGGTCGAGGGTTTCGAGTTGGGTCTTGGCCAGTTCGTATTTCTTGGCCATTAAGCACAGCCGCGCGAGGGCGAACTGCCAGAAGAATCGGACGCGCCCGCCGTGGGCACTTTGCAGGCCCTGCTTGAGGATTTGCACGGCAGCCTTGAGGCCGTCCTTGCGCAGAATCGGCAGGACTTCTTCCAGGGCCAGTTCCCAGGCCGGCTGGGTGTCGGCGACTTCGACCTTGCGCGGCGCACTGGCGCTTTGCAGGTGCGGCATGACATTGGCGCTGACCCAGGCACGGGTGGCCGGATCGGCGAACGGAGCACCGTCATGGAAACGCAACTCGACGATGCCAGGCAGGCGCTGAACCAAAAGCGCGAAGTGGATTTCCACTTCGCGCATTGCCATGTCGGCGTTCAATGCCTGGAGACATTCCCAGACCATTCGCTGGCCATCGAACCAGAACGGTGCCTTCGCCAGGCTCGCCTCCAGTTCCACCAGCAGGTCGGCGTATTTGCCCTGATCGTAACGGTCCTGATAGGCCTTGAGCTTGTCGGCCGGCAAACCGCGCAGCACGGTGATCTGTTCAGCGTTGCGTTCAGGGACGGCGTCGATGGGCAACCACAGCAACGTGCGATTGAGGCGCAGGGCGCGCAGGTCGGTGGCTTTTTGCTTGAGCCACCAGGCACACAACGGACGGGCGCTTTCCTGCTGGGCGCGCAGGGCCTTGTGGGCTTCTTTTTCGTTGTCGATCGGCGCGCCGGGCGTTAACAGTTGTGTCGCGACTTGTTTGACCTGAGCCACCGCAGCACCGACCACGCCGGGCTCCGGCTGGTTGTCGGCGGCGCGTTGCACCATGTTTTTCAGGCGGCGGGAGATCGGCAGCAGCAACGGCGCGTCATCGCCCAGATGCTCGGTGCACGCGGCGTCGAGGCCCTCAAGGTGTTCGACCAGCCGCCGGAACATCGGCAACTGCTCTTTGATCGCGATATTTTCGGTCAGCACCTGCTCAAGACGCGGCACCAGCCAACTGATCGCAGCGGAGCGCGTGCGGGCCTTGTTCGGGTGGACGTCGGCCCAGTGGCTTTCGCACAGGTAGTGCAGCAAACCGAGGCCGGCGAGCAGGCCTTGAAAGGATTCGCGCTGGTACAGCGCCCAGGTCAGCCAGGCGCCGACGCGCAAATCCTTGGATTGGGTACGCAGCAGGTTTTCGCTGTTTTCACGGATTTTCAGCCAGTCGATCTGACCGCTTTCGTGCATGGACGAGGCTTTGGCCAGCTCACTTTCCAGTGCTTCATATTCGCTCGAGAAGCGAACATCCTCGCCCGCGAAATTCTCTTTGGAAACAGAGACTTTTGCGAGTTCAAGGTAATGAGCAGAAAGTTTGCTTGAGTAGGACATCCATGGCCTTTAGTTTGGATTACGGTCATACGCCCATTGGAATTCCAACGGCGAGGGACGGTAACGAAGAGCTGCGAAGAGTCTCATCCAATTGAGATCGTGCTCTTACAAAGTGGGCGCATCGTACTCACGATGATGGCCACTAGCAAGCACCCGAGTAAACAATAAGACAAAGTGTGTTTATCACTCCTAGGAGATTTCCCTATATATAGCAAGGGAATCCCTGAGATCGGCTCAACTGTTTATTGTTCGGCCAGCAGGCCGAAAACCGTTGAGATAGAGCCATCCAGCCTCTCATCCTGAATAAATCCCGTATTCATTGCCTATGCACTCCCTGAGGCGGACGTGAAGCATGCCAAAAATATAAAAGGAAGAATGTAGGAGCCTTCTGAAATGTTACTGATCGCAATGAATAAATCGATGAGTGACAACAGTCGACAAGAAAAGTGCCATCATAATGATGGCATTTTATAATTAACACAAAGTTCCAGAATGGAACTTTCAGTATCACGGAAATTTCATACTTCGCTTCAGGATCCCTCCTACATCAATACTTTGGAGGCCTTGTTAGCGTGCCCGGCATTTTGACGACTTCCTAAAGCCGGACATGGTTCGGTCGTCGCGTTTTTCTCTCTTGGCTTAAGGACGAGCCACTCGAAAGCAAAAGGATAAGCGCATGTTCGCACCCGCCAATGCCGCGCAATTCACCCTTACGATCCCGACGGTTCGCAACGATTTTAAAGTGCTGGCATTTGAAGGCACTGAAACCATCAGCGCCTTGTACTCGATTCACATCGAACTGGTCAGTGAGTACCTGGATTTCGATCTGGAGAGCTTGCTAAGCCAACCCGCATTTCTCCAGTTCGGCCTCAACGGCGAAGGCATTCATGGCCATATCGACGGGGTTTTCGTAGGCGATGTCGGCAAACGCCTGACGCGCTATCGCATGAACCTGGTACCAGCGCTACACGACCTGCAGTTCAGTCATGATCATCGGATTTTCCAGGGCCAGACGGCGCCGCAAATCATCGCTCGGGTACTCAAGGGGCACGGCATTCAGGCCGATGCGTTTTCCTTTCACGTCAGAACGAGTCCCGAGCGCGAGTACTGCACCCAATACGGGGAAAGTGATTTTGAGTTCGTACGGCGACTGTGCGCCGAGGATGGCATTGCATGGCATCACCGGCATTCCCGGGAAGGTCATGTGCTGGTGTTCAGCGATGACCAGACCGCCTTTCCAAAATTGGGTGAAACGCTTTATCTGCAAGACGCTGGCATGGTGGCGGAGCATCCGGTCATCAGCCAGTTTTCCATGCGTTACAGCACCCGTCCCAGCAAAGTCACTCGCCGAAACTACGACCCGAAACGCCCAAGCGCGCTGCTGGAAAGTCGCTTCATCGCCGAGTTCAGCCCCGAGCTTGAGGACTATCGTTACCCACTGTTTTTCGAGAATGAAAAACTCGGCAAACAGCTCGCTCGGCAAGCGCTGGAGCGGCACCGCACCGACTATCAATTAGCGGAGGGCAAAAGCGATCAGCCGTGCCTGCGCAGCGGTCACTTTTTCAGCCTGACGGATCACCCACGTGAAACGTACAACGATCTCTGGCTGCTGCTCAGCGTCATTCATTCTGGAAAACAACCTCAGGTGCTTGAAGAGTCAATCACCGACGCTGAGGACGGTTTTACCCAGGGCTACCGCAATAGTTTCAGCGCGATTCCCTGGGACGTGTTTTATCGGCCTCCACTGCCGGCACCACGTCCAGCGCTGGTCTGCCAGACCGCGCGCGTCACCGGGCCCGTCGGCGAAGAGATTTACTGCGATGAATATGGCCGCGTCAAAGTCGAATTCCACTGGGACCGCGCGGAGCACAACACCGAGAAAAGCAGCTGTTGGTTGCGGGTGGCGTCCAGTTGGGCGGGGGAAAACTTTGGCGCGGTGACCATACCGCGTGTGGGTATGGAAGTGCTCGTCACGTACCTCGAAGGCAATCCTGACAACCCGCTGATCACCGGTTGCCTGATCAACAAGGTCACGCCGGCGCCCTACCCCTTGCCCGAAAACAAAACCCGAACGGTACTGCGCAGCCACAGCTCGCCGCAAACCGGTGGCTACAACGAACTGTCGATTGAAGACCGCGCCGGGCAGGAGTTGATCTACCTGCGTGCTCAGCGGGATATGGAACAGAAGGTCGGGAACGACAGCCGACTGGACGTGGGGAATGAACGCCAGGAAACCATCAAGGGAAACAGCATCGCGTTGCTCGGCGCTGAAGAACATCGCACGGTCACGGCGGATCGCAAGGTTCAACTCAAGGCCAGCGACTATCTGCAAATTGCCGGGAGTAGCCACAACCGGATTGGCGAAGCGTTGTTGGTTGAGGCTGGTGAGCACGTTCATATCAAGGCTGGCGCCAATCTGGTGCTGGACGCGGGCGCCAGTATTACGTTGAAGGCCGGTGGTCACCACGTCGTGATCGATGCGGGTGGGGTGTTCAGCAGTAGCGAGGTTGAGGTCGGTGGTTCACCGGTGGCGGGGATAGCGGCGCATGCGTTGTTGCCGGGGACGGTGGCGGGGTTGTTGGCGGCCGTTGTGCCTGCGCCGTTGGAAGAGGATGAGCTGGAGGAAGAAGAGGAGGAAGTTGAAGAGGAAGGGATTACGTTGCGAATCGGGGTGTTCTTCGATGGCACGGGCAACAACAAAGCCAACAGCGAAACTGTGGCAGCGTGTTATGCACCGGATGCCAAACTGGAGGAGGCAGCAGAGGAGGTACAGAAGTATTGCGCTGCTTATGGGTATGACGGCAACGGGAGCTCGCCGGACAATAGTTATGGGAATGATGTGAGCAATATTGTGCGGCTTTACAAACTTTATGAGGACCGAGTGGACGAAACGCTGTCACCAGAAGCAACGAAGACATCGATCGCCATTTATGTTGAGGGCATCGGGACCACGAGTGGTGGTGAAGACTCACGTTACTCCCAAGCAACGGGGTTGGGTGAAACTGGGGTGGTTTCCCGGGTCGAGCAGAGTCCGGTGCTTATCGGCGAGCAGATACGGCAGCTAAGAGCACGCAACCCGGAATTGGTAATAGAACGGATTGAGTTCGATATTTTCGGATTCAGCAGAGGCGCCGCAGCGGCGAGGCATTTCGCGAACGAAGTGCTTAAGGGTAATCAAGGCGTTCTTGCCAAAAGTTTTCCTAGCGGCTTTGAAGGCTTGGCTAAAAATTTTACATGGCGGCCAAAAATAGATGCGGCTATCAACTTTATCGGTCTGTTCGATACCGTTGCCTCGATCGCCAACCCGTGGGTGCTAGACCTCACTGGCGCCAACAGCAGAAACCCCTTCCTCAATCTCAGACTCCCGGACGACTGTGCCAATAAGATTGTGCACCTGGTCGCGCGAGACGAAGTCCGTGAAAACTTCGCCCTCAACAGCCTCGGTGATACAGACCTGGTTTTGCCCGGTGTGCACTCAGACCTTGGCGGTGGTTATTTGCCAATAGCCAATGAAAAACTCCTGCTGGGTAAGCCCTTAACAAGCACCGTGAGCGAGAGCATGGATGCAACCCGCAGTGCCGCTTACGTTTCTGCCGAAAAAGAGGTATCCGCTTGGTATGAAAAAGGCGTAATCGACTTCGAAGGTCCGCGTAACAAAATCAAAGTGGCGTCTTGGGAAAGGCGGCTGCCTCACTCAAAAAGGCCAGACGGATCCAAGACCATTCCACAGAAAGAGGTTTTTGCAGCTGCCTCTATCGAACGCCCGGTTCGTGGCGAACTGTCGTTGGTGTATTTGCGGATCATGCGTGAGTTGGCAGCTAGACACGATGTTCCTTTTGACCTCATCGATGCCAATGACCCGAAACTAGCCCTACCTTTAGATTTGGTATCCATCCACAAAAAGCTACAAGCCTATGCCCTAGGCGACACACAGATCGAAGGATTGACGATTGAAGAAAGAGCACTGTTACGCAGTCGCTACATCCACCTTTCCGCTAACTGGAACGCAGCCAAAGATTTCAATAGCAGCGACATAAACGTTGTTTTTATCAACCGACCAGCTAAAGACAACAAGCGTGTGGTGCATCCCAATGAATAAGTCCGTCTGCCTGTTCGCCAAATGCACAGGCTTACTGTTTGGGGTTCTTTTTACTGGTGGCTCGCAGAGCTTCGCCCAACCCGGTAAGGAGCTACCTTGGTTCTTGGGTTTTTCAGCGCCGGCTTATATGGACGTCTGGATTGAAACCGCAGACGTAGTGGATATCCAAGAGCGGGTATTCCGAGGTGCGGGAGGTGGTATAGCCTCTGTTCCAAAGCCCCCAAATAATCAGGGTATTGCCAAAGGATGGGTCAGCAGTAACGGTGCTGGTAAGGGTAGGTATGTCACTGGTGCAGATCTGCCCCGTCTGATCTATGTGCGCTGGCAATCGCTGGCGGAACCGCAAACCTATGAGGCCTACATAGTTATTCCCGAATCCGCACGGGAAATTATGCGCAAACCTGAAAAGGCGTTTTGCAGCTTCGGGGCCGAATGGATTACCGAATCCCGTGACAACATCGGCATTGGTTTGGCTCCGGGCGGCATAGCCAAAGTCTGGCTTGGCGGTGCCTGCCTGGACGCTATCGAGATAATTCGGACAGTCGGGACAATAAACCCTAAGGGCCCTTATGAAGGCAAATCCGGTGGTAAGCATCGGCCCTTGTCTGAAATATCCAGGACTTACATCGAACAGTTCGGGATTCCTTATGGCTCTTGGTAACCACTACTCCGCGGCCTCGCCGATCATCAAGCCGGCCAAGCCAATCAAGAAATACACCGGCCTGTTGGTTGGATTGCTGCTGGCATTCAGCTCGCAAAGCTTCGCGCAATCGGAGAAAAAATCACCTTGGTTCCTAGGATTTTCAGCGCCCGCTTACAAGGAGGTTTGGATTGAAACTGCAGACGTGGTGGATATAAAGGAGCGAGTATTCCGAGGCGCGGGAGGCGGTATCGCCTCTGTGCCAAAACCTCCGAATAATCGGGGTATTGCCAGAGGATGGGTCAGCAGTAACGGGGGTGGAAAAGGTCGCCATTTCACCGGCGCCGATCTACCACGGTTGATCTACGTACGCTGGCAATCGCTGGTGGAACCACAAACCTACGAGGCGTACATCGTCATTCCCGAATCAGCGCGGGAGATCATGCGTAAACCTGAAAAAGCTTTTTGCAGAGCGGACGGTAAGTGGATCACAGACTACCGCGAAGATATTGGCATTGGTCCAGCGCCGGGCGGTATTGCCAAGGTCTGGTTAGGCGGTCCTTGTCTGATGGCGGTCGAGATTGTTCGGGTAGTGGGCACCGTCAATAAACAAGGTCCCTCTCAGGGAAAAAATGAAGGCCGTTATGCTCTGCCTTTGTCACCCGAGTCCAAAACCTACATCGAAAAATTCTGCATTCCATTTGGAAGCTGGTAAGGAGAGTCATTACATGGATTTCAGAACATTTTTTTTCGCAGCACTTATGTGGCAGCCCTTTGCTTACGCGGCAGCAGATTCCAAGTCGCTGGAAGGACATTATTTTTTGTACGGCGCAATGGAAATGGGGGCGGAATTGCTGCTGCAAAAGGACGGTACTTTTTCCGGAGGGATCGCTTATGGAAGCGCTGACGGTATTGCAAAAGGGAGTTGGCATGTCGAGGACAATACCGTAACGCTAAAGACTGACACCGCCTCTCGGCCTCCCGAAAATAATTTGGGCGTATTGTTTGACGACCTCCAATTGGCCATTGAGCCCAACTGCCTCGCGGTCGATTTTGGCAATGGCAAAGCATGCTTTCGCCGTCATTAATCCGCTCGGCCTGTGAAGATTTTGTTGACGCGCTGGCGCTGCTGTTCTGCGGATTAAACACCGCTCGACAGCGCTTGTTTAAAACGCCTCAAGGTTACGTCCTGCAAGCTACAACACCTTGCGTCGTTGCCTACGGCTACGCCAGAATCCGCCGGCTTGTGCGCCTTGGGGCTGGTCGGTAACTTGGTTCGTGTCACTGCTCATCAGTGATCGGGTTTAGTCGCCCGCTGGTAATTGAAGATGCATGAGCATCCGTCAGACAGGTATTCGTGCCTGAGTTTGATGGCGGCTGTGCGTAGGGCACCCTTGGGTGCGCCGGCTTCTTCAATTCCCCGGTCCGACTAACCTGAGCACAGCTGCCACCCCTTCGTTTAGTCGGCGAAGTGGTGTCGGCATCACTCAAGGAATTGAAGATCATGTTCAAGGTCACACCCAACCCGCCAGACGCCGACCCAATCTCCCCCTACGAAAGCCCCGACTCAAACAAACTCAACGAAGCCGCCGAGCGCGCCCTCGACCATCACTTCCCCCCAGCCGAACCCAAGCCACCAAAGCGCAACGGCCAACTCTTCGCTGTCTGCCCCGGCATTAACACGGAAGCCCTCCTCGCCAACGCCTCGGAAGATCTGCTGTCCATCAGCGCTATCGCCGCCGACCTCGCCGACAATGTGGACGGCTCACGCCGCTCCGTAGCCCTGGCGCTCAGCCGCATGGCCGACGGCGTACATTTGTTGGTGGAGCGAGCGCTGGATCATCTGGACGAACCGGAAATGGCAGCAATTTTCGCCCAGCAACAAAACCGCATCAGCTAAACCGCACCCACAAAAAAATGGGCACCCAACCCAGTTGGCGTGCCCATTTCTTATTCCGCTCCCGCGCTACGCGGGAAGTCGGTCGGTGTTACGGATTGACGCTGTCTTTCAACGATTTGCCTGGCTTGAATGCAACGGTGTTGCTGGCCTTGATTTTCACGGGCTCACCGGTTTGCGGGTTTTTGCCGGTGCGGGCTCCGCGGTGGCGTTGCAGGAAGGTGCCGAAGCCTACCAGCGTCACGCTGTCCTTGCGGTGCAGAGCGCCGGTGATTTCTTCGAGAACGGCGTTAAGTACGCGGTTGGCCTGCTCTTTGGTGAGATCTGCTTTTTCAGCAATTGCTGCGGCGAGTTCTGGTTTACGCATTAGTGAAGCCCCTTTGACGGTTTTTTGTTGTTATGTCCGTGCTGTTCTCGTTGGAACAGCGCCCAAAGCGCCGCAGGTGCTCTACTCTGCGGCAGACGGGAGTGAGAATGGCACGCACGGAAGAGCCGCGCCAGTCTCGGCGCGACGTTTGTAGGGGCAAAAGCGGGGTGATTCCGACAGAACGACCGGTATTTACGCCAGCAGCGGTGGAAGTTCTTTGTTCAGTGCGAGTTTTTCCATCACCGCCGTGCCTGTCAGGGCATAACCAAGCAGTTTCCCGGCTGCATCGCGGCATAAAACCTTGAGGTCGGCGCCCTGCCCTTCGACGGTCCACACACCCTCCAGACCTCGTGGCGGCGGTGAAACCACCAGCGGGCAGACCGGCGTTTTGACGGTGATTGGCATCGCGCCATAGCTCACCGCTGTCGGGTTTCCGACGAGGGTCTGGGCCAGCGCTCTCGCACAGCTCATGAGCCAGCTCATGAGGGGCATGACGTACAGCAGGTTCAGCCCATCGACTTCGGCGCAGTCGCCCAAGGCGTAGATATTGGCGTGAGAGGTTTTCAGGTGACGGTCGACCATCACGCCACGATTGACCTGCACACCGGCCGCGGCCGCCAGGTCGATGCGCGGACGCAGGCCAATGGCGGACACCACCACGTCGCAAGGGATGACCTGACCGTCTGACAGATGCGCTTCCAATCCCTCTTCAACACGCTGCAAACGGTTGAGCACCGGCCCGAGGTGGAAACGTGCTCCCAGACTCTCCAGCCCGGCCTGGACCGCAGCGGCTGCCGCCGGGTGCAGCAGCGTCGGCATGACCTGTTCGCACGGTGCAACCAGTTGCACCTCGTAACCGCCGAGGATCAGGTCGTTGGCGAATTCACAGCCGATCAGACCGGCACCGAGCAACAACACCCGACGCTTGCCGGCCGCTGCCGCACGAAAGCGTGCGTAGTCTTCGAGGTCGTTGATCGGGAACACGGCGTCCGCCGCATCGCCTTCGATGGGCACGCGCACGGTTTCGGCGCCCCAGGCCAGGATCAGGTCGCGGTAGATCACCGACTCTTCACCGATCCACAGGCGCTTGTGCCCCGGGTCGATGCCGCTGATGCGCGTGTGAGTGCGCACTTCGGCCTTCAACTGTTCGGCCATGGCGCCCGGTTCGGCCATGCTCAGGCCGTCGGCGTCTTTGTTTTTGCCGAAGCCCGTGGAGAGCATCGGCTTGGAGTAGGAGCGTCCGTCATCGGCGGTAATCAGCAGCAGCGGGGTTTCGCTATCGAGTTTGCGAAACTCCCGGGCCAGGTTGTAGCCAGCCAGCCCGGTGCCGACGATCACGACAGGTGCGTTCATTCCTTACTCCTCTCAAATGCCTTAGTTGATTTCGATCATTTCGAAATCCATCTTGCCAACGCCGCAGTCCGGGCACAGCCAGTCTTCCGGCACGTCTTGCCACAGGGTGCCCGGCGCAATGCCGTCATCCGGCCAGCCGTCGGCTTCGTTATAGATCAGGCCGCAGACCACACATTGCCACTTTTTCATTCAGGTACTTCCTCAGGATTCAGGCTTATTGCCGGCGCGAACGGTCGATGATTGCAGCGTTGCCGTTCGGCTCAGGGCGTTTTGTACTGATCGGGCCCGGCAGATGCAAGCCTGTTCGGCGCAATGGCGCGCCGGTTCAATCAAAATCGCCGAGTGACATGGTAAGCTCGCCGCCTCATTTGCTGCCAATAATGACTCACTGTGCCGCACTCAAAACCTCCGTTCTGGCTTCCCCAAAGCCAACTCGCGCCCCTGCCCGACGCTTCTACCCTCGACTGGCTGTTCGACGAAGGCTCGCTGACCCGACGGCTGATCCGCCTGTCGAATGACGGTTTCAGCGTCACGCCATTGTTCGAAGGCTGGCAACCGCTGCGCGCCGACGAATGTGCCGCGCTGGATCTGGCCGAAGGCAGCGAAGGCTGGGTGCGCGAGGTGTATTTGCGCGGGCACGGCGAAGCCTGGGTGTTTGCCCGCAGTGTGGCGGCACGTAGCGCGTTGCAGGGCGACGGTTTGCACATGGACGAACTGGGCAGCCGCTCGCTGGGCGAATTGCTGTTCTGTGATCAGGCATTTCAGCGTCGCGCCATCGAGGTTTGTCACTATCCTCAGGAATGGCTGCCGATCGAGTGCCGGGCACCCGAACTGTGGGGCCGGCGTTCACGCTTCGACCGTGGCGCCTTGAGCGTGCTGGTGGCGGAGATTTTCCTGCCGACCTTGTGGCTCGCCGCCCGCGCCCATCCGGAGACCTGCTGATGTACCAGAGCCTGCTCAAGTCCCTGAACCGCTTGAACCCTCGGGCCTGGGATTTCATTCAGTTGACGCGCATGGACAAGCCGATCGGCATTTACCTGCTGCTGTGGCCGACGCTGTGGGCGCTGTGGATTGCCGGCAAAGGTTCGCCGTCGCTGGCCAATATCGTCATTTTCGTCCTTGGCGTGGTGCTGACCCGCGCCGGTGGCTGCGTGATCAACGATTGGGCGGATCGAAAGGTCGATGGCCATGTGAAGCGTACCGAACAGCGCCCGCTGCCGAGCGGCAAGATCAGCTCCAAAGAAGCGCTGGTGTTCTTTGCATTGCTGATGGGCGTGAGTTTCCTGCTGGTGTTGTGCACCAACGCGGCGACGGTCTGGTTGTCGTTCGGTGGCCTGGCGCTGGCCTTCACTTATCCGTTCATGAAGCGCTACACCTATTACCCGCAAGTGGTGCTGGGCGCGGCGTTTTCCTGGGGGATGCCGATGGCGTTCACGGCCGAAACCGGTGAACTGCCGGCCGCCGCGTGGTTGCTGTGGATCGCTAATCTGCTGTGGACGGTGGGCTACGACACGTATTACGCCATGACGGATCGCGACGACGACTTGAAGATCGGGGTGAAATCCACGGCGATTCTGTTTGGCGACGCGGATCGGGTAATCATCCTGGCACTGCAAGGGTTGGCGTTGGGTTGCTTGTTGCTGGCCGGTTCGAAATTCGAGCTCGGCGGCTGGTTCCACTTGGGGCTGCTGACGGCGGCGGGCTGTTTTGCGTGGGAATTCTGGTACACCCGCGGCAAGGACCGGATGCGTTGCTTCCAGGCGTTTTTGCACAACCACTGGGCCGGGTTGGCGATTTTTGTCGGGATTGTGCTGGATTACTCGACCCGCTGATAAAGCACAAAGCCCTGTGGCGAGGGAGCTTGCTCCCGCTCGAGTGCGCAGCACTCGCAGATTTTGGGTCCGCTTCGCGGCCCAGCGGGAGCAAGCTCCCTCGCCACAGAAATCGTCAACAGGTGCTACATCTTCGGTCCGGAATTGGTGATGACGTGCCAGACGTCCTTCATCTTGTCACCTTCCTTTTGCCCCGGTTTCGTGTCTTTCATGAAGTAGTACAGCGGCTTGCCCTTGTAGGCCCACTGCATCGTGCCATCGTCACGCTTGACGATCGTCCAGTCCCCTTCGGCCTTGGCACCCGCTTCCGCTTTGAACGGCGGCCAGTTTTCCGCGCACTGGCCGGTGCACACCGACTTGCCGCCTGTATCCTTGTCGAAGGTGTACAGGGTCATGCCCTTGTGGTCCGCCATCACACCGTCTTTCATCATCACAGGTTCAGCCGCGAAGGCCATTGATGGCAACGCCAGGGCTGCGGTCAGCATAAGAGCCTTGAAGGAATGCGAGTATTGCTTCATGGAAACCTTCCTTTTGTGGTTGTCAGGATTCGGACTTAGAGCTTAGTTCAGGATCATGACAATCGCCGGGCGACTAAAATACTGTCACACGACTGCAATAATTCCGTTATCTAATGCGGCGCAAGACAGTTAAATGACAAGAGGATTAATGGCATGGTTGGCAGGAGCATTCTGATCGTCGACGACGAAGCGCCCATTCGCGAAATGATCGCCGTTGCGTTGGAAATGGCCGGCTATGACTGCCTGGAGGCCGAGAACTCGCAGCAGGCCCACGCCATCATCGTCGACCGCAAACCGGACCTGATCCTGCTCGACTGGATGCTGCCCGGCACCTCCGGCATCGAATTGGCCCGCCGTTTGAAGCGCGATGAGCTGACCGGGGACATCCCGATCATCATGCTCACCGCCAAGGGCGAAGAGGACAACAAGATCCAGGGCCTGGAAGTCGGCGCCGACGACTACATCACCAAACCCTTTTCCCCACGTGAGCTGGTCGCACGCCTGAAGGCTGTGCTGCGCCGTGCCGGGCCTACCGATGGCGAGGCACCGATCGAAGTCGGCGGCCTGCTGCTGGACCCGATCAGTCATCGCGTGACCATCGACGGCAAACCGGCCGAGATGGGCCCGACCGAATACCGCTTGCTGCAATTTTTCATGACCCACCAGGAACGCGCCTACACCCGTGGCCAGTTGCTGGATCAGGTCTGGGGCGGCAACGTGTATGTCGAGGAACGCACCGTCGACGTGCACATCCGTCGCCTGCGCAAAGCCCTCGGCGATGCCTACGAAAATCTGGTACAAACCGTGCGCGGCACCGGTTACCGCTTTTCTACCAAAGCCTGATCCGGACCTTTCCCGCCCGACAAGCTGACAAGGACGCGCGTTCAAGTGAACCAAAACTGGCATGGCACCCTGATTCGCCACATGCTGCTACTGGTCACCGCCTGCCTGGTGGTCGGCCTGATCACCGGCTACTACGGCTGGAGTCTCGCCGCGGGCCTGGGCCTTTACCTGGCCTGGACCCTCAAGCAATTGCTGCGTCTGCACGAGTGGCTGCGCCTGCACAAACCCGATGAAGCACCGCCCGATGGCTATGGCCTGTGGGGAGAGGTGTTCGACAGCATCTACCACCTGCAACGCCGCGACCAACGCGTGCGCGGGCGCCTGCAAGCGGTGATCGACCGGGTTCAGGAATCCACCGCCGCGCTGAAAGACGCGGTGATCATGCTCGACACCGACGGCAACCTCGAATGGTGGAACCGCGCGGCGGAAACCCTGCTCGGTCTCAAGACCCCGCAAGACAGCGGACAACCGGTGACCAACCTGGTGCGCCATCCGCGCTTCAAGGAATATTTCGAGCAGGACAGCTATGCCGAACCGCTGGAAATCCCGTCGCCGATCAACGATCGCCTGCGCATTCAGCTGTACATCACCCGCTACGGCAACAACGAACACTTGATGCTGGTGCGCGACGTGACGCGCATCCATCAGCTGGAGCAGATGCGCAAGGACTTCATCGCCAACGTCTCCCACGAATTGCGCACGCCGTTGACGGTAATCTGCGGCTACCTGGAAACCCTGCTCGACAATGTCGAGGACGTGAACCCGCGCTGGAGCCGTGCGTTGCAGCAAATGCAGCAACAGGGCGGGCGCATGCAGACGCTGCTCAACGATTTGCTGCTGCTGGCCAAACTGGAAGCCACCGATTACCCGTCGGACAACCAGCCCGTGGCCATCGACGGCTTGCTGCAATCGATCAAGGGCGACGCCCAGCAACTGTCCGGGCAAAAAAATCAGCACATCACCCTCGAAGCCGACCCGACGATTCAGCTCAAGGGCAGCGAAGCCGAACTGCGCAGCGCGTTTTCCAACCTGGTGTTCAATGCGGTGAAGTACACCCCGGCCGAAGGCAATATCCGTATTCGCTGGTGGGGAGACGAACAAGGCGCGCACCTGAGCGTTCAGGACTCCGGCATCGGCATCGACAGCAAACACCTGCCGCGCCTGACCGAACGTTTCTACCGTGTCGACTCCAGCCGCAATTCCAACACCGGTGGCACCGGGCTCGGGTTGGCGATCGTCAAACACGTGTTGCTGCGCCACCGCGCACGGATGGAAATCAGCAGCGTACCGGGCCACGGCAGTACGTTTACCTGCCATTTCGCGCCGGCCCAAGTCACCAAAACACGACTTATCAGCACGGCCGATTGATACCGACCGGCACTCGCCACTAGGCAATCGACAAGTCAGCCGCTACATTGGCTGACTTGTGCCTGCCTTTCAGGTGCACTTTTTTCTTTCCTTTCGAATACACGGAACCCGCAAAACTCCATCATGGACCCTTCCCCTGGCTTGACCCTCGCGACACTCTTCGCCGATTTCGGCATGATTCTTTTTGCTCTGATCCTGGTTTTGCTCAACGGCTTTTTCGTTGCGGCGGAATTTGCCATGGTCAAACTGCGCTCGACCCGGGTCGAGGCCATCGCTGAGAAAAACGGCTGGCGCGGGCACATCCTGCGCACCGTGCACAGTCAGCTCGATGCCTACCTGTCGGCGTGCCAACTGGGTATCACCCTCGCCTCCCTCGGCCTCGGCTGGGTCGGTGAACCGGCGTTCGCGCACATCCTCGAACCGATCCTTGAAGCCGTCGGCGTGCAGTCACCCGAGGTGATCAAAGGCGTGTCGTTCTTCGCTGCCTTCTTCGTCATCTCGTACCTGCACATCGTGGTCGGCGAACTGGCCCCGAAATCCTGGGCCATCCGTAAACCCGAGTTGCTGTCGCTGTGGACCGCCGTGCCCCTGTACCTGTTCTATTGGGCGATGTACCCGGCGATTTACCTGCTCAATGCCAGCGCCAACACGATTCTGCGGATCGCCGGCCAGGGTGAGCCCGGCCCCCATCACGAGCACCATTACAGCCGTGAAGAACTGAAACTGATCCTGCACTCCAGCCGTGGCCAGGACCCGAGCGACCAAGGCATGCGCGTACTCGCCTCCGCTGTGGAAATGGGCGAACTGGAAGTGGTCGACTGGGCCAACTCCCGCGAAGACCTGGTAACGCTGGAGTTCAACGCACCGCTCAAGGAAATCCTGGCGATGTTCCGTCGCCACAAGTTCAGCCGTTATCCGGTGTACGACAGCGATCGCCAGGAGTTCGTCGGCCTGCTGCACATCAAGGACCTGTTGCTGGAACTGGCGGCCCTGGACCACATTCCCGAGTCGTTCAACCTGGCCGAACTGACCCGGCCGCTGGAGCGTGTGTCGCGGCACATGCCGCTGTCGCAGTTGCTGGAGCAGTTCCGCAAAGGCGGTTCGCACTTCGCCCTGGTCGAAGAGGCCGACGGCAACATCATCGGCTACCTGACCATGGAAGACGTGCTGGAAGTGCTGGTCGGCGACATTCAGGACGAACACCGCAAGGCTGAGCGCGGGATCCTCGCGTATCAGCCGGGCAAGCTGCTGGTGCGCGGTGATACGCCTCTGTTCAAGGTCGAACGCCTGCTGGGCATCGATCTGGATCACGTCGAAGCCGAAACCCTCGCCGGGCTGGTCTACGAAACCCTGAAACGGGTGCCGGAAGAGGAGGAAGTGTTGGAGGTCGAAGGCCTGCGGATCATCATCAAGAAGATGAAAGGGCCGAAGATCATTTTGGCCAAGGTGTTGATGCTGGATTAATTGTCGGCAGGGATTTTTGTGGCGAGGGCGCTTGCTCCCGCCGGGCTGCGAAGCGGCCCAACATCCTGCAACCGCGATCCTCCAGGCACACCGCATTCACCGGTTTACGACTGCTGCGCAGCCGAGCGGGAGCAAGCGCCCTCGCCACAGTGGATCGCCATCACCTTCACTGCTTGCCCAACGCAAAGTTGGGCAGCGCCCCCACCGGTTGATTGAACTGGTACGGAATCGACACCAGCCCCAACCCGGTATTGCGCTGTACCACGAAATGCAGGTGCGGCCCGCTGCTGTTGCCGGTATTGCCCGACAGCGCCAGCGGACTGCCCACCGACACCCGCTGCCCTTCGCGAACGCTTACCGACCCTTGCTTGAGGTGCAGGTAAACGCCCATCGTGCCGTCATCGTGCAATATCCGCACGAAGTTGCCCGACGGATCGTTGCCGCGCCCGGTCTGGGCATTCTCGGTTTTCACCACCACCCCGCCTCGCGCCGCGACGATCGGCGTGCCTACGGGCATGGCAATGTCCATGGCGTAGCGATTTCTTGGACCAAAGTGGCTGTACTGTCCATTGTTGCCCTGACTGAGCCGAAACGGTCCGCCACGCCAGGGGAACGGGTATCGATAGGCCATGGCAGCCCCTGAGGGGTCGCCCAGGGAGTATTCGAATTTGGGAGTGTATGCCAGCGGCATCTCCGCTTTCGTCGCCGTGAGCAGCGCCAGACGAATGCTGCTGCGCGCCGGCATGACCCGGCGAATCGGCCGGCTCGGCGCACCACTGACGTTTTGCAGCCCGGCGAAACTCAGCTCGATCTCTACCGGCGCATACAGGTCATTGCGCACGTAAACGCTGTCCACGCCCTTCTTCTTCGTGATAACGAGGTACACCTGACGCTCGAGGTGTTCGACCATGCGATCACGAAACGTGAACACCTGGGAGCCCTTCGTGGGGCGGTCGCTATAGGAGACCACGCCATTGGCATCGGTGGATTTGTAGATGGTCATGGCCATGGCCAAAGTGGACGCCATGGACAGACCACAGAAAAACAGCAGGCGCGCAAGCATGGGCAGGATTCTGTCGAGTAAGGCCTGGGGATGAGCCTAGCAGCTGCAATGGACCCGGGTAGTCGGCAGATGTTTCAAAATGGGCAGTTCAGCGGATGTGCGGCAAATTTGAGGGCCCCTTCGCGAGCAACCCCGCTCCCACAGGGGAATACGTTCCAATGTGGGAGCGGGGTTGCTCGCGAAGACAGACTGTCAGGCGACGAAGATCACGCGCCGGGTACGAAATGCTTCTGCGCCGTACCACGTGCTATCAAACGTGAGATGTAATCCAGTTTCTGCGCGTCCTGATCGACAAAGCGGAACGTCAACTGCAGCCATTCGCTGTCGGGTTTCTGCTCATGAGCGACGATAGCGTGCAGGTAACCGTTCAGGCGGGCGACTTCAGCGTTGTCACCCTGCTCCATGTCAAGCACGGCGCTGTCGAGCACTTGCGGCAGCGCATCGGTGCGTTTCACGACCAGCAGCGCTTCCTTGAGGCTCAAGGCCTTGATAACGCATGGCTGAATGCCGTTCGGCAGGCGCAGCTGACCTTGCCCACGACCGCCGGAGGCTGCAGCGGCAGCAACCGGAGCCTTGACGGGCGGGCTGTTGAGCAGACCTCGGGATGGCGCAGCAACCGGGGCGGGGGCCGCCGCGACCACTTCCGCCTTGCCGCCGGTCAACGCGCTCAACGAATCGTTGCCGAACGCCGAGTTCATTTTGGTCGGCGCGCTGTTCATCAAGGTATCGAGCTTGCCGACCTTGTTCAGCGCCTGCTTGACCTTGGTCAGCAGTTGCTCGTTGGTGAACGGCTTGCTGACGTAGCCGGAAACACCGGCCTGGATCGCCTGGACGACGTTCTCTTTGTCGCCACGGCTGGTCACCATGACAAAGGGCATGGTCTTGAGGTTGTCCTGCTCGCGGCACCAGGTCAGCAATTCCAGGCCGGACATTTCCGGCATTTCCCAGTCGCACAGGACCAGGTCGAACGCTTCCCGTGCCAGCAAGGCCTGAGCCTTCCTGCCGTTGACCGCGTCTTCGATCCGGATCCCCGGGAAGTAGTTGCGCAGGCACTTTTTCACCAGGTCACGAATGAACGACGCATCGTCCACGACCAACACACTGACCTTACTCATCCATCACCCCTTAAAAAAATCCCGGCAAGCATACCGCTTTGCTGATGGCACATTGCCAAAAACCTTCAGTCACGCCGGGACTTTTCGTTCGCGGGTGCTGCTTCGAATTCGTAAGCCCGTAAACAAAAACGCCCGGCCAAAAGGCCGGGCGCTTTACTTGGGCAATCTTACTTATCGTCAACTTCGCCCGGAACATTAGCGGTTTCGCCACTTGTGCCTTCAACTTCTTGCTTCATGCGCTTGAGGCCCAGGTGACGCACATCGGTGCCGCGCACCAGGTAAATCACCAGCTCGGAGATATTGCGCGCGTGGTCGCCGATCCGTTCCAGCGAGCGCAGCACCCAGATGATGCTCAGAACCCGCGAGATAGAGCGCGGGTCTTCCATCATGTAGGTGGCGAGCTCACGCAGGGCGGTCTTGTATTCGCGGTCGATGATCTTGTCGTACTGCGCCACCGACAACGCCAGGTCGGCGTCGAAGCGGGCAAACGCGTCCAGTGCGTCACGCACCATGTTGCGCACCTGGTCGCCGATGTGGCGGACTTCAACGTAACCGCGCGGGGCCTCGCCTTCCTCGCACAACTGGATGGCGCGGCGGGCGATCTTGGTCGATTCGTCGCCAATGCGCTCAAGGTCGATCACCGACTTGGAGATGCTGATGATCAGACGCAAGTCGGACGCTGCCGGCTGACGACGGGCCAGAATGCGCAGGCATTCTTCGTCGATGTTGCGTTCCATCTGGTTGATCTGGTCATCGATCTCGCGAACCTGCTGGGCCAGGCCGGAGTCGGCCTCGATCAGCGCGGTCACCGCGTCGTTGACCTGCTTCTCGACCAGCCCGCCCATGGCCAGGAGGTGGCTGCGCACTTCCTCCAGCTCGGCGTTGAACTGTGCGGAGATGTGATGGGTAAGGCCTTCTTTACTAATCATGTTGGCGTCCTTGGAGCGTCCGGTAAGGTGCGGTGGGCCGCAGCGTCAGTTCAGTGAGCAACCACAGCTTCCTAGCCGTAACGACCGGTGATGTAGTCTTCGGTCTGCTTCTTCGCCGGATTGGTGAACAGGGTGTCGGTATCGCCGAATTCCACCAGTTTGCCCATGTACATGAACGCCGTGTAGTCGGAAACCCGTGCGGCCTGTTGCATGTTGTGGGTCACGATGACGATGGTGAACTTCGATTTCAGTTCGTAGATCAGCTCTTCGACTTTCAGCGTCGAGATCGGGTCGAGTGCCGAGCACGGTTCGTCGAGCAGCAGCACTTCCGGCTCCACGGCGATGGTGCGCGCGATCACCAGACGTTGTTGCTGACCACCGGACAGGCCGAGTGCCGATTCGTGCAGACGGTCTTTGACTTCGTCCCACAGTGCCGCGCCTTTCAACGCCCACTCGACGGCTTCGTCAAGAATGCGCTTCTTGTTGATGCCCTGGATGCGCAGACCGTAAACCACGTTCTCGTAGATGGTTTTCGGGAACGGGTTCGGCTTCTGGAACACCATGCCGACGCGACGGCGCAGCTCGGCCACGTCTTCGCCCTTGCGGTAGATGTTATTGCCGTAGAGGTTGATTTCGCCTTCTACGCGGCAGCCGTCAACCAGATCGTTCATGCGGTTGAAGGTGCGCAGCAGCGTGGACTTGCCGCAGCCGGACGGGCCGATGAAGGCGGTCACGCGCTGTTTCGGGATGTTCATGCTGACGTCGAACAGCGCTTGTTTGTCGCCGTAGAACAGGCTCAGGCCCGGCACTTCGATGGCCACGGTTTCCTGCGCCAGGCTCAGGCTCTGCTTGTCGCGGCCCAGGGCAGACATGTTGATGCCGTGGGTATGTGCTTCGTGCTGCATGGGAGGCTCCCTGTGCTGACAAATTCGGTTCGGTTTTTGTGGGAGCCAGCCGGCTGGCGAAGGCATCACCGCGGTATCAGAGTTAAACCGCAGTGCCTGAATCGCCAGCAGGCTGGCTCCCACATATAGAAATCAATGCTGCAAATCAGCTATCCAGCGCTTTGTATTTTTCGCGCAGATGGTTGCGGATATAAACGGCCGACAGGTTCAATGTCGCAATCACCAGTACCAGCAGCAGCGCCGTGGCGTACACCAGCGGTCGTGCGGCTTCGACGTTCGGGCTCTGGAAGCCGACGTCATAAATATGGAAGCCCAGGTGCATGATCTTCTGGTCAAGGTGAAGGTACGGGTAGTTGCCATCCAGCGGCAGCGACGGTGCCAGTTTCACCACACCCACCAGCATCAGCGGCGCCACTTCACCGGCGGCGCGAGCCACGGCGAGGATCATGCCGGTCATCATGGCCGGGCTGGCCATCGGCAGCACGATCTTCCACAAGGTTTCCGCCTTGGTCGCGCCGAGGGCCAGCGAGCCTTCACGCACGGTGCGAGGAATCCGCGCCAGGCCTTCTTCAGTGGCCACGATCACCACCGGCACCGCCAGCAATGCCAGGGTCAGGGAAGCCCAGAGCAGACCCGGCGTACCGAAGGTCGGTGCCGGCAGCGCTTCAGGGAAGAACAACCGGTCGACCGAGCCGCCCAGCACATAAACGAAGAAGCCCAGGCCGAACACGCCGTAAACGATGGCCGGAACGCCCGCCAGGTTGTTCACGGCGATACGGATAATCCGGGTCAGTGCGTTCTGCTTGGCGTATTCGCGCAGGTAAACCGCTGCCAGTACACCGAACGGGGTCACGATCATCGCCATGATCAGGGTCATCATCACGGTGCCGAAAATCGCCGGGAAGATCCCGCCTTCGGTGTTCGCTTCACGCGGGTCGTCGCTGAGGAATTCCCAGACCTTGCTGAAGTAGAAGCCGATCTTGGTCATCGTGCCCATGGCGTTCGGCTGGTAGGCGTGAACCACTTTGCCGATGTCGATCACGACTTCTTTGCCGTTGGCATCGCGGGCCGTCAGGCTGTCACGGTTGAACTGGGCGTGCAGGTCGGCAAGACGTGCTTCGACGTCCTGATAACGGGCGTTCAGCTCGGCGCGGTCGGATTCCATGTCCGCTTGTGCAGCGGCGTCAAGGGTGCCGTTCAGCTCGAGCTTGCGACCGTGCAGGCGGATGCGTTCGAGGCCGGCGTTGATCGCGCCGATGTCGACTTTTTCCAGGGTCTTGAGCTGTGCGGCGAGCTCGTTGACGCGGGCAACGCGAGCCTGCAACTCAGGCCACGCGGCTTCGCCTTCAGCAATGACTTTGCCTTCCTGTTTGACGTTGACCAGATAGCCGTAGAAATTGCCCCACTCGCGACGCTCGATAGCCATGAGTTCTGGCGGAGTGGTTTGGTTAGTCAGCCACTCGCCGACGATCCAGGTGAAGTCGTTGCCGTTCAGGTCACGGTTGCCGACCTTGATCAGCTCGCGGGTCATGAACTCCGGGCCCTCATCGGGCACCGGCAGGCCAGCGCTTTTCAGGCGTTCGCGCGGCACTTCTTCTTTCTGCACGATTTCGCCGATGACCAGGTGATTGGCCTGGCCGGGCACGTCGTAGCTGGCGTGAATCAAATCCGCCGGCCAGAAGTGACCCAGGCCACGCACGGCAATCACCGCGAGCAGGCCAATGGTCATGATGACCGCAATGGACACCGCGCCACCGCTGATCCAGACGCCGGGGGCGCCGCTCTTGAACCATCCATTCAGGGAGTTCTGTTTCACAGACTTCTACCTTTCTTAAAGCGACGAGTATTTCTTGCGCAGACGCTGACGAATCAGTTCTGCGAGGGTGTTCATGACGAAGGTGAACAACAGCAGCACCAGCGCCGAGAGGAACAGCACGCGGTAGTGGCTGCCGCCGACTTCCGATTCGGGCATTTCCACCGCGACGTTGGCCGCCAGCGTACGCAGACCTTCGAACAGGTTCATTTCCATGACCGGGGTGTTGCCGGTGGCCATCAGTACGATCATGGTTTCACCGACCGCACGGCCCATGCCGATCATCAGCGCCGAGAAGATGCCCGGGCTGGCGGTGAGGATCACCACCCGCGTCATGGTCTGCCACGGCGTGGCACCGAGCGCCAGGGAACCGAGGGTCAGGCCGCGAGGCACGCTGAACACGGCGTCTTCGGCAATGGAGTAGATGTTCGGGATCACCGCGAAGCCCATGGCCAGACCGACCACCAGTGCGTTGCGCTGGTCGTAGGTGATGCCCAGGTCGTGGGAGATCCACATGCGCATGTCGCCGCCGAAGAACCAGTTCTCCATGAACGGGCTCATGTACAGCGAGAGCCAGCCCACAAACAGGATCACCGGGATCAGAATCGCACTCTCCCAGCCATCCGGCACTTTCAGGCGGATGGACTCAGGCAGGCGACTGAAGACGAAGCCGGCCACCAGGATGCCGATCGGCAAGAGCATCAGCAGGCTGAAAATGCCCGGCAAATGCCCTTCTACATAAGGCGCGAGGAACAGGCCGGCGAAGAAACCGAGGATCACCGTCGGCATCGCTTCCATCAGCTCGATCACCGGCTTGACCTTGCGACGCATGCCCGGGGCCATGAAGTATGCGGTGTAGATCGCCGCAGCGACGGCCAGTGGAGCGGCCAGCAGCATGGCGTAGAACGCGGCTTTCAGGGTGCCGAAGGTCAGCGGCGACAGGCTCAGCTTGGGTTCGAAATCGGTGTTGGCGGCGGTCGATTGCCAGACGTATTTAGGCTCGTCGTAGTTCTCGTACCAGACCTTGCTCCACAGCGCGCTCCACGAAACTTCCGGGTGCGGGTTGTCGAGCAGCAGCGGTTGCAGCTTGCCACCCTGCTCCACGATGATGCGGTTGGCCCGTGGTGACAGACCGAAAAGGCCTTGGCCATCGACGACCTGATCCACCAGCAAGGTGCGGTGCGCGGTACTGTGGAACACGCCAAGCTTGCCGGAGGCGTCGAGGGCAATGAAGCCTTTGCGACGTTCTTCGGCGGTGATTTCAACAATCGGCGTGGTGCCCATCTGGAAGGTGCGAATCTGCTTCAGGCGCAGCTCACCATCCGGATCGCGGGCCATGAACCACTGGGCCAGACCACCCTTGGAGTCGCCGAGGATCAGCGAGATACCGCCCACCAGTTGGGTGCTGGCGGTAATTTCGGCATCGCCGTTTTCGAGCAATTTGTAGCGACCATTGAGGCTCTTGTCGCGCAAGCTGAACACGTCGGCTTGCGCACGGCCGTTAATCACATACAGCCACTGCTGACGCGGGTCGACGAAGATGTTCTTCACCGGCTCGGTCATTTGCGGCAGCTCGATGCGCTTCTGCTCGTTGGTGACTTCGCCGGTCATCATGTTTTCTTCGCTGGTCAGCGAGAGCACATTGAGTTGCGAACCGGTGGAACCGACCAGCATCAGGGTCGAATCCGTGGCGTTGAGGCTGACGTGCTCCAGCGCACCGCCCGCTTCGTTCAGCGCGATCGGCGTTTCGCCGTACGGGTATTCGATCGCCGGCGAGATGGTTTTCTTGCCATCCGGATAGCTGACTTTATAGGTGTGACGGAACACCAGCGCCTGACCGTTGGACAGACCTACCGCGACCAGCGGATGGCCGGGCTGGTCTTCGCCGATGGAGGTCACGGTGGTGCCGGCCGGGATCGGCAGATCGACGCGCTTGAGTTCAGCGCCACTGTCGATGTCAAAAAACAGCGCCTGCCCTTTGTCGGAAACTCGCATGGCGACCTGGTTCTGCTCTTCCAGAGAGATCATCAACGGCTTGCCGGCGTCTTGCATCCAGGCGGGCGTGATGGATTCCTTGGCAGTCAGGTCGGCACCCTGGAACAGGGGGAAGACAACGTAGGCGAGGAAGAAGAAGATCAACGTGATCGCGCCAAGAACGGCAAGGCCGCCCACGAGGACGTACCAGCGGGTCAGGCGATCCTTGAGCGCGCGGATGCGACGCTTGCGTTGCAATTCAGGCGTATTGAAATCAATTCGCTTGGGGGGATTTGTAGTCATGGTGGAATTGGCCAGATCATTCATGCGCACACCCTAGCGATCCTGTATGACAGAAAGATGACAATGCAGTGACGCAGCAAATCCGCCGCCAGCGGGAACTGGCAGTGGACCAAAAAATTGGGGGGGGGGGTGTAGGAGCCGCCTCGGTTCCCTCGACAGCTCCTACACAGGTCCGGGGTTTACCCCGGACCTAAGGTGTTACTTCTTTGCGACGCTACCGCCTTCTTGCAGACCCAGGTCAGCCAGTGCTTTTGCAGCAACCTTGGCTGGCAGTGGGATGTAGCCGTCTTTCACTACAACTTCCTGACCCTGTTTGGACAGAATCAGTTTCACGAACTCGGCTTCCAGCGGGGCCAGAGGCTTGTTCGGGGCTTTGTTGACGTAAACGTAGAGGAAACGCGACAGCGGGTACTTGCCGTTCAGGGTGTTTTCTTCGGTGTCTTCGATGAACTCAGTGCTGCCTTTCTTGGCCAGAGCCACTGTCTTCACGCTAGCGGTTTTGTAGCCGATGCCCGAGTAACCGATGCCGTTCAGCGAGGAGCTGATCGACTGCACGACCGAAGCCGAGCCTGGTTGTTCGTTGACGTTTGGCTTGTAGTCGCCTTTGCACAGGGCTTCTTCTTTGAAGTAGCCGTAGGTGCCGGATACCGAGTTACGACCGAACAGTTGAACCGGCTTGTTGGCCAGGTCGCCCGTCACGCCCAGATCACCCCAGGTTTTCACGTCGGTTTTAGCACCGCACAGACGAGTCGAGGAGAAGATCGCGTCGACTTGCTCCATGGTCATGTGCTGGATCGGGTTGTCTTTGTGCACGAAGACAGCCAGGGCGTCCACGGCAACCGGGATAGCGGTTGGCTTGTAGCCGTATTTGGTTTCGAAGGCCTGCAGCTCGTTGTCCTTCATCTTGCGGCTCATCGGGCCCAGGTTAGCGGTGCCTTCAGTCAGCGCAGGTGGCGCGGTAGAGGAACCAGCAGCCTGAATCTGGATGTTGACGTTCGGGTATTCTTTTTTGTAGTTCTCAGCCCACAGGGTCATGAGGTTGGCCAGGGTATCGGAACCGACGCTGGACAGGTTGCCCGACACACCAGTGGTCTTGGTGTAGCTCGGGATAGCAGGGTCAACAGCGGCAACCGCGTTGGCAGTCGCAACGCCAGCAGCGACAAAAGTCATTGCCGCCATCAAACGCTTCAGTTTCATGCCTTACTCCTAGCAGATAGGGTGTGTTAGTCGGGGCCAAGTATCAGCAGGCCGTGTGAACACTCTATGGCTGAAATATGACAATTGGATGAAAGGCCAGCATTCGAGTTTTTACCGGATAATTCATGCGCCCTGATCGCCAGCAGGCTGGCTCCCACTTTGGAATGCATTTCAATGTGGGAGCCAGCCTGCTGGCGATTGGGGCCGGTATAGCTACAGACAATTTAGGGATCAGCGCCCCTTCTTCCAGAGATACGCCCCCACCAGGATCCCGACCCCGCACAGAACCGCGACGTAATACGCCGGGCCCATCGGGCTCTCCTTGAGCAGCAGGCTCACGATCATCGGCGTCAGGCCACCGAAGATGGCGTAAGCCACGTTATAAGAGAACGACAGGCCGCTGAAGCGCACCACCGGCGGGAATGCCTTGACCATGACATACGGAACCGCGCCGATGGTGCCCACCAGCAAGCCAGTCAAGGCGTACATAGGGAACAGCCAGTCAGGATGCTCGGCCAGGCTGTGGTAGAAGGTCCAGGAGCTGGCCAGTAACGCAGCACAGCCGAACACGAACACCCGGCCTGCGCCGAAGCGATCTGCCAGGGCACCGGCAATGATGCAGCCAACGCTCAGGAACACGATCGCCACGCTGTTGGACTGCAGGGCGGTGGTCGCCGAGAAGTGGTGAACCGTCTGCAACACGGTCGGGGTCATCAAAATCAACACCACGATGGCAGCGGACAGCAACCAGGTCAGCAGCATGGAAATCAGAATCGCCCCGCGATGGTCGCGCAACACAGCGCGCAGCGGCACTTCTTCGGCCAGGGCCTTGCGCAGTTGCAGTTCGGCGAACACTGGCGTCTCGTGCAGCCAGCGGCGCAGGTAAACCGAGAACAGACCAAACACGCCACCCAGCAGGAATGGGATCCGCCATGCGTAATCCGCCACTTCCACCGGCGTGTAAAGGCTGTTGATCGCCGTGGCAACCAGTGAGCCCAGGAGGATGCCCGCGGTCAGACCGCTGGTCAGGGTGCCGCAGGCGTAGCCGATGTGCCGCTGCGGCACGTGTTCGGAAACGAAGACCCATGCGCCAGGCACTTCACCGCCAATCGCCGCGCCTTGAATCACGCGCATCAGCAGCAACAGGATCGGCGCCCACATGCCGATCTGCGCGTACGTCGGCAGCAAACCCATGATCAGGGTCGGCACCGCCATCATGAAAATACTCAGGGTGAACATCTTCTTGCGACCCAACAGGTCGCCGAAGTGCGCCATCACAATGCCGCCCAGCGGCCGCGCCAGGTAGCCGGCGGCAAAGATGCCAAAGGTCTGCATCAGGCGCAGCCACTCGGGCATATCGGCCGGGAAGAACAGCTTGCCGACCACCGTGGCGAAGAACACGAAAATGATGAAGTCGTAGAACTCCAGCGCGCCGCCCAGGGCGGACAGCGATAAAGTCTTGTAATCATTGCGGGTCAACGGACGTGCGGGCTGGGTCGGCTGCGCGATGCTCGAGGGCGCTGTGGTCATGGCAAGGCTTCTCTAATAGTCGGATCTGCAACCCCAACAACGCTGGCGGAGGCTTGGGCAGGTCCGGCACGATAGCAAATTGTTCGAAAAAGCACATAGAGGTGCGTATTTGACGGTCAAAATGAGAACCGGACGGTCGTCTCGGAGTCTACCGATCGATATACTCGCGATCTTGAACAGCTTGAAAGGGTTGCTGTGCGAAGACGCTGCTGGCCAACCAGTCGATTTCGCAGAGTTTCCCTTTAGGCGCCTCACGAAAAACGTGACGAACGTAGTATGTTCGGGGCTGAATCGTTTTTCCTTGAGACGGCTATTCACCTGAAGTACCAATGAAGAGTCACGGGTCAGAGGCACCCCCGGCATGATAGAGCTCGAACAAGAAGATCCAATCCCGCAAGGCGACCTGGCCCTGCAAATCACCGCGCTTCCTCGTGAAACCAACGGTTTCGGCGATATTTTCGGCGGCTGGCTGGTGGCGCAGATGGATTTGGCCGGCACCGCAATGGCCAGCAAAGTCGCTGGCGGCCGGGTGGCTACCGTGGCGATCGATCGCATGGCGTTCCTGGTTCCGGTGGCGGTGGGCGCTCAGCTCTCCTTCTATACCCAGGCACTGGAAATCGGCCGCAGCTCGATTCAGATGATGGTCGAAGTCTGGAGCGACGATCCGCTGTCGAGCGAGTGGCGTAAAGTCACTGAAGCCGTGTTTGTGTTTGTTGCCATCGATGGCAGCGGTCGCACCCGTTCGGTTCCGCCACGCGCGCGTTAAACACGGCGACCGTTTTGCGGTCCATAGCTGCCATCGTTCCCGATCGAGAGTTGCCCCATGAGCACGCCCAACGTTGAAGCCGTAAAACTGGATGAACTGAACTGCTGGCGCATCCGCCACGGTCAGGCCGAATTGCTGGTGGCCCAGCAAGGCGCGCACATCCTGAGTTATCAATTGGCTGGCCAACCGCCGCTGATCTGGCTCAACGACGAGGCTGTGTTCAAGACCGGCAAGAGCATCCGCGCCGGCGTGCCGGTGTGCTGGCCGTGGTTCGGCAACCTTTCGCGCAACCCGCAGAGCGTCCAGGCGATGCGCGTCAGCAACGAACCGCCGACCGCCCACGGCTTTGTACGGGCGATGGACTGGGAGCTGGGCGGCATCGAAACCGAAGGGGAAAGCCTGAAGGTGGAATTTGTCCTGCCCTACCCCGAAGGCGGCTTTCCGGGCTGGCCGCATCAGGTGGATTTGAAGTTGAGCATTCGACTGGATGAGCAACTGCACATCAGCCTGACCAGCCACAACCAGGGCACCGATACCGTCACCATCAGCCAGGCGCTGCACAGCTATTTCGCGGTCAGCGACGTGCGCAATGTGCACGTTGAAGGGCTGGATGGCTTGAATTACATCGAGACCCTGGAAGACTGGAAAACCAAGACCCAGACCGGTGACCTGCGCTTTACCGGCGAGACCGATCGCATCTACCTGAACACCCCGGCGAAGCTGAGCATTGTCGATCCGGCGTGGGAGCGGCACATCGAGCTGACCAGCAGCGGTTCGCGCACGGCAGTGATCTGGAACCCGTGGATTGATCGCGCGGCGGCGTTCAGTGATATGGCAGACGATGGCTGGCAGCGCATGCTGTGCATCGAGACGGCGAATGTGATGGATGATGTGATCACGCTGAAACCGGGCGCCACCCACACCCTCGGTGTGAACATCGCCAGCACACCTCTCTAATCAACACCGCAATACGAACTGTGGGAGCCAGCCTGCTGGCGATGGTGTCATGTCAGTCAACTTGAAAGTGCCTGACGGACCGCTATCGCCAGCAGGCTGGCTCCCACAGTTATTTTGGCTGGCTGCTAGAGATCTGATTCCTGCACCACCCGAACTTTCGCCGCATCCAGCGCATACGCCGCATCAGCCAGATCGTTGTTGACCTTCTCGATCTTCAACGTGCCGGTCACCCAGAGCGGCGTGTAGATATCATCCAGCTTCAACCCTTTCGGATAGCGCACCAGCACCAACTGGTTAGGCGGCGGTGGCGGCACGTGGATGCAGGCGCCCGGATATGGCACGAGGAAGAACAGCGTGCTGCGGCCCTTGGCGTCTGATTCCAGCGGCACCGGATAACCGCCGATACGAATGTTCCTGTCGTTCATCGACGGCACGGTTTTGGTGGAGTACATCACCGCCGGCAAGCCCTTGCTCTGCTTCATGCCACCCTTTTCGGTAAAGGTGCCATTGGCTTCGGGGGAGTTGTGATCGATTTCGGGCATGGCCTCGAGGGCTTTCTGGTCCGACTTGGGCATCAGTTCGAGCCAGTCGGTTTCCGGCAGTTCGCCGGCATGGGCAAGGCCCGAACCCAGTAGAAGAAGAGTCAACAGAAGACGGCGCATGAAGGTGCTCGGCAAGAGAAAGGACGGTAGAACGCCGAGCATTCTAGCCCTCCCTGCGTGCGGCGCAGAGAGGGCTTTGTCGCCTGGATCAGTTCTTTTTGATCAAGCCGTAGATCACCAGCAATACCACGGCGCCAACCAGCGCACCCAGGAAGCCCGCGCCCTGGCCGGCCTGATAGAAGCCCAGGGCCTGACCGCCGTAAGTGGCCGCCAGCGAACCGCCGATACCGAGCAGGATGGTCATGATCCAACCCATGCTGTCATCACCCGGTTTCAGGAACCGGGCCAGCAGGCCGACAATCAAGCCGATAAAGATGGTTCCGATAATTCCCATGGCATTTCCCTCTGATTGGTTGGTTATGCGAAAGACTAGTCAGACTTTCGCATCCTGCCATGAGAGAACGGCGGCCCCTGAATGGTTCCGCCGCCGCCACATGAAACTGTTTATTCGGCGATCAGCGCTTCGACCTTGAGGATCTGTGCCGCCAGTGTCTCGCGGTCTGCACAACGCAGGTTGGCGTGACCGACCTTGCGGCCGACCTTGAACGCTTTGCCGTAGTGATGCAGATGGCAATCGGCGATGGCCAGGACTTTTTCGGTCTCTGGCACTTTGCCGATGAAGTTGAGCATCGCGCTCTCGCCCACCTTGGCCGTCGACCCCAGCGAGAGACCGGCAACGGCCCGCAGGTGGTTTTCGAACTGGCTGCATTCGGCGCCTTCGGTGGTCCAGTGCCCGGAGTTGTGAACGCGCGGCGCAATTTCGTTGGCCTTCAGGCCACCGTCGACTTCAAAGAACTCGAACGCCATCACGCCAACGTAGTTCAACTGCTTGAGCACGCGGCTGGAGTAGTCTTCGGCCAAGGCTTGCAACGGGTGGTCGGTGCTGGCTACGGACAGCTTGAGGATGCCACTGTCGTGGGTGTTGTGAACCAGCGGGTAGAACTTGGTTTCGCCATCGCGGGCACGCACGGCAATCAGCGACACTTCGCCGGTGAACGGCACGAAGCCTTCCAGCAGGCAGGCAACGCTGCCCAGTTCAGCGAAGGTGCCGACCACGTCTTCAGCGGTGCGCAGGACTTTCTGGCCCTTGCCGTCGTAACCCAGGGTGCGGGTTTTCAATACGGCTGGCAGACCGATGGAGGCCACGGCGGCCTCCAGATCGGCTTGCGACTGGATGTCGGCGAACGCCGGGGTGGGAATCCCCAGGTCCTTGAACATGCTCTTCTCGAACCAGCGATCGCGGGCGATGCGCAGGGCTTCGGCGCTCGGGTAGACCGGGACGAACTGCGACAGGAATGCCACGGTTTCGGCCGGGACGCTTTCGAACTCGAACGTCACCAGATCGACTTCTTCGGCCAGCTGACGCAGGTGATCCTGATCGCCGTAATCGGCCCGCAGGTGTTCGCCCAACGCGGCTGCGCAAGCATCCGGCGCGGGGTCCAGGAAAGCGAAGTTCATGCCCAGCGGAGTACCCGCCAGCGCCAACATGCGACCCAACTGGCCGCCACCGATTACACCGATCTTCATCGTCAACAACCTCAGGCGATGCGTGGGTCTGGATTTTCCAGGACGCTGTCTGTCTGCTCAGCACGGAAGGTTTTCAGCACCGCGTGGAACTGCGGGTGCTTGGCGCCAAGGATACTCGCCGACAGCAGCGCTGCGTTGATTGCGCCTGCCTTGCCGATGGCCAGGGTGGCGACCGGAATGCCCGCAGGCATCTGCACGATGGAAAGCAGCGAATCGACGCCCGAGAGCATCGACGACTGCACCGGAACGCCCAGCACCGGCAGGTGGGTCTTGGCCGCACACATGCCTGGCAAGTGGGCCGCGCCACCGGCACCGGCGATGATCACCTCGATGCCACGCGCCTCGGCCTCTTCGGCGTACTGGAACAGCAGGTCCGGGGTGCGGTGGGCAGAGACCACTTTCACCTCATAAGGGATGCCGAGCTTTTCCAGCATATCGGCGGTGTGGCTAAGGGTGGACCAATCGGACTTGGAGCCCATGATCACGCCAACCAGTGCACTCATCGTCGTGCCTCTTCTCTCTGGGCGCCCGCAGGCGCGTCAAAAAACAACAAGCCACGCAAAATGCGTGGCTTGATTGTACGAAAAATGGCCGGACGAACCGGCCGAAGGCCGCGCAGTATACCTCAATGAAGCGGATAAACAGCCCCCGAAACGACCATCTGTCATACGGCACAAAGTGCCGGTTTTATTGACTTGAAGGTCAAGAGCGCACAGAGCCCACCGCCGCCCTTCAGGGCAATAACCCCCTCGCTGACCAATGCGCACAAGAAGTTCCATTTATCACTTTAAAACACCAAGTAATAAATAAGGGATATCAACAAGTTCAGATCCGGAAAAAACTCGTGCTATATATAAAGCGGCACCAAACTAACGCGCCACTTACTTAATCAATGACCCCTCTTAACGCCCTCAACTAAATCACCGAGGGCGATTTTTCCACGAGCCTTGATCATGCACACTTTATTAAAAGCACTACTGACACTTGTCACCACCTTGAGCATCCATATCTGTGCCCATGCAGCAAATGACAATACACTCAAAGACGATCCTTTTAATCCGATCCGGATTTTCGTCATCTTCCATGACGATGTTCCTGAATCGAAACGAAACTTAACCTACGTTGATCGAATTCGACCCTTTGTCATCGAGTTCAAGCGTATCACTGGCCGCGACATCTCAGTGGTCTTCGATCGGAACCGCCCACCCTATACCAACTTCAACTACAAATCTGACACCCCCCATAAAATGTTTGAAGAGTGGAAAAAGCTCAGCTGGGAATATAAAAAAGAACGACACAAAAACAACGAGTTTTTGTCTTCACGCAATGACCGGATTCTCTTGATCACCAACGATTATATCAATGGCAGTCCGCTAATGGGCGGCATCGGAGGGCTCGCGACTCTACCCGGACACTCCGCGATCGCCTCGTTTGAACAAGGGCAGGCAATAGGGCATGAACTCGGGCATACCTTTAATGCACGCCATGACGACAGCGAAATTATTTATAACGGATGGTGGTGTGAAACCTTTATGTTCCCGGAATCGTTTGTGCTTCGCTCTAATTGTTATGTTTTTAGCCAAGCAAACGAAAAACGTATCAAGGCCTATGTCGACAGCCTGTATTGAAAGTTCCACGACGGCCCTCTCCCACCCCAACAATGAATAACAACAAGGAAAACCGCATGAAACACATTAAAACCAATCAAGCAAAAAAACCTATACTTTTAATTGTTTTTATCCACGACGACCTGGACGGGTACGATGAAGGAAAACTTTACGACGACCACTTCGCCTGGCTGAAAACCGAGCTTGAGCATATATCCGGTCGTGGCGTCACAATCATCTTCAGCTCTAAAGCCACGTCTCCGGGAATGACCCATTACCATTACAAAAATGAAAGTGTTTACGATTCAGGTCAGGGCTGGAAAGCAATGGTTAAAGAGTTTACTTCGAAGGTGGAGGAGAGCCGCCCTTATGATCCAGACCTCAATAAATTCCTCTTGTTAACTCGCAGCCCAATCAACAGCAGCGTTGCCGGCGCCGCGATCGAAAAAGGCCAGAGTGGAATCGCTTCGATATTTTATTACATGGCACCCGCCCACGAGGTGGGCCACATGTTCGGGGCCACCCATGACGATGCAGACGTGATCTATGACGGCTGGTGGCATGACACGGTCATGAAAGCTGACTGGGCGACCACGTTTCGTGGCAATGCCTACCGTTTCAGCGACAAGAACCGAGAGAATATTCGTCACTACCTCGATCAGTTCGACTGAAACACCGGTGAGCTGATCATCGGGTGCGAGCCTTTCGCATGGGCTTGCACCCGACTCAGGAAGCGGGGCTAGCCGCCCCGCCTTCCAGCTTGCGCCACAACAATCGCACGTTCGCCTTGCGCACCAGTGCGCAGCGGTAAAGACGAATCTCCAGCGGCACATGCCATTGCGGGCCGCCACAGACCACCAGTTCACCACGAGCCAATTCGGCCCGTACGCTCAGTTGCGGGACCCAGGCAATCCCCAACCCTTCCAAGGCCATGCTTTTCAAGCTATCAGCCATGGCGGTTTCGTACACTGTGGTAAACCTCAGCGCACGCTGGCGCAGCAAGCCGTTCACCGAACGTCCGAGAAACGCTCCGGCGCTGTAGGCCAACAAAGGAACGCTGGCTTCGCCCTCCAGATCGAACAGCGGCTTGCCATTGGCATCCGCCGCACACACCGGCAGCATTTCCGTGTGCCCCAGATGCAGTGACGGAAAGATCTCCGGGTCCATCTGCATGGCGGCGTCAGGGTCATAGAACGCCAGCATCAGATCGCACCCGCCTTCGCGCAATGCATGCACCGCGTCGCCAACGTTGGTCGCCACCAGCCGTGTAGCAATGTTCAAACCTTCATTACGCAACTGCGCGATCCAGCGCGGAAAGAAGCCCAATGCCAGGGAGTGGGCGGCGGCGACCTGCATCACTTCACCCTGCCCGCCTTCCAGATGGTGCAGGTGGCGCAGGACTTCGCCGAGCTGCTCGACCACGGTCCGTGCGGTGACCAGGAACAACTGCCCCGCCGCCGTCAACTCGACCGGCGTGCGCGAACGGTTGACCAGTTGCAGCCCCAGTGCGGCTTCGAGGCTGCGGATCCGTCGGCTGAACGCCGGCTGCGTCACGAAGCGGCGTTCCGCAGCCTGGGAGAAGCTGCGGGTGGCGGCCAGGGCACTGAAGTCCTCAAGCCATTTACTTTCCAGATTCATCACGCCCTCCCGGACACGCACCAAATTAGGTCACACGCTCGCCGCACACACGGCGTCACACAGGCATTATGCCGAATATGCATAGGCCAGTGTTTAACAGCATTGGCCGAAAACTCTCCACAAGCCTAGCATTTGCGGTGTTCCGGCACAGACCGGGTCCATATCGAGATGATTTCTATCATGTCCTCCGCTGCATCTTTCCGCACAGAAAAAGACCTGCTTGGCGTACTCGAAGTACCGGCTCAAGCGTATTACGGCATCCAGACCCTGCGAGCGGTGAACAACTTCCGTCTCTCCGGCGTTCCGATTTCGCATTACCCGAAGCTGGTTGTCGGCCTGGCCATGGTCAAACAAGCCGCCGCTGACGCCAACCGCGAGCTGGGTCACCTGAGCGAAGCCAAGCACGCTGCCATCAGCGAAGCCTGTGCACGATTGATCCGCGGCGATTTCCACGAAGAGTTCGTGGTGGACATGATTCAAGGCGGCGCTGGCACTTCAACCAACATGAATGCAAACGAAGTCATCGCCAACATCGCGCTGGAGGCCATGGGTCACCAGAAGGGCGAATACCAATACCTGCACCCGAACAACGACGTGAACATGGCGCAGTCGACCAACGACGCCTACCCGACCGCGATCCGCCTGGGTCTGCTGCTGGGCCACGACGCCCTGCTGGCCAGCCTCGACAGCCTGATCCAGTCGTTCGCCGCCAAGGGTGAAGAATTCAGCCACGTTCTGAAGATGGGTCGTACCCAGCTGCAAGACGCCGTGCCGATGACCCTCGGCCAGGAATTCCGCGCTTTCGCCACCACCCTGGGCGAAGACCTGGCACGCCTGAAGACACTGGCACCAGAACTGCTGACCGAAGTGAACCTGGGCGGTACCGCGATTGGCACCGGCATCAACGCCGACCCGCGTTACCAGCACCTGGCTGTTCAACGTCTGGCGACCATCAGCGGTCATCCGCTGGTACCGGCGGCCGACCTGATCGAAGCCACCTCCGATATGGGCGCGTTCGTACTGTTCTCCGGCATGCTCAAGCGCACCGCGGTCAAGCTGTCGAAGATCTGCAACGACCTGCGCCTGCTGTCCAGCGGCCCACGCACCGGCATCAATGAAATCAACCTGCCAGCGCGTCAGCCAGGCAGCTCGATCATGCCTGGCAAGGTCAACCCGGTCATCCCGGAAGCGGTAAACCAGGTAGCGTTCCAGATTATCGGCAACGACCTGGCGCTGACCATTGCGGCCGAAGGCGGCCAACTGCAACTGAACGTGATGGAGCCGCTGATCGCGTTCAAGATCTTCGACTCGATCCGTCTGCTGCAACGCGCCATGGACATGCTGCGCGAGCACTGCATCACCGGCATCACCGCCAACGAAGCCCGCTGCCGCGAACTGGTCGAGCACTCGATCGGCCTGGTCACCGCGCTGAACCCGTACATCGGCTATGAAAACGCCACCCGCATCGCTCGTATCGCCCTCGAAAGCGGCCGCGGCGTGCTGGAACTGGTGCGCGAAGAAGGCTTGCTCGACGAAGAAATGCTCGCCGACATCCTGCGCCCGGAAAACATGATTGCTCCGCGTCTGGTGCCGCTTAAGGCCTGAACCGACGCATCAGTAGCACCGCTCACCAGGTCGAGGGACTAGACACCTCTCACCTTTTGAGGGCTTGGGGTTTATTCCCCAGGCCCTTTTTTTTAACTCTTTGGCAGTAAATCAGAATGTCTGGGGGCTGAGAAATGTGGGCGCGGGCTTGCTCGCGAAAGCGATGTGTCAGTCACCATAAATAGTGGATGTCAGACCGCATTCGCGAGCAAGCCCGCTTCCACAGAAAAGCAGATCCCGCATAAACCCGGCGCCGGTAACGTCGGGCGTTTCAAAGGCTTCGTTTCGATGCTTGCACCACAACCGTGCAGACGGACGGCACTCTCCTAGGTATAGTGCCGCCCCTCTTCGCGTGAGCGGTCGTCGGTAACGAGGCCCAAACCCATGCGAAACCCGAACTAATAACAAACCCGCAATATGAAATCGGGACGAAACGTCGCCTCGCCTGTTTTGCCGTGCGCAAACCGGTGTAACGCGATGTTTCCGACCGCCCAGCATTTGCCTACACAAAAAACAGCGAGGAATAATCCATGCTCGAAGTCATTAACGACTTCCTCTCAGGGAAAGTACTGATCGTGCTCATTGTCGGGCTCGGTAGCTACTTCACGATCCGCTCGCGTTTCGTTCAATTGCGTCACTTCTTCCACATGTTCGCGGTGTTCCGCGACAGTCTCAAAAGCAGCGCCGGCCAACTCAGCTCGTTCCAGGCCCTGATGCTCAGCCTCGCTGGCCGCGTCGGTGCAGGCAACATCGCCGGTGTCGGCATTGCCGTGACCCTCGGTGGGCCAGGTGCGGTGTTCTGGATGTGGGTGACCGCACTGGTCGGCATGTCCAGCAGCTTCTTCGAATGCTCCCTCGGCCAGCTCTACAAACGCGCCGACGCTGACGGCACTTACCGTGGCGGCCCGTCCTATTACATCCAGCACGGTCTGCAGAAACGCTGGTTGGGCATGATCATGGCGTTCCTGTTGCTGGTGACTTTCGGGTTCGCGTTCAACGGCCTGCAATCCCACGCTGTGACGCACTCGCTGAACAACGCGTTCGGCTTCGATACCACCTGGACCGGCCTGACCCTGGCAGTGTTGCTGGGTCTGGTGTTCATCGGCGGGATCAAGCGCATCGCCAAGGTCGCTGACCTGTTGGTGCCGGTGAAAACCCTGGTGTACATCGGCGTGACCATCTATGTGATCGTGCTGCAATTCGACCACGTACCGGCGATGCTGATGACCATCGTCAAAAGCGCCTTCGGTCTCGACCAGGCCTTCGGCGGCCTGATTGGCAGTGCCATCGTCATGGGCGTGAAGCGTGGCGTGTTCGCCAACGAAGCGGGCCTGGGCAGTGCGCCAAACGTGGCAGCCGTGGCGTCGGTTGAACACCCGGTGGCACAAGGCGTGGTTCAGGCGTTCAGCGTGTTCCTCGACACCTTCGTGATCTGCACCTGCACCGCCTTGCTGATCCTGCTCTCGGGCTTCTACACCCCGGGCTTCGAAGGCGATGGCATTGCCCTGACCCAGAACTCGCTCGCCGCTGTCGTGGGCGACTGGGGCCGGATGTTTATCTCCGTGGCATTGGCGTTGTTCGTGTTCACTTCGATTCTCTACAACTACTACCTGGGCGAGAGCAACCTGCGCTTCCTGATCGGTGAAAACCGCAAGGCGCTGATAGGCTACCGCGCACTGGTACTGGTGTTGATCTTCTGGGGTGCGATCGAGAACCTCGGCACGGTGTTCGCGTTTGCCGACATCACCATGACCCTGCTCGCGTTCGTGAACCTGATTGCGCTGTTCCTGCTGTTCAAGGTCGGCATGCGCATCCTGCGTGACTACGATGACCAGCGCGCTGCCGGGATCAAGACTCCAGTGTTCGATTCGAGCAAGTTCCCGGATCTGGACCTGGACCTGAACGCCTGGCCAGCCAACCCGCCAGCCGCCGCCACCAAGGCAGAAGCTGAAGCGCAAGGCGTACCCGCAGCGCAACGCTGATCGGTGAATGACGGGCGCATCCCCTGCGCCCGTCAGTTAAAGTGCACAACCTGTGGGAACGAGCCGGCTCGCGATGGCGGTATGTTAGAGACTAATGTGTCAACTGACAGTCCGTCATCGCCAGCCGGCTGGCTCCCACATGCCATCTCTTGCGGAGACTTCCCCATGGTTCCCAATTCCTTTCCTGCCGCCCAGCACGTCATGGTGCTCTACACCGGTGGCACCATCGGCATGCAAGCCAGCGAACACGGCCTGGCACCGGCATCCGGTTTCGAAGCGCGGATGCGCGAATACCTGCACAGCCAGCCGGAACTGGTGGTACCGCAGTGGCGCTTTCGCGAGATGTCGCCGCTGATCGACAGCGCCAACATGTCTCCGGCGTATTGGCAGCAACTGCGCGAGGCCGTGGTCGATGCCGTCGACGTACAGGGCTGCGACAGTGTGCTGATCCTGCACGGCACCGACACGCTGGCTTATAGCGCTGCGGCCATGAGCTTTCAATTGCTGGGCCTGAACGCCCGCGTGTGCTTTACCGGTTCGATGCTGCCGGCCGGCGTGACCGACAGCGATGCCTGGGAAAACCTCGGCGGCGCGTTGGTGGCGTTGGGTCATGGCTTGGCACCGGGCGTTCATCTGTACTTCCATGGCGAATTGCTGGATCCGACCCGTTGCGCGAAAGTCCGCAGTTTCGGTCGGCATCCGTTCAAGCGACTGGAGCGCCAAGGCGGCGGAGCGAAGGCTTCTTCACTGCCCGCCGCGTTGAACTACAACCAGAGCAAGCAGCTGGCGAAAGTTGCTGTGTTGCCGCTGTTCCCCGGCATTGGCGCCGAGCAACTCGATGGCGTGCTGAACAGCGGCATCCAGGGCCTGGTGCTGGAGTGCTACGGCAGCGGCACCGGGCCGAGCGACAACCCCGAGTTTCTTGCCAGCCTCGGTCGCGCGCGGGACAACGGCGTGGTGGTGGTTGCGGTGACGCAGTGCCATGAAGGTGGCGTCGAGCTGGATGTCTACGAGGCGGGCAGTCGTTTGCGTGGCGTCGGCGTACTTTCGGGCGGTGGCATGACCCGTGAAGCGGCGTTCGGCAAGTTGCATGGGCTGCTGGGTACGGGGCTTGGCACCGATGAGGTCCGCACCCTGGTGGAGCTGGATCTGTGTGGCGAATTGATCTGAGGCACGGGGCTGGCTTGCAACCTTGTGCGAGCCTTCCTACCCGTCGCCGTCAGGAAGGCTTGCCCTGTCGCTTGAGTCTATAGATGGAAAAACACCTGTTTGGCCATCGTAGGGCTAATCTCACCGCGCCATATGCTGGTCACAGCGTGGCCAGCGGCCTGTTGATCCTTCTGAAAATTCAGACCCAGGCGGCGCTGCGCGGCCGTTTTCAGATGGGCCTTGATAAAGGAATCTGGCGCAGCCACCTTTGTCCGGTAGTGAAAATGTGCATACCACAGCACATTGTTGCCGGGGTCGCGGATCTCGTATTCCTGCAAAAAATCAGTGCCTTTACCCGCAGAGCTATCGGTTCGCCCGCCGATCTTGCGGATGCTTATCTCTTCCTTCCCCAACAGATATTCCACCGCACCCGCGGTCGGGTTCCTCAATTTGTACATTTCAATACGTGTTTGCTGTGCCAGTTCCCGAAGACGCGTGGCAGCCTCCCTCAACTGATCGACGGCTGGCTGTAGCGACTCTTCACCCACCGGCCGGGTCAATTGCTCAATATTGGCGGCTGCGGCATCAAACGGGTCAGCCTGGTCCATGATGAGGCTCTCTACATCGGCCGGCGAATGAGTGGTTTTGGACATCCGCCTGGCGTCGGCCACCTTCCTGTCGTATCCGGCCAAGAGCTCTCGCGCATTTTTCTCCAGTTTCTTGAGCTTCCTTTTGGCCCGGACACTCAGCTCCGCGCCTCCCAGCAGCCGTAGGCGGAAATCGAAGCTCCAGCGACCCTGCTCGTCGCTTTTGAGCCAGGGCCCCCTCAACAGCGAACCCTTCGGATCAGTGATCACCGCACCCTCCAATGTGGGTGAAACCCGAAACCAGTCATCCTCGACGCAGGCATACCAGTAGCCATCTTGCCGATAAAGCCCACGAAACTCGCCGGAATTGACCAACCCACTTTCGCGCGGCGGCGCCGGGAGCTTGAAGGTGTCCAGTTTGGCCAGTTGCCGCGCTGACAACTGGCCTCGCGCACCGGTCCAGCCATAAAAGAGCCTCGTTTTCCCTTTGACAGGAACGGCTGAGGCAGGCCGCGTGAGGTTATTGGCGAGCTGGATACGCTGTTCCAGCGCGGTTTCGCGGACAACGCCAGACACTTCGCCACGCGCAATGGAACGCATGGGGGACCCCGAATGCACCAATATCAAGGCCAGGTTCATCAACACATCGGCCGCCGCTGACCATCGACTGTCGGGATGCTCGCTTTGGACAAACACTTCAACGCTTTTCGTGAGTTGCACCAACAGCCCCATGGCTGCAAACGGGCCGTCCAATAGTGGCTGTAGCAGGTTGAACAATGCCCACCCGAAGTCCTTGAGTTGATCCCAACGGGCCTCCGAGTTCGACACGGAATCATCCTTGGCCCGCTTGATCAGTGCCTGGGCGCAAGCCCGGTACAACGCGCTGAACACGTCCTCAGACAACGCCTCGCTGGCGAGCGAGACACGTTGTGGCAGGAGCGCGTCGAAGTCACCGAAAACGACCCGTCCCACATGGGGCTCCACAAAGCCGCCGTTGGCATAGACGTGGTGAACGGAGGGTGCGAGCCCGGCCAGCACGCTGCCCTGCAACGGCGGGTCCTCCTGAATCGCACTTAACAGAGCTGCCCACGAGACAAACTCGAGCATTGGCTCGACCGAAGCAGGCCGGTAGAGAATGTATGGCCCGCGTCCAAGCGCCTGCGGGCCGATCACAAACATGTTCAAGACGTAGTCCTTTCTGGAGTCGGCTCCAGTCTGGAATCCCAGCGGTCTGACCACCATGGCCTGTCCCTCGACCTGACGATCGAACGCGTCGGGTTGCAGGGCGGCGACAACCTGCCGATAGGCCAGATCCGTCAGACGACTGCGGATTCTCAGCTCCAGCGCCAACAGCGGCAGCTGAATGCACATGCTCGCGTGAAACTGTTCTCGTCGCTGCTCGAACTCCTGAGGGACGTCCAGCAATTTGCGCTGCAACATGTCGGGATAACGCTGGCCAAGATCGGCGCGATTGGTCAGTTCCCTCAAATAGTCATAGGTCAGCCACAGCGGTGGTTCGCCGCTGCGATAAAGAATCTGCGCTGGAACCCGGGGCAAGGCGCCGACATTTTTCACCGCCAATTGGGCAAATGCCGAGCGGGTTGATTGGTAGCGAGGCTCGGGGAATGGCGGGTCGATGATTTCGAATGCCGAGTTCTCCAATCGCTGCTGCACCACCTCGATATCGCGCACTCTAACAGGCCTGCGGGCCGGATCGTCCTCGACCATCAGCGCCTTCAATGCCTGCTCGGCGTACTCATGAATCGGCACGATGCCCGACAGGAATGAAGTACCGGTACGATTGCGGGCCGCCAGCGTGGCCAACAGCCTGCTGTAAGCAGCGCGCTGCACCGGACTGGCTTGCTTGAGCCATGACGGCAACAAGCCCTTGAGGGTGGACAACCGGGCTTCATGACCTGACCGAAAGGCACCGAGCAACGTCGTCGGGCTACTGATCTGCTCCAACCGTCGCTCGAGCGTCGGCAAATCGACGAAGACCGCGGGCTTGATCGTCGCGATAACCTGCAACTGACGCTCGAGAAGGCTCAGGGTCAGTGCGTCGAAAATGTCATGTTCAGCCCAGTAGTTGCTAAGTGACAGGCGCTGGCGTGCACCAAACCATGATTGCGTCATGGCTTCCTCGGAGCTGAACACTTCGATTCCGCCGGTCAATGTGAACAGCAACGCAATGGTTCGCCCTTCCACTTTGCGGCGCATCGACAGGACCAGTACATCATCCGGCATCAAGGTGCTGGAGTCCTCGCACACGAGTGTCACGGCAGCCTCGGTCGCCGCATCGCCCTGGGCTGTTTCGCGCTGGGCATTATCGGGGTAATCAAGCACGCCCTGGACCGTCAGCAGTGCATCACCGGCAAGTGCCTGAGAAGCCATGCGCAGTTGCTCTTGAAACAGGTTGCGAAGTTGTTGCCAGGGACTGGCGTCGCCCTCGTTCGATTGGCTCCAGAAGGCTGCCAGCTCTTGTTGATAGCACTCCAGCAAATGCGGCCCCCACTCATCGAGCACCTCCAGGATTTCGCTCAACTCGACGTCAATGGCTGAAGGCGTTTCTACGTTGGCGTACCGTGAAAGAAAGCTCTCGTCACTGAATACTCTGCAACTGCCCTTCCAGTAACTTTCGAGCAAAAGATCCGTCAGTCCATGGCTTTGATAACTGGCAAAGCTTGACCCTGTCGGGGTTTCACTCCGCCGAGGTTCGAGAACGACAGCGGTGGCCACCGGGATATCGAAGCCGGGAAACCGGTCATCAAGGACTTGTTGCAAGGTCCTTCGTGCCGTTTCTCGCAAGGTCGGTCGATCGGCAAACAGGTGCAAAATGCTCAAGGCCTGTGAAACCACCTCGGCGTCCGGACGCAGCGGACGGGAAACGGTTGGTGTAACGTCTGAAGATGTCAAGATTCAGGTCCATCCTTGGGTACATGAAAATGTCGTAAAGACAGCCAACGCATGGGCGTGACAGTCATGACCAAGGTAGGGGCCTTGCAGGCATTGGAGGCGTTAACGGGATACTACTTCTGTTACCAATGGTTTCGCCGGACCTGTCGAAACCCTATCGATCAGGCACACAACTTGCTCCCATTCCAGCAACTCAAGAATGGAACATCCCATGCTCCACTCCCATCTCACCACCCTCAACGCCGTCTCGCTGATCCTCAACACCTTCAAGGCCGAAGGCTTGTCCAGTGAGGCGCTATTGGCCGGCAGCGGCATCAGTGCGGCGGATCTGAACCGCGCCGACACACGCATCACCACCAATCAAGAGATGCAAGTCTGCGCCAACGCTGTCGCACTCAAGCGTGACATCGGCCTGGAACTGGGTCGGCGGATGCACGTGTCCTGCTACGGCATACTCGGCTATGCACTGCTGACCAGTGCCACCTTCGGTGACGCTTTGCGCCTTGCGATGCGATATCCGGCGTTGCTGGGAACACTTTTCGAACTGAGCCTGGAGGAGGATGGCAAGCGTGTCTGGTTCGTCGCGGCCGATTATCGTGAGAGCCCGGCGATGGCCGTGTTCAACGCCGAGTTCTGCCTGGTTTCGCTCAAGGTCATCTGCGACGACCTACTCGGTCATCCGCTGCCACTGCTCGCTGCTCGCTTCGAACACGCCGCGCCCGACTACGAAGCGACCTACGCCGAACACTTCAACTGCCCGCTGCATTTTGAAGCACGGGACAACGCCTTCGCCTTCGACAAGCACTGGCTCGACCAGCCCTTGCCGTTGTCCGATGTGATTACCCATCAAGCCATGGCCGAACGCTGCCGCAAGCAGAACGTCGAGTTCACCGGGCGCCAGGCGTGGCTGGGGCGAATTCGGCAACTGCTCAGCGCGCAACTGAATGCCGCGCCTGGGTTGGAGGGCCTGGCCGAGCAGATGAATTGTTCGGCGCGAACCCTGCGTCGGCACCTCAAGGACCTAGGCTGCAGCTACCAGGAACTGCTCGATGAATTGCGCTTCGAACAGGCCAAGCTGTTGCTGTGCGAGGATCAGTTGCCGATCTATCAGATCGCCGAGGCCCTGGGCTTCAGCGAGACCGCGAGTTTTCGCCATGCCTTTGTGCGCTGGAGCGGAGTAGCGCCGAGCCAGTTCCGCCCGCAGCACCGCCCCTTGTAGGCGCTGGCTTGCCAGCGAAGTGGCCAGTGCATCTGACTCGGCTGTAATGCCGCCTTCGCGGGCAAGCCCGCTCCCACAGAGTCTGCATTCCATGCGCCACGCCAGGGCCTGGCGCATTAAAAAGGGGCGAATTTCGGTCAGATTTTTTGGCCATATAAATCCCCTTTTGGCCTTTCCTGCCGTTCTCCGAATCGCCTTCCGCCGCAAGACTGTAGCCAACCGATTCAGCCTGCGGAGAACAAGAAATGCTGACGATCTACTCGGACGATCACCACCTGCACCACGGCCGTTGTGAATTGATAGACGGGCAACTCAAGCCCTGCTTCGAAATGCCTTCGCGTGCCGACCACGTACTGGCACGGGTGAAAAACCAGAACCTGGGCCCCGTCGAAGCACCGAACGATTTCGGCCTCGACCCGATCGCGCGCATCCACAGCCGCGACTACCTCGACTTCTTCAAAGGCGCCTGGGCCCGTTGGACCGAGTTCAACACCGACGGCGACTTGCTGCCCTACACCTGGCCGGCCCGTACCTTGCGCGCCATCAAGCCCACCAGCCTGCACGGCCAGCTTGGCTATTACAGCTTCGACGGCGGCGCCCCGATCACTGCCGGCACCTGGCAAGCGGCGTACAGCGCAGCGCAAGTGGCGCTCACCGCCCAGGCAGAAATCCAGCGCGGCGCGCGCAGTGCCTTCGCCCTGTGCCGTCCACCGGGACACCACGCCGCCAGCGACTTGATGGGGGGTTATTGCTACCTCAATAACGCCGCCATCGCCGCTCAGGCCTTCCTCGATCAGGGCCACAAGAAAGTCGCGATCCTCGACGTCGACTACCACCACGGCAACGGCACGCAATCGATTTTCTACGAACGCAGCGACGTGCTCTTCACCTCGATCCACGGCCATCCGGAAGCCGAATTCCCGTTCTTCCTCGGTTATGAAGACGAGCTGGGCGAAGGCGCGGGTGAAGGCTTCAACTTCAACTACCCTTTGCCCGCCGGCAGCGGTTGGGACATTTGGAGCGCGGCACTGGAACACGCCTGCAAAGAGATCGAACAATACGGCGCCGACATCGTTGTCGTGTCCCTGGGCGTCGATACGTTCAAGGACGATCCGATTTCCCAGTTCAAGCTCGACAGCCCGGATTACCTGGCGATGGGCGAGCGTATTGCGAAGCTCGGCGTGCCGACGCTGTTCGTGATGGAAGGCGGTTACGCGGTCGAAGAAATCGGCATCAACGCCGTGAACGTTCTTGAAGGTTTTGAAAGCGCTCAATGAGGAAACAACAATAATGAACAGACTCAAGCGTCTTATCGTCCCCGCCCTGTGCGCCACGGTGCTCAGCGGGGCCGCTCACGCCGAAGAGCGAACGTTGCGCGTCTACAACTGGTTCGACTACATCACCCCCAAAGCGCTGGAGGACTTCAAGGCGCAGAACACCCAGACCAAACTGGTCTACGACATCTTCGACACTAACGAAGCGCTGGAAGCCAAACTGCTGACCGGCAACTCCGGTTACGACGTGGTGGTGCCGTCCAACGTGTTCCTCGCCAAGCAGATCGAGGCCGGCGTTTTCCAGCCGCTGGACCGCAGCAAGCTGCCGAACTGGAACCACCTCGATCCCAAGCTGATGAAGCTGATCGAAGCCAACGACCCAGGCAACAAATTCGCCGTGCCGTACATGTACGGCACCATCCTGATCGGCTTCAACCCGGACAAAGTCAAAGCCGCGCTGGGCGCCGACGCGCCGGTGGACAGTTGGGACCTGATCTTCAAGGAAGAAAACATCAGCAAGCTCAAGCAGTGCGGCGTCGCCCTGCTCGACTCGCCGTCGGAGATCCTGCCGCTGGCCCTGCAACACCTCGGCCTGGACCCCAACAGCAAGAAGCCGGCGGACTACGCAAAGGCTGAAGCGCTGTTGATGAAAATCCGGCCGTATGTCACTTACTTCCACTCCTCCAAATACATGGCCGACATCGCCAACGGTGACATCTGCGTCGCGGTCGGTTATTCCGGCAGCTTCTCCCAGGCCGCCAACCGCGCCAAAGAGGCCAAGAACGGGGTCATCGTCGACATGCGCTTGCCAAAAGAAGGCGCGCCGATCTGGTTCGACATGCTCGCGATTCCGAAGGGCGCGAAGAACACCGAGGACGCCTACACCTTCATCAACTACCTGCTGCAACCGCAGGTGATTGCGCCGGTCAGCGACTTCGTCGGTTACCCGAACCCGAACAAGGACGCCACGGAAATGGTCGACCCGGCGATCCGCAACAACCCGAACCTGTACCCGACCGAAGCGGCGATGGGCACGCTTTACACCCTGCAACCGCTACCGCGTGATGCCGAACGTGCGCGCACGCGAGCCTGGACCAAAATCAAGTCAGGGACCTGAAACCCCTTGAAAACCGAAGACCCGCCGTGATGCGCAATGTTGTTCACTTAAGAGTGTCTTGAATCAAAGGAAACTTGTGGCGAGGGAGCTTGCTCCCGCTTGAGTGCGTAGCACTCACAAAACTCGGCAATAGTTGTCAGATTTTTGGGGCCGCTACGCAGCCCAGCGCGAGCAAGCTCGCTCGCCACAAAGGTATGCACGATCCAAGAGCGCGCTTAAGTGAACAGCATTGCGCCGTGATGCGGGTCTTTTTTTGCCTGCGATATTTATGTACCGCCAGGCCTGTGAGGTCGCCCGATACCGTCACCTGATCAGCGCTGCGCAATCAACAGCGGCGCATCCTCAATCAGGAGACGACCATGCCCGACACCGCTTCCCCGAGTGCAGATAACATACTGACCCAACTGGTCACCGGTCCCTCGATCAGAGAGGTTGCAGCGACTGCATTGGGGCCTGCACTCAACGCGCTTTATCCGCCGTTGAAGATTGACCCGACGCTCGCCACGGTCGTCACTCCGACCTGGGTCGAGACCGGCGGCGATGTCGTGCCCGGCAGTAATCTGTATGAATCGCTTACCGATGTGTTGGTGCGGATCGGGTTGTCGGGTTCGACGGTGACACTCATCGACGGTGAACATTTCCTGACCCTGCAACCGGGCGTTGACCCGCCGGCTCAACTGCCGGTAAACATTACGGCCATCGGATCGCTGATCAATACGCTCGCTTCGCAGCTGTTCATTGCCTACCAGCAACAGCAACTTGATTACTGGAATCAGGAGACAAGCGCTTCGACCCCGCGCTGGCATCAGCTCTCGCAAGCGCTGCAGGACATCTGGAACCTCGATGAGGCCACGGACTGGGATGCCGACCAAAAAGCCATGGCCCGTGCCGTGTTCACTCATCCCGATCGGGCCACACGGCGCCAACACGACAAGTACCTGACCAAGGCCTGCCTGATCGACACAGAATGCACAGCAAACGCGGTGACCGAACATCTGCGGGTTCTGGATATCGCTGTTTTCGTGGGTACGCTGGATACCCGAACCCTGGTCCTGACGCACTCGATTGCCGAAGGCTTCAAGCACTACGACTCTGTTGCGGCGCTGGGTGCCGCATTGTTTGCCCATCCTGGGTCGTCAAGTACCGGGCAGACGCTGCAATGGCGTCTGTACGAACCCGAAGGCAATTTCTTTCATCACCAGGCATGTGCGCTGATCGCACTCGAAGCCGAAGCCATCGGTGCCTTCAACTCCTTTCAGAACGCTGCACCCGCGAGTCTTTCACCGCAGATCAGCGCGGCAGCAAAAAGCTTCACGGAATTTGAAGCCCTGCCCTCGTCGCGCTTCAACAAGGTTCAGGGGTTACTGACAGGCTGGTTGAACAACGCATTGTCAGCGGACCTGACCCGTTACAGCCGACACCTGATGGACCTGGCGCAGTTGCGGGAGCAGGACGCTGGAAAAACCTTCGACGAAGGCATCGCCGCACTGCCCGAATTTGCCCTGCAAACCTTGCGAGAACAGATGATCAAAGATCATCCAGCGGCGGCGAGCCTGAACCTTGAGGACGTGCAAATCAGCATCACCAGCGTCGTTGTCCTGGGCGCTGTCGTGATACCCGGCAAAACGCAGACCGTCACGCTGTCGCTGATCGAACTGGCGTTGCAAAACCTGATTGCCGTTCCGCTGGGTAACAAGACGGTGCAGTACAAAAACGGCGACCCGGTGCCCGTCTGGATGACGCCCGCCTACCTGGAGAACCTCGTCACCCAGGTGGATATCGGCGCGGTTTACCCGGCACTGATCAAGCGCAAGTTGCTTGATGACTCGCAAGAAACAGTGCGCCGACAAGCGCTCTATACGCGTCATTTACGCACCCAGTTGCCCTTGCAGGCGCTGCAACACAAGATGCGCGGCGAAGCCGGTATCGATGAACGAGGCTACCAGTACGTCAACGCGGCCCTGCAGCAAAACGCGGCCGAGCGCCGAGTGAACGGACAGGAGATTGTCATTCGCCCGTTGGCCTTCATCGCCGGCAATCGCGCCGACAGCAAGGTCGACGAAGTCGCCAACATGTTCGTCATCGGTCCGAAGTCCGCTGATCAGGGACCCTGTCTGCTCTACCGGCCATTGCTCGTCCCCTCGCTGCTGCAGTACCCGAACGAGGCCAATCTGCTGTATGCGATCAAGCACGAAAAGTCCCTTCGCCAATCGGTTCTGGCGTGGCTGGCCGACGACGTGCGCTTCAACTATTCCCAGTATGTGTTTTGCGGTGAATTGCCTTCGGTCTGGACCCTGACCCAGTTGCTGGTCGATCCCACGTCAGCGCTGGGCAAGATGGGCGCGGTGTCGCTCAGTGCGGCAGCCCTTGATGACGTTTCACTGGCGCCCCTGTTCAAAGCCAACGCCAACGCCATGATGACCCTGGCTGACCGGCAATCGGTATCCAACACGCAAGCCCGCTGGGCGACGCTCAAGCATGGCGCATGGATGCTGTTCAACGTCGCCCTGCCCTTTCTTGGTCGCACTGCCGGGGTTGCCGGGTGGATCTGGCAGATCATGGACGACTTGCAGGCAATCACGGAGGCCAAAGAGAACGAAGACAGCGAATCTGCCTGGTCCGCCCTGACCGATTTGCTGTTGACGCTCGGCATGGTGCTGGCCCATCGGGCTGCCTCTCGCCATAAACCCGTCACGCGCCTGATCGAAAAAGTCGAGCCGCCGGTCACGCCGCCAATCAAGCCAGCGCACAAAATCACGGTCACTCGTCTGCCCGACCTCGATCAACTGCCTCATACCCATGAAACGTCTTTGCACGCCGTCGCTACGCTGCCGCCTGTCGCGTTGGGCACCTTGCTGGATGAACTGGAGATCGCCGAACCCAAGGGAATGGCCGTCGCCTCCAGCGCGCCCGGCCCTCACCAACATCTCAGCTCACTTAACGGAAAATGGTATGCGAAGGTCGGCCAACGATGGTTCGAAGTCACGCTCAACGACAATCACGACGTGCAGATCACTGACTCACGCCTGTCCCCCACGCGCAGCGGGCCGTTGTTGGTCAAGAACACCAAAGGCGAATGGTTTATCGATACGCGACTGAGACTTAGGGGCGGGGGCAAGGAGAGGCAACGGCTGGAACAGCAAAACAAGGAGCGCCTGGCTGAACTGAAACAGCAAATGATCGCGTTCGAGGGCCAGACCAAAAGTCGGGAAACAGAACTCAAGGAAGCAGAAAAAAAAGCACAGGCACCTACGGCAACCGACAACCATCGTCGCCTGTACCTTGAAATGCTCGACGCGCAGATGTCATTCATCAGCGCCAACATTGAACAGATGAAAGCGTTCAATGCTCGCGAAGCCATTCCCAATTACCGGAAAGCGATGATCAGCCGCCTGGATTTCCAGTTATCGCTGCTGGAAAAATGGTTCAACCACCAGCGCCCTGTTTTCGACAATCAGATGCGTCTCTCCCTCGACCTGCTCGACACACAGCGAACGGAAGACACGCAGACCGCCCGACAGACCTATCAACTCACGAGTGATCTGACCGCCGCTTACATCGAGAAAATCGAATTCGCGCAATCACGCTTCGAGCAACTGAACCTGCTCGGCAAAGAAGCCGTGGAAGTGATCCGTGACGTCAAGACCAACATGCCGCCGTTCGATTTACAGGACCTCAAACTGTTCCAGATCACACTGGGCCAGGAGTTGTGCCTCGATACTTCTGTTGCAGCCACACACGAAGCACGCCCGGCGCTGGAGACCGTAGTCGAAAACGCAGCGCTCGCCATTCAGGCTTCACTGGATCTGGCCGGCGACGACGATGTGTTGCGTTTGCCGGAGCGAATCGAAGGGCTCAGTGATCTGGTGGAGCAACTCGCGATCACCGATCAGCGCATCATCGATCTGCCTGGCGAGTTTCCCGGTCAGTTCCTGCAATCACCGCTCGACCTGATGCGCCAACGTATCGACGCGTTTCAAAAAAACACGGTGAAGCACCTGGCGAGCCTGTTGCGCGAGCGACAGGCGCTGGAGCCGCAACCGGGCCCTTCCCGCCTGCCGGTCGTTCCCGCCAAGCGCATCATCAAGACTCGTTACAACGGCACGGTGGTCGGCCAACTCCGCGCCGACTCTGCGGCGGACGGATCAGAACTGATCGACGTCACGTCGACGCTGACGGGCAAAGTCATTTCGACGTTTCATGAGAAAACCCCAGGGGTATGGGTTGAAAGAGTCGCCGCGAAAGCGGTTCCTTCCGTCGTTATTCCACCGGATCTGGATGCAAGCATTGTTCAGGGTCAGGCATTGCTGGACGGGCTGGAGACGTTCATTCGCCGAACGGACGCCCATTCAAAAGGACCGCGGCGAATTCCCGTGGAAATCGAGGAAATGTTCCATCAGCAGGCCCATCGATTGCAGGAGGTCGCCAAGGCCATCGACGAAGCGCTGATTTCCAGCAACGCCATCGATGGCGGTCCGGGATCGGCCGTCACACTGGCCAAACAACTCAATGACGCAGCAATCCGGCTCTACAGCCAGGGACGCACAACGCGAATCAGCATGACCAAGCTGCAGCCGCCTACGGCAGAGCGTGTTCAGTGGCTGCAAAGCGAAGGTCAGGTCGACATCGTCAAGAACCCCGGCCGGCGGTTGCTCAAAAACCGTAAAAAAGACTACCTCGAGGAATACGAAGTCCGTGACCACACCAGCAAAAATGTTCTGTGGTATGCCCACTTTCACTATTCAGAGCCCGCATCGCCTGCACAAACTTTCACCGCGGCGCATCTGAAAACGGTGCAGCAACGGCTGCTGGGCGGCGCGTTCGAAGCTCGCAGTGCGAATGACGATCTCCATGCGATCTCGATCTATCGCAGCGAAATCAGTCCACAACTGGCAACAACACTGTTCTTCGCAAAGGTGCCGCCATCGGCGTCAAAATCGTAAGTCTTGCGTCGTTGAACCGTCACCGCTTAACGGCGCCAGACCTTTTCCAGTCGCCCGAGTGCGGTACTGATGGCCGCCTCGGGCACGGCCGCGAAACCCAGGACCAGCCCGGCACGCTGGTCCACCGGTTGCTGCGAATCCGACAGCCAATAGCTGCTCAGCGGGTTGATCTCGACATCGACGCTGGCGGCTTTTTCCACCAGTTCGTACTCGCGGGCCTGTGAGTCGACAGGCACCGTCATATGCAACCCTGCCGCAACACTCGGCAGGCTGCCGATGCCGGGGATGTTCTGCGGCCAGCCGGCCAATAATGCATTGCGTCGGCTCAGGGCCGCACGGCGCATGCGGCGGATGTGCCGCTGGAAATGCCCGGCGGCCATGAACTCGGCCATCACCGCTTGGGTGCTGACTTCGGAATGCCGAACGTCCACCGCTCGCCGTTGAGAAAACGCCTGCACCAGTGCGGGCGGCAACACCAGGTAACCCAGGCGCAACGCCGGGAACGCGACTTTGCCAAAGGTCCCGACGTACAAGACCCGGCCCTGTCGATCGAGTGCCGCCAACGGCGCCAGGGGGGCGCCGCTGTAACGGTATTCGCCATCGTAGTCGTCCTCGACGATCCAGCCCTGGTTGCGCTCTGCCCAAGCGAGCAATTCAAGGCGTCGCGCCAGGCTCATCACCACCCCGGTCGGGTATTGATGCGAAGGCGTGACGTAGGCCAGCCGACAATCGCTAAGCCGGGCCAATTCAGTACAGTCGATGCCCTCACTGTCCACCGCCACCCCATGCAATTTCGCACCGGCCACCGCGAACGCATGACCCGCCGCCCGATACCCCGGATTTTCAATTGCCACCCCGTCGCCCGGCTCCACCAGCAGCTGTGCACAAAGGCTAATCCCCTGCTGTGCACCGCTGGTGATCACTATTTGCTCAGCCGAACACTGCATTCCTCGCGAACTGCGCAAGTACGCCGCGATCATGCCGCGCAATCGTGCATCGCCTGCTGGATCGCCATAACACAACTGCTGCAAATCCGGTTTACGCCAGAAAGCCGCATTCAGCTTGGCCCAGACCTCGAAAGGAAACAGATCGAATGCCGGAACACCCACCCGAAATGCGCGAGGCGGACCACTCGGCGGCAGGGCCAAATGGTTCTTGTCAACGCGCCCCAGCGCCCCACTGTGGATAACTTTACTGGATGAAATCACAGGTAAATCCAGCCAATTTGTGGATAAGGCTGTTGATAACCCTGTGGAAAACCCTGTGGATACTTTTGTGGATAGTTTTTTTGCCGGGAGTACGGATTGCGGTAATTGCGCGACATAGGTTCCGTCACCGACGCGCCCTTCGATAAACCCTTCGGCATAGAGCTGATCGTAAGCCCGCACCACGCTGTTGCGGGAAATCGCCAGTGCTGCCGCCAGATCGCGGCTGGCCGGCAATCGCGTGCCGCTGGCCAATCGCCCGTCAAGCACACGCAAGCGCAAGGCCTGGTAGAGCTGACGACTCAGGCCCTGACGGCGATCAAGTTCGATGCCCGCAGGGTTGAACGACAAGGAAAGCGGCGCATCCGTCATGACAATGGACCTATGAAATTCGTCATTAATGGCTCTTACAACAGACCAATAGCCTGCCTAGGATGAAGGCATTCGCCAAGGAGTTTTTCCATGTACAACCCCAGCGGCTTTGCCATCAAAGATCTGGACGATCTGCAGCAGCAGATACTCGGCACCCGCCTCGCCCTGGTCGTTACCCACGGCGAGCAAGGCCTGCAAGCCAGTCATCTGCCCCTGCTGTTCCGCCCGGACCAAGGTCCGAACGGCACCCTCTACGGCCACTTCGCCCGGGCCAATCCACAGTGGAAAGAACTTCACAATGGCGCCGAGGCCCTGGTGATCTTTGCCGGCGCCGACGCGTATGTCAGCCCCGGTTTTTATCCGAGCAAAGCCGAGCACGGCAAAGTCGTGCCGACCTGGAACTACGTCGCCGTCCACGCGTACGGCACCGCAGAGGTTTTCACCGACGCCGACCGTCTGCTCAACCTGGTCAGTGCGTTGACCGATCACCATGAAGCCGGTCGCGCCCAACCATGGGCAGTCACCGATGCACCCGCCGATTACATCGACGGCATGCTCAAGGCCATCGTCGGGTTTGCCCTGCCGATCCAGCGCCTGGAAGGCAAACGCAAACTCAGCCAGAACCGCAGCACCACAGACATCGCCGGTGTGCGCGAAGGGCTCGCCGCCAGCCCCGATGTGCACGACCAGGCCCTTGCCCACTTGATGCGATAAGGATTGAACATGAGTCAGATTGAAATCCGCCAGGTCACCGCTGACGATCACGCTGCGTGGCTGCCTCTGTGGCAAGCCTACCTGCGCTTCTACAACACCGAACTGCCCGAGGCCGTCACCCAAAGCACCTGGCAACGCATGCTCGACTCGAATGAACCGACTCATTCAGCGTTGGCGTGGGTCGACGGCAAAGCGGTCGGCATGGTGAACTTCATCTACCATCGCTCGAACTGGAGCATCGAAAACGCCTGCTACCTGCAAGACTTGCTGGTGACGCCCGAAACCCGCGGCACCGGCGTTGGCCGCAAGCTGATCGAATTCGTCTACGCCACCGCCAAAGCGGACGGTTGCTGCAAAGTGCACTGGCTGACCCACGAAACCAACGCCACCGCGATCCAGCTCTACGAGCGTATCGCCGAACGCCCCGGTTACATCCAGTTTCGCAAAGCCATTTAAGGTTCAAGGAGAACAGCATGTCGACTTCACTCGCGGACTGGAAAGGTGTCCCGGCACCGTCCGTTAAAACCATCGAAGGTCGTTTCATCCGTCTGGAAAAACTCGACCCGGCGCGTCACGCCGACGGCTTGTGGAAAGCCCTGCAAGGCCCCGGCTCCGACCCAAAACTGTGGGATTACCTGCCTTACGGTCCATTCCCGGAGCGCAGCACTTTCAACGACTGGCTGAACAACCACGCAGCCAACAGCGACCCGTATTTCTTCACTGTGATCGACCGGGCCAGCGGCGACGTGCAAGGCATTCTCAGTCTGATGTCGATCGTTCCGTCTCAGGGCCGCATCGAGATCGGCCACGTGACCTTCGGCGCGCCGATGCAGCGCTCGCCGAAAAGTACCGAAGCGGTTTATCTGCTGGCCAAGGAATCCTTTGCCCTGGGTTACCGGCGCCTGGAGTGGAAATGCAACAACGGCAACGCCCGCTCCAAGTACGCGGCGGAGCGGTTGGGGTTCAGTTTTGAAGGGGTGTTCCGTCAGCACATGGTGGTCAAGGGTCAGAACCGGGATACGGCCTGGTATTCGATTCTGGATTCGGAATGGCCGGCGATTGGCGCGGGGTTTGAGCGCTGGTTGAGCGATGAGAATCAGTCGGAGTCGGGACAGGTGAAAACGCTGGCTGAGTGTCGCGGGTAGATCAGCGGCGTCTGGACGAACGCCTTCGTCGAAAGGCCGCCGGAGCCAGCTCCGGGCGGCGTTCGACGATTGGCTTCACACTAATTTCTGGGCCAACACCGCAATATGCTCCGGCCCAATCCCGCAGCACCCGCCCAAATGGCTGGCGCCGCGCTTCTGCCAATCGGCCGCCCAATGCAGATAACCCGGCGGATCAAGGTCCTCGCGCAACGGGTCCAGACCATCATTGGCGGTCGCCTCTTTCGGTTGCGGCGGGAAGGCATTGGCATACGCGCCGATGTGAATCTTCACCCCCAAACGCTCGAAGGTTTCCCGCGCGGCATCAATCGCCGCACCGATCACTTCCGGCTGGCTGCAGTTGAACAGCAACGTCTCGACGCCCAGCTCGGCAGCCACCGCAGCTGCTTCAGCCACAGGCTCACCGGAGCGTAAACGCGGGACTTCGTCCGTGTCTTCATCCTTCAGGGTAAACGACAGCCAGAACGGCTTGCCGTCTTTGGGCAGACCGGCGTGAATCGCTCGCGCTTCAACGATCGAACCCTGGGTTTCCGCCAGCCACACATCAACATGGGGCGCCAGGCCCTTTACCAGCGGCGTCAGCAGTTCAGCTACCCGACTGGCGTCGAACAGGTCTGGGCGGTAAGAGCCAAACAGCGGCGGCAGTGAACCCGCCACGCGGACCGGTTTGCCCGAGGCATCAACCGCGCGCCGTGCCAGCTCTCCGGCCAGCGCTGCAAGCGCCTGCCCCTCAGCAGCAAATCGCTCTTCACCAATGTGAAACGGCACCACCGCGTAACTGTTGCTGGTGATCACGTTCGCACCGCTTTCGATATAAGCCGCGTGCACCGCCTCCACGGCCTGCGGCGCTTCGCTCAAGGCCAGCGCCGACCATTCGGGCTGCCTGAATGGCGCACCTCGACGCTGCAACTCACGTCCCATGCCGCCATCCAGAATCACCGTGCTTTTTGCGCCCATATGCTTTTCACTCATATGCTTATGAAAATAACTCACTACCGGAGCCGTACTTATAACTATTTAATACGCACCATTCGGTGAATAACAACCCATTTTTTATCAGGGATCGACTGTGAAACTTCAACCACTCCTGGCCTTGGGCCTGACGATTCTGACTGCCTCAACCCAAGCCTTCGGTGGCGCCACGCTGGACCGCATCGAGCAAAAGAAAGAACTGGTCGGCGTGCTGATGGAAAGCTATCCACCCTTCTCGTTCCTCAATGACCAGAACCAACTCGACGGCTTCGACGTTGATGTGGCCAAAGCCGTGGCGAACAAACTCGGGGTCAAACTGCGCCTCGAAACGCCATCCTGGGACGTGATTGCCGCCGGCCGCTGGAGCGGCCGCTACGACATTTGCATCTGCTCCATGACCCCGAGCAAGGCCCGCGCCGAAGTCTTCGACTTCCCGGTCGAGTATTACGCCTCACCTGCGGTGATCGTGGTCAACGCCAAGGACGACAGCATCCACAGTGCCAAGGATTTGAGCGGCAAGAAAGTCGGCCTCACCAGCGCTTCCAGCTATGAAAGCTACCTGAACAAAAACCTGGTGATCGAAGGCGCCGAAGACACGCAATTGCAGTACCCATTCGAGAATGTGCAAATCGCCCCGTATGACACCGACAACGTGGCGTTCCAGGACTTGGGGCTGGGTGCCGGCGTACGACTGGATGCGGTCCTTACCAACCTGGTTACCGCGCAGCCGCGACTGACCGAAGACAAACGCTTCAAGCTCGCCGGCGAACCGCTGTACTCGGAGCCAAACTCGGTGGCCATCGAAAAAGGCGACGCACAATGGGACGCCAAGGTGCGTGACGTCTTCGCGCAACTGAGACAGGACGGCACCCTGAGCAAGCTCTCGCAAAAATGGATCGGCGCCGACATCAGCAAATGACTTCCTTTCCCAACCCACCTCAGCCGCCACAACCGGCGGCTGAGTCTCGGCTGCAACGGATCTTCGGTTTTCGCACGCGGCTGTACCTGACCTGGGCGGCAATGCTGGGTCTGTTCGCCAGCTTCTTCCTGAGCTTCGACCTGAAGTTCTCGATCATCCTCGACAAACTGCCCAACCTGATCGGCCTGCACTTGGCGCCGAACGGTTTTCTGCAGGGCGCGGCGCTGACACTGTTTTTGTGCCTGTGCTCGATCCTCGCGTCGTCGCTGCTGGGCTTTATCACTGCCATTGCACGGCTGTCGAAAAGTGCTGTGGCCTTCGGGATTGCGAGTTTTTACGCCTCGTTCTTTCGCGGCACCCCTTTGCTGATCCAGATCCTGTTGATCTACCTGGGTCTGCCGCAACTCGGCATTGTGCCGGGCGCCGTCGCCGCCGGCATAATCGCCCTGTCACTGAACTACGGCGCCTACCTGAGCGAAATCTTCCGCGCCGGCATCCTCGGCGTACCCCATGGCCAACGCGAAGCCTCACTGGCGCTGGGCATGCGCGAAACCGTGATCTTCTGGCGCGTTACCCTGCCACAAGCCATGCGCACCATCATCCCGCCGACTACCAACCAATTCATCTCGATGCTCAAAGACTCGTCACTGATCTCGGTAATGGGCGTTTGGGAAGTGATGTTCCTGGCGCAATCGTATGGGCGCTCGAGCTATCGCTACATCGAAATGCTGACGACGGCGGCGGTAATTTACTGGGTGATGTCGATTGGCTTGGAGCTGATTCAGGCGCGGATGGAACGGCATTACGGGAAGGCGTATTTGAGTCGTAGCTAGGGAGGGGTTGCAGCTATCCAACCTTGCAGGAGCCCGCTTGCTGGCAATGGTGATCTCACGGACGCCATCGCCGGCAAGCCGGCCTCCTGCATGAGCTCTCGGACATTCACTGCGAATCTCTGTAAGAAAAAGCGCCTCAGCAAAAACGATAAATACAGCCACTCCCATTCGACTGTTCTTTTTCCGTTCAATCATCCGACGCCGCCCGCAATAGCTACCGGAAGCAGCCGACATCGGCGCCTGTACCCTCCCTTTTAGAGTTTGGTCTCCTGTCAACAGAGGCCAAAATCAATGCCCGTTCAACACAAATACCGACCAAAACATCTCGCCTTGGCCATAGCGCTCGCCTTGGGTTGCGCTGAGTTTTCGATTGCCGACGACAGCATTGCCGCTGCATTTGCGACACCGGTAGAAACACCGAAAGAACTGATTGCCACCCTCGACGCTTTCATGAGCGCTACCGACACTCACCCGTCCTCGATCAGGAAAGTATCTGAATGGAGCGACCTGAACCTGGACGAGCGCAATGATTTGGTCTCGGTACTGACTAAAGGGGTTTTCAAGAAGCCAGTGAATGGGGGTGCGGGCGACAACGTCCTGCAACTCAATGCAGCCAAAGGTGGCTCTGTGACTGAAACCCGGAACTTCAAGGCGCTGGAAGTCAAACAGGGTCATTGGACTGTCAGTGGTGCTGGCGCTTTCGACATCGGCACGCTGATCCGTCCCGAGGCAACGCTAATCAATAATGGACACATCATTGGCGGAGCAATCACCCAAGGCACGTTGATCAATAACCACTCGATTGGCGGCAACGTCTTCGTGGAAGAAATGGGTACATTCAGTGGCAACGGAATCGTCGGTTCGCTGAACGTGAATGGCCAGCTTATAGTCAATCGTTTGGTGGGCGCCCCAACGGTCAAGGGTGATATGAGCCTTACCAGCACTGCCGTACTGGCCTATGAGGTCAACCCTGATGGCCGTGGTGAAACGATCAAAGTCGATGGCATTGCCAGCCTTGACGATGCGACCCTGAAAATCGTCGCAGCGGGTGAATTTCCGCAAAGCAGCCAATACACACTCATTGAGGCAGGCAAAGTCGTGGGCCGTTTCGGAGACATTCAAGACAACCTGGTTTTCATGACGCCGGCATTAAATTACGACGACGAGAAAACTGTCGTCCTGACTTATGCGCGCAATGGGGTGTCTTTCGGCAGCATTGCGCCGAGCGGAAACGCTGAACGCTTTGCCGACAGCATAGAAGAACCGGCTGCCAGCCCAACCAGAGAGCAACCATCCAGCACGACAAATTCCGCCATCACCGCCCTGCTCGGCTCCGATAGGGCCACCGCCGCCTACGCCCTCGAAATTCTGGCCGGCGACAGCAACGCCAACCTCGCCAAGGCGACCTTGAACAGTGACGGTCCGATAACGGCCACTCTGCTCTCGGCTATGCGTCAGCTGGACAACGCCAGATTTTCTCACAATCAGAACAGGGCACCTCGCCTCGCCGCTGGCACCGAAACCAATGGCCGAGTCTGGCTACAGGCGTTGGGACACAGCGGAAAACTGGATCGCGACTATGACCCGTTGCAGCATTCCACCCAAGGATTGGTATTGGGCACCGACTGGCAAATCAATGAGCAGTGGCGTTTGGGCGTAATGGGGGGGCAATCCCGTACCCGCCAGAAGAGCAACGAACTCGACGGCGATCTGGACAGCTGGCACCTAGGGGCTTACGCCCTGCGCCAGAACGGACCGATGTCCCTGCGTTTGGGAGCGACACATAACAGCCACGACGGAAGCAGTGCGCGCAGGGTGGAGTTTTATGGCTTCAAGGATCGCCCCAAAGGTCGTTACGATGCCAACACCCAACAAGCCTTCGCGGAGGTGGGTTACAACTTTGGCCGCGCCAACGTCAGCATCGAACCGTTCGCCACTCTTGGATACCAACGTTACCAGCGCGACAGTTTTGCGGAAAAAGGCGGCGATGCTTCCCTGAAAGTCCACGATCAATCCGAGGAAAACGTCAACAGCACATTCGGCCTGCGTCTGGCCAAGCTCAATACGTTGCATAACGGTATGCAACTGACGCCGCGCTTGAGCGCTGGCTGGAAACACACGTATGGCAAGGTCTACACCGAAACCCGGCAACGCCTTGTCAGCGGGGGCAACGACTACAGCGTATACAGTGCGCCGCTGGATCGGAACAAACTGATGGTCGACGCGGGCATAGACCTCAGGCTTTCTGCACGCAATACACTTGGCGTGGGCGTTACGGGTGAAATGGGTAACGACACCCGAAACCACGGTATCACCGGCCAATGGCAAATGACTTTCTAACCCTCACAAACACCGGGCGAAAAAAAAGGGGAGCACATGCTCCCCCGAGGTTTAAAGCGGTATATCGAGGCTGTTAACTCAGCCTTCGATCTCGATCAGGATTTCGCCCGGGTTCACCCGGTCGCCCTTGGCTACGTGGATGGCGGTGATCTTGCCGGCGATGGCCGCCTGGACTTCGGTTTCCATCTTCATGGCTTCGGTGATCAACACAGCCTGTCCGGCTTTGACGGTGTCACCTTCCTTGACCAGCACGTCGACGATGTTGCCTGGCATGGTGGTGCTGACGTGGCCCGGTGCAGTGGCTTGCTTGCGCTTGCTGCTGCCGCCGCTAACGAATTCGTTGAGCGGCTCGAAGACCACTTCTTCCGGCATGCCGTCGATGGACAGGTAGAAGTGACGCTTGCCTTCAGCCTTGACGCCGACACCGGTGATGTCGACGCGGTAGGTTTCGCCGTGGACGTCGATGACGAACTCGGTCGGTACGCCTTCGCCGCCGGCCGATGCCACGCCGCCCGCTTCGGGAATCGGCAACAGCACTTCCGGGGTGAGCGTGCCTGCAGCGCGTTCTTCGAGGAATTTTCGACCGATGTCCGGGAACATGGCGTAGGTCAGCACGTCTTCTTCAGACTTGGCCACGGCGCCGATTTCGGCACGCAGCTTGGCCATTTCCGGCTTGAGCAGGTCGGCAGGACGAACGTCGATCACTTCTTCGCTACCGATGGCCTGGCGACGCAGTTTTTCATTCACGATGCCCGGCGCCTTCCCATAGCCGCCTTGCAGGTAGAGCTTCACTTCGTTGGTGATGGTCTTGTAGCGCTCACCGGCCAGCACGTTGAAGAACGCCTGGGTGCCGACGATCTGCGAGGTCGGGGTCACCAGCGGCGGGAAGCCGAGGTCTTCACGAACGCGCGGGATTTCAGCGAGCACTTCGCCCATGCGGTTCAGCGCGCCCTGCTCTTTCAGCTGGTTGGCCAGGTTGGAAATCATCCCGCCCGGCACCTGGTTGACTTGCACGCGGGTGTCGACGGCGGTGAATTCACTTTCGAACTGGTGGTACTTCTTGCGCACGGCGTAGAAGTACAGACCGATCTCTTGCAGCAGTTCCAGATTCAGGCCGGTGTCGAACTCGGTGCCTTTCAAGGCGGCAACCATCGACTCAGTGCCAGGGTGGCTGGTGCCAGAAGCGAAGCTGGAGATCGCGGTGTCGATGTGATCAGCGCCGTTTTCGATCGCCTTGAGTTGGCACATCGTGGCCAGGCCCGCAGTGTCGTGGGAATGGATGAAGACCGGCAGCGACTGCTCGGACTTCAATGCCTTGACCAGTTCGCCCGTGGCATACGGAGTCAGCAAGCCAGCCATGTCCTTGATCGCGACCGAGTCGCAACCCATCGCTTCCATTTGCTTGGCCTGGGCCACGAACGCGTCGATGGTGTGCACCGGGCTGGTGGTGTAGGCGATGGTGCCCTGGGCGTGTTTACCGGCGGCCTTCACCGCTTCGATGGCCACGCGCAGGTTACGCACGTCGTTCATCGCATCGAAAATACGGAACACGTCGATACCATTGACCGCAGCCTTGGCCACGAACGCCTTGACCACATCGTCACTGTAGTGGCGATAGCCCAGCAGGTTCTGGCCACGCAGGAGCATTTGCAGACGCGTATTAGGCAACGCCGCGCGCAGTTGGCGCAGACGCTCCCACGGGTCTTCTTTCAGAAAGCGTACGCAGGCGTCGAAGGTTGCGCCGCCCCAGCATTCCAGCGACCAGTAGCCGACTTTGTCGAGCTTGTCGCAGATCGGCAGCATGTCTTCGGTGCGCATGCGGGTGGCGAGCAGCGATTGGTGGGCGTCGCGCAGGATTGTGTCGGTAACGTGGATTTTCTTGGTCATTGGAATATTCCTCACAGGCCTGCGTGGGCGGCGATGGCGGCGGCGATGGCCAGGGCCAGCTCTTCGGGTTTGCGCTTGATCGAGTAGTTGGTCAGTTCAGGGTGACTTTCAACGAAGCTGGTATTGAACTGGCCGCTGCGGAATTCCGGGTTGCGCAGGATTTCCTGGTAGTACGCGGCAGTGGTCTTGACCCCTTGCAGACGCATGTCGTCGAGGGCGCGCAAGCCACGGTCCATCGCCTCTTCCCAGGTCAACGCCCACACCACCAGCTTCAGGCACATGGAGTCGTAGAACGGCGGAATGGTGTAGCCGGTGTAGATCGCCGTGTCAGTGCGCACACCGGGGCCGCCGGGCGCGTAGTAACGGGTGATCTTGCCGAAGCTCGGCAGGAAGTTGTTTTTCGGGTCTTCGGCGTTGATCCGGAATTGCAGCGCGAAACCGCGGTGCTGAATGTCTTCCTGTTTCACCGAAAGCGGCAGGTTGGACGCGATGCGGATCTGCTCACGCACGATGTCGATGCCGGTGATTTCTTCGGTGATGGTGTGTTCCACCTGCACCCGGGTGTTCATCTCCATGAAGTACACCTCGCCCTCGGCGAGCAGGAACTCCACGGTGCCGGCGTTCTCGTAACCCACGGCCTTGGCCGCACGTACCGACAGGTCGCCGATGTAGGCGCGCTGTTCCGGGGTCAGTTGCGGGCTCGGGGCGATTTCGATCAGCTTCTGGTTACGGCGCTGGATCGAGCAGTCACGCTCGAACAGGTGCACCACGTTGCCAAAGCTGTCGCCGAGGATCTGCGCTTCGATGTGTTTCGGATTGACGATGCATTTTTCCAGGAACACTTCCGCCGAACCGAACGCCTTGGTGGCTTCGGAGATCACGCGGGGGAAAGCCTGTTCGAGTTCTTCGCGGCTGTTGCAGCGACGGATGCCGCGGCCGCCACCACCGGAAGTGGCCTTCAGCATCACGGGGTAACCGATGCGGTCGCCTTCAGTCAGGGCTTCGGCGATGTCCGCGACGTTGCCTTCGGTGCCCGGAGTGACTGGCACGCCGGCCTTGATCATGCTGCGGCGCGCTTCGGTCTTGTCGCCCATGCGGCGAATCACTTCAGCCGATGGACCAATGAATTTGATACCGCGCTCTGCACAAATGTCCGCCAGCTCGGCGTTCTCCGAGAGAAAACCGTAGCCAGGGTGCAACGCATCGCAACCGGTTTCCACGGCCAGGTTCACCAGCTTGCGCGGGTTCAAGTAACCGGCCAGCGGATCGGCACCGATGCTGTGGGCTTCATCCGCACGCTTCACGTGCAAGGCATGGCGGTCGGCGTCGGAATAGACCGCGACCGAGCGAATGCCCATCTCGGCGCAGGCGCGCACGATTCGTACGGCAATCTCACCACGGTTGGCGATCAGGATCTTTGTTATCACTTGGAGTTTCCCTTGAGCCGGTGATACCCACGACCTGCTAGACCAGGTCGACGCGTGACTAAATGTTTCGATTTAGTCGCAGCCCCACACTAGCCCTCGCAAGGGATTAACAAAAATGATTAATTATTGGGTTAGGCATAAGCAAAGACTTATAGTTGACCCATCAGCCTGGGGCGAGAGCGTGTAGAAAATGCGTAAGTCATTGATGCGTATGACATTGCGTCAATTGCAGATTTTCAATGAAGTCTGTGATTTGCGATCCTACAGCCGCGCAGCGGACGAAATGTCGCTCACGCAACCTGCCGTGAGCCTGCAGATTCGTCAACTTGAGGAGCTGATTGGTCAGCCACTGTTCGATTACGTCGGCAAAAAACTCTACATGACGGAGGCCGCCGAAGCCCTTCAACGTGCCAGCCGGGACATTTTCGGGCGCCTGGAAAACCTCGACATGCAGCTCTCGGACATGCAGGGATCATTGCAGGGCCAGTTGAAACTGGCGGTGGAATCCAGCGCCAAGTATTTCGTGCCGCACCTGTTTGCCGCGTTCAAACGCCAGCATCCCGAGGTAAACCTGCAACTGACCGTGGTTAACCGTGGGCAGGTGATTCGGCGCCTTTCCGACAACCGTGACGACCTGGTCATCATGTCCATGGTCCCGCAGGACATGGGGCTGGAGTTTCTGCCATTCCTCAACAACCCGATCGTGGCCGTGGCGCCACCGGATCATCCGCTGTGCCACATGGGGCCGCTGCGCTTGCAGGATCTCGAACCCTACACGCTGTTGCTGCGCGAACCCGGTTCGGGAACCCGACTGGCGTGCGAAGAGTATTTCAAGGAAAAACGTGTGCACTTCAACCAGACCCAGGAGGTCGCATCGGCCGAAGCGCAGCGTGAATGTGTGTTGGCGGGTCTGGGCGTTGCGCTGTTGACGCGCCACGCCCTGAACCTTGAATTGGCGACCGGTGGGTTGATCGAGCTACCGGTCGAAGAACTGCCGCTGTTTCGCAGCTGGTGCCTGGTGCAGGCCAAGGCCAAGCGGCTGTCGCCGGTGGCCCACGCATTCCTTGCGTTTATCCGCAGCGAGCGGGTGCAGATCAGCGCCCTGGTTGAGCGTTTCGACGGGAAGTTGCGGGCGCTGCCTGCCAGTAATTGAGTTCCAGGTCGGGAAAATCTCCGATCTCGGCCAGCAGCTGGCGGCGTTCGCAGCGATCTTCGATGGCGCGGCGAAATTCCATGCGGCGCTGGTCTTCTTGCTGACGACGGGTTTTGACGGCGCTGTTGCGTTCTTCGTAGGGCTGGGCCATTTCGAGTCTCCCAAGGCGAGTACGGGAGTTACAGGATGGGCGCGAGGGATGACGGTTTGGCGGCGAGCGGGTTACAAAATGATGAAGCTCACAGACTGGCGGCGAACGCTGTGGCGAGGGAGCTTGCTCCCACTGGGCTGCGAAGCGGCCCCAAAATCATTCACAGCAACGTTCGACCCTTCGCACTGGCTCATTTACGACTGCTGCGCAGCCGAGCGGGAGCAAGTTCCCTCGCCACAGGGTCCGTGTCATCTTGAATCAATCGTCGAGCGCTTTCACCGACTTGGGTGACAGCCGCAAGCTGCGCAGGCTGCGCTTGACGCTCTTGAGGTGGTTGACCAGGCTCGGCCCGCGGGCCATGGCCACGCCCATCGCCAACACGTCGATCACCACCAGGTGGGCGATGCGCGAGGTCAGGGGCGTATAGATTTCAGTGTCTTCGTGCACATCGATCGCGAGGTTGACAGTCGACAGCTCAGCCAACGGCGTCTGGCTCGGGCACAAGGTGATCAGCGACGCGCCGCTTTCGCGCACCAGGTTGGCCGTGATCAACAAGTCCTTGGAACGCCCGGACTGCGAAATGCAGATCGCCACGTCGGTTGGCTTCAGCGTTACCGCCGACATCGCCTGCATGTGGGGATCGGAATACGCCGCAGCCGTCAGCAGCAAGCGGAAGAATTTGTGCTGGGCATCCGCCGCCACGGCACCCGAGGCACCAAAGCCATAAAACTCGACACGCTGAGCCTGGGACATCAGCGACACCGCCCGCTGCAACTCCACCGGATCGAGCTTCTCGCGAACCTCCATCAGGGTGTGCAGGGTGGTGTCGAAGATTTTCAGGCTGTAGTCGGCGACCGAATCGTCTTCATGGATCGCAAACTGGCCAAAGCTCGCACCCGCCGCGAGGCTCTGTGCCAGTTTCAATTTCAGATCCTGAAACCCGGAACAACCGATGGCGCGGCAGAACCGAACGATGGTCGGTTCGCTGATGCCCACGCTGTGGGCCAGGTCGGCCATGGAGCTGTGCATCACCGCCGCTGGATCAAGCAGCACGTGGTCGGCGACCTTCAGCTCCGACTTGCGTAACAGGTGGCGTGACTGGGCGATGTGTTGCAGCAGATTCAAGGGGCTGGACTCTTTGTTATTGGCAGGCGCCGGGGATGTAGCAAGCTTGTAGTTATACTACATGAATTGGCTTTTTGCCTGCTCAATGCGTAACCGAATCCCTCGTTTTCAGGCGTGCGCGCTTCATGTAGCACCCATTTTCAGCGCTCCAGCGCAAACCGCAGTACACCCTTGAGGCTGACAAGCCCCCCCTGATCGGCCTCCTCGAAACCTTCGGAACTTAGTTACCCAAACAACAAATTGATTAAACACTCAAACTTACAAATACAACTAAGAACCTTCTTCCAAAAACAACTCCACCTAGTTACTTTGATCGTGCAGGACGCAATCAAACTTAATTACAGGAGTTACACACCATGACCATTAAAACCAAAAACTGGACCGCACAAATCGACCGCATGCCTGGCGCAGCTTCTTTCCGCGCCTTCGGCACCGTAACCGTTGCACACACGGGAATTACCCCTAAACTGGTGATGACTGCGATGCAGGATAAATCCTTTGACTTGCGATTGGAGTTGCTTCTTGAAAACTCCAGCGAAGTTTCGCTGCAAGTTGAAACAGACAAAGTTGTCGAATATAAGTCGCTGGGCAATTCCAATGTTTCAGGTGTGAGCATCTTCTATAAAGGTGAAAAAATTCACCATATCGACGACGTTCTGATTACAAACTAAGTCTATAAATACCTTCCCGTCACTTTGCGTGGCGGGAAGGTTGGATTGAGCGGCGTATTTTCAGTCGACGGATTGCGCGCGCAGCAGGTCCGCCAACCCACCCGCTTCTATCGGGCGACTGATCAGATACCCCTGCACTTCATCACAACGCTCAGCCTTCAAGAATTCAAGCTGCTCCGGCCGCTCCACACCTTCGGCGACTACCTTCAACGACAACCCGTGAGCCATCGCAATGATCGCCCGGGTGATCGCGGCATCCACACTGCCCTCCCCCAGACCGCGGATAAACGCCTGATCGATCTTCACGTAATCCACCGGAATACGCTTGAGGTAGCTCAGGGATGAATACCCGGTGCCAAAATCGTCGATGGCCAGTTTCACCCCAAGATCACGCAACTGCTGGAAGGTAGCGATGATATGTTCGACGCTGTCCAGCAACTGGCTTTCCGTGAGTTCCAGTTCGAGGTAGTGCGGCGCCAGGCCGGTTTCCTCCAAGACCTGACGCACCAGGCTGACCAGCTTGCCCTGCCGCAACTGATGCACCGACAAATTGACCGACACTCGAATCGGCTCCAGCCCCTGACGCTGCCATTCGCAGGCCTGCCAGCATGCCTGGCGCAACACAAACTCGCCGATCGGGCCGATCAGCCCGGTCTCCTCGGCCAGGCCGATAAAATCTCCTGGCGGCACGCTGCCCATGGTCGGATGATCCCAGCGAACCAAGGCCTCGGCCGCATTCAGCCGGCCCGTGGCGAGGCAAAGCTTGGGTTGATAAAACACCTTCAGCTGTTTCTCTTCGATGGCTTTACGCAACTGGTTTTCCAGCTGCAAACGCTCGAGCGTGCTGGCTTGCAGGCTATCGGTGTAGAACTGGAAATTGTTGCCGCCCAGGTGTTTGGCATGTTGCATGGCCATGTTCGACTGGCTCACCAGCGCAGAGATTTCCCGAGCGTTGTCCGGCAACATGCTGATGCCCATGGAGGCACTGACGACCAACTCATGCCCTTCAACGGTCACCGGCACACGCAATTTGGACGACAGTCGCGTCGCCACTCGCGCCAGGCTTGAGAGGCTGCCGTAAGCATCGAACAACACCGCGAACTCATCGCCGGACAATCGCGCAATGGTGTCTGCTTCCGGCAAAGCATTGACCAGCCGTCGGGCCATCTTCTGCAACAACTGGTCGGCAATTTCATGACCCAGGCTGTCGTTGAGTAACTTGAAACGGTCCAGGTTGATGTGCAACAACGCCAGACTGCGCCCGCCCTGGCGCACGCGCTGATGGGCTTCACGCAACCGTTCGCGGAACAACGAACGATTGGCCAGGCCGGTCAGTTCGTCGTAGTGGGTCAGGTAGCGCATGCGCTCCTCGGATTCGCGCCGCGCCGATAGATCGGCGAAGAAACCGACGATATGGCTGACATTTCCCCGCATATCGCGCACTGCGTTCAATTGCAGCCATTGCGGATACAGCTCGCCGTTCTTGCGGGTTTCCACCAGTTCGCCCTGCCAACTGCCGTGCTGCTCCAGGGCCTGATGAATCGCCCCATAGTGGCGGCGGGCGTCGCGACTGCACGGCAACTCCACCACATTGCGCCCGAGCATGTCGTCGATGTCATAACCCGTTAAGCGGCTGAACGCTTGATTGACCGCGATGAGTGCGTAATTCGGATCGAAAATCATGATGCCTTCACTGGCCGCCTCGAACACCGTCGCCGCCAATTGCTGTTGCGCTTCCTGGCTCTTGCTGGCACTGATGTCGCGCCGGGTGCCGACCATGCGGAGCACCCGGCCGCTTTCGCTGCGCTCAACCGCTCGACCGCGGTCCTCGATCCAGACCCAATGACCATCGCCATGGCGCACGCGGTACTCAATCTGATAGTCCTCGCTACGCCCCTTCAGATGCTCGACCAGCGCGCGCTTCAGCGACGGTAAATCCTCGGGATGCAGGCGCGGCTTGAGGTGCCGCAGCATGGCCGTCACGAATTCCGGCTCCAGGCCGAACAATTCCTGAATATGGGTGTGATGGACTTCGTCGGTCTGCAGGTTCCAGTCCCATAGCCCCAGCTCACTGGCCTTCAACGCCAGTGCCAGGCGCGCCTCGCTTTTGCTCAAGGCCTGATTGGCCGCATCCAGCTCCAGGCTGCGCTGGGCGACGCGGCTTTCCAGCCCGATCTGAATTTCTCGCAACTCGTCTTCGGCACGACGGCGCTGATCGATTTCTTTAGCCAGATCGTGGTTCAGCTGGTCGCTACGGCTCTGAGCCTGCTGCAAGTGTTCGATCAGTGCCTGATTCTGGAAGCGGCGCAACAACCCGCGGTCAATCAGCCGATTGACCTGCCAGGCGACCACGCTCAACGCCCCCAGCAAAATCAGCCCGAACCAGCCCCAGCCCTGCTCTTGCGTGTCGCCGCCCCAGAACAGATAGGCGATGGCGGGCAACAGACAGGGCAAGGTAAAGGATAGAAACGCCGGCAGACTGACCGCGTAGGCCACGCTGGCCGAGAGGGCTGCCGCGCCGATCAGGCCGAACACCCAGGCTTGCTGGATGAAATTGTCGGCCGGCACCAGCGCAATGCCGGCGCCGGCCAGGGTCAGGCCGGTCATGGCCGAACCCAGCAAAAACATGCGTCGCCAGACCGGATGCGCCTGGCGATTGGGGATGGCGGAATCGAAGGCCGCGACCTGGATCACCCGCAACGCTACCAGCGACAACAACCATATCAGCCAGATGCTGACCAGAAAGTAGCGCCGCGGACTCCAGAGTAATCCCGCGCACACCAGGCCATTGATCAGCATGAACAGCGTCGGCAGCAGCGAGCCCTGGTAAAGCAGGCGCGTGCGCTCGACCGCCATTTCCATGGCGTACTGTTTGCGGATAACCCGGGGCTCCACGGAAGGGCCCGACAGGTCGGAGCTGAGGGTCATAGGCAATGTTCTTGTTCTTATAATGATGAGCATGAGCCCGAAACGTGAACGGAGCATACACAAGCCAATGCCCTTACCAAACTGCTCCAGATCATAATTTTTACGAAAGCCCGGACCCCTTTTGCCCCCTGAAAACGCTGGAAGCGAGCCCCGCCAGCGCTTGCAGCCAGTGACCGACCGGTCGTCTTGCGCGTATCTTTCATCGGCTAAAGCAAAGCGGGGTTTGCCCGGTGTGACCTGGCCCCCTAGAATGCCCCGATGCGCGATGATCTCTCCCTTCTGCTGAACTCCCTCAACGATGCCCAACGCCAGGCCGTAGCTGCCTCCGTGGGTCGTCAGTTGGTCCTGGCCGGTGCTGGTTCCGGTAAAACCCGAGTGCTGGTGCACCGTATCGCCTGGTTGATCCAGGTCGAGAACGCCTCGCCCCACTCAATCCTGTCGGTGACCTTTACCAACAAGGCCGCTGCCGAGATGCGTCATCGCATCGAGCAACTGATGGGTATCAACCCGGCCGGCATGTGGGTTGGCACCTTCCACGGCCTGGCGCACCGCTTGCTGCGGGCGCACTGGCAGGAGGCCGGCCTGAGCCAGACCTTCCAGATTCTCGACAGCGACGACCAGCAACGACTGGTCAAGCGGGTGATCCGCGAGCTGGGCCTGGACGAGCAACGCTGGCCGGCCCGTCAGGCCCAGTGGTTCATCAACGGGCAGAAAGACGAAGGCCTGCGCCCGCAACACATTCAAGCCAGCGGCGATCTGTTCCTGGCGACCATGCGCAGCATTTATGAAGCCTATGAAGCCGCGTGCCTGCGCGCCGGTGTCATCGACTTCTCCGAACTGCTGCTGCGTGCCCTTGATCTGTGGCGCGATCACCCTGGCCTGCTGGCGCACTATCAGAAGCGCTTCCGGCACATTCTGGTGGACGAGTTCCAGGACACCAACGCCGTGCAGTACGCCTGGTTGCGTCTACTGGCCAAGGGCGGCGACAGCCTGATGGTGGTCGGCGACGACGATCAGTCGATCTACGGCTGGCGCGGCGCGAAAATCGAGAACATCTACCAGTACTCCGACGATTTCCCGGACGCCGAGACCATCCGCCTGGAGCAGAACTACCGCTCCACTGCCGGCATCCTCAAAGCCGCCAACGCCCTGATCGCCAACAACACCGGGCGCATGGGCAAAGAGCTGTGGACCGATGGCGGCGAAGGCGAAGCCATTAACCTGTACGCCGCGTTCAACGAACACGACGAGGCACGCTACGTGGTGGAAACCATCGAAAGCGCGCTGAAAACCGGCCTGGCTCGCAGCGATATCGCGATTTTGTACCGCTCCAACGCCCAATCGCGCGTTTTGGAAGAAGCCTTGCTGCGCGAGCGCATTCCGTACCGCATCTATGGCGGTCAGCGCTTCTTCGAGCGGGCAGAAATCAAAAACGCCATGGCTTACCTGCGTTTGCTGGAAGGCCGTGGCAACGATGCAGCGCTGGAGCGGGTGATCAACGTTCCGGCCCGTGGCATCGGTGAGAAAACCGTTGAAGCGATTCGGGACCATGCGCGCCACAGCGATGTGTCGATGTGGGAAGCGATGCGCCTGCTGGTCGCGAATAAAGGACTGACCGGCCGTGCCGCCGGTGCACTTGGCGCGTTTATCGAGCTGATCGAGAACCTCGCCGCCAAGTGCACGGAAATGCCACTGCACCTGATGACCCAGACCGTCATCGAGCAGTCCGGACTGATTGCCTATCACGAAGCGGAAAAAGGCGAGAAAGGACAAGCCCGGGTAGAAAACCTTGAGGAATTGGTCAGCGCTGCGCGCAACTTCGAAAACTCGGAAGAGGATGAAGACCTGACGCCACTGGCGGCATTCCTCGGTCACGCGTCGCTGGAAGCTGGCGATACTCAGGCCGACGAGCACGAAGACAGCATTCAGTTGATGACCCTGCACAGCGCCAAAGGCCTGGAATTTCCCTACGTGTTCCTGGTGGGCATGGAAGAGGGTCTATTCCCGCACAAGATGAGCCTGGAAGAGCCTGGCCGTCTTGAAGAGGAACGGCGCCTGGCTTATGTCGGTATCACCCGCGCCATGCAGAACCTGGTGATGACCTACGCGGAAACCCGACGCCTGTATGGTAGTGAGACCTACAACAAGGTGTCGCGTTTCGTACGTGAAGTGCCGAAAGGCCTGATCCAGGAAGTACGGCTTTCCAACAGTGTCAGCCGTCCGTTTGGCGGTGGTCAGCAGCAGAGTTCCAGCAGCCTGTTTGGCGGCAGCGAGATTCCCGACACCGGGTTCAGTCTCGGCCAGGCTGTCCGGCATTCGGTGTTTGGCGATGGCGTGATCCTGAACTTCGAAGGCGCCGGGGCTCAGGCGCGGGTGCAGGTGAACTTCAGCGAAGGCAGCAAGTGGCTGATGCTCGGTTACGCCAAGCTGGAAGCGATCTGACGCTCCTGTACGGCGTTCTGTAGGCGCGAGCTCGCGCCTACAGAGGCCATTGCTACCGAACTAAATCCCGAATCCTACAGACCAAAGTTAACTGGCCTTATTGCGCTGACTGAAGCTGAACGCAACCTGTCAGGCAAAAGCCCGAAACACTCTGCCGCTAGCCAGTAACACTTCAGCTGTGCAACATGGCGCGCGTGCCTTCCACAAATGGGAATTCCCTTTATGAAACGTTTTCTTAGCATCGCCATGGCGTTGTGCATCGGCCTGACGATGAGCCTCGACGCCAACGCCAAGCGCTTTGGTGGCGGCAAGAGCTCCGGCGCTGCGCCGACTCACCAGACCAGCCAAATGGCTCCTTCTTCAGCTGCAGGTGGCGCTGCAGCCACTGCGGGCGCGGCGGGTGCCGCTGGCGCTGCCGCCAAGGCCGGCGGTGCTTCGCGCTGGCTCGGCCCTCTGGCCGGCATCGCTGCCGGTGGCCTGCTGGCCTCCATGTTCATGGGCGGCGGCTTCCAGGGCATGCAGATCTTCGACATCCTGATCATGGCGGTCATCGCCTTCCTGGTCTTCCGTTTCATCGCCGCTCGTCGTCGCAAGCAGCAGGAGCACCTGGCGCCAGCCGGCGCGCCGATGCAACGTGAAGTGTTCGAGCAGAAGCCTGCTGGCATGGGTTCGATCTTCGGTGGTTCGGCCGCTCCGGTTGCCGCTCGTCCGGTCATCAATGCGCCAGCCTGGTTCAATGAAAAGAACTTCATTGAAGCGGCCCGCAACCACTTCCAGTCCCTGCAGCAACACTGGGACGCCAATGAAATGGACAAGATCGCCGAGTTCGTGACCCCGCAACTGCTCGAGTTCCTCAAGCGCGAACGTGCCGACCTGGGTGAAGGTTTCCAGTCCACCTACATTGATAACCTCAATGTACAACTGGACGGCGTCGATGATCGTGCCGACAAGACCATCGCCACCCTGACCTTCAGCGGTGTGTCGAAGACCTCGCGTTTCGACCAGGGCGAAGTGTTCAGCGAAAGCTGGAACATGGAACGTCCGCAGGGCGAAAACCAGCCTTGGCTGGTCGCCGGTATCCGCCAGAACGGTTGAACCGACCCGCGTTAAATGTGTCGCAACAAAACCCCGGCCTCGGCCGGGGTTTTCTATTTCGCGGTTGCATCTATAGCGAGCTACTGTATAAACCGCCCCAACTGAACCGCGCCATCAAGCAAGAGGATCCCGGACGTGGAAGAAATCATCGAACAACTGCGTGAAGCCAACGAACCGGTACCGGTCCCCTTGGAGTTGCCCGACGAAGATCTGCTGGTCGAAATCGAAGAACAACTGTTCATCGACATCCCGTTTGTCTTCAGAGAATTTTTGCTGACCGTCAGCGACGTGGTCTACGGCAGCCTGGAGCCGGTGACCGTCACCGACCCGCAATCCCACACCTACCTGCCGGACGTTGCCGCCAACGCCTGGGATGCCGGCGTTGATCGCAGCATGATTCCGATCTGCCAGGACGGCGACAACTACTACCTGGTCGAAGAAGACGGCACCGTAGTGTTGTGGCTGGCCGAGGAAGAACTGATCGCCGAAGAGACCTGGGAATCGGTGTGGCACTGGGCGCGGGACGTCTGGCTGGAAAGCTGAGCCGTCTGACGCACCGCGTGGTCAATGCCCGGACGATTCCTTGTGGTTGTCCAGGGTTTCCAGCAAGGCCACCTGCATCCGCGTGTGCACGCGGATGAACCAGCGCCAGAGCAGCGCTGCCACGGCGGCCGCGACCACGACAATCAGTACCAGCAACTTGTTGGTCGGCAGAATACTGGCCGACAAGGCTGCCAACAGCAGGAAGATCACCAGCAGCGAGAGGATCGGGATCACTTCGGCGATCACCCGACGCACTCGCTGCGTGTGGCGGCCGGCCATCTCCGGTTTCACGCCCATCTCCGCCAACAGCATCGACAGCGCCTTGAGCTTGCGATAGGCGGCGATCAGGAACGGCAGCGACAACAGCAACGCCCCGCCCCAGATCAATGCTTTCTGCCAGCTGGGGTCGCTGATCCAGTCTTGCAGGTAAGCCGACATTCGCTCGGCGAAATAAGCACCCGAGAAGAAGATCGCAATCACCAGCGCCAGATTGACGCCCACCTGTAACAGAATCCGCCTAATCATCGACACCAGTAGCGCGCCCTCGCCCTGTGGCTGGATGCTGCGCAGCCATTCGCCGTACATCCCCAGCACGCGACCCAGCCGCTGCGGCATCACGCCAGCCAGTTTGATCGACAGCGGATCAGCGGCACGGATCAGATAAGGCGTCAGCAGCGTCGTAATCACCGACACCGCCACGGCGACCGGATAGAGGAAGTTGCTGGTGACCTGCAGGGTCATGCCCAACGCCGCAATGATGAAAGAAAATTCGCCAATCTGTGAAAGCCCCATTCCCACGCGCAGTGAGGTGCGTCCGTCATTGCCGGCGATAAAGGCGCCGAGACCGCAGGACAACATCTTGCCGAGTACGACGGCCACGGTTATTACCGCAATCGGCCACGCGTACTGCAGCAATATCATCGGATCGAGCATCAGCCCGATGGCCACAAAGAAGATCGCACTGAACAGGTCACGAACCGGCTCGATCAAGCGCTCAATCTTCAGCAACTGCCGGGATTCAGCCATGATCGCGCCGATCAGGAACGCGCCGAGAACCATGCTGTATTCGAGCTTGACCACCAGCAGACAGAAGCCGAAACACAGGCCCAGCACGGTGATCAACAGCATCTCGTTGCTTTCGAATTTGGCCACGTAGGCCAGCAGCCGCGGCACCAGCAAAATCCCGATGACCAGCGCGACGATCATGAACAACGACAGCTTGCCGACCGTGGAAAACACTTCACCGGAACTGACCGTGCCGCTGACCGCGATGCTCGACAGCAAGGCAATGATGCCGATGCCAAGAATGTCCTCGACAATCAACACACCGAAGATCAACTGCGCGAAGCGCTCGTTCTTCATCTTCAGGTCATTGAGTGCCTTGACGATGATGGTGGTCGAGGAGATCGCCAGGATCGCGCCGAGGAACAGCGAGTCCATGGTGTTCCAGTCGAACCAGCGACCGATTTCGTAGCCGATCCAGATCATCAGCACGATTTCCAGGAACGCCGCGATAAACGCCGTGGCACCGACCTTGAACAGTTTGCGCAGGCTGAACTCCAGGCCCAGGCAGAACATCAGGAAGATCACCCCGAGTTCGGCGAGGGTCTTGATCGTTTCTTCGTCGTGGATCAAACCGAACGGTGGCGTGTGCGGGCCGATGATGAAGCCGGCGACGATATAGCCAAGCACCACCGGTTGCTTGAAGCGATGGAACAGCACGGTCACCACACCCGCGACCAACATGATCACTGCCAGATCCTGAATAAAACTGATGGCATGCATGGTGTGGGGCTCCTTGAGTGACATTGCTCACGCGCCAGACGCGGGAAAGGTCTGATCGAGCAGAGTAAAAATCCGCTTTCCGCGTAGGAATTGCCCTTGGGGTGGGCTTTTTGAAGGGTAACACCGCGACTTCCGGCAGAAAGGCGGTGCAATATATGGAAACAGATCGATCCGGCGTGACGACGACCACCCGCCCGGCGTCCCGATAACTGTGGTTTGAAAAAACCGACCAGGCACCCACAGAGGTGCACTCCTCCGAAACCTGCCTTGAACCGTGAGAACGCTATGGAACCCGGAAACGCCCAGCTGTCGATGACGGTATTGATGACCCCCGACATGGCCAACTTCTCTGGCAATGTCCACGGCGGCACGTTGCTCAAGTACCTCGACGAAGTCGCCTACGCCTGCGCCAGCCGTTATGCCGGCCGCTACGTGGTGACCCTGTCGGTGGATCAGGTGATTTTTCGCGAGCCGATTCATGTCGGCGAACTGGTGACCTTTCTGGCTTCGGTCAATTACACCGGCAACACCTCCATGGAGGTGGGCATCAAGGTGGTGACCGAAAACATCCGCGAACGCTCGGTGCGTCACACCAACAGCTGTTTCTTCACCATGGTGGCGGTGGACGACGATCGCAAACCGGCTGCCGTCCCGCCGTTGCAACCGCAGAACAGCGAGGACAAACGCCGTTTCATGCAGGCCCAGCAGCGTCGTCAGATTCGTCAGGAACTGGAAAAGCGCTATCAGGAGATCAAGGGCGACGCCTGAGCTGGCCAGACAGTTTCAGGGTGTTCTTCAGACAGCTTTCGCGAGCAAGCCCGCTCCACACACTCATTCTTCATTGAACACAAAGTTTGTGTCCGACAAAGATCCGATGTGGGGACGGGCCTGCTCGCGAATAGGTTCAACGTCGAACTCAGAGACTGATCGCCGTCGCTTCAAACCGCACCCGCGGATGCGCAATCCGGTCCTGAGCCCGCACCAACTCCAGTTCATAGCTGGCGCACGCCTGGGTTTCCAGCAGCACCTCATGCACCGCCGATGCTGCAAACTCGAACGCCGCCACCAGGCTATCGCCCAGCAGCACACGCGCCAGAAACAGCCCGGAAGTCAGGTCGCCAACGCCCACCGGCTGACGCGGAAACGCCAGCATCGGACGTCGCAGGTGCCAGCTTCCTTCGCTCGTCACCAGCAACATTTCAAACGCATCCTCCGGTTTGCCGGGATAGGCCAGATGCTTGACCAGCACCGCTTTCGGGCCGCGCGCCAGCAACGCGCGCGCCATGGCCAGGCAATCGAACAGCGACTGCGGCTTGCGCCCTGAGAAGCTGTCCAGCTCCAGCTGGTTCGGGCACATGAAGTCCGCCACGGCAGCGGCTTCTTCCAGCAGGAAATCGCTGACTTCTGCCGGCACGCTGCAGCCTTTCTCCGGATGGCCCATTACCGGGTCACACAGATACAGCGCCTTTGGATTCATCGATTTGATCCGCGCCACGCCCGTCAGAATCGCCCGGCCCTGGGCCGCACTGCCGAGGTAACCGGACAATACGGCATCGCAATTGCCCAACTCTCCGATCGCCGCAATGCCTTCGACCAATTCGGGAATCTGGTGTGGCGACAGCACCTCGCCCGCCCACTGCCCGTACTGAGTGTGGTTGGAGAACTGCACGGTGTTGAGTGGCCAGACATTCACCCCGACCCGCTGCATCGGGAAAACCGCGGCGCTGTTGCCAGCGTGGCCGAACACCACGTGGGACTGGATGGCGAGCAGATGGGGCGTACGTTTCATGCGGTGAGTTCCGTAAAACGATTGAAATTCGAGCCGCGCAGTATGCGACTAAACGCAGCCTGTACGACAGACCGGCGACGCAGTTAAGCTGGCACTATCTTGTTGGAGCACCCTGTTGATGCTGACCCTCGGAAATATCTTCGTGCTGATGCTGCTCGCCACCGCTGGCGCGTGGCTATGGCACAACCATGGCTTGCGCGAGCGCGCGCTGGAGCGGGTCAAGCAGCATTGCAGCAATCTCGGGATCGAGTTGCTGGATGGCAACGTGGCGCTGAAAAAAATTGCATTCATCAAGGATGCCAATGGCCGACGCCGTCTGGCCCGTGTGTATAACTTCGAATTCACGGTGACCGGCGAAACCCGCCATAACGGCACTATCACCCAGTTCGGCGCCCACAGCGCGCAGATCGAACTGGCCCCCTACCCGATGCCCTTCGACGACACGCCTCCGGTGGTCGACGTGGTGAAGCCGCGGGCAGAAGTGATTGAGCTTAGTCAGTGGCGGCAAGAACATACCAAATGGCGTCCATAAATCAAAAGATCGCAGCCTGCGATCTTTTGATCTTTAATTCGAACGACAGCCTGCCAAATCTCTTTGCAGCCGCTCAACATTCTGCGGCTCGCTGAATATCAGCTCAATCCGTGAATCGCGGCGCCATTCGCTGGGCTGCCACTCCAACGCCGAGTTATCCAGTGCATTCGCTGAAACCCACCCCTCGGCACTGTGGATAACCAGCTTCGCTCGCCGCCAGCCAAGACTTTCCAGCCACCGGCCAATTCGCGCTGAATCGAACCTCTGGCTCGGATGCCAGCGCCAGCCGATGCTCCAGCCGCCGTCCTGTTCCTGACTCAGGCAAATCGGTAACGCGGGATCTGTCCAGACGGCCGGCAACTGCGCGACTCCATTGGGTGCGATGAAGTTATCCACACCCGCCACAGCCTGCACCTCAAGGCCGGGTAACGCTTTCAAAGGAAGGATGGCCTGCTGCGTCCAGTACAAGGGACGTGATGGCAAGTGCGCGACAACCTGCTGCCGATCAGCCTCCCCGAGATGTTCAGACTTGTTCAACAGCAACAACCCTGCGCTACTCAACGCCTCCTGCTGCGTCACAGGAAGCGGGTGGCCAGCGGCGAGCGCTTGGGCATCCAGCACCATCACGCAGGGCTGAACCGCCAGCACGCCGACCCAAGGCGCCTCATTCAACTGTCTGAGCAACTGCGCAGGATGGCCGAGCCCTGACGGCTCGATAAACAACCGATCCGGCCGCGCCTTGCGCAGTAAACGCCCGAGGCCGATCTGAAACGGCGCACCATTGACGCAACACAAACAGCCCCCGGCCACCTCACCCAGTGCGATACCATCGGCGTCCCGGGTCAGCAACGCAGCATCGATGCCAATCTGGCCGAACTCGTTGATCAGCACCGCCCAACGCTCGTTCGCCGGCCGCTGGGCCAGCAGGTGCTTGATCAAACTGGTCTTGCCTGCGCCCAATGGGCCGGCAATGACGTGGGTGGGAATGTTCTGCAACATGGTCGGTGTTTTCTGAGGAGGTAAACGATGCGGTTGATCGGCTGGACGTTGCTCTTGGCCCTGGTTTCCGGCGAAGCACTGGCCCAGGCTTGTGTGGTACATAGCACGGCTGAGCGACTGGACGTGAAAGTCTGTCAGCAGAACCGAAACATCCCGGAAAAACTCTTCGCCGATGGCTTCTGTCAGCCGAACCTTCCTGACCAGAAAGTCGAGGTTCAATACGTCGACCAATGCCCCGGCGGCGCATTCGGCGTGTGCAGCAACGCTCAAGTCGCCAATATGCCTTACCGGCAGGATATTCACTATTACGGCGTGGCCACCGACGCGGCGTACCTGAAGCCGTTTTGCGAAGGCCAGAGCCAGGGCAACTGGCTCAAGCCATGAGCCGCTAACCCAGCCAATCGAGGGTCAGGATCAAACGACGCTCGCCCGGCGCGAGCTGCGGCGAGCGGTGAATCAGGCCAAAGCCTTCGTTGCCGTGCCATTTCTCGCCCTTGAGCAAGGCGACGGCGCCGCTGCCGATTTGCTGGATCAGCGAGTTGTCCGTAGGTTCGGCTTCGGGTTGGCTCAACTGGCGACGATCCATCCCCCCTTCTTTCAGCCACTGACTGCCAACACCCGCATACGTGGTAATCAAGCGCACCGGCACATGATCGACGTGAAAGCGCGGGCACATGGCTTTGTCCAGAACCCGCAGACGTACGCCGATACGCTGGGCCCCCAACAGACAGGCGAATGCACTGACCAGCCAGGAAACGTCGGCGATAAAACCTTCATAGCCCTCGAGATCGCGCAAGCCCGAGGCCAATCCGCGGAGGTTGGGTTCAGTGTCTTCGTTGGCGATTTCCAGCGACAACGACTCCGCCAATGGCTCGTTCAAGGACAGCAGCAGGCTGCCAAAATCGGCGATGTGTACCGGGAGTTGGCGCTGCCAGACGGCGAGGTTCACGCCATCATCGAGAATCCCGGCGAGCGCTTGCGGCGTCTCGCCCTGAACTTGAGACATGGCCGGCCGAGGCTTCAAGGTCGGTGCCAACATCACGCCGCTTCCTCTTCATGCCAGGGTCCGAACGGATCAGGCAGCAATCGCCAACCCTCGACGCCGGAGACCATTTCTTCATCGGTCAGCAGGCAATCGTCCAGCTCTGCGGTGAGTCGAGTGAAATCGATGTTCTGGCCGATGAACACCAGTTCCTGGCGACAATCACCGGTGGCGGCGGTCCAGTTGTCCATGATTGCGGCGGTGCTTTCTTCGTCCTGCGGCCATTGGTCTTTCGGCACGAAACGCCACCAGCGTCCGGCAAAACCATGGCGCATCAAACCGCCCGCCTGGGACCAGCTGCCCGCGTCCATCGGCTTGCTCGCCAGCCAGAAAAACCCTTTGGAGCGCAGCAGTTTTCCGTTCACCCATGGCCGGTCGATGAAGCTGAAAAAGCGTTGCGGGTGAAAGGGTCTGCGTGCTCGATAGGCCGTGGAAGCGATACCGTACTCCTCGGTTTCCGGCACGTGCTCGCCGCGCAGCTCCTGCAACCAGCCCGGTGCCTGCGCCGCTTTTTCGAAGTCGAAACGACCGGTATTGAGGATTTTCTGCAGGGGGATCTCACCCATGACCATCGGGATGATCTCGGCTTGCGCATTCAATCGTTCGAGGATCGCGATCAGCTCCTGACGCTCGCGACTGCTGATCAGGTCGATCTTGCTGATCAGGATCACGTCGGCGAATTCGATCTGCTCGATCAACAGATCAGTGATCGAGCGTTCGTCTTCCTCGCCGAGGGTTTCGCCACGAGAAGCGAGGCTTTCGGCGGCCTGATAGTCGAGCAGGAAGTTCATGCCGTCGACCACGGTGACCATGGTGTCGAGCCGTGCGATGTCGGCCAGGCTTTGCCCTTCTTCATCACGGAAAGTGAAGGTTTCCGCCACGGGCAGCGGCTCGGAGATGCCGGTGGATTCGATCAGCAAGTAATCGAAGCGGCCATCCCTGGCGAGTTTGCCGACCTCTTCAAGCAGGTCTTCACGCAAGGTGCAGCAGATGCAGCCGTTGCTCATTTCCACGAGTTTTTCTTCGGCGCGGTTCAGGGTGACGTCACGCTGAACTTCGCTGCCATCAATGTTGATCTCGCTCATATCGTTGACGATCACCGCGACTCGCAGGCCTTCGCGGTTACGCAGCACATAGTTGAGCAGCGTGCTTTTTCCGGCGCCGAGAAAGCCCGACAGGACAGTCACGGGGAGACGATTGGGCATCAGGTAGTCCTCACATTAGATGCCCGGTCGCAGCGTCGGGCTTAGCTAAATGTTACAGTATAACAATGCAATTAAACCACTCCCCTCTTGCCGACCGTGACAAAGGACAGGATGCTGGAGCCCGTTCGTCCTGTGAGAAATCCCATGCGCATTGCCCTGAAATTAACGCTGATGAGCTTTTCGCTGCTGCTCGCCGTAGACACCTGGGCGCAAGTCCCGAGTCTTGCAACATGCACTCGCAGCGCCAACCTGCTGGCCTGCGTGGATGCCGACGGTAACGCTTACAGCGTCAACACTGTCGGCAGCACGATCTACTTGCGCGGCTTCGAACGGGCCAGCAAGCGCTATTGGGCGCAAACCAACAGTCGCTACGGGCAACTGACATTCTTCACCGGGATCGCTTCCGACGGCGAAGCCTGGGTGGGCTATAACCGTCGGGTCGGCTGGACCACCATCAATCGGTTTTCCAGCTCCGGCGGCAGCAGCGCCAGTTTCACCTGCAGCCGGATTACTGGCTGCTAGGCCCGCGCTTTTTGCTGTGCCTGTTGCCAGGCGACGTAGCTGTTGACCGGCGGATTCTTCTGAAAGTAACGCTGTAATCCTTCGAACAAGCCGTCAGCCACGGCCTGCTGATGCCGCGCCGTGACCAGCCGCTGACTGTCGCGAGCGTTGGAAATGAAGCCTGTTTCCACCAGGATCGACGGCACGTCCGGTGACTTCAGCACAGCAAATCCCGCCTGCTCCACACGCTTTTGATGCAGCGTGGTAATGCCCGCCAGACTGCCGAGCACGGTGTTGCCCAACTGCAAACTCGCGGCGAGGGTGGCGTTCATCGACATGTCGAGAATCACCCCGGCAAGCATCGGGTCCTTGTCCTTGAGATTGAGCAGACGGGTGGCACCCAACAGGTCCGCGCCGTTCTCTCGCTGCGCCATGAAGCGCGCCGTGGCCGACGTCGCTCCGCCCTCGGACAAGCAATACACCGAGGCGCCAGAAGCAGTAAGACGCGGTGCTGCATCGGCATGCACCGAGATGAACATGTCGGCGTTGTGCTTGCGGGCAATCTCCACGCGCTTGCGCAGCGGGACGAAGACGTCGTCGTTGCGCACCAGCTTTACGTCGAAGCCTTTCTCGCGCTTCAGCCGTTTGGCCAACAGTTGTGCGATGGCCAGCACCACGTCTTTCTCGCGCTCACCCTTGGCACCGACGGCGCCGGGGTCTTTGCCGCCATGGCCGGGGTCGACCACCACGATGATGTCCCGCTTGGGGTGAGCTTTGTCGACGGCTACCTCGGTCGCAGCTGCGATGTGTAGCGGCGCGGCTGACTTCAGATCGAGCACCAGTCGATGGCCTTGTCCATCCTGCGGCGGCAACAGGAAGCTGTTGAGCTGCACCGGAGCATTGAGATCGAGGACGATCCGCGTATCACCCTGACCAAAATGCCCGGAGTGGATCGAACGAATGACCGTATTGCCGAGGGCCAATTGACTGAAGTCACCACTGAGGTTGGCCCCGCTCAGATCGATGATCAACCGCTCGGGTGCACTCAGGGAAAAGGTCTTGTAGCGAACCGGCCCGCTCAGATCGAACACCAGGCGCAATTTGTCATCCGAACGCCAAAGCCGCGCGTTGCGAATTTGCGTGGCGCCAACACTGAAGGGCAATGCAAAGGCCGCGCTGGCCAGGATCAGGTTGAGCAATTGACGTCTGTGCATGGTGAAAGCCGCTCGTGAAAAAAGGCATAGTCGATTTTAATGTAATAACATAACATGTCGATCCGACTTCCACGATGGACCTGCTCATGAATGCGTTGACTCTGCCGGATATCGCCGCGCAGGCCTCACGCCAAGCCCTGCCACTTGAATGGGTGGGCATGTGCGGCATTGCTCTTCCCATTTTGTTCGATGGCCAACGATTGAGTGCAAAGGCCGACGCGGGCGTCAGCCTCGACGATGGAGAAGCCCGGGGCATTCATATGTCGCGACTGTACCTGGCGCTGGAAATGCTCGAGCAGGAAAGCCTGACGCCAGCCCTGTTGCGGTGTGTCTTGCAGCGATTTTTAGACTCGCACGAAGGTCTATCCAATAGCGCTTACCTGAACATTCACGCTGATTTACTGCTCAAACGGCCGGCGCTTATCAGTCCGTTGTCCGGGTGGAAGAACTATCCGGTTAGCATCGAAGCGCGTTTGAAAAACGCGATGTTCCACGTGGAACTAAAATTCGACATCCCTTATTCCTCAACCTGTCCCTGTTCAGCCGCGCTGTCACGGCAGTTGATTCAACAGCAATTCATCGATGACTTCGCCAACAAGTCACTGCAACACGCCGATGTTTTAGCCTGGCTTGGCTCCACAAAAGGCATCGTTGCGACGCCTCATAGCCAACGCAGCAACGCGCAGCTAAAGCTTCGTCTTGACGACTATCTGGATGACCTGCCACTGATCGCATTGATCAACGATGCCGAAGCCGCCCTCGGCACCGCCGTGCAAACCGCCGTGAAGCGCGCCGACGAACAAGCCTTCGCCCTGGCCAATGGGCAGAACCTGATGTTCTGCGAAGATGCTGTTCGACGCTTGAATCTGGCGTTGAAACGCTCTCCCGGCATCAACGCCTTCCACCTGAAAGTCGTCCACGCAGAAAGCCTTCACGCCCACGACGCCGTCGCCGAAAGTCGATGGAACTGGAAGGCCGCATGATTCGCTGCGAGGCTTTGAGCTGGGGAGCACCCGGACAACCGCTCACACCTATGCTGGATTTCGAATTGCCCAAGGGCAGCCTGACAGCGGTCATCGGTGCCAACGGTTCGGGAAAAAGCAGTTTGCTGAAAGTCATCGCCGGCCTGCAAAAACCACTGACAGGCAAAGTGACCCTTGATGTTCCACGCAAAGGCTCACTCTCATTCCTCCCTCAGCAACAACACCTCGACCGGCAATTTCCGATCAGCTTGCAAGAGTTGGTGGCCGCCGGTTTCTGGGGCAGCAGACAAACACCCGAAGTCCGGAGCCAACGTCTCAAGGCCGCGCTGGAAAAATGGTGCCTGACCGGTCTGGAACAGCGCCCGTTGATGGCCCTCTCCGGCGGCGAATTGCAGCGTGCCCTGCTCGCTCGTTTAAGCCTCGCAGAAGCCCCCTTGCTGTTACTCGACGAACCCCACGCCGCCCTCGATGAACTCGGTCAGTCACTGCTGTGGAAACACCTCCACGCCTGGCACGCTGAAGGCCGAACCCTGGTGGTCGTGTGTCACGACCTGGCCGCTGTTCGCCAACACATTCCTCAAACGCTGCTGATCAAAAGTAGCGGTTGCGTCCTCGGCCCAAGCGTCGACCTGATCCGCCAACAACCCCAAACGCAGGTGGCCTGATGCTCGCTGCCACTCAACTTTGGCAACCCTTCCACGAGTTCGTGTTCATGCGCCGGGCGCTGCTCGGTGGATTGGTACTGGCATGCAGCACGGCACCGCTCGGGGTATTTCTGATCCTGCGGCGCATGAGCCTGATCGGCGATGCGGTCGCCCACGGCATCCTGCCCGGCGCTGCGCTTGGCTTCTGGTTTGCCGGCCTGAGTCTGCCAGCGCTGACGCTCGGCGGTCTCGGCGCCGGCCTGAGCATGGCCGGTCTCGCCGCGTGGATCACTCGCCGCACCGGGCTGCGAGAAGACGCGAGCCTCGCGGCGATCTACCCGATTTCCCTCGCCAGCGGTGTGCTGATCCTCGGCATCGCCGGCAAACGTCTGGACCTGCTGCACCTGTTGTTTGGCTCGGCGCTGGCGGTCGACGGGCCCACGTTGACCGGCATGTTATGGGTCTCAGGATTCAGCCTGATCGCCATGGTGCTTATCTACAAACCGTTGTTGCTGGACACCCTCGACCCACTCTTCCTGCAAACCGTCAGCCGGCTCGGTCCGTTGGCCCATGGCGTGTTTCTGACGCTGGTGGTGCTGAACCTGGTGATTGGTTTTCAGGCCATCGGCGCGCTGATGGTCGTCGGCCTGATGATGTTGCCCGCCGCCGCATCACGCTTCTGGAGCCGTCGCTTGCCCATGTTGATGGGCATCTCCGCCCTGCTCGGCTGCCTCTCGGTCTGGCTCGGATTGTTGCTGTCGTTCTACTACTCACTGCCCAGCGGCCCGGCCATCGTCCTGGTGGCTGGCGGTCTGTATCTGCTGTCCGTGGTGTTCGGACCGGTGCACGGTTTGCTGCGCCGCCCGCCTTTGCTCACATCCCAATGAGGTGTTGCCCGATGCGCGCTTTACTCATGCTGTTCAGCTTGATGCTGTCGATGTCACTGTCCGCTGCGGAAAAACTGCAGGTGGTCACCAGCTTCAGCATCCTCGCCGACATGACTCATCAAGTCGGCGGCGAGCATATCCAGATCACCAACATGGTTGGCCCCGATACCGATGCCCACACGTACGAGCCGACACCGGACGACGCCAAGGCGCTACTGAAAGCCAGCCTGATCATCAAAAACGGCCTGGGTTTCGAGCCATGGCTGGACCGCCTGGTCAGCAGCACCGAGACCAAAGCTCCCGTCATCAGCGCGAGCCACGGTGTCATTCCACGCTCGCTGGATGAAGACGGCGAAACCGTTCCCGACCCTCACGCCTGGCACAATCTGGCGAACACCGAGCTGTATATCAGCAACATTACCAAGGCGTTGATCGCCGCCGACCCAGCGAACAAAGCCGACTATAAACGCAACAGCCAGGCCTACCTGAAACAGATCTACGCGCTACTCGCCGAAGCCAAAGCCAAGCTCGGTTCGCTGCCACCGGGCAACCGCAAGATCGTGACATCCCATGATGCTTTCGGTTATCTCGGTCAGGCCTATGGCATCGACTTCATGGCGCCACAAGGTCTGTCCACCGAGCGCGAGCCGTCGGCCGCCGAAGTCGCTGCGTTGATCACCCAGATTCGTCAGGCCAACGTCAAAGCGGTGTTCATGGAAAACATCAAGGACGCACGGCTGCTCAAGCAGATCGCCGATGAAAGCGGTGCGCACATTGGCGGCACCTTGTACTCCGATGCGCTCTCGGCAAGCGGTCCCGCCAGCACTTTCGCCGGGCTGTTCGAGTACAACCTCAACACCCTGTACGAGGCGTTGAGCAAACCATGATCCGCAAGAACCCTTCAGGCGATTTACCGCTGATTGCCGAATCTGCGTATGTGGATAAAACCGCGATCATCTGCGGCAAAGTGGTGATCGGCGAGAACGTTTTCGTCGGCCCCTACGCCGTGATCCGCGCCGATGAAGTTGACGATTCGGGCACGATGGAGCCGATCACCATTGGCGCCAATTCGAACATCCAGGATGGCGTGGTGATTCACTCCAAGTCCGGAGCAGCGGTCACCATCGGCGAGTTCAGTTCGATTGCTCACCGTTCGATCGTTCATGGTCCGTGCACGGTGGGCGACCGGGTGTTTATCGGCTTCAACAGCGTGCTGTTCAACTGCGCGGTGGGTGATGGCTGCGTGGTGCGGCACAACTCGGTGGTCGACGGCCGCGACTTGCCCACGGATTTCTATGTGCCCTCCACTACTCGCATCGGCCCCAACACCGACCTGTCGCAGTTCCCGCCTGTCAGCGTCAGCGCCTCGGAGTTTTCCGAGGATGTGGCGCGCACCAATGTCGATCTGGTGCGTGGCTACAAAGCCCTGCAAAACGAGTTCTGACCTATGAGCAGCGTGCTGATTCGCAATGCCCGACTGGTGAATGAAGGTCGTGAATCTGACGGTGATCTGCTGGTCAGCCATGGCCGCATCGTCAAGATCGCCGCTAGCATCGACGGTGAAAATGCGACTGTGGAAATCGACGCTGACGGCCAGTGGCTGTTGCCCGGAATGATCGATGATCAGGTGCACTTCCGCGATCCAGGATCGCCTGACAAAGGCAGTTTCTACACCGAATCCCGAGCTGCGGTGGCCGGGGGTATCACCAGTTTCATGGACATGCCCAACACCAATCCACCGACATTGAGTCTGGGAGCACTTGCCGACAAGAAGCGTCGAGCAGCTATCAATTCGGTGGCCAACTACGGCTTTCACTTCGGCGTGAGCAACGACAACCTCGACACCGTCGCCGCACTCAATCCTTGCGAAGTGGCCGGGGTAAAAGTGTTCATGGGTGCGTCCACCGGCAACATGCTGGTGGACGATCCGAGGGTTCTCGAGCGGCTGTTCGCCGAGGTGCCGACGATTCTGTTGGCCCATTGCGAACACACGCCCAGCATCGACGCCAACGCTGCAAATCTGCGAACGCTGTTTGGCGAACACATTCCCGCCGCCGCGCACCCGGTAATCCGCAACGCCGAGGCCTGCTTTCGCTCGTCCTCAATGGCGGTGGATCTGGCCAGGCGCCACGGCACGCGACTTCACGTTCTGCACCTGACCACTGCACGCGAACTGGCGTTGTTCGAAGACAAACCGCTGTCGCAGAAACACATCAGCGCCGAAGTCTGCCTGCACCACTTGCTCTTCGATGATCGCGATTACGCAGACCTTGGCAACCAGATCAAATGCAACCCGGCGATCAAGACTCAGGCTGACCGCGATGCCTTGCGCAACGCCTTGCTGAGCCATCGACTGGACGTCATCGGCAGCGATCATGCGCCGCACACCTGGGCCGAAAAGCAACGCGCCTACGGTCAGTCGCCCTCCGGTCTACCGCTGGTGCAGCACGCCCTCCCCGCGTTGCTGGAGTTGGTGGCGGACAAGGTGTTGCCGATCACTGTGCTCGTGGCCAAGACCAGTCACCGTGTTGCTGATCTGTTTGCTATTCCCGACCGAGGCTATTTGCGCGAAGGTTATTGGGCAGACCTGGTGCTGATCAAACCCGAGCCTGACGGCATTGCCGTCTCCCAGCAGCCAATTCTGTCTCAATGCGGCTGGACGCCCTTTGCCCGACGACGCTTTCGCCACAGCGTCAGCACCACGCTGGTGTCCGGACAAATCGCATGGCGAGACAAATGTCTTAATGACAACTGTCAGGGTTTACCACTACGGTTTATGCGCTAGCACTCGAGAGCACCGACATGATTCAAATCACCCTGAGCGATGGTTCATTGCGTGAATACGACCAACCGTTGTCGGTGTACGAGTTCGCCGCGAGCATCGGTCCCGGTCTGGCCAAGGCAGCTGTCGCCGGGCGGGTTGACGGTGTTCTGGTCGATTGTGAATTCATGATCGGAGCGGATGCCCGGGTCAACATCGTCACGCCGCAAGAGCCAGACGGGCTGGAGATCCTTCGCCGGTCCTGCGCCTTGGTGTTGGGGATGGCCGTGAAACAGCTTTATCCAAAAGCGCATTTGCAGACGGGAGCGGCGTTGGGTGACGGCTTCTTTCATGAGTTCGAGTTAGAGCAGCATTTGAACCTGGTCGACCTTGCCAGCATCGAAGCGCGCATGAAGACACTGGCGGCTACCAATCATTCGATCCGTCGCCGCGCGACGCATACCAAACAGTTATCGTCCTACCTTCTCGGAGACTTCGAGTGTGTGTCGACGGGTCCGCATGTTCCCGCAACCCGAGTGTTGCAGGCCTTCGCCCTTGATCACATCAGCGGTACATCACCACAGCGGGTCTATGGCACCTGTTGGTCCTGCCAGGAGGAACTGGACAACTGGCGGGCACCGCCGCACGTGATGATCATCAGCATGGATGATCGTCAGGCGGAATACGCACAATCGGTGACTGAAGCGTTGCGTCGGAGTGGCGTGCGGGCTCGTGCCGATTTGCGCAACGAGAAAGTCCGCCACAAGATTCGCGAGCATAGTCAGCAAGTGCCGTATCTGGTCGTGATCGGGGAGAAAGAAAAAGAAGGCGGGTTTGTCAGTGTGCGCAGTCACACCGGGGAGGATTTTGGCAGGATGGCGGTTGATGCGGTGTGCAGTTGGCTGCGATCAACAGGGATTGCGGGTGTCTGAATAGACGCCTCGCGAGCAGGCTCGCTCCCACAGAGTGTGCATCATTCCTGTGGGAGCGACGTGTTTAAGCTCTCGGCTTAACAGTCCCGCAATCCTGCCCCAACCAGACCGCACGAGTATCAAGGCTACCCTTTTGCTGAATGCCGGTAGCGTTGAAAGTGCCATTCACCTTGGTGGTGAACTCACGATCGCTCAAGAAAGTCGCCACACCCGCCCCTTGCGCTTTCGGGCAGCTGAAACGGAATTTCCACTGGTTGCCGGTGCGCTCGGTGATTTCCTGTTTGCAGCCCGATTGCGGGTCCGTCAGCGGGATGTTGTCGCTCTTCACTTGCTCCGGCGTCAGGCAAGCGCGAATCCCCTTGCCGCCCATCGTGATGCCCTGTTTCTCCAGCTGCGCCCGCTGTTCCGGGGTGATCTGGCTCTGTATCTGGCCAAGGATCAATTGCAGGTCCGGCAGGTTCTGGTCATCGACCTTCATGTTACTCGAGGTCAATTCCCACAAGCCCGGCTGAAGCATCTGCGCCTGAGCAGCCACAGGAAGAGCCAAACCAAAAGCGACGGCCAAACCCAGCAGACGAACGTTCATCGTGTAACTCCTGATCAGTAGTGGCCGTTAGACGTCAGCCACAGGCTTCGGTTCATGGGCCAATTAAATAGCGACATTCTGCACGGAACATGGTCTGTTAAGCATTGAATCTTCAGGAGCAAGGCTGCCCCATGGATTATTTTGGACCGCATGTTTTCGGTTATCTGATCGCCCTGTTGCACTCGTTAGGGCTGATTGCCGCCATCCATGCCGTATTGACCGTTCGAACCGCCCAGGGCTCGATCGCCTGGGCCCTGTCGTTGCTGTTCATTCCCTACCTCACGCTTATCCCGTACCTGGTCTTCGGCCGCAGCACCTTCGATGGTTACATCAAGGCGCGGCGACAGGCCAACGAGGAAATGCGCAAGGCCATCTCTGAGTTGAACTGGCGACCGTGGGTAGAAGAAGCCCTGACGGCACGCGCCTCCAACGCTTACGCTTCATTAAGGGCAATGCCGAAGCTGGGGCGCATGCCGTGCCTGGCGAATAATGAGGTCCGCCTGCTGATCAATGGTCCGGCCACTTTCGAGGCGATCTTCGAAGCCATCAGCCATGCCAGGGAAGCCGTGCTGATCCAGTTCTTCATCCTCCACGACGACCGCCTCGGCCAGCGCCTGCAAACCCTGCTGTTGAAAAAAGCGGCGGAAGGCGTTGCCGTTTATCTGCTGTACGACCGCATCGGCAGCCACTCCCTGCCCCACAGTTACGTGCAGCCGTTGCGCGATGCGGGTGTCGAAGTCAAAGCGTTCGCGACGCGTAGCGGCTGGCTCAATCGCTTCCAGGTCAACTTTCGTAACCACCGCAAGATCGTCGTGGTCGACGGTGTGCTCGGCTTCGTCGGCGGACACAACGTCGGCGACGAGTACATGGGCGAAAAACCACCTCTGGCACCCTGGCGCGACACCCACGTCCGCGTGCGCGGGCCGGTGGTGGCCTGCATGCAGGAGTCTTTCGCCGAAGACTGGTTCTGGGCGGCGCGGTCGTTACCGCCGCTGATACTGCCGGACGTTTATCCGGACGACGGCGTGCTCTGCCAATTGCTCGCCAGCGGCCCGGCAGATTCCTACGAAACCTGTTCGCTATTCTTCGTCGAAGCCATCCATGCGGCGACAGAACGAGTGTGGATCACCAGCCCTTATTTCATCCCCGACGAAGCGGTGTTCGCGGCGTTGCGACTGGCGGTGCTGCGGGGTGTCGATGTGCGCATTCTGCTGCCGTCGCGGCCCGACCACCGGATCGTCTACGCCGCCTCCAGCCTGTACGCCTTCGAAGCGGTACGCGCCGGCGTGCGGGTGTTCCGCTACGAACCCGGTTTCCTGCATCAGAAAGTGGTATTGATCGACAGCGAAATCAGCGCCATCGGCAGCGCCAATCTGGACAACCGTTCGTTCCGCCTGAATTTCGAAGTGATGTTGCTGACAGTCGACAGCGTGTTTGCCGGCGAAGTGGAACAGATGCTCAACGACGATTTCGCGCAGGCCCATGAAGTCGCCAAAGAAGAAAGCCGGGAGACCCACCGCCTGCAACAGGTCGGCATGCGGATCGCCCGGCTCATTTCCCCGATACTTTAAGGGGTGTAGATGTCGTCGCGGGTCCATGGCAGTTCATGGCTGCCATCGGGGTGTGTTTTCACCGCGAGGATCTGGTGCAGGTTGATCCAGCCCTTGGCGAATGCATAAGCGCATCCCGCCAGGTACAGCCGCCAGATGCGCAACGCCTGCTCAGGGACGAGCTTGCCAGCGGCTTCCAGATTGTCTTCCAGACGCTCACTCCAGTGGTCCAGGGTGCGTGCGTAGTGCAGGCGCAGACTCTCGACATCGACGATCTCCAGCCCCGCTTCGCTGATCTCGGCAGAAATCATCGACAGGTGCGGCAGCTCGCCGTTGGGGAACACGTACTTCTCGATGAAATCCCCGGCACCGCGCCCCACCGGACGGCCATCGGTGTGCTTGGCGGTGATGCCGTGGTTCATCACCAGACCGCCCTCTTTCACCGCGCCGAACAACGTCTTGCAGTACTCGGCCAAATTCGCGTGGCCGACGTGTTCGAACATGCCGACACTGACCACCTTGTCGAAGCGCCCGTCCTGAGGCAAATCGCGGTAGTCGAGCAGTTGCAGTTCGATCTGATCGTCCAGGCCTTCAGCGGTCACTCGCTCACGGGCCAGCGCCAGTTGCTCTTTGCTGAGCGTGATCCCGAACACTTTCGCGCCAAACTCCCGCGCCGCATAACGCGCCAGCCCGCCCCAACCGCAACCGACATCCAGCAGATATTCGCCGGGTTGCAGGCGCAACTTGCGACACAGATGGCGGAATTTGGCTTGCTGGGCCTGTTCCAGGGTTTCACTGCCGGTCTCGAAATAGGCGCAGGAATACGCCATGTCACTGTCGAGCCACAGCTGATAAAACGCGTTGGAAAGGTCGTAGTGATAGGAAATCGCCTTGGCGTCGGTTTCCTTGTCGTGGACGGTGCGCACAGGTTGACTGTCGTCGTCCTCGCTCATCAATGCCTGGCTCCATTCATCGCAGACGCGGATCACGTCGCTGATGGAACCTTCAAGCTCGAGTTTACCCTCGACAAACGCCGCTCCGAGCGCGTCCAGGCTTGGATGAGTGAACTGGGTAACCATTTGTGGGTCCTTGACCACAATCGTGACGCTGGGCGTCGGCCCCAGATTGAATTCATGGCCGTCCCAGAGTCGCAGGCGTAACGGTAGCTGCAGATTCTGTAAGGCCGGTGGAAGTTGCGCGAGCATGGAATATCCCCCCTTGTTTCAGACGTCTGCTGTGAGGTTAGACCATCCTTGAAAAATAGCAGGCTATCGATTTCATAGCCCTTTTCTATGACCCGCACCGTTCAAACCAACACGTCGCAAAACTCACAGAAGTGATTGCCCTTACCTTAGATGACTACAAATCAGGCAACCAGTTCTGAAAAGTTGAAACCCCTCAAATTTCGTCCTTCAGCTTGAGCAATGGCTCCTGAAAGCGCAGCAACCGTCCGGCGTTACCCAGCACCAGCAAGGTACTCAGGTTATGCAGCAACGCCGCGATCATCGCCCCTGCCGCGCCAAGCCAGCCGAATGCGGCGAAGGCCACTATTGCCAGCGTCCAGCCCAGACCGATGATCACGTTGACCTGCAACGTGTTCCGGCACTGGCGACTCAAACGCACGCAGGTGCCAAGCCGTCGCAGGTCACTGCCGATCAGCACGATGTCAGCGGACGCCAAGGCAATGTCGGCCCCGCCGGCCCCCATGGCAACGCCGACCACGCCCGCCTTGAGTGCCAGCGAATCATTGATGCCGTCACCGACGACCATCGGCCGGAAGCCGCTGTCGATCTCCTTGAGCACGCGATTGAGTTTGTCCTCGGGCAACGCCTGGGCCTCGACATCGACGATCCCGACGTCCCCAGCCAAGCTATCTGCGACACTTTGGCGATCACCCGTGAGCAATAGCTGCCGGCCCAGTCCGAGCTCACGCAACTCGTTCAAGGCAAACCGCGCTTCAGGTTTGACGCTGTCCGCCAGCAAGAGCCAGGCGAGAAATTCACCATCGAGGGCCAGCCCGGCAATCGGGCCATCGTGTTCGGGGACTGCTGAAACGGGAATGCCTAATTGAGCAAACAACTCTGGACGGCCAAGCGCCGCTTCGCCCCGCTCCGTCATCGCCACCACGCCCAACCCTTGCCGTTCGTGAATGTTCGAGAGCAGCAGAAAATGTTCCTGAGTGACCAACCCGGCGAGTGCGCGACTGACCGGGTGACTGCTGGCAGAGCCGAGGCTGGCGGCAAGTTTCAATACGTGGCTGCGATCTTCCAGCGGACTGTCGATGGATTGCAGGCGCAAGGTGCCGAAGGTCAGCGTCCCGGTCTTGTCCACCACCAGCGATGTCAGGTCTGCCAGCTCTTCGAGAAACGCCGAACTGCGAATCAGAATCCCATGGCGAGCGGCAACCGCCACCCCGGCAATCGCCGTGGCCGGTGCCGACAACACCAACGCACATGGACAGGCCGCCACCAACACCGCAAGCATTGCCTGCGCATCGTTGGTGATGAACCAGGTGACGGCGGCCAGCAGCAACACCAACACCATGTAGCTGCCAGCGTAGCGTTCGAGCAATCGGGTGATCGGCGGTTTGGATCGTTCGGCACTTTGCATCAGCGCAATGACTTTGCCGAGTGTCGATTCGCTGCCCGTGCGCGTCACTTCGATACGCAGCAGGCCGTCGAGGTTGATCGCCCCACCGAACACGGACATGCCGACACCCGCCTCAACCGGCACCGACTCACCGGTGATCGACGCCGTGTCGAGACTTGCCTGACCGCCGAGCACGCGGCCATCGGCCGGGACTCGGTCGCCGGCGCGAACTTCCACCCGGTCACCGGCCTTGAGTGTGCCGTTGTCGACTTCGACGATGGAGCCGTCTGCCTGAACCTTGCGCGCATGGCTGCGCGTCAATTTGCCCAGCGCGTGAATCGCTTCCTGAGAACCGATTACGCTGCGCTCTTCCAGCACGTGGCCGAAGATCATGATGATCGGCAGCAACGCAGCGGTCAGCAGATCGCCGGTCGCCCAGGCACCGAGCATGGCCAACGCGATCAGTTGATCGGTGATCCCGTGCAAGCTCGGATAACGCAAGCTGTACCAGGCCGAGCGCATCACCGGCACCGCCACCAGCAATGAGGCAAACCCCAACAGCAATTGACTGACACCGGTTTGCTCCGGCGACCACCAGCGCCAGATCAAACCCAGCGCCAACAAACCCAATGCGAGCATGGCCAGGGTCAACTGGCGAGCGGCGCTGCGTTGTTCGGCCGAGGACAACAGGCTCGGTGCGGCGGCGGTTTGTGCGCTCATTGTGCAGCTCCCTGAATGATCAGGCGGGAATCGTCTTTCGGATTGACCGTGGTCACCGAGCCGGCCTGACCGAGAATTTTCGGCATGCGCTCGCGGTAGAGGCGCAGCAGCATTTGCGGGTCGGTGCCCTGTTGTTGCGCCTTGGCCAGACTCAACACGGTAGCCGTGTCGGCTGACGCTTTGGCCAGCCGTTCACTCGCTTGAGCGTGGGCAACCTGCAACGTACGGTCGGCTTGTTCGTTGGCGGTTTGGGTGAGTTTCTCGGCTTCGGTGCGTGCGTTTGCCACGGCTTTATCGGCTTGCTGACTCGCCGTCAGCACTGCGTTGAAGGCGTTGACCGCCGGCCCCGGCAGACTCGATTGCACATCGACGCGCGCCACTTCGATACCCAGTCCCTGGCCGGTGGCCGTGAGATCCGCCAGTCGCTGATTGATGCCTTGCACCAGATCGCCGCGCAGGCGTTCCCGTCTTTCGGCCGCCTGGCTACCCGCGCCAATCAGCTCCGGTCGCGCCACCAGAATGGTGTCCAGGTCACGGGCAGCCGTCAGCGCCACGGCGCTGCGAGTCACAAGGCGGTCCAGTGCCGGCAGCACATGTTCACCTTGAAGCACGTACGCATAGGGTTCGGTGACTTTGTAAAAAACCCGAACATCCAGTTGCACCACGCCGGCGTCACCGGTCAGCAAATAACCGGACCCGGCGAGGGCATCACTGAGCGGCGTGGCGAATGTGGCGACTCGGTCGGCCTGCAACGCGGCATCGCTGCGCAACAGATTGTCGACCCGACGCTCAATCACCCGATCGGCCGCCGGTAACAGGATGACCTGCTCGAACGGTCGCGGCCACGCCAACAGCAGGCCGGCATTCTGAATGCGATCCAGCGCGCCAAAGTGCAACACCACCGCACGATTCTGCGGATCGATTTGCCGAACATTGGAAAATGCCCACGCCAACGCGGCCAGCACCGTCACCGCATACAGCGCGAGAAACGCCAATCGCCCGGCCTGAATCCAGGGGCTGCTCAACTCATTTGTTCCACGTGGAACCAAACTCATGGCTGCGACCCGGACTTGATATCGAGCGTCGGCGGACCGTCAACCAGCACTCGAAACGGCGCAGCATCGGTGCGCAGAATCAGTTTGGTACCCGGCGTAACGATGGTGCCCAAGGTGTCGAGAGAGCGCAGCAAGTTATACAGCTGCGGCGATCCGGCGTAGGCACGTCCGTAAATCTGCGCGGCTTCGACGCGGGACTGGGCTTCAATGTCGGCAGATTTGACGGTGGCATCGGCCTGAACGATTCGCGCATCCCGCTCGGCGGCGGAGCGGATTTGCGCCGCTTCGCGTTTGCCGATCGCCGTGCGTTCGGTGGCAATTGTTTCACGCTCGGCGCGCATGCGATCGACGGTGGCAGTCAGGGTTACCGACGGCAAGGTCAAACGCTCGATGCCAACTTGCAGCACGCGAACGCCATACGTGGTCAGCAATTGCTGATCGATTTGCTGGCGCAGTTGCGCTTCAAAGTCAGCAATGTGCACCTGGTTGGCATCGGTGTTCACCAGATTGGCCAGATCGAAACTGCTGGCCGTGGTTTCCAGCGCCGAGCCGACAAAGGTGCGAATCTGCCGCGCCGCTTCGTCCGGCTGATTCTGCACGGCGCGCATGAAGCGCTGCACATTGTCCGGATCACCTTGCACCTGCCACGCCACGTAAGCCTGAACGATGATGCGCAAACCGTCGCGCGTGCCCACATCCTGCAAACCACTCGACGTGGTACGCAGACGCAAATCAACAGGAATCGCCGCTTCAAAAGGTGCGGGCCAACGCCAGCCCAGCCCCGGCTCCAGCAACACCCGCGACGGATTGCCAAAGCGCGTGATGACCGTGGCTTCTCCGGAACGCACTTGCACCAGGCTCGCCGCCGCGATGGCAAACGCTACCAGCAACGCAGCCCAACCCATGCGCCGCCACGGGAAGGGACCGGCTTCTTGTGGGTCTCCGTGGTGATGATGGTGATGCCCGTGGTGATGCCCGCCGTGGCCGTGATCGTGCCCGGCGTGGTCAGCATGATCGTGAGTGTGCGACTGGCTCATTTGGCAGCTCCTGGCTGAGCAGTTGGACGCGACGGCGCGGGATCAGCCGGCAGCGTGAACGTTCGGAGGTCGATGGTCGGCGCGTTGTTGCTGCCGCCCAAGCGATGGTCGAGAACCAGCAACCGGGTATTGGCCAGTCCTTGGGAAAGCTGGCTGAAATACTGCTCCAGCACGAAAGCCTGGCCAGCGCTGGCATAGGCTTTTCGCTCGGCGCTGAATTTCAGATCGGCTGCTTGCGCAGCTGCATTGATTTCACGAGCGTTGGCCGTCGCCTGATCACGAGCGATGCTGGCCTGTAATTGCGCCTGATTGGTCGCCTCTGCCGCTGCACCGCGTTCGCGTGAGATCAGCGTCTGTGCGCCAATCTGTGCCGCTTGCACGCCGTGATAAGCGTTGGCGGCGCCGGCCGGTGGATGAATCGCTTCGACCACGGTCGCGAGAATCTCCACGCCACTGCCAAGTGTTTGCAAGTCCGCCTGTACGGCGCGGCCTATCTCTTCGGCAAGCCCTACCCGGTCCTCACCGAGCAAACCGTCGAGGGTTCGCGAGGCGAAATCATGAACCAGAATCCGGCTGGCAGTGCTGCGGATCAGCGCCGGGACATCGGCATTGTTGTAGGTTGCGGCCAACGCGGCTTGATCCGACAGGCCGATGCGGTAAACGAACCGCACGTCCATGTTGACGATCTGGAAGCTCTGCTTGTCGGCACGGCTGCTGGCGATGACCTGGGATTTGTCATTCACATGGCTGGCGTCCCACAAGCGATTGGCAACTGCGGGCGCCGGACCTTCAGCGGGTGCCGGCGCAATGGGGGCCGCCGCTTCGCCGACACTCGTGGCCAACTCATGGACCACGCCATTCTCGACACTCAGCACTCGGCCCAGCGGCCACGGCAGGCCCGCGTGCAAGCCGGGACCGAACACCTCCACCGGTTTGCCGAAGCGCTCATAGATGCCCCGCCCTTGCAGGGGTATTTCGTGAATGCCGGTCAGCGACCAACCGACAAGGGTGACCACCGCCAGCACCGGCACAAACGCGCGACGCATGTAGGTGAACGCCCAGATTTGCCGCAGATCGATGCCGAAGCGGTTATGCAATTCATGCTGCAACGCCAACAGCGGTTGTGGTGGCCAGCGCAGCATGTCGGCGACGAAGCTTCGGGCGAGCAAGGCAGGTTCCAGTTGTTCGCGTCGGGGACTGAACAATGACAGCGCGGCTCGCAGCAACAGTTCCACCGCGACGAGCCCCGGCAGTAGCCCGACCAGCACCGCCAGTCGCACCGGCCAGACGGAAACCTCGCTGCTGAACAACAGACACAACGCGCTCAACACCAGACTGATGATTGCCACGCGAGTCAGCTGGGCCAACTGCCCCGCTTCAGGCCACTGGGCCACGTTTTCCTGGGCAAACTGCCGCTCCAGTACCAGCAAACCGAAGGCCAGCAGCAATGACAGCGCAGCACCGACATTGGCCGAAAAGCCTGGCGCGGCAGAGGGCAGCGCAAGATTCCAGACCTGGTTGATGCTGAACAGCGCCAACAACGCCCAGCCGCCGAGCCACAGCGTCGGGGCGCCGATCTGCGCCAGCATCCGTGTCCATCGTTGGCTGATACGCTCCAGCAGCTGTTCATACCAGCCCACCGGAGCGTCAACGACTTCGATCTCCACCGGCAGCGCTGGGGGATTCATCGCCCGTGCGCGCCATTGCGTCACCCACCACGCCGATTGCAGCCCGGCAATCAGCACCAGCAGACCGGCGCTCTGATTGACCAGCAACGCTGGCCAAAGCGACTGTGGCGCAAACAGCCCGGCAAAAACCGCCAGCACCAGCCCTGTCGCCACGAGTGCGCCGAGACCGATTGCCAACTGCCGCAATCGTCGCCCTTGAAAGACTGCCTGCTGAAAGCGCGGCAGCCCGGCTACCGCTGTTCCCTCAATTTCGAGATCGACTTGCATACCACCCCAGTGTTTTCTTTGCCCAAGTCGCAATTCGTTACGATATAACGAAAGTCGTGAAATTTTTGTACTAATCGCTCTATCTGAAGATGCCCAACCTGTCGCTTGGCTGAAGCCTTGACCGAAACACCGATGAGCGCACATATTACGCTCGTAATTTTATCTGCGGACTACGTTTATCCAGCCCGATTCCCATTTAATCCAGGAGCAAATCCATGAGCAGCTATGACATCGTGATTCTGGGCGGAGGCCCCGGCGGTTACAACGCAGCAATCCGCGCCGGCCAGCTGGGCCTGAAAGCCGCTTGCGTGGAAGGCCGCGCGACCCTCGGCGGCACCTGCCTGAACGTCGGATGCATGCCGTCCAAGGCGCTGTTGCATGCTTCCGAACTGTACGACGCAGCCATGGGTGCGGAATTCGCCAATCTGGGGATCGAGGTCAAACCCACGCTCAACCTTGCGCAAATGATGAAGCAGAAGGATGAAAGCGTGACCGGGCTGACCAAGGGCATCGAGTTCCTGTTTCGTAAAAACAAGGTCGACTGGATCAAGGGATGGGGGCATATCGACGGCCCGGGGAAAGTCACGGTAACGGATAGCCAGGGTGGCAAGACCGAGTTGAGCGCCAAGGACATCATCATTGCCACCGGGTCCGAGCCCACTCCCCTGCCCGGCGTAGAGATCGACAACCAACGCATCCTTGATTCCACAGGTGCGCTGTCTTTATCCGAAGTGCCAAAACATCTGGTGGTGATTGGCGCCGGGGTCATCGGCCTGGAGTTGGGTTCGGTGTGGCGGCGCTTGGGCGCACAAGTGACGGTGGTCGAATTTCTCGACCGGATCTGCCCCGGCGTGGACGGTGAAGCGGGCAAAACGCTGCAGCGTTCGTTGAGCAAGCAAGGCATCAACTTCAAGTTGAGTTCGAAAGTCACCAGCGCCACTACCTCGGCAAATGGCGTGCAACTCAGCGTTGAACCGGCAGCCGGTGGCACTGCCGAAGGGCTGGAAGCCGATTACGTGCTGGTGGCCATCGGGCGTCGGCCTTACACCCAGGGCTTGGGGCTGGAAAACGTCGGACTCACTACGGATAAGCGCGGCATGCTTGCCAACAAGGGCCACCGGACTGAAGCGGCCGGCGTGTGGGTAATTGGCGATGTCACCTCCGGGCCGATGCTTGCGCACAAGGCTGAAGATGAAGCCATGGCCTGCGTCGAGCAGATCGTCGGCAAAGCCGGCGAGGTCAATTACAACCTGATTCCCAACGTCATTTACACCCGACCGGAGCTGGCCAGCGTCGGCAAGACCGAAGAGCAACTCAAGGCTGAAGGCCGGGCCTACAAAGTCGGTAAATTCCCGTTCACCGCCAACAGCCGGGCGAAGATCAACCACGAGACCGAAGGCTTCGCCAAAGTGCTGGCCGACGAGCGCACCGACGAAATTCTCGGTGTGCACCTGGTCGGCCCGAGTGTCAGTGAAATGATTGGCGAATACTGCGTGGCCATGGAGTTCAGCGCCTCGGCGGAAGACATCGCACTGACGTGTCATCCACACCCGACGCGTTCCGAGGCGTTGCGTCAGGCGGCGATGAATGTGGAGGGGATGGCGACTCAGATGTAGCAAATATCAAAAAAGATCGCAGCCTTCGGCAGCCCCTACAGGATATGAGTACGACAGTAGGAGCTGCCGAAGGCTGCGATCTTTGCGTTCAAGTTGGCAAATGCTCCAGCGGCAACGCCCCCGGTGTTTTCACCGTGTGAATCGCAAAGTTGCTGCGGATATCGCTCACGCCCGGCAATTTCAGCAATCGTCCGGTGAGAAAGCGGTCGTACGCACGTAGATCCGGCACCACCACCTGCAGCAAAAAATCCGATTCCCCTGATACCAGAAACGCAGAAATCACCTCGGGCAACGCTGTCACGGCCAGACGGAAAGACTCGGCCTGTTCGTCGTTGTGACGCTCAACCTTGACCCCGACAAACACCGTCAGCCCAAGCCCGACTTCATCGCGATCCAGATTGGCCTGATAGCCGCGAATCACCCCGGCCTCTTCAAGCATTCGTACCCGACGCAAGCAAGGCGACGCGGACAGACCGATCTCGTCAGCCAGTTGCACGTTGCTCAGCCGACCATCCCGTTGCAGGGCTGCGAGAATCTTGCGGTCGTAGGCGTCCAGTTTCATTTTTGGCAGATCCTGATGGCTTAGTGATCATTCAATGGCAGGTTATGCCAACCCAAGACGATTGAGAAGCAAACTACGCAACCACCTGCCCTGACTTTCCGCCCTAGACTGACCTACCGAATCAACAACGAATGGGGTGCATCGTGGCAGGACTCTGGCTGTTTTTCATGGCGCTGGCGGTGGTTTACCTGTTGCCGGGCCCGGACATGATTCTGCTGCTGCAGACAGGCGCACGCCAAGGCAGAGGGGCGGCGCTGGCGACAGCAGTGGGCTTGGGCATCGCACGGGGTTGCCACGTGTTACTGGCGGCATTGGGGCTGGCGGCACTGTTCAAGGCTGCGCCCTGGACCTTCGACGTCGTGCGCCTGGCGGGGGCCGCGTACCTGTTATGGATCGGCATTCAGTGCTTGCGAACCACGATGCTGCCCAACCTGGACGACGCGGGTGCAGCCTGTGGAAAACCACGTTGGCGCGAAGCGATCCAGCGCGGTCTACTGACTAACCTGCTTAACCCCAAGGCGCTGTTGTTCTGCTCGGTGCTGTTGCCGCAGTTCATCAATCCGCACGCAGGGTCGGTGCTCGCGCAATTCGCGACCCTGGGTGTTGTGCTGGTCGGCGTCGGTTTGTTGTTCGACAGCGCCTACGCCTTGGCTGGCGCCGCGCTTGGCCGCTGGCTGCAACGCAGTCCTTCGGCCCAGCGCTTCCAGCAATGGCTGTTTGGCAGCCTGTTGATCGGTTTTGCGGTGCGACTGACTTTTGTTCAACAGGCCTGATTACTGGCGCGCCTTACGCTTGTGACGATTGACCAGCAACAGCGCGAGCGCGGTAAACACCAATACACCGCCCACTTCCAGCCACTTTTTGTACGGCCGTAGCGTCGCCCGGATCGGACTCAACGCCTGGGTGACGTAACGTTTGTCTGCGTTCTGGAAGTCCGGATAAGGGCATCGCTCGCCGAAGAATAGTGCCCAATCCACGTAGGGGCCTTCTTTGACGTAGCGTTGATAGAAGGCACTTTTCTGCTCCTGATCAGTGTTCCACCCTGTCGCCGCACACAACACCGCCGCAAAGGCCTGACTGGTATGAGGCAGGTGATCGGCAGCGCGGCTGGCCAAGGCATTGGCGACATAACGGTAGTGGAAACGCTGATCGGGTTGAGCAGCGCTGGCGTGCTGACGCTTGACCTCCTCTTCAGCCACCAGGGGACCGACCTTGAGTTCGGTGCTTTCAAGGCTGTAGTTACCACCGAACGTGGCATAGTCCGGCGCCATTTCGTATCCCAGGATATCCATCCCCCACTCGCGAGCGATCTTCGCAGCGTTGAACAAAGCCTCGGCACGACGGGTTGGCCACCAAGCGGACTCGGCTTCCTGGCGCAACTGACCATAAGCCTTTGCCTTGTTTTGCAGTTCAGCATCGCCGAAGTACGCCGGCGCTTCATCGTAACGCTCTTCACGCAGCAATCGCCGCCCCAGCAAGTTGCGCAACTTCGCCGCCACCGGCAACGGCACATAGTTGTCGCGATCCTGCTGAGTCAGCGCCGGCGGTGCGGGCACCTGAGTGTCGACGTAATGCTTGAGCTCATCGACAGTCAACACACGCTCGGCGACGGTCGCGGCGTCGAACCAGTAAATGTCGTTGCTGCGATAAAGCTGATCGAACGCTTGCAGATAATCCCCGCGTTGCAACGCCAGGATTGCGCTTTCGCCTTCGACCCGGCACTTGGGCTGAAGCGTTTCAAAGTCCCAGTCAGGCGTTCGCCGCTCACCCCAGGATTCATTCTGCGCAAAGGCCTGGGCCGCTTTGGCGTATGCCGCGGCGGCGGCGGTTTTATCGCCCTCGCGCATCGCCAGTTTCGCCCGCAGCCACCACGCCAGGCCACCGTCGCCGGCGTGTTCCAGAAAAGCTTTGGCGCTGGCGTAGTCGCCCTGTTGATAATTCACCGCCGCCAGTCGATCGGCGTTATCCAGGCTGCCGCGGGTGCTGGCTTGCAGCAGCTTGATCAGTTTTTGTTCGTTCGGCGGTTGATCACCAAATGACCAACCCAACCGGCTGATCAGAGACGCCGTGATCAGTTGCTGTACCGGTTTGCCTTCAAGCAATGCGGCCAGTTGCTCGTCAGGCATCGCCGCCAGATCCGCCACCAACAGTTTCAGCGAGGTGTAACCCACCGCCGAACCGTGGAGGTTTTGCGTGGCATAGAGCTCAATGGCTCGGTTCCAGTCACCCGCCGTGCGCGCCACGCGTGCTTCTTCGCCGAGGCTGGCAACGCCCAGTTCCAACGGGTCGCTGAAACCGTCAATGCTCAGTTGCCGAGCCTGCTCGAACGCTTTGCGCGATGGCGTCAGCAGGTCGGGCTTCGCGTCCGCTTCGGCGCTCATGACAAACAGCGCGCGGCCCAGCGAATACGCGGCCCAGGTGCTGCGTAACGCGCGCTGATCCGCAGGTAGCGCCAGCACTTTCTGGAAGTACTCGGCGGCCAATCCAGGGTCACCCGCGTTGAACGCCACGGCGCCCGCGAGATAGAGCACGAGTTCAGTCGGCAGACTCGCGCCCTGTGCTTCTACCTGATGAGCATCGGTCAAACTGCGCAACTGTTTGACCTGCGCTTGCTGTTCCACGGTCAAACCAGCCTGCTCGGCCTTGTCCCGCTGCTCGGCATAGTCGGTCGCGTCCAAGCTGTTGTAGACGACTTCGGTGACGTTCTTCAGACCCGCAATCGCATGCCCGAGACGATTGATCTCGAACCGGAAGTTGCCTTCCGGCAACTCCGCCAGCGACTGGCCCCGGTTGTCGAGCAGACGCATGGGGAAATCCGGCCCGCAGGCCAATGCCGAACCCAGCGGCAAGCTGAGGCTCAGGCAGAGCAAATGGCGGGGCCAGTTACGGGTGAACATTTGAACCTCCTTGATCAATGTGGGTGCAACGCGCCCAACCGATGGCGCGCTCCCCGCCGGCAGGTATTCGCCCGTCGCGCAGGCGGGTGAAGGTAAGCAGATCCGGGCTCTGTTGCAACGCATAACCGGCCAGGGCGTCGGCGCCCTCACAACCTCGCACCGCGAGCGTCAGACGCTCGGGCCAGACACCGTCGAGGTTGCCTTGATTGCTGATGCTGACGTCATAGAGGCCATCCTGCGCCGAGAGTTTCAGCATCAGGCGACTGTCGAGGATGTCGCCGCGGGCCACGGCGCCCAAGGTGGTCAGGCTCCAGGCCCGACGATCCTGGGCCAGGGGCAAGCGAAACCAGATCAGGCCGGCCAGATGCACCGGCGGATCGTTGCGTAATTCAGTGGCCAGTGTGCGCAGTTGCTGTGGATCGGCCAGCAATTCCCGACGCTCGCCGCCACGTTCCACCGGCACTTCGCTCTCCACCAGCGGTGCGCCGTCGGTCTGCGGTAACAGCGCCACACCATAAGCCGGCAGCGCCAGGTAAAAAGGTTTCGACGTGATGTGGCCCCACGCCTTCGCCCATGTTTGCGCCTGTTCCGGGTCAAACAAGCCCCTGCGCGGATCGCTCACCGCATGCACCTGCAACACGCTGCTATCGACTGTGGATAACAATGCCGGCAGTTCGCGGCTGCCGAGCCAGGCGGGTAATGCCGTAATACTAAGCGGCATGGAGGCCGGAAGACTTCCGCGCAACGCTGTGAGAAATTCCCGATACGCCGGTAGCCGGGCGTTGCCAGCATCGTGGTCGATTTCCACACCGGTGACGATCAGCCCTTGCGCTTGCCAATCATCAAGCACCTGGCCGATCTGTGCGGTCACTTCGTCCTGGTCCAGCGACTTGAGCTGGCCATCGAGGCGAATCACCGCAATCAGCGGCCGGCCATCCTGTTTGAGCAGCGCCGCATCGATTCGCGCCCGACTCCAACCCGCCCGGGGGAAGGCCTGCAACGCCAACACTCGCAGCGTGGAAAAGTCCGCACGACTGTCTTTGAGTGCGGCTTCGTGGCCGGGCGTCCATTGCCGTTGCCAAACGTAGAGTTGTTGATCAAGCGGCGGCGCGTCCTGTCGTTCGCAACCGGCAAGCAACGCCACCATCACCAGCAAGCCCGACAGGCGAGCGAGAAAAACCATAAAGCATCCTTTGTATCTGCTGAAGGCAGCGTCCGTGAGATGCTACAGGTCGAGCACCAAAGGCTGCGAGCCCTGCGCCGGAATCGCACAACAAATCAGGACGCTTCCTTCATCCGGCACTTCCGCTGGCGGCTGTGGATAATTCACCTGGCCGCTGATCAGGCGGGTCTTGCAGGTCCCACAGGAGCCGCCGCGGCAACTGAATTCCGGACGCAAGCCACGGCTTTCCGCCAACTCCAGCAAACTGCCGCCATCGGGTTGCCAGCGGGCTTCTTTGGCCGAGCGCTGGAACACCACCGGCACCGAGGTGGTTGCGCCGGGCGGTTGCTCGATGACCACCGCGTCGGGGTCCGGCTGGCGACGCAAGGTCGACGGGCCGAAGGTTTCGGCGTGAATCCTGCTGTCACGGATGTCCAGTCCCCGAAGGCTGTCGTACAGCCCTTGGGTAAAACTGCCCGGGCCGCAGAGGACAAAGTCCAGCTGATCGTAGTCCTCCTCTTCAAGGATGGACTGGAGCAAAGCCGTGTCGATCCGTCCGGTCAAATCAAAGTCTTCGCCCTCGTGAGCATCGGCCTCCGGCTGACTGAGCAGACGCAGCACCCGCACCGCGCCACCCGCACTCTCGAGCAGGCGATCGAGCTCGGGTCGAAACGGTTGATCGGCCAACGTGCGCGAACTCTGGAAAAACCATGTCGGACGAATGTGCCGGGTGCGCAGGCCTTGATACACCACCTCCCGCACCATCGACAGCAGCGGCGTAATACCTACCCCGGCAGCCAACAACACCAGCGGCCGACGTTCATGGGCTGCCACGGTGAAATGCCCCTGCGGTGCACGGGCTTCCAGCAGATCACCGACTCGAACCTGCTCATGCAGGTACGACGACACCAGCCCTTCACGTTTTACGCTGATGCGGAAAAAGTCATCGGACGGCGCGCTCGACAAGCTGTAAGTGCGAATATGCACCTCATCGCCAATGTTGAACCGCAGTGGCAAATGCTGCCCCGCCTGAAATACCGGCAACCCTGCGTCATCGGCGGGCTCCAGATAGATTGAGCGGATGTTGTGGCTTTCCGCTTCGATCCGCGCCACTCGCAGCGGCCGCCAACGATCACCCAGGGCCTGGGCTTGCAGACGGGCGCTGGCCTGTTCCCAGGTGCCGGTCAGCAGACTGGTGGGTGAAACGCCATCGAAGCGCCAACGCAAAGCCAACGCGGCCGGCCGGCGCACCACCTGCTCCACCTCGAATGTCCACAGGCGCTCGGCGCCTTGAAAGGCTTCGACCTGCGGGCCTTCAAGGATGACTTCGGTACGACCACTGAGGTGCAGCAAGTCGCCCGAGTTGAAATCGATAAACAGCAAACCTGCCCGGGGATTGATCAGCAGATTGCCCAAGGTATTGAAGAACAGGTTGCCGGCGAAGTCCGGGATGGTGAGGCGATTACCTTCCACCCGTACGAAACCGGATTGGCCGCCGCGGTGGGAAACGTCCACTGAGCGCTGGCCATCAATATCCACATAACTCGCGACGAACAACGTGTCGGCGTCGGCGATCATGGCTTTGGCCGCGTCATCCAGGCCATTCAGGTGTTGCGCAATGCGCGTCGCCGGATCCGCCAGCGGCACCGAGCGAAACTGGCGCAATTGAATGTATTGCGGACAGTTGCCGAAGGACTGTTCGACCGTGACAGCAAAACCCTCCGCCGTTACGGCGCCGACGCGACCATTGAGGCGGTTGCGCCGCCGTGTATGCAATTCGATTCCCAGCAATCCGATCGCCGCGCCATCGCGCAATTGCGCAGGGTCATCCGCCCCCGGCAGGCTGTTGAACTGCAACGCATCCGGCTCGGGCGAGTGGGCGAAACCCGGTGGCCCTTCGAGAATGCTGGCCCAAGGATTACCGTCGGCGTCCACCGCGCCGTACAGCATGAACGGCAGTTGCTCATAGAATGTACGGTGCTGGTCCGGCATCTCGGTGCGAACCACCCGACGCCCCAACGTCTCCATTCGCTCGGCAACACCGACGTGTGCCTGCATCTGTTTCTCGCCAGCGTGCCAAGGTGAACGGTCCATAACGGCTTCTCCCCGCGCCATGAGCGCAGTGTGGACGGCCCGACAAGGTCGGGCCGCAGCATCAGGCAGTTTTTTGCAGGCCGACGACGGTGCGCGGCATACCAACAAAACCAGGCAAGGCTTCGATACGCGCGAGCCAGGCTCGTACATTGGCGTAGTTTTCGAGCGACACATTGCCTTCGGGCGCATGGGCGATGTAGCTGTAGGCCGCGACGTCGGCAATGGTCGGTTCGGTGCCAACCAGATAAGGCGAAGCCGCCAGTTCCTGATCGATCTGTTTGAGCCAGATGTGAGAGTAGGCAATCACCTCTTCAGCGTTATATGCCGCACCAAACACAGTGATCAGCCTTGCCCTGGCCGGACCAAAGGCAATCGGGCCGGCCGCCACAGACAACCAGCGTTGCACCTTCGCCGCGCCAACCGGGTCGGCCGGCAACCAGCGACCGTTGCCATATTTTTGCGCCAGATAAACCAGGATTGCGTTGGAGTCGGCCAGCACCACGCCTTGATCATCAATGGCCGGAACCTGCCCGAAAGGATTAATCGCCAGGTAATCCGGCTGTTTGTGCGCACCTTTGGCCAGATCAACCAGGATAAGCTCGGTCGGCAGTTGCAGCAGGGACAGCATCAGTTCCACACGGTGAGCATGGCCGGAGCGCGGGAAGTTATAGAGTTTGATCGCTTGCATGGTCGACTCCACTGGGGTGATGGTGCCGTCCAGGACATATCAGCACCGATGGCCGCTATCTTCCACCCGCAACCAAAACAACAGAATAGCCAGCAAGTGCAATCCATTATTTCACCCAGTGAAATAAACCATCAGCCCTGCAAGTCCGGGTGTTCCCGCAAGGCCTTCACGGTGAAGTCCACAAAACTGCGAATCCGCGCGGGGGCGTTACGCCCGCCCTGGTAAACGACATGGATGGGCAGCGGCGGCAGTTCGAAGTCAGCCAAAACGATTTCCAGTTCTGCGGACGCGACTTTGCTGGCGACCTGATAAGACAGGACGCGGGTGAATCCCAACCCCAGGCACGCCGCCGTAATGGCGGCCTGATTCGCCGTCACCACCAGGCGTGGTTCCGGTCGAACATTCAGTGGCGCTCCGGCTTCAAGAAAGGGCCAGCTTTTCATTTGACCGATAGCGGACGTCGCAATAACCGCTGCGCGGGTCAGATCCTGAGGATGGGTCGGCCTGCCATGCGCCTCAAGAAATTGCGGAGAAGCACAAATCACCCGGCGCACTTCACCGACGCGAATCGCATGCTGATTACTATCGGGCAGCTCACCGATACGCACCGCCACATCGATCCCCTCTTCGACCATGCTCACCACTCGATCGACCAGCAACCCATTGATGCAGACCTCAGGAAACTGTGTCAGATAACTCACCATCACCGGCGTGACAAACAAATCGCCAAACAATACTGGCGCCGTAATCGTCAGTTGCCCGCGAGGCTCTGCGTGACTGCCCGCCGCCGAGTCCTCCGCTTCCTGCACCTCAGCGAGAATTCTCCGACAGTCCTCCAGATACCGCTGACCTGCCTCGCTCAAATGCACACTGCGGGTGGTGCGCGTCAGCAGCAACGTGCCAATGCGTTTTTCCAGCGCGGCCACTGCACGGGTGACACTGGCCGCCGACATACCCAAACGCCGCGCCGCCGCCGAGAAACCTTGGTCTTGGGCTACAGCGGCGAAAACCTGCATTTCCTGGAATCGGTCCACTGGGCATGTCCTCCATTCAGATAAAAATCGCAACCATCAGGCTGCGATTTTGAGCGCGACGTCGAAAACGACCTAGTCTGACATCACCGGGAAAAGAGTGAGGGCTTGGTCATGGCGAAGAACAAGAAGCGGGCACAAAAGCAGCCAATGGCTGACAGCTCGAAAATGAACAACAAAGACTACCTGAAAGCACTGCGCGAACTGCACGTCGAAACCGTCAAGCTGCAGGAGTGGGTGCGACACAAAGGCATCAAGGTGTGCATCGTTTTTGAGGGTCGCGACGGGGCTGGCAAGGGCGGCACCATCAAGGCGTTGACCGAGCGGGTGAGCCCGCGTGTCTTCCGGGTGATAGCGCTAACCGCACCTACCGAACGCGAGAAAAGTCAGATGTATGTGCAGCGCTACCTGCCGCATCTGCCGGCGGCTGGCGAAGTGGTGATCTTTGATCGCAGTTGGTACAACCGCGCCGGCGTGGAGCGGGTGATGGGGTTCTGCACCCAGGAACAAGTGGATAGCTTCCTGAAGGCCATCCCTCTAGTCGAGCGCGCGATCGTCGATTCAGGTGTCATTCTGATCAAGTACTGGCTGGAAGTGAGTCCGGAGGAGCAGACACGACGGCTTCAGGCTCGCATCAAGGACGGACGCAAAATCTGGAAGCTCACCGGCATGGACCTCAAGTCCTACAGCCGCTGGTATGACTATTCACGCGCACGTGACGACATGTTCAAGATGACCGACACCGACCATGCACCGTGGTTGGTGGCCAACTCGAACGACAAGCGACGGGCGCGCCTGAACATCATCACCGACCTGCTCAGTCGCATTCCCTATGAGGATGTTCCGAGGGAAACCGTGAAGTTGCCCAAACGGCAGAAGCCGGGCGGCTATCGAGAACCGGATTACCCACTGCGGTTGATTGCGGAAAAATTCTGAGCTGAATGTAAAAGGGGCAAGATCCTGTCAATGACAGCGACCTCGCCCCTGGTTACCAACAACATAGTTTGACACAGCCCCTCTCGTAAATCGGGGCCTGTAGGATGATCCGGGATCCACACGACAGCAACATAGACTGACACAGACGGGTCGCACTTCAAATACGGGGCTCGATTGGTAACAACATAGATTGACACAACAGCGAGAGCGTTCATTCAGGCCGAAATATTATGTGAGCGCGACCGGTCACTCACCTGTGCGGAAATAGTCTTTTTTCAGCACAGGCTCAGTGCGATGTCTAAATCCGTGTGCAACCTTCGACCAGTCCCCATCAGCACATAAACTGTGTTTTTTGTTCGAAATAAGCAGTCATGGGTGAAGGAAACACCCAGCGTTGTTCGGACCCAATCACCAGGCGGGAAGCGGCCTTTACTGTCTTGGATAACGGTCAAAGCGTAAACGAGAGCAGGAATTAGCTGTCTATCCGTAATGGCTTTTCGCTGACGTGTTGGAATGTCGAGATCCAATATTGCCCAATCAGCAACAAGACAATAGGCATGGGAAGGAAAATGCAGACTGGCGAGGGCCACAGCATCTGAGGTGGTGAGTTGGCACCCATCTATTTTCTCACCCGCAGAAAGCACTGAGACAAAATCTGCCAGATTCATCTGTACCTCCGGCCGATCAAAAAAACGATTCGAACGAGAAGCATCAATCAGCTTAGCTCCCATCGACACACGAGGTTCCGATGCCGAAGACTGGGCCATTTCACAGCTGGTCCGTCTTCTCCCCTCATCCCACTGAACGGGATGATTTCTATCTAGCTGTCACCGGATAAAGTGGGTTTTCGCCAGTACCCAGCTATGCCATTGCCGTGCGTGAACCCTACCTAGCGGTAGGTGCCGATGTGGGTGAAACCTAGTGCTTCATGGATGCCCGTGCATGTCGTATTCGGCAAGGCGACGCCGGTATAGGCGCATGAAATCCATGTTACTCAAGGAGCGGTAGAAGCCGTTTGGCTGCGGCTGAATCAAAATGACATGCCCTCAGACACTTGAATCAGCATTTCTTCGACTAGATGTGTGCCAAAGGTTGTAGTGACCATCGCCGATGGGCTTTCTCCCAAAAAACGGGCTTTGGGTTTGGAAAGCCATTGTTTGGCCTTCCCTTTGTCACCGAAGATCACCTCGGCCATGGCGGTAATATGTGCAAACCGGAACAGGCGATCGCTCTCATGCAACGTTAAAAGCTGATTGGCTGACAGTTTTGTTTTGAGCGTTTTGGGTTGAATGATTCTGTCGCGTTCTTCGTCGCTGAGGGTTCCATCATCACAAAGCATTTTGATCAGGCTGACCGAGAAGCCAGCTACTATCATGTCGTGAATGTCCAGATCCGAAGCATTGACAGAGATATGAAGAAGCGTCTCCAGACGCATGCGGTAAGCATGATAGACATCCTGACGCAGGACGCCAGCAAACATGGGCCGCACTGATGTTGCGTTGCACACGGGCGTCAGGACTAATGTGCCATTCACTACCGTTAGCTCCAGGTCGTCCCCAACACCTAACCTCATTTGGTCAAGCAACTCTTGAGGCAGATCAATGATGATGTCGCCAGTACCGTCCTCAGTTTTCTGGCATTTTACTATCCAGCGCTCAGTTTCACTCATGATCGTCCGGCCCTCATCCGCCATCAGAGAATGACACACATCATTATGCTTGGGCCCAGAGCTGACCAAAGGAACGCGCAATCCGCTGGTAGACAGGCACTGCCGCTGCTCGAACGCCGGATAGCGAGTGAAACAGCAAAAAATGGGGCAATGGCTATACCTGCCTTTCCACCTTCACATGGCTAAGAGCCTGAGCGTGATCAGGTAACTACACGAAAGGATATGACATGCACCCTGATGAGCTTTATGTTTCCGTCGACGTCGAGACTTCTGGGCCTATACCAGGCGAATACAGTCTGCTTTCCATTGGAGCTTGTCTTGTAGCCCAACCTGTAACGTCCATCTATCTTGAACTACGACCTGACAGTCCAAAACACGACCCGGAAGCACTGGCAGTATCGGGGCTGAGTCTGGAGAAGCTGGAGCGCGAGGGCCTCGCTCCGCAACAGGCGATGCTGACATTTGATCAATGGCTGAAATCGTCCTGCCAACCGGGGCAAAAGGTCATTTTCGTAGGACTCAATGCACCGTTTGACTGGTCATTCGTCAATTACTACTTCCACAAATACCTGGAAACCAACCCCTTTGGTTTTACCGCTATCGACATGAAGGCCTACTTTATGGGCGCTGTAGGTTGCAGCTGGCAGGAAACAAAATCATCCAAAATGACCGCTGCGCTGAAGCCACTCAGCGAACCGAACCATAACGCATTGGATGATGCCCGCTTTCAGGCAGAGCTCTTCGCACTAATGCTAGCGGGTAAAGGTAAACGCTGACCTACCTTCCACCGCACTGACTCGAAGCTCATCTGATACAGGTTGCCTCAACATATCTGCCGTCCCTGAACGACCACGCCTTGATACCTTCTGGTTTTTCGGACTTGCCGACAATAACGGCTATTGGGTGCGGCAGATCCTGCGTGTAACGTGCAGCAAATTTGGAGAAACTTCCGATGTCTGCCGGAGAGATCACCGGAACGGATTGGGGATGCGTATGCCAATAGCCCACCAGACGTAACCCTTGTTCGTTGGCAGCCTGGATTTCCTGACGGCACCGCTCCGCATCCAACTCTAGCCAAGACCAGCCTGACCGATCGGCGCGATGAGGCAACGTGGCCAAGGCCAGCAGCAACCCTTTCGGATCAACCGGGTTGACAAATAACTGTCCCCCTCGCTCCACGCCAAAAAGGCCCTGCCGATGACTATCCAAGATGTCCGCGACAGCTTGGGACACCAATAGCTCGGAATTCACCTCCGGCCATCGCCAGCGCCATGCGATATCCGTCATACCGTTTCGTCCTTATCTTCCGGCCATCCGCGCTCGAGTAAGATTTGCTGCGCTCCCTCTGGCAGTTTGGGACCATGGTATTGGCCTCCTAGGCTCAGAACATCTTCAGGCCTGTAGATACTGCTGACCCAAGATGCAGTGGCGATGTTGCCGGTCAATGCGCGTAAGGCCGTGTGCGACACCATAGAGGCGATATTGGTCATTCCCAGCGAGCCGCCTGGGATAAAGCTCTCGCCACACGCGGGCAGTGGAACAACACCGCCTCCCGGCCACTCTGTAAATCTATGCAGAAAATCGCCGACGTCCGTGAACAACTGACGGCCATCAAAGGTGCCGGCTGGTGCGAATAGCGCATGGCCTACCTGGGTATACGGTTCGCTCCAGGCTTGTAAAAGCCCCCAAGGAGCGCCGCTTGATTTGGCTCGCCATACAGTGACCTCCGACTGCCAGTCTGCTGTCGTGATCACCACCAGATCTGCGTTATCAAACACTTCTGGTTTGCTGCTCATCACCACTTCGGCAAAAGTCGCATAAGCGGTGCATTCTGTCGTCGGAAGATCTAACAGAATCTTGTCCCTCAACGCGGAGGCTTTCAGTCTACCTAGGCTATCCGCTCCCAGAACGTGCCTCCCCAGATTGGCTGACACCAAAGTGTCAGGATCGATGAGGGTAAGGTGGCCGACACCGGATCGTGCCAATTGTATTGCCACCGCACTGCCTAACGAGCCAACGCCAACACAAACGACTCGAGCATTTTCAAGGTGCTGTGCAGTACCGCTTATATCGCGGGACAGAATGGACGCTCGATCAAGCACGTCCAGGGCAGTTGCTCGGACGAGCGCCGGAGGATGTGCATTTGCGATAGCTGGCCGACGGCGCGCTGTACGCAAGCCAAACTTTGCCCCCCGCTCCTGCTGTACGCCGAGCGAGCGCACATTGAGGCAATATGTTGGAGCATCTGCCCCTCCTGGAAGCTCCAGAACAATCCATCGACTCGCCAACGTTCCATGCAGCTCAAACCATGCCAGCAATTGCTCGGCATCGTCTGGTTGAAGGTGTGGCGTGAGCCACAGCAATAAATCTTCCGGATCCGGGGTGCGGATATCCGGATAAGTCTGAAGCTTGACGTAAAAACCGGGAGTTTCGGCCGCGCGAATGACAGCGGAGCGCCCGACAACCCGTCGGTAATGCCCTTTGAGTGCAGCTACGTTCGATGCTAACCAAACCGTTTCCTGACCGGATGGCATAACCCGGCGCGGATCGCTGAGAGCAAACAACTGCGAGGCGGCCTGAGGGCGATCCAACAGTAAGAGGTTCTGGAATGACTGACCGTGCTGAAAAGACCAGTAGGTAGTGATCTCATTCTGAAATTCGATATCGCGCGTTGCCTGGTTTGATCCCATCTTGGACAACGAAACGATCTGGGCCAAGCGAGCAAGGCTGTCCTCTACCACGACCTCCGGGGAGCCCATAATGGGGCGCTCCTGAAAGCCATGAAGGCAAAGCCCCGACTTGGTGGCATGCGGCCAAACCAGCCATGGAGAGGGTTCGACGTTCAGCCGCAAGAGTCCACGGGGAAAGTTGGAGGGGAAACCTATACGCAGTCGGCGCTCCTGCCCCGTGTAATCGGTGGGCAAGGGGAAGTGAAAGCACGCCGCTTCGTCAGCCCGCGTGGGTGCGGGCTGGAGCAATGCATCGGCAGCATCCTGACCTAGGGTGTTTCGCAGTGCGGCGATTCCGCGCTGCAATGGCGTCTTAATAGGATCAGCCAAGGCGTCCAACTGGCTTTACGCTCGACTGAGAGGTTCCGCCACCGCTGGCCCCTCCGAAGAGCGAACCCATCGAAGCAGAGTTTCGAGTAGTGCCATCCGGTCGGCCGGGCATCGTCCAGTTCGCAGGGATCTCATTGTTCACTGCCGTAATGAATGCCGGTGCAATACCGAAATTCTTTTTCACTGCCTCGGCAAAGGAATCGTTGGATTCAAAACTTTCCAAACCCAATGAAACAGATGCACTGGCGTCCGCATGCCATTTGGCAAATGCTTGGCGATAGCCTTGCCCCTCGCCCGGTCGATTCCACTTCTCTGCAAAGTTTTCGCCGTTATCGGCAGGGTTGCAGACAAAGCAATCGTTACCTCTATGCGCGATGTGCTGCGGCATTCTGCGGACGATTTCCAAAATTGCATCGAGCGGAGCCAAAGGCTTGGACTGCGATTCCCTCACGACATCCAGGTATGCGTGAGTGGCCAGGGTGGTGATGACCGCAGATATGGGGCGAGTATCAGAGCTCCTTGTGTTGATGGCCCATTCATCGCGATGCCGCTTGAGCAGCTTTATGGTCGCACGCAGGGGATCTTGATCGATGTAATCCTGATAATGCGGCAATGGATCTTGTGTCGCGGCATCGAGCATCCGCTGGCTTTTGGCAACTACCAAGCTTTCCAGAGAGATTTCCTGGGCAGAAGCAACCTGTAACCAATTCGAGTAAGGGATAGGGCTGCTTGCTTTCCACCCTGTGACCCGATCCGGAACCTCCAGCTTACCTTCGCCGTTTGCTTCGCCATTTCCGTTGATCGCGCGGGCAGGCGTGACATCGATGTGGAAACCTGGATTTTCGTCGGCATAAACGATCCGGATGCCACGACGTAATTGCTTAACTTCTTCTTGAACGCGGGAGCCTTCCCTAAAACGCTGCTCAATCGCTTCTAGAACTTCCTTTGCACCAGCGCCCTGAGCGTGAGGAAGCCAAATAATTGCGTCCGCATCAATGGTGTCAAGATCCGCAGGCGCGCCGGGGATTGGCTTGATGGTCGTTTTCAGCCGCATCGAGCCTTGAACGAAAATATGGGCTTCAGCGAGCAGCGGGTTGTCGGAAGCCGAGAGGATTTTTTCCAGTTGGGAGTAGCGGTCATTGATTTTTTCGTACTGCGCTTCCGACAGCGAGATTTCCCGCGCGGCGCGAAGCAGAAAATATTCCCAACTGCTGCGCTTGGTCTGTTCGTTGCTCAAAAGCATTACATAGCCTCCTGGGCCACGGGACCCAATTGCAGTGTTTGCGTAAACCGATCTTGGTTTTCTTTGTCCCGATCGAAGATCAGGTATGTATGTTGATGCTGTGTTGTGAGCAACGCGCCAAACTCGATGGCCAATGCCGCAGGAATGGCGGCGAAGACGTGGATAGGGTCAGGAGTCAGAGCCTCAAGCTGGCTCAGTCGTATTTGAAGTGCGTCGCGAAAGGCATGAATCACCCGACGGTTCTGTACCATCGCGTAGCTTGGTTCTGGGATCGACAGCTCTGCAATACGTGCACCGGGTAGAGCGTCGGTCACGTCGCGAACTGGAACTTGCGCAGAAATGGAGAGCACCAACGCCAGTGGGCCATCGCCGTTGGGTGGAGGCGTAAACAGAAAACTAGGCGGCTCAGCAGACTGATCGGGCCAGCGCAAAAGATGCTCGCGGTGAAAAGAGAAGATCAGGCGTTTGGAACGGTCGCCGATACTCTGGCCCAACATCATCAAGGCCGGAATGTCGGCCAAGCCGACTACTGCTAGCGCGGGCGAATCGCCATAAGTGCCGCCGCGACGCTTGAGTTGCTGCTCCAGCTCATACTGGACGCTGTCTTTGACGTTCTGCCAATAGGTAGTGTCCCTGCCACGTGGTCCGGGTGCAGCGAAGGCGATTTTGATGCCTTGATCGAAGGCGGTTAATCCCTCGGCGGACATCGCAGTCAACAGATCGCGAAAGGGGATATCGTTGATCGTCTGAAAATGCTGACTCTGGACGATGAGAGGAATGGCTCTGCCACCATCGGGGGTCGTTGCGGCGAGTCGGATGCGTTCCAAGTACGCTTGGTGTAAACCACTCAAATCATTTTCAGGATACCCATCTGCGTCACGATCAATTTTGTCATGACAACCTGGGCACAGGAGCATCAGATTAGCGGTATTGTTTGTGTGCGCCTCAGCATCATGATCCGCGCGTCCCCGAGGGCCTTTGGGACTGGCGGGCAGGATATGCGCCACTTCTCCCCATTTCATTGGCTTGCCGGCACGATAATCGAACGTCAGATCCGTGCCGCACAGTTCACAATGACCAGCGGTCTGGGTCCATACGATCCGCTTCGTCTCATCATTTGTGTTGAAGCGCCCGCTTGCGGGCTTAGCGTCTTCTTGTTCTGCCATTTCGACCGACCCCCGAAAAACATCCATGATTGAAAACGATGATGGCAAGATAAGATCATATTAGGGTCATTCGTCCCGATTTCAAGAGAGATCTGAGGGTGACGAATGCTGAGTCGCCTTTGAGCAGGATGCTTTTTTGGCTCATCGAAAGGCAGTAGTGGCGGCGTTCGTTTTCTGGCAAGTGCTGGTGGGTAATGGCACTGACAACAGCGTATGTAGGACTGATGAAAACGAGCTGTGCAGCTCAAACGAGGCTGCAAGCGCAGCCCCTTTCGTATGCGTTTTTACGCGTCAGTGCTTGCCAGGCTCAGCGGACAAGTGTCGACGACGCAAGAGGTGATAGGTCGCCGGGATCACAAACAGTGATAGCAAGGGTGCCGTAACCATACCGCCAATCATCGGGGCGGCAATGCGGCTCATAACCTCGCTACCGGTACCGCCTCCCAAAAGTATAGGTAACAAACCAGCGATAACCACTGCCACGGTCATAGCCTTAGGTCGAACGCGCTGGACAGCGCCTTCACAAATCGCGGCCATCAACCCGCGTTCTGTGTTGTCACCGAGGTCTTGACGCTCGGTCCATGCATTTTTCAGGTAGAGCAGCATGATCACGCCAAATTCGGCAGAAACACCGGCCAAGGCGATAAAGCCGACCCCGGTGGCAACCGACAGGTTGAATCCCAACAGATAGAGAAACCATGCCCCGCCCGTGAGAGCGAATGGCAGCGTGGCCATAATCAGCAAAGCCTCATCAAGTCGTGCAAATGTCAGGTAGAGCAACACGAAGATGATCAACAGCGTGGCAGGCACCACCAGTTTGAGTCGTGCGTTGGCCCTTTCGAGAAACTCGAACTGACCTGAGTAGCTCAGGCTCATGCCGGGCTGCAACTTGACCTGCTCACTGACGACCCGGCGTAGATCGGCGACTACGGAGGCAATGTCCCGGCCACGCACATCGATGTACACCCAGCCTGAAGGCCGTGCGTTCTCACTCTTGAGCATTGGCGGCCCGTCGTTGACCTTGATCTTCGCCACGGTGCCAAGGGTGATCTGGCTGCCTAGCGGGGTGTAGATCGGCAACTGCTCCAAAGCGCCGAGCGAATCCCGCCACTCACGAGGGTAACGTACGTTAATTGGGAAACGAGCCAACCCTTCAATCGTCTCCCCGACGTTTTCACCGCCGATTGCGCCGGCCACGATCGATTGCACATCGGCAATATTTAACCCATAGCGTGCCGCAGCTTTGCGATCGATATCCACATCAATATAGCGGCCACCGGTCAGTCGTTCGGCTAACGCTGAACTGACACCTGAGACGTCCTTGGCAACACGCTCGATGGCTTGGGTGACGGCATCGATCTCCGTCAGGTTGGTACCGGCAACCTTCACGCCAATCGGGCTTTTTATGCCGGTGGCCAGCATGTCGATACGGTTACGAATAGGCGGTATCCAGATGTTGGTTAATCCTGGGACACGCACCACTTGTTCTAGCTCCTCAACGAGCTTTTCCTGGGTCATGCCTGGGCGCCACTGTTCGCGTGGTTTGAATTGAATGGTGGTCTCGAACATTTCCAACGGTGCCGGGTCAGTCGCGGTTTCAGCGCGGCCGGCTTTTCCGAAAACGTGTTCGACCTCTGGAACTGTCTTTATCAGACGGTCAGTCTGCTGAAGCAGTTGCGCGGCCTTCTGCGCCGATAATCCAGGCAGAGCTGATGGCATATAGAGCAGGTCCCCTTCGTCCAGCGGGGGAAGAAACTCACCACCCAGACGAGAGATCGGCCACAACGCGCTGACAAAGACTAGCAACGCAACCAGCAGCGTTACTTTAGGTCGACGTAATACGGCGTCCAGAGCGGGCTCGTAGATCCGGATCAACCAGCGATTTAGCGGATTCTGTTGCTCATTAGGAATTCGTCCGCGAATCCAATACCCCATCAACACCGGAACTAGAGTTACCGACAGTCCAGCCGCTGCGGCCATAGCATAGGTTTTGGTGAACGCCAAGGGACCGAATAGACGTCCTTCCTGAGCCTCCAGCGTGAACACCGGAATAAACGACAGGGTGATGATCAGCAGACAGAAGAACAATGCAGGTCCTACCTCGGCAGCCGCTTCAGTCATCACGTGCCAATGACGTTCACCTTTCAGTTCCTCCCCAGGATTGGCCACGTGCCAAGCCTCGACCTTCTTGTGGGCGTTTTCAATCATCACCACGGCAGCGTCGACCATGGCGCCGATGGCGATGGCAATCCCGCCAAGGGACATGATGTTGGCGTTGATACCCTGATAGCGCATCACGATGAAGGCGATCAGCACCCCAACCGGCAGGGAGATGATTGCCACCAGAGATGAACGCAGGTGCCAGAGAAAGATTCCGCAGACCAACGCGACGACGATGAACTCTTCGATCAGCTTGTGGCTGAGGTTTTCCACGGCACGATCAATCAACTTGCTGCGGTCGTAGGTAGTGACGATTTCTACCCCCGCTGGCAGACTGCTTTTCAGCTCGTCGAGTTTGGTCTTGACCGCCGCAATGGTTTCTCGAGCATTCTTACCGCTGCGCAGAATTACCACGCCGCCGACGGTCTCACCTTCGCCATCGAGTTCGGTGATGCCTCGACGCATCTCAGGCCCCATCTGAATCGTGGCAACATCGCCCAGAGTGACCGGCACACCACCCGTGCCCAGTTTGAGTGGGATAGCACGAAAATCATTGAGGGTCTTCAAGTAGCCGGAAGCCCGCACAATAAACTCGGTCTCCGCCATCTCCAGCACCGCCCCACCAGTTTCCTGATTGGCCTTGCCGATCGCCTCGGTCACTTCAGACTGCGTGATACCCAAGCTGGCCAACTTCACCGGATCAAGCTGCACCTGGTACTGCTTTACCATGCCACCCACCGTGGCCACTTCCGCAACGTTCGGTAGGGTCTTAAGCTCGAATTTGAGGAACCAGTCCTGCAAGGCACGTAACTGCGCCAAATCATGCCCGCCGCTTCGGTCTACCAGGGCGTACTGGAAAATCCAGCCAACCCCAGTGGCATCAGGTCCTAATGCGGGCTTGGCACTGGCCGGAAGCCGGCTTTGTATCTGGCTCAGATATTCCAATACGCGCGAGCGGGCCCAGTACAAGTCAGTTCCGTCTTCGAATAGTACGTAAACGAAACTGTCGCCAAAGAAGGAATAACCGCGCACAGTCTTGGCACCAGGCACAGAGAGCATAGTGGTTGCCAATGGATAGGTGACCTGGTTCTCTACGATCTGTGGGGCTTGGCCTGGATAAGGTGTACGGATAATTACCTGAACATCCGACAGGTCTGGCAATGCGTCAATGGGCGTACTTTGAACCGCCCAGATCCCCCATGCCGTGACAAACAGCGTCGCTAGCAACACAAGAAAGCGGTTAGCCACCGACCAGCGAATAAGGGCCGCGATCATGGCTGGCTCCCAGAGCGTTCCAGACGCTCAACGCGCAGACCATCTTCCGTCTGGCTGACAGCGATCCGAACCTTGTCGCCCGTTTTAAGATCCTTCATCAGAGCTGGAGCGGCGAGAGGGAAAGTCATCGTCATGCCTGACATACCCAATGTTCTGAAGGGACCGTGGGCGAGCGTGACTTCTTTGTCGTTGATCTCAACGATCTGACCATCGGCCTCATGCAAAGCGCCTGCGGTTACAGTAGATGGCGAAACGTCCAGTGAGCTTGCGACAACGCCCTTGAGACTGGCCTCCGAGTCGAGAAGGAACTGGCCAGAAGTCACCACTTTTTGCCCCTCTTCCAAGCCGTTCAATATCAGCGTTTTGCCATCGTTATCTTGGCCTAACTGCACCTCCACCGGGCGATATCGACCAGCGTCTTCAGAGAGCATGACCAACGTACGTCGACCTGTACGAATGACGGCCTCGCTCGGCACCCACAAAACACTTTGCTCCGTCGAACGATTGAGACTTACCTGCGCGGTCAAACCTGGCCTGAGTCGGCCATCCGGATTGGGTAACTCAACTCGAACGCGAAGTGTGCGACTGTCCGAACTGGTTTCCGGAAGAATCGCACTGACGACGCCCTTGAGCACAACTCCAGGGAGCGCGGACAAACGCGCTTCGGCTGCTTGCCCTACGACGATTGACCCAGCCTCCGACTCTGGTACTGCCACGGCCAGCCAGACACTGCTCAAACCATTAACACGCGCCAGCGTCTCGCCTGCGGCCACCGTCATACCTTCACGCACACTCAGCTCTTGAAGCACACCACCAATAGGGCTGGTCAGAGTCAGGTTCGGTTGAACTTTGCCACTGCGCTCAACTTGAGCAATTAACTTAGTTGGCATTCCGGTGAGCCTCAATCGCTGGCGGGCCGCTGTCAGCAAGTCAGCATCGCCACTACGCTTGAGGGCGAGAAATTCCTCTTGAGCAGCTGCCCAATCCGGCACCAAGATATCTGCCAAGGCGGCATTCACTTTCAGCACATCACCAGATGCATGGCCGTACACGCGCTCGACAAAGCCCGCCGTACGGGCCTGAATGACTGCAACGTCCCGTTCGTTGAAGGCCAGAACACCTACCACGTTCAGTGTCGAGGCAAATACCCCTCGACTGACACGAGCCAGTCGCACACCAAGGTTCTGAGTCAGGCTTGGATCAATTCGAATGCCGCCGCTGTCCCCCTTGGTATCTGCGTATTGGGGGATCATCTGCATGTCCATGAAGGGTGACTTACCCGGTTTATCGAATTTCTGTTGTGGGTACATGGGGTCATACCAATACAGAACCTTTCGATCGGCAGAGGCTTTGGCTTCCTGATCCGGCTCGACACTAGCTACTTCGCTCATTCGCGGTTGGGCTAACCAGTAACCTCCGGCAACACCCAAGGCGATCGAGATGCCGACAACTAAAGTCCCTTTCCATACTTTGAAATTCATTGAGCGGGCTCCCCGTAAGAGAAATACAGGCGAGCGCTGGTGAGAGCACGTTGCTCTTCAACGTCAATCTGCTTGAGACGGGCTTCGATGAGTTCGCGTCGGGCGGCCACAACCGAGTTCAAATCACCTTTGCCGGAACGGTAGCTAGCCATGGTGAGTTCAACCTTTTCTTTAGCCAGCGGCAACAAGCTTTCCTGATTACGGTTGACTGCACGATTGAGTCGCTCGTAGTCGGCCAACTCATCCTCCAGTTGCTGGGTATGCTCGCGCGACAGAGCTTCCCGCTCAGCCTCAAGCTGGTTGAGTTCGGCGTGCTTTGCCGCAATTTTGGGGTTTTGCCGAGAGTCAGGAAACAGCGGGAGATCCCATGAAAACTGGACGCTAACCATGTCACCGAATTGTTTGCCTCGATGCTGATAGTCGAATTCCCAGCTCCAGTCAGATTGCTTTTCCGCCTCAGCTTCACGGATCTTGGCTTGTGCTTCACGGGTCATCGGCACATACGCCGCCAATTCAGGGTGATGTTGCAGCTTATGGGAGTATCCAGAGGTTTCAATGGGCCAATCAGGCAAGCTGCCCGCCGGTTTGTCATTGGCAGCAGGGCCAATCCAGCGCTTGAGGGCCGCCCGGGCCTGTGCACGTTGGCGAACTAAATCATCCTGCTGCTCCGCCAGTTGGGCAGCTTCCTGTTTAGGTGTCACCGCATCGGCGGGTTGGGCGCGGCCACCCGCAATCTGAGATCTGACGGTATCGGTCAGAAGACGGTTTTCTTTGTAGAAGTCCTGGAACATCGCATCTTTACGCTCAACCGAGTAGCTACTGATCCAGGCCAATGCCGTGGACTGTCGGACGTTCAGACGCGCCACTCGACGCTCAGCGGACGCTCGATCAACAGCCGCATCCGCGACCTCGATACGTGCTTTGCGCTTATCGCTGTTGGGCATCTCCTGTCTGATCCCGACCACTTGCATGGTCATGAAGTCCTGGTCGATGCTCCATCTGTCGGCACCACCAATGGGGTAGTTCTGCACGCCCAGCAGTAGCTTGGGATCGGGTAGTTCGCCGGCGGGAATGGCCGCACTGGTGGCTGCTTGAATTTTGGCGTCTTGTGCGGTCAACGACGGTGCATTGTTTTCGGCCAGCCGCAGCGCTTCATCGAGTGTCAATGCACCAGCAAGGCTCGGCAATGCCAGTACGCTTGCCGCCAGGCCGGCCACGAGGGACCAACCTGTGCAAAAGCAGTTGGAGTTCATGTTCACGATTCCTGTGATGATCCACCGCGCGCTTCATAAGACATGCGCGCAGATATGCCATCCCGCTAACGCGGAATGAGGCTCAGTGTGGTACAGGAATCAAGTACGGGGAGGTCGCCATAACCCAGAAGGGGTTTGTACGAGTGGGAAATGGCTGGAGAAGGGCAGAACGATTGGACTGGACAAGGTAATAGGAGGCTTGATGATCGAGACTTGCAGCATGCCGCCCGTTTTGCATTCCTGGCCCGACTTACAAGGTTTGCCATGCTCAGCGGTACTTTTCATGTCGTGGCAGCAGTCTTGACCCATACCATCCATCATCGCTATACCCATGGTTTTCATCGGGCATGGTTCAGTCGATGCCTGAACACCCGCCATCCCGCTAAGGGGAAGCGCCAAGCTAATTAGGAAAATCAGGCAAAACCGCACATAGCGTTTCATGGGCTAAAGTGTAGACGGTGCAAATGGCTCTTACAATTCACCCTTAAGACTCCTGTATTGGCTGTTACCAACGTCTATGCTGCGCTCATTTCCATGACAGGGCTTAAAGTACCTAACCATGCGACAAGACAGATAATGATGACCGCCATTGAAAACTCAAGTTTCATGCTACGGCGCAAGGCATTCACCGCGACAGTGTATTCGCCATTGCGAACTGATCGCTCCAATAAGGGGCTTAGATGAAAACGGTTAAGCGTGGCTAATACGATCATCCCTGCAAATAGCAGGACTTTCAAAAATAGCAACTGGCCATAAGTGCTGAGCATCACCTCATCGAGGCTCGGTCCTACGATAAATAGATAATTCACCACGCCCGTTATACTGATGATCACTACAATCACCGCGCCGGCCGATTCAAACCCTGTCAGTACCCGAGCAAGAACTCGTACTTCCTGATCACCTTTCAGCGATTTTAAACGCAGCAGCAGTGCAAATGCTGCCAACGCACCCAACCAACCGCCTGCGGCCAAGAGATGGAAGATGTCGCTAGTAAAATGCCAGTAACGACGGCTCCCTTCGTCCATCGCACCATGCCCTGTCCATGCCAGCGTCGCTAGCGCAATGGCGCCACATACAGTGACAATCCAAAGACTGAGTGTCGGAAAGCGCTTACTCAGAGCAACGCCGACAACAGCCGTCAGCAACGCCACTATCCGGACCATCCAGGTCAAACCGACGTCCGTCCCCATGAGAACCATTTGAAAAATATGGTGATGTAGCTCCATGAAGCCCGACACACCACTCATAGCTTTCGCAAGCAACAACATGGCTGCTAGAGACAGAGCCACACCTAAAACAGATGTACTGTAAAGAAGCGACTCAAAATTTAAAACCGCTCCCGATACTCTCTCTTTTCCCCTCAGGCTATAAAGACCAAATATTGCCAGTCCAAATAACAGCATCAGATCAAAATATAGAGCAAAGCGAACAGCTATATTTATTGAGTCGCTCATGAATCATTTCACTTTGAAAGAAAAATTGCCGGTGATGGGATGAGTGTCAGACGAGACGGCACGCCACTCAACTTTATAAGTACCTGTGGTCAATGGCGATGCAGGCGTAATTACCATCGTCTTAGGATCTCCCCCGCCTGCAACAGCTGCTTTAACGCCCATTGGGGAGTTAGGCATGCCGGGCATATCGGTCATGATCAGCTTAGCACCGGAAAACTGAGTCGTTAGATTCTCAGAAAATTGCAGTTCAATTTTCGCAGGAGCAGCAACATCCGACCCTTCTGCTGGAGTAGAAGAAAGCAGCTTTGGATGTGCCTGAGCAACTGCACTCAAAAGCAAACCCGCTGTCAGTGCTACAGCTACGGTGGTGGTTTTAAGGAATGACATGCAAGACTCCTCACAGCAAAAGCTGTTGGTTCTAGGTTTTTGATGAGTATCTAGTTATTACTTTTACGCTTATTAAAAACACTGGCGAGCTACCTAGCAGATTCCGTGTTCTAGGGCGACCTGGACAGGAATAATCACAAGAATTCCAACGTCACAGCGCAAGTACACGATGCCACACGAACGCAAACTATTCGATTACATTTCAGTCAGCTTGGACCTGCTTTGGGACGCTGAATTTCTTGAAAAGATGGTTAAAATGGGCTTCCGTTTTGCGACGTTCACACCGTGAAAACCGTTCGCAAGACCACATAGCTGCTCGGGTGTATATGGGGTTGTTGATTAGGCATTTTCTGCACTCGCACAAGGGAGTTGTATATGAAAAGCTGTTTTTCCAGCTGACGACGTGCACCATATCTTGCCGTCGTGTGACTCTATGATTGATCGAGTGATTGATAAGCCTAGCCCCGCATTACTTGGGTTTCCTTCTCTACGAGCGGGGTCCACTCGATAAAATCGATCAAACAGTTTTTCAAGGTGCTCAGGAGCGATAGGTTCTCCAGGGTTTTCCACGGAGATAGAGATTGACGTCCCTTCCTGTCTTATATCGACACTGATACATTTCCCTGCGGGGGTGTACCGGAGGGCATTCGAGAGCAGATTAGAGATAGCCCTGTCGAGCATAAGAACGTCACCTCGGACGCTGCCTCTCCCTGTCACCTTAAGGTCGATGCCTTGCTCATCAGCCAACAAGCGGTAGTACTCGAGTAATTTCTCTACTAGCGCTACCAAGTCTATCGGTTTGTTTTCATGAGTAATCAGACCATTATCTGATTTCGCTAGAAAAAGCATGTCATCGATCATCCGCCCCATACGCTTCAGGTCATCAAGATTCGAATACAAGTTGTCTTCGTAATCCTCAATATTCCTTTTTCGAGAAAGCACCACTTCGGTGTGTGTCATCAAATTGCTGACTGGTGTTCGTAGTTCGTGAGCAATGTCCGCAGAGAAGTTTGATAAGCGAACAAATGCATCGTCAAGTCTAGATAACATTGCATTAAAAGAAAGCACCATCTGCTGAAGCTCTTTAGGAACGGCCGCTAAAGGAATCCGTTCTTTGAGCGATTTAGCAGACATTGACGCAGCGACTTGAGTAACCTGGCGAATAGGTCTTAGTCCACTGCTCGCGACCATCCAGCCCAGCGCCGCACTGACCAGCGCGCTTATAAACAACCCTATCAAAAACCAGCGTTCAAGCGTCTCAAAGAACGCCATATGTTGCGTAACGTCAAAGATCAACATAACGGTCAGCGGTTTTTCTTGTCCCGTCACAATCGCCTGCGCCGTTATTCCCCGGAACGTTTGCTCATCATCACGCCACTCCCAAACGTTGTTGTTTGAGGTCGTGCGAAAGTCTTCAGGAATATCGATTGGACCTGGATCAGCAAAAAGGGTCTTGCCGTGACCATCGAAGATCAGGGCTGTCAAATCTCGGTGAGCACCCAGCAGCGCCTCCAACTCAGGCTTAACATCACTGAACTGGTCAATGCTACTCAATCCCGTCAAAATTCTTTGGGTCGAGTGTAGCTTCTCGTTTAGCGCCTGCTGATCTAGCATTTTGAAATGATGCCGGCTAAGGCTGTTAAAACTGAGTCCAGCGACGGTGAGCACCGCCGTTACAGCTAGCATGAACATCAGGCTCATGCGGGTAGTCAGAGACATTCGCTTCATTCCAGCCCCGTCCCAGAATCCGGCGCATCTAGCATGTAGCCCATGCCTCGGGAGGTGTGGATAAGCTTGACCTCAAAATCATCATCAATCTTTGCTCTGAGCCGCCTTACGGCGACCTCGATGACGTTCGTATCGCTGTCGAAGTTCATGTCCCACACCTGGGAAGCGATAAGCGACTTAGGCAGCACCTCACCTCGACGACGGAGCAGCAATTCGAGTAACGCAAACTCTTTGGCCGTGAGATCTATACGTTTGCCTCCACGGACAACCCTGCGCTTGAGCAGGTCAACCTCAAGATCAGCCAATTTCATATGAGTTTGGGAGGGGGCTGTACTCCCTCTTCGCAGCAGCGTTCTGACGCGGGCAAGCAATTCAGAAAAAGCGAAGGGTTTTATGAGGTAATCGTCTGCCCCCAGCTCAAGTCCTTTGACGCGATCCTCGACGCGGTCTCGCGCCGTGAGAAAAAGCACGGGGACATTTTTTCCGGATGCCCGCACCTTCTGAAGTACTTCCCATCCGTCCAGCCCAGGCATCATCACATCGAGAATCAGCAGGTCATAAGCCTCGCTCAACGCGTGTTGAAGCGCCTCCTTACCATTGGTAAAGCGATCAACATTGAACCCTGCCTCAGCAAGACCTTGCTGCAAATAAATGCCTATTTTGGGTTCGTCTTCCGCAACCAGAAGTCTCATGGGGGTGGCTCTCGAATGATTGTGATGATGAGTCTGCAAGGAAATGCTTCTGCCAACCAGCAACTGACAGAAAAGTAATATTGGCTTCAGGTAGATGTCAGCGAGTGCTGTCTAGGGTTCGAGCATGAGTACTCCCTAGTACTCGACCGACGCCTCCGCATGAAACCTTGGGGGAGCCGGAAAACAGATCAAAAAGGAGCTTCCTCATGAATCATCTAAAAATCCTTATCTTTGTGGGTTCGATACTCATCTCAGCGTCTGCTTTGGCTGAAGGTGGCGCAGATCGGATTGCGGAGCGTATGGAAAGCCTACGCGACAAAGCAGAAGCGACCTTGGTGCAAGCTGAAAAAGCCCCAGAGGGAGAGCGCCATGTACACATGGCCGAGCATATGAAACTGCTGGGCGAGATCATGAACCAACTCCATCAGGATCACCCAAAAGCATCAATGTCGCCTCAGGAACATCTTTCCTGGATGGAAAAGCACGACGCTATGGTTGATGACGTTTTGAACCAAATGCAGCGCGAACACAAACTGATGCTTTCTGAGAACCATCAGTAACCGGGTACCTCCGATGGGCTGTTTGATCCGCTCGGTTGGTACGGCGTCATATGCGCGCCGCACTACTCTTGGAAACTGACAGAAATGTAGTGTTCACGTCAGTTAGCTGGCAGCTCTATCCTTTTAGCATAGCTAGTGTTTTCCATTTGCTCTTGAGGTCATCATGAAAGCTAAGCTCGTTACCCCAGTTATTGCGGCGATCACCTTATTCTTCGGTGCGACGGCCATGGCAGACGTAGGTCATGGCAAAGAGGACATCGGCCAGCCTGGCGTCGCCTCTGCGGTGACCCGTACGGTAGATGTGGAGATGGGTGATATTTTCTTCATGCCTAAAAACATCGATGTGAAGCCTGGTGAGACTATTCGTTTTGTCCTTCGTAATAAGGGCGCACTGCTGCACGAATTCAATATCGGCCAAGCCGCCGCTCATGCCGCGCACCAAAAAGAAATGGCGAGCATGTTCCAGAATGGAACGCTTACACCCACCGGGTCAGGGAAAATGACGGGCAGCATGGGTCACAGCATGGGAGGGATGAAGATGGTTGGAATGGAACACAACGACCCGAACAGCATGCTGATCGAGCCAGGAGCAACAAAGGAATTGATCTGGACCTTCAACAATACAACTGGACTTCAATTTGCCTGTAACGTGCCAGGTCATTACCAGTCTGGGATGGTCGGTCAATTTGACCTGAACTGAGCCTGAACTGACCGCTAAACCCGCGTCTCCTCAAGAGTTGGCTACGCTCTGAGGCAGACATCAGAGCAACTCGCTCACACACTGGGGTCTAGATCATGAATAACCATCAGCATCCGGCTGGAAGCATCACCACCCCATTTTGGACGCGCAAAACAGGCGTTGTACTGATTATGTTCATTGTGATCGGCGCCTTCTACGTGGTGCGGGAGCATTTCAGCCACGTTTATCCATATTTGCCCTATCTCATTCTGTTGATCTGTCCATTGATGCATTTTTTTGGGCATGGACATGGCGTACATGACCATGGCAATCAGGCGCAAGCCAACAAGGAAGAGAAATAGCTATGCCCAATAAACCGAGCCACCACGATCACGGTCCTACCCACGCTGCCTCGCCCCCTGACGCTGATCTACGTGACCCGGTGTGCGGCATGACGATTACGCCTCCAAGTAAATTTGGCGAGTCTTATCAGGGACAGATTTATCAGTTTTGCAGCCAAAAATGCCAAGAGAAATTTCGGGCAGCTCCAGAGCACTACAGTGGTATTCATCCCAGCACTGAACCCAGCATCGCGGCTACAGAGCCCGCGGTCCAAGTAGCCACTGAATTTACCTGCCCGATGCACCCGGAAATAAAACAGCCAGGGCCCGGCAATTGCCCAAAATGTGGCATGACATTAGAACCTGTCATTCCGGCGCTAGATGACGATGACAAAACCGAGCTCCGTGATTTCGCGCGCCGCTTTTGGTGGTCTCTGCCTTTAACCGTGATAGTGACCGTTCTAGCCATGGCGGGCCATTCATTACAACTCTTCCATGGCTCGGTTCAAAACTGGATCGAGTTTGCTCTTGCGACACCGGTCACCTTATGGGCAGGGTGGCCCTTTTTTGTAAGGGGCATAGCATCTGTTAGAAATCGCAGTCCAAATATGTGGACTCTGATAGGTTTGGGTACTTCCGCAGCTTATCTTTACAGCGTCGCAGCAACCCTCTTTCCCCAAAGTTTTCCCACCACCTTCATGCAAGATGGACGCATCGGCGTTTACTTCGAAGCCGCTGCAGTCATCATCTCGCTCACCTTGCTTGGGCAGATTCTTGAGCTAAAAGCACGGTCACAAACCTCCGCCGCCATTAAGTCCCTTCTAGGCCTATCTCCCAAAACTGCACGCAAGATCAACGCCGATGGTCAGGAGGAAGACATTCCTCTTACCCATGTTCACTTGGGCGACCATTTGCGGGTCAGACCTGGTGAAAAGGTGCCAGTTGATGGCTCTGTGCTCGAGGGAGAAAGTGCGGTGGATGAGTCCATGCTCACTGGTGAACCTGTGCCGGTAATGAAAAGGCCAGGGGATAGTTTGATCGGCGCCACGCTTAATACTCACGGGAGCTTGGTGATGGAGGCGCAAAAGGTCGGCGCCGACACCATGCTGTCTCAGATAGTGCAAATGGTCGCTCTAGCCCAACGCTCCAAAGCGCCAATGCAAAGAATGGCCGACTCGATCGCCGGCTACTTTGTGATGGGGGTTATCGCGATTGCGTTGCTGACATTCTTAGGTTGGGGACTATTCGGCCCGGAACCCAGCTGGGTCTTCGGCCTGATCAATGCTGTCGCCGTACTTATCATCGCTTGCCCCTGTGCACTTGGTCTTGCAACGCCCATGTCGATCATGGTTTCGACCGGTAAAGCGGCCAGTATGGGAGTGCTGTTCAGGGACGCCAGTGCTATTGAAAACCTTTGCAAGATCGACACGCTGATTGTCGATAAAACGGGGACCCTGACAGAGGGACGGCCGGAATTTCACAGTGTGGAGGCCACACCAGATTTTAACCCACACGATGTTCTTCAACTGGCCGCTAGCCTTGATCAAGGCAGCGAACATCCTTTGGCGCACGCCATCGTCGATCACGCCCGAACTGAAAATATCGCGCTCACCAAGCCTGAATCGTTTGAGTCCGGGTCTGGGATTGGAGTCAGTGGCCTTGTTGATGGCAAGAAAGTACAGCTGGGCAACACAGCGCTGATGGACGCTGCCGGTGTAAGCACCAAGGTCTTACAGTACCGTGCAGAGTTGTTGCGCCTTGAAGGCATCAGCATAATCTATCTAGCAGTTGACGGGGTTCTGGCAGGATTACTGGCGGTCTCAGATCCGATAAAACCGACCTCCAAAGAAGCAGTCACCAAGCTTAAAGCTGATAACGTAAAAATCATCATGGCCACCGGAGACGGGCTCACCACCGCACGTGCTGTCGCCAAGGAGATGGGTATTGAAGAGGTTCATGGAGAAGTCAAACCTCAGGACAAAGAGCGCCTGGTGGCGGACCTCCAGCGATACGGTCGAAAGGTTGCCATGGCCGGCGACGGTATCAACGACGCACCGGCCTTGGCGCGTGCAGATGTGGGCATTGCCATGGGTACAGGGACTGATGTCGCGATGAATAGCGCTCAGCTCACGCTGGTAAAAGGCGACCTGATGGGGATTTTACGGGCACGGGCACTTTCGGTTGCGACAGTAAAAAACATGCGGCAAAACTTGGGTTTCGCCTTCCTTTACAACTCAATGGGTATTCCCTTGGCCGCAGGCCTACTCTATCCGCTGACGGGGCACCTTCTGTCGCCAATGATCGCTGCGTTAGCCATGAGCGTCAGTTCTGCGTCAGTAGTTTTCAATGCTTTGAGACTGAGGAATACCCATATAGCTTGAGCGCAACCGTTGCTCGCACCCCACAAAACATAACTCTTGACCTTACCGCGGTGTCAACGTTGATGCTGTAATCGCGGTGAAAAGAGACCGCTCAGCACAAGAGGAATAACCATGTTCGTCTTAAACGTATCAGGCATTGGTTGCGGTAGCTGCGTCAGCAAAATCACTAAAGCGATTCAGTCGTTGGACAGCGAGGCTAAAGTTTCCGTGGATCGCGCGGCAGGTAAGGTAAAAGTTGAAAGTAGCGAAAACCCAGAGCAAGTTCGTAAAGCTGTCGAATCACTCGGTTTCCCATCGCAAATCAGCGCTTAAGGCGCTGATTTCATTGTTGGGTAAATTTTACTAATCACCTCGCAGAGCTTTAAGCAGCCCCTTAAATGCTCCGTTTAATCTATTAAAAGCGCTTTCAAAATGAATTTCGTTATCAGTAAACTTTGCCACTTCAAGCTGTGCATCCACAGTATTTTGATCAAGTGACGGTTGGTAAGGCGTGCTGTAAAGCAAACCATCACCTTGACCATCACTTGCTAATTCGTTTGCGGCAATATGTTTTAGGTTTGTTGTTTTCAAAGAGAACGGAGAATCCAAGCCTCGTTTTGTCTGGCTGGCGAGCACAGCAGAAAACTCCAAATCTCTAGCCTTAAAGTTAGGAGTATCAGCGTTAGCGATATTATTGCTAAGTACCTCAGCTCTTTGGCTGCGATAAACTAACGCTCTTTCTGCGGAGCCAAGCGCTTTTTCAAAATTAATGCTCACAAGCGGCCACCTTCCGTCACGCTACTATTTCCCATTTTCACCTATATCAAACACTTATGTGTTGAATGTGGCGCGTCTGAGTCGGCTTATAACTCCGGTGCAAATTCAAAAAACGTCAAGCCCTGTGAAAGTGACCGAAAGCACAGAACACCGAACGGCTAAATTTTAGGAGCTTGATTTCAGCGAATTCCGACAATGGATAGACCATACGGATTAAGTACATCGCAGCTCAAGAGAAATATCGGAACCTGACACAACTGTAATATTGGCCTAAGCTGCCTGACAGGGAATCAGTCTTATAGTCCTATTGAGCCTTAAGCTCTTCCCTGAGCATCAACAACTTTGTTGTGGATTCAGGGGCTACCATCTATCAGAGGAAACCCAAATGAACCCTATCAAAACCTTGTTCGTCATCGCTGCTCTGACCGTATCTTCTTTTGCTATGGCTGAAGGCGGAGGTGACCGCACTTTCGAACGTATGGAAGCGGCCAGGAGTAACTCGATGGAATCGTACCAAGTAGCCCAAACGAAAAATTCCCAGCCTCCTGTCGCGGAAAGCAAAGCCAGGGCGATGGACCACAAAAATTGCTAAATATTTGAGCTACGCTCACAAGCTGACAGAAATGTAATCACTGTGGTGGTTTAAATGTGGCAATTTCTGAGCTCGCTTACCGTTTGAGTTCGTCTTTTGTAACGGTGAGTGAGTCTCATCCAGACAATTCATTTGTTGTTTCGCGCGGCTTCCCTTTTGACTGATTGGACATAACGGCATGCACTCCAAAACCTCTAGGCGGACATTCGTGAAAGGCTTGGCCGCTGGTGGCATTCTCGGCGGCCTTGGCCTTTGGCGCACTCCTGTATGGGCGGTGACAAGTCCTGGTATGCCGAGCGTACTCTCCGGTAACGAATTTGATCTGTTTATTGGTGAAAGCCCTGTAAACATCACAGGCTCGCCTCGCACAGCTATGACCATCAACGGATCATTGCCCGGACCGTTGCTGCGTTGGCGTGAGGGTGAGACCGTCACTCTGCGTGTAAAAAACCGTCTAGACCAAGACACATCAATCCATTGGCACGGGATCATCTTACCCGCCAACATGGACGGTGTGCCTGGCTTGAGCTTCCATGGCATCGCACCCGATGGCATGTACGAATACAAATTCAAGCTTCATCAGAACGGAACCTACTGGTATCACAGCCACTCGGGTTTGCAGGAGCAGGCAGGCGTTTACGGTCCAATCGTCATCGATTCGAAAGAACCTGAACCGTTTCAATACGATCGCGACTACGTGGTGATGTTGACTGACTGGACCGACGAAGATCCCAGCCACGTTATGGCGAAACTCAAGAAACAATCGGGCTATTACAACCATCACAAGCGCACCGTCGGAGACTTCATAGACGATGTCAGCAGCAAAGGTTGGTCTTCGACGGTAGCAGATCGAAAGATGTGGGCTGAGATGAACATGAGTCCTACTGACCTCGGCGATGTCAGCGCGGATACCTATACCTATCTCATGAATGGCCAGGCACCCAACGGTAACTGGACTGGTATTTTCAAACCGGGCGAGAAACTCCGTCTGCGCTTTATCAACGGCTCGGCCATGAGCTATTTCGACGTCCGCATTCCTGGGTTGAAGATGACCGTGGTTGCCGCAGACGGTCAACATGTCAAGCCGGTGAGCGTCGACGAGTTTCGTATTGCGGTAGCTGAAACATATGACGTTATTGTGGAGACTGCTACTGATGAGGCGTACACCATCTTCGCTCAGTCTATGGATCGCACAGGTTACGCTAGCGGAACACTTGCAGTGCGTGACGGCCTAAAGGCACCGATACCTGCAATTGACCCACGTCCTATAGTAACTATGGATGACATGGGGATGGGCGGTATGGCTGGTATGGACCATGGCAGCTCGGGTGGAATGGGCGGCGGCGACATGGCCGGCATGGACCACAGCAAGATGGCAGGGATGAACCAAGGTGACATGACCGGGATGACCGGCATGGACAGCGGTGACATGACTAACATGGCTGGTATGGATCACAGCAAGATGGCTGGCATGGACAAAGGCGACATGTCCAACATGGCTGGCATGGACCACAGCAAGATGGCAGGAATGGGCAGTGGTGATATGTCAGGGATGGCTGGCATGGGAGGTATGGGTGGAGGAATGCAGACTCACCCAGCCTCTGAAACCAACAATCCCTTGGTTGACATGCAAGCCATGAGTCCAACGCCAAAGCTGAACGATCCTGGCATAGGCTTGCGGAACAATGGTCGTCGAGTGCTCACTTACTCCGACTTGAAAAGCACTTTCCAAGATCCTGACGGCCGCGAGCCAAATCGCACCATCGAGCTTCACCTGACCGGTCACATGGAGAAGTTTTCGTGGTCGTTCAACGGCATCAAATTCTCTGACGCCGAACCACTGCGCCTGAAGTATGGCGAGCGTCTGCGCATCACCTTGGTGAACGACACCATGATGACCCACCCCATCCACCTTCACGGCATGTGGAGTGACCTCGAGGATGAGAACGGCAAGTTCATGGTGCGCAAGCACACGATTGATATGCCACCAGGTACCAAACGCAGCTATCGAGTCACCGCTGATGCCTTAGGCCGCTGGGCATATCACTGCCACCTGCTTTTCCATATGGAAATGGGCATGTTCCGTGAAGTACGGGTTGATGAGTAAAGGAGACGATCTGTGAGCACATACCTAAATCGTAATTCCCTCGTGGATTGCCTCTTTGCCGCTGTCCTGCTGAGTGGACTCTCGTCCACGGTGCTGGCAGAGGAAAATGGCAGCGATCATTCAACCACTGTTCCTGCTACAGCAACGGACAAGCCAGCAGCGGCAAACGATTCGAAGCTAGATCACGGGTCAATGGACCATAGCAAGATGAGCCATGAGTCGATGGATCATGACCAAAAAACCAAAAAGGCAGATTGAGATCATGACCAGTAAGTTTTTACGCCCAACGCTGATGGCACTTGCAGTCTCCACCGGTCCAGCATTCTTTTTTATGGCTCAAGCCGCTGAAGAGATGGATCCGTCGATGGCGATGCCATCAAGTGCGGACGCAAAGCCATCAATTGCACAAAAATCCAAACCAGCCAAAGCGAAAGATGCCGCGATGGATCACTCCAAGATGGACCACGGCTCAATGGGAGCCATGGACCATAGCAAGATGGGGGCGATGGATCACAGCAAGATGAGCATGGATAACGGGCAAATGGACGGTATGGAAAGCATGGATGGAGGGGCGACTACCACAAGCCGAACCCCGATCCCCGTACTTACCGACGCTGACCGGGCCGCCGCTTTTCCAGACGTACCAGGCCATGGTGTGCACGATAAAAAAATTAACTCGTTCATCCTCCTGGATAAATTTGAGTACCAAGACGCTGACAACGGCAGTGCGCTGGCTTGGGATGCAAAAGGGTGGATCGGCGGTGACGTCGACCGCCTCTGGTTGCGTTCGGAAGGCGAACGTACAAATGGCGTAACCGAAAACGCTGAACTTCAGGCTCTGTGGGGACACGCCATCGGTCCATGGTGGGATGTCGTCACCGGTATTCGACAAGATTTCAAACCCGGGTCACCTCAAACCTGGGGAGCGCTCGGTATTCAGGGCATGGCCCTCTATAACTTTGAAGCTGAAGCGACTGCTTATATTGGTGAGAACGGTCAAACCGCTGCTCGATTTGAAGGCGATTACGACATCCTGTTGACCAATCGCCTGATCTTGCAGCCGACCGCCGAAGTAAACTTGTACGGAAAAAATGATCCTCAGCGCGGCATAGGATCTGGATTGGCCAACACCGAACTAGGCCTGCGGTTGCGCTACGAAATTACTCGTCAATTCGCCCCCTACATTGGTGTTAGCTGGAATCGCTCATACGGTAAGACGGCTGACCTGGCCAGCGATGATGGGGAAAAAACAAACGAGGCCCGATTTGTAGCTGGTATTCGGATGTGGTTCTAAGCGATTTGATCACTAGCCCTACGAATTCTAATGATCGGGGAGTTAGCTCCCCGACTCTAGAGTAGATCCTTCAATGTAACCTTTGCAGCGGCATGAACGCTTGAGTGGGGTTCTATTGCTTCGTAGAACATCTCGCCGTCTCCAAGGGAAAAGGAAATATTCATGACAGGTAGCTTCCGACTTTCAAGTCGATCTCTGCGTATCGCAACATTCGCCGCGCTGTTCATTGGCTCAACGGCTCAAGCGGCGCAGGCCCTCACCATCGATGTGCATCGTGATGCAAACTGCGGATGTTGCAAAAAATGGATTCAGCATCTTGAGGCCAATGGCTTCACCGTCATCGATCATGAAGAAACCAACATGAGTGCTCTCAAACAAGATCTGGGTGTCGCTCCACGACTCTCGTCTTGTCACACCGCGATGATCAACGGGAAGTTTGTTGAAGGCCACGTGCCAGCTGAGCAAATAATTGCGATGAGTAAACGCGACGACCTTCTCGGGATCGCTGCTCCCGGCATGCCACCTGGTTCTCCAGGAATGGAAGTCGACGGAGTGCATGAGGCCTACCAGATAATCGGCCTGACCAAAGCTGGCACAGATCAGGTCATTGCTGAGTACCCTCAAAACTAATCCCACCCCATCCCTCCCGTCACAGCATGGTCAGCGTTCATGACCATGCAGCGGGACATGCTCCTTCGATTTCATTCTCAAGCCATGGCTAAAGACGATCAACAGCCGTCGTAAAGGCATGCTTGTGCCTAATCAGACAACCCCGAACCGCAGTCCTCAATAACAATTTGAGATGACCCTATCCTCAGCATGCTGACAAGCACTGCGCAGCTGATCGCGATAGTGTTAAGTTCGGAGATGGCGTTGCCCCCCTCAGCTTGCCTTCCTGAATCAGGACATCTGTCTCGGCTGAAACAGTAGAAAACGTAAATGACGGTGGCTTAAGAGTTCTTTTTTTGAAGGCTCTTCAGACGCAGGGTCGCGCGTTGTACAGCGGCCATTTTTTCTGGACGCTTCATTCGTTTCCATTTTCTGATGTCTTCCTTGGTGCGACCGCAGCTAACGCACAGTTCGCTGTTCAGCTGGCAAACAGAAATACAGGGATTTTCGATGTCCTTGGCCATTGTTCAATTCCTCGTCGAACTTATGCGTGCTGCGGGTTCATTGCTAAGCCAGAACAGCGATCTGATCAGGTGAGTCAGCACCCAACTTCGTGCGGAACTCAACTGTCAGATGAGTGATCTCATGAACCGTCGCAAGCCGCTCTCGTATGTTTTCTGCATTGACTGCTGGGCTGCCCAGAACACTCACAATCGCGGCGCGGGCTTGCGGCCCCACCTGCCAGACATGAAGATCAATGATCGAAGCATCTCCCGGTCGCTCAACCAGTTCACGAATCTCTTCAGCGACATGATCATCTGTCTGGTCGAGCAATACACCCGAAGTCACCCTCATCAACGACCAAGCCCAGCGTGCAATCACAACGGCACCCACAATCCCCATTGCAGGGTCGAGCCATACCCAACCAAGGTATCGACCAGCAAGAAGGGCTGCGATGGCCAGAACCGAAGTCAGTGCATCTGCAATGACGTGAACGTATGCAGAGCGCAAATTATTGTCGTGACCATGCGCATGGTGAGACTCATCGTGGCCGTGGTCATGCCCATGGTGATGATCATGACCGCCAGACAGCAAAAGCGCGCTCACCACATTCACTGCTAGTCCGACAATTGCGATTAGAGTCGCTGTCCCGAATTGCACTTGAGTCGGTTGAAAGAGACGAAACAGCGACTCTCCAGCAATTCCCAAGGAAACCAGTCCCAAAATCAGAGCAGAAGCGAAGCCACCCAAGTCTCCCACCTTGCCAGTTCCAAAACTGTAGCGAGCACTTGAGGCATGTCTTTTCGCGTAAGCGTAAGCAGCTGCGGCTATGCCCAGTGCTCCTGCATGCGTTGCCATGTGAAAACCATCAGCAAGCAACGCCATTGAGCCAGTGAGATAACCTGCGGTGATTTCAGCAACCATCATTACGACGGTCAGGGCCACCACCCACAAGGTTCGCTTGGCGTTTTCTTCATGTGATTTCCCAAGGAACATATGGTCGTGGGAATACTCGGCGTACGAATTACTCATCTGGGCAAATCCTATTTGGAATAGCGGCGAATGGCTTCGAGCAGCTCGTCGACACCTTTCGCTCTTTCGTCGTTGCTGAGTGTCGGATTCGCGACGTGTTCACGAGCGTGGTCTTCGATAATTTCATCCATCAGCCCATTGATAGCGCCACGGGTAGAAGCGACCAAAAGCAGAGTTTTCGAGCAGTCATCATCAGAGTCGAGTGCTCGCTCAATCGCCTGGACTTGCCCAGCGATTCGCTTTACGCGCTTAAGAAGATTGTCTTTGCTTGATCTCATGTGACTCATACCATACCCCCCCTACCTATTAGAACAATATAATCACACGTTCCAATTGGCCATACAACCCAGGGAGGGAATCCATCCGACCAGCAGCGTTGCAGCATTTGAATGCTGCATTCGAAACATTCAGCACGTCGCCTCGCCGCGCAGTACCAATACAAGCCGTATGGGCGGCCCGGCACTTCAATAATTCGATAGATGGCGTAGCGCCTATCTCTTGAGCTGCCTAGGTCAATGGTTTAGGATCGAACCACATCCCCCCTGGGAGGATGCAGCAATCAACAGAGACGAAACCAGCTGATTGCGTCTCTTCGTGGAAAGTTCGGTAACCACATGGTTACGCACTTCGCTATTTGAGATATTTCATGCTGAAAATCCTAGCCAACCGTACCTACCGTCACCTCTTCTTGGCTCAAGTGATTGCGCTCATTGGGACGGGTCTTGCCACTGTTGCATTAGGCCTATTAGCGTTCGACCTTGCAGGTGCCAATGCGGGCGCTGTGCTCGGTACGGCGTTGGCGATCAAAATGACGGCCTACATTGGCGTTGCGCCAATCGCAGCCGCTTTTGCAGAGCGTTTACCCCGTCGGGCAATGCTGGTCTCTCTGGATCTGGTGCGAGCACTGGTCGCACTGGCTCTTCCGTTTGTGACGGAAGTCTGGCAAATCTACGTGCTGATTTTCGTCCTTCAGTCCGCTTCGGCAGCGTTCACTCCGACGTTCCAGGCGACCATTCCAGACATACTGGTGGATGAAGACGACTACACCCGTGCCTTGTCGCTATCACGTCTGGCCTATGATCTTGAAAGTGTCGCGAGCCCGATGCTTGCCGCTGCACTGTTGACGGTGATCAGCTTCCATAGCCTGTTCGCCGGCACGGTCATTGGGTTCCTTGCCTCAGCGGCCCTAGTCGCCACAGTGCTGCTGCCTAAGGCGAAGCAGATACCACGACGCAGCATCTACGAACGAACCACCCGTGGCATGCGCATATTTCTGGCCACACCTCGCTTGCGAGGGCTGTTGGCTCTCAATCTTACGGTTGCGGCCGCCAGTGCTATGGTCATCGTCAATACGGTGGTGCTGGTGCAGTCGCGCTTCGCTCTGCCGCAGAGTTCTACGGCATTGGCGCTGGCCGCGTTTGGTGGCGGTTCCATGGTGGCGGCCCTGGTCTTGCCTCGACTGTTGAAAAATATCAAAGACCGAACGGCCATGTTGTTTGGTGGAGGAGTATTGCTCGCAGGCTTAGCAGTTGGCATCAACCTAACCACCTATAACTTCCTGCTACCGCTGTGGGTGGTGCTTGGGGTGGGCTACTCCTTGGCTCAAACCCCGAGCGGTCGACTGTTGCGTCGCTCGGCACATGCCGAAGATCGCCCAGCGTTGTTTGCCGCCCAATTTGCGCTATCCCATGCTTGCTGGTTGATTACCTACCCATTGGCGGGATGGTTGGGTGCGAACATCAGCCTCACTGCGTCGTTTGTTGGGCTCGCTGTCGTGGCAGGTAGTGCGCTGGTGGTCAGCATCGTGATCTGGCGTCCAGCTCATGACCAAGACTCTATCAAGCACACCCATGAGAATCTGCCGGGCGATCACACGCACGTCGACGGCCAGGAAGGTGCGGATCACGAACATCCATACGTGATCGATGATCAACATCGCCGATGGCCCAACAAATGATTGTAAGTTCCTAAGATTTGCTAAGGCTAGTTGTCGGACATTCAGACTAGGAGCCGTAGGGCTTGCAGAGCGGCAAGGTGCCCCGGATAGAACCAGTAGCCCCATTGCCCAACCGGCCAGATCTTGAAGGAGAAGGTCTGACGCAGAAGCCAAAGTCCGATCAACGGGGCCGCGAATGCGGTGCTCAAAGCCAGCATTGAATAGATTTCCAAGTCCAACGCCCTGGTTACGATGCTACTGCGGGTATTGCTCAACAGGCATAGAGCCGCTGGCAGCAACCAAAGAACGCCGGGGTTCTTTATTGCTACTAAGCCAGCCGCTGGAACAAGTGCACCGTAGAAGCCGTACATCAGAGGATCATCCAGCCCGTAGGCAACTGCGGCGGCCATCAACGCCATAGCGCTGCTTAACAGAGTGCGATGTTGCCACCCCCAGGCAATCACCAGCCCCAATGCCAGGGTAACCAACACATTGAATGATCCCGAGGTGCTGATGTAGCGATAAGGCACTTCTGAAATGGCGGCAAACAACAGCATCAGCGCAAGGTATCGACCATTCGCCACCGTCAGCAATTCGCCCGGTTTGGAGCGCGCTACGTTGGCCGCAATGGCGACACAGAACAGCGGAAAGGAAAGTCTCCCCGGAATGAACAGGTTGCTCATTTCCGGCCACACCAATCGTAAGTGGTCGATGACCATTGTGAGCATCGCCAGCCACTTGATCAGATCCAGGCTACTGCTTCGGCTCTTGAGTGGGGGGAGCGGGGTAGTATGAGCCGTCGTCATGCCCACCCCAGTGTGACGGCGGTCAGCACGAGATAACGCACGCCCTTGGCCAGGGTGACGATCAGAAGGAAACTCCAGAGTGGTTCGCGCAGGACTCCGGCGACTACCGTCAGCGGATCGCCAATGATGGGCACCCAGCTCAGCAACAGTGAACAGCGCCCGTAGCGCAGATAGGACTGCTGGGCTTTTTCTAACTTGCTCTCGCTCACTGGGAACCAGCCCTTATGACGGAATCGTTCAACAGAACGGCCCAGTACCCAGTTAAGTACAGAGCCAAGAACGTTGCCGAAAGTTGCGACCGCCAAAAGCGTTGAAGCAACGTATTGGTCGGAAAGCAACATCCCGACCAACACGGCTTCAGACTGCATGGGCAGTAACGTTGCGGCACCGAATGCCGCCAGGAACAGACCAACGTAGCTGGTGAGTTCAAACACTCGGACATCGCCTCATGCGTTCAGGCCGATCCAGCCATGAAAGCCGACGTACAGACCAACACCGATGATCAACACGCTGGACAGGTACGGTGCACGACGCGCAACGGTGCCCATCCAAGGCCAGCGATTGGAGGCCTGCTTGGCGCCAATAGCGGCGGCTGCACCGACGGTTACCAATGTGAGCGCCAGACCAATGCTGAAGCACAGGACGAGCACGCCACCCAAGGCGACTTCTTTGACCTGAAGGCAGAGCAGCAAAACGGTGATGGCCGCAGGGCAAGGAATGAGCCCCCCCGTCAACCCGAACATGATGATCTGTCCCGTGGTGACCTCACGGTTGGTAAAGCGCTTGCGGATATCGTTGGCATGGGCGCGCTCATGCGCATCCTGATAGCCATCAATCGACAACTCCAGGCCTTCCAGTTCGGAATGCGCGTGCCCGTGATCATGCTCTAGGTATTCCAGGTCATAATCATGGGAATGACCGGCATGGCCCAAGCTCAAGCGGGCACTGAATTCATGCGGTTCAGGGATATCGAGTGCCGACTCCAGGAAGTCTTCGCGCTCGACGAAAGAGAACGATTGAGTGCTGCCGTCCAGACGAGTAGTCATCAGGCGAACATCTGAGGCTGCCCAGGCGTGTCCGGTCAATGTCTTCAGGCGCCAGTGCGGTGGCACGCCTTCTTCGAAGATCGACAGCTCAACACGGCCATGGCCAGTATCAATTCGGTGGGTCTCATCATGATGACCATGGTCATGCTCGTCGTGGTGGTGATCATCACCTTGCTCGAACTTGAACATCTGCTCGCCACGCCAGGTACGCCACAGCATCCACAGCGCAATCACAATGATCAGGGCAGCAGACGCGAGTTGGAAATACGGCTCCGTGGTTTGAGCGTCCAAGCCTTTGCCCAGATACATGCCGCCAATGGCGACCAACCACACTACAGCGGTATGCGACAGCGTCGCGGCCAGGCCCAACAATACAGCCTGTTTTACCGAGCCACGAATGGCCACGATAAAGGCCGCCATCATGGTTTTTGAGTGGCCAGGTTCCAGGCCGTGCAAGGCTCCGAGCAGAATGGCACTCGGAAAGTATAGCCAGGCGTGAGAGCCACCCTGTTGCAAGAGTTCAGCGAAGTTGGGCATGTCAGACCTAGAGGTACTTGGTGATTTGTTTGAAAGCTTCTAGCGGTGCACGCTCGCCATTGCCCAACGCCGAAACAGTGTCTTCCAGGCAGTGATCGATGTGATCCTGAATGAGCGTGCGCTTGGCTTGGCACACCGCTTTTTCAACAGCATGTAACTGCTGAGCAATGTCCACGCACTCACGACCCTCTTCGATCATCGTGATGATGCCGCGTAAATGGCCGTCCGCCCGCTTGAGCCGCTTGATGATTGCTTCATGACTTTGGTGGGTATGCGCATGGCTGTGTTCGTGTTCTTGCTCACTCATGACTTGAGCCTCAGGCCTCAATGAATTACGCTGGCATCCTATCCCCCCTAGGGGGATGCGGTCAAACGCATCAAAGCCCCACAAAACGAGTTGAAACCCGAACACTATGTTCAGCAGAACACTGACAATGACGGTGGTAATCGCACTTGCTCTCGCCATGTTTGTGGCTTGGGCAGGGCATACCTATACGTTGTCGGTGACATCGAAACAGCCAGCCTGGGAGATTGCACAAGACGCCCATCACTCCCATGAGCAGCAGGCAGAGATGTCGCGTGCGAGCTACTCGGATCACTACCACTCACCGTTGACCCCTGACCATCAGCACGAAACACCTCAGCTCACGTCCGCGTTAAGTTTGGCTGCACAGCCGAAGCTGTCTATACGAGTTGATGCGCGCCGATATTCCGTTCCTCGTCCGCCGATTTTCTTGATCGAGCGTCCACCCCGTCCCCCGTTCGCATCCTGACCATGGCCGCTCTGCGGCCTTTGATCCCTGCAACGTAGGATTGATCTATGCATTCGCACTCGATGAGCGGCGTTGTCGCATTCACTGCGCCATCGCACCGCCCGCTACTGCTGTTGTTTTTACTTGTCGCTACACTTTTCGTCGGGATGCCCGAGGCGATGGCTCACGCCGTCGCGGAAGGTGACAAGGGCTTCATCCAAGAAAGTTCCGGCGTCATGTTGCTGCCCTTCATCTACATGGGCGCCAAGCACATGATGACGGGCTACGACCACCTGCTGTTTCTGTTCGGGGTGATCTTCTTCCTCTATCGCCTGAAAGACGTGGGGCTCTACGTCACGCTGTTCGCTGTAGGGCACTCGGTCACGCTGCTGCTTGGCGTACTTACAGAGGTCAGCATCAGCTCGTACATCATCGACGCCATCATCGGCTTCTCGGTGGTGTACAAGGCGCTTGATAACCTGGATGCATTCCAGCGCTGGTTCGGTTTCCAACCCAACACCAAGGTGGCCACGCTGATCTTCGGCCTGCTCCATGGATTCGGGCTGGCCACTAAGATCCAGGAGTACGAAATCTCGCCTGATGGCCTGATTCCGAACTTGATCGCCTTCAACGTCGGCGTCGAGATCGGCCAATTGCTGGCCCTTAGCGCGATTCTCATTTTGATGGGGTATTGGCGGCGCACCGGCAGTTTCTGGCGTCACGCCTATACCGCCAACGTTGCCATGATGAGTGCCGGTTTCCTGCTGATGGGTTACCAGATCACCGGCCTGTTTGTCTCCGCGTAAGGAATTCTGACCATGTTCAATACTCCGCTTCCCACTGTTAATGAATTGCCCAGCACTCGCAAACTGCTACGTTCGACTGTTCTTGCAATATTGGTTGCTGCGGGACTTCTGGTAACAGTCGTAATGCCCTCGGAATACGCCATTGATCCGACAGGTGTAGGCCGAACACTGGGCCTTACCCAGATGGGCGAATTGAAGATCATCCTTGCCCAAGAGGCTTTAGCGGACGCAGATCCGCCGCAAGCATCGGCTCCGGAGCCGGCTCCGCAAATTGCAGCAGTTAAACCCGAAGTGCAATCTGCGGTTCAACCTGTGGCGAAGTCCAATCTAGCCCTGAAAAAAGATCAACTAACCATCACGCTGAAGCCTGGTGAAGGGAAAGAAATCAAGCTGGAAGTGCTGAAAAACAGAACCGTCAACTATGAATGGACAACGGTTGGTGGGCCTGTGAACTACGACACCCATGGCGAGCCCTACAACGGTGAAAAGGGTTACTTCCACAGCTACAACAAGGGCAAGCAGGTCAAAAGTGATAAAGGTGAATTCATCGCTATTTTTGACGGCACCCATGGTTGGTTTTGGCGTAATCGCAGCAACAGCGACGTGACCATCTCACTGAGAACGGCCGGCGATTACTTGAGCATCAAACAGTAATCCGAAGCCGCGATGGCTGTTCTATTGCCGAAAATGCAGCGCTCAGCCTAGATAAAGACCATTTATCTCATCCATTTTTTGAAAAGTCATTCCATGAAAACCCCAGCAACGCTGATTCGTTCGATGCTCCTGATCTGCTTTCTTGGCCTGATGACCGCATGCGGTGGCGGTGAGAAAGGAACAACATCCGAGAGCGCTGAGCACGGACACTCACACGAGTAACACCCTGAATAAAACAAGGCCGCATTTGCGGCCTTGTTTGTTTCTATATCGCAACCTGCGTACCCAGTTCGATCAGTCGGTTCAGCGGCAAATTAAAGTATTTGAGGTTGCTGTTGACGTTCTTCAGTAAAAAAGTGAACAAGCTTTCTCGCCAACGAGCCATCCCCATACGCTTGATCGGGATAACCGTCACGCGGCTAAAGAAGTAGGTGGAATGCATCGTGCAGAAATCCAGCTCTTTCATGTGTCAGAGACTCAAGGCTGCGGCTACGTCACGCTCCTCGATAAAGCCAAAGTGCAGGCTAACCCGGCAAATCCTTTACCTTAAGCCTAGACCTCAAACCGCCGATCATCTGGCACGCGCGGCCGTCCTCAGACGCCACAGTTAGCAACACCACCTGCTCGTGCAGAACCTGTTTCTGCAATTGATTGTGCGAGAGCCCATGAGGGGCAGCATCAGATCTGGAATAATGGCCGGAACATACCAACAGTTATATCAATACACAAAAAAAGGCGCCACTCGGGCGCCTAAGCCGTCTCCAAAACCAAAGGAGAAACAAAGAGACGGGGGTGTATCTGGTAATGGGGCCTAATGCCGATGGCTAGCGCCCGTTAAAGGAGTTGCAGCGGGTATTCGACAATCAGTCGGACCTCGTCCAAATCAGATTCGAAATCCGTGGCTCGTGTCGTTGCCTGGCGAACACGTAGAGACATGTCCTTCAGAGAACCTGACTGGATGACGTACTTAGCCTCGATGTCTCGTTCCCAACGCTTTTGATCCTGCAGTGGGGCGCCATCCGCTCCACGACGCATGTACACGCTGTTCGCGTTGGAATAGTCCGCATCCCAACCCTTAGCGTAGCGGGTCATGAAGCTGAGACCGGGGATGCCGAAAGCCTGCATATCTAGATCGTAGCGCAGCTGCAAGGATTCCTCTTTCGGTGAGTTGAAATCGCTGTACTGAATAGAGTTATCCAAGAAAATTGAGTCGGATTGGCGAAGGTAGTCAAAGTCGTCGTTACCATTATTGCGCTGGTACCCAACGGTCACGGTGTGCGCTCCGAATTTGACCCCGGTCTTGCCGCTCCAGATGTTGTTATCGAAGCTTCCCAGAAGTTTTTTACCCTCATCAACCGCTCGGTAGTAATTAAAGCCACCGATTAGCGATACGCTGTCTGAGAGCGGATAGCTCAATGTGGTGCCTGCGTAATACTGGTTCCACACATCCTTGAATTGGCTGGTGTAAAGACTCACACCTACGTGCTCATTGACTGTGTAATCGCCCCCTAGATAAGCGATCCACGGAGCATCTACCGCACCAGCGTAGAAAGTCGAAAAGCCGTCACGCATGCCACTGGAATTGGGTTGGCTCATCGCATGCAGTCGACCACCCTGAAGGGTCAGGTCTTTGATGCTGGTATTGGTAAACGTTGCACCACGAAAACTCTCAGGGAGGAGTCGAGAATCGCCATAGGCCACGACAGGCGTCGATGGAAATACGTCCCCTACCTTGACGACTGTATCCAGGAAACGCACTTTTGCGGCCCCGCCTACTTTTGAGTAGGAGTCTTCAGGTTGGCCTTTGCTATTGTGCGGCAAGACATCGACTGAGCTACGAGCTCCCGAGCGACCATCACCTGAATCGAGCTTGAGGCCTTCCATTGCAAACGCGTCAATGCCGAAGCCTACGGTACCTTGAGTAAAGCCTGATTCGAACCGGCCAATGATGCCATGAGCCCATTCGGCTGAGTACCCATTTCCCGTGGGGCTTGACTGGCCCTTTCGATAATCACGATTGAGATAGAGATTCCGATTGAGAATACTAAAGGTGCTCCCCTCAATGAATCCTTCAGGTCTTTGCTCAACAGCCACTGCAACTTGCGCCATGCTCATGCTAAGGGCAATGAGAGAAAGACCATAAATGCTTTTATTGTTCATTTAACACTCCAGGCTTTAGCTTGGCAGAGTTTCTTTATGAAATTTTTTATAGTTATAAAAAGCCACCAGCACGTGAGGATTTCTCCTACGTGCCGGCAGACATAATTTCATACAATAGATAACTCCAGCGTGACCTGAAAATTACTTCTATGTCAGCGAACAGTAAGCAGGCTCAAAACATACCGAACAACTTGGCGCAGTTATGGCCAACGCTAACTAGCTTCCGTGAGGGCAGTTAGTACCCATAACCTTGTATTCCAGGGTGTTAAGCTTGCCCGCCGAATCTTCATAGGTCATGCGCGAAGGGGCTACGCCACAGCTTTTATTGGCTTGAGTGGTACTGATTACCTTCTGGACATCGAGGTTCATTCCATATTCATAATGGACGACTTCAGGTGTCGTCTTTCCGTTTTCTAAGGCGTACTGCTCCATCGCCTTCTGGTTCTCTTGCATCATTCGACCATAAACACGGTCACCACCTCCTTCAGCCATGGCCAAAGAAGACATCGTCAAGATGGAAACGGCAAAAAAAACTTTTAGTGATTTCATGATTTTCTCCTAGTGTTCACTTACTTCTGACTAGAGGATAACCAGTGATGCCTTTCAGAAAGCTGCCGCGAATATTACATATGCGTAAGGTGTTCCACAGTACACGTGAGCTCGACTATTAGAAATTTAACTTATTGGCGGAGTAGGCTGAATACGTCAGATAAGGCATTAGGGACCAACTCGAGCTCCTCATGAAGCACCCAAGATTTTTATTAAAGATACATCTCCTCTATATCATTGACAGCTGCTTGGACTGCTCCAGATGGATGAGTCGTTTGAGCGCAGTAAGATGAGACGAAGAACGTGTTAAAAAAGCCTCATGGGCTGAGAATATTAGGGGCTACGTTGAGTACCGAAAACACCATCGCTAGGATAGCCTTTAACAGCCATAAGAAATCGTCCCAGTATTTTATCGCGGCTAGCAGCAAAGCACCGACGATTGGAAGCAGGGACAACCCCTTCAGCAACCGAAAGGTCCTGGTGAGGGTTCGGCCTTGCTTGTCGACTTGATCGATGGTGATCCTGAGCAGCCCCTGAAGTTTAGGGGGATATGTTTTTATCTTGTCCTTGAAATCATCGAAAATGACATTGAAGCTGTGTAGGAGGCGCTCCGTTTGCAGCATTTGGTTGTGAAGGATTGCAAGCAGAACCACAGAAACCACTGCCAACCCAAGGACAAGGATAAAACCTTCGAATCTTGAGGTTGTTTTCTCCAGCACGACCAAACCCGCTAGCGATATCGGCAGGGCGAGCATCTTGCCGGCGATGTCGCCCAGCACCCCGCTAAGCTTGGTGCCATAGTCGATTTCAGCTTGGGCCACCTCGCGCCGGGCCCGCTCAAACGAGAAGCTATAGACGTAGGTTTGCAGATTCGCGCGGTATGTGGCGAGGACCTCCCGCCACTCCCGCACGATCACCAAGAACAGATTGGGCTCGCTCTCAAACTTCTCTATGACGCTAGCCACCGCCATCCGAATCATTAATTTTCGTTCGGAGAGGTGTGCCTTATTTTCGTTTTTTCGATTGAGTATTTCTTCCAACAAGCTCAGGTGATTGAGCTCATAGTCAAGTACCTTGGCGTCAACCTGAGTAGGCAACAGAAATGTTCTCGGCGGCTTAGCCCCATCAGGAGGCAAGGCAAAGAAAAGATTAAAACCATCTTGGCTGCTGTCTTTGTCGACACCGATCGCTAGCAGTGCAAGCAGCTCGATCAACCGACATACGCGCCTGAGCGCCTTAATCGTCGGAGGTTCGGTGTCATCACTATCTGCCCAACAGAGCTCAACAATGTACACGTTGCTCGGAAATTGGCCCTTGCCCAATGAGCCATTGCGAGCGACAAACTCGCCTAGGTTCGCGTAGAAACGGCCAGACTCGTTCGATGGCAAGCGAAACTCAATATCGAGAGAGTCTGCTTCTTCAGAGCAATGCTCGAACTTGCCATAGGCTGCGGGCAGGCCATCGCACATTCGCAACGTACCGATAATGTCGGGCGTTGGCATCCCCTCATAGCGGATGACTCCGTCCTCAATGGGGGGCGCTCCAATGGCGCGGTAGAGAGCTACCACATTAGAAAACATTCTTAGCCGACCCTGGCCAGCAGTTCTTTCTCGATCACACCAACCAGTTCGGCAGTCAGATTGGACAGTGTCAAATTTTTCCGTCCCTCATCATAATAAACGTCTGCGGCCGGATCCTTACCTAACGCTCCACGCTCGAATTGCAACGACCAGTTAGCCGCGTCCCCCTTGATACGGGTCTTTGTTGCCGCTCTTTCCATTCTTAGCGCTGGCTTGCCTACCCTAAAAAAGGGTTGGATTGCGATTAAGAACTTTACTCTGAACATTTATTTTCTGATGTCGCTGGCTGTCGTTGGTGCTCTCGTCATTGGTAAGTGGCCTGAAGCTGCGATGGTGGTTTTCCTCTTCGCTATTGCTGAAGCTATCGAAGCACTTTCTTTGGAGCGAGCGCGTAACGCGATCAAGTCGCTAACTGCGTTGGCGCCGGAAACCGCCGAAGTAATGATTGACGGTGCCTGGAAAGATCAGCCCGTGGCGAGTGTGTTACTCGGTAGTCGTATTCGGGTTCGTACAGGTTCGCGAGTACCGTTGGATGCCAGCGTCGAGTCTGGTCGCGCTGCGCTTGATCAGGCCCCAATTACTGGCGAAAGCCTTCCAGTTGATAAGCAGGTCGGTGACCCGCTTTACGCAGGCAGTATCGTTACCGACGGAGTGGTTGAAGCGACTGTGACGGCCGTAGCAGGAGAAAGCACTCTTGCTCGTATCGCTGCGGCCATACAAGACGCGCAAGCTCAACGAGCCCCTACTCAACGGTTTGTAGATCAGTTTGCACGTTATTACACCCCGGCTGTAGTGGTTCTTGCCCTGTTGGTTGCTGCGTTAGGCCCCGTTCTGTTCGCTGGTACCTGGGGCGATTGGCTCTATCAGGCGCTGGTCCTCCTAGTCATCGCCTGCCCGTGTGCTTTGGTAGTTTCAACGCCAATTACCGTTGTCAGTGGACTTGCCGCGGCTGCCAAACATGGCATTTTGATTAAGGGCGGTGCATACCTCGAAAGCGGGCGACTTCTTAAAGTTGTGGCACTCGACAAAACCGGAACTTTGACCCAAGGCAAGCCGGTACTGACTGATACCGAGCCGTTTGGTGATCTACCCATCGAAATGGCTTTGAAGATCGCTGCGAGTCTCGACGACCACAGCACGCACCCAGTGGCAAAGGCGTTGGTCAACGGCTGGAAATTACAGCAACCAGACGTCGCTCCCTTTTCGGTTGAGGACTTCGGTGTACTCAACGGTCGTGGTGTCAAAGGCGTTATTGATGGTCAATTATGGCACTTGGGCAACCACCGCTTGGTTGAGGAGTTAGGTCTGTGTTCGCCTGCGCTTGAAGCCCGATTGTCGTTGCTCGAAAACGCAGGAAAAACAGTAATCGTGCTTTGCGCCGCCAGAGGTCCGGTGGCGATTTTTGCTGTGGCGGACACAGTAAGACCTGAAAGCATTGCAGCCGTAACTGCTCTGAAAGCATTGAATGTCGTACCGGTGATGCTCACGGGCGACAATCCTGCAACGGCCAAGTCCATCGCCGCGCAGCTCGGTATACAGGATGCACGCGGAAACTTGATGCCGGAGGATAAACAAGTCGCCGTCGCGGAACTCAAACGCCGCTTTGGTACTGTTGGCATGGTGGGCGATGGTGTGAACGATGCTCCAGCATTGGCGCAAGCCGACATTGGTTTTGCGATGGGGGCCGCAGGGACTGCCACAGCCCTTGAAACGGCTGATGTCGCCATCATGGATGACGACCCACGCAAGATTGCTGATTTTATTAGCCTGAGTCGTCGATGTGCCTCTGTTTTGAAGCAAAACATCGGACTGGCCTTGGGTATCAAAGTTGTATTTTTGGCGCTTGCATTGTCCGGCCACGCTACGTTGTGGATGGCTGTTTTCGCCGATATGGGAGCGAGCCTGCTGGTCGTATTCAACGGACTGCGGCTACTGCGTCGGTGATACGAAAGCTGCGACTTCGTCTTCAATTACATGCCCACACAAGGAAATCAAATCATGCAATGTCCGATCTGCAAAGATACTGCCCTCGTAATGACTGAGCGCCAAAGCATCGAAATTGATTATTGCCCTCAATGCCGTGGCGTTTGGCTCGACCGAGGTGAACTCGACAAGATCATCGAGCGCAGCCAACAACAGGAGGCCGTTAGGTTTCTTCCACAGAACCCAATTCCACCCGTACAGAATGCTCCTCCAGCAGTACAACCCGGTTACAGCCAGCATGGAGATAGCCAAGCTCATGGAGATCAGCGAGGAAGTCACGGTGGCGGTTGGAGAGAAGGTGGCCATCAGAGCAGTCATCAGAGCGGCCATCAAAGTCATGGTGGACATCAAAACCAGAGTGGGCATCAAAACCAGAGTGGGCATCAGGGGCAACAGTCGTACCGCAAAAAATCATTTTTGCAGGAGATGTTCGATTAAGGCTGCGATTTCGCGCTTTGATCGGGATATACCTCGAACCAGCACCAATTCTGAAATAGGGTGTTTCATGAGATGGAACCGTTTTGGGTATTAGCTGGTCTTTATATCCTGCAATCGACTCGTAGCAAGGGTGCTACCTGGGTGGTTGGAGTTTCAGCAAGCGGCGTTTGAGGAAAAGGTTATGAGTTCAGGACACAGTCACGGCCAAGTACGCGCCGGTCACGAAAAGTTGCTGTGGATCGCACTCACCCTGACGACAAGCTTTATGGTCGCGGAGGTCATTGGAGCTTTTGTCACCGGCAGCCTGGCCTTATTATCCGACGCGGCCCACATGCTGACGGACGTTGCGGCTTTGGCGATATCCTTGGTCGCTATTCATATAGCCAAGCGCTCTGCGGATAGGAAGCGGACCTTCGGGTACGCACGATTTGAAATACTTGCAGCCACCTTCAATGCGGTCTTGCTGTTTTTAGTCGCTATATACATCGTTTATGAAGCGTATCTGCGACTTAAAGTCCCGGCGGAAATCCAGTCGACTGGCATGTTGGTCATTGCGGTGTTCGGGCTCATCGTCAACCTTGTTTCAATGCGCCTACTGAGTGCTGCCAGTGGGGAAAGCCTCAATGTGAAGGGCGCTTATTTAGAGGTCTGGAGCGATATGGTGGGGTCTATTGGCGTCATCATCGCAGCTCTTTTGATCCGTTTCACCGGCTGGACTTGGGTTGATTCACTTGTCGCGGCTGGCATCGGGTTCTGGGTGCTGCCCAGGACTTGGTCATTGCTCAAGGAAAGCATGAACATATTGCTGCAAGGGGTTCCAGAGGGCATCGATATTGAAAAGGTAGAGGCAACGCTTTATGGCATTGAGGGGGTCAAGAATATCCACGATTTGCATATCTGGGCTTTGACCAGTGGTAAAAGTGTTATGAGCGTCCATCTTGTCGCTGACTCGGCTTCCCGCAGCGAGCAAGCTATCTTGGCTGAAGTAACCAGCCTTATGAGTGATAAGTTCCACATCAGCCATACTACCGTCCAAATGGAAGGATCTGATTTTCACGATCAACTGGCTGACGATCATGAGGGTATGGTCCACTAACTGAGTCGTGGTATTTATTTAAGCTGGATGAACGTTTATACGTCGCGATACAGATCAAAAGGGTCGATTAAAATGGTCAGAAATATTTTAAGTTATTCTGGGCTGGCTTTGTTTTTGGCTTTTGTTGCGCAGCCAGCTTTTTCAACACCTGCTAATCCAGAAAGGGTATACGGGTGGATTGAGGAAGGAATACTTTTGCCAGAAAATATTGCTGTGAAAGTAAAGTTAGATACAGGTGCTCTTACATCCTCGATGGATGCGAAAGACTTAGAACGATTCCGTAAAAATGGAGAGGAATGGGTTCGTTTCAACGTTAAAGTAAAAGACACAAAAACTAAGAAGGTGAGTAACGCACTCTTCGAGCGACGCGTCGAAAGAAATGTAAAGGTTCGAGGCGCCGGTGGCGCTGAACATCGTCCAGTAGTCATGATGACGATGTGCATAGGTGATAAAATTTATAAGGAAGAGTTTTCACTGAGGGATCGAGGCGACATGAACTACCCCGTATTGATTGGTCGCAAAACTTTGGGGGTCTTGGGGGCGGTCGATGTTTCACGCACATTCACTAACGAACCAAACTGTAATTAAACACCTGAGTTATACATTTTATCTATACGTGCAAGGTGAATGTATTGAGAAAATAGCTCGGCAGAATTTTGCAGCTTTTTTGATGCTTGATGTGGCCGACTAAATAGTCTTAAAAAAAGCTCACCCGGATGCTGATTTTTAGGAAGAGTTAGAAGTGGCGCCATGCAACGATTAGTAGTTGCATGGCTTCTAATCAAAGTATGCTCATACTATAGGGTCATTTTAGATCTTTCTCGCGCAGCTCCACTTATTTCGGTGTTTTCATTGATTGACGCTCAAATGTCTGCGCGAGCTTTAACGGTGTTGACGCTTTGGACTGACAGGTACTGAACAGATCAAGCTCGGGGCGATATGATGTAGTTTGAATACCCATCAACCCCAATATAGAATGGAATAAGTTATCATGGGACAGTGATACTCCGCGTTGTTCCTTCAGGCATTGAGGATCTAGGTTTTGACGCGACTGCATATCTTTGGAGATCCAGAGTACCATGGGGATACTAGTCTGCTCGCTGGGAGCCATGGCATAAGGAAGTCCATGCAAGTAAAGCCCATTCTCGCCGAGGGACTCACCGTGATCAGAGACATAAAGCATCGCCGTATCAAAACGTTCAGCGTTACGCTTTAGCAGGTCGATCGTTTGCCCAAGTACGTAGTCCGTATAACTGAGACTGTTATCATAGGCACTGACAATGCTTTCGCGCGTACAACGTTCGAGTTGGTTATTATTGCAAACGGGCCCGAATCGTTCGAACGCTGGTGGATAGCGTTTCGAGTAGGATGGGCCGTGACTGCCTTTCATGTGTAGCACCACGATTGAGTCCCGCTGCTGTTTATCCAAGTAGGCTTGTAAATCTTGCAATAAGACTTCGTCGTAACACTCGTCGGCTCTACATAATCCCAGCGTTTTTTGATTGTTCAATTTTTCATTTGGTACTCGGTCGCAAATGCCTTTGCAACCCGAGTTATTGTCTCTCCAAAGGACCGATACTCCGGCCCGCTGCAAAACGTCTAATAGTCCTTCTCTACGCAGCGCCATACCGTCTTTGTAGCCTTCTTTACCCACATCCAGGAACATGCAGGGTAAGGAAACGGCCGTAGCTGTTCCACATGAGCTGACATTGGTAAAACTTAAGACGCCACGCCTGGCCAATTCCGGATTGGTATCCCGGGTATAGCCATTGAGGGAGAAGTTAGCGGACCTAGCGGTTTCACCCACCATAAGTACCGTTAGCCGTGGTTTGCGTACACCAGCAGTAGCTTCTTCACGGCGGGCATCAGCACCAATGGTTTTTAATTCGGTGGGAACTGCTAGCTGGCGACGCGTATACCCATGGATTGCCGAAACCACATTCGACGGAACCAACATCAATCGGAGTTCGCGATGGTTACGCATCAGCGATGCATAGGATTGATAAAGCGTAAATACGATGACCGCCAAGCAGGTGAGCGCTACCGCCACACCCATCAATCGATGAGCAAGTGCGCGGGACCACGATCGTTGGATCAAACGGACTCGGGTAATAATCAACCCCGGTATAACACCAAAGCCCAGCATCCACAGCAGTAGTTCCCAGTTCAGCAGGTCCGTGGCCTCGGACCTGTCCGTCTGCATCACATTCGTTAGCATGCTGTAATCAATTACTATGCCATAGCTATTCATAAAGTAACTCGTTGCTGCCGCAACCAGCAGCACGATAGCTAACACAGGTTTTATCAAGCGTCCCCAGGCCATCACGCTGAGCAATACGTATAGCCAAATCAACACGAACCAAGGCAGGCTAAGCACGAATATGGTGTTTCCGTCCTGTAGGCCTCCCACGCCTTGCCAGACAGCTCGCCAAAATGGCCAGTTACTAAACAATAGAAGCCAGGTTGAAACTGCAAGAATTAACTGATTACTACCGAGGGTGATTTCCCAACTGCGAATTGGTACTTTGTTATTCATGGGTACTCCGGAATATCTCGACGTATCCAGGCGCGAACTGCCACCGGAGTGTCACTACGTTTTAGGTAAGAAAAAATCGCCAATGGCGCGGTGCAACTCGTGGATGCACCAGTGACCCTGAACGTTCTCGTCAGCTAGTTGGCGATCTGCGACTAGCCAAACCGCCAGACACCCCAAACTGATGAAAATCTTTTTCATGAGGTGCCCCCCCAAGTAAGCGACGTGGCTGTAGATCTGCTCGATTCGTCCTTGAACACCAGTAGTTGTGCTGAAGCGAAATACTGGGTGCGGGGCCGCGTAGACTTTGTTGCTCTGTTGGCCGTCGAGCGCTTGTCTACAGCGAGGCGGATTTCGTACCGCAGGCGTAGCTTGGTGACGTTGTGCAGATCACGAGACTGATAGGTGCGGCTGGCCGCCGACGAAATACTTTTTAGTTTGCGGCCGAAGGACAAAATCGGTGTTGAAGCGTCCACCAGGGTCAACCGCTTCCGGATGCTGGTCATCCTCGTTCCGCCAGACATTGCGAACTCTGAACTGAAATCAGACCTTGCTGTGCACGCATGACGCACACTTTCGGCGTCCGACGGAGCTTTACGTTGGTGGTGTTCGAATTTTCGCGGAAGGCTTTGGCATCCATTAGTACTGGATTAGGGATCAAATCAGTCTGTTGGTGCCCCGTTTGGACAGTTTGGATATCCCACTGGACATCTACGGGGCTTGGGTTATTGAGTAATGCGGTTTGGGGTTTTGTCCTAGCCTCGACGTGGGCTTCCTGTCGCGACGCCGTCATCAACGACGAAACACGAGACAGTGGACCTGCCGCCCACAACATTTTTCTAATGCGAGATCGCATAACGAGATTTACGCCCCCAAAGCGCATTGTTTCTTTGTTCACTAATAAATATTTGATGGTCTAAAAAAACTGCGGGCATCGATTTCAGGTGTCTGGATTCGATCAGAAGTCGCCCCGTCCGCAGGATCCTATGACGCGTAGATTTTTTGCACACTCAATGTACTGTTGAGCAGTTATCAGAAGGATGACTGAAGAATTACAAATTTGTTATAAGCCCATCTGCTGCGGACAATTAGTCTAAGATCTATTTAGTGTGGAGGTTTGTATGTTTTACGTCGATTGCGTAGCGGAGCCTCGATAATGCGTGATAAATTCTTACTGACTAAAATCGATCAATGCAAATATGTTGGAATGGGTTGGTGAGTGAAGTTATCTGTGCGCGTATAAGGAAGTTTTATTATTTAGTATCGAGATTTTATGAAAAATGCGTATTTTGATAATAGAAGACGAGCTGAAAACCGCCCATTATTTACATCAGGGGCTGACTGAAAGCGGATTCGTCGTTGATTGCGTCGCCAGCGGAATCGATGGCTTACGCTTAGTATCCCAACAGGCTTATGATCTTGTAGTGCTCGACGCGAACCTACCGCAACGTGACGATTGGGGTCTACTTGTAAGCATTCGCAAGGTCATTATTGCGCCTATCATGATACTTACCGTTAAAGGTAGTCTGGAGGACAAAATCAAAGGGTTCGACCTAGGCGCCGACGATTACATGGTCAAACCAATTGAGTTTCCAGAACTGTTGGCCCGAGTACGTACTCTGATGCGTCGCACTGAATTGTCGGCATTGCCCGATGTGCTGTGTGTCGGCGACCTGGAACTCGATCTGGGCAGACACCGTACCTGTCGCGCCAAGCAGCGGATTGAACTGACCAACAAGGAGTTCGCCTTGCTACACCTCTTGATGCGCCAGACTGGTACGACGCTGTCACGCAAGCAAATCATGTCCTCTGTCTGGGGGCTGAATGCTGATTGCGACACCAATGTTGTTGAAGTAGCAATGAGAAGGCTTCGGGCTAAGATTGATGACCCTTTTGACAAGAAGCTAATCCATACCTTGCGTGGTGCTGGATATGTTCTCGAAACGCGTGATCAATGAGCCCTCTTAATCCTTCGAATTTTGAAATTGTGTGAAATAATCGACATTCAATTTAAATTCAGAATGCACAAATATTTGCTCTAATAGTCAGTTTTATAGGATTCCCCAATGGCTCCTGGGTGGGACGGTACTGCGCCTGGCTGATTTTGATACCTCACTAAGCTTTTGAGGCTAACGGGTGGAAATTACAAATAAGTAATTTTTCTAAAATGAGTCAGAAAGGTTTATCTCGTTAAACTTACGTAAGTTTAACAGCTTTGTAACCACTTCAAAGAGACTCTGCGATGAGCGCTTAAAATTAAGTGCTGTTGCGCTGACGCTATCATTGTCTTCGATAACATTCGCTGAAAGCCGTGGTGATCGCAACGACAACGCCATGGAAGCAAATCAGAAAAAAAAGGCAGCCTACGCAGCCCAAAAAGGCAAGACAGCTCCGGAAGTTCAGAAATATCGTGATGGAATGAAGCTTGATATCGCAAAAGTGGTGAGTACGACCCCACCAATTCGCTCTTGCAACATTGTACCTTTTCGAATGACCTATGAGGACTCAGCTGGAAAGCTTCACACTATTGAATACCAAATTATGGGTGTGTGTCGTAACACGCACGAATGAACGGATGACGTGAATAAGGGCTGTTTTTTCAATGGTTGGTGTCACCAGCTGGCTTGTCCATGGATGTTTGGAAAACCGAGCTTGAAGATCGTGATATTACCGGGGGAGCTTTTAGCCTCTGCCACTCCCTGATGCAGACTCATGATCGATTTCACAATGGCCAAACCAAGCCCGGTACTGCCTTCAGTGCGAGAATGATGGGTGTCGACTCGATAAAAGCGATCGAATAAGTGCGGCAGATGTTGAGGTTCAATACCTGCGCCTGGGTTGGCTACAAGTAGCGAGACTTCTGTGGCATGGACTTCGATGGTGATTGAGATGGCTTGGCCTGCTGGACAATGGCGTATTGCGTTGGACATCAGGTTGGAAATTGCCCGCTGAATCATCAGCCGATCACCAATGGTCGACCCACTGCCCGTAACGCTCAAGCTGACATGTTTCTCTTCCGCCGACAGGGAAAACAGATCGATGACCTTCGAGGCTTCATCCTCCAGCGCAATGGTCTCAAACGGGACCAGCGCAGCGGGATTACTGACCTGCGCTAGGAAAAGCATGTCCGAGACAATCCGGGTTACGCGCCCAAGCTCTTCGGTGGAGGACTCCAAGACTGCTTTGTACTCCTCAATAGGCCGCTCCCGGGACAGCGTCACCTGGGCCTTGCCCATCAGGTTGGCAATGGGCGATCGCAGTTCGTGGGCCAGGTCATCGGAGAACTGCGACAACTGCTGAACATCGCTGTCGAGTCGGTGCAGCATAAAGTTGATGCCACGGGCCAGTTCACTGAGCTCCTGTGGCATCTTGACCACCGAGAGTCGGTGACTGAGGTCCTGAGCAGAGATCATGGCGGCCACCTTGCGAAACTCCTGCAGCGGCGCGAGCTCCCGTTTTACCACTGCCCAGGCACTGATGCCGATAAGAAGCAGCAGCAGTGGCAACGCTATGATCGTCGAGCTTAGATATGTGCTGAGCAGCGCTTCATTGTTGACGCAATCAATCGACAGCAATACGGCGATATTCGTACCGTTCGGTAAGCGGATAAGTCTGGACGCAGTCAGGAAGTGCCGGCCCTGATCATCGATGCTTGGGGAGTACGACACATTGACGGTGGCAGACCCTGCCGCCTTCAACTCCACCCTGGGGTCCTTCAAGCCAGAGCCGGACTTTAAGAGCGGCGTCCTCATATTCTTCAGGTCATAAATGGTAAGGTTCAGGTTGTCATGCCCCATCACCTGATCCAGCAATACGTGCGGTTTGATTTTGATGTCGACAGGTTTTTCATACAGCGAAAGACTGTGCTCGATTTGCCGCATTTTCTCGCTCAGGCTGTCTTTTGACAGTTTATCTAACTCATGCGTTAGCGCGATGAATGCAAGAACCGCCAGAAATAACACCAACAATGCGCCCAGGATACTCACCGCTAAACCCAACCGCGTCGACAGGCTTGCCGACTTCATTCCCGGGCCTCCAGCACGTAGCCAACGCCGCGCAGGGTATGGATTAGCTTGTTGTCAAAAGGATCATCAATTTTGGCCCTCAGGCGGCGGATGGAAACCTCGACCACATTGGTGTCGCAGTCGAAGTTCATGTCCCAGACCAATGAAATGATCTGGGTACGGGAAAGCACCTCACCCGACTGACGCATCAACAGGTGCAGCAAGGCAAACTCCTTGGTCGTCAGGTCGATGCGCTGTTCGCCCCGGAAGGCCCGATGGCGGCCCTGGTCGAGTTCCAGGTCAGCGACCTTCAAGACCTGCGGGACGGGAACGTGTTCGCTGCGACGCATCAAGGTTCGTACCCGGGCCAGCAGTTCTGGAAACTCGAATGGCTTGACCAGATAGTCATCAGCCCCCAGGTCGAGGCCGCGGATCTTGTCCGCCAGGCGCCCGCGAGCGGTCAGCATCATGACCCGGGTGTTACTGCTTTGGCGCAGTTGCTCAAGTACACCCCAGCCATCAAGTTGTGGTAGATCGACGTCAAGTATTACCAAGTCGTAGGTTTGTTGACGCGCAAGGTGAAGTCCATCCGTGCCATTCACCGCCCGATCTACTATATAGCCGCTTTCAGTCAAACCCTGATGCAGGTATTCGGCAGTTTTAAGCTCATCCTCAACTACAAGCATTCGCATGGTAGTGCCGCCCTATGTAATATGAATTGAATAATGAAATTTCGAAGTTTACTTAAATGCCCGACTAAGAAATGATGTAGAACTATTCGATCATAAAGATCTCAAAACCGCGCATTGCTCAAGTGTCCAGTATCAAGCCTGAAGCTGCTACAGGGTCAACAGGAGGAAGAGCTTTTACAATAAAAGTATTTGCGACCATATGTCGCAGGTGTGTTAAAGCGCGGTTCTCTTACATTTATTTCAGTCTGAAGCCAAGCTCCGCTCGGCTGATATCTATAGGCAATCGTTTCGAAGTGTTACGGTACAGGCAGTCAATTTAATGCCGCACGCGTTGGGGAGGAGTGGCAGGATGTACCAAGGGGAGTTGATCTCGCTTTGTTATGTGCAAATATCCCACCCTATCTATGCTCTAAGGATTTCGGAGTCGCACTCTTAGGTTGTTTTCTATTTGTTTTGATTTTAGTTAAAGTCTTACTAAAAACACTTCCCCGATTTGTGGTCTATTAGTTTACTTTACGCATTATATTTTGGAAATGTAAGTCGAAAGACTGTCGGATGACCCGACATACTTTTGACCTCTGCCGTTCCTTGGTGAAGACTCATGATGGATCGGACAATGGCCAACCCTAATCCAGTACCACCTTCAGCTCGTGAGCGACTGTTATCTACACGATAGAAACGATCGAAAATATGGAACAAGTGCTGGTGCTCAATTCCTACCCCAGGATTACTTATTGATAGTGAGACTTTTTCAGTTTGCGTTTCAATCGCTATAGCAATGGACTGCCCTGCTGGGCAGTGACGAATGGCATTTGATAAAAGATTGGAAATAGCCCGTTGAATCATGAGTCGATCACCTAAAACTTTGCCCCATCCGCTGACAGTTATACCAACGCTCTTTTCCTCAGCCGATAGAGAAAAAAGGTCGATGACTTTTAGCGCTTCATCCTCTAGTAAAATGCTTTCAAACGGCACGAGTGCAGCCGGATGACTTACTTGGGCCAAGAAAAGCATGTCTGAAACAATTCTGGTGATTCGTCCTAGTTCCTCGGTGCATGACTCTAAAACAGCCTTGTACTCTTTTGCCGGGCGTTCTCGAGAAAGTGTTACCTGAGCTTTCCCCATAAGGTTCGTAATCGGTGACCGCAGCTCATGCGCCAAGTCATCAGAAAATTGCGATAGTTGTTGAACTCCGCCGTCAAGACGGTGCAGCATGAAGTTTATACCGTGAGCAAGCTCACTGAGTTCTTGGGGCATCTTGACAACTGAGAGTCGATGACTTAAATCCTGGGCCGACACCATTGCTGCAACTTTCCGGAATTCCCGGAGGGGGGATAAGCCTCGTTGCACAATAGCCCAGGCGCTGAAACCAATCAGAATCAGCAACAGTGGAACCGCTACAATGGTCGAACTCAGGTAGGCGCTCAATAGCGTTTCATCATTCGAGCGATCAATAGACAGTAGGACCGATACGAACTCACCATCCTTTAATTTCATGAGCTTAGAGGCGGTGAGGATGTGGATTCCGGACTCTTCGGCTGGGGAGTAGTACGACAGCTTATTACTGGCGGCTGTTCCGGCTTGATTCGTAGATACTTCAGGTATATCTGCTCCAAAACTCAGCAGAGGTTCACTCATGTTGTCATCATCAAAGATGGTCAGGTTAAGATTGTCGTGTCCCAGCACTTGATCTAATAGCACGTGTGGTTTTAAACTCATGTCACGGGTACTGATATCCATCAGTAGACTGTGCTCAATCTGACTCATCTTCTTCTCTAAGCTATTTTTTGCGCGCGAATCAAGTTCGTGAGTAAGCGCTAAAAAAGCTAGTATCGCTAACAGCACTACTAGTACCGCTCCCATAATGCTAACTGTCAACCCCAGCCGCATCGATAGGCTGACCGGTTTCATTTCCTCGCCTCCAATACATAGCCTACGCCACGAAGGGTATGTATTAATTTTGTTTCAAATGGATCATCTATTTTTGCTCTCAATCTTCGTATCGAAACTTCGACAACGTTTGTGTCGCAGTCAAAGTTCATATCCCACACTAAAGAGATAATTTGAGTGCGAGATAACACCTCTCCTGATTGACGCATCAACAGATGAAGCAGCGCGAACTCCTTTGTCGTCAGATCTATGCGTTGCTTTCCGCGGAATGCGCGATGTCTGCCTTGATCAAGTTCAAGGTCAGCGACTTTTAATACCTCTGGAACTGGAACATGTTCGCTGCGACGCATTAAAGTGCGTACTCTTGCAAGCAACTCAGGGAATTCAAATGGCTTGACCAGGTAATCATCGGCTCCCAAATCCAATCCTTTGATTTTGTCTGCCAGACGCCCTCTTGCAGTCAGCATCATTACCCGAGTGCTACTAGTCTGCCGAATATTTTCAAGAACGTCCCAACCGTCAATTTCAGGTAGATTTACGTCTAGTATTACCAGATCATAAGCTTGCTGACGTGCTAGATGGAGTCCATCAGCCCCGGTCGATGCGCAGTCTACAATATAGCCACTTTCAGTCAGGCCTTGATGTAAGTACTCAGCAGTCTTCAGCTCGTCCTCTATCACAAGGATTCGCATAGGATTTCACCCTCTGGTAAATGTATCGGAATGATTGGATGCTCGTTAAACATGGTTTAAGGGCTTTATTAATCTGTATAAATGTTTCGATTCTGGCTACATCTTTAATTTTCTTCGCAATATGGTCTTTTTAAAGCTTTGCAAGGTTCGTCATGTTTCCTTGACCTCCTAAAGTACTAGGTTCGGCTCCCTTTTTTTGTTTCGGGTTGTTTCTTGGTGCGAGCACTTGTTGACTTCATCCTAATGCATTAATTGAGGTTTTTCCGCTGGATAACGTATTTGTAATTTTTCAGTCACCTTGTTGATAGGTGCGGAGAATTACATTTGCCTCATGGGAAATTCTTTTTGTTTTAAAGGTTTTAAGGAATGATGGAATTACTTCGGCGTAGAAAGTTTATTGCTCACCCAATCACGCATAAGACCATGCTAAGAGCAGGTCTCATTTCGATCCTTGCGCTTTTGACTAGTCCTTTGTTTGCGGCGACCGCTCAAATGCTAACAATGGATCAGGCGCTTGAAACCGCTTTTGCCAATAACCCTGATCTGGCGGCCGCTCAATGGGAGACTGGTATTGCTCAGGGAGAGCGACAGCAGGCAGGGTTGATCCCTAACCCTGAGGTTTCCTGGGAGGCTGAAGATACTCGGCGAAACTCGCGCACTACGACGGTAATGATCAACCAGCCGATCGAGCTTGGCGGTAAGCGCGGGGCTAGGATCGAGGTGGCCAGTCGAGCTCAAGACGCGGCCGGTATTGAATTGGACCGCAAACGCAATGTTCTGCGTGCCGATGTCATTCAGGCGTTTTACAGCTCCTCGACGGCTCAGCAAAGGCTGCTGTTATCACGTCAATCACTTGAGCTCGCCGAGCGCGGTTTGCGTGTAGCTCAAGGTCGCATCAAGAGTGGTAAATCCTCACCCGTTGAAGGTACTCGCGCAGAGGTTCAGCTATCAGAAGTGCGTCTGGAGCTGAGGCGGGCTGAGCGGGATGAGGCCAGTGCCTACCAGCGACTCGCTCAGGTCATGGGCGCGCCTTTGCCTGCATTCGTGTCTGTGGGTGATCCAGGCCGGTCGATGCCAACCGTACCGGATTCGTCACTGCTGCTTAATCGCATAGGTGAAACCGCGGAACTACGATTGGCAAAACTGCAAATAGATCAGCGGGAAGCCTCCCTTGGCCTGGAGAAGGCTCAGCGAATTCCCGACCTCACCGTGAGTATCGGGAGCCAATACGACGAGCGCGAGCGCGAGCGGGTGAATGTCGTGGGGCTGTCTATGCCCATCCCATTGTTTAACCGTAACCAGGGCAACGTACTAGCCGCTGCCCGCCGTACCGATCAAGCCCGCGACCTTCGTAACGCCAGTGAGTTACGCCTGCGCACAGAAATCCAGACCACCCTGGATCAGTGGATGACGGCTAACACTGAAGTCGCGTCGTTCAATCAAACCATCCTGCCTGCCGCGAAAAGTGCCGTCGACACCGCTACCCGAGGTTTCGAAATGGGCAAGTTTAACTTCCTCGACGTACTCGATGCTCAGCGCACCTTGATTAGCGCCCGCACGCAATACATCCAGGCTATCGCCGAGGCGACAGACGCCTGGGTGCGCATCGAGCGAATTTTCGGAGATGTCGCCCTTCTCACTCGCACTCCGTGAATTTCATATAACGCTTTTTTTACCGCTGCTCAGCATCGCAATACCACGGTAATCCGTGACTGCCGACTGGGCTGCGCAGGGAGTTTCCATGGATAAAAAACTAATTCTCGTCACTGCACTGACCTTGACGTTGGGTATAGGCATCGGCTCGTTGTGGATGGGCAGCCCATCGGTGCCCTCAGCCGAGGCTCAGGCTCAGGCTCAGGCTCAGGAGGGCAAAGGCCATGACGATCACGGCGATGAAACTACTGGCAAAAAATCAGCCGAGGGCGAACACGCCGAAGGCGAAGCGGAAGAAGGTCACTTGACTCTGAGCGAAGAGCAGATCAGCTCAGCCGGCATCCAGTTGGTCGAAGCCAAGGCGCAGAGTATTAGCCTTTCATTGCCCTTTCCTGGAGAAATCCGTTTTGATGAAGACCGCACTGCACATGTGGTGCCCCGTGTACCCGGTGTCGTCGAGTCGGTCCATGTCAATCTTGGTCAACCGGTGAAAAAAGGCCAGTTGCTGGCCGTGATCGCCAGCCAACAAATTTCTGATCAGCGTAGTGAACAAGCCGCGGCGCAACGTCGTCTTGAGTTGGCCCGTACTACCTACGAGCGAGAGCGACAGTTATGGCAGGACAAAATCTCTGCCGAACAGGATTTCCTGCAAGCCCGCCAGGCTTTGCAAGAAGCCGAAATCGCCCTCAGCAATGCTCGACAAAAAATCAGCGTACTCAGTGGCAGCTCGGTCACCAGCGGGGGTAACCGATATGAATTGCGTGCGCCGTTTGACGGGGTTGTCGTTGAGAAACACTTGGGCCTCGGTGAGGTTGTCAGCGAAACCACTAATGCCTTCACCCTCTCCGACTTGTCGCGTGTGTGGGTGACCTTTGGTGTCTCGCCAAAGGATTTAAACAAGGTACTGGTGGGCAAGTCGGTCACGGTCAGTGCGTCGGAACTGAATGCCGAAGTCACTGGAACCGTGGCCTATGTCGGCAGTTTGTTGGGCGAGCAAACTCGTACAGCCACGGTCCGCGTGACCTTGGCCAATCCACAAGGTGCATGGCGTCCCGGGCTATTCGTGACCGTGCAGGTTGACACTGATACTCGGCAAACAAAGGTCGCAGTACCAGAAGCGGCTATCCAGACGGTCGAGGACACGCAAACTGTTTTCGTTCGAACGGACGACGGGTTTAAAGCTCAGCCAGTGGAGACAGGTGGCCGTTCGGCGGGTCTGGTCGAGATCACGGAGGGCCTGGAGCCCGGTGTTCAAGTCGCCGCTGCCGGCAGTTTCATTCTGAAATCAGAACTGGGTAAAGCCTCGGCTGAACACGCCCACTGATCCGCCACTTCCACGAGAAGGTTCTCATGTTCGAACGCCTGATCCAATTTGCCATCGAGCAGCGCATCATCGTGCTGCTCGCGGTTCTCCTCATGGCCGGCCTCGGTATAGCCAGCTACCAGAAGCTGCCGATCGACGCCGTTCCCGATATCACCAACGTCCAGGTGCAAATCAACACAGGGGCAGCAGGTTTTTCACCACTGGAAACCGAGCAGCGCATCACGTTTCCCATCGAAACTGCAATGGCTGGTTTGCCGGCTCTAGAACAAACTCGCTCGCTGTCACGCTCGGGTTTGTCGCAAGTCACAGTGATCTTCAAGGAAGGCACTGACCTGTTCTTCGCCCGACAATTGGTCAACGAACGGTTGCAGGTGGCCAAGGAGCAACTACCCGAGGGGGTGGAAGCCGTCATGGGGCCGATCTCAACCGGTCTGGGTGAAATTTTCCTGTGGACGGTCGAGGCTGAAGAAGGTGCCGTCAAGGAGGACGGCAGTCCCTATACGCCGACCGACCTGAGGGTGATCCAAGACTGGATCATCAAGCCTCAGCTGCGCAATGTTCCCGGGGTCGCCGAAATCAATACCATTGGCGGGTTCGCCAAGGAGTACCAGATTGCGCCCGATCCAAAACGCTTGGCGGCTTACAAGCTTACGCTGACTGACCTTGTTACAGCGCTGGAGCGCAACAACGCCAACGTCGGTGCCGGTTACATCGAGCACAGTGGCGAACAGTTACTGATTCGCGCACCTGGCCAAGTAGCGACCACCGAAGATATCGCCAATATCGTCATGGCCAACGTCGACGGTACGCCCATCCGTGTCAAGAACGTCGCAACCGTGGACATCGGCCGTGAATTGCGCACGGGGGCAGCGACCGAAAACGGTCGTGAAGTGGTGCTCGGCACAGTGTTCATGCTGATCGGTGAGAATAGCCGCACCGTGGCCCAAGCCGTTGCTAGCAAGCTTGAGCAAATCAACCGCTCACTGCCAAAAGGGGTGGTGGCAGTCACCGTCTATGACCGTACCAATTTGGTGGACAAGGCAATTGCCACCGTTAAGAAGAACTTGATTGAAGGTGCGATCCTGGTGATCGCGATTCTGTTCCTGTTCCTTGGCAACATTCGCGCGGCTCTGATTACTGCCATGGTGATCCCGCTCGCGATGCTATTCACATTCACTGGCATGTTTACCAACAAGGTCAGCGCCAACCTGATGAGCCTCGGAGCGTTGGACTTTGGCATCATCGTTGATGGCGCGGTGGTCATTGTCGAAAACGCCATCCGTCGTCTGGCCCATGCACAGCAACACCACGGACGCATCCTCACCCGCTCCGAACGCTTTCACGAAGTGTTCGCGGCGGCCAAGGAAGCACGCCGACCGCTGATTTTCGGCCAGTTGATCATCATGGTCGTGTACCTACCGATTTTTGCCCTCACCGGCGTCGAAGGAAAAATGTTTCATCCGATGGCGTTTACTGTGGTGATTGCCTTGCTCGGCGCGATGCTGTTGTCGGTGACCTTTGTCCCGGCGGCGATTGCGATGTTCGTCACCGGTAAGGTCAAGGAAGAAGAGAACATCATCATGCGTAGCGCCCGTCGGGTGTATGCGCCAGCGCTAGAATGGGTCATGGGCCATCGATCAATGGCATTCGCCATAGCACTAGCCGTTATCGCGGTGTGCGGTGTGGTCGCCAGTCGAATGGGCAGCGAGTTTGTGCCGAGCCTCAGTGAAGGGGATTTCGCGTTGCAAGCACTGCGTGTACCAGGTACCAGCCTGACGCAATCGGTAGAAATGCAGCAACGTCTGGAAAGACTTGTGTTAGCAAAGGTACCGGAGGTCAAGCGGATGTTTGCTCGTACTGGTACAGCAGAAATTGCCTCAGACCCAATGCCACCAAACATCTCTGACAGCTACGTGATGCTCAAGCCGAAGAATCAATGGCCTGATCCGAATAAATCCAGGGAGGCGTTGATAGCCGATATCCAAAAAGCTACAGCCGCCATGCCCGGAAGCAACTATGAGCTTTCTCAGCCTATTCAATTGCGTTTTAACGAGCTGATTTCAGGCGTACGCAGTGATGTGGCAGTGAAGGTCTTCGGTGATGACATGGCGGTGCTTAACAGCACCGCTGCAAAAATTGCCGCGTCCATGCAGAAGATCAATGGTGCCTCCGAGGTCAAAGTCGAGCAAACGTCGGGACTGCCGGTACTGACCATCAACATCGACCGTGACAAAGCCGCCCGTTACGGACTGAACGTTGGCGACGTACAAGACACCATTGCGGTGGCGGTCGGTGGTCGTCAAGCCGGTACGATGTATGAGGGAGACCGCCGATTCGACATGGTGGTGCGTTTATCCGACGCCATGCGTAAGGATCTCGAGGGATTGTCCACACTGCTAATCCCGGTACCGGCGCTGCTTAACACCAATGCCGATCAGATCGGGTTTATTGCTCTTTCAGAGGTGGCTAGCCTCGATCTAGTGTTGGGACCTAACCAGGTCAGTCGTGAAAACGGCAAACGTCTGGTGATCGTCAGCGCCAACGTGCGTGGGCGTGATATCGGCTCATTTGTACAGGAGGCCAGTAGCGCCATTGATAAAGAAGTGCAGATCCCGGCCGGTTACTGGACCAACTGGGGAGGACAGTTCGAGCAGCTCCAATCCGCTGCCAAGCGACTACAGATTGTAGTCCCGGTGGCCCTGCTCTTGGTGTTCGCACTCTTGTTCATGATGTTCAACAACCTCAAGGATGGCCTATTGGTGTTCACCGGTATTCCATTCGCGTTGACGGGGGGAGTCATGGCTTTATGGCTCCGAGACATCCCGCTGTCGATCTCGGCAGGTGTTGGTTTCATCGCGTTGTCGGGCGTGGCGGTGCTGAATGGTCTGGTGATGATTGCGTTCATCCGCAATCTTCGGGAGGAAGGACATTCGTTGAGTTCCGCAATCAATGAAGGGGCTCTTACCCGGTTGCGCCCAGTGTTGATGACAGCTCTGGTGGCCTCTCTTGGCTTTATTCCGATGGCACTGGCCACCGGAACGGGGGCAGAGGTCCAGAGACCCCTGGCTACCGTGGTGATCGGGGGCATCCTATCCTCAACTGCGTTGACCCTGCTGATATTGCCTGCGCTTTATCAATGGGCGCACCGCCGAGACGAGGAAGAAGCCGAAGACGAAGACGATAAAATAGAAGCCGTATAATTCTTTAGTTTTAAAAGCCCACTATCGAGATTCGATAGTGGGCTTTTTTATGTGAGCTACATAACGAATCTGTAATCTTGGCGCCACCGTGTTGATAGGTTCGAATTGATACCCTACTAGCGTTAACTATATGAGGTGTCAGTATGAAAATTGCTCAAATCTGCGCTCTTGCGGGTGCTTTAATCCTTTCTTCAGTTGCTTTAGCCGAAGGTGGGGGGGACAGAACCTTCGAAAAAATGATGGCGGCGCGAGATGTGGCAATGGAGGCATATGTTGCTAGAGAAGGGAAGAGCGTTCCCGTGGTTTCAAGTGATGCTAAAGATGAGACAGGTAAAATGTAGTAGTACTGCGTATAAAAAACCGCTTCCGGTTTCCGGCGGCGGTTTTTTTTACGGCTTTATTACACATTCGTAACCTAGCCGCCACGCCATCGCAATGTTCGAATTGATATCCTTGTAACAGTTAATATATGAGGTACTAAATATGAAGTTCATGAGTATTATTACTTTCGCTGGAGCTCTGACGTTATCCTCTCTCGTACTGGCGGAAGGGGGAGGAGACAAAGCCTTTGAAAAGATGATGGTGGCGAATGCTAAAGCCATGGAGCAGTATGCAATTAGCCAGGGGAAAAGCGCCCCTGTGTCGAAAGAATACGAGTACGGGATGAAGGTGGATGTTGTGAAGGTTATCAGTGTGGTGCGGCCTGCAAAAGTCTGCGCAGTGGTGCCCGCCGCAATGACCTATGAAGATTCAAAAGGACAGCTAAATACAATTAGGTACACTGTGGCTGGAGAGTGTCGTAAACGAGGCGGCTAGCAGCTATGCTGCTGTCAGAGGGATTTATAACGCTCGATTAACCTCAACACTTAGAGGTATCGGGCGTTTTTTATATGCTCGTGTTTTAACGGATCGAGTAGGAGGCGGATTTACATCCGCCGTCCTCTCACACCACCGTACGTACGGATCCGTATACGGCGGTTCAAGCTATGCGGCTAAGCCGGTTTATCGTATCCAGTACCGAGACCAACCCAAGTTGATCCCATAGCTTCTTCGGCAGCGCCTGATTCATATGAGATGCTCCCGAGCTCCACCATGGGCCTCGGCCATTGAAGGCTGATTTGCAGGTGCGAGCTTCGCTAAGCCCCAGGCGCATCAAGTTACGTGCCCTCGTTGAGGGCCGCTTCCATTGACGCCAGACGACGCAGCGAAGTTTGCGTCGTACCCAGCCGTCAATTTCCTCAAGTGGCCGTTTGCTCTGACTGAGCTTGAAATAGCCTGCCCACCCGCGCAGCACAGGGTTTATTCGTTCGATGACATTCGCCATCTTGTGGCCCCGCGCCCCGCGCAGCAGGTCTCTTAACCGGTCGTGCAAGCGACCCAGACTCATCGTCGCCACTCTCAGCCTCGGTTGCTGATGCCAGCTCATCCCATAACCCAGATAGTCGCAGACCCAAGGCCGTGCTACGTGGCTCTTTTCCCGGTTCAGCGTCAGTTTCAGGCGCTGATTCAGGAAACGCTCAACACCGGCCATCACCCGCGTGCCAGCTCGCTGACTGCGCACATAGATGTTCGCGTCGTCGGCATAACGCACGAAGCGATGGCCTCGCCGTTCCAGTTCGCGGTCGAGTTCGTTGAGCAGGATGTTCGACAGCAACGGCGAGAGCGGGCCGCCTTGATACGCACGCCTAAGGTTGGCCGGTACAAGCACCTGCTCCATCAGCGTGTCCGGCTCCGCGTTCGTCCACGTCACAGACGCCGCCGATACCTGTGCGCTGTCAGCCGTCATCCTCGGATACTGTCCGGGACTCGGAGTAACAGTCTTCTCTTGGAGAAATTTCTGCATTTCGGTATTCAACGAGACTTTGACGCCTACTGGCGGCATAACTTGTTCGGCCCTTGGTGACGGGTTTATTCGCCACTTACTACGGCCTCGGCTGACTTCTGCACGTTCATCCCGTCGCCTCTCGACGCTCGGTAGCACTGTGGCAAACGTGCAGATCTCCCAGGGTAATTCGCGCGACCTTCCTGCTTATGCCTGTCGGATCTACGTCGCAGCGTCCCGTGCAAGTATTGGGCTTTAGGGAAACACGCCCCTTTACCCCGCTGCGCCGCCTCTATCCGCTTGCTGTTCGTCAGGCCAGCATTTTGCCTCGGGCTTCCTTCAGATTCGCGGTCACCCGCGACACCCTTGCCTCTGGCTAACACTTCCCCTTGCCGGGTGTGTAGAGGACTTTCACCTCCAAGTCACCAGCGAGGCCACACAGCCAAGCTGGTTGCGCTTGCGCGCAACGCGCCATGCCTGGCGCACGCATCGGCATAGGGGACGGCCTTCATAGGCCGCTCCCCTGCCACACCACCCGGCATGCGGGTCCGCACCGGGCGGTTCGAGAGATTGAGGTTATGAGAGGCGCGCCAATCCCAGCCTGTCGAACCACGCAATATTCAGCACACGATTCAACTCAAAACGGCTATTACGCCACCAGCGATGAGAGTTACTGGCCACCCTCTGCGCCACCTGCTGGCTCGCCCCCAGTGTCCGCAGCTCTCGATAGATCGTAGGGCCACGCTTCCACTGCCTGAGCTGGATCGCTCTCAGTCGATGTCGTATCCATTCGTCCAGCTTGCGCCAGACTGCCGGTGTTTGCGACAACGTGAAGTAGGCTTTCCAGCCCAAAAGATAAGGCCGAAGATTATCTGCGACCTGTTGCAAGCTACGCCCGCAGGAGCGCCGGGTAAGCCAGCGGATACGCTGCTTGAACTGTTTCTGCGCCTTATAAGAGACCGCGCGCTTGACTTCACTTCGGGCTGACCACAACTCATAGCCCAGAAACTTGCGACCAAACGCGCTCGTCACTGCACTCTTGCTCTCGTTGACGCTCAAGTGCAGCTTTTCGTACAGCCGCCTCAGCAGGGCCATTACCCGCTGCCCCGCCTTCTGACTGCGCACATACACGTTCGCATCGTCGGCATAGCGCACGAAACAATGGCCTCGGCGTTCAAGCTCCCGATCCACTTCGTCCAGCAGCACGTTCGCCAACAACGGCGACAGTGGGCCGCCTTGCGGCGCCCCGCAGCGGCTTTTCTCGACCACGCCATTGATCAGCGTTCCCGCATCCAGATAGGCGCGAATCAGCCGGATAACCGCCTGATCCGTAATCCGTTTGCGCAAACGATCCATCAAGATGTCGTGATCGACCCGGTCGAAGAACTTCTCCAGATCAACATCCACCACCACTTTACGTCCTGAAGAGGCATAGCGCTGAGCCGCTAAAACGGCGTCCTGCGCACAGCGTCCCGGACGGAAGCCGTAGCTGTGTTCACTGAAGGTCGGATCGAGTAATGGCTGCAAGGCTTGCAGCAACGCTTGTTGGATCAAACGGTCGGTGACCGTTGGGATACCCAACTCGCGTTGACCGCCGTCAGGTTTGGGAATGACCACACGCCGTACCGGACTGGGCCGGTAGACTCCTGAAAGAAGCTGTTCACGAATCCCCGCCCATTGGGTCAGCAGGTACTCGGCCGTCTGATCAATATCCAGACCGTCGACTCCCGCTGCACCTTTGTTGGCCTTGACCCGTTTCCACGCCCGTTTCAGGTTTTCTCTCGCAAAGGCCCGTTCCAGCAGCCCTTGTCCTGCGTTATCGGGTTCATTTTGCGGGCGATTGACCTCGTCGCTGACAGGATTTCTCACGGTTTCACCGCTCGTTATCTCCGTCCGCCCCGCGTTTGGCAGGCATCTGACTTCCGGTCTTTCGCATCAACATGGCCTATGACGCTTTCTCTCGTTCGGCCCTTCGTCAAAAAAAAGACTACTACGGCCTCTGCTGACTTCTCGCTCCGACTCGCGCCGTCGCCCTTTCAGGCACAAGGCGAGATCTCCCCAGGTAAGAACGCAATCCTTCACCGCACAACCGCCGGATTTACGCTGCCTGACCCTTGACCACAAGAGCTTCGCGGTTTTATGCCCGCTCGCCCTGGTCGGCTTCGCCTTGTATCCGGTTCTTGTACATCGGCTCGCGGTTTCGATTCACGCTTCCTCCCCACACTCGGTCGCCCTCATGCAGTTGCGCTTCACTTCGTTCGCTGTGGTCAGCTTACGGCGGGACTTTCACCCACAAGATTGCGCCCATGCTGGGCGCACATAAAAAAGACGTCCCGAGGGACGTCTTAAAAATTCACCTTTTTCCAAAGGAGCTTCTAAAGGTGAGCTTGGAGCTTTAACTGAACAGCAATGAGTTTCAGATTTTCACAGACTAGCTACTTGTCTATAGGAATCCAACCAGATGCGCTAGCTAGGTTCCTATTAACTCCCACTCACTATAAGCAATTTAAGTTAACGTGGAGATGATTGAAAAATTACATTTTTGAAATCTTTCTATCGAAAACGGGATATTCGTCAAGAACGAATCATCCCGTTCAGGTATTACAGAATCGCTAGTGGGTACTCAACAATCACACGGACTTCATCCAAATCCGATTCAAATGCGGTTGCACGGGTGTTCGCTTGCCGCAAGCGGAAAGACATATCTTTCAAGGAACCTGTCTGAACGACGTATTTTACTTCGATGTCGCGCTCCCAACGTTTCTGATCGGTCAACGGGTTCCCGTCCGCATCGCGCCGCATGTATGTTGCGTTAGCGTTGGAGTAGTCAGCGTCGGTGCCACGACCATAACGTGTCATAAACGACAAGCCGGGTACGCCATACGAGCTCATGTCGAGGTCGTAACGAACCATCCATGAACGTTCTTTTGGCGAGTTGAAGTCGCTGTACTGGATTGAGTTGTCGAGAAAGATGGAATCCGACTGACGCAGATAGTCGAAGTCGTCGTTACCATTATTTCGCTGGTGAGAAAGTGCAAGTGAGTGCGCACCATACTTCACGCCAATTTTAGCGCTCCAAATATTGTTGTCGAACTCGCCCAGCAGTTTTTTCCCTTCGTCAACTGCCTTATAGTAATTCACACCGCCGAATACGGAAAGCTCATCAGACAAGGAGTAGTTCAACCCGGTGCCAGCATAGTATTGATTCCAGGCGTCTTTGAGACGGCTGGAGTAAAGACTAACGATGACATTCTTGTTCACAGTGTAGTCGCCACCGAAATAGCCGACCCAAGGCGAATTAACGGGGCCCGCATAGAAGGTCGCGAAATTGTCGCGCATATTGCTGGAGACTGGTTGACTCATAGCATGCAGGCGACCACCCTGAACAGTCAGTCCTTCGATGCTGGTATTGGTCGCGGTCACACCCCGGAAACTTTCCGGTAGAAGCCTTGAGTCGCCAGACGCCACGACAGGGTTGGCGGGAAATACATCACCGACTTTCACCACAGTGTCAAAAGCGCGAACTTTGGCCGCGCCACCGACTTTCGTGTATTCATCTCGAGCTTCGCCGTCACCGTTGACAGGTAGTACATCGAACGAGCTACGACCGCCATTACGACCGTCACCCGTATCAAGCTTCAACCCGATCATCGCGAAAGCATCGACACCCACGCCAACAGTGCCTTGAGTAAATCCGGATTCGAACTTACTGATAATCGCATGCGACCAGGCTTCGGAGTAGCCATTGCCCGTGGGGCTTGATTGACCGTTACGATGATCACGATTGAAGTAGAAATTTCGATTGAGCACGGTAAGGCTGCTGTCTTCGATAAACCCCCCAGTCTTTTCCTCCGCAAACACTATAGAAGGCCCAGAACTGACAACCAACGCCAAAGCGGCCATCGAAAATTTCGTATTGTTATCCATTAATCACTCCTTAGGTTCGGCAGAACTAGAAAGCTCTTCGGCTGGAATTATTGTTTACGGGAGCAGTTTCTGCCCCCGTATCGTCGCCGACTTGTATCGTTGCAATTTGAAGATAACGGGGAGATGATTGAACAATTACAATTCTGTAATGTTCGCCTGTTTTTTCAAAATTAACTTTTTCGGCATGCCCCCAACCGATGGGTGGCTCTACCTTTACTAGGGCTTTTCTCAGGAGTACTCTTAACCAGCAGCACGAATCAACACCTGAAAGTGCGCATGCTCAGGAGCTGAAACCAGTTCTCGATGCATCGTCACAGCGAAGTCGAACCGAGATTGTTTATATTTTTGGCTCACCTGACCAATCTGACCATCACACAGCCTTATATGATTCAAGCAGTGACCGCGGTCAAGTTGGGATGCGGCAATAGCTGTACCCGGAAGGCGCTCGCCGCTAACCAAAATGAGACAGCGATAGCGGAAATATTCAGGATGTAGTGTTGTGGAGGTTTCCCATCCGCTTGTTCAAAAAACCGAGTATTTTTTAATACTGCTGGAGTTGTTTCTTTTGGACTTTATCAGCCAGTCCCTATTACGGCGCATACTGGTCAAGTTACATGCAAACGAATGTCTGCAAGAAAACAACTGGCTGGTCAGTGGTATTGCATAGGGAGCAAGAGCAGTGTAATGAAGCACGTTCTTTAACGATACGATAGTTACTGGATGGGTTTGACCGAGACCACATCGAAATATTTGAATTTCTTCTTTTTAGCTTCATTTTTTGCATCTTGTTCCGCGACAAGAGTACTCAGCGTGTTCGCATCATAAATGAATACGCTCACGTCGCCTTCGAAGTCCTTGGTAACATGCAGTGTCACCCTCAGCTTCGGTGATAGCGGTTTAGAGTTTAGTCGGGACGTTGGACTCGGCTGCGGCTTTGCGAGTACTACGGGGTCGGATTGTTTTGGGGAGCCGAATAGCGCCAAGCGCATATCCTCCTCATTCAGTTCATCGCTCATCTGGGATTTCTCGTCGCTAATGTAAGACGCGGGACCTTCAATACGTAGACTACGTGGCAACCTCCTGCTGACCGCCAACTGTGATGGCCTCAGGAGTTTCAAATGGTGGGTTTTCCTCTCTTAACGTTTATCACTGAACGATTGAAAACGACGTGGCCGAGGGATAAGCCAGATTTCCCGCAAAGCGCTGCCTTTATGAAAACCGCCGCACGCTCCAGCTCCGTTGAGGATGCTGCGTGCTCAGCCGCCACCTGTTTGTTGCGAGCATAAATTTTTTCCTCGAGCAATTGAAGACAGCGTGGATCATTATTCAACAGTTTGAACTTACTAATCCAATTTCACCTTAAAATTTTCCATAGAAATGAGGCAAAGCCTTTACGGGCTGAGAAAGTTCGGGACTACGTTGAGCGCGGAAAACACGACCGATAGGATGGTCATCAATAGCCATACGAAATCGTCCCAGTATTTTATCGAGGCCAGCAGCAAAGCCCCGACGATTGGCAGCAAGGACAGCCCCTTCAGCAAGCGAAAGGTCCCAGTTAGCGTTCGGCCCTGCTTGTCGACCTGGTCGATGGTGATCCTGAGCAAGCCCTGAAGTTTTGGGGGATAGGTTTTTATCTTGTCCTTAAAATCATCGAAGATGACATTGAAACTGTGTAGCAGGCGCTCTGTTTGCAGCATTTGATTGTGCAAGATCGCAAGCAGAACCACAGAGACCACTGCCAGCCCAAGGACAAGAATAAAACCTTCGAATTTTGAGGTTGTTTTCTCCAGCACAACCAGACCCGCCAACGATATCGGCAGGGCAAGCATCTTGCCCGCGATGTCGCCCAGTACCCCGCTAAGCTTAGTGCCATAGTCGATTTCAGCCTGGGCCACCTCGCGCCGGGCTCTCTCAAACGAGAAGCTATAGACGTAGGTTTGCAGATTCGCACGGTACGTGGCGAGGACCTCCCGCCACTCCCGCACGATCACCAAGAACAGATTCGGCTCGCTCTCAAACTTCTCGATGACGCTCGCCACCGCCATCCGAATCATCAATTTTCGTTCGGAGAGGTGCGCCTTGTTTTCGTTTTTTCGATTGAGTATTTCTTCCAACAAGCTCAGGTGGTTGAGCTCATAGTCAAGAACCTTGACGTCAACCTGGGTAGGCAACAGAAAAGTTCTCGGAGGCTTAGCCCCATCAGGAGGCAAGGCAAAAAACAGGTTATAACCATCTGGACTGCTGTCTTTGTCGACGCCGATCGCTAGCAGTGCAAGCAGCTCGATCAGCCGGCAGACGCGCCTGAGCGCCTTAATCGCCGAAGGTTCGGTGTCATCACTATCCGCCCAACTGAGCTCAACAATGTACACGTTACTCGGAAATTGGCCCTTGCCCAATGAGCCATTGCGAGCGACAAACTCGCCTAAGTTCGGGTAGAACCGGCCCGACTCGTTCGATGGCAAGCGAAACTCAATATCGAGAGAGTCAGCTTCTTCAGAGCAATGCTCGAACTTGCCATAGGCTGCGGGCAGGTCATCACACATTCGCAACGCACCGATAATGTCGGGCGTTGGCCTCCCCTCATAGCGGATGACCCCATCCTCAATGGTGGGCGCTCCGAGGGCACGGTAGAGAGCTACCACATTGGAAAACATTTTTAGCCAGCCCTAGCCAGCAATTCTTTCTCGATCACACCAACCAGTTCGGCAGTCAGATTGGACAGGGTCAACTTCTTCCGCCCCTCATCATAGTAAACGTCTGCGGCCGGATCCTTACCTAACGCTCCACGCTCGAATTGCAACGACCAGTTAGCAGCGTCCCCCTTGATACGGGTCTTCTCTTTCAGCGATTTCGCATTGACCGTAAAGTCGTCCGGCACCTTATGTTTCTCACTATTCAAATATCCTTCAACCCAACGATTTCATCCACTAAGTCAGCGGGTACGTGTGCGACAGCGACGTGGCAGATGGCGTCCAGGCGCGCGGACTTGCCTGCGGCCAACTGCTCCTCCAGATATTTGATCACCGCCTCTTTGGCCTTATAACCAAAGCTTTTTAACGCTTTGTTGTCGCGAAAAAACCGGGCAATGTTATCAATGGCATTTTTGGTAGCGCGTCCGGAGGCCACTCCTTTCGCACAACCCAGTGCAGAAATGAAATAGTCAGATGCCTGACTATCACGGCCGCGGCTGATGAAGCACAGGTAGGTTGAATCCACTTCATCCTCCGCGTCATCCTCATTCTGCTCAGGCGCAGCAGCGGCCGCAGCAGCCATAGCCTTTATGGCCACGAAGCTAGCCAAGTTGATCCTGGCGGCCTGCTGAACCTTGTTGAGATCGACTTCTTGAATTTCCTTCGGCACATAGTTTTCGTCCAGCTGAATACCACCGCGCTCCTTCATGCTGGCGACCAGGAAAAAGTCGGTTGCGCCCGAGGTGTACTGGGCGCAAAGGATGTGTCCACCAGTCGACAAGACTTGATTACCGGCTTGCTCCACCAGTTGGTCCATTGCCAAGTGGGTCAAGTCGATAAATTGCGCTTTATCATCTTGTACTTCTACGAACGCGGTGAAGCGCTCTGGAAACGGCCCCTGACGGTCATCATTGGCAAACTGTCCATAGACCACGCTGTTGCCTTCTTTGCCGATGAGGCCGTGGATGCCATTGACCAGAAAATGCAACGCAGGATTTTCAGTATCGAGCGCCACATCCTTCTTGACCACCTCGGAGATATAGCTGGTCTTGGCCAGCTTCTTGAAGCTGTGAATAATGGCAGTTTTCAGTGTGATCATAGGTCGAATTCCGTTCCGATAGTATCAATATGGAATCACTGAAAATAACACCTTACCCAACAAACTTCAGGGCTTATCTCGGCACGTGACACCGCCCAAGGGCTTCAACACTTAGGCAATGAGTAAGACCGTAAGAACCCATTAACTGTACATACATACAGCATAATGATCTATACCGTTCATCAACACGAGGGTCGGAGCGTTGAAGCGCGGACAGCACCATCTCGGATTGCCACAGACCATGGTCTCTATCATAGACTCAGTCTGAGGAAGTTTTTCCAACCTTATCCGTCAGTGCTGGAGCTCAACTGGGGAGTGTGGACCACTATCGCGAACTCTCGCGTTGGATCGCTCGGATCCTTTGTTTGAAGCAACTCTTCGAAGGAGCCGATCCCAAAGATCACCCATGGTTCTGGGTAATGCCGCAGGAGGCGTTTTGCCTGCTGACGAACAGATTCTGGGAGGGTCTGATCTCTGGACAGCTCACGCAAGAACTCGCCTGTTTGGACGATACTCCGGGTACGCTCGCAGGGCATGGTCATGTGTTGCCACTCCGCTAGAATTTGCGCTTAACCTTAGAAAACCACCGCCATCGCCGATGGATTCTGGGAGTGTGAATCATTCGTTTGAATTATAGCAAGCACGCCGCTCGGCTCCTCTGAAGTAGACAGGCCACCCCTTATACAGCCAGGTTCTAGGGGGCGATTGCTGATACGTGGCCAACACTATGTCTTGGTAAGCACCGGAAAAATATAGGGATGGCTGAGGCGGACGAAACCTAAAACGCTGAACGTCGATGACTGCCACATTGCGCACCAGTGACTTTCAGTACAGGCTCTGCGCGACGTCCAGGTCTGTTCGTACCCTTCGACCGGGTCCCATCAACACATAAACGGTGTTTTTTGTCTCGAACAGGCAATCATGGGTGAACGAAACCCCCAATGAAGTTCTTACCCAATGACCGCGAGGGAAACGTCCTTTGCTATCGTGGATAACACATAAAGCGTTGACCAAAGTGGGAGTGACTCCTCTTCTCACAACGGCCTTTAACTGACGGGGGGAGACCGCTATATCAACCACTGTCCAATCAGCGACTAGGCAATAGGCGCGTCCAGGGAAGTAAAATCCGACCAGAGCCACGGCGTCTGAATGAGCTAGCTCACATCCAGGTAATCTTTCGCCACCGGAAAGCAGTTCGACTAGGCCCGCCAGATTCATTCGTCCCTCCGACTCACCTCAAAAATCGAGTCGAATAATCAATCACACCAGTCAGCATAGCTGCGCGTAAAGCGCCTAGTCTAAACGCGATGAACAGCACGCAAAATTTGACTCATCTCCTCGAAAGCTGATGCTTAGCCCGGTCGCTATGGTCTGATTCACCCCGCGATACCTCTGATCGCGGGTTCACGTTTTCAAGACCTACAGCTCTACGTATCTCTCGCCTCACTGAACACCACTATTTCGATCGGTGGTGTCGCCGGCTGGAGTGGCTTACGCCAGTTACCGACGTCATACCATTGCCCATGCTTGAATCCCACTTCGGGATCGGTGCAAATGGGAGTGAAGCCGGGGCGTCATGAATGCTGACGTCTGCGGCATTGAGTGGGGCGATATCGGCGCGTCCAATGCCCCGTCGATATGCAATTGGCGTCGGTATAAATAGTGACATCCACTGCCCAGCAATACGCCTCAGAGATCATCGGATCCACAGCAGTACTGTGCCATTCCATAAAAATATCTACTAGAGCTTTGAATTGGACGCGATCATCTCCATGTATGCATTGCCACCCATGGGAATATCATAACCTGGTGGCCCTTCCCATTGCCGCGAGACGCCGGTATTTCTAAGCATAACTTCACCATCAATACCTTCCTTAACCATGTTGTCTAAATCCCACTCGAAGTGATTTATGAGAGCTTGGCAAGCCACATGAGGTACTGTAGTCAATAATTTTAAGCTGGAGCTGTTTGGGGGTAACTTAAGCCTCGCGATCTCCGACATCGTCCATATCATTCTCCGTAACCGGAAATGCCAAAGAGATTCTAGATGAAGCTCAAGTTGTTCTGACACCAACGGAAAAGACTTACGAGTCGCACGCTCCCTACTTACTTTTCGCGGCAAAAGTGCAAGCATGTTACCGATATTTACTCGAACCTGTTTTTGGGCGATGCGGTACAAATTCTCAACGCCTTCTTTAAGAATAGTTGCGTATTTTTCGTCCTCATCGCTCACCACCGACTCGACACTGTTCTTCTGCTTTACGTCCCTTGTAATTTCACTCAATAACCAGTCTTTATCGTTTTCGTTGAGCCAGCGTGTTACTTGATAAGCATTGACCCAAAGATAGTCCATACCAATACCTGGCTTAACCTCAAGTAGTATTGAGATTTTTTCTCGATAAGCCTTTTTTTTACTTTCTGGCAAAGCTTTCTCTTTTAGACGAACCGTCGGGTTTGCCGAGCTAGTAAGTAGAGACTCTTCTGCCAAGCATTTCTCAAATTTTTCTGCACTACCAAATAGATGTAGAGATATTAGAAGATGCCGCGCCAGCGGCATATCGATTTGACCTCTTGTTGTCGATAGCCGAATCCATTGACGTCGGATACCGGCTGCGTATGCTAGGTCAATTTTCGAAATAGTATCATCGCCAAACTTATCACGAATACTGCTAAATAATTTAGCAGTGCCAATCAGATTCCCATGAACAAACCCACGCTTCTTTGCTTGACGTCGATAACAGGCAGCCAAAATCTTATAATCCACCGATGGCAGATTGCGTTGCAGAATATCATTTACAAAAACTGCGTACTCTCGTTCTTCAGATGAGGCTAGTAAACGGTTCGCAGGTTTAATAGCGTTCCACCCACAAACACAATCTTCGGTTAAATTAGGTAATAACTTGTTTCTACGAAAGAAAGGGTGAGAACAATTCGGACAAGATTGAAGAAGTTCCTCGCCGTGCCGCCAGCAGGCCGTAACGCCCGGTACATGATGAGCTCGGTGCCAATATGCGTAACCTGACTCTATGATGTCGGCTTGCACACAGGCTAAGCAAATCTTTGCTCTGCTATTTTTAGTGCCCTCCCACCTAGGCACACGAGCAACATCTGACAAAACTCTGTCCCGTTCCTTAGATGGGTCTTTTGATAACCCTATAAAAGGCTTGTATGCAGGAAAATAAGTATTAATTTCAAGCAATTCATTAAAGTTGCTTTCTTTAACTCCAGGTAATCGAGACGCAAGATTCCCTAATTGCTTTGGTATAAACGAAAGTTGAAATGGGGCAACGTCAAAAAGATCACGAAACGTTTCTGCCTCGGTTTTGTTTCCGGACAAAAAATGGTACCTCGTAATACGAGATAACAGGGTCTCGTCGGGCATCGATATTGGAAAAAAAAGAATGCTGGACATGATTAGCCGACTTTCTAGCGTGGGTTCAGGTAGGACGCAAGTCCTGTGAAGGAGTACTTTTATCACATATCACCCTGTACCCAGGCAAGGATTTTTATGAACGCAACACAGTAGCTAACAGCCACCAACTACTACTTTAAAAAATCAGCCCATTTTTATTCGGTTTCACAATATAATACCGAACACATATAAATACCCTTCGTGTATTGCTTCGCCAAAACCTCACACAGGGAATCTACGCACTGCTCATTTACGGGGCTTCTGGCGACGGAGTTACAGAACAATATCCATACGAGAATCAGAATGCAGTCCCCCTGTGCGCGGTTTTCTGATACACGCTGTTCGATATATCGATGATTGAGTAATTGGTTTGCCGTCCAGTTTTAGCTTACGCTCTGCCCAGCTCAAACGCCTCCTATGGAATGCATCCAGGGTTTCGCATTCGGCTGCTAGGGCAGCTGCACAGTGCGGCAGCTTGTTGAGCTGTTTTTCAAACCTAGACAACATATGAAGCTCTCTGCCTATTTTTGTCCGTGAGATACGGACAGGTTTTCCTGGAAGCGTTCGTAACATTTCAGCGCATTGAACCACTTCGTTGGCAAGGTTACGGTCGAGGTCTTTGAATCTTTCTGCCTGCTGTCCACATGGTCTGTGGGCTTTACCTAGCTCTTGTGTACGCTCGGACAGCCATTGCCGATCGTTTCGATGAAGCCACACATAATCTCGACACTCATGAGCTAGGCGAGCTATGTAGTCCCCCTCAAATCGATTCCTCCTATCACCCAGCTGTTTCGAAAGCCTCGCCTCTTTCCATCGGCCTGGTCCATCCGAAATCGTGCGTATCGCTCGGTAAACGCACGCAACCGAGCTCCCCGTTTCTGACGCTATGGTCTTCGCGTCAGCCCCCGAGAGTGCCCGCGTCCAGATCGCTTCAGATGCCTCACTCATATACTCATTGGCGCTTGCCCCATGGATTTGAGGTCCGTTGGCCGCGCTATCCCTAGAAGTTTCGGTATTGCCTGTTCGGTTAAGCGGCCCGGTAATAGGCCCGTTCTGCCGCAGTATCCTTTCCATGTCGACCTTCAGCGCGCAGGCCAGCAGGATAAATTTCAGCGGATGATGGGTGCCCCTCGGCTTACGCAAAAGCTTCACAACCCAGGCCGCCGGTATATCCGCAGACGATTTGCTCAGTATCGAGTACTCCCCTAAGGAGGGGAGAGCCTCAAAGAACGCAGACATGTGCCGCGCCAATCTGCCTAAGTGCAGCCGACCAGTGTCGGAAGCCATTTCCAAGGCAATAGCGCTATCCAGAAACACCGATCGAATCGCATCAGGAGATAATGGAGGAACATCGGTCTCAAGCACCTGCATCGAACGCCGTGCTATTTCGTGCAGAGCACTTTGTAGATTTTGAGGGATGTCTAACGAAATGGAGTGAGACTGAACGTCCTCATCGTCCGGCAAGTGCATTCTTCGAGAATTTCGGCTCAACCAGCGGTAATCAAGGAACTTCAACGGGGTTCCATGGTGTGGACAGATCAAAACGCCTGGAAGCTGATGCACACGGTGCCAGTACGCTGCTCCCACACAGGCCATGTCCTGGTTGATACAGTCGAAGCACAATCGCACTCTCGAAGCGAACTCGAGTCGACTCGCGATTAACCCCAACCTTAGCATCAACCCCTCGCCATTTCCCGCCATCAAGGTATTGGCGTCGTCCACTTGTTGCTGGGTCAAAAAAGGTTCGTAGTAGGGCAGCTGCGTATGGCGCTTTATAACCCCGGCTAGCGATAAGCCTGTGCCGCACGGCAGCGCCTCGGCAAGCTCAGCTAGTCGACATGGAAAAGCCACGTTCTGCGAGAAGAAGTTTGCGGACTGCGCTCCATCGAAAACTGCTCCGCAGCTACGTACGCCACAGAGCCGGGCGTATCTTGAAAGGACGCTGTGAAGCGTCTCATCGTGAAACACGGCCGGAAAGAAATGGAATTTGAGCCCCATTTCGTCACCTTTTATTCACCCCTTCCGATACAACGGAGAGAACTCAAATAGATCTCTGTTTATCCAACCGGCGCTCTTCAACGCCTCAATGGAGTCTTCACTTTCACTTAACGCCTGTGCCTCTGACGTCTCAACCGCCACCGCCGAAGGAGGCTGCGATTTGAGTGGGTTAACGGGCGCCGCATTAGGCTTTGGGGCACTATTGTCGCTGCGACTGATGACACTGCGCAGCAACGCCAGTCGCTCCGGCCGAGCCAAACCATCGAACGCCATCATGTCGCTTAGTTGGTCTTCAATCGGAAGCAAATCGTCGAACTGCCGCATCCGTTTCGGATCTCGGCTTCGCAGGGCGGACAAAGCTGGCTTCAATATTTGCATCTTGGTGTTGCTCACCAACGCGATTGTCTCGGCGGTAACGCATTCCGAACCACTCTGGATCGCATACCTCTGACTGAGCACCAAAAGCTTCACCAAAAAGTCGGTGACGCCTTGTGTATGCTCATACAGCGCATCAAACACTTCTTCGGTCAGTTCGACCGGCTGCTGGTACCACTGATAGCTCCAGAGGTTTTCAACGAGCATTCGCCACTCGTCATCGTCCTTCTCAAAGCGTTTAAATTCGAGTACCCCGACGCCGCAGCAACGCCGTGCGTTGCGCATGACGTCCGAAAATAGGCTAATCATCGAATTTGTCCCGATGAACACCACGGGAATGCCGATGTTGTTCACTAGATGGAGGAAGAAATTCAGCATGTTGTCCTTGCCCCCAGTTTTCGCCAGGTGCAGGTTCTGTAGTTCGTCGATCAACAGAGCGCCGATGAAAAATGTACTCGCAACCTGCTCCATTTGTTGCAACGAGTCATTGATGTTCCGAGCCCGATGCCGCTTGTAGTAATCCTCATCACCTAACGCTCGCCCGACCGCATAGAAGAATTGCTGACAGAAGCCTGCCAGCGACCCATCTCGGGGGCAGTCAAGCTTGAGCCAGGTGATCTGGGTATGAACGAACTGCTTTCCTTCATAACGCTCGTGTCGGATCGTTTGAGGGTAGAGACTCAAAATGGCTTCGAGGGCGGTGGACTTCCCAATGCCACTAAGGCCAACCAGACTGAACGTTTCGGCAGTGGACTTGAATCCATCGTGGTAGCGCTGTGCACCCGAAAGCGAGTGTAGATGTCTGACAGTGTCTGGAGAAGTCGGGTTGCGTCCGACGTACCCTCGTCGGACCAGCAATGAAAATACGGACTCCAGATCCATGTGGACAATCAGAGGCTGAACCACCGTCCTCAACCGGTCGATACAGTGGATCCGAGTCGAACGGTCAAGGGCGAGCTCTTCTGGATCAACAGGACGGGGAAAATTCGAGATCAGTTGGATTGCTACCTCTTCTGAGAAGATAGGTGGCAGCGCTTCGATGAGCGGATTTCCCGCGTAGTCCGCTATCGCCTGCTTGGTGTAGCTTGCGAAAACTTGGGCGCCTTTCATTAGTTTTGTCCTGGGCGGAGTCGTTTGAGCATATCGATGACCTGAGCGCTGCGAGGGCCGGCAAAGTTCTCCGAGCGTTCTGGGGCGGTCTCTGCCTTCTGCCCAGGCGGGTCAATCCTCACACCCTCTGGCACATGGGCGGTCTCCCGCTCCTTGAGGCGTTCAACAGCGCGGTTCTCACGAATATTTCCAATCATCTCGGCCTTGGTCGCAGGGACTGGCTCTTCTTTTCGCTCAGCCATCGCACCACTGACGATTTGATTAACCTCCTCTAGAAGCGAAATCCGACTCTCCAACTCAGCGCGTTTATGAGCCGGTGGAGCCTGGCGGTAAGCTTCGAGCAGGTCGAAAATTTCATCGGATCGATAATCAGCATACTTGTGATCGGACTTACGCAAATCGCAACGGATGAACTGTTTGTTGTCGCCCCGGATCCAAATATGTGCCGCGGAATTTGGATCATACCAACACTCTATAGACCAAACCCCGCGGCTACGGGCTTTCGCAAACCAGTTGTTCTCGATCGCTACATCACAGACATAGTGCATCCCTCGGAATAGCACACCACCCTTTTGCACCGTTGCTTGCTCGCGCGGAAGCAAATGGAGATAGACCAGCTCGTCGGGATGATTGTTTGGTTCGACGTGGCCATTTTCCAACGCCCAAGTCCAAATACCTACCGGCGTCGGGTCGACACCGTCGTTCATCATCTCTTGAGTGAGCCTGTCGGGCTGCCGGTTGAAGCGGTTATAGTGAAGGACGCACTGGATGATGATCTTAGTGAACTCTTTCATGCTCAGCGTCGCGTCGAGTCGGTAATCTCGCTCGCCACGCTCCTTCTCCCTGGCCGCTACGCCACCTGGTAGCCACCTGATGCCCGTCAAATCGTTCAGGATACCGAACCGACTCTCCACCATCGACTTCCAGTCCGGCCGGTAAGGCGGAGCGATTCCCAGCTCGATATTCAGGCCAGTGGCAAGACCTTCAGCTGCTTTCCCCAACATCTCGCCTCGATCAGCGTAGATGTGATGCGGGAGGTGGTGACAGGCCCATTCTTCGGGATCGATTGTGACCCCGTTGGTAGCGCAAAACTGAACCTTCGAAGTGAAAGCGTTGAACAGCGCTTGCCTGGCTCCGTTCCAGCTCGGCCCCTCCAACCCGATGTAGAGACCGACGATCATGCCGGAGAAGCTATCGATGACGACGTACACCACCGGCCGTCCAATGAGCATCCGCCTGGAGTAGCCGTTCACGAGATAAATGTCAGCAATGGTGGCATCGATCTCAAACTGATGGCAGGGGCCACGAAGCCAGTCACGCACGGTTCCAGAAAGGGGGCGGCAATCTTTTAGCCACTTCCGCATTCCCTTACGCCCGCGTTCAGTTTCAACTTCGTCGAAATATTGCTTTCCCCAATAATCGAACTGCCTGAAGGAAGGAATTTCCGAATCGGGTAGGAGGCGACCACCCGATTCTGGATTTTTCGAAAGGTCTTTCGCTGTGTAGAACCTTCTAAGCATCTCGACATAGGCGCTGGTTATCGTAGAAGTCTTATCCCCCACGAATAACGAGTAACCGACACGGATACAGCGCTTATCCACGGCATCAATAAGCTTGGTCGGCGAAACGGCAATACCTTGGTATCGTGGTTTTCTGCCGGGCGGTTTTGCGGGATCATACTTGCGCTCAGGAACTCCGACGCCCGCGTAGTTTTTCAAGAGCGCATTTCGAACCTGGCCATTGATCCAGTAACGGTACAGAAGTCGATAGATACTCTTGCGCTGCATGCCAAGCTCAACAGCTCTAGCGCCCACCATTCGCCCCATCTCATCGGGAGCAAATATCTGACCTGGGTAATCTGAGTCGATCAGGGGAGCGATGATGTTCCACTTTTCATCCCTTTCCCGCTTCTTTTTCTCATCCAGGTCATCCTCTAGCACTAAGAGAAACTCAGGCGTAACAACCTTGGATGGCTTCGTATCGCCTGCTATGACAGAGCCGCGAAGCTCTTCCAAGCCCAAACCAATCGGTTGGCGTGGCGGGTCCGTTAATTGGATCAAAACTACCGCATCGTATCGCTCACTGAGATACAAGACCCTAACGATACCAGGCACGACGGAAAACTCAGTGACCGGTTCAAAAATATCATTGACTTGGACTTTCATGATAAGCCCTCCGCCGCCAGTGAAATTTTTATTGGGTTTTCGATGATTTCAAAGGTTGGTAGTAGTGCAGTCATTTGAATGGGAGTACCAACCAAATCTACGTTGATCGACTTGGACCATATCAGGTGATGATATAAAGCCCGAGAATCTTGATAGGAGATAAATAAACGTGCGGCAATCTTTCGCAGACTTTCAGCAGTACTCCAAGGGTATGGACGGCAGCTAGCTAAGTGCTCCAGAAAATCTGAATGTAATGAGGGCTCTACCAAAGCGCGCGGCAGCTGAGCGAATTTCCTGAGCAAGCCTAAGTTTTTGATCAAATCGGGACTGAACATTTCTTCAGTGACAATGGCCCAATCAACGTGTTGACCAGCCCAGAAACGCTTTTCGATCTCAAGTTTTTCCAACGTTCTCCTGGCTTGTTTGCCTTCGAGGTCGCTGCGGTATTTGATTGTTCGTGCTACGGATTTAAAGCTGCCATCGGGCTTTTTTATTGTTAATAAAAAATCCGTGGTCATGACGTAAGGAAGCACTGTCTTCGGATACCTGGGGTATCGCACTCCGATAGAGCTAGCGATTGCTTGAGCACTTTCTCGCGGCAGCAATGGATACTGCTCGCGTATATCCACAACATCTTCCGAAAATTCACATACCAAAAAATAGGCGCGTTCTAGGTCAGAAAAGAGGTGATGGAGGCGATCGATCTTCACACCTTGGATCTTATGGGAGCGTCCTCTGGAAGGCACGTCTTGGACGCGCAGCCAGGGCAGATAACTGGCACCAGCACCGCTACCGAATCCATTCGTAATATGCCGCTGAATATCTGTCTCAGACGAAAACCTACGACCGCGCAATGCTACCTCCTTCGTCCGCCGGGACCGCCTCTCCTCGCCCTGAAAATAGTTATAGGAAAAAATCGTCCACCATCTGCCGATGGTACAGCGCTCTTTAGCCTACTCCCGGAGCGGGAAGAAGCGGAGAATCTAGACCGACGGCTCAGCCCAAAAATGGAAACCCCCGTAGATACGGGGGTTTCGGCCTTGTGTCAATCTATGTTGCGTCGTGTCAATCTTTATTGTTTTGTGTCAATCTTTATTGTTAGAAACCAGCCCCTTGTTTCAGCTGTGGATAACTTATTCCACCGTCACCGATTTCGCCAGGTTACGCGGCTGGTCAACGTCCGTGCCTTTCAATACCGCGACGTAGTACGACAGCAACTGCAGCGGAATGGTGTAGAGGATTGGCGACAGGATGTCGTGGATGTGCGGCATGTGCACAACATGGGTGCCTTCGCCGTTGGTCATGCCGGCCTGCTCGTCGGCGAAGACGATCAGTTGGCCGCCACGGGCGCGGACTTCCTGAAGGTTGGACTTCAACTTCTCCAGCAGTTCGTTGTTCGGCGCCACGGTCACCACAGGCATGTCGTTATCCACAAGCGCCAACGGGCCGTGTTTCAGCTCGCCGGCGGGATAGGCTTCGGCGTGGATGTAGGAGATTTCCTTGAGTTTCAAGGCACCTTCCATCGCCACCGGGAACTGCGCGCCACGACCGAGGAACAGCGTGTGATGCTTCTCGGCGAACAACTCGGCGATTTTTTCCACGGTGCTGTTCATCGCCAGAGCTTCGCCAAGACGTGTTGGCAGGCGACGCAGTTCTTCGACCAGAGTGGCTTCGACGCCTTTAGCCAATGTGCCGCGAACCTGACCCAGGGACAGGGTCAACAACAGCAGGCCGACCAGTTGAGTGGTAAACGCTTTGGTCGATGCGACACCGATTTCGCGACCGGCATGCGTCAGCAGAGTCAGGTCGGATTCACGCACCAGCGAGCTGATGCCGACGTTGCAGATAGCCAGGCTGGCGAGAAAACCCAGTTCCTTGGCGTTGCGCAGCGCAGCCAGCGTGTCGGCGGTTTCGCCGGACTGGGAAATGGTCACGAACAGGGTGTCGGGCTGCACCACCACTTTGCGGTAGCGGAATTCACTGGCGACTTCGACCTGGCACGGAATGCCGGCCAGTTCTTCGAGCCAGTAACGGGCAACCATGCCGGCGTGATAACTGGTGCCGCAAGCGACGATCTGCACGTTACGCACTTTGGCGAACAACTCGGCGGCCTGTGGGCCGAACGCCTGTACCAGCACGCCGTTCGGGCTCAGACGACCTTCGAGGGTGCGTTGCACAACAGCCGGTTGTTCGTGGATTTCCTTGAGCATGAAGTGGCGGAATTCGCCCTTGTCAGCCGCTTCGGCGCCGTCACGGTACTGTACGGTTTCACGGGTGACGGCATTGCCGCTGACGTCCCAGATCTGCACGTTGTCTCGACGAATTTCGGCGATATCGCCTTCTTCCAGGTACATGAAACGGTCAGTGACCTGACGCAGGGCCAACTGGTCGGAGGCGAGAAAGTTTTCCCCCAGACCCAGTCCGATCACCAACGGGCTGCCACTGCGGGCAGCGACCAGGCGATCCGGTTGATCGGCACTGATCACGGCCAGACCGTAAGCACCGTGCAGCTCTTTCACGGTGGCCTTGAGCGCCACGGTCAGATCCTTCAGATCCTTGAGTTTGTGATTCAGCAGATGGGCGATGACTTCGGTGTCGGTGTCCGAGGTGAACACGTAACCCAGCGCCTTGAGTTGTTCGCGCAGGGCTTCATGGTTCTCGATGATGCCGTTGTGCACCACTGCCAGATCGCCGGAGAAATGCGGGTGCGCATTACGCTCGCACGGCGCACCGTGTGTGGCCCAGCGAGTGTGAGCGATACCGAGGCGACCGATCAGCGGCTCGGCTTCAAGTGCCAGTTCCAGCTCGCTGACTTTGCCTGGACGACGCATGCGCTCAAGCTTTGCATCGTTGGTGAAGATCGCCACACCGGCGCTGTCATAGCCACGGTATTCGAGGCGTTTGAGGCCTTCGAGCAGGATGGCGGTGATGTTACGTTCTGCGACTGCGCCGACAATTCCACACATGCTATTTCTCCTGACTGACAGCCGCGCAAATCAAAGTGATGCCGCGGGCCTGAATCTGATCCCGTGCCTCAAGCGGCAGGCGATCATCGGTAATAAGGGTATGGACACTGCTCCAGGGCAGTTCCAGGTTGGGAATCTTGCGGCCGATCTTATCGGCCTCGACCATCACGATCACTTCGCGGGCGACATCGGCCATGACCCGGCTCAGTCCCAGCAATTCATTGAAGGTGGTGGTTCCACGTACCAGGTCGATGCCATCGGCGCCGATGAACAACTGGTCGAAATCGTACGAGCGCAGAACCTGCTCGGCGACCTGCCCCTGAAAGGATTCGGAGTGCGGATCCCAAGTGCCGCCCGTCATCAACAGCACCGGTTCGTGTTCGAGTTCGCTCAGGGCGTTGGCGACGTGCAGGGAATTGGTCATCACCACCAGGCCAGGTTGCTGCCCCAGTTCGGGGATCATCGCAGCGGTCGTGCTGCCGCTGTCGATGATGATCCGTGCATGCTCGCGAATTCGCGTGACGGCAGCGCGGGCGATGGCCTGCTTGTATTTGGAGACTGGCTGACCGATGTCGGCCACCAATTCCTGAGGCATGGTGACGGCACCGCCGTAACGGCGTAGCAACAAGCCATTGCTTTCGAGCGCCGCCAGATCCTTGCGAATCGTAACTTCCGAAGTTTCGAAACGCTTGGCCAGCTCATCCACACTGACTTCGCCCTGCTCATTGAGCAAGGCGAGGATATTGTGACGACGTTGGGGAGTATTGCGTTTCGACATGGCTTAGTAAGTTTCGATTCGAAAGATAACGGAAGCAATCAAAACCTATCGGCGAAACTTCGTCAAGCGAGACGCGACAAAAAGATCTGTGGATAACTCAGCTCTTCTTGATTTTCTCCGGCCGCTTCCAGCCGTCAATGTTCTTCTGGCGTGCACGGCCCACAGCCAATTGTGCGTTATCCACATTTTGCGTAATGGTCGAGCCGGCGGCGGTGGTCGCACCGCTGGAGATATCCACAGGCGCCACCAATGAGTTGTTGGAACCGATGAACACATCCTCACCCAGGACGGTTTTCCACTTGTTGGCGCCGTCATAGTTGCAGGTGATGGTGCCGGCGCCGATGTTGGTGCGCGCGCCGATTTCGGCATCGCCCAGGTAGGTCAGGTGACCGGCCTTGGCGCCTTCGCCCATATGCGCGTTTTTCAGCTCGACAAAGTTACCCACATGGGCGCGAGCCTCCAGGACTGTGCCGGGACGCAGGCGAGCGAACGGTCCGGCATCGCTGCCTTCTCCAAGAATGGCGCCTTCGATATGACTGTTGGCCTTGATCACCACGCCTTTACGCAGAGTGCTGTCCTTGATCACGCAATTCGGACCGATCACCACGTCGTCTTCGATGACGACTTTGCCTTCGAGGATCACGTTGATGTCGATCAGCACATCGCGGCCGACGGTGACTTCACCACGCACGTCGAAACGCGCCGGGTCACGCAGGGTCACGCCTTGAGCCATCAAACGACGACCCGCGCGCAATTGATAGTGACGCTCAAGTTCAGAGAGCTGCTTGCGATCGTTGGCGCCCTGCACTTCCATGGCGTCGTGAGGCTGTTCGGTCGCCACGACCAAACCGTCGCTGACCGCCATGGCAATCACGTCAGTCAGGTAATACTCGCCCTGGGCGTTGTTGTTGGAGAGACGACTCATCCAGCCACCCAACTGCGCGAACGGCAGCGCCAGGATGCCGGTATTGCCTTCAGTGATCGAGCGCTCGGCTTCGCTGGCGTCTTTTTGCTCGACGATCGCCGTGACCTTGCCGGCGCCATCGCGGACGATGCGGCCATAGCCGGTCGGGTCGTCCAGTTCGACGGTCAGCAAACCCAATTGCTGCGGTGCAACGTGCTTGAGCAGGCGCTGAAGGGTTTCGACTTCGATCAACGGCACGTCGCCGTAAAGAATCAAAACGGTGTCGGACTCAATGAATGGCACGGCTTGAGCTACCGCATGACCAGTACCCAGCTGTTTGTCCTGCAGGACAAAATTCAGATCATCCGCCGCCAGACGCTCACGAACGGCATCGGCACCGTGGCCAATCACCACGTGGATGCGCTGTGGATCAAGTTGTCGAGCGCTGTGGATAACGTGGCCAAGCATCGAGTTGCCGGCAATCGGGTGCAGCACTTTCGGCAATGCCGAACGCATGCGAGTGCCCTGACCAGCAGCGAGGATAACGATTTCAAGAGACATGACTGGCTACCAATCCTGGGGTGGTCAGCGGCTGTGACCAGGTTTATTAAATTCGGAAAAGAAAAAAGGGTAGCCGAGGCTACCCTTTTTAATCAATCGCGCAACAAGTGATGGCCTGTTAGTGGCCGAACTTCTTGCGGATCTGCTGGACGGTGCGCAGCTGAGCTGCAGCCTCGGCCAGACGTGCGGCAGCAGAACCGTAATCGAATTCCGCGCCCCGCTCATGCAAGGCCTTCTCGGCAGCCTTAACGGCTTCCTGAGCGGAGGCTTCGTCCAGGTCGGCAGCTCGTTGCACGGTGTCGGCAAGAACCTTGACCATGTTCGGCTGAACCTCGAGGAAACCACCGGAGATGTAATACACCTCCTCTTCCCCGCCCTGCTTGACCAGGCGGATCGGGCCAGGCTTGAGATTAGTGATCAGTGGCGCGTGGCCCAGGGCGATACCAAGATCACCCAGTGCACCGTGCGCAATCACCATCTCGACCAGGCCGGAAAAGATTTCTCCTTCCGCACTGACGATATCGCAATGGACTGTCATAGCCATCTGATTGCCTCAAACTAAATTAGCGCCCGTTGCCGGGCGCCGGGATTACAGTTTCTTGGCTTTCTCGATCGCTTCTTCGATGCCGCCGACCATGTAGAACGCTTGTTCTGGCAGGTGGTCGTAGTCACCGTTGAGGATGCCTTTGAAGCCAGCAATGGTGTCTTTCAGGGAAACGTATTTACCCGAAGCACCGGTGAAGACTTCAGCCACGAAGAACGGCTGCGACAAGAAACGCTGGATCTTACGAGCACGGTTTACCAACTGCTTGTCGGCTTCCGACAGCTCGTCCATACCCAGGATCGCAATGATGTCCTTCAGTTCTTTGTAACGCTGCAGAACATACTGTACACCGCGAGCGGTGTCGTAGTGGTCCTGGCCGATCACGTTCGGGTCCAGCTGACGCGAAGTCGAGTCGAGTGGATCGACCGCCGGGTAGATACCCAGGGAAGCGATGTCACGGGACAGAACGACGGTGGCGTCCAAGTGGGCGAAGGTGGTCGCTGGCGACGGGTCAGTCAAGTCATCCGCAGGTACGTATACCGCCTGGATCGAGGTGATCGAACCGTTCTTGGTCGAAGTGATACGCTCTTGCAGAGTACCCATCTCTTCGGCCAGGGTCGGCTGGTAACCTACTGCGGAAGGCATACGGCCCAGCAGTGCGGATACTTCAGTACCGGCCAGGGTGTAACGATAGATGTTGTCGACGAACAGCAGAACGTCGTTACCTTCGTCACGGAACTTCTCGGCCATGGTCAGGCCGGTCAATGCTACGCGCAGACGGTTACCCGGCGGCTCGTTCATCTGACCGTAAACCAGTGCCACTTTGTCCAGAACGTTGGAATCCTTCATCTCGTGGTAGAAGTCGTTACCCTCACGAGTACGCTCACCCACACCGGCGAACACGGAATAACCGCTGTGCTCGATGGCGATGTTACGGATCAGTTCCATCATGTTTACGGTTTTGCCTACACCGGCACCACCGAACAGACCGACTTTACCGCCCTTGGCGAACGGGCAAACCAGGTCGATAACCTTGATGCCGGTTTCCAGCAGGTCGTTGCCGCCCGCTTGTTCAGCGAAGGTTGGCGCAGGACGGTGAATGCCCCAACGCTCTTCGGTGTCGATCGGGCCTGCTTCGTCGATCGGGTTGCCCAGTACGTCCATGATCCGGCCCAGCGTCGCTTTACCGACCGGTACGGAGATGGCAGCGCCAGAGTCGGTGACTTCCAGACCGCGCTTCAAGCCCTCGGTGGAACCCATCGCAATGGTACGAACCACGCCGTCGCCCAGCTGCTGCTGAACTTCCAGGGTGGTTTCGGCCGCGCTCACTACTTTCAGCGCGTTGTAGATGCTCGGTACGCTGTCGCGTGGAAATTCCACGTCGATAACGGCGCCGATGATTTGAACGATACGTCCGCTACTCATAGCTGGATCCTCTGAATATTTGAACCGTTAAACCGCGGCAGCGCCGCCGACGATTTCCGAGATCTCTTGGGTGATCGCAGCCTGACGCGCCTTGTTGTAGACCAGCTGCAAATCGCTGATCAAATCACCGGCGTTGTCGGTAGCGTTCTTCATCGCGATCATCCGCGCAGCTTGTTCAGCCGCGTTATTCTCGACCACCGCCTGGTAGACCTGCGACTCCACGTAACGGACCATCAAGCCGTCAAGCAGCTCTTTGGCGTCCGGTTCGTACAGATAATCCCAGTGGTGCTTGAGTTCTTGATCCGGGGTTGCCACCAGTGGAATCAACTGCTCCACGGTAGGATGTTGCGTCATGGTGTTGATGAACTTGTTGGACACCACGGACAGGCGATCAATACGGCCGTCCAGATAGGCATCCAGCATCACCTTGACGCTGCCGATCAGGTCATTGATCGACGGCTCTTCACCCAGGTGGCTGATAGCTGCTACGACGTTACCGCCGAAGTTGCGGAAGAAAGCCGCACCCTTGCTACCAACAACACACAGATCAATCTCGACGCCGTTTTCGCGGTTTACCGCCATGTCCTTGACCAGAGCCTTGAACAGGTTGGTGTTCAAGCCACCACACAGACCACGGTCACTGCTCACCACGACGTAACCGACGCGCTTTACTTCACGGTCGATCATGAACGGGTGGCGATATTCCGGGTTGGCGTTGGCCAAATGACCAATAACCTGGCGGATGCGCTCCGCGTAAGGACGGCTAGCAGCCATGCGCATTTGTGCCTTGCGCATTTTACTGACCGCCACTTTTTCCATGGCGCTGGTAATCTTTTGCGTGCTTTTGATGCTCGCAATCTTACTGCGAATCTCTTTTGCGCCTGCCATGTAACACCTATCAGGTTAGCAAGCGGGAGCCTTGCGGCCCCCGCTGCGGCTTACCAGGTTTGGGTGGCCTTGAACTTCTCGATACCGGCTTTCATGCCAGCGTCGATTTCGTCATTGAAGTCACCCTTCACGTTGATCTTCGCCATCAAATCGGCGTGATCGCGGTTGAAGAAAGCAATCAGCGCTTGTTCGAAGCTGCCGATCTTGGCGATTTCAACGTCAGTCAGGAACCCACGCTCAGCGGCATACAGCGACAGCGCCATGTCAGCGATCGACATTGGTGCGTATTGCTTCTGCTTCATCAGCTCGGTAACGCGCTGACCATGCTCAAGTTGCTTACGGGTCGCTTCGTCCAGGTCAGAAGCGAACTGGGCGAATGCCGCCAGTTCACGGTACTGAGCCAGAGCGGTACGGATACCACCGGAGAGCTTCTTGATGATCTTGGTCTGAGCGGCACCACCCACACGGGATACCGAAACACCGGCGTTCACAGCAGGACGGATCCCGGAGTTGAACATGGCCGATTCCAGGAAGATCTGACCGTCGGTGATGGAAATCACGTTGGTCGGAACGAACGCGGAAACGTCGCCAGCCTGGGTTTCGATGATCGGCAGTGCGGTCAGGGAACCGGTTTTGCCGGTCACTGCGCCGTTGGTGAACTTCTCTACGTATTCTTCCGAAACGCGGGATGCGCGCTCGAGCAGACGGGAGTGGAGATAGAACACGTCGCCTGGGTAAGCTTCACGGCCTGGTGGACGGCGCAGCAGCAGGGAAATCTGGCGGTAAGCCACTGCTTGCTTGGACAGATCGTCATAAACGATCAGCGCGTCTTCACCGCGGTCGCGGAAGAATTCACCCATGGTGCAACCGGAGTACGGTGCCAGGAATTGCAGTGCTGCAGATTCCGAAGCGCTCGCTGCCACGACGATGGTGTTAGCCAGTGCGCCGTTTTCTTCCAGCTTGCGAACCACGTTGGCGATGGTCGATTGTTTCTGACCGATTGCTACGTAGACGCAGAAAATGCCGCTGTTTTTCTGGTTGATGATCGCGTCGATCGCCAGAGCGGTTTTACCGATCTGACGGTCACCGATGATCAGCTCACGCTGGCCACGGCCGACAGGGATCATGGCATCGACAGCCTTGTAGCCAGTCTGTACAGGCTGGTCTACCGACTTACGCCAAATCACGCCTGGAGCAACTTTCTCGACCGCATCGGTCTCGGTGTTGTTCAGCGGACCTTTGCCGTCAACAGGGTTACCCAGTGCGTCGACTACGCGACCCAGCAGTTCCTTACCAACCGGAACTTCGAGGATGCGGCCGGTGCACTTGGCGCTCATGCCTTCAGCCAGGGACTGGTAGGCGCCCAAAACTACGGCACCAACGGAGTCCTGCTCCAGGTTGAGAGCCATACCGAAGACGCCGCCCGGAAACTCGATCATCTCGCCGTACATTACGTCGGCCAGACCGTGAATCCGCACGATACCGTCAGATACGCTGACGACAGTGCCTTCGTTACGGGCTTGGGAGGTCACATCGAGCTTGTCGATGCGGCCCTTGATAATTTCACTTATTTCGGAAGGATTGAGTTGCTGCATTGCTCTGCTGCCCCTTCAAACTCAAGATTTCAATGCTTCGGCAAGGTTCGCGAGTTTGCCGCGAACCGAGCCATCGATAACCAGGTCGCCGGCGCGGATGACAATGCCCCCAATAAGGGATTTGTCTTCCTCGACTTGCAGGCGCACTTCCCGGTTGAGTCGTGCACTGAGAACCTTGGCGAGTTTGTCTTGCTGTTCTTGGTTCAATGCAAAAGCACTGGTCACTTCAACGTCTACCGACTTCTCTTGTTCGGCCTTGTACAGGTCGAACAGAGCGGATATCTCCGGCAACAGCGGGAGACGGTCGTTTTCGGCAACGACGTTGATGAAGTTCTGTGCCTTCACATCAAACTTGTCGCCGCACACGTCAATAAACGTGGCGGCCTTGTCTGCGCTCGTCAGTCGCGGGGCCTTGAGCACGCGCTGCATGGTGTCGTCTTGCGACACTGCTGCAGCCAGGCCGAGCATGGCTGACCAAGAGGCCAGTTGCTGGTGGGCCTGGGCGTGCTCGAAGGCTGCCTTAGCGTAAGGTCGGGCCAACGTGGTCAATTCTGCCATGATCGCCCTCGCTTAAATTTCAGCAGCCAGTTTGTTAACCAGCTCCGCGTGCGCGTTTTGATCGATTGTGGCACCCAGGATCTTCTCGGCGCCGCCGACGGCCAGTGCACCCAGTTGGGCACGCAGCGCGTCTTTGACACTGTTCAGTTCCTGCTCGATCTCGGCCTGAGCCTGAACCTTCACACGGTCAGCGTCGATACGGGCTTTTTCAACAGCCTCTTCAACGATCTGGTTACCGCGTTTCTTGGCTTGCTCAATGATTTCAGCTGCCTGAGCCTTAGCTTCGCGCAGTTGTTGACCCGCTTTATCTTGGGCCAACTCCAGGTCGCGAGCTGCTCGGGCGGCAGCGTCCAGTCCATCCGCGATCTTCTTCTGACGTTCGTGCAAAGCCGCGATGACCGGAGGCCACACGAACTTCATGCAAAACAGTACAAAAATGAAGAACGCAACGGACTGGCCAATCAGGGTTGCATTAATGTTCACGCCAACACCTCGCTCGTTCGTTGCACATCAAACCAATCACTCGAAGGTTCGAGTGATTAGCCAGCGAGTTGACCAACGAATGGGTTCGCGAAGGTGAAGAACAGAGCGATACCAACACCGATCATGGTTACGGCGTCGAGCAGACCGGCAACGATGAACATTTTAACTTGGAGCATTGGAACCATTTCTGGCTGACGCGCTGCGCCTTCCAGGAACTTGCCGCCCAACAGGCCGAAACCAATTGCGGTACCCAGTGCGCCCAGGCCGATCAACAGTGCAACAGCGATAGCGGTTAGACCAACTACAGTTTCCATCTTTCCTCCCGACTTTTACGTCGTATGGTTTAGGTTTTTTAGATTTTAAAGCGGTAAAACAAATCGTTTCATAGCCCTGTTCGGGCACCCACCCGTTTGACCGGGTGGGACATCAGACTAGTCGAGACTGGTCTTAATGGTTCTCTTCGTGCGCCATCGACAGGTAAACGATGGTCAGCATCATGAAGATAAACGCCTGCAGGGTGATGATCAGGATGTGGAACACAGCCCACGCCCACTGCAGAACTATGCCCAGGCCGCTAAGCCAGAGCAGACCGCTGCCGAACATCACAGCAATCAGAATGAAGACCAGTTCGCCGGCGTACATGTTGCCGAACAGACGCAGTGCCAGCGAGATTGGCTTGGCCACCAGCGTCACGAACTCCAGCAGGAAGTTCACCGGAATCAGCAGGGCCTGAACGAAGATGTTCTTGCTGCCGAACGGGTGCAGGGTCAGTTCGCCGATGAAGCCGCCGATACCCTTGACCTTGATGCTGTAGAAAATGATCAACGCGAACACCGACAGGGCCATGCCCAGGGTAGCGTTCGGGTCAGTGGTCGATACGGCACGGAATGGAATGTGCGCATCACCAGTGATCAGGATGGCCAGCTGAGGAATCCAGTCGACCGGGATCAGGTCGACGGCGTTCATCAGGAAGACCCAGACGAAGATGGTCAGTGCCAGCGGTGCAATCACCGGGCTACGGCCATGGAAGCTGTCTTTCACGCTGCCATCGACGAATTCGACCAATACTTCAACGAAGTTCTGCAAAGCACCAGGCTGACCGGAAGTCGCCTTCTTCGCCGCCATGCGGAAAAGAAGAACGAAGATCAGACCCAAAGCGACCGACCAGCCGAGAGTATCGACGTGGAAAGCCCAGAAGCCCATTTCTTTGGCTTCTGCTGCGGTGTGGGCAAAACCCCACCCGCCGGTTGGGTGCTGACCGAAGGTCAGGTTCTGCAAGTGGTGCTGGATATAGCCCGAAGCGGTTGTTTCTGCCATGGTTGCCTCAAACGCCCTAAGGTCTCGAAAGTCTTGTTCTCATCAGCAGGGGCGCGAACCAGCTGACCAGTTGGGTCAACACGAAGACGCCGAATACTGCTAGCGGCGCCAATGGCTTCACACCTGCGAACGTCAATGCAAAGAGCACTGCCGTCAAAATCAGTTTGCCCGCCTCACCGGCATAAAAAGACCGGACGATGGCTTGAGCTGCTCGGGCGCCGGAAAACCGAAATGCCCTGTGAGCGAAATAAACATTGGGTAGCAAGGCTATCAGGCCTCCGCAGAGTCCCGAGTACCCGGCAACGACTCCGTGCCATTGCCAGAGCGCCAAAGCGGCGATCAGCAAAACGACAAACTGAGCCATCAACACCGGAAAAACTGCCAGGCGATGGAACGGCAAGCGGTTTGGCGTGCGGCTTTCCATCACAATTACTCCCCAATGGTCGGCTGCCAGAATTCAATAACTTGGCATAATTTGTGCCGACAAAATGCGCGCAGAGTATAGGGGCGGTTCTGCCCCTATTCAACTGTCAGGTAGTGATTTCCGACTGCACGCTACATGAGGAAATGTTTCAGCGAATGTGCGCAAGCACACCCTGAAGCTCATCGAGGGAGTTGTAACCGATCACCAACTGCCCCTTCCCCTTCTTTCCGTGTCGGATCTGCACCGCAGAGCCTAGCCGCTCGGCCAGACGCTGCTCAAGTCGGGCGATATCCGGGTCCGGTTTTACCGGTTCGGCAGGCTCCTGTTTGCCACTCAACCACTGGCGAACCAGTGCCTCAGTCTGGCGCACAGTCAGCCCCCGTGCGACAACATGTCGCGCCCCTTCAACCTGTTGATTTTCCGGCAAACCAAGCAAAGCACGCGCATGACCCATTTCCAGGTCGCCGTGGGACAGCATGGTTTTGATAACTTCCGGCAACGCGATCAAGCGTAGCAGGTTGGCCACGGTCACGCGGGATTTGCCCACCGCTTCGGCCACTTGTTGCTGAGTCAGCTGGAATTCCTGCTGCAAACGCTGCAGGGCGACCGCTTCCTCGATCGGATTGAGGTCTTCGCGCTGGATGTTCTCGATCAGTGCCATGGCGATGGCGGTTTCATCCGGCACATCGCGAACCATCGCCGGGATGGTTTCCTGGCCAGCCTGCTGGCTGGCGCGCCAGCGGCGTTCGCCGGCAATGATTTCGAAGCGACCGCTGCCGATCGGACGAACCACGATCGGCTGCATCACACCTTGGGCCTTGATCGACTGCGCCAGTTCTTCCAGCGCTTGCGGGTCCATGTCCCGACGTGGCTGGTACTTGCCGCGCTGGATCAGGTCCAGGGGCAAATGCTGCAGCTCACGCTGATCGGCTTGTACGGCCTGCTCTTCCAGCGAGCTGACAGTCGGACCGCTCAGCAGTGCATCCAGTCCACGTCCGAGACCTCGTTTCTTGACGGCCATGGGGATTCCTTAAGTTGGCTGAGCAGCGGCGGTGCGTGAGTTTTTGCGCTGACGGCGAACCATCTCGCCCGCCAATGCCAGATAGGCAATGGCGCCCCGTGATGTTTTGTCGTACGCCAGCGCCGGCATGCCATAGCTTGGCGCTTCGGCCAGGCGGATGTTGCGCGGAATGACGGTGTCGTAGAGCTGCTCGCCGAAGTGTTCCTTGAGCTGAGCCGACACGTCGTTCATCAGGCTCAGGCGCGGGTCGTACATCGTGCGCAACAAGCCTTCGACTTTCAGGTTCGGGTTCAGCAGTTCAGCGATGCGCTTGATGTTATCCACAAGGTCGCTCAAGCCTTCGAGCGCAAAGTACTCGCACTGCATGGGGATAATGACCCCGTCAGCCGCGACCAGAGCGTTCAGTGTCAGCATCGACAGCGACGGCGGGCAGTCGATCAAAATGTAATCGTAGTTTTCACGGATCGGCGCCAACGCGCTGCGCAAGCGGCTTTCCTTCATCTGCATTTCCAGCAGGACCACTTCGGCCGCGGTCAGGTCACGGTTGGCCGGCAACAGCTGGTAACCACCATGCTCGGAGTAGTGCATGGCCTGGGCCAGATCACACTCGCCGATCAGCAGGTCGTAAACCGAATTTTCCAGGCCGTGTTTATCCACACCGCTGCCCATGGTGGCGTTGCCCTGTGGATCAAGATCGATCAACAGCACCCGGCGCTTGGTAGCGACCAGGGAAGCTGCGAGGTTGATGCAGGTGGTGGTTTTACCCACACCACCCTTTTGGTTCGCTATCGCGAATACCTTAGCCATTCTTGCTTGTGTTCCCAATCATGCCGTGCGGCGCAGTATCAGCAGATGGCGTTGGCCTTGGCAACCAGGTACGGCCAGGGCGTGTTCGCTATCGAGGTGGAAGTCTGCCGGCAATGCTACCAGCTCATCGGCTGGATGAACGCCCTTCATTGCCAGCCAGCGTGTATCGGCGTCGCCGAGGTGCCGCGTCCAGTTGCTGAAGTTCTCCATGCTGCTGAACGCCCGGGAGATGATCCCGTTGAATGGCTGCGCAGGCTGGAAGGCTTCGACGCGACTGTGGATAACTTGCAGGTTATCCAGTTTGAGTTCGAGTTTGACCTGGGTCAGGAAGCGGGTTTTCTTGCCGTTGCTGTCCAGGCAGGTCACTTGCGACGCTGGAAACAGGATGGCAAGCGGTATACCCGGCATGCCGCCACCGCTGCCAACGTCCAGCCAGCGGCCGTTTTCGATGAACGCCATCACGCTCAAACTATCGAGCAGGTGACGCGAGACCATTTCGTCCGGATCGCGAACGGCGGTCAGGTTGTAAGCCTTGTTCCATTTGATCAACAGGGCCAGATAGCCCAGCAATTGCGCGTGCTGGGTTTCGGTCAGTGTGACACCGAGCTGGCGAGCACCTGTGGATAACTCTTCTGCGTGTTGCGAGGTGACCAACGAACTCAAGCGCTTTGCTCCAACTGACGGCCCGCGCCGCGTTTTTTCAAATGAATCATCAACAGCGAAATCGCTGCCGGGGTAACGCCCGGAATACGCGACGCCTGGCCCAGGGTCTCTGGATGGGTCGCACCGAGCTTGCTCTGGATCTCTTTCGAGAGACCGGAAATGTTCGTGTAATCGATATCCACAGGCAGTTTTGTATCTTCGCTGGCCCGCAGACGGGCGATTTCATCCTGTTGGCGATCGATGTAGCCGGCGTATTTGGTCTTGATTTCAACCTGCTCGGCAACCTGTGGATCTTCTGCGCCACCACCGGTGACGGCGATCAGACCAGCGTAGTCGATTTCCGGACGGCTCAGCAGGTTGAGCAAGTTGTATTCGTGGGTCAGTGGAGTGCCGAATTTTTCGGAAATCGCATCGCCCTGCTCGGTGCCCGGGCGAACCCAGGTGCTTTTCAGACGTTGTTCTTCCAGAGCGATGCTTTCGCGTTTGGTGCAGAAAGCCGCCCAGCGCGCATCATCGACCAGACCCAGTTCGCGACCTTTTTCGGTCAAGCGCAGGTCGGCGTTGTCTTCGCGCAGGATCAGGCGGTATTCGGCGCGGGACGTGAACATCCGGTACGGTTCCTGAGTGCCCAATGTAATCAGGTCATCGACCAAAACGCCGATGTACGCCTCGTCGCGACGCGGGCACCAGGCGTCTTTGCCCTGCGCGCGCAGTGCCGCGTTGGCCCCGGCCAGCAAACCTTGGGCCCCGGCCTCTTCATAACCGGTGGTGCCATTGATCTGTCCGGCGAAAAACAGGCCGCCAATCACTTTGGTTTCCAGGCTGTACTTCAGGTCGCGAGGATCGAAATAGTCGTATTCGATGGCGTAGCCCGGACGCACGATGTGCGCATTCTCCATGCCGCGGATCGATTGCACGATCTGCAATTGCACGTCGAACGGCAGGGAAGTGGATATCCCGTTCGGGTAGAGCTCGTGGGTGGTCAGCCCTTCCGGTTCGATGAAGACCTGGTGGCTTTCCTTGTCGGCAAAGCGGTGGATCTTGTCTTCGATCGACGGGCAATAACGCGGGCCGATGCCTTCGATCAACCCTGCATCGGAATACATCGGCGAACGGTCGAGGTTCGCTGCGATGATCTCGTGGGTTCGGGCGTTGGTGTGGGTAATCCAGCAGCTCACCTGTTTCGGGTGCTGCTCTTTGGAACCCATGAACGACATCACCGGGATCGGCGTATCGCCGGCTTGCTCGGTCATCACCGAGAAATCAACCGATCGACCGTCGATGCGCGGAGGTGTCCCTGTTTTCAAGCGGCCAACACGCAGCGGCAATTCACGCAGACGATGAGCCAGGGCAATCGATGGCGGATCACCGGCGCGACCACCGGAATAATTCTGCATGCCGATGTGGATAAGTCCACCGAGGAAGGTGCCAGTGGTCAACACCACGGAATCCGCGAAGAAACGCAGGCCCATTTGGGTGACAACACCGCGCACCTGTTCCTGCTCGACGATCAGGTCATCAGCGGCTTGTTGAAATATCCACAGGTTCGGCTGGTTCTCCAATGCTTCGCGGACAGCGGCCTTGTACAGAACCCGGTCTGCCTGAGCGCGAGTTGCACGCACGGCAGGGCCTTTGCGGCTGTTCAGAACGCGAAACTGGATGCCACCTTTATCGGTCGCCATGGCCATCGCGCCGCCGAGGGCATCGATTTCTTTCACCAGATGGCTTTTGCCGATCCCGCCGATGGCAGGGTTGCAGCTCATGGCACCGAGGGTTTCCACGTTATGCGTCAGCAACAGGGTTTTTGCACCCATGCGTGCTGAGGCCAGTGCTGCCTCGGTACCGGCATGACCGCCGCCGATGACGATCACTTCAAAACGGGAAGGGAAATCCACCACGCACCTCGTGCCTGCTTCAGTTAGGTAATCAGGAATAGTTTGAGCTCAGGTTTTTGGACCTGGGCGGCAAGTATAGGGACTTCGCCCTTCCTAAAGAACCCTTTGCACAAAGTTTAACCAGCTGTGGAGAAGTCGGGGTTATAGAAATTAAAAAGAGAGAAATTTATTAAATCTTTGTTTTTATGTTTATTTCTACTGAGGCACATTTCTGTGGATAGATTTATACAGCCCTTTAAATTCAATATGTACAGAGATTCAAAACCCTGTGGTCATGTGCCAATGAGGGCCTTGGATAACCGGTGTAAGCCTGTGGATGAAAGGGGTGGTTATCCACAGAGGCGGTTATCTTCAGTTTTGAGGCCCTGTTATCAACTGACCTTAGTGGCAGTTATTCACAGGGCTTAATCCACAGAAAGACGGTGATTGGTCAAATTCCAGGCATGGAAAATCCACCCAAGCAGAAAGAATCTGCCCGGCACTGGAGACAATTCAAGAAAAGGAAGGAGAACAGACAGGCACGAACGGCCTGTCTGTGGATAACGGAAAGACTATTTACCGATACAGAAGCTGGAAAAGATTCGTCCCAGCAGATCATCGGAGCTGAATGCGCCGGTGATTTCACCCAAAGCGTGCTGTGCCTGGCGCAAATCCTCGGCCAGCAATTCACCGGCACCTGCCAGGGTCAGCTGTGCACGTCCATGCTCGAGGGAAGCACTGGCATGACGCAATGCTTCAAGGTGACGCCTGCGAGCACTGAAGCTGCTTTCCGAGGTCTGCTCATAGCCCATGCAGGCCTTGAGGTGGTCACGCAGCAATTCCAGGCCCTCGCCTGCAGACTTGGCGCTGAGGCTGATGGTGACGTGCCCATCCTCGCTGACTTCCAGGGCAATAGCTTCACCGGTCAGGTCTGCCTTGTTACGGATCAGTGTGACTTTGGCCGGATCCGGGCGGGTCTCGAGGAACTCCGGCCATAGCGCGAACGGATCGAGTGCTTCGGGAGCGGTGGCGTCGACGACCAGCAGCACGCGATCTGCCTCGCCGATGGCTTTCAATGCCCGTTCCACACCGATTTTCTCGACCTGATCCTCGGTGTCCCGCAGGCCTGCCGTATCGACCACATGCAACGGCATGCCATCAATGTGGATATGTTCGCGAAGAATGTCCCGGGTTGTGCCGGCAATCTCGGTCACGATCGCCGCTTCTCGTCCGGCCAGGGCGTTCAGCAAGCTGGATTTACCAGCGTTCGGCCGACCGGCGATGACCACCGTCATGCCGTCACGCAACAACGCACCCTGCCCGGCTTCTCGCAGTACGGTGGATAACTCGTCGCGAACTTTGTCGAGCATGCTCAGCACGTGGCCATCGGCAAGGAAGTCGATTTCTTCTTCAGGAAAATCGATCGCTGCTTCGACATAGATACGCAGGCCAATCAGTTGCTCGGTGAGGTTATGCACACGGTCGGAAAAGGCGCCCTGCAAGGAACGCAGTGCATTTCGCGCTGCCTGTGCAGAACTTGCCTCGATCAAATCGGCGATGGCTTCAGCCTGGGCGAGGTCGAGTTTGTCGTTGAGGAACGCACGCTCGCTGAATTCACCCGGACGGGCCAGACGGCAGCCCAGTTCCAGACAACGTTTGAGCAGCATATCGAGAACAATCGGGCCGCCATGGCCCTGGAGCTCCAGCACATCTTCACCGGTGAACGAATTAGGCCCCGGGAAATAAAGCGCGATGCCTTGGTCCAGCACCTCATCGTTTTCACTCAGGAACGGGCCATAGTGGGCAAATCGCGGCTTGAGTTCACGACCACTGAACGCTTTGGCCGCAACGCTCGCCAACGGCCCGGAAATACGGACGATGCCCACACCACCGCGACCTTGAGCGGTGGCGACGGCAGCGATGGTTTCACGAGGAACGCTCATAAACCGGTATCCAGACAAAAGTGACAGATAGCAAAACGCCCCACTAGGGGGCGTTTTGAGTGGTTACCCACAGAGTAAGTTACGCCTCGGCTTTTTTGGTAGCCGCTTCGACCTTACGCGTGATGTACCACTGTTGGGCGATGGACAGGCAGTTGTTCACTACCCAGTACAGCACCAGACCAGCCGGGAACCACAGGAAGAAGAAGGTGAAGATGATAGGCATCAGCTTCATTACCTTGGCCTGCATCGGGTCCGGAGGAGTCGGGTTCAACTGCTGCTGGATAAACATGGTTGCACCCATGATGATCGGCAGAATGAAGAACGGATCCTTGATCGACAGGTCAGTAATCCACAGCATGAACGGCGCCTGGCGCATTTCAACGCTTTCAAGCAGAACCCAGTACAGCGAAAGGAATACCGGCATCTGCACGAGGATTGGCAAGCAACCACCCAGCGGATTGATCTTCTCTTTCTTGTACAGCTCCATCATGGCTTGCGACATTTTCTGCCGGTCATCGCCATGTTGCTCTTTCAGTGCCGCCAGTTTCGGGGCCACTGCACGCATACGAGCCATGGACTTGTAGCTGGCTGCCGACAACGGGAAGAAGATCCCTTTGATCAGCATGGTCAGGAAGATAATCGACCAGCCCCAGTTACCGACGATGGCGTGGATGTGTCCGAGCAGCCAGAAGATTGGCTGGGCAATGAACCACAGAATGCCGTAGTCGACGGTCAGTTCCAGACCTGGGGACAACTCTTTCAGCACGGCCTGGCTTTTCGGACCGGCGTACAGAATAGCGCTGGTTTCGGCTTTTGCACCTGGGGCAACGCTCATTGCCGGGCCGGTATAACCGATGATGTAGTTGCCTTTGCTGTCTTTGCGGGTCTGGACGACGTTGTTTTCGCCCTTCGCCGGAATCCATGCGGTCACGAAGTAGTGCTGCAACCAGGCAACCCAACCACCGCTGACGGTTTCCTTCAACTGCGCCTTGTCCATGTCCTTCATGGACACTTTCTTGTACGGCTCGTTACTTGTCCACAGGGCTGCGCCCAGGTAAGTGGCGGTACCGGTGGCGGTAGTTGAAGAAGGATCGCCGCTGGCGTCACGCTTCAGTTGCGCGAACATCGCACCAGACCAGGGCTGTGCGCTCTGGTTGTCGATCAGGTAGGAAACGGTTACGTCATACAGGCCACGTTTCAGAGTGAAACGTTTGATGTAGTTGACGCCGTCCTTGCTGAACTTCAGGTCCACGACCAATTGGTCCTGACCGTCAGCCAGTTGATAAATCTTCTTCTCCGAGGTGTACACCGGACGACCAGCCGGGCTTGCGTCCGGGCCGTTGGTGCCAATCAACCCGCTTTGCGCCAGGTAAGTCAGTTCACCGCCGTTATCAAACAGCTGGAACGGAATTTCCGGATGGTCCTGGCGACGTGGGTACAGCGGCAATTTCAGCTGGGCGACATCGCCACCTTGTGGATCGATAGCCAGGTCGAGCACATCCGTTTTGATCTGGATGAGGTCTTTGCTTGCAGCTACTGGCGTTTCAGCAGGAGCAGTGGCACTGGTATCGCTTGCGGCGCGTGGAATGTCGTCACTGACAGAAGCATTATTGCCAGTCGCCGTGTCCGGTAGGCCCGGTGCGGTAGTACTGGAAGCAACATTCTGAGTCGGCAGGGCAGCCTGGCCATAGTCCTGGTTCCATTTAAGAACCATAACGTAGGACACGATTGCCAGGGCGACGATCAGGATCGTGCGTTTGATATCCATGATTACTCGGCCATCGAAGAAGAACGGGAGGTAGGGATAGGTGGAACCGGGTCATAACCACCGGGATTCCACGGATGACAGCGACCTAAACGACGAAAGGTCAGCCAGCCACCGCGCAGAAGGCCATGATTTTCTATGGCTTCTAACGCGTAGCAGGAACAACTGGGGTAGAAACGACAGTGACTGGCCATCAGAGGACTAATGGCATAGCGATAAAACTGGATCGGAACGAGTGCCAGTTTACGCATCGGGACTGTCTACCCCTACAGTTTCGGTTTTGACTGCTGGTACCGGCGTGCTGCGTGCCAGTCGCTTCCAGAGTTTGCCGAAATGCTGAATCAATTCGGGGTTTTCTACGTCACCCAAACCTTTGCGCGCGACGATAACGATGTCCCAACCGGCCAGTGAATCCTGGTTCAGACGGAACGATTCGCGCATCAGACGTTTGAGGCGATTGCGCTCGACGGAGAGCTTTACGCTCTTTTTCCCGATAACCAGCCCGAGACGGGGGTGATCAAGATCGTTGTTGCGCGCAAGGAGCAGGAGATTTTTCCCCGGAACCTTGCCGGTAGGGGAGTCAAAGACTGCCTTGAAATGCCGGGGAGTAAGCAGACGCTTTTCCCGACTGAAGTCCTGACTCACCTCCAGTGCCGGCTTATCAAACTGCCAGACGCGCACGACCTTTGGCGCGACGACGCGACAGAACGGCACGGCCGTTCTTGGTAGCCATGCGAGCACGGAAGCCGTGGGTACGAGCGCGTTTGATAGTGCTTGGTTGGAAAGTACGTTTCATTGTCGTGTTACCTGGTTCGTCCACAACGGGCCGGAATGGCCCCCGTTTTAAGAGACCGGGGATTCTAGAGAAAGCAAGCCTCTAGGTCAATTTCCAACCAGCGTTTCCTTATAAATAGATCTCCAGTGGTTTTACTCGCCTTCCGCCTTGGCCAAATATAAAAATAAAGAAGGAAAGTATTTAAAGCTTTTCTGTAAAGCTTATAAAAGCTAGGGCACCGATCATCTGTGGATAACTACATTTAGGCCTTATATCCCGTGGTGTACAGAGAATGACAACTACGGTGGAAAACGGTGGTCAGCCTGTGCTGCGCTGTCGGATAAGCTGTGTGTGAAACGCGTGGTTATCCACAGGCAGGTTATCCACCGAGTTTCGCCCCCACTTGTACAACGACCTCAGGGTCGGTTATCCACAGACCTTATGCACAGACCATTGGTCGCCTTTTTTGCGTATAAATCGTTGATTCTTCTTGGTCGGTGACCCACCTACGTGTGGATAAGTCGGCGTCTGGTCGCTACAATGGCCGCTTGTTTTTGCCTCACCGGCTTTCAACTTAGGGGATATCCGTGTCAGTGGAACTTTGGCAGCAGTGCGTAGAGCTTTTGCGCGATGAGCTGCCTGCCCAACAATTCAACACTTGGATCCGTCCACTACAGGTCGAAGCCGAAGGCGACGAGTTGCGTGTCTACGCGCCGAATCGTTTTGTTCTCGACTGGGTTAACGAAAAGTACCTGGGTCGCGTCCTTGAACTGCTTGATGAGCACGGCAATGGCATGGCGCCTGCGCTGTCCTTATTAATAGGCAGCAAACGCAGTTCGGCGCCGCGTGCCGCTCCGAATGCGCCATTGGCTGCTGCCGCGTCCCAGGCACAGGCGGCGCAAGCACCTGTCAGTGCTCCGGCACCTGCCCCGACGGCTACGCCGACCAAGCGTTCGACACAGAAAGTTGCCGACGTCAGTGAAGAGCCATCGCGTGACAGTTTCGACCCGATGGCCGGTGCGAGTTCTCAACAGGCCCCGGTGCGTTCCGAGCAGCGCACTGTGCAGGTGGAAGGTGCGCTCAAGCACACCAGTTACCTGAATCGCACGTTCACCTTCGAAAACTTCGTGGAAGGCAAGTCCAACCAACTGGCCCGCGCAGCGGCCTGGCAGGTGGCAGACAATCCCAAGCACGGTTACAACCCGCTCTTTCTTTATGGCGGTGTTGGTTTGGGTAAAACCCACTTGATGCACGCTGTGGGTAACCATCTATTAAAGAAGAACCCGAATGCCAAGGTTGTGTACCTGCATTCGGAGCGTTTTGTGGCCGACATGGTCAAGGCACTGCAACTGAATGCAATCAACGAGTTCAAGCGCTTCTACCGTTCGGTGGATGCGTTGCTGATCGATGACATCCAGTTCTTTGCCCGCAAGGAACGCTCCCAGGAAGAGTTTTTCCACACCTTCAACGCCCTGCTCGAAGGTGGCCAGCAGGTCATTCTCACCAGTGACCGCTACCCTAAAGAGATTGAAGGCCTTGAAGAACGCCTGAAATCCCGCTTTGGCTGGGGGCTGACGGTTGCCGTCGAACCGCCGGAGCTGGAAACCCGTGTAGCGATCCTGATGAAAAAGGCCGACCAGGCCAAAGTCGATCTGCCCCACGATGCGGCGTTCTTTATTGCCCAGCGTATTCGTTCCAACGTCCGTGAGCTGGAAGGCGCGCTCAAGCGCGTGATCGCCCACTCGCACTTCATGGGCCGCGATATCACCATCGAGCTGATTCGCGAATCCTTGAAAGACCTGTTGGCGTTGCAGGACAAACTGGTCTCTGTGGATAACATTCAGCGCACTGTCGCCGAGTATTACAAGATCAAGATTTCCGACCTGCTGTCCAAGCGTCGTTCGCGCTCGGTCGCTCGTCCGCGTCAGGTTGCCATGGCGTTGTCCAAAGAGTTGACTAACCACAGCCTGCCGGAAATCGGCGATGTGTTTGGCGGCCGCGACCATACGACCGTTTTGCACGCCTGCCGCAAGATCAACGAACTTAAGGAATCCGACGCGGACATCCGCGAGGACTACAAGAACCTGCTGCGTACACTGACCACTTGATGCATACCAGCGCAGCTTATTAAGGCAAGGGACTAGACCATGCATTTCACCATTCAACGCGAAGCCCTGTTGAAACCCCTGCAACTGGTCGCAGGCGTCGTCGAGCGCCGACAGACCTTGCCGGTGCTCTCCAACGTGCTGCTGGTTGTCGAAGGCCAGCAACTGTCGCTGACCGGTACCGACCTGGAAGTCGAGCTGGTCGGTCGTGTGCAACTCGAAGAACCGGCGGACCCGGGTTCCATCACTGTGCCTGCGCGCAAGTTGATGGATATCTGCAAAAGCCTGCCGAACGACGCGCTGATCGACATCAAGGTCGACGAGCAGAAGCTGGTGGTGAAGGCTGGCCGTAGCCGCTTCACCCTGTCGACGCTGCCGGCCAACGATTTCCCGACTGTAGAAGAAGGCCCGGGTTCGCTGACCTGCAGCCTGGAGCAAAGCAAGCTGCGTCGTTTGATCGAACGCACCAGCTTCGCCATGGCCCAGCAGGACGTGCGTTATTACCTCAATGGCATGCTGCTGGAAGTCTCGGCCGGTATCATCCGCGCCGTGGCCACCGACGGTCACCGTCTGGCCATGTGCTCGATGCAGGCCGACATCGGTCAACCGGATCGCCACCAGGTCATCGTGCCGCGCAAGGGTATCCTTGAGCTGGCGCGCCTGCTGACCGAGCCGGACGGCATCGTCAGCATCGTCCTGGGTCAGCACCACATCCGCGCTACTACGGGCGAGTTCACCTTCACCTCGAAACTGGTTGACGGTAAATTCCCGGACTACGAGCGCGTTCTGCCGAAGGGCGGTGACAAGCTGGTACTCGGTGATCGCCAGGCGTTGCGTGAAGCGTTCAGCCGTACAGCGATCCTGTCGAACGAGAAGTACCGTGGCATCCGTCTGCAACTGGCCAATGGTCAACTGAAGATCCAGGCCAACAACCCTGAGCAGGAGGAAGCGGAAGAGGAAGTCGGCGTTGAATACAACGGCGGCAATCTGGAGATCGGCTTCAACGTGAGCTACTTGCTCGACGTTTTGGGCGTGATGACCACCGAGCAGGTCCGTCTGATCCTGTCCGACTCCAACAGCAGTGCGCTGGTGCAAGAGTCCGACAACGACGACTCGGCCTACGTCGTCATGCCGATGCGTCTGTAATCATGCTCAGCAGAAGCTAGATGTCCTTAAGTCGCGTCTCGGTCACCGCGGTGCGCAATCTGCACCCGGTGACCTTCTCCCCCTCCCCCCGAATCAACATTCTTTACGGCGCCAACGGCAGCGGCAAAACCAGTGTTCTGGAAGCCATTCACCTGCTGGGGCTTGCCCGCTCGTTTCGTAGCACCCGCCTGCTGCCGGTCATTCAGTACGAGCAAGTGGCGTGCACGGTGTTTGGCCAGGTCGAATTGGCTGAGGGCGGGCATAGCGCATTGGGGATATCTCGGGATCGCCAAGGTGAGTTCCAGATTCGCATTGACGGTCAAAATGCCCGTAGCGCCGCGCAACTGGCTGAAATCCTGCCTCTGCAACTCATCAACCCTGACAGTTTCCGCTTACTGGAAGGTGCACCGAAGATACGTCGACAGTTTCTCGACTGGGGCGTGTTCCACGTGGAACCGCGATTCATGTCCACTTGGCAACGCTTGCAGAAGGCCCTGCGCCAGAGAAACTCTTGGCTGCGGCATGGTACACTTGACGCCGTTTCGCAAGCGGTTTGGGACAGGGAACTGTGCCAGGCCAGTGCTGAAATCGATGAATACCGCCGTGCTTACATCAAAGCCTTGAAACCAGTCTTTGAACAGACCTTGAGCGAACTGGTTGAGCTTGAGGGTTTGACGCTCAGCTATTACCGAGGCTGGGACAAGGACCGCGAATTGAGCGCTGTACTCGCTGGGTCCGTTCAGCGGGATCAGCAAATGGGTCATACCCAGGCCGGACCACAACGCGCAGATTTGCGCCTCAGATTGGGCGCACATAATGCCGCGGACATCTTGTCTCGCGGTCAGCAGAAGCTGGTGGTCTGTGCATTGCGGATTGCTCAAGGGCACCTGGTCAGCCAGGCCCGACGCGGGCAGTGTATTTATCTGGTGGATGACCTGCCGTCCGAACTGGACGAGCACCACCGTCGCGCGCTTTGCCGCTTGCTGGAAGACTTACGCTGCCAGGTGTTCATCACCTGTGTAGATCACGAATTATTGAGGGAAGGCTGGCAGACGGAAACGCCAGTCGCTCTGTTCCACGTGGAACAGGGCCGTATCACCCAGACCCACGACCATCGGGAGTGAAGGCATTGAGCGAAGAAAATACGTACGACTCAACGAGCATTAAAGTGCTGAAAGGCCTGGATGCCGTACGCAAACGTCCCGGTATGTACATTGGTGACACCGACGATGGCAGCGGTCTGCACCACATGGTGTTCGAGGTGGTCGATAACTCGATCGACGAAGCTTTGGCCGGCCACTGCGACGACATCAGCATCATCATTCACCCGGATGAGTCCATCACCGTTCGCGACAACGGCCGTGGCATCCCGGTAGACGTGCACAAAGAAGAAGGTGTTTCGGCTGCAGAGGTCATCATGACCGTGTTGCACGCCGGCGGTAAGTTCGACGACAACTCCTACAAAGTATCCGGCGGTCTGCACGGTGTAGGTGTGTCGGTTGTTAACGCACTGTCCAAAGAACTGATCCTGACCGTTCGCCGCAGCGGCAAGATCTGGGAACAGACTTACGTCCACGGTGTTCCGCAAGAGCCGATGAAAATCGTTGGCGAGAGCGAAACCACGGGTACCCAGATTCACTTCAAGCCTTCGGCTGAAACCTTCAAGAACATCCACTTCAGCTGGGACATCCTGGCCAAGCGGATTCGTGAACTGTCCTTCCTCAACTCCGGTGTCGGCATCGTCCTCAAGGATGAGCGCAGCGGCAAGGAAGAGCTGTTCAAGTACGAAGGTGGCCTGCGTGCGTTCGTTGAATACCTGAACACCAACAAGACTCCGGTCAACCAGGTGTTCCACTTCAACATCCAGCGTGAAGACGGCATCGGCGTGGAAATCGCCCTGCAGTGGAACGACAGCTTCAACGAGAACCTGTTGTGCTTCACCAACAACATTCCACAGCGCGATGGCGGTACTCACCTGGTGGGTTTCCGCTCCGCACTGACGCGTAACCTGAACACCTACATCGAAGCTGAAGGTCTGGCGAAGAAGCACAAAGTCGCGACCACCGGTGACGATGCCCGTGAAGGCCTGACCGCGATCATTTCGGTAAAAGTACCGGATCCGAAGTTCAGCTCCCAGACCAAAGACAAGCTGGTTTCTTCCGAAGTGAAGACAGCGGTCGAACAGGAAATGGGCAAGTACTTCTCCGACTTCCTGCTGGAAAACCCGAACGAAGCCAAACTGGTCGTCGGCAAGATGATCGACGCGGCACGTGCGCGTGAAGCGGCGCGTAAAGCCCGTGAAATGACCCGTCGTAAAGGCGCGCTGGATATCGCCGGCCTGCCGGGCAAACTGGCTGACTGCCAGGAAAAAGACCCTGCCCTGTCCGAACTGTACCTCGTGGAAGGTGACTCTGCTGGCGGCTCCGCCAAGCAGGGACGTAACCGCCGCACCCAGGCCATCCTGCCGCTGAAGGGCAAGATCCTCAACGTCGAGAAGGCGCGTTTCGACAAGATGATCTCTTCGCAAGAAGTAGGCACCTTGATCACCGCGCTGGGCTGTGGCATTGGCCGCGACGAGTACAACATCGACAAGCTGCGTTATCACAACATCATCATCATGACCGATGCTGACGTCGACGGTTCGCACATCCGTACCCTGCTGCTGACCTTCTTCTTCCGTCAGTTGCCGGAGCTGATCGAGCGTGGCTACATCTATATCGCTCAGCCACCGCTGTACAAGGTCAAGAAAGGCAAGCAAGAGCAATACATCAAAGACGACGACGCCATGGAAGAGTACATGACGCAGTCGGCCCTGGAAGACGCGAGCCTGCACCTGAACGAAGAAGCCCCAGGGATCTCCGGTGAAGCGCTCGAGCGCCTGGTGAATGACTTCCGTCTGGTGATGAAGACCCTCAAGCGTCTGTCGCGCCTGTACCCACAGGAGCTGACCGAGCACTTCATTTACCTGCCAGCGGTGAGCATGGAGCAGCTGTCCGATCACGCTGCGATGCAGGATTGGCTGGCCAAGTACGAAGTTCGCCTGCGCACGGTCGAGAAGTCTGGCCTGGTTTACAAAGCCAGCCTGCGTGAAGACCGTGAACGTAACGTCTGGCTGCCAGAGGTCGAACTGATCTCCCACGGTCTGTCGAACTACGTCACGTTCAACCGCGACTTCTTCGGCAGCAATGATTACAAGACCGTTGTCTCTTTGGGCGCTCAGCTGAGCAGCTTGCTGGACGAAGGCGCGTACATCCAACGTGGCGAGCGCAAGAAGCCGGTTACCGAGTTCAAGGAAGCTCTTGAATGGCTGATGACTGAAAGTACCAAGCGTCACACCATCCAGCGATACAAAGGTCTGGGTGAGATGAACCCGGATCAGCTGTGGGAAACCACCATGGACCCGAGCCAGCGCCGGATGCTCAAAGTGACCATCGAAGACGCCATTGGCGCGGACCAGATCTTCAACACCCTGATGGGTGATGCGGTCGAACCTCGTCGTGACTTCATCGAAAGCAACGCCTTGGCGGTGTCCAACCTGGACTTCTGATCCAGCGGACTTGCCAGACAAAAAGGCCAGCGCATTGCGCTGGCCTTTTTTATTTCCTTGAATACTTTGTTCGCTTATTCACAGGAACTTAATCGTATAGAACGCGGGCTTTATGCCTCGGCACCTCGCAGAAAAATCCTACATACGACATCCCTGGTGCTCTTTATCCTACAGCCTTCTCGTCAAGTGCATGACTGGCGGGGAGCTATCATTTTTGGGATATCGAACAGGGAATGCTGTTATGCCAACACCCGCGTATTTAGTTATAAATGGAAACCGGCAAGGAATGATTACTGCCGGAACATTTACTCCGGAGTCGGTTGGTAATGTCTACCAGGAGGGTCACGAAAACCAAATCCTGGTCCAGGCATTCAGTCACCAAATAATTATTCCGAGAGATCCCCAATCGGGTCAGCCAACGGGCCAGCGCGTGCATAAACCGCTGATGATCTCAAAAGTATTTGATAAATCGTCACCGTTGATCTTAACCGCGTTAACGAGCGGAGAAGTATTGGATAACTGCCATATCGCTTGGTATCGGACCTCGGCGGCTGGAAAACAAGAACATTACTTCAGCATAGAGCTGGAAGACGCAGTGATCGTAGATGTGCAGACAAGAATGCCAAGCTGCCAGGATCCGGCCATGGCCCACTTTACACATCTGGAGGACGTGTACTTCACCTACCGAAAAATAACCTGGACTCACGAAGTCTGCGGTACCTCCGGTTCCGATGACTGGCGTGCTCCGCTTATCAGCTAGGACTCCCGACCCAAATCGCAGGCATAAAAAAACCGGCTATATCAGCCGGTTTTTTTACGTCCGAAAAAAACTTATGCACCTTTTCCGACATTTTATGAGCTTAAGAAATATGTATATAAATCATAATCTTACGAATATATCACGTCGTTTTTGAGCAAAACGGTACACAGGTTATCCACAGAATCTCAGACAGCCACCTGATCATTTGCAACCGGAGCTTGCGGAGCAGGCGGAAGCGAGCCCATATCACGCTGCATCTGCTCATTCCAGGCCTGAACACGATCGTTTAGATCGGCAATGGCTCGCGGCCCGCTTCCTTCGGCGTACATCGGCTCGCCGATGATCACAGTGATGACACCCTGCTTCTTCGCCCAACCGGTTTTCGGCCAGAACTTGCCGGCATTGTGAGCAATCGGCAGCACCGGAAGCGCGGCGTTGACCGCTAACGCGGTACCACCCCGAGAGAACTTGCCAATGGTGCCGTAAGGCACTCGCGTTCCTTCAGGGAAGATCAGCACCCAGACGCCATCTTTCAGCAGTTCATCGCCCTTCTTCGCCACATGCTTGAGCGCCGCTTTTGGGTTGTCACGGTCGATGGCGATCGGTCGCAACATGGCCATGGCCCAGCCAAAGAACGGCACAAACAGCAATGAGCGTTTCAGTACCTGGCTCAACGGCTCGAAGTAGGCCGAGAGGAAGAACGTCTCCCAAGTGCTCTGGTGGTTCGATTGAATCACGCAGGGCTGGTCAGGTACGTTCTCGGCGCCCTTCACTTCGTAGCTGATGCCCAGAAAGACTTTGCTCAGCCACAAGGCGCAGCGGCACCAATACACATTGATAAATCGATAGCGCGCCTTGAACGGCAGAAAAGGCGCGATAAAAAAGCTCAGGCTGCACCAGAGCAACGAGCTGGTGCCCAGCAGCAGGTAAAAGAGAAAGGTTCTGATGGCCTGCAGTATCGACATGGCGACGTTTACCGTGCGGGCTCTGCCCGTCTATATAAAGCGCACTCCCGATCAATCCTTGGTCAGGAAATTCGAAAGCACTCTAATTGTGGATAAGTTCTGCGGCAATCGCCGCGAGATCGTCAAATATCAAGGTGCCTACCGGTAGGGACTTGCCCAACGTCTTTGCGCCTTTCCCGGTCTTTACCAAAACTGGCTGAGAATCGACGGCTTTGGCGGCTTCCAGGTCACCAAGACTGTCGCCGACGAACCATAGATCAGTCAGCGATACGTTGTAATGCGCGGCGATGGTTTTCAGCATCCCGGGTTTTGGCTTGCGGCAAACACAGCCTTCGTCCGGCCCGTGCGGGCAATAGACGATCAGCCCGACCTCACCGCCCTGCTCCGCCACCAACGAACGCAAGCGCTCGTGCATGGCGTTCAGGGTGGCGATGTCGTAATAGCCGCGAGCGATGCCCGACTGGTTGGTAGCGACCGCTACCGTCCAGCCAGCCTTGCTCAACTGCGCGATGGCTTCGATCGAACCGGGGAGCGGTATCCACTCCTCCACCGACTTGATGTAAGCGTCGGAGTCGTAATTGATTACCCCGTCCCGATCGAGAATCAGCAGTTTCAAACAGTCTTACCCCAGCAGCGAAATGTCGGCGACGCCGAGGAACAACCCACGCAAACGCGACAGCAGTGCGTAGCGGTTGGCGCGCACGTTGGCATCATCCGCGTTGACCATCACGGCTTCGAAGAAGGCATCCACCGGCTCGCGCAAGGCCGCCAGGCGCGCCAGAGATTCGCTGTACTGACGCGCAGCAGCCATTGGCTGAACAGCCTGGTCCGCCTGCTGAATCGCCGAGTACAGGGAAAACTCGTTGGCATTGTCGAAATACTTGGCTTCAACGACCGATGGAACAGAGCCTTCAACCTTGCTCAGCAAGTTCGAAACGCGCTTGTTCACTGCGGCGAGGGCAGCAGCTTCCGGCAATTTACGGAACGCTTCCACCGCTTGTACACGCTGATCAAAGTCCAGCGCCGAACCCGGCTTCAATGCCCGTACCGACAGATAAGTCCCGACATCAACGCCTTCGTCTTCGTAGCGAGCACGCAGTCGGTCGAATACGAATTCGAGTACCGAGTCGGCCAGGCCAGCCGCCTTGACCTTGGCACCGAACGCGTTCACAGCGAACGCCACGGCGTCATTCAGATCAAGGTCGAGCTTCTTGTCGATCAGGATGCGCAACACGCCGAGTGCAGCACGACGCAGGGCATACGGGTCTTTGCTACCGGTCGGCAGCATGCCGATACCGAAGATGCCAACCAGTGTGTCGAGTTTGTCGGCGATGGCCACGGCCGCACCGGTCAGGGTGGTCGGCAGCTCTGCGCCGGCACCGCGCGGCATGTATTGCTCGTTCAGTGCCAGAGCTACTTCATCCGGCTCGCCATCGTTGAGGGCGTAGTAGTAACCGGCGACGCCTTGCATCTCCGGGAACTCACCGACCATCTCGGTTGCCAGGTCGCACTTGGACAGCAGGCCGGCACGGGAAGCCCATGCCGCGTTGCCGCCGATGCGTTGTGCGATGAATGCAGCCAGTTTGGAAACGCGCTCGGCCTTGTCGTAGACGCTGCCGAGTTTTTCCTGGAACACCACGTTCTGCAGACGCAGATTGAAATCTTCGAGTTTCTGCTTCTTGTCCTGCTTGAAGAAGAACTCGGCGTCGGTGAGGCGTGGGCGAACCACTTTCTCGTTACCGGCGATGATTTGCTGCGGGTCTTTGCTTTCGATGTTGGCCACGGTAATGAAACGTGGCAGCAACTTGCCGTCGGCGTCCAGCAGGCAGAAATACTTCTGGTTGTCCTGCATGGTAGTGATCAGCGCTTCTTGCGGCACGTCGAGGAAACGCTCCTCGAACGAGCACACCAGCGGCACTGGCCATTCAACCAGAGCGGTCACTTCGTCGAGCAGGGCTGGCGGAACGATTGCCGTGCCTTCCTGCATCGTCGCCAGCTCTTCGGTGCGCTTGCTGATGATCGCGCGACGCTCGTTGGAGTCGGCCAGCACGTAAGCGGCACGCAGGTCGCTCAGGTAGTTGGCGGGCGAAGTGATACGCACGCTTTCCGGGTGATGGAAGCGGTGACCACGGGAATCGCGACCGGCCTTCTGAGCGAGGATCGTGCAATCGATGACCTGGTCACCGAGCAGCATCACCAGCCATTGGGTCGGACGAACGAACTCTTCCTTGCGAGCGCCCCAGCGCATGCGCTTCGGGATCGGCAGGTCGTTCAGAGAGTCTTCGACGATGGTCGGCAGCAGGCTTGCCGTCGGCTTGCCGGCGATGCTCTGGCTGTAACGCAGCTTCGGGCCGCTCTGATCGATTTCGCTTAGCTCTACACCGCACTTCTTGGCGAAGCCCAACGCCGCTTGAGTCGGGTTGCCGTCTGCATCGAACGCGGCCTGACGTGGTGGGCCATCGAGGTTGATGCTGCGATCCGGTTGCTGGGTGGACAGCGAGGTGATCAGCACCGCCAGACGACGTGGCGCGGCATAGACGGTTTTGGTCTCGTAGTTCAGGCCAGCGGCTTGCAGGCCCTTGTCGATACCGGCCAGGAAGGCCTCGGCCAGGGTGTTCAGGGCTTTGGGTGGCAGTTCTTCGGTGCCCAGTTCAACCAGAAAATCTTGAGCACTCATTGTGCAGCCTCCAGCTTGGCCAGTACTTCATCACGCAGGTCCGGTGTCGCCATCGGGAAGCCCAGCTTGGCGCGAGCCAGCAGGTAGGCTTGCGCAACGGAACGCGCCAGGGTGCGCACACGCAGAATGTATTGCTGACGCGCAGTCACCGAGATCGCCCGGCGCGCATCCAGCAGGTTGAAGGTGTGGGAGGCCTTCAACACCATTTCGTAGCTCGGCAACGGCAGCGGCTGGTCGAGTTCGATCAGGCGCTTGGCTTCGCTTTCGTAGAAGTCGAACAGTTCGAACAGCTTCTCGACGTTGGCGTGTTCGAAGTTGTAGGTCGATTGCTCCACTTCGTTCTGGTGGAACACGTCGCCGTAGGTCACCTTGCCGAACGGACCATCAGCCCAGACCAGGTCGTAGACCGAGTCCACGCCCTGCAGGTACATGGCCAGACGCTCGAGACCGTAGGTGATCTCGCCGGTTACCGGGTAGCACTCGATGCCGCCCGCTTGCTGGAAGTAAGTGAACTGTGTCACTTCCATGCCGTTCAGCCAGACTTCCCAGCCCAGACCCCAGGCGCCGAGCGTCGGCGATTCCCAGTTGTCTTCGACGAAGCGAATGTCGTGGACCAGCGGGTCCAGGCCGACATGCTTGAGGGAGCCCAGGTACAGTTCCTGGAAGTTGTCCGGGTTCGGCTTCAGGACTACCTGGAACTGGTAGTAGTGCTGCAGGCGGTTCGGGTTTTCGCCGTAGCGGCCGTCAGTCGGGCGACGACTGGGCTGCACATAAGCGGCGTTCCAGGTTTCCGGGCCGATGGCGCGCAGAAACGTGGCAGTGTGGAAAGTCCCGGCGCCTACTTCCATATCGTAGGGCTGAAGTACCACGCAACCTTGCTCGGCCCAGTATTGCTGGAGGGCGAGGATCAAGTCTTGGAAGGTACGCACGGCTGGCGTAGGCTGGCTCACGAAATTCACCTGTTTCTTGGGCTGCGATTTAAAGAGCGGGAGTATACCCGATTCATTGCTGCGCACGCCCCCTGGAGCCTTATGCCACGCTGCTTTTGGTGTTCCGAAGATCCGCTGTACATGGCTTATCACGACCAGGAGTGGGGCACGCCGCTACGCGATGCGCAGGGATTGTTCGAGTTGCTTTTGCTCGAAGGGTTCCAGGCCGGCCTCTCCTGGATCACCGTGTTGCGTAAACGTGAGCGATACCGCGAGGTGCTGTTCGGCTTTGACGTACAGCGCGTGGCGCAGATGAGCGACGCTGAAATCGATGAATTGATGCTCGATCCCGGCATTATTCGCAATCGCCTCAAACTCAATGCGGCCAGGCGCAATGCCCAGGCCTGGCTGGCGCTGGAGGACCCGGTGGCGTTTCTCTGGTCCTTCGTGGGTGGCCAACCGGTGATCAATCATTTCAAGGATCGCACCGAAGTGCCGGCGGTCACGCCGGTCGCTGTGGAGATGAGCAAAGGCCTGAAAAAAGCCGGCTTTACCTTCGTCGGCCCGACCATTTGCTACGCGTTGATGCAGGCCTCGGGCATGGTCATGGACCACACCCGGGATTGCGATCGCTACGCGACCTTGTCGATCGGCGGTTAGAATAGCCGCCTCGCGCACAGCACAAGATCAGGAGTGACCTGTGGATAAGTTGAAAGGCGCCTTGCTGGTAGGCGCTCTGCGGCTGTTTGCCTTGCTTCCTTGGCGAGCAGTGCAGGCAGTTGGCTCGGCCATCGGCTGGGTGATGTGGAAAACCCCTAACCGTTCCCGCGACGTGGTGCGGATCAATCTGGCCAAGTGCTTTCCCGAGATGGACCCTGCCGAGCGCGAGCGTCTGGTCGGTCAGAGCCTGAAAGACATCGGCAAGTCGCTGACCGAAAGTGCGTGCGCGTGGATCTGGCCGGCGCAGCGCTCCATTGACCTGGTGCGGGAAGTCGAAGGGCTCGACGTCTTGAAAGACGCCCTCGCCTCTGGCAAAGGTGTCGTGGGCATCACCAGCCACTTGGGCAACTGGGAAGTGTTGAACCACTTCTATTGCAGTCAGTGCAAACCGATCATTTTTTATCGTCCGCCGAAGTTGAAGGCGGTGGATGAATTGCTGCGCAAGCAGCGGGTGCAACTGGGTAACAAGGTTGCAGCTTCCACCAAGGAAGGCATTCTCAGTGTCATCAAGGAAGTGCGCAAAGGTGGTGCAGTGGGCATCCCCGCTGACCCTGAACCGTCCGAATCCGCCGGGATCTTCGTGCCGTTCTTCGCCACCCAGGCCCTGACCAGCAAGTTTGTACCGAACATGCTCGCTGGCGGCAAAGCCGTCGGCGTATTCCTGCACGCCCTGCGCCTGCCGGACGGCTCAGGCTACAAAGTGATCCTCGAAGCCGCGCCAGAGGCCATGTACAGCACTGATACCGAAACGTCCTGCGCGGCCATGAGCAAGGTGGTCGAACGCTACGTGCGGGCTTATCCGAGCCAGTACATGTGGAGCATGAAACGCTTCAAGAAGCGTCCACCGGGTGAAGAACGCTGGTACTGAGTGGATTGGCACGATCTGTGGATAACCTCGCAATCAGGGTTATCCACAACTGTTCAGAAAAGGGCGCAGAAGATGTCCGAACACAGAAAATCATTTCGTATCAAAATCAGCCATGAAAGCTTTGGCGAATGCCTGGGCCAAACCCGCAACCTCTCGACCACGGGCGTCTACGTCAAGCATCCGGGTTTGTCTGCGTTGCCTAAAGGCGCCGTGGTGTATGGTCAGGTGCAGGATTTACCCACAGGGGCGCCGCGGGTGCGCATGGAAGTGGTGTTGGTGGACGCCGACGGTATTGGCCTGCGCTATCTCTAATCAGGGCGCCTGACGCTCCAGCTTCTTCAGAAACACCGTCATCTCCTTTTCCGCCTGCTTGTCGCCGTGAGCACGAGCAGCTTCCAGACCCTGCTCCCACGCCTGGCGTGCGGCCGGATATTCGGCCAACGCCAAATGCGCCTTGCCCAACAGTTTCCACGCCGCTGAATACTTCGGATCGAACTCGACGCAACGCTGAAAATGTTCGGCGGCCTTGGTGTTTTCCCCAAGATCCAGGTAGCCCTTGCCCAGGCCGAAGCGCAGCAATGAGTTATCCATACCCTTGGCGAGCATTTTTTCCAGGGATTCAATCATGGGGGACACCTTGGGTTATTGGGTGACGTTCGAAACCACCTTCGGATCAGAAGAAGCTAAGCCCCACATGGAACAACTTCTCCACATCGCGAATATGCTTCTTATCCACAAGGAACAGAATCACATGGTCACCCGCCTCGATCACCGTGTCGTCGTGGGCAATGATCACTTCTTCATCGCGAATGATCGCGCCAATCGTCGTACCCGGCGGCAGTCCAATGTTTTCGATAGCCTTGCCAATCACCTTGCTCGATTTCGCATCGCCATGGGCGATCGCCTCGATGGCCTCCGCCGCGCCGCGACGCAACGAGTGCACGCTGACGATATCGCCACGCCGTACGTGAGCCAGCAAGGTGCCGATGGTCGCCAGTTGCGGGCTGATGGCGATGTCGATGTCGCCGCCCTGAATCAGATCGACGTAGGCCGGGTTGTTGATGATCGTCATCACCTTCTTCGCGCCCAGGCGCTTGGCCAGTAGCGACGACATGATGTTGGCTTCGTCGTCGTTGGTCAGGGCGAGGAAGATGTCGGCGTCGGCGATGTTCTCCTCCATCAGCAAATCGCGGTCGGAGGCGCTGCCCTGCAGGACCACGGTGCTGTCGAGGGTGTCGGAGAGATGGCGGCAGCGGGCCGGGTTCATCTCGATGATCTTCACCTGATAACGGCTTTCGATGGCCTCGGCCAGACGCTCGCCGATCTGCCCGCCACCGGCGATGACGATGCGCTTGTAGCTTTCGTCGAGGCGGCGCATTTCGCTCATCACTGCGCGAATATTCGCCTTGGCGGCGATGAAAAAGACTTCGTCGTCGGCCTCGATCACCGTATCGCCCTGGGGCAGTATCGGCCGGTCACGTCGGAAAATCGCCGCAACGCGGGTTTCGACGTTCGGCATGTGCTCGCGCAACTGACGCAGTTGCTGACCCACCAGCGGTCCGCCGTAGTAAGCCTTCACTGCGACCAGCTGCGCTTTGCCTTCGGCGAAGTCGATCACTTGAAGCGCGCCCGGATGCTGGATCAGGCGCTTGATGTAGTTGGTGACCACTTGTTCCGGGCTGATCAGCACATCCACCGGAATCGCTTCGTTATCGAACAGCTCGGAGCGCGTCAGGTACGCCGCTTCGCGGACCCGGGCGATTTTCGTCGGGGTGTGGAACAGGGTATGGGCAACCTGACAGGCCACCATGTTGGTTTCGTCACTGTTGGTCACCGCGACCAGCATGTCGGCGTCGTCCGCGCCGGCCTGACGCAGCACCGTCGGTAGCGAGCCGCGGCCCTGCACGGTGCGGATGTCCAGCCGGTCGCCGAGATCGCGCAGGCGTTCGCCGTCGGTGTCGACCACGGTGATGTCGTTGGCCTCGCTGGCCAAGTGTTCCGCCAGCGAACCACCGACCTGCCCTGCTCCGAGGATGATGATTTTCATCCAGTCACTCCCTTAAAAACCGGTTAACCGCGCGCGGCGGCGATCTTGATCAGCTTGGCGTAGTAGAACCCGTCGTGGCCGCCTTCCTGGGCCAGCAACTGGCGACCATGGGGCTGCTTGATCCCGGCCGTTGTGGCGAGGTCCAGCTCACGGGCGCCCGGCGTGCGGGCGAGGAAAGCTTCGATGACTTCGGTGTTCTCGGTCGGCAACGTGGAGCAGGTGGCGTAAAGCAGAATCCCGCCGACCTCCAGAGTTATCCACATGGCATCGAGCAATTCGCCTTGCAGCACCGCCAGCGCGGCGATGTCATCCGGTTGGCGCGTCAGCTTGATGTCCGGGTGACGACGGATCACGCCGGTGGCCGAGCATGGCGCGTCAAGGAGGATGCGCTGGAAGGGTTTGCCGTCCCACCAGGTTGCGGTGTCGCGACCGTCGGCGGCGATCAGTTCGGCGCTCAGGCCCAGGCGTGCGAGGTTTTCCCGTACGCGCACCAGACGTTTGGCTTCCAGGTCTACGGCGACGACGCCGGCCAATGCAGGCTCGGCTTCAAGGATGTGGCACGTTTTGCCGCCCGGTGCGCAGCACGCGTCGAGCACCCGTTGCCCCGGCGCCAGGTCCAGCAGATCAGCGGCCAGTTGCGCCGCTTCGTCCTGCACGCTGATCCAGCCTTCAGCGAAGCCCGGCAGGCTGCGCACATCGGCAGCGGCGTCGAGAATGATGCCGTCCTGGCTGTAGACACATGGCGTGGCGGCGATGCCCGCTTCGGTCAGCAACTGCAAGTAGGCATCGCGAGTGTGATGGCGACGGTTGACCCGCAGAATCATCGGCGGATGCGCGTTGTTCGCCGCGCAAATGGCTTCCCATTGCTCAGGCCAGAAGGCTTTCAGGGATTTTTGCAGCCAGCGCGGGTGCGCCGTGCGCACCACCGGGTCATGTTCCAGTTCGGCCAGCAGCGCTTCGCTTTCACGTTGGGCGCGGCGCAATACGGCGTTCAGCAATGCCTTGGCCCACGGTTTTTTCAGCTTATCGGCACAGCCGACGGTTTCGCCGATGGCGGCATGGGCCGGGACGCGGGTGTAAAGCAGTTGGTAGAGGCCGACGAGCAACAGCGCCTCGACATCGGCGTCCGCAGCCTTGAAGGGTTTCTGCAGCAGCTTGGCCGCCAGCGCCGACAAACGTGGTTGCCAGCGTGCCGTGCCGAAGGCCAGGTCCTGGGTGAAGCCGCGATCACGGTCTTCAACCTTGTCCATTTGTGTCGGCAGCGAACTGTTAAGTGAGGCTTTTCCGTTAAGAACAGCAGCAAGTGCCTTGGCGGCAGCCAGACGTGGATTCATTGAGCGTCCGCCGTTTGACCGAGGACGGTGCCGACGGCAAATTTCTCACGACGGCTGTTGAACAAATCGCTGAAGTTCAGCGCCTTGCCGCCGGGCAATTGCAGGCGGGTCAGGCAAAGGGCCTGCGCACCGCACGCAACGATCAGACCGTCCTTGCTGGCGCTGAGGATTTCCCCTGGAGCGCCCTGCCCTTCAGCGAGATTCGCGGCCAGCACTTTCAGTGCTTCGCCGTTCAGTGTGCTGTGGGTGATCGGCCAGGGATTGAAGGCGCGAACCAGACGTTCGAGCTCAATGGCCGGCCGGTTCCAGTCAATGCGCGCTTCGTCCTTGTTCAATTTGTGAGCGTAAGTGGCGAGTGTGTCATCCTGCACTTCGCCTTCCAGGGTGCCGGCAGCGAGGCCGGCGATGGCTTGTAATACTGCCGGTGGACCGATTTTCGCCAGACGGTCATGAAGGCTGCCGCCAGTGTCTTCAGCACTGATCGGCGTGGTGACTTTCAGCAGCATCGGCCCGGTGTCGAGGCCCAGTTCCATGCGCATCACGGTCACGCCGCTTTCGCTGTCGCCGGCTTCGACGGCACGTTGGATCGGCGCCGCCCCGCGCCAGCGTGGCAGCAATGATGCGTGGCTGTTGATACAACCCAGGCGCGGGATATCCAGCACCACTTGCGGCAGGATCAGGCCATAAGCGACCACCACCAGCAAATCCGGCTTCAGCGCGGCCAGCTCGGCCTGAGCGTCTTCGTTGCGCAGGGTCGGCGGTTGCAGCACCGGGATGTTGTTTTCCAGTGCCAACTGCTTGACCGGGCTTGGCATCAACTTTTGCCCGCGGCCCGCCGGACGGTCCGGTTGGGTGTAGACCGCGGCGATCTCATAAGGGCTGTCGAGCAGGGCCTTGAGGTGTTCGGCGGCGAATTCCGGGGTGCCGGCAAAGACGATGCGCAGTGGCTCAGTCATGGGAACAATCTCTGAAAAGAAAAAGGCTTGCCGCAGCAAGCCTTTGAAAGGAGGGCATCAAGCGTTCTGGCGATGGAGCTTTTCCAGTTTCTTCTTGATTCGGTCGCGTTTGAGGTTCGACAGGTAGTCGACGAACAATTTGCCGTTGAGGTGGTCGCATTCGTGCTGGATGCACACGGCGAGCAGGCCTTCGGCGATCAGTTCGTAAGGCTGGCCGTCGCGGTCCAGGGCCTTGACCTTGACCTTCTGCGGGCGATCGACGTTTTCGTAGAAGCCCGGCACCGAGAGGCAGCCTTCCTGGTATTGCTCCATCTCGTCGGTCAGGGACTCGAACTCGGGGTTGATGAACACCCGCGGTTCGCTGCGGTCTTCGGAGAGGTCCATCACGACGATACGTTTGTGCACGTTGACCTGGGTTGCGGCGAGGCCGATGCCTGGCGCTTCATACATTGTTTCAAACATATCATCGACCAACTGGCGCACTTCGTCGTCCACTACGGCCACAGGTTTGGCGATAGTGCGCAGACGCGAGTCGGGAAATTCGAGGATGTCTAAAATGGCCATAAGCTTGATTGCTGCACGTCTGAGGTAAAGTCGGGTCGATGGCCTGGCAGGTCCGGAGATGCAGGCTACCGTTGTGAAGCGTAGCTCCTTTTTCTTTTTGGCAAGAATCCGGAGCGAGCCACGAGGGCTCTGGCGTTTCACGCGAACGCACATAATAAAGGGATTCACCGCATGAGGAAATCACTACTCGCCTTGCTCCTTCTGGCCTCGGCCGGTTTGGCGCACGGGCAAGTGCAACTCAGGGAAGGTTTTCCACAGCAATACACCGTTGTCACGGGTGACACACTTTGGGACATCTCCGGAAAATACCTCCGTGAGCCGTGGAAATGGCCTGAGCTCTGGCAGGCCAATCCGCAGATCCAGAACCCCAATCTCATCTACCCCGGCGATGTACTGTCGCTGGTCTACGTCAATGGCCAGCCGCGTCTGACGCTCAATCGCGGGGAATCCAGGGGCACTATCAAGCTCTCTCCACGGGTGCGCAGCTCGCCGGTGGCGGATGCCATCCCGAGTATTCCGCTGCAAGCCATCAACAGCTTCCTGCTGAGTAACCGCATCGTCGACAAGGTGGAGGATTTCGACAAGGCGCCTTATATCGTCGCGGGCGATGCCGAACGGGTGCTCAGCGGTACCGGTGACCGGATCTTCGCCCGTGGCCAGTTCGACCCGAGCCAGCCGGTTTACGGCATCTTCCGCCAGGGCAAGGTCTACACCGACCCCGACAGTAAAGAGTTCCTGGGGATCAACGCGGACGACATCGGGGGCGGCGAAATCGTGGCCACTGAGGGCGATGTCGCTACCCTCGCCCTGCAGCGCACGACTCAGGAAGTACGTCTTGGCGACCGTTTGTTCAGCACTGAAGAACGATCCATCAACTCGACCTTCATGCCCAGCGCGCCAACAACCGACATAAACGGGCTGATCATCGACGTGCCGCGCGGGGTTACTCAGATTGGCGCGATGGATGTTGTCACGCTGAACAAGGGGCAGCGTGATGGCCTGGCCGAAGGCAACGTGCTGGTGGTGATGAAAACCGGCGAAACCGTGCGTGACCGGATCACCGGCCAGCCGCTGAAGATTCCTGATGAACGCGCCGGTTTGCTGATGGTTTTCCGTACCTACGACAAGCTCAGCTACGGGCTGGTGCTCAACGCATCGCGCTCGTTGGCGGTGATGGACAAAGTGCGAAATCCGTAAGCAGGCTCCACAAGTTACCAACAGAGTTATCCACAGCTTATTCCCGTTTGAACGGGGCTCATAACGATCAAGGATGATCCATGTCGCTGTCTGCTTTAACACCGGTTTCGCCTGCGGAACTGGAAGCTCGTTTACGCCTGCATCGTTTGCCGGAACTCGGCCCTGCGCGTTTCAAGAAATTGCTTGAAGCCTTTGGCTCGGCGTCCAAAGCCATCAGCGCGCCGGCCAGTGCCTGGCGTGCATTGGGTTTGCCGTTTGCGTGTTCAGAGGCCAGGCGCTCGAGCGAAATTCGCGATGGCGCAAGCCACGCATTGGCCTGGCTAGAGCGTCCGGGCCAGCATTTACTGATGTGGGACCAGCCTGACTACCCGGCATTGCTGGCGGAAATCAGCGACGCACCGCCGCTGTTATTCGTGGCGGGCGATCCGGGGATTCTGGAAAAGCCACAACTGGCGATGGTCGGCAGTCGTCGCGCCTCGCGACCGGGCATGGACACCGCTGCGGCGTTTTCCCGGAGTCTGGCCAGCGCCGGTTTTGTCATCACCAGCGGTCTGGCGCTGGGCATCGATGCCGCCGCGCACCAGGCCGCTCTGGACGTGGGCGGGCGAACGGTCGGTGTACTTGGCACGGGACTTGAAAAGTTTTATCCACAGCGCAATCGGAGACTGGCGGACGCCATGATTGCGTCGGGCAGTGCGGTGCTTTCCGAGTTCCCGCTGGACGCAGGGCCCACCGCCAGCAACTTTCCCCGGCGCAACCGGATCATCAGCGGTTTGTCCCTCGGCGTGCTGGTGGTGGAGGCCAGTGTCGCCAGTGGTTCATTGATCACCGCGCGGCTGGCGGCGGAGCAAGGTCGTGAGGTGTATGCCATTCCGGGGTCGATTCACCATCCCGGTGCCCGTGGCTGTCATCAGCTGATCCGTGACGGTGCGGTATTGGTGGAAACCATCGAGCATATCCTCGAAGGCTTGCGCGGCTGGCAACAGTTGCCGTTGTCCACCGAGACGCCATCGGTGACTCATCCACTGCTGATGCTGTTGCATGCGGCGCCGCAGACCAGTGAAGCGTTGGCAGACAGCAGCGGCTGGACCCTGCCCAAAGTGCTGGCGGCGTTGACGGAGCTGGAAATGGACGGCCGGGCAGTCTGCGAAAGCGGACGCTGGTTTGCGCGGGTGAGCTAGGTTTTACAAGGAAGATCGGTAAACTGCGCAGAGCCTTATTCCGGAGAGTTTTTCATGGTCAATAGTTGGCGTGTGCAACAAGCAGCGCAAGCCATTCGCGCAGGGGCGGTGATTGCCTATCCAACCGAGGCGGTCTGGGGCCTGGGTTGCGACCCGTGGGACGAAGAAGCGGTAGAGCGTCTGCTGATGCTCAAGGGCCGGTCGGTGGAGAAGGGCCTGATTCTGGTCGCCGACAACATTCGCCAGTTCGATTTTCTCTTCGAGGACTTCCCTGAGCTGTGGATGGATCGTATGGCCAGCACCTGGCCCGGGCCGAATACCTGGTTGGTGCCGCATCAGAATATGCTGCCGCAGTGGATTACGGGTGTGCACGAGACGGTGGCGTTGCGGGTCAGCGATCATCCGTTGGTGCGGGATTTGTGCGCGGTGGTCGGGCCACTGGTTTCGACATCCGCTAACCCTCAAGGACGGCCAGCGGCGCGGACGCGGCTTCGCGTGGAGCAGTATTTCCGGGGGCAGATTGATTTCATCCTCGGTGGCAACCTCGGTGGGCGCAAGAATCCGAGCGTGATTCGCGACCTGGCGACCGGTAACGTCATCCGCCCGGATTGAGACCGAGTCATCGTTCATCGCTGGCAAGCCAGCTCCCACAGGATTCCGGTTGTTCACATGACTTGTGTACGACGCTGTACCTGTGGAAGAGGGCTTGCCCGAGAAGGCGTCCTCAAGGCAGCAGAACAGTCGAACCGGTAGTCCGGCGCGCCGACAACTCGGTCTGCGCCTTCGCCGCATCAGCCAGTGAGTACTTCTGGCTGATCTCCACCTTCAACTTCCCGCTGATGATCATTTCGAACAGCTCATCCGCCATCCGCTGCAGGTTTTCGGCGTTGTTGGCGTAGGTCGCCAGTGTCGGCCGGGTCACGTACAACGACCCTTTCGCCGCCAAAATCCCCAGGTTCACCCCATCCACCGCGCCCGATGCGTTGCCAAAACTCACGACCAGACCCCGAGGCGCCACGCTGTCCAGCGAGGTGAGCCAAGTGTCCTTGCCGACGCCGTCGTACACCACCGGGACTTTTTTGCCATCGGTCAATTCCAGTACGCGCTGTGCGACGTTTTCATGGCTGTAATCGATGGTCGCCCACGCACCGTTGGCCTTCGCCAGTGCGGCTTTTTCCGGCGAGCTGACCGTGCCGATCAACTTCACGCCCAGGGCCTTGGCCCATTGGCAGGCCAGGGAGCCGACACCACCGGCAGCGGCGTGAAACAAAATGGTTTCGCCGCCCTTGAGTTCATAGGTCTGACGCAGCAAGTACTGCACGGTCAGGCCTTTGAGCATGACCCCTGCCGCTTGTTCAAAGCTGATCGCGTCTGGCAGGTGCACCAGATTGGCCTCCGGCAACACGTGAACTTCGCTGTAGGCGCCCAACGGACCGCTGCCATAAGCCACGCGGTCACCGACCTTGAAGCGGGTGACTTCACTGCCCACCGCCTCGACCACGCCCGCACCTTCCGAACCCACGCCCGACGGCAAGGCGGGTGGCGCATAGAGGCCACTACGGAAGTAAGTGTCGATGAAGTTCAGGCCGATGGCCTTGTTGGTAACGCGAACTTGCTGCGGGCCGGGTTCGGCGGGCTGGTAATCCACATACTCGAGTACTTCGGGGCCGCCATGGGTGCGGAACTGGATACGCTTTGCCATCAGAACTCTCCATAGGTCTTAGCTTTTGGATTAGTAGCGCCAAGCCCTCTATCGGACTCCTAAGCTTGATCCCCGTCAACTGCGGCAGGCCCATCTGCGATGTTATGCTACGCGCCCATTTGCGTCGGCCCTGCTCCGAGGGAGCGCCGCGTAGTTTTGCCCGATTCAAGGTGATGACATGACGACCCGCACCGAGGCCGTAAAAGCCTACCTGCTCGACCTGCAAGACCGCATTTGCGCTGCCCTGGAAGCCGAAGACGGCGGCACGCAGTTCGTCGAAGACGCCTGGACCCGCCCTGCCGGCGGTGGCGGTCGCACGCGAGTGATCGAGAACGGTGCTGTCATCGAAAAGGGCGGCGTCAACTTTTCCCACGTCTTCGGCAGCGGTCTCCCACCGTCCGCCAGCGCCCATCGGCCGGAACTGGCCGGGCGTGGCTTCGAGGCCCTGGGCGTGTCGCTGGTGATTCACCCGCACAACCCGCATGTGCCGACTTCCCACGCCAACGTGCGCTTTTTCATCGCTGAAAAAGAAGGTGAAGAGCCGGTCTGGTGGTTCGGTGGCGGCTTCGACCTGACCCCGTATTACGGCAACGAAGAAGACTGCGTGCACTGGCACCGCGTCGCCGAGCAGGCCTGCGCGCCGTTCGGTCCGGATGTCTATTCACGCTACAAAGCCTGGTGCGACAGCTATTTCCATATCAAGCATCGTCACGAACCGCGCGGCATCGGCGGCCTGTTCTTCGATGACTTGAACGAGTGGGACTTCGACACCAGCTTCGCCTTCATGCGCGCCATTGGTGATGCTTTTATCGACGCTTACTTGCCGATCGTGCAGCGTCGCAAGAACGATGCGTTCACCGCCAAACAGCGCGAATTTCAGGAGTTCCGCCGCGGCCGTTACGTCGAATTCAACCTGGTTTACGACCGTGGCACGCTGTTCGGCCTGCAATCGGGTGGGCGTACCGAGTCGATCCTCATGTCACTGCCGCCGCAGGTTCGCTGGAGCTATGACTGGAAAGCCGAGCCGGGCAGCGAAGAAGCGCGCCTGACCGAGTACTTCCTGCAAGATCGCGATTGGTTGGCCAAGGCCTGAACGAGGAATCCTGATGGACCGTTACGTCGTATTCGGTAACCCGATTAGCCACAGCAAGTCGCCAATGATTCATCGTCTGTTCGCCGAGCAGACCGCTCAGCAACTGGACTACAGCACTTCGCTGGCACCGCTTGATGATTTTTCCGACTTTGCCCGGGAGTTTTTCCTTGAAGGTCGCGGGGCGAACGTGACGGTGCCGTTCAAGGAAGAAGCGTTTCGCCTGGCGCACAGTTTGACGGCGCGAGCGCAGCGCGCCGGTGCGGTGAACACCCTGAGCAAACTCGCCGATGGCACGCTGCTGGGCGACAATACCGATGGCGCCGGTCTGGTAAGGGATCTGACGGTCAACGCCGGATTCAGTCTCAAGGGCAAACGCATCCTGCTGCTCGGTGCCGGTGGCGCAGTGCGCGGCGCGCTTGAGCCCCTGCTGGCCGAGCAGCCGGCCTCGGTGATCATTGCTAACCGCACGGTGGATAAAGCCGAGTTGCTGGCGGAGCTGTTCGCTGATCTGGGGCCGGTGTCAGCCAGCGGTTTCGATTGGCTGCAAGAGCCGGTGGACCTGATCATCAACGCGACGTCCGCCAGCCTGACAGGCGATGTACCGCCGATTGCCAGCAGTTTGATCGAGCCGGGCAAGACCGTTTGCTACGACATGATGTACGGCAAGGAGCCGACCTCGTTCTGCCGCTGGGCTACGGAACAGGGCGCGGCAGTGTCGATGGATGGCCTGGGGATGCTCGCTGAACAAGCAGCAGAAGCTTTCTTCCTGTGGCGTGGCGTGCGCCCGGACACGGCGCCGGTGCTGGCCGAACTGCGCCGCCAACTGACACTTTAGGCTTTTGTGGCGAGGGAGCTTGCTCCCGCTGGGGGGCGAAGCAGCCCTGATATCTGGAGGGCGCTTCGCACCCTAGCGGGAGCAAGCTCCCTCGCCACGGGTATTTGGTTGTCCAAAAAGCGGTGTTTCAGTCTTCAAACCGGATCGGGCATTTCTCCGCGCCTTCGAGCTTCCTCAACTCCTCCACCACCGGCGGCCGCGCACCGCGCAAGGTCAGGCTGCGGTCCTGCTTACGCAGCCGTCGCGCTTCCTGGTGCAGCATTTCCACACCCGAATAGTCGATGAAGTTGATGTGCTGCGCCTCGATCACCACGCGCGCGCCGTGCATCCGTTGCAGGCGCACTTGCAGGTAATGGCTGGCGCCGAAGAAGATCGACCCGCCGACCCGCAGAATGTCTTCATCGCCGTCGCGCCAGTGCTGCACCCGAGGTTGTGAGGTGCGCTTGAGGTAGAAAAACAGGGACGCGAGCACTCCGGCATAAATCGCCGTCTGCAACTCCAGCAACAGCGTGGCGATACAGGTCAGCGCCATCACCACGAACTCGGCGCGGCTGACCCGCAGCAACGCGCGAATGCCGCGATGGTCGATCAATCCCCAGGCGATCAACAGAATGCTGCCGGCCATGGCCGGGATCGGAATATGCGCAATCAGATGGGCGCCGAAGATCGCGAACAGCGCCACCCACATCGCCGAAAAAACCCCGGCCAGCGGCGAGCAGGCACCCGCTTCGTAACTCAGTCCCGAGCGTGTGAAGGACCCGGCTGACAGCGAGCCGGAAAAAAACGCACCGACAATGTTCGACAAGCCTTGGGCGCGAACTTCCTGATTCGCATCGAGCAACTGCTGCGACCGCGCCGACAAGGAGCGGGCAATCGACAGACTCGTCACCAGCCCGAGCATCCCGACCGCCACGGCGCTGGGCAACAGACGCAGGATCAGATCCAGGTCCAGCGGCAACGGGCTGAAGGGCGGCAGGCGCCCGACAAACGCGCTGACCAACTGCACGTGACCAAACATCGTTGGCCAGAGCCATACCAGCAATCCGCTCAGGACCAGGGTGATCAATAGCGTTGGCCAGCGCGGCAACAGCAGTTTCAGCGTCACCCCCACGACGACAGTTGCCAGGCCCAGCACCAGCGAAGGTTGGTCTACCTCGCCGAGATGCCTGAACAGCATCATAAAACTGTCCAGTGCCGTGGCTTGGTTGGGCACGTCCAGCCCCAGCAGATTGGGTATTTGACCGATGGCAATCACTACCGCGGCGCCAAGCGTGAAACCGAGCACGACCGAGTGCGAGACAAAATTTACCAGCGCGCCGAATCGCAGCAAACCCAGCAGCCACTGGAAAATACCGGCGAGGAGCGTCAGAAGCAGGATCAGCGTGATGTAGTCCTTGGACGCGGGAACGGCCAGAGGACTGACGCTGGCGTACAGGACAATCGAAATGGCCGCCGTAGGGCCGCAGATCAGATGCCACGACGATCCCCAAAGACAGGCAATCAGCACCGGGATGATCGCCGCGTACAAGCCGTATTCCGGTGGGAGACCGGCAATCAGCGCGTAGGCAATGGATTGCGGCAACGCGAGAATGGCGCCGCTGAGGCCGACAATCAGGTCACGGCCGACGCTGGCGCGGGTTTGCCGGGGCAACCACGTGAGGAAGGGAAAGAGTGAATGGCGGCTGGGAAGGGCCATGGGTCCTCTCGGTCGGGGGTTTTGCGCAGGGTAACAGGACGACGCGATCATTGTGGCGAGGGAGCTTGCTCCCGCTGGGCTGCAAAGCAGCCCTAAACATCTGCGGGCGCTTCGCACCCGAGCGGGAGCGAGCTCCCTCGCCACAGATCATGCTTACAACTTGGCTTTCACTGCCGGCAACGCATCCTTCCCGTCCACGGTCTTCACGCCATCCAGCCACTTGTCCAGCACCGCCGGATTAGCCTTGATCCACGCTTTTGCTGCATCGGCATTGCTGACCTTCTTGTTCACCACGTCCGCCATGATGCTGTTTTCCATTTCCTGAGTGAAACTCAGGTTGGTGAGCAATTTGCCAACATTCGGGCAGGCCTGTGCATAACCTTTGCGGGTCAGCGTGTGAACGCTGCCGGTATCGCCGAAGTATTTCTCGCCACCTTTCAGGTAATGCATTTTCAACTGCACGTTCATCGGGTGCGGCGTCCAGCCGAGGAAGGTCACGAACTTCTGCTTCTTCACGGCACGAGACACTTCGGCCAGCATTGCCTGTTCGCTGGACTCGACGAGTTTCCACTGACCCATGTCGAAGTCGTTCTTCTTGATGATTTCTTGCAGTGAAATGTTCGCCGGGGCTCCGGAACCGATGCCGTAGATCTTCTTGTCGAATTTGTCGGCGAACTTGTTCAGGTCGGCAAAGTTATGCACACCCGCGTCCCACACATAATCCGGAACAGCCAGGGTGAACTCGGTGCCATCGAGGTTCTTCGCCAGTTGCGTGACGTCGCCGGTGGCCACGAACTTGTCGTAGAAACCCTGCTGCGCAGGCATCCAGTTACCCAGGAACACGTCAACCTGACCATCCTTCAAGCCGCCAAAGGTAATCGGCACCGCGAGGGTGTCGACTTTGGGCTTGTAGCCCATGCCGTCCAGCAGAAACCCGGTGATGGCGTTGGTTGCGGCGATGTCGCTCCAGCCAGGGTCGGCCATTTTCACCGTCTCGCAGCTCTGATCGGCATACGCCGATGCACTGCCCAGGGCCAGCAGCCCGACCGTCAGTACTGTGGATAACTTTTGCATGGACTTCCCCTTAACATTATTGGTTTTGGCAGGGTTGTGGATAACGTGCTTTGCGCTCCAGGTCGTCGAGGTCGATGTGGTTGCGCATGTATTGCTGACTGGCGTCCACCAGCGGCTGGTGGTCCCAGCTCTTCAGCTTGCCGATGGTCAGCGCGTCGGCGACAAATCGCCGGCGACGCTGGCTTGCGAGCACCTGCTGGTGTATCGCCGGGATGTTCCATTTGGCCCGCGCTTCGCTAAGAAACTCTTCGAACAGTGGCCGATGTTGCGGCGATTGGCTGAGTTCTTCCTGCTCACGCGGGTCGTTGTGTACGTCGAAGAGTAGGCATGGGTCGTCTTCGCTGTAGATGAATTTGTAGGCGCCGCGACGAATCATCATCAAGGGGCTGATGGTGCCCTCGGCCATGTATTCGCCGAAGACTTCGTCGTGACCGCCCTGCCCTTGCAGGTGCGAAACCAGCGAGCGGCCATCCAGTGGCAGGCCCGGCTCCAGCGAGCCGCCGGCCAGCTCTACAAACGTCGGCAACAGGTCGGCGGTGGAAACCGCTGCGCTGACCCGCCCTGCGCCGAACTGTCCCGGCGCACTTATCAACAGGGGAACGCGCGCGGCCATTTCGAACCAGTGCATTTTGTACCAGAGCCCGCGCTCGCCGAGCATATCGCCGTGGTCGCCGGAGAAGACGATGATCGTGTCGTTGATCAGCCCCGTTTCTTCGAGTGTTTGCAGGAGTTTGCCGACATTGCTGTCGATATAGCTGCATGCACCAAAGTACGCACGGCGCGCATCCCGGATTTTATCCACAGGCAGCGGTTTGTCCCACAGGTCGTAAACCTTGAGCAAACGCTGGGAGTGCGGATCGAGCTCGGTTTGCGACGGCGTCTGGGGCAACGGGATGTCCGCATCGTCATACATATCCCAGAACGCCTTGGGAATCGTGTACGGATCGTGTGGGTGAGTCATCGACACGGTCAGGCAGAACGGCTGATCGCCATCTTCGCGGATGTGATCGAACAGGTATTGCTGGGCCTTGAACACCACCTCTTCGTCGAAATCCAGCTGATTGGTACGCACGCACGGCCCGGCTTGCAGCACCGACGACATGTTGTGATACCAGGTCGGACGCACGTCCGGTTCATCCCAGTTCACCGCCCAACCGTAGTCGGCCGGGTAAATGTCGCTGGTCAGGCGTTCTTCGTAACCGTGGAGCTGGTCCGGGCCGCAGAAGTGCATTTTGCCGGACAGCGCGGTTCGGTAACCGAGGCGCCGCAGGTAGTGGGCGTAGGTCGGTACATCGGCAGGGAAATCCGCCGCGTTGTCATAAGCGCCGATCTTGCTCGGCAACTGACCGCTGACCAGGGTAAAACGCGACGGCGCGCAAAGTGGGCTGTTGCAATAGGCGGCGTCGAACACCACGCCTTCGGCGGCGAGGCGGCTGAGATTGGGGAGTTTGATCGGCGAAGGACCGTAGAACGGCAACATTGGCGCGGCCATCTGATCGGCCATGATGAAAAGAATATTCTTGCGCTTCATGTGATCGCGGCATTCCATAGTGAATATTTATGCGAGAGTGCTGTGATCGAGCATGGAGTCCATGCTCTTTGTGGTAAAGCCCATGTCAGGCAATGACTAGGATAAGCACAGCTTATGTATGACGCTCTGGGTGATTTGTCCCTTGATCTGCTCCGTGCCTTTGAAGCCGCGGCGCGCCAGCGCAGCTTCACCGCGGCCGCGGTTGAACTGGGCACCACGCAACCGGCCATCAGTCAGCAGATCAAACGACTGGAAGATCAGCTCGCCACCCGGCTGTTCGATCGCATTTATCGCGGCATTGAGCTGACCGAGGCTGGGACGATTCTTTTTGAACAAGTTCAACTCGGTTTGCAGAATATCGACGCAGGGTTGAGCGCAATCAGTGCACAGCATCAGCATGAAGTATTGCAGGTGGCCACCGATTTCGCCTTCGCCGCCTATTGGTTGATGCCCCGTCTGCACCGCTTTCACGCCGCCAATCCGCAAGTGGACGTCAGCCTGGTCACCAGCGAGCGCAGTCTCAATATGCTGCGAACCGACATTGATGTCGCGGTGCTGTTTGGCGACGGGCGTTTCAAGCAGGGCGAAAGCCACTGGCTGTTCAGCGAAGAAGTGTTTCCGGTGTGCAGTCCGCTGCTGTTGAAGGATCGTGCCCTGCCCTTGCCTGCACAGTCGCTGCTGGAATTTCCGCTGCTGCACCTGCGCGGTGAAAACAGCAGCAACTGGTTCGACTGGAGCGGCGTGTTTCGCGAGTTAGGGATCACGTCGGCGCCAGCGCCCGGACAACTGCGGTTCGACAATTACACCCTGCTGATTCAAGCGGCGATTGGCGGCCAGGGAGTGGCGATTGGCTGGCGGCACCTTGTGGATAACTTGCTCGCGCAAGGTTTGTTGTGTCGACCGATTGCTGACACGGTGATGTCCCGGCTGGGTTATTACGTGGTCCTGCCGCAGCGCAAACGGCGCGGGGCATTGATTCAACAGTTTGTGGACTGGTTAATGGCCGAGCAGGCCAGCAACGCGCAATCGCTCAATGGTCTGCCGTTGCCTTCGATTGCGGTGTGAAAGTTAAAAGATCGCAGCCTTCGGCAGCGCCTACCTGGGAACACATTCCAAGGTAGGAGCTGCCTTCGATTGCGATCTTTTACTGCTCTGAAGTCGCGATGAAATTAACGTGTTCGCCAACGTGCAGATTCAAGTGCAACTCATCGGCAATCCCCACCGCGACGCGGCTCAACCGCTGAAGGGGTTCGGCCAGCCCTGGTTCCAGGCTGCTGCTGACTTGACTGAAATGCTCGATTGTCAGCCCGGCAACGCCGCGTGGCGCATTGACCATCGTCCAGTGCAACGCACTGCCTTGCAGCGCCTCGCGGATTTCCTCGGCGGCGTGGCGTTGCAGTTGATCCTCGATCTGCGGATCGTCCAGCACCTCGAAGTCGCCCACCAGAAACAGTCTGGCGATGCCGGCGGCCTCCATGCCATCGACAAGTGCATCGACCGCCAGTACTTGTTCAACCGGACCTAGCAGGATGGATTTTTCTACGTGCTCGCTATTAAACGGTAACCCGGGTGCATCCAGTAGACAGATAACGGCCGAGCAGCCCGCTACGCTTTGCTTGACTCGCTCGGCATCAAACAGATCACCGGTCTTGGTGCGCAGACCGGGGCGTGGTGCCAGCGCCGTCAGGTCGTCGAGAATCGCGATCACTTCATGTTGGCGCCGCAGCATTTCAGCCATCAGCGCACTGCCCAGGCTACTCATGGCACCATACAGCACCACTTTTACCACTGGGGTTTCGGCATTTTTCATGGCTGGACTCCGCACTTTCCTATGTATATGGCGTGTGACCTGCAGGAATCGGTGAGGGTTCGACCGGGTTTCAGAGGGATTCAGATGCAACAGATCAAGGGCTATCACGCCCATGTGTATTTCGATGCCGCCCACATGGATCAGGCGCGCACGTTGTGTGAGCAAGCGGCGCACCTGTTCCCGCTGAAAATGGGCCGCGTGCACGAACGTCCGGTGGGTCCGCACCCGGACTGGAGCTGCCAGTTGGCGTTCGGGCCGGAGCTCATCGGCGACGTGTTGCCGTGGTTGGCCCTCAACCGCAAGGGACTGGTGGTGTTCCTGCACCCGGACACCGGCGACGATCTGCTTGACCACACGGAACATGCAATCTGGATGGGCGCGATCCGGACACTGGACCTGTCTGTTTTTTGATCACAGGGTTTCTTCGGCTTCACCCGGCAAGTGCTCGTCCAGATGCAGCCATGGCAGACGGCTGTCGGTCCAGATGTGCCGCTCCGCCGGGGCCTGCTCAGGATGATCGAGGGTGGCGATGGTCAGGTCGATGCTCTCGGGACTGAGCTGCGTGACCAACGCAATCTGAGCCCCACAGGTCGGGCAGAAATAGCGTATGCAGCTGGAAGACGAGGCGTACTGCGCCGGTGTGCCTTTCACCCACTCGAAGGCGGACGCGGGCACGGTGATCCAGGTGGTCACGATCCCGCCGCTGACCCGTCGGCAAATCGAGCAGTGACAGTGGGCGATGTCGCGCAAGGGGCCGCTGAATTGATAGCGCAGATGTCCGCAGTGGCAGCCGCCGGTGTGAATGTCGCTCATGACCTTTCCTCCTGTTGCGATATCACGGACGCCATCGCGGGCAGCCCGCTCCACACAGAGAACTCATTTCAATGTGGGAGTGAGACCGGCTTGCCGGCGATGGCCCCAACCCGGTTTCCCTTCCTGCCCCGGTCCGACGACCGGTTGTACATCCCATCAATGCTTTCATCAGCGAAAGCTCGGTGAAAGCTTCCCCGATTAGGATCGCCCCACTACCGGCAACAGACCGGTCGGCCAATGCCAGTGTTTTATCGCTCGCACAGCCCATTTAACAACAACAATGGTGACCCTGATGTCCTTTGCAACCCGCCGCTTCGCTGCAACTCCGCCCGTACGCCTCGTGCTTCCCGTTCTGCGCTGACCCACCCGGTTCGCCCATTCCCTAGCCGCGCTACGCCTGGAGTATTCCCATGCTGACTTTCCTTGGCTTCGCCATGGTCATCACGTTCATGTTCCTGATCATGACCAAGCGCCTGTCCGCGCTGATCGCCCTGATCATCATCCCGATCGTCTTTGCTCTGTTCGGCGGTTTTGCGCCGAAGATCGGCCCGATGATGCTCGAAGGCATCACCAAGCTTGCGCCGACCGGCGTGATGCTGATGTTCGCCATTCTCTACTTCGCCCTGATGATCGACTCCGGCCTGTTCGACCCGGCCGTGCGCAAGATCCTCAAACTGGTCAAGGGCGACCCGCTGAAGGTTTCGGTCGGCACCGCCGTACTGGCGCTCGTCGTTTCCCTCGACGGTGACGGCGCGACCACTTACATGATCTGCGTGGCCGCCATGCTGCCGCTCTACAGCCGCATCGGCATGAGCCCGCGGATCATGGCCGGCCTGATCATCCTCGCCGGTGGCGTGATGAACATGACGCCATGGGGCGGCCCGACTGCCCGTGCGGCCAGTGCGCTGCACGTGGACCCGTCCGACATTTTCGTTCCGATGATTCCGGCGATGGCGTTCGGCGTGGTGGCAATCCTGGCGATTGCCTACTTCTACGGCAAACGCGAGCGTGCGCGTCTGGGTGAACTGCACCTGGTGGGCGATGAAATCGACCACAGTGAAATCAGTGTTTCGCAGTTCCCGGATGCCCGTCGTCCGAAGTTGATCTGGTTCAACGGCGCCCTGACCCTGGGCCTAATGTGCACCCTGATCGCCGGTCTGTTGCCGATGCCGGTGTTGTTCATGGTGGCGTTCAGTATCGCGATGATCGTCAACTATCCTTGCCTGCAACAGCAGAAGGATCGCGTCGCGGCTCACGCTGGCAGCGTACTTGCGGTGGTCGGTTTGATCTTCGCGGCGGGCATTTTCACCGGTATCCTGTCGGGCACCGGCATGGTCGATGCGATGTCGAAAAGCCTGCTGGCGGTGATTCCTGATTTCCTCGGCCCGTACCTGGCCGTGATCACCGCGCTGGTGAGCATGCCGTTCACGTTCTTCATGTCGAACGACGCATTTTATTACGGCGTGTTACCAGTACTTGCCGAAGCCGCCAGTCATTACGGTATAACCGCGGTTGAAATGGCACGTGCCTCGATCGTCGGTCAGCCCGTCCACTTGCTGAGCCCGCTGGTACCATCGACCTATTTGTTGGTGGCCCTGGCCGGTATCGACTTCGGTGACCATCAGCGCTTTACCCTGAAATGGGCAGTGCTGGTGTGCATGTGCATACTGGTCGCCGCGTTGCTGATGGGGATCTTTCCGCTGTTCAGCACTCTATAAGCCCAAGACTCACCACAACGGGTCCAGGCTTTGCTGTTTGAAGCCCGGGCCCGTTCTGGTTTAACACTCGCTCAAAGGAATACACATGGAATGGCTGACCAACCCTGAAATCTGGGTTGCCTTCTTTACCCTGACCGCCCTGGAAATCGTCCTGGGTATCGATAACATCATCATGATTTCGATCCTGGTCAGCCGCATGCCCAAACACATGCAGCAGCGCACCCGGATTTTCGGCCTGGCGCTGGCCATGATCACGCGGATTCTGTTGCTGCTGTCGATCACCTGGGTCATGCGCCTCACCGCAGACCTGTTCGAAGTGTTCGGCCAGGGTATTTCCGGACGCGACCTGATCCTGTTCTTCGGTGGTCTGTTCCTGCTGTGGAAGAGCTCGCAAGAGATGTACCACGCGCTGGAAGGTGAAGACGAAACCCATGAAGAGCCTTCGGGCAAGGGCGGCAGCTTCATCTACACCATCATCCAGATCGCGATCATCGACATCGTGTTCTCGCTGGACTCGGTGATCACCGCCGTCGGCATGGTCTCCCACGTTCCGGTCATGGTCGCGGCAATCATCGTGGCTGTGCTGGTGATGATGTGGGCTTCGGGCACCATCAGCGAGTTCATCGACAAGCACCCGTCGCTGAAGATGCTGGCGCTGTCGTTCCTGTTGATCGTCGGTACCGTGCTGATTGCCGAATCCTTGGACGTGCACGTGCCAAAAGGCTACGTCTACTTCGCCATGGCGTTCTCGCTGGCGGTGGAAGCGATCAACATCAAGATGCGCACCGCGATGGCGAAAAAGAAAAAACAGCAGGATCCGGTGAAACTGCGCAAGGACATTCCGGGCCAGTAACACTTGTGGCAGTGAGCTTGTTGTGGCGAGTGGATAAATCCCCTCGCCGCACACGGGCTCTTACAGGAAGTGCGGGGGGACCTTCGGGTCCCTTTTTCTTTGTCTGCATCAAATTGTTTTCATGACAGTTTTGTTTCAATCGCCTCTTTAGCTATGCGATGCTGGCGCCCAGACCGTTAGCCAACTACAGCTTAAGTACACAACGTAGAAAGTCGCGCGGCACCGTCAACTTGCTCCTTTGGGGCGCTACCACCACAGGGGGCCCGTATGCTCACCCTGCTCAATTTGCTTTCTGCCGTGGCCTTGTTGATCTGGGGCACGCACATCGTCCGAACCGGCATTCTGCGGGTCTATGGTTCCAACTTGCGCCATGTGATTGGCCAGAACATGTCCAAGCGCTGGCTGGCGTTCATCGCGGGCATTGTCGTGACCGCCATGGTCCAGAGCAGTAATGCCACCGCCATGCTCGTCACGTCCTTTGTCGGCCAGGGCCTGATGGCGCTGATGCCGGCGCTGGCGACCATGCTCGGTGCCGACGTGGGTACGGCGCTGATGGCACGGGTCCTGACCTTCGATTTGTCATGGCTGTCGCCGCTGCTGATTTTCCTCGGGGTGATTTTCTTTCTGTCGCGCAAACAGACGCGGCTCGGGCAGATGGGCCGCGTCAGCATCGGCCTCGGGCTGATCATTCTGGCGCTGCAACTGATTGTCGAAGCGGCTGCGCCGATCACCCATGCCCAAGGGGTCAAAGTGATTTTCGCCTCGCTGACCGGCGACATCCTGCTCGACGCCCTGGTCGGCGCGTTGTTCGCGATGATTTCCTACTCCAGCCTCGCCGCCGTCCTGCTGACCGCGACTCTGGCCGGCGCCAGTGTGATCAGCTTGCCCGTGGCCATCGGCCTGGTGATCGGTGCCAACATCGGCAGCGGTATTCTGGCGTTCATGAGCACCAGCATGCAGAACGCCGCGGGCCGTCAGGTGGCGCTCGGGAGCCTGCTGTACAAGCTGATCGGCCTGTTGCTGATCATTCCCGTACTCGACCCGCTCGTGCACTGGATCGACAGTCTGGATTTCAGCCCACAGGAAATGGTCATCGGCTTCCACCTGCTCTACAACACCGTGCGTTGCCTGATCCTGCTGCCAAGCGTCGGGCCGATGGCCAGGCTTTGTGCGTGGCTGCTGCCGGAGCGGCCGGAAACCAACGGCACCGCCAAACCTCGGCACCTTGACCCGACGGCGCTGGTGACCCCCAGCCTGGCGCTCGCCAACGCTGCCCGGGAAACCCTGCGCATTGGCGATCTGATCGACAATATGCTTGAGGCCATGCTCGACGTGCTGCGCGGCAAGCAAACCGCCGTCACCCAGGAAATGCGTCGCCTGACCGATGATGTGGAGTCGCTCTACAGCTCGATCAAGCTTTATCTGGCGCAGATGCCTCGCGAAGACCTTAGTGAACACGACAGTCGGCGCTGGGCGGAAATCATCGAACTGGCGATCAACCTCAAACTCGCCAGCGACCTGATCGAGCGCATGCTGCGCAAAGTGCAGCAACAGAAAACCTCGCAGCGCCGGTCTTTTTCCGAGGTCGGTCTGGACGAATTGGCGGGGCTGCACAGTCAGCTGATTTCCAATTTGCGCCTGGGATTGTCGGTGTTCCTCAGCGCCGACAAGGAAAGTGCCCGTCAGTTGCTGCGGGAGAAACGTCGCTTTCGCGCACAGGAACGCCGCCTGGCCCATGCTCATGTCAGCCGGTTGCAACGCAAGATCGTGCAGAGTATCGAGACCAGCTCGCTGCACCTGGAGCTGATTGCCGACATGAAGCGCCTGAATTCATTGTTCTGCAGCAGTGCGTATGTGGTGCTGGAAACGTCTGACACCGGCGCGCTCATCGTCGATGATTTGTCTGACATCACGCATTCGCCTTGAACGTCTGGCAGTGTGGTCAGTCAGTTACAGTGGTTCAGCCTCAAGACCGTCTTCGCGGGCGAGCCCGCTCCCACAGGTGATCCGGGTCGGACATAATCCCAGTTACACAAAAGATCACTGTGGGAGCGGGCTTGCCCGCGATAGCGGCCTAAAGGACGACACGGATCTTCGATTGATTGCCTGGAAGCTTGCTATGCGTTGTCTGTTGTTCGCCTGCCTGTTGCTCGGATCGCTGCCCTCGTTTGCCCTGGATCGGTTTCAGGTCGAGGGCTATACGCTGCCCAATGGCCTGCAAATGCTGCTCAAACCCGGCACCGAACGCGGGCATGTAGCGATTCGACTGGTGGTCGGCGTCGGTATCGATGATTTCAGCTGCGCCGAAAAAGAACTGCCGCATCTGCTCGAACACCTGCTGTTCAGCGGCATCGATGCCACCGGCGAAGGCGGTCTTGAAGAACGCATGCAGACGCTTGGCGGTGAGTGGAACGCTTACACCAGCAACGCCGACACCACATTTGTCATCGAAGCGCCGGCGAAAAACCAGCGCAAGGTCCTCGACCTGCTGCTGGCTCTTCTGACCCAGACCCGAATCGACGACAACGCCATCAACGCCGCCAAACAGGTGGTCGAGCGCGAGGACGGCGGTCATTACTCACACTTGCAACGCTGGCTGGATCGTCAGGATCTGGGCCACACGGCGAGCAATCAACTGGCGGTGGAACTGGGGCTCAAGTGCCCGGAGCGGGCCGAGGTCGATAACCTGACCCGCGAACAACTGGAGACGGTACGCAAGGCCTGGTACGCGCCGAACAACATGACACTGATCATGGTCGGCGACCTCGACCGCTTGCTGCCGGCTTATCTGGAACGGGCCTGGGGCGCACTCCAGGCAGTTGATCCGTCCGAGCACCCGCCACTGCCGCAAATCCAGGCCAGCGCGGCCCATGAGCGCACGTTGAGTCACGGCTTTGTCGGCGGCGGAGCGAAGTTGCACTGGCTGGTGCCGGAGCCGGTGCTGGAAGACCAGCATGACGAAACCTTTGACCTGCTCAAGGACTATCTGGACTGGGCGCTCTATCGCCAGTTGCGTCTGGCGCACAGTTTGTCCTACGGCCCCTCGGCCGAACGCGAGGTGTTTGGCGGCGTGGGTTTCATGAGCCTCAACGCCGACCTTGAGCGCGACGATGTGCCCGAGGCCGAGCAAGTCCTGGATGAATTGAAGGCTGACTTGCTCAAGAACGGACTGGACGTCGACACCTTCAACCGCCTCAAGCAGGCCGCCATCGCTCGCCAGGCCTGGGCCGTGCAAGGCAACAGCGCACTGGCCGACTACTACTGGAGCGCGCTGGGAGACTACGAGGAAGGTCGTTTCGCTAACCCGGCCAGAGAACTGCAGGGCGTGACGCTGGCAGAGGCCAACAAGGCCATGCGTGAGTTGCTGTTGCAACCGGGCTATCTGCGGATCGAGAAGCCGTTGATGAGTTATGACCAGGTGATGTGGGTGGTCGCGGGGGGATTGGGGCTGCTGGTGTTCGGGTTATTGGCCTGGCGTGTTTATCGCAGAAAGTAACGGTTCCCCTGTGGCGAGGGAGCTTGCTCCCGTTCGGCTGCGCAGCCGCCGCCTGCGTATTAGTTGAAAGAATGCGGTTTTCCGGTTTTGGGGGCGCTTCGCACCCCAGCGGGAGCAAGCTCCCCCGTCACAGTGCCGTGTTGGGTCAAACGGACGTATCCCCCTCGCCACACTGCCCCACGGGCGGTAACCTGTCGGGGATTTTTCCCACGACTACTGTGAATCGCCGAATGCCTACCCTGACCTTGTTCGTACAGCGCATCCTCGAACTGATGAAGCGCTACCCAGGGGTCATTGCGCTTGGCGGTTTCATCTCCGGGGTCGGCAGCTTCATGCTGGTCGATCGCCAGCAGGGCCTGGCGACCTGGATCACCATTATCATGGTGCTCAGCTGGATCTGGCTGATGCTGGAAAACAGCCTCACCAAGCTCTTCACCCGAATCTTCAAGCGCGAAATCCCCCAGCCGCTGCTGCGCTACGCCACGCAGATGATCCATCAGGAAAGTCTGTTTTTCGTTCTGCCTTTCTTTTTCATCACCACCACCTGGAACAGCGGCCAGTTTTTTTTCACCGGGCTGCTGTGCATCGCCGCGCTGATTTCCATTACCGACCCGCTCTACTACAAATGGCTGGCGCCCCGGCGCTGGGCGTTTCTGGCGCTGCACACCCTGACGCTGTTTGCCGCGCTGCTGACCGCCCTGCCCGTCATCCTGCACCTGACCACGTCCCAGAGTTTCAAACTGGCCCTGGGCACAGCCGTCGTCCTGTCGTTCCCGAGCCTGGCGTCGATCTTCCCGATCCGGACGGTGCGCAACGCGCTGGCCATTCTGAGCATCACCGTCGGCATCGGCGGCGTGGGTTGGGTGTTGCGCTCATGGGTGCCGCCGGCCACGCTATGGATGACCGATGTCGCGATCAGCACCCAGATGCAGGACCGCACGCCAGGCAAAAGCCTGGAAGAAGTCAGCGCCGAGCAGATTCGTGGCGACGGTCTGTACGCCTACACGGCGATCAACGCTCCGCGCGGTCTGGACGAGCGGATTTACCATGTCTGGCAGTTCAACGGCAAGGAAGTCGATCGCATCGCACTGGACATCCATGGCGGGCGCAAGGAAGGCTATCGCGCCTGGACCCATAAGCAGAACTTCCCCGGTAACCCGGCGGGCAAGTGGCAGGTTCGGGTGCTGACCGAGGACGGTCAGTTGATCGGTGTGTTGCGCTTCAAGATCACGGACAGCACACCGATCAAAGAAAAGTAATGCGGTTCGTGCTATTACGTAACTCTGCGTAATAGCCGAACAAGCACGGAGCTTATGACCAGCAGCACAATGCCCGGCAGTGCCTCACTGGACACCTCGCACACCCCTGCGCAATTGCACGTCACGGGTGACTGGACGCTTGCCCATTACGCTGACCTCAAGAGTTTGAGCGAAAAGCTCCGCGGGCAATACGACGACAGCACCCACATCGACCTCAACAGCCTCGGCGCGCTCGACACCGCCGGCGCATCGTTGTTGGTGGAGTTGCTCGGGTCGGACCGCCTGGGCAAATCCGCCGAACATCCCGACTGCACGTTGTCCGTCGCCGATCGTGCCCTGTTGCAGACTGTTTATTGCTCGATGACCGACTTCTGCGTGCCGATCAAGGAGCCGGAAATCGGCGTCGGCATTCAGCTGCTGACGCGCATTGGCCGCGCGGTAGACGCCATCTGGCAAGACACCCTGCAACTGCTGGGCTTCGTCGGCCTGATCCTGGAAACCATCACCCGCAACCTGTTGCGCCCCAAACGCTGGCGCATCACGCCAATGATTGCGCACATCGAACAGACTGGCCTCGACGCCGCCCCCATCGTTGCCTTGCTGACGTTTCTGGTGGGCGCCGTCGTCGCGTTTCTCGGGGCGACGGTGCTGAAGAGTTTCGGTGCGAGCATCTTCACCGTGGACCTTGTGGCGTTCTCCTTTCTGCGGGAATTCGGCGTGCTGCTCACCGCCATCCTGATGGCCGGTCGAACCGCAAGTGCCTTCACCGCGCAGATCGGCTCGATGAAGGCCAACGAAGAGATCGATGCCATTCGCACCTTGGGCCTCGATCCGATGGAGTTGCTGGTGGTGCCGCGCGTGCTCGCGCTGCTGGTGGCGCTGCCGATGCTGACCTTTCTGGCGATGCTCTCGGGGATTGTCGGCGGCGGTGTGGTGTGCGCCGTGGCGCTGGATATCTCGCCGGCCATGTTCCTCTCGCTGCTGCAAACCGACATCGGCGTTCAGCATTTTCTGGTCGGTCTCGTCAAAGCGCCAATCTTTGCGTTCCTCATCGCCGCCATTGGTTGCCTTGAAGGCTTCAAGGTCAGCGGCAGTGCTGAATCTGTGGGTGCGCACACCACGTCGAGTGTGGTGCAGTCGATTTTCGTGGTGATCGTGCTCGACGCCGTGGCCGCGCTGTTTTTCATGGAGATGGGCTGGTGAGTCGTCTACCCCGAGCGCCCTCCGAGGCGGTGATCGAAGTCCGAGGGCTGTGCAATCGTTTTGGCCGTCAGAGCGTGCACGAGAACCTCGACCTGGATCTGTACAAGGGCGAAATCCTGGCCGTGGTCGGAGGTTCCGGCAGCGGTAAATCGGTACTGTTGCGCAGCATTGTCGGCTTGCGCCAGCCCAGCGAAGGGGTGGTGAAGGTGTTCGGCAAGAACCTTCCGACGCTGTCCGAACACGAGCGTTCGATGGTCGAGCGGCGCTTCGGTGTACTGTTCCAGAAAGGCGCCCTGTTCTCTTCGCTGACCGTGACCGAAAACGTCGCCCTGCCGCTGATCGAACACGCGGGCCTGAGCCGCAACGATGCCGAACACCTGGCGGCGGTCAAACTGGCGTTGGCCGGGTTGCCGCTATCGGCCGCTGACAAGTACCCCGCTTCGCTGTCCGGCGGGATGATCAAGCGCGCGGCACTGGCCCGGGCGTTGGCACTGGACCCGGACATCCTGTTTCTCGACGAACCCACCGCCGGCCTCGACCCGATCGGCGCGGCGGCCTTCGATCAGTTGATCCTGACCCTGCGCGATGCGTTGGGTTTGAGTGTGTTTCTGGTGACCCATGACCTCGACACGCTCTACACCATCACCGATCGGGTGGCGGTGCTGGCGCAGAAGAAAGTGCTGGTGGCGGACGCCATCGACAAGGTCTCGGAAACCGACGACCCGTGGATTCACGAATACTTCCATGGCCCTCGCGGCCGCGCGGCGCTGACGGCCGCCCAACAGTTGAATGAGGTCTGACATGGAAACCCGAGCCCATCATGTATTGATTGGCCTGTTCACCGTGATTGTGGTGGCGGGCGCCCTGCTCTTCGGCTTGTGGCTGGCCAAGTCCAGCGTCGACACCGAGTTCAAGGATTACGAAATCGTCTTCAACGAGGCGGTCAGCGGCCTGTCCAAGGGCAGCGCGGTGCAGTACAGCGGGATCAAGGTCGGCGACGTGGTGACGTTGCGCCTGGACCCGAAAGACCCGCGCCGGGTGTTGGCCCGGATTCGCCTGGGCGGTGATACGCCGATCAAGGAAGACACCCAGGCCAAACTGGCGCTGACCGGGATCACCGGAACGTCGATTATCCAGCTCAGTGGCGGTACGCCGCAAAGCCCGACGCTCAAGGGCAAGGGCGGTGATCTGCCGACGATCGTCGCATCGCCCTCACCTATCGCCCGGCTGCTCAACGACAGCAACGATTTGATGGCTGGCGTGAACGTCTTGATGCACAACGCCAATCAGATGTTTTCCGCGGAGAACGTCGAGCGCATCAGCAAGACCCTCGAACACCTGGAACAAACCACCGGCACCATCGCCGATCAGCGCGGCGACATCCGTCAGGCAATGCAGCAACTGGCGTCGGTCGGCAAGCAGGCCGGTGCGATGCTGGAGCAGACGTCGGCGCTGATGCGCAACGCCAACGGTTTGCTCAACGATCAAGGCAAGCAGATGTTCGGCAGCGCCGAGCAGGCGATGAAGTCGCTGGAGCAAAGCAGCGCGACGATCAATACGTTGCTGACCCGGAATCAGGATTCCCTCAACAGCGGCATGCAAGGCCTCAACGGACTGGCCCCGGCGGTGCGCGAGTTGCGCGATACCTTGACGTCGTTGCGGGCGATTTCCCAGCGTCTGGAAGCCAACCCCAGCGGTTATCTGCTGGGCAATGACAAGAACAAGGAGTTCACGCCATGAAGCTGACTCACATCGCCCTCCTCGGCGCTTTTGCGCTGACCAGCGCCTGCTCGATCCTTCCCACGTCCGAGCCGTCTGATGTGTATCGGTTGCCTTCGGCCCAGAGCGTTTCTCCCAGCCACGGCACACCGCAGCGCTGGTCCCTGCGCCTGACCAAACTGCAGGCCAGCGAGGCGTTGAACAGTCCGCAGATTGCCGTGATTCCTCAAGGCGACCTGATCAGCAGCTACAAGGCTTCCCGCTGGAGCGACCCGGCGCCGGTACTGCTGCGCAATCGTCTGCTGGATGGTTTTCAGCGTGACGGTCGGGTGGCGTTGCTGAGCACCGACGACAGCAATTTCCAGGCGGACCTGGAGTTGGGCGGGAGTTTGCAGGCGTTCCAGACTGAATACCAAGGCACCACGGCGAGTGTCGTAGTGCGTCTGGATGCGTTGTTGGTGCGCGGTTATGACCAGCGCATCCTCGCCAGCCGCCGCTTTGAAGTGAGTCAGCCGCTGAGCGATGTGAAGGTGCCAGCGGTGGTGGCCGGGTTTGGCCAGGCGAGTGATCAGTTGACGGCACAAGTCGTCAGCTGGGCGGTGGAGCAAGGACAGAAAGTCGCACCGCCTCCCCGCCCTTGAATACACTCAGGGCCTTTGTGGCGAGGGAGCAAGCTCCCTCGCCACACAAGCCCGCTCCCACAGGGGATGTGTGCTTAACCGAAGAACCAGTAGCAAACCCCGATTGCGCCCAGCACCCCGGCGAACTCCGCCAGCAATGCACACCCCACCGCATGCCGTGCCCGCTGGATCCCCACGGCGCCGAAATACACCGCCAGCACATAAAACGTCGTTTCCGTACTGCCCTGAACCGTCGCCGCGACCAACGCCGGGAAGCTGTCTACCCCGGACGTCTTCATGGTTTCGATCAACATCGCCCGGGCCGCGCTGCCTGAGAACGGCTTGACCATCGCCGTCGGCAACGCATCGACGAAGCGCGTGTCCCAACCGGCCCACTCCACCAGATGACGAATCCCGTCGAGACCAAAGTCCAGCGCCCCGGACGCGCGCAGCACGCCCACCGCGCACAGCATCGCCACCAGGTACGGCAGCAGATTCCTGGCCACGTCGAAGCCTTCTTTCGCACCTTCGACGAACGCCTCGTAAACCTTCACCTTGCGCAGCGCGCCGATCACCAGGAACAGCATGATCAGCCCGAACAGCGTCACGTTGCCGAGGATCGAGGACAAGCCGGCCAGAGCGGTCGCCGAGAGCGTACCCAGCAACGCCATGAAGCCGCCGAGGGCGAGGGCGCCGGGGATCAGATAGGCGAGCACCACCGGGTCCCACAGGCGCAGGCGCTGCATGAACGCCACCGACAGCAATCCCACCAGCGTCGAACAACTGGTGGCGAGCAGGATCGGCAGGAACACCAGCGTCGGATCCGGCGCGCCTTGCTGGGCGCGGTACATGAAGATCGTCACCGGCAGCAGGGTCAGGGAGGAGGCATTGAGTACCAGGAACAGGATCTGCGCGTTGCTGGCAATGGTGTCGCTGGGGTTGAGCTCTTGCAGCGCCTTCATGGCTTTAAGGCCGATCGGGGTGGCGGCGTTGTCCAGGCCCAGGCCGTTGGCGGCGAAGTTCAGGGTGATCAGGCCGATGGCCGGATGACCGGCCGGCACTTCCGGCATCAGGCGCAGGAACAACGGGCCCAGCGCCTTCGCCAGCCATTCGACGATCCCGGCCTTCTCGGCGATGCGCAGAAAACCCAGCCAGAGGGTCAGGGTGCCGAACAGCAGGACCATGACCTCGACCGACAACTTGGCCATGGCGAAAATGCTTTCCACCATCGCCGCGAAGATCCCGGCGTTGCCCCCGATCAGCCATTGCGCCAACGCCGAAACGGCCGCCACGATGAAGAAGCCAAGCCACAGGCCATTGAGCATCAGTTGAATCCCCCGAAGAATGTGGCGAATGATAGCGGGGTCACCAGAAACGACAAACCCCGGATTTCTCCGGGGTCTGTTCGTGCGGCTTGCTCAGGTCACTGTGGGAGCCAGCCTGCTGGCGATAAGGCCGGCACGTTCAACATCTCTGTTGTCTGATGCACCGGTATCGCCGACGGCCTGGCTCCTACATAAAAGCCAGACTCCACAGGGTTCAGCTATCAGTTGTGGGAGGTTTCACCGGCCGGCAGTTTTTCCTTGCTGCGCCAGTGCGGCAGCGAGTTCCAGTAGCGCTGCCCTTTGGCATCGTCGTACATGCCTTCCCAGCGGGAGATGACCAATACAGCCAGGGCGTTGCCGATCACGTTCAGTGCGGTACGCGCCATGTCCATGATGCGGTCGACACCGGCGATGAACGCCAGGCCTTCCAGCGGAATACCCACGCTGCCCAGGGTCGCCAGCAGCACCACGAAGGACACACCCGGAACACCGGCGATGCCTTTGGAGGTGACCATCAGCGTCAGCACCAGCAGCAATTGCTGGCTGATCGACAGGTCGATGCCGTAGAGCTGGGCAATGAAGATTGCCGCGATGCTCTGATAAAGCGTCGAACCGTCGAGGTTGAACGAGTAACCGGTCGGCACCACGAAGCTGCAAATGGCTTTCGGCGCGCCGTAGGCTTCCATCTTCTCGATCACACGCGGCAGCACGGTTTCGGAGGAGGCGGTGGAGTAGGCCAGCACCAGCTCATCCTTGAAGATGCGCATCAGTTTGATCACCGAGAAGCCGAACAGGCGAGCGATCAGGCCCAGCACCATGAAGGCGAAGAAGGCGATAGCGAAGTAAACCAGGATCACCAGTTTGGCCAGCGGCAGCAGGGAAGCGAAGCCGAAGTTGGCGACGGTCACTGCGATCAGTGCGAAAACGCCGATCGGGGCGTAGTTCATGATCATGTGGGTGACCTTGAACATGCTTTCCGAAACGCCCTGGAACATTGTCACCAGCGGGTCGCGCAACTCGGGCTTGAGACTCGACAGACCGAGGCCGAACAGCACGGAGAAGAAGATGATCGGCAGCATTTCACCGCGAGCGATGGCGGCGAAGATGTTCGACGGGATCAGGTTGAGGATGGTTTCGATGAACGCGTGTTCATGCTGTACCTCGGCCGCCGTGGCCTGATACTTGGAAATATCCACGGTACCGAGGGTGCTCATGTCGATGCCGGCGCCCGGATGGAACACATTGGCCAACACCAGACCGACAACGATAGCGATCGTGGTAACGATCTCGAAGTAGATGATGGTCTTCAGGCCGATGCTGCCGAGTTTCTTCGCGTCACCGACACCCGCGATACCGACGATCAGCGAGGAGATCACGATCGGGATCACAATCATCTTGATCAGACGGATAAAGATATCGCCTGCCGGTTGCAGGACGTTGCCAATCCACCAGGCCTTCTCGGCACTGAAATGGTTAAGCAGCGCACCGATTGCAATCCCCAATACCAGACCGATGAGGATCTGCCAGGCGAGGCTGAGCTTTGCCTTCTTCATATCTTTACCCTTACTTGCGTTTGACTCGGGCAGATGCAGGAACTGGAACGCTTGTGGCGAAAAAGTCTTGAGCATCTGCCCCCGTATAAGGTGCCCCGGAGCGATTATTCATGGCTCTCTGGCAGGCGAAAAAAGGCGCAACTATTCCGATGCAAGGAAGCGACGTCTAATGCCGTAAACGCCTACCCTATGCCGAATCGGCATGAGGTTTTTTTACTGAAACCGACGTCGCAAACGGTTCGAATGTGACATTTCGGCAGGCATAAGTGCCGTGAACCGGCCATTTCCGGGCAGGGTGAGTGTTTTTTGATCATTTTTGCGGGAGGGGTATTTCAGAAAAATCCGACCATGAGAGGCGAGAAATCGCTTCAAAATCAGGTGGTTTTTTCTCGATGTACGGTCACGCAAGAAACACCGGGAAATTATTCTCCGGTGATCATTCGTGCGAATGGAGAGCAGGGCAGCGAAACCGAGTGGTTCGCTGTGTTTCAACACATTGCGCGCATAAGCTCTCCGCAAGTCCGTCGCCCCATCACGGGACGGCGAACTTGCGTCGCAGCTTTTACCTGACCCGGCCCTTGCGCAGGCACTCCCTGTACCCGTAGGTCACTCCGCCCCTGAAACAGGCAGAACGTCCCGACCCCTTGGTCATGCGACTACCTTCCTCAGGTAGCGCATTGGAAAGAAACAATGCTGCTTCTTTCTTGTGACAGATTCAGTACCAGTTCGGATCTTTCTTCAGTTGTTCCATCAACAGGTCCTGCATGCCCTGGTCAGGCTTGCCCAGGAAGCGGTAATCGGCATGCCGCGTGGGCGACTTGTCGGCCGGCAACCCTGCAGGCACTTCGACCAGCATGGCGTAGGCATCCTTCTTGTCGAAGCTGACGGCAACGATCAGGCGTTTGTTGAGGCATGTGTCATGCGTTTCGCAGAGCGGCCCCACCAGATACTTGTCGCCATCTTCTTCCACCGCATTCATTTGCTCGGCGTCACCGGACAGATTCATCACCCATTCCGGCAGGCGTTCTTCCTTCTTCACCACGCCTTGCCAAGTGTCATGAAACTGCGGGTCTGCGCTTAACAACTCGTTGACCCGCGCCTGGCCGTCATTGGCCGCCATCACGGTGGCACTGCCGCCCAGAAGCAGGGCGGCTGCCATCGTTTTCAGTAAAACGTTCATCTTCAACCTCGACCGCGACGGCCAAAGAAGAACGAAGCAATGAACATCACCAGGAACACGACAAAGAGAATCTTGGCGATACCCGTGGCGGTGCCCGCGATACCACCGAAGCCCAGTACTGCAGCGATGATGGCAATGATCAAGAACGTGATTGCCCAGCTCAACATGGTGATTCTCCTTACGCTTCTATTTAGAGGTGATGCTTGTGGTGCATGTCCCGGCGCATCGAATGCGCCAAGTTCGTGTGTCTAGAACACCCAGCGCTCCTGACGTGGCATCTCATCCGCAGGCTGAGCCTGGTCGACGTCCATCATTCGCATCGGTGCGCTGTCGACAGCAGTGCTGCTGACGGCGCTGAAGTGGGTTTGGGTCGGATGCTGGATGGACAGGCGTGGCACTTCTTGCTCCTGACTCTGCTCCCAGCGCTGAAACTGCTGGCCGCCGATCAAGGTGATCAATAGCGCCAGGACAGCAAACAGACCTTGCTGGATATGCAGTGGCGAGATACGCAATTGGGCGGCACGTTGGCGACTCATCCTGAAGCTCCTCCCACACTGTGGTGATTTTGTTGAGGGCGACGGTTGCGATGCCCTTGGTTAATCAGACTATTGCAGCCCGCATGCCAGCTTTTTAATAAGAAAAAATACATATAAATCAATAAGTTATGTTTGATGCAGGAAACAGGTGGGACGCATCCTGCACGATGACCCCTTTGGCGTCGTGCGTAATGCACGATAAGTTCGTAGGAAGTTTCAGAATTTTTGAATTGCGGGGAGGGCGTAGATGTCACAGAGGGAGTCGGGAGTGCACCTGAAAACCAGCGATCCGATAAAAAAACAACAAAATCAGGTGATTAGCCGTAGGGTGAGTAGATAACTACCCTGATGTGGTCGGAATCGACCAGAATCAACCATGCAACTTGCCCGATTTTTCCGGGACTAACCAAGATCATTCGTTAAGGAGCGTAGGAAAATGGAATCAGCCACCGAGCATCAGGGCCGCATTCTGCTGGTGGACGACGAGTCTGCCATCCTGCGAACGTTCCGTTACTGCCTCGAAGACGAGGGCTACAGCGTCGCCACGGCCAACAGCGCAGCGCAGGCCGATGCGTTGTTGCAACGCCAGGTGTTTGATCTGTGCTTCCTCGATTTACGCCTGGGTGAAGACAACGGCCTCGATGTCCTGGCCCAGATGCGCATTCAGGCACCTTGGATGCGCGTTGTCATTGTCACTGCCCACTCGGCCGTAGACACCGCCGTGGATGCGATCCAGGCGGGCGCCGCTGATTACCTGGTCAAACCGTGCAGCCCGGATCAATTGCGCCTGGCCACCGCCAAGCAACTGGAAGTGCGGCAATTGTCAGCCCGCCTGGAAGCGCTGGAAGGTGAAGTGCGCAAACCCAAGGATGGGCTGGATTCCCACAGCCCGGCCATGAAAGTCGTGCTCGAGACTGCCCGCCAGGTGGCCAGCACCGATGCCAATATTTTGATTCTCGGTGAATCCGGCACCGGTAAAGGCGAACTGTCCCAGGCCATTCACGGCTGGAGCAAACGCGCGAAGAAATCCTGCGTCACCATCAACTGCCCATCGCTGACGGCCGAATTGATGGAAAGCGAACTCTTCGGCCACAGCCGTGGGGCGTTCACCGGCGCGAGCGAAAGTACGCTGGGGCGGGTGAATCAGGCGGACGGAGGAACGCTGTTTCTCGACGAGATCGGCGATTTTCCCCTGACATTGCAGCCAAAGTTACTGCGTTTCATTCAGGACAAGGAATACGAGCGGGTCGGCGACCCCGTGACTCGCCGCGCCGATGTACGCATCCTGGCTGCCACCAACCTCAATCTTGAAGACATGGTGCGCGACGGTCGTTTCCGTGAAGATTTGCTCTATCGCTTGAACGTCATCACCTTGCATCTGCCGCCGTTGCGCGAACGCCGGGAGGATATCCTGAACCTGGCTGACCGCTTCCTGGCCCGGTTCGTCAAGGAATACGCGCGCCCGGCGCGAGGCTTCAGCGACGAGGCGCGTGAAGCGCTGCTGGGTTATCGCTGGCCGGGGAACATTCGGGAGTTGCGCAACGTTGTTGAGCGGGCGAGCATCATCTGTCCTCAGGAGCGTGTCGAGATCAGCCACCTCGGGATGGCCGAGCCCCCGGTGAACAATGCGCCGCGCATTGGTGCTGCGCTGAGTCTGGACGAGTTGGAGAAGGCGCACATCGGCGCGGTACTGGCCACCGCCGACACGCTGGACCAGGCCGCGAAGACGCTCGGGATCGATGCTTCGACGCTGTACCGCAAACGCAAGCAGTACAACCTGTGAGTCTTGCCCGATGAAACTGGCGATGAAGTTGCGTACTCGGCTTTTCCTGAGTATTTCCGCACTGATCACCGTTGCGCTGCTTGGGCTGTTGCTCGGGCTGGTTAGCGTGATGCAGATGGCCGGAACCCAGGAAACACTGGTGCGCAACAATTTCGTCACCCTGGATCTGGGTCTGAAACTGCGCCAGACCTTGGGCGACCAGTTGATGTTGATGATGGATGACAAGCCCGATCCGGCGGCGTTCGAAGCGTCCAAGCAGCATTATCTCCAGTTGCTGGATGAAGGCATCGCCCATGATCAGGGGGGCGAGGGTCGCCAGTACGGCTTTTTGCAGGCCAAGAACGATTACCTGAGCTTTCTTCAGGCGTTGGACCTGTCGGGTGATCCGTCCCATGTGCTGAGTGGCAACGAAGAGCTCACCGAAAAATTCAACGTGCTGCGCAACGGGCTGATTACCGAGCACAAGCACGCGCTGGACAGCATCAATGAAACGCAACGCAAGGCCCGGGATCGGGCGCTGCTCATTGCCGGCCTGCTCGGGTTGGTCGGGCTGGCAGTGCTGATTATCGGATTCGTGACGGCCCATGCGATCGCTCGACGCTTCGGTGAGCCGATTGAAGCCCTGGCTCAGGCCGCAGACCACATCGGCCAGGGCAACTTCGAAGTGACCCTGCCGATTTCATCGGCAGTGGAAATGAATCAGCTGACCAAGCGCTTCGGGATCATGGCCGAGGCACTGCGTCAGCACCAGGCGACCAATATCGACGAGTTGCTCGCCGGCCAGCAGCGTCTGCAGGCGGTACTCGACAGCATTGACGATGGTTTGTTGATGATCGACCGCGACGGTCATCTCGAACACTTGAACCCGGTGGCGCAGCGCCAGTTGGGTTGGGACACCGACCGTCTCGGCCAAGGGCTGGGCTCGGCGCTCGAACGTCCCGAGCTGGATCAACAGCTGCAACTGGTCCTGCGCGGAGGCACGCTGGAGCGCGCACCGGAGGACCTGAGTATCGAGGTCGATGGTGAATCGCGCTTGCTCACTTACAGCCTGACGCCTGTCAGTCATACCCAGGGCCATATTCTGGGGGCGGTGATGGTGCTGCATGACGTCACCGAACAGCGGGCGTTCGAGCGGGTGCGCAGCGAATTTGTATTGCGCGCCTCCCATGAGCTGCGCACGCCGGTCACCGGGATGCACATGGCGTTCGGCCTGTTCCGCGAGCGCGCGCATTTTGCCGCGGACTCGCGAGAAGCCGACCTGTTGGACACCGTGAATGAAGAAATGCAGCGCCTGATGCAGTTGATCAACGACCTGCTGAACTTCTCGCGCTACCAGAACGGTTTGCAGAAACTTTCACTGGCGCCGTGTTCCATCGAGGAACTGCTGGAGCAGGCCCGGTCGCGGTTTGCCGATTCGGCGCAAGAGAAGGGCATCGACTTGCTGGTCGAAGTGCAGGGACCATTGCCGTGGTTACAGGCCGATCAGCCTCAACTGGACCGGGTGCTCGATAACCTTATCGACAACGCGTTGCGTCATACCGGCGCTGATGGACAGATCCGCTTGCAGGCGCGACGCCACGGCGAGCGGGTGATTATCAGTGTCGAGGACAATGGCGAAGGTATCGCTTATGGCCAGCAGGGGCGGATCTTCGAGCCGTTTGTACAGGTCGGGCGCAAGAAGGGGGGGGCGGGGCTTGGCCTGGCGTTGTGCAAGGAAATCGTGCAGTTGCACGGTGGGCGGATGGGCGTCTATTCGCGGCCGGGGCAGGGCACTCAGTTCTACATGGCGCTAGCGGTTTAACGCGCGTTTACGCTTCGTCATCCAGGCGTCTGCTGGCCAGGCGCCGGCCACGGGTGATCAGCTCAATGAACTGAACGGCGCTCAATGCATGGGCGAACAACCAGCCCTGACCGAATTTCACTCCTTCACTGCTCAGAAACGCCGCTTGCGCTTCATGTTCGATGCCCTCGGCAATCACATTGAGTTGCAGCGCCTGGGCCATGTGAATGATGTGCGGTGCCACGCCACTGCTGGCGGCGTCATGTCCAAGCGCATCGATGAACGCCTTGTCGATTTTCAGGCAATCCACAGGCAGTGTCTGCAGGTAGGCGAGGCTGCAATAGCCAGTGCCAAAGTCATCGATCAGCACCTGATGCCCGACGTCGCGCAAGGACTGAAGGTTTTCCCGGGCCACTACCACGTCGATCAGTCCGCGCTCGGTCACTTCAAAGGCAATCTGTTTGGCTGCGACCCGGTGCAGGAGCAACAGCCGCGCCATGACTTGGCCGATACGCGGCACCATGACGTCGCAGGCCGCCAGGTTGACCGAGATGTACAGCTGCGGATTGGCCCGCAACAAGTGCCCAAGCTGCTCCAGCAGGCGTTGCAGGACGAAGTCGGTCATCTGGCGGATCTGGCCGGTGTTTTCCGCCATCGGAATAAAAAGCTCCGGGCTGGTCAGGGTGCCGTCCGGCCGGCGCCAGCGCAGCAAGGCTTCAGCCCCGACACAATTGCGGCTGTCGAGGTCGAAGATGGGTTGGTACAACACCTGCAACTCGCCTCGCCGTATGGCGCCGGACAATTCGGCATCCAACGACTGTCGCTGGCGCACCAGCAGAAACACCAGGAAGCCCACTACTACGCCCAGCGCCAGGCTGGCCGGCACCAGCCACCACCAGGCGGCGGGCACATTCACGCCGGTGCGCGGGGTGATCAGCACCAATTGGTATTCAGGGCTTTTGGTTGGCATGAGGTAAATCAAGCGAGTCGGGGTGACTTGCAAGACATCGCTGCCTTTCGGTGGCCAAGGCACGGTCGGCGGCCAGGCTTGCGGGGAGCCCAGCACCGGAATCGCCCGAGTGCCGTGGTCGAGTATCACCAAAAGGCTGCTGCCCGGCGACAAGTCGACCATGTCGGTCAAATGTCCGCGAGAGGTCGCGACACGGAAATTGCCACGCCCGAGCATGAGCGCGGCCCGGTTCTCGTCAGGTTCGGTAGTGGTGTTCAACCAGTAACTGTAAGTGGGGTCTTTGATGTCGGGTGGCCGTGTCAAAGATAATCCTGCCTGGCGCGGACGGTTAGAGCAGATCTTCGAGGCATCCATATACGCAGCCTCGTACACGAACCGGTAATTGAAAGTGACCTGCTGCAAAGTGGCGATCATTTCTTTGTCGCAGGTTCGCAGCGGTTGGGCCTCCAGATCATCGAGGCTTTCGCGCAGTTGTCCGAACAACTGCTCCAGGCGCGCAAGAAATCGCTCACCTTGCGCGTTCATTTCCGCACTTTCGTTCTGCTCGATCTGACGAACGGCCACGAACAGGCTGAGCGCCAGGAGCAATACGCTGCTCAGGACAGCCGCCAGCATCGCCAAAAACCAGGGGCGATAGAACCAGCTACGTAGCGTCTCTCGAGCAGCGGCCATATTGGAATATCCGAAGAATTACCAATGAGTTATAGCTGCTGATTGGGAAAAAGCGCGGACCGTCGGGCGGGCGTCATTATTTTGTCTGATTCAATACCAGAAGAAGTGCTGCCGTTTGCGCATCCGGCATGCCGTCGAAGCGGGACGGCCGGAAATGCATCTGGAAGGCTGCAATCACGTGACGTGTTGCAACATCCAGCTCACCGGTTTGCGGCGTGGCATAGCCCAGGCGAGCCAGCTGTCCCTGAAACCAGCTGATGCTCGGCAGTTCGGTATTGAACTGCGCTTGTTGGCGCGCCACCGCCTGTTCGTTCGGCCAGACGCCAAGGCCTTCGGCGGCTAGCCGTTTCCAAGGGAAAAGCGGCCCCGGATCCAGCTTGCGCAGTGGGGCGATGTCGCTATGGCCGATGATGCTGCGGGGGGTGATGGCGTAACGTTTGCTGATGTCTTTGAGCAGGACGATCAACGACTGGATCTGGGCTTCGCTGTAGGGATACCAGTAACGCCCTCCGGTGGGGGTTTCCTTGAATCCTGGATTGACGATTTCGATGCCGATTGAGCTGGAGTTCAGCCAGGTCCGACCCTGCCACTCACTTTCCCCGGCGTGCCATGCCCGCAGGTTTTCATCCATCAGCTTGTAGATGGTGGCGTTTTTATCGTCGCCGATCAGATAGTGGCTGCTGACTTCGCCGTGGGTCAGCAGTTGCAGCGAACGTTCCAGAGAGGCGGAGGTGTAATGCACCACCACGAACTGAATACGGCTGTCGTGATTGGCTGAAGGATGGCTGGTGTCGAACCGGGGACCGCTGGTACAGCCGGCCAATAGAACCAGCGACACGATGAGGGCGAGAAATTTCATGGTAGAGGCAGTACACGCAAGACAGTAATGCAACAGTGTAACGTACTGCCTTGCGCGACGACGCTTAGCGGCCCCATTTAAACAAAATGGAACAATTGGCCTAGCCGAGTTCCACCCGATTGCGGCCAGCATGTTTGGCGCGGTACAAAGCCTGATCGGCTCTTTTAAGTACCATATCGCTGTGCTCTCCGGGTTTGAATGCAGTCATTCCCATCGAAACGGTGATGGTCACCGGCTCCCCCTTGAAGTGGAATGGGCAGGCTTCGATGGACGCGCGCAGGTTTTCCAGCAGTTTTGCCCCCGTCGCCGGCACAGTGCCTGGCATCAGCAGGACAAACTCTTCACCGCCAAACCGTGCAATGAAATCGGTCCCGCGCAGGCGCTTGCGCAACACGCTGGCGATGATTTTCAGTACCTTGTCGCCCGCCAGGTGGCCATAGTTGTCATTGATGCGCTTGAAGTGATCAAGGTCGAGCATGGCCAGCAACAGGGTGTTGCCGTGTTGTTGCCACTGGCTGATTTCGTGATCGAGCCGTTCGCTCCAGGCCGCACGGTTGGGCAGTCCGGTCAGTGGGTCGATCAAGGCTTTCTGGCGCTGCTCTTCAAGATGCTCGCGGTAGCCTTGGGCTTCCTGCTCCATGTGCGCCACGCGTTCTGCCAGGCCTTTAAGGCGAGCTGCCACTTCCTGTTCTCGCGCATCGCGCTGCTTCTGGTGCTGATCCATGGTCCCGAGCAGGCCTTCGAGGTGGTTCTCCAGAACGTGCTTGAGGTCTTCGAGGTCCGCTGCCTCTTGCATGCTGCTCTGCAGGCCGTCGACCTGCTCGCGGATCTGCGTGTCCATGTCCCGCGCAGCCGAGCGGTTGTCCGCATGGCCATCGCTGGCGGCTTGCAGGTTGCTCTGGAATGACTCGAGGCGCTCATTGAGTTGCTGCAAATAGACTTCAAATTCGTGCTGGCCACTGTTGTTTATTGCCAGCATCAAGGTCGCCAGATCGTCGAGAATCGGTAGCAACTCGTACCAATTCAAGCCGTTTTGCAGACGATCGCGCATCGCTTCGGCTTGTGGGCGATACCGCTCTGGCAGTGACAGGTCGTCCAGCAGGCCCAGAAGCGTGTCTTCGATGTGCTTGGCGACGGAGCTGTAGGACGGCTCCGGCGAGTCCGGCAGGGCGTAGAGAATATCGTGTTCGGATTGTTCCGGATCGATGGCGGCCAATGCGCTATCGAGAAATACCGCCGGGGTCAACTCGTCTGGATTGGTCGCCAGCTGAGTCTCGGATACCGCAGTGATGACGGCTGGTGAGGCGACTGGTGCCGGTTGCTCTGGCTGTTCACTCTCTGTTTGGACAGAAGGAACAGGCGCTCGCTGAGGTTCATGGACTGGCGGTATAAAAGCCACGACTTCAGCGATCGTCGTCGCTGCGGGTACTTCGATCATCTCTGGATCGGGCGGGGCAGGATGATCGGCAGGCGGCGTCACGGGTGGCTCGTCGGCAACGGGCTCGGGATCGACGATCAGTTGCGGCAGTTCGTGAGGCGCGGCCGCAATCTCTTCGACAGGCGGCGGGGTGGGCGCTTGTGCCTCCGGGGGAACCACCCGCTGTACCGCATCTTCCGTTTCACGATTGCCAAACAAGCGCTGTAACAAGCCTGGGCGACCGGGTTCCGCCGGGTTCTCCAGCTGACTCAGGGCTTTCCCTTGCAGGCCGCTCAGCTCGCTGAGCAGCAACGGGATCTCGCGCGCCTGGCTGACGCGTCCGTCCAGTGTCTTGGCGAAGTTCTTGAGTGGGCGGCTCACTTCGCGGGGCAGCGGCAATGTCTGCAGTTGCGCCACCAGCGCGGTCAGTGCGGCGCTGGTCTGATTGACCCGGGTCTCGCGGCGCTGTTCTGAGTCGAGTACGGCTTTTTCCAGGCGCGGAAGCAGTGCCGCCAGGCCGGCGTCCATGTCATTGGTGCGGATGACTTCGCGCATTTCTTTCATGCACTGATCAACCGCGCGGTCGGTGCCCTCGGCCGCCAGCGTACTGCGCACCAGTCCGCGCCGCAGCAGGTCGAGCCGGGCATCCCAACGACGTTCGAGCTTTTCCTGTTGTTCGATGCTTTTAAGGTATTTCTCTTTCCAGCGCTGTGTTTCGTCGCTCATTCATGGGTTCCGCGAGGGGCAGGACTCAACGCGGGCAATGCATCGGCCGTGAGCGAACCCGGCAGACGAATCTCAACCGCGACCGGCAGGTGATCGGAAATGGGTTGTGCCAGCACTTCGACCTTTTCCAGCGTCAGCGTCGGGCTCAACAGAATGTGGTCCAGACAGCGCTGCGGGCGCCAGCTGGGGAAGGTTGCTTCCAATTGCGGCGCCAGCAGGCCGAGGTCGCGCAACGGAGAATTTTGCAGCAGGTCACTGGCGTGGGTATTCATGTCGCCCATCAGCACCTGATGTTTATAACCACCGATCAGCTCGCGGATGTAAGCCAGTTGCATGCTCCGGGCGCGGGCGCCCAGCGCCAGGTGCATCATGACCACCACCAACGCTTCCGGACCTTCACCGAAACGCACCAGGATCGCACCGCGACCCTTGGGCCCCGGCAGCGGATGATCTTCAATCGCCCACGGGCGCAGGCGACTGAGCACGCCATTGCTGTGCTGGCCGAGGCGACCGAGATTGCGATTGAGTTGTTGATACCAGTAGGGGAAGGCACCGAGTTGCGCCAGGTGTTCAACTTGATTGACGTAGCCGGATCGCAGGCTGCCGCCGTCGGCTTCCTGCAGGGCGACCAGATCGAAGTCGCCCAACAGATTGCCGATCTTTTGCAGATTGTCAGCACGACCGGTGTGCGGCAACAGGTGTTGCCAGCCCCGGGTCAGGTAGTGCCGATAGCGCTCGGTACTGATACCGACCTGAATGTTGAAGCTGAGCAAGCGCAGACGGCTGTCTGCGGGCAGGCCCGTCGATTCCAGGTGATGTTCGTTGACCCGCGGATCATGCAGGCCAACGACGCGTTCAGTTCCCCAGCGGCGCATGGCAGTTGCCGCGCTTAGTTGGCAGCAGCCTTGTTAGCCGCTCGCTCTTTGTCGACCAGTTTGTCGGCCAGTTGCAACGCCTGCTCGGCGCCGCCGGCAGAACCCACGTCAAAGCGATACTTGCCGTTGACGATCATGGTTGGAACGCCGGAGATTTCATACTTTTTGGCCAGCTCGCGAGCTTTGTTGATCTGGCCCTTGATGGCGAAGGAATCGAAGGTCGCCAGGAACTTGTCCTTGTCTACGCCTTGAGTCGCCAGGAAGTCGGCCATTTCGTTTTTATCGGTCAGCTTTTTGTGTTCCTTCTGAATGGCGTTGAACACGGCAGCGTGAACCTTGCTCTCGACGCCCATGGCTTCCAGGGTCAGGAACATTTGGCCGTGTGCGTCCCATGGGCCGCCAAACATGGCTGGAATACGGACGAAATTCACGTCGGACGGCAGTTTCTCGACCCAGGGATTGATCACCGGCTCGAAAGCGTAGCAATGCGGGCAGCCGTACCAGAACAGCTCCACCACTTCGATCTTGCCAGGCACGGCTACCGGAACCGGATTACTCAGTTCGACATAAGGGGCGGCGGGTGCCTCGGCGGCTTGGGCAGTCATGCCGAAAAGGCTGGCAGCGACGAGTGCGGCGCTGATGATCAGATTACGCATGCTTTACTCCTGGACAATTCGGGTCGCCTCGCGCGACCTGTTTTCAGACAGGTCATGGCGGGCTTGAGTTCTGTAGTGTAACGGCAGCAGGCACAAAAAAGGGCGGCCTGAGCCACCCTTTTTATACTTGCTGCGACGGATTAATAGAGCGTTAACGTTGCAGGAGATGTACATCTCGCATATCGCTCTATCCGCCGGTCCTAGTGCAGACCCTGAATGTAGCTGGACACCGCAGCGATGTCTTCGTCGCTCAGGCGTTTGGCAATGGTCTGCATGGTTTTGGTGTCGCCGTCGTTGTTGCGACCGCCTTCTTCCTTGCGGAAATCGGTCAGCTGCTTGGCAATGTATTGAGCGTGCTGGCCACCCAGGTGCGGGAAGCCGGCGGCCGCGTTGCCTGCGCCGTTTGGCGAGTGGCAGCCGGTGCAGGCTGGCAAGCCCTTGGCAAGGTCACCGCCACGGAACAGTGCTTCACCGCGAGCCACGACTTTAGGGTCGGCGGCGCCAACGCTGCCTTTCTGGCTGGCGAAGTAGGCAGCGATATCGGCCATGTCCTGATCGCTCAGGTTGGTCAGCAGGCCGGTCATTTCCAGTACCGTGCGTTTGCCGGACTTGATGTCGTGCAGCTGCTTGTTCAGATAACGCTCGCCTTGACCTGCCAGTTTCGGAAAGTTAGGCGCCATGCTGTTGCCATCCGGGCCATGACAGGCGCCACATACTGCGGCTTTCGCCTGACCAGCAGTTGCATCACCTGCAGCATGGGCTATGCCGGAGATCCCCACGGTCAACAGCAGACTCACGATCAATTTGTTCATCAGCTAATCCAACTACGGCTAAGGGTTAAAGAGTTATGGACCGGGATCACTCGCTCATCCACTGGATGATGGCTTGGTAATCCTCGGCACTGCAGTCCATGCACAAACCACGCGGCGGCATCGCCTTGAAACCCTGGGTCACGTGTTGCACCAGCGTCTCCATACCTTTCGCCAACCTCGGCGTCCAAGCTTCCTGATCGCCCTTTCGGGGCGCCATGGGGAGTTGGCCGGAATGACAGGCACCACACACACGGTTGTACACAGCTTCCGGATCCTGTGTAGCCTGAGCGCTGTAAAGCGGCATCAAGACACCGGCAGCTAGCAGCCATTTCGTCATAAAACGACCTTTTCAGGGTTGAGAGCGTTCTGCGTTCTAGTGCGCAATCAAGGTCAATCGCTCTCGTGAACTTCATCCTACGCTGGGACAAAGCGCACACAAAATCTGCGGCATTATATACTGGCGTCACTGAAACGGAAACGACACCGCTTGCCGCGTCCATTCCCGGCGCCGCCCACATCGGAAATCCCATGCAACTCAAGAACCCCATCCTCGGCCTGTGCCAACAGTCCACCTTCATGCTCAGCGCTGCCAAAGTCGACCAATGTCCCGACGACGAAGGCTTTGAAGTGGCCTTCGCCGGGCGTTCCAACGCCGGTAAATCCAGCGCGTTGAACACCCTGACGCATGCCAGCCTGGCGCGGACCTCGAAAACTCCGGGTCGCACGCAACTCTTGAACTTCTTCAAGCTAGACGATGATCGTCGTCTGGTCGACCTGCCGGGCTACGGTTACGCGAAAGTACCAATCCCGTTGAAGCTGCACTGGCAGCGTCACCTGGAAGCTTATCTGGGTGGTCGCGAGAGTTTGAAGGGTCTGATTCTGATGATGGACATCCGTCATCCAATGACCGACTTCGACCTGTTGATGCTCGACTGGGCCGTCGCCAGTGGCATGCCGATGCACATTCTGCTGACCAAGGCGGACAAGCTGACTTACGGCGCCGCGAAAAACGTGCTGCTCAAGGTTCAGTCAGACATTCGTAAAGGCTGGGGGGATGCGATCAGCATTCAGCTGTTTTCGGCGCCAAAACGCATGGGCCTGGAAGACGCCTACACTGTATTGGCGGGCTGGATGGAACTGGCTGACAAAGGCTCCGAACTCGCGGAATAACAAATCGCGGGCAAAAAAAACCCCGGACTTCTTATGGGGAGGGGGAAGTTCCGGGGTTCAAGTTCCGGACCGCTAGGGCGGGGTCCAGATTATCTGCCAACACTTAACACAACATAGGAGCATCGAAGGGCTTCACCAGCCATTCAGTTACTCTGAGTGGCAGTTCACAGGTTTAGTTCCGGGGTTACAGAAACCATTTGAAATAAGCCGGATCGCCAACCGAAATAAGCGCCCTTCGACCCTTCTGCCGCGGCACTATGCCGCAGCAGACACCGCCTGTTTCAGACGGCTCAGTGAGCTTCGTCCCAGTTATTGCCCACGCCAACCTCGACCAGCAGCGGCACATCAAGCTTCGCGGCATCGGCCATGTGGGAGCGAATCTCCTCGCGAACCTGATCGACCAGGTCTTCACGCACCTCAAGCACCAGTTCATCGTGCACCTGCAGGATGACTTTGGCGTCCAGACCCGATGAGGTCAGCCAGTTATCCACAGCCACCATGGCTTTCTTGATGATGTCCGCCGCCGTGCCTTGCATCGGCGCATTGATCGCCGTGCGTTCGGCGCCTTTGCGCAGGGCCGGGTTTTTCGCGTTGATTTCCGGCAAGTACAGACGACGACCGAAGAGGGTCTCGACGAAACCTTGCTCGGCCGCCTGGGCGCGGGTGCGCTCCATGTACTCCAGGACGCCTGGATAGCGAGCGAAATAGCGGTCGATGTACGCCTGGGACTGTTTGCGATCGACGCCGATCTGCTTGGCCAGGCCAAACGCGCTCATGCCATAGATCAAACCGAAGTTGATCGCCTTGGCGCTACGACGCTGATCAGTGGTGACGTCTGCCAGCTCGACACCGAACACTTCGGCGGCGGTGGCTTTGTGTACGTCCAGGTCATTGCGGAAGGCGTGCAGCAAGCCTTCATCCTTGGCCAGGTGCGCCATGATCCGCAGTTCGATTTGCGAGTAGTCCGCAGCCAGTAGCTTGTAGCCTTTGGGCGCCACGAACGCCTGGCGAATCCGCCGACCTTCGGCGGTGCGGATCGGGATGTTCTGCAGGTTCGGATCGCTGGACGACAAACGCCCCGTCGCCGCGACAGCCTGATGATAAGACGTGTGAATCCGCCCGGTGCGAGGGTTGATCTGCTCCGGCAGGCGGTCGGTGTAAGTGCTTTTCAGTTTGCTCATCGAGCGGTATTGCATCAGCACTTTGGGCAGCGGGTAATCCTGTTCGGCCAGTTCCGCCAGCACCGCTTCGGCGGTAGATGCCTGGCCCTTGGCGGTTTTGCTGAGAATCGGCAAGCCGAGTTTTTCGTACAGGATCACGCCCAGTTGTTTCGGCGAGCCAAGGTTGAATTCTTCGCCAGCGATGGCAAATGCCTCACGCTCCAGCGCGACCATTTTCTCGCCCAGCTCAACGCTCTGGATGCCCAGCAGGTTGGCATCGACCAACGCGCCCTGGCGTTCGATTCGCGCAAGCACCGGCACCAGTGGCATTTCGATGTCGCTCAAGACTTTGCTCAGGCTCGGAATCGCATTGAGCTTTTCCTGCAGGGTTTGATGCAGGCGAAGCGTCACGTCGGCGTCTTCGGCGGCGTACGGTCCGGCCAGTTCCAGGGAAATCTGGTCAAAGGTCAGCTGCTTGGCGCCTTTGCCGGCGATGTCCTGGAAGCTGGTGGTGGTGTGATTCAGGTATTTGAGCGCCAGGCTGTCCATGTCGTGACGGGTCGCGGTGGAATCCAGCACGTAAGATTCGAGCATGGTGTCGAAGGCGATACCTTGCACGGTGATGCCGCAGCTCTGATCGCCGCCGATGGCGCAGTTGGCCAGGATGTTCATGTCGAACTTGGCGTGCTGGCCGACCTTGAGTTTCTTCGGGTCTTCCAGGATCGGTTTCAGCGCGCGCAGCACGGTGTCACGATCGAGTTGCTCTGGAACGCCCATGTAGGAATGGGTCAGCGGGATGTAGGCCGCTTCGTTGGCCTGTACAGCGAACGACAGGCCGACCAGCTGCGCCTGCTGCGCATCGATGCCGGTGGTTTCGGTATCAAAGGCGATCAGCGTGGCGTCATTGAGTTTTTTAAGCCAGAGGTCGAAATCCGCCTGAGTGAGAATCGTCGTGTACTTGAGTTCGGTCTCGACCGCGGCTTCTTCAGCTACCGGTGCGGTGACTTCCTGGCCGGAGCGCTTGGCGTCGCGCTGGTTTTCTTCGAACCAGCTCTTGAATTCCAGCAGGGTGTAGAGCTCGGCCAGTTTGTCGTGATCCGGCTTGCCCATTTGCAGGTCGTCGAGGCCGATGTCCAGTGGCACGTCGATCTTGATCGTCGCCAGTTGATAGGAGAGGAAGGCCATCTCCTTGTGCTCTTCGAGCTTGGCCGGCAGTGTTTTCGCGCCGCGAATCGGCAGGGTCGGAACGATATCGAGCTGGGCATACAGCTCGGTCAGGCCGCCGTTTACGCCGACCAGCAGACCGGAGGCGGTCTTGGGGCCGATGCCCGGAACGCCCGGAATGTTGTCGGACGAATCGCCCATCAGTGCCAGATAATCGATGATCTGCTCGGGAACGACGCCGAATTTCTCCTTCACGCCCTCCACGTCCAACGCGCTACCGGTCATGGTGTTGACCAAGGTAATGTGGCCGTCGACCAACTGCGCCATGTCTTTGTCGCCGGTGGAGATGATCACTGGGCGGTCAGCCGCCGCACTGCTGCGGGCCAGGGTGCCGATCACGTCATCGGCCTCGACGCCTTCGACGCACAGCAGCGGGAAGCCCAGAGCGATCACGCTTTGGTGCAGCGGTTCGATCTGCACGCGCATGTCGTCGGGCATGCTTGGGCGGTTGGCCTTGTACTCGGCGAACATTTCGTCCCGGAATGTCCCGCCCTTGGCGTCGAACACCACGGCGAACGGACTGTCCGGGTACTGCTTGCGCAGACTCTTGAGCATGTTCAGCACGCCTTTGACCGCTCCGGTCGGCAGACCTTTGGAAGTGGTCAGCGGTGGCAGGGCGTGAAAGGCGCGGTACAGGTAAGAAGAACCGTCCACCAGGACGAGGGGGGCTTGGCTCATGAGCAGGATCAACCTTTTCGGCGGGTCAGGCGCTAGAATAGCGGGACCGTTGACGACAAAGGGACAAGGTTATCATGCGCACACTAAATCGCCTGTTGCTGGCTGGCTTGTTTGCAATCGCACCATTGGCCGTCATGGCGGCGGACGATGCGCCATCGCCGGAACCGGATGTGACCATCCGCACCGAAGGGGACAAAACGATCCAGGAGTACCGCCAAAATGGTTTCCTGTACGCGATCAAGGTCACTCCGAAGGTCGGAAAGCCTTATTTTCTGGTACGCGCGGACGGGTCGGATGCGAACTTCATCCGCTCGGATCAGCCGGATATGCTGATTCCGTCGTGGAAGATTTTTGAATGGAAGTAGGTTCTTAATTTCAATCGGCGCTGGCTCAATCAGCGGCGCCCGGACTGGCAGCTAAAACATGTCTGTGTTCACCCCGCTGGCTCGGCCCGAGCTGGAAACCTTTCTCGCCCCATACGGGCTCGGCCGCCTGCTTGATTTCCAAGGGATTGCCGCCGGTAGCGAAAACACCAATTTCTTTATCAGTCTGGAACAGGGCGAATTTGTCCTGACCCTGGTTGAGCGCGGTCCGGTTCAGGAAATGCCGTTCTTCATTGAACTGCTGGACGTGTTGCATGAGGCCGACCTTCCGGTGCCTTATGCCTTGCGCACCACCGATGGCGTCGCCTTGCGCGAACTGGCCGGTAAGCCTGCACTGTTGCAGCCGCGCCTGCCCGGCAAGCACATCAAGATTGCCAACGCACAGCATTGCGCCCAAGTGGGCGAGTTGCTCGCGCACCTGCATCTGGCAACCCAGGCCAACATGATCAAGCGCAAGACCGATCGTGGGCTGGACTGGATGCAGGAAGAGGGCACGCAGTTGTTGTCGCACCTGAATGCCGAGCAGAGTGATTTGCTGCAGCGGGCGCTGGATGAGATCACTCAACAGAAAGAGAAGATCCTGGCGTTGCCCCGGGCCAACATCCACGCGGACCTGTTCCGCGACAACGCGATGTTCGAAGGCACGCACCTGACGGGATTGATCGACTTTTACAATGCTTGCTCGGGGCCGATGCTCTACGACGTGGCGATTGCGCTGAATGACTGGTGTTCGGATGACGACGGGTTGATCGATGGGCCGCGAGCTCGGGCGTTGCTTGGAGCATATGCGGCGTTGCGGCCATTCACCGCTGCCGAGGCGGAGTTGTGGCCAACCATGCTGCGGGTGGCGTGCGTGCGGTTCTGGTTGTCGCGGTTGATTGCCGCAGAGTCTTTCGCCGGGCAGGACGTGTTGATTCACGATCCGATGGAATTTCAGCAGCGGTTGGCACAGCGGCAGAAGGTCAGCACGCCGCTACCTTTCGCCCTCTGAATTGTGACGAGGGAGCTTGCTCCCGCTGGCCTGCGCAGCAGGCCCATCTTGGGGCCGCTTCGCTGCCCGGCGGAAGCAAGCGCCCTCGCCGCAGGGTATCGCAGTGTTACAGCGACTCCAGACACCCCGCCAAATCATTCCCCAATTTCTCCAGCACCTGCTCATAACCTTGAGCAGTTGCCGGCGTGTATCCGCCCAGCGCATCCAGTTCCGCCAGTTTCACCGGCAGGCCAGCCACCAGTGTTTCCGCCAGGCGCGGACGCAATGGCGGTTCACTGAACACACAGGTCTTGCCCACTTCCTGCAACCGCGTGCGCATTGCCGACACATGCTGGGCACCCGGCTGGACTTCGGCGGCGACGCTGAACACACCCGTGTGCTTCAGGCCGTAAGCGTCTTCGAAGTAGTCGAAGGCTTCATGGAACACAAAGTACGGCTTGCCCGCGATACCCGCCAGCCGCGCCTTCAAGCGGAGGTCCAGCGCATCCAGGCGCTCATCGAACGCCTTGAGATTGCTTTGATAACGCGCCGCATTGGCCGGATCGGCAGCACTTAAATCAGCGGCCATTTTCGTCGCGATCACCCGAGCATTGACCGGCGACAGCCACAGGTGCGCATCCAGGCTGCCCGGACGGTGATCGTGATCATGCTCATCGGCTTCTTCGGCGTGGGAGTGACTGTCCTCGGCGAAGCGACGCAATTTCAGACCCGGCAGATCCTGCACGGCCACGCTCGGCAACGTACGACCATTCAGCACGCGAGGCAGGAAACCTTCCATGGACGGACCGATCCAGTAAACCAGATCCACCGATTGAACCTTCCGTACGTCGGAAGGGCGCAAGGCATAGTTATGTGGGGAGGCCCCCGGCGGAAGCAGTACCTCCGGGATCGCCACGCCGTCCTGCACCGCAGCGGCAATCAGCTGTAGCGGCTTGATGCTGGTGAGGACCTTGACGTCGGCTTGAGCAGAACCAATCAACAGAAAACTGGCGACAAATGCGACAAAGATAGAAAAAAGTCGGGACACGATGACCACTCGAAGAGGCGAGAACGGGTAACATAATAACGTCTCTCACAAAACTCGTCGCCGCTCATGCCTAAAACACCGATTGCCAGCCGTCCCCACGACCACTCTCATTGCGTTCACAGCGCACTGTCTGAGGCCGATGCCCTGTGCGCACGTCAAGGCCTGCGCCTGACCGCCTTGCGCCGGCGGGTGCTGGAACTGGTGTGGCAAAGCCACAAGCCTTTGGGTGCCTACGACATCCTTGCCGTGCTCAGTGAGCAGGACGGCCGCCGCGCCGCGCCGCCGACCGTGTACCGCGCGCTGGATTTCCTGCTGGAAAACGGTCTGGTGCACCGCATCTCCTCGCTGAACGCCTTCGTCGGCTGCAATCACCCGGAACACGCCCACCAGGGCCAGTTCCTGATCTGCCGTGAATGCCACGCCGCCATCGAACTTGAGCAGAAGTCCATCAGCGACGCGATCATCGGCAGCGCCAGGGATGTCGGATTCGTCGTCGAAAGCCAGACCGTCGAAGTGGTCGGCGTCTGTTCGGGTTGCCAGGGGGCTTGATGAGCAACGCGCTGATCCGCCTTGAGCAGGTTGCCGTCACCTTTGCCGGGCAAAACGTGCTGGATAACATCGAACTGAGCGTCGAACCGGGGCAGATCGTTACCCTGATCGGTCCCAACGGTGCAGGCAAAACCACCCTCGTGCGGGCTGTGCTCGGCTTGTTGAAGCCGGACAGCGGCAGTGTGTGGCGCAAGCCGAAACTGCGGGTCGGTTACATGCCGCAAAAACTTCACGTCGATCCGACACTCCCGTTGTCGGTGCTGCGCTTCTTGCGGCTGGTGCCCGGTGTGGATCGCACGCGTGCGTTGGCGGCACTCAAGGAGGTGGGCGCCGAACAGGTGATCGACAGCCCGGTGCAAAGCGTTTCCGGTGGTGAAATGCAGCGCGTGCTGCTGGCCCGGGCGCTGTTGCGCGAGCCTGAATTGCTAGTGCTGGACGAGCCGGTGCAGGGCGTCGACGTAGCGGGGCAGGCCGAGTTGTACAGCCTGATCACCCGTCTGCGTGATCGTCACGGTTGCGGCGTGTTGATGGTTTCCCACGATTTGCATCTGGTCATGAGCACCACCGATCAAGTGGTCTGCCTCAACCGTCATGTCTGCTGTTCCGGTCATCCCGAGCAGGTCAGCGGCGATCCGGCTTTCGTCGAGTTGTTCGGAAAGAACGCACAAAGCCTGGCGATTTATCACCACCATCACGACCACGCCCATGATCTGCATGGTTCGGTGGTCACCACGGCCCCGACGGCCCAACCCCACGTACATGGAGATAGCTGCAAGCATGGCTGATTTTCTGCTCTACGCCCTGCTTGCAGGCCTGGCCCTGGCGCTGGTGGCGGGTCCGTTGGGATCTTTCGTGGTCTGGCGGCGTATGGCTTATTTTGGCGACACCCTGTCTCACGCAGCCTTGCTCGGCGTGGCGTTGGGCTTTCTGCTGGATGTCAGCCCGACGGTAGCCGTTACCGTCGGCTGTTTGTTGTTGGCGGTGTTGCTGGTGACCTTGCAACAGCGTCAGCCACTGGCATCCGACACGCTTTTGGGAATTCTCGCACCGAGCACGCTCTCTTTGGGCTTGGTGGTACTAAGCTTCATGCACGAAGTGCGGATCGACCTGATGGCCTATCTGTTCGGCGACTTGCTGGCGATAAGCCCGACCGATCTGGCGTGGATTCTCGGCGGTAGCGCGGCCGTTCTGGCCCTGCTGGTGACGCTGTGGAGGCCTTTGCTGGCGATCACGGTGCATGAAGAGCTGGCCAGGGTGGAAGGTTTGCCGGTGCCGGCGCTGCGCCTGACCCTGATGTTGCTGATCGCCGTGGTGATCGCGGTGGCGATGAAAATCGTCGGTGTGTTGTTGATTACATCGCTGTTGATCATCCCTGCGGCTGCGGCACAACGTCACGCCCGGTCGCCGGAACAGATGGCACTGGGGGCGAGCCTGCTGGGCATGCTCGCGGTGTGTGGCGGGTTGGCATTGTCATGGTTCAAGGACACCCCGGCAGGCCCGTCGATCGTGGTGACGGCCGCCGCGCTGTTTCTGCTGAGTTTTGTCCTGCCCCGTCGAGGGGTGTAGACTTGCTCGTTTTTTGCGCAAATAGAGAGTCGCAGGAATGAAGCTGTTAGCCTCCCGTTATCTGCTCCTTGTTGCATTTTCGCTGCTACTGGGCGCCTGTCAAAGCACGCCACCAGCGGCCACCGAGGTCACTGATGCGCAGGCCACGGCCATCGCACAGCTCGAGCAAAGCCTCGCCAGCAGCGAGCTGGCCACTGCTGAAGATCAACTGGCTGCCTTGCAGGCCGGGTCGCCAAACGACCCATCGCTTGTGCAGTACCAACGGCAACTTGCCGAAGCCTATCTGCAACGCAGCCAGATCGTGCTGCAAAAAGGCGATGTGAATGCTGCTGCCACCGCCCTGAGCCGGGCGCGGGCACTGATGCCCAAGGCGCCGGCGCTGACCGGTGGGGTCAACAACGCGATCGTCAATGCGCGCAAGGCAGAGCTCGATAGAGCTGAAGCGGCGCTGCTGGCTGCCGAGGCTAAACCGCAGGCGAAGGTGATTGATCCGACCGCTGAAAGCACCACGGTAGCGCTGAATCTCACCGATATGGGCAAACTTCGTCGGCAACTGGATGCGATCGCGGCCGATGTAGTGAATTACCAGTGCGACGTGAGCATTCAGGCGCCGCGCACGCAGGATTATCCTTGGTTGGCGACGTTGTTGACCAAGCGGGTGAAGAAGCTGGATTCGAATTTCGATCTGAATCTGCAGAAGCAAATCGTGCGCAACATTCCGGCGCAGATTGTCTTGAGTCCGCGTAAACCTTGAAAGCATCGCGAGCAGGCTCGCTCCCACAGTGGATTGAGGTGACCCTATATTTGTGGTGAACCCATAACCCTGTGGCAGCGAGCCTGCTCGCGATAGCGTCCTTGCTATTGATTCACAACCTAAGCCGGAATCGCCTTGGCCTTAGGTTCTCGATCCCAAACCCGATGCTGCCCGATCGCCGCGAAAAACGCTTTGATCAACTTCGCGTCCGTCCCCACGATCAACCCCGCATCAGCTTCCAGTTTCAACATATCCAGCAGTTGCTTGGCTTCGCCTTGCAGCGCGATCGCCTTTAAATGCTTGTACGCCTCCAGCACGTAATGCAACGCCACGCCATCACCGCTCAACGCTTTGATGGATGCCGCGCCACCTGGCACAAAGACCGCATCGAAGGCGATGGATGGCATGCCTTCCATGGAGGCATCCACCGGCAGCGACTTGCCATCGGCCGTTGTCACCGGGGCGGACGTCGGGCCGAGCAACTTGGCGTGCGCGCCTTCAGCTTTCAGCGCTTTCTTCATGGCATCGATTGCAACGCCATCGACACCGTTGGCCGCCAGAATCGCGACTTTTCGGGTTTTGATATCGCCGGGCAACAAATTGGCCTGGCTCAGGGCGGGTGAACGGTCCAGGGATATTTTCGGTACATCGACCGTCCCGGCCTTCGGTGCCGGCAAGCCAAGGTTCTGCGCCACACGCTTGGCCAGTTCCAGGTCGATGTTGGCAAGGATCTCATTCACTTCGCGCGCACGGATAAATTCCCGCTCAACCTTGCCCAGCTCAAAGCTGTAGGCCGCAATGATGTGTTCCTGCTCGTGTTTGCTCATGCTGTGAAAGAACAGTCGCGCTTGAGAAAAGTGATCGCTGAACGACTCGCTGCGCTGGCGGATCTTGTTGGCATCGATGCGCTCTGGATACGTCTCGAAACCACCATCCTGCGCGGCGGGCGGTGTTTCCTTCGGCCAGCCACCGTCGATGGAATTCGGCTCGTAGGACGCGCGACCCTTGTCGATGGTGGTGCGGTGCATCGCATCCCGTTGGCCATTATGGAAGGGGGCGACCGGACGGTTGATCGGGATCTCGTGAAAATTCGGCCCGCCGAGTCGGCTGATTTGTGTATCGGTGTAGGAAAACAACCGACCTTGCAGCAACGGATCGTTGGAGAAATCGATCCCCGGCACGATGTGCCCCGGGCAGAAAGCGACCTGCTCGGTTTCGGCGAAAAAGTTGTCCGGGTTACGGTTGAGCACCATTTTGCCCAGTGGGGTGATGGGTACGATTTCCTCGGGAATGATTTTGGTCGGGTCGAGAATGTCGAAATCGAAGGCATGTTCATTTTCCTCCTCGACGACCTGTACGCCCAATTCCCATTCCGGGTAATCGCCCATCTCGATTGATTCCCAGAGATCGCGGCGGTGGTAGTCGGTGTCTTTACCGGCGAGCTTCTGGGCTTCATCCCAGACCAGCGAGCAGGTCCCGGCGGAAGGGCGCCAGTGGAATTTGACGAAGCGTGATTTGCCCTCGGCGTTGATCAGCCGGAATGTGTGCACGCCAAAGCCCTGCATGCTGCGCAGGCTTTTCGGGATCGCCCGGTCGGACATTGCCCACATCACCATGTGCGCTGATTCCGGAACCAGCGAGACAAAGTCCCAGAAGGTGTCGTGCGCCGAACCTCCCGTAGGAATCTCGTTGTGTGGCTCCGGTTTTACCGCGTGAACGAAGTCAGGAAACTTGATCGCGTCCTGTATGAAAAACACCGGCATGTTGTTCCCCACCAAGTCGAAGTTGCCTTCGTCGGTGAAGAACTTCACGGCGAAACCGCGTACATCGCGCACGGTATCGCCTGACCCGCGCGGGCCTTGCACCGTGGAAAATCGTACGAAGACTGGGGTTTTCTTACCCGGGTCCTGTAAGAAACCGGCCTTGGTCAGTACGGAATGGTTTTCATAGGTCTGGAAAAAACCATGAGCCCCAGTGCCCCGGGCATGGACGATGCGCTCCGGGATCCGTTCATGGTCAAAGTGCGTGATCTTTTCACGCATGATGAAATCTTCCAGCAACGACGGCCCGCGGGCGCCGACTTTCAACGTGTTCTGATTGTCCGAAACCTTCACGCCCTGGTTAGTGCGCAGGGCCTGTTGGGTGGCGTCGGAGCGGAATTTTTCCAGGCTGTCGAGCTTGGCATTGGTGTTGCCGCGGTCCAGTGTGTCGGTCCCGGCCATTGCGCTTTTAGGTGCGGCAGGCTTTTTAGTACTCATCAGTCGTTAACTCCTCGTTGCGATTCCTGCCGTAGCCAGGACTCTTATGTATTCCCCAGGCACGGCACCGGGGGGCGTTTTCGAGTTGCCTTATTAGTGACTGATGGGGTTTTTAGCCGTTCCTTTTTTATGACCTTTGATCGCGTTATTGCCAAATGAAAGGTTGAATGCGGAATAAATGCTAATAACCTCTATACGGACAGGCTAAAATGCGCGCCCGGCTAACCGCTGATTCTTTTCTAACGCGCCCCACAAGGTTCGCTACGTGATCGAGTTTCAAAACGTCCATAAAACCTACCGCGTCGCCGGTAAGGATATTCCCGCCCTGCACCCGACCAGTCTGACGATTGAAAACGGTCAGGTCTTCGGCCTGATCGGTCATTCCGGTGCGGGAAAAAGTACTCTGCTGCGTCTGATCAATCGCCTGGAGAACTCCAGTGGCGGCAAGATCATCGTCGACGGCGAAGAAGTCACGGCGCTCGACGCCAACAGCCTGCGACGTTTTCGTCAGCAGGTCGGGATGATTTTCCAGCACTTCAACCTGCTGGCGTCCAAGACCGTTGCCGACAACGTCGCGTTGCCGCTGACCCTTGCGGGCGAATTGTCGCGCAGCGAGATCGACCAGCGTGTGGCCGAGTTGCTGGCGCGGGTTGGCTTGTCCGATCACGCCAAAAAGTACCCGGCGCAGTTGTCCGGCGGCCAAAAGCAGCGCGTCGGGATTGCTCGTGCGCTGGCGACCAAGCCGAAAATCCTGCTGTGCGATGAAGCCACCAGCGCCCTGGACCCGCAGACCACAGCGTCGGTCCTGCAATTGCTGGCCGAGATCAACCGCGAGCTGAAGCTGACCATCGTCCTGATCACCCACGAGATGGATGTGATCCGTCGCGTCTGTGACCAGGTTGCGGTCATGGACGCGGGTGTGATCGTCGAGCAAGGTTCGGTGGCCGAGGTGTTCCTGCATCCCAAGCACCCGACTACCAAGCGTTTCGTGCAGGAAGACGAGCAGATCGACGAAAGCGAACAGCGGGACGATTTTGCTCACGTGCCAGGCCGTATCGTGCGCCTGACCTTCCAGGGCGAAGCGACCTACGCGCCATTGCTGGGGACTGTCGCTCGGGAAACGGGCGTGGACTACAGCATCCTGGCCGGTCGTATCGACCGCATCAAAGACATCCCCTACGGGCAATTGACCCTGGCGGTCACCGGCGGCGACATGGAGGCGGCGTTTGCCCGCTTCACCGCGGCTGATGTCCACATGGAGGTGCTGCGCTGATGGAAGCCCTGACAAGTTTCTTCGCCAATATCGACTGGTTCGAAATCTGGCTGGCCACTGGCGATACCCTGCTGATGCTCGGCGGTTCGCTGTTGTTCACCGTGCTGCTGGGCCTTCCGCTAGGCGTGCTGTTGTTCCTTTGCAGCCCGCGTCAGTTGCTGGAAGCCAAAGGCGTATACGCAATGTTGTCGCTGGTGGTGAACATTCTGCGTTCGCTGCCCTTCATCATTTTGCTGATCGTGATGATTCCGTTCACCGTGTTGATCACCGGCACTTCGCTAGGTGTTGCCGGTGCAATTCCTCCGCTGGTGGTGGGTGCCACGCCGTTCTTCGCACGACTGGTGGAAACCGCCCTGCGTGAGGTGGATCGCGGCATCATCGAAGCGACACAGGCCATGGGCGCGACGACACGTCAGATCATCACCAATGCCTTGCTGCCAGAAGCCCGCCCGGGCATCTTCGCGGCGATTACGGTGACAGCTATTACACTGGTGTCGTACACGGCGATGGCCGGCGTGGTGGGTGCGGGTGGTCTGGGTGACCTGGCGATCCGTTTTGGCTACCAGCGTTTCCAGACCGATGTGATGGTCGTCACCGTGGTATTGCTGCTGGTTCTGGTTCAAGTGTTGCAAACCGTTGGCGATAAGCTGGTCGTACACTTCTCGCGTAAATAAGTCATGAGCCGGCCATTCGCTGGCAGGCGCCATGCGCCTCACAAGGAGTTTGCTGAATGAAAAAACTACTCGTCGCGTTCGCTGCTGTTGCAGCTTTTTCCGCCCACGCCGGCACCCTGACCGTTGCGGCCTCCCCGGTCCCGCACGCAGAAATCCTCGAATTCGTGAAACCGGCCCTGGCCAAGGAAGGCGTGGACCTGAAAGTCAAAGTCTTCACCGACTACATCCAGCCGAACGTGCAAGTGGCCGAGAAACGCCTGGATGCCAACTTCTTCCAGCACCAGCCGTACCTCGATGAGTTCAACAAGGCCAAGGGCACCAACCTGATTTCCGTGGCCGGTGTGCACCTGGAACCCTTGGGCGCTTATTCGAGCAAGTACAAAGCGCTGACCGAACTGCCGGGCGGCGCCAACGTAGTGATCCCTAACGACGCCACCAACGGCGGCCGCGCGCTGTTGCTGCTGGCGAAGGCTGGCCTGATCAAGTTGAAGGATTCGAACAACATCCTGTCGACCGTCAAGGACATCACCGAGAACACCAAGGACCTGAAATTCCGCGAACTGGAAGCCGCGACCCTCCCGCGCGTACTGACCCAGGTCGACCTGGCGCTGATCAACACCAACTACGCGCTGGAAGCCAAGCTTGATCCGGCCAAGGATGCGCTGGTTATCGAAGGCAGCGACTCGCCGTACGTGAACATCCTCGTTGCCCGTCCGGACGACAAGGACAGCGAAGACATGAAGAAGCTGGTTACCGCGCTGCACAGCCCGGAAGTGAAAGCCTTCATTCTCGAGAAGTACAAAGGCGCGGTAGTGCCGGCGTTCTGATCTGAAGCTGTAACGAAAAATGGGGCGCATTCAAATGCGCCCCATTTTTTTATGCCTGAAACACGGACCCTGCAGGAGCCGGGTGTTATTTGCGGTTAAGCATCACCGGCAACTGCGCCACCAACTTGGCGTTGTTCAACGGCGCCCGGATGAACCCGCGCTGCGTCCCGTCCGGCCCGATCACCGCCAGGTTGCCGCTGTGATCAACCGTGTAATTCGGCTTGCTGGTGTCCGCCGGAATGAACGGAATGCTCACCGCGTTGGCCAGCTTCTGAATGTCCTCGACCGAGGCCGCCGTCAGTCCTTGAAACTGCGGGTCGAAGTAACCCAGGTATTGCTTGAGCTGCTTGGGTGTATCGCGGTTCGGATCGACGCTTACCAGGATGATCTGCAATTTATCCACAGCCTCCGGCGGCAATTCGCTCTTGATCTGGCGCAGCTGGGCGAGGGTGGTCGGGCAGATGTCCGGGCAGAAGGTGTAGCCGAAGAACAGCAACGACCACTTGTCTTTCAACGCATTGACCGCCACCGGTTTGCCGTCCTGATCGGTCATCGTCACGTCCGGCAGGTTGCGGCTTTGCGGCAACAGGATAATCCCGGCGTCGATCAGTGCCGTAGGGTCACCCTGGCCTTTGCCGGACAGCACTTTGTTGATGGTCAGGCCCAGGACCAGCGCGATCAGGGCGACAAGGATGAAGACGGTTTTCTGGGTTCGAGTCATAGGTTCAACAGTAGGTAGTGGTCTACGAGCAGCGCGATAAACAGCAGGAACAAGTACCAGATAGAGTACTTGAACGTGCTGATCGCCGCGTGCGGCCGAGTGCCACGGTACAGCACGACGGCCCATTGCAGGAACCTCGCGCCAAGCCCGACGGCGCAAATCAGGTAGAGGACGCCGCTCATGTGAATCACGTACGGCATCAGGCTGACGGCCAGCAACGCGAAGGTATAAAGCAGGATATGAATTTTCGTGTAGTGCTCGCCATGGGTCACCGGCAGCATCGGAATATCGGCCTTGGCGTATTCCTCTTTGCGATGGATCGCCAGCGCCCAGAAGTGCGGCGGGGTCCAGGCGAAGATGATCAGCACCAGCAGCAGCGGTTCGGCACTGACGTGGCCCGTGGCTGCGGTCCAGCCGAGCAGCGGCGGGGCGGCACCGGCCAGGCCGCCGATGACGATGTTCTGTGGCGTCGCGCGTTTGAGGAAACCGGTATAGACCACGGCGTAACCGAGCAGGGAAGCCAGGGTCAGCCACGCCGTCAGTGGATTGGTGAACGCCAGCAACAACGCCTGACCCAGCACCGCCAGCACCAATGCAAATGTCAGCGCAGCCTTCGGTGACACCCGGCCTTCGGCCAAGGGCCGTTTGTGTGTGCGCGCCATCACCGCATCGATCCGCCGGTCCACCACATGATTGACCGCCGCCGCCCCGCCGGCACACAACGCGATCCCCAGATTGCCGAACACCAGCACCGTCCATGGCACCCCGGCGCGGGTCGCGAGGAACATGCCGACCAGCGAGGTGATGAGCATCAGCACCACCACTTTCGGCTTGGTCAGCTCCAGGTAGTCACGCCAGATCGCCTGGCTGTGACGTGCGCCGATCAGAGTCGCCATGGCATCTCTCCTTTTATTGTTATGGGCCCGGCCGAGTGTTTGCGCGGGCTGAAGCGCCAGCGCGTCGGTTGTTTGACCCGAACCAGACTGGTCCGGGCGTGGTAATTGACCAGCACCATTGTCAGCAACAGCGCTGCGCCGCCGGCGTTATGCGCGACAGCCACCGGCAGCGGCAGGTGAAACAGCACGTTGCTGATGCCGAGGGTGATCTGTGCGGCGAGAGCAATCAGCACCAGTCCCGCCAGGCGTGTCATGCCGACGACTTTCAGTTGCCACGCCAGACCGAACAGCACCAGCGTCACCAACAGCGCGCCAATGCGGTGAGTCAGGTGAATCGCCGTGCGCGCATCGCTGTCGAGCTGCCCGCCCAGGTAATTGGGGCCGATGTGTTGGGTCAAATGAAAGCCGTTGGCGAAATCAGCGGGCGGCAGCCATTGCCCGTGACAGGTCGGAAAGTCGATGCAAGCCACCGCCGCGTAGTTGGAGCTGACCCAGCCACCGAGGGCGATTTGCAGGATCACCAACAGCAACCCGGCCGTCGCCCAGTACTGCAAACGCCGCGGCACCGTCAGCGCCGGCAGCACGCCGGACAGGCGCAAGGTCAGCAGAAACAACAGGCTCAACGTTGCGAAACCCCCGAGCAAATGCCCGGTCACCACTTGTGGCCAAAGCTTGAGCGTTACCGTCCACATGCCGAACGCCGCTTGGGCGATTACCACCGCCAACAGGAACAATGGCAGCTTCACCGGTTGCCCCGGATGCCGACGATGCACCCAGGCGCGCCCGGCCAGTACCAAAATCAGCAACCCCAATGTGCCGGCAAAGTAGCGGTGGACCATTTCGTTCCAGCCCTTGTGCGCCTCGACCGGGGCATCGGGAAAATGCAGTTCGGCATGAGCCAGCTGGGCTTCGCTTTTCGGCACGCTGATAAAGCCGTAGCAGCCCGGCCAGTCCGGGCAACCGAGGCCGGCGTGGGTCAGGCGGGTGTAGGCACCGAGCAACACCACGATCAGTGCCAGCAAGGTGGCAAACAGCGCGAGGCGAAATCCAGGTTTGGCCATGACGATGCCCTTATCCGATGTTCGACAGTTTCAGCAAATGGCGCAGGTCATTGAGCAAGTCCTTGCCTTTCACGGTTGGGTCGTAGCGCAGCACCAGATTGCCGTGCGGGTCGATGATCCACAGCTGCGGCACGGTTTGATCGCCAGTGGTCTTGCTGAACGTGGTCAGGTCCATGGGATAACGCTGCAGCTGCGGGTATTCGCGGGTCAGCTTGGCGTCGTAGTCGCTGTTCAGCGGTTGCGCGGCAGCCAGGGCGTGACTGGCGCGCCCGGCATCACGGCCAAGGCCGATCTGGACTTGTCGCGCCAGATACACCAACTGCTGGCAATCAACCGAACACTCCTTGGGCGCGGTGACCAGCAATTGCCAGCGGTCCTCCTGCGCCTGCACGCCAAGGTCGGCGCGGGTCTGGCCGTTGCCGATCAGCTCGCCGTGATAGCTGCGACCTTCCGGCACCCAGAACTGCAACTTGTACATGCCGGTGGCGAGGATCATCGGACCGATCACCCCAAGCAGGATCAGCAGCAGCTGCAAGCGACCCTTGCGCCGGTTCGCCGGCGTTTTCGCCTCAGACATGCTGGGTGGATTCATGGCCGCTCCCATGGTGTTTCTCCTTTGCGTTGTGCCAACCGAGATAGACGTAGAGGCCGAGCAGGGCGATCGACATGGCGAACCACTGCACGGCATAAGCGATGTGTTTTTCCGGCCCCATGGCCACTACCGGCCAATCGGCCTGGTAGGACGCGGGGCCGGTTTCTGCGCGTAATTCGTAGGCGAACCCGTCACGGTCCAGCGCCGCCCAGAGCTTGGAAGGTTCGACCGCGGTGACTAATCGAGGCCAGGTGGTGGTGCTCGGATCGGCCTGCAATTGAAAGGTCGCGCCGGGCGAGACGTAGACCCAGGCATCCAGGCTCAAGGCCTGAGTCGGCGTGGTGAATTGCGGCGGTGTGCGCCGGTCCGGCCACGGCAGCCAGCCGCGATTGACCAGCAGCCACAGTCCGGTCGCCTGCTCCTGAAACGGTTGCAGCAGCTCGACGCCGACTTTGCCGTCGCGCTGGCGGTTATCCAGCAACAGGCTGTGTGCCGCATCGAACTGGCCGTGCAGGCGAACCCGGCGAAACGCCGGATCTTCGGTGTGTTGCAGCTCGGTGCTGGCCATCGGCGCGGCGGCACGGCGCTCGGCGTAGGTGTGCAGCAACGCGCTTTTCTCCGCGCCCCGGCTCAGTTGCCAGAAGCCGAGCGAGACCAGCAGCGGCAGCAGGAGCGCGACCACCAGCGTCGGTACGATGCCCGGCCGAAAGCGCTTCATGGCTTCGCCAGAAAGTCGGTAGTCGCGATAGCTATACTCAAGTGCATCGCCTTTCCCCCGGAGTCCCACCATGCTCAAAGCAGCCATCGTCCTGATGCTGATTGCCACGGTTGTCAGCCTGTTCAGCGGCCTGTTTTTTCTGGTCAAGGACGACAGCAGCTCGAACCGCCTCGTCATTGCCTTGAGTGTTCGTGTTGCCCTGGCCGCCATCACCGTCGGCTTGATCGCCTGGGGTTTTTTCAGCGGCCAGCTGGTGTCGCATGTGCCCTGGTAAGCCTCAGAGCACGTAGACGAAAACGAACAGTCCGATCCACACCACGTCCACGAAGTGCCAGTACCAACTCGCCGCCTCGAAGCCGAACTGGTGCTCGTTATCGAAATGCCCACGCATGACCCGCATCAGCATCACGAAGAGAATGATGGTGCCGATAGTCACGTGAGCGCCGTGGAAACCGGTGAGCATGAAGAACGTCGCGCCGTAGATGCCCGAACCCAGGGTCAGGCCCAGTTCGTGGTAAGCATGCAGGTACTCTTCGGCCTGAAAACCGAGGAACGCGCAGCCCAGCAACACGGTGATCGCCAGCCAGATTTTCAATGCGCCGCGGTGGCCTTTTTTCAAGGCGTGGTGGGCGATGGTCACGGTGACGCTGGAACTCACCAATAGAATGGTATTGATCAGCGGCAGGCCCCAGGGACTGATAACTTCCTTCGGCGGCGGAAACAGTTTGGAATCAGGGTTGTTCAGCAATGGCCAGACAAATTCGAAGTTCGGCCAGAGCATATGTGCGATGCCTTTGGGACCTTCACCGCCGAGGGCCGGACCGGAAACGTGGCGCACGTAAAACAGCGCACCGAAGAACGCGATAAAGAACATCACCTCCGAGAAAATGAACCAGCTCATGCCCCAGCGGAACGAGCGGTCCATCTGCGCGCTGTACAAGCCGCCGCGACTTTCCTTGATGACCGTGCCGAACCAGCCGAACAGCATGTACGCCAGCAGCAGGCCGCCGACGAAAAAAATCAGCGGGCCGTGGGATTCCGGCCGCGCCGCTTTCAGATCGTTGAACCAGGTGGCCAGGCCGAACACGGTGACGAACATCCCGACCGTGGCGATGATTGGCCATTTGCTCTGGGCCGGAACGTAATAATGTTCATGAGTTGCCATTTATTGTTCTCCTTATCGGGCACGCTCAGCCGCCAGTATTTACAGCCACCGGTGGATGTCGGGCGGTGATATCGAACAGCGTGTAGGACAGCGTCAGGTGCTTCACATCCTTGGGCATGTCACGGTCAACGATGAAACGTACCGGCATCTCGATCCGTTGACCGGGCTGCAGCACTTGCTGGGTAAAGCAGAAACATTCGGTCTTGTGGAAATACGCCGCCGCGGCGCTCGGCGCGATGCTCGGCACCGCTTGCGCGCTCATCGGCTTGTCAGTGGGGTTGTGCGCGATGAAGATCATCTCGTTCACCGCCCCCGGGTTGGCCGTCAGCTCGTCGCTCTTGGGGTAGAAATCCCAGGACATGTCAGCCGAGTTGGTCGACAGGAACTGCACGCGGACCTGCCGCGAGGTATCGACGGTTTGTTCGCCCTCATACTGGCCGCCAGTCTTGCCATTGATGCCGAATGCCTTGCACATCACGTCGTAGATCGGCACCAGGGCAAACCCGAAAATAAACATCGCCACCACTACCAGCAGCAGGCGGGTGACCAGCTTCTTCATCGAAATCGAGTCAGCCATGGGATCCAGCCTCTACGCATAACCCGATAGGAGTGGGCCTTTGTGGCGAGGGAGCTTGCTCCCGCTGGGTCGCGAAGCGGCCCCAAAAGTTTTGCGTCTGCTTCGCAGCCGAGCGGGAGCAAGCTCCCTCGCCACACAGGCTCGCTCCTACAGGGGCGAAGGTGTTCATTTCACTTCCGGCGGCGTGGTGAACGTGTGATACGGCGCCGGTGACGGGATGCTCCACTCCAGGCCTTCCGCTCCATCCCACGGTTTGGCCGGTGCTGGCGGGCCGCCGCGGATGGTCTTGATCACGATGAACAGGAAGAAGATCTGCGTGGCACCGAACATGAACGCGCCGATCGACGACACCATGTTGAAGTCGGCGAATTGCAGGTTGTAGTCCGGAATCCGCCGCGGCATGCCCGCCAGCCCCACGAAGTGCATCGGGAAGAACGCCATGTTCATGCCGATGAACGAGAGCCAGAAGTGCAGCTTGCCGAGGGTTTCGTCGTACATGTGGCCGGTCCATTTCGGCAGCCAGTAGTAGGCCGACGCGAAAATCCCGAAGATTGCCCCTGGCACCAGCACATAGTGGAAATGCGCGACCACGAAGTAGGTGTCCTGGTACTGGAAGTCTGCCGGGGCGATGGCCAGCATCAACCCTGAGAACCCGCCAATGGAAAACAGGATCACGAACGCCACCGCGAATAGCATCGGCGTCTCGAAGGTCAGCGAGCCTTGCCACATGGTGCTCGCCCAGTTGAACACCTTCACTCCGGTGGGCACCGCGATCAGCAGCGTGGCGTACATGAAGAACAGCTCGCCCACCAGCGGAATGCCGACCACGAACATGTGGTGCGCCCAGACGATGAACGACAGGAACGCGATACTGGCCGTGGCATAAACCATCGAGGTGTAGCCAAACAGCGGCTTGCGCGAAAAGGCCGGAATGATCGAGCTGACGGCACCGAAGGCCGGCAGGATCATGATGTACACCTCAGGGTGACCGAAGAACCAGAACACGTGCTGGAACAACACCGGATCACCGCCGCCGGCGGCACTGAAGAAACTGGTGCCGAAGTGAATGTCCATCAGCATCATCGTCACGCAACCGGCCAGCACCGGCATCACCGCAATCAGCAGGAATGCGGTGATCAGCCAGGTCCAGACGAACAACGGCATTTTCATCAGCGTCATGCCGGGGGCGCGCAAGTTGAGGATGGTCGCGATCACGTTGATCGCGCCCATGATCGAACTGATCCCCATCAAGTGGATGGCGAAGATGAAGAACGTCACGCTTTCCGGCGCGTAGGTCGTCGAAAGCGGGGCGTAGAACGTCCAGCCGAAGTTCGGCCCGCCACCGGGGGTGAACAGGGTCGACACCAGCAGGATGAACGCCGCCGGCAGCAGCCAGAAGCTGAAGTTGTTCATCCGCGGCAGGGCCATGTCCGGTGCGCCGATCATCAGCGGGATCATCCAGTTGGCGAGGCCGACGAACGCCGGCATTACCGCACCGAACACCATCACCAGACCGTGCATGGTGGTCATCTGGTTGAAGAATTCCGGCTGGACGATCTGTAACCCCGGCTGGAACAGTTCGGCGCGAATCACCATCGCGAACGTACCGCCCAAGAGGAACATGGAGAACGCAAACCACAGGTACAGCGTGCCGATATCCTTGTGGTTGGTGGTCAGCACCCAGCGCATCAGACCTTTGGCAGGGCCGTGGGCGTGATCGGTAGCATGACCATGATCATCAATGACGGCGCTCATGGCGTGTCTCCTGCAAACAGATGGGCTGGGCAGGCCGGGGCGCGCTGCCCCGACCGGTTCCTTGGTTGCGCAATAGGCCGGGTCATTGGCTTTCCGCCTGTTTCAGCTCCAGCACTTCTTTAGGAGTGACCATGTCGCCTTTGTTGTTGCCCCAGGCGTTACGTTCGTAGGTCACGACCGCCGCGATATCGACTTCCGAGAGCTGCTTGCCGAACGCCGCCATGGCGGTGCCAGGCTTGCCGTGGAAGACGATGCCCAAGTGATCCTTGATCGGGCCGGTGGCGATTTTCGAGCCCTTGAGTGCCGGGAACATCGGCGGCAAGCCTTGGCCTTCGGCCTGGTGACAGGCCACGCAAGTGGTGTGATAAACCTTGTCGCCACGCTCTTTAAGCTCGTCGAGGGTCCATTCCTTGCTGGTCAGCTCTTTGAGCTGCATGGCCTCGGCCTTGCGCTCGCCCAGCCATTTTTCGTAATCGGCCTTTTCCTTGACCTCGACCACGATCGGCATGAAACCGTGGTCCTTGCCGCACAACTCGGCGCACTGCCCGCGGTAGATGCCAGGTTTGTCGATGCGGGTCCAGGCTTCATTGACGAACCCCGGAATCGCATCGCGCTTGACCGCGAAGGCCGGCACCCACCAGGAGTGGATAACGTCAGCGGAGGTCACCAGGAAGCGCACCTTGGCGCCAATCGGCAGCACCAGTGGCTTGTCGACCTCCAGCAGGTAGTGCTCGCCCTTGGTTTCCTTGTTGTGAATCTGGTCGGCGGGCGTGGCCAGGTTGCTGAAGAACTCGACGTCCTGGCCCAGGTATTTGTAATGCCACTTCCACTGATAGCCGGTGACCTGGATATCGATATCCGGCTCACTGGCGTCGTACATCTTGATCAGGGTCGCCGTGGCAGGAACCGCCATGGCCACCAGGATCACGAAGGGCACGATGGTCCAGAGGATTTCGACGGTGGTGCTTTCATGAAATTTTGCGGCCACCTGCCCGGTCGAGCGACGGTGGAGGATCATCGACCAGAACATGGCGCCGAAGACGATGATGCCGATCACTACACAGATCCAGAAAATGGTCATGTGCAGGTCAAATACTGCGTGACTGATTTCAGTCGCTCCCGGCGCCATATTCACAGTCCAGGCGGCGTGCGCCTGACCGAAAATCGACCACAACAGGAGGCCCATCCAGACGTGTGGATGTCGCATCATTGCGGGTTCCCCTTATCGTTCTTGTTATCCCGCCGGCTTTCACCTGCGGCAAGGGAGCGGCATTTCAGACTACGAACTTGAATCGCCGGGCCTTGCTGCGTGTGCAGTCGGGCGTCATCAGCTAACTCCATTCCCACCCGAGTATAGACAGCGACTGCCACCTCGCAACGTGACGGCGTAAATGATCTGAAACAGCTGGGACTTGCGTTCAAGGTCCCGAATGGAGAAGGATGCAGACGAGTGGTGGCAAATGGATATAACTGTGATGTCTCAAGGATGAAACAATTATGACAAATGCGTCTTAGCCTTTTTCGTATGCAAGCTAAGTTATGTCTTCCCTATTTCATTGCCTTTGTTTCCTGGAGTTTTCATGAACACCGCCGCATTGCGCGAGCAGATCCAAAAAGCCCAACAACACGAGGCCGAGACCGGCCTGTTGACGCGTCAGCTGGAAAGCAAACTGCCTCATCTACACCCCACGATCCAATTGCCGGAGGCGGATGCCAACGGCGTGTTGACGCGTTTTGTCGCCGCCTACATCGATGAAGTTCCTGATCTGCTGGATGCAGCCAATGAAGTCGCCAGGGAAGCGGGTATCGAGTCACAGATCAAACCGGTGCTGAAAATTGCCGAGCAGTACTTCCTTCAGCCGCCGACCATCATGGCGGGTCACATCGGGCTCGACAGCCTGCTGGACGAAGCCTATCTGGCGCATCGGTTTGTCGAAGAGGTCAACGACCTGTACATCAAGCACTTTGGCCAGCCACTGATCCCATTGGACATGACTGTCGCCAACCTGATTGCTCACCAACTGATCGGTGAGGAATTTGCCAACCAACTGGATGAGGCGGTGCATCACGCCGTGGACGAGATGCTCAACGATGAAAGCTTTGCGCTGGAGTCGGTGGAAGCCTATCGCGAGAAACTCAGCAGCCCCGATACCGGCGCTGCGTGGAAGCGCTGGCCGTGCATGTCACGCCGGTTGGGCGTAGGGCTGGAGCTGGATCAGCCCGCCGCCTGATCCAACTGAAAAACCCAAACCCCTGTGGGAGCGGGCTTGCTCGCGAAGGCGGTGAGTCAATCGACATTAATGTTGAATGACCCACCGCCTTCGCGAGCAAGCCCGCTCCCACATTGTCTATGTTCAGGCCGTAGAACCTACTCCGGTGGTAGTCCGTAACCGCCCTTCAAGCCTGCGCTTCAACCCTCGCGCTTCAATCAATAGCGTCGAACCCTTGGCCGCATTGGCCCGACCCCATTCTTCAAGCAACTCCAGGCACGAGTGATCGATATAGCTCAGGTTATTGAGCGGCACATGCACCGTTGCACCGGCGGGAATGGTCCCCAGCACCTGAGTCAACGCCGGCACCTTGAGAAAGGTCGCAGCCCCGATCAAGCGCAACTCCATTTCACCGTCCTTGGGCAGATCGATCAGGCTGATCTTCAACCGCGAGGCTTTCCACGCCAGCTTGGCCAGGGTCAGGCCGAAGCCGATCAGTACGCCGGTCAACAAGTCGGTGAAGACAATCGCCAGCGCTGTCGCGGCGTAGGTGAACATCGGCATCCGGCCATAACGGCCCAGACTGCGGAAGGCCTTGAGGTCGACCAGTTTGAAACCGGTGTAAACCAGCACACCCGCCAAACTTGCCACCGGAATGCTCTGCAGCACGCTGGACAGCAGCAACACGAACGCCAGCAGCCATAGGCCATGGAATATCGTCGACAGTCGTGTGGTGGCGCCAGCTTGCACATTGGCCGAGCTGCGCACGATCACGCCGGTCATGGGCAACGCACCGAGCAGGCCGCAGAGCATGTTGCCGACGCCTTGCGCCGAGAGTTCCCGGTCGAAGTCCGAGCGTTGACCGCTGTGCATGCGGTCTACCGCAGCGGCAGACAGCAGGGTTTCGGCACTGGCGATGAAGGCGACAGCGAAGGCCGCGATCAGCAAGGTCGGATCAGCAAGATTGAGCAAGTCCGCCGGTTTCAGCCAGTCGATGGCTTCCGCCAGATTGGCCGGGACCTCCACGCGTTTGACCTGCAAGGCGAGCATCAGGCTGGCGACAGTCGCCAGGCCTACACCCAGGAGCGCTCCCGGAATGAAGCGCAGGGAATGCGGGCGCAATTTTTCCCACAGGTACATCATCGCTATGGTTGCGAGCCCGAGCAGGCCGGCCTGCCAACCAAAAGAAGGCAAGGCTTGCGCCACGGCAGCCGGAAAGGCCGCCAGGTTATCCAGCCCCGACGGTTTGGGCACGGCGTCGAGCATCACATGCACCTGTGACAATACGATCAGCACGCCAATCCCGGCGAGCATGCCGTAAACCACCGCCGGCGCTGTTACCCGAAACCAGCAGCCCAGTTTCAAACGTCCGGCCACCAATTGCAGAAACCCCGCCAGCAGCAGAATCGGCCCGAGCATGGCGATGCCGTGCTGGCGCACCAGTTCGAACACCAGAACAGCCAGACCCGCCGCCGGACCGCTGACTTGCAGGGGCGACCCCGCGAGCCAACCCACGACCAGACCACCGATGATGCCGGTGATCAGGCCTTTGGCCGGCGGTAATCCCGAAGCGATGGCGATGCCCATGCACAAGGGCAGGGCGACCAGAAACACAACCACTGAAGCGAGCAGCTCCCGTGGCAGAACAGCTTTGAGTTGCGCAGCACGCATGGTGATTCTCCCGAAGATTTCTTCAGGCATGGCGTGGCCTGGCCGCTGAAACAGCGGCCAGGGTCAAACCACACAGATTTTTAGGAAGATTTAGAAGCGCGCTTTGGGCGTCGCCACCGGAATCGGATGGCTGCCATCGAGCGGCAGGAAACGCCCCTGATCGGCGTCATAAGCTTTGATTGCGCTGGTTTCGATGTCATAGACCCAGCCATGGATGAACAGATGACCGTTCGCCATGCGCGAGGCTACCGAGGGATGAGTACGCAGGTGCTGCAGTTGGGCGATGACATTCTCTTCGGTGAGGATGTGCATTGTTTCGTTTTCGTCGGTGCAGTTGCAGTTGTCGTGCACCATGGATTTCGCGACTTCCGCATGCCGCAGCCAGGCTTTGACCGTGGGCATCTTTTCCAGGCTGTCGGGATTGAGCACGGCACGCATCGCGCCACAATCGGAGTGGCCGCAGATGATGATGTGTTGCACGCCCAGCGCCAGCACCGCGTACTCGATGGCGGTGGAAACACCGCCGTTCATTTGGCCATAAGGCGGTACGACGTTGCCGACGTTGCGAGTCACGAACAGATCGCCAGGCGAACTGTGGGTGATCAGTTCGGGCACGATGCGCGAGTCGGCGCAGGTAATGAACATCGCCCTTGGCTGTTGGGCGGTGGCGAGTTTTTTGAAGAGCTCTTCCTGCTGCGGAAAGATCTCATGATGAAAATGCAAAAAACCATCAACGATATGCTTCAACGCTGCATCGGCGGTTTCCGCCTCGGGTTGGGCTGAAGCCGACGCAGCCAACGGCTGTTTATCCTTGTCACTCATGAATTCATCCTCATTGGCGGAGTCAGGGAATTTTCCCGTTTTGTCCGGTGTGAAGCCAGTGGCTGTTTAAAAAACATCCAGGTCGGAAATCTCGACCCGTCAGTCACTCGATGAACAAGGTAGCTGCCGAAACTTAACTCAAACTGAATCAACTGCTCTAGAACGTGCGTTACAGGTTACAAAAAATGTGACCAGGCTAATTATGTCGCACGTTTCCTACTACTCAACCATAGGCCAATTGTCCTCAAATCAACGACATCTGGCGACCCGGCGGACAAAAGGCGTCGCAATCCAGATTGAAACCTTCCCGTCGATTGAGCCCCAGGCGTTTGATGGTTTTGGCAAAGCGCTGCGCCAACAGATCGGCAAACGGACCTTCGCCACGCATTCGGGTGCCGAACCGACTGTCATACAGTTCACCGCCGCGGCTCTGGCGAATCAGACTCAACACATGGGCTGCTCTTTGAGGATAGTGGGCCGCCAGCCATTCCTCGAACAACGGTGCCACTTCCAGCGGCAGGCGCAACATCATGTAGGCCGCACTTTGTGCTCCGGCCGCCTGCGCCTCGGTCAGCAGGCTTTCGAGCTCGCTGTCGTTGATCATTGGAATCATCGGTGAACACAGAACGCCCACCGGAATCCCGGCCTCGCGCATTACGCGGATCGCCCGTAGACGGGCCTTGGGCGCAGCGGCGCGGGGTTCGAGGATGCGTTTGAGTTCATCGTCCAGGGTGGTCAGGCTGATCATCACCGCTACCAGCCGTTGTTCGGCGAGTTCAGCCAGCAGGTCCAGGTCGCGCAGAATCAGCGAGCCCTTGGTGATGATCGTCACCGGGTGACGGTAACGCAGCAGCACTTCCAGGGTTTTGCGGGTGATCTTGTGTTCCCGTTCGATGGGCTGGTATGGATCGGTGTTGGAGCCCAGGTTGATCGGTGCGCATTGATAGCCGCGTTTGGACAGTTGCTCTTCCAGCACATCGGCGGCATTGGTCTTGGCAATCAGTTTTGTTTCGAAATCCAGCCCCGGTGACATGTCCCAATAAGCGTGGCTGGGTCGTGCATAGCAATAGATGCAGCCGTGCTCGCAACCGCGATAGGGATTGATCGAACGATCGAAGGGCAGGTCCGGCGAGTTGTTGCGGGTAATGATGGTTTTCGCGGTCTCGATGCGCACCTCGGTGCCCTGGGTCATCGGCGCTTCCTGATACCAGCCATCGTCCTCCGCCACTGAGCGGTTCGGGGCGAAGCGGTTGTGAGGGTTGGTGGCGGTGCCGCGTCCGCGGGGAGGCAAGGGAGTGCTCATCGATCAATACTCTTTGCTGTATGTGCATACAGTATCGAAGGATGAACGAGCCGGCCAGTGCCGTTCGGCACTCCGACAGGGCAGGAAACTTCTTGGCAATGAAGTTGACCGGCGAGTTCAACCTGGTGACATTCCGGGAAACATATGACGAATAGCTTGGAGACTAAATTAATAAGTAGTATCCGTCTCGCACGAAGTTTCGTGTCTTAATTAATTAAATGGATTTCATTAATGTCGATTTTTAATCAGCGCGGTATCTTTTTACAACTTATGCAGCCAAGTGCTTCGGAACCAAACACGCTCGTTTCAATACAGCTTGCCCGTATGGAATTGGGTTTTGATGCCGAAAATGAAGTGCAGACCGAGGCCCTGGTGGATTCTGTCTATATGACTGCAACTTCAGTTGATGGCGGTCGTTCGTTCGATATCAAAAAAGTAAAAAGTGATGTGGACGGTGACGGCGATATCGACAGCGACGACAAGGAAAAACTGCTGGCTCTGGCCAAAGCTTATTCCAGTATCGTCAATCCGTAAGCCTGGTTACTCACTAAACCTGTGAGAGTGCCGCGCAGGTTTAGTTGTGAAGTGCGAGTTGAATCAGCCGTCGCAGGTATTGTTGGAAAGCACAAATTCAAAGGGAGCGGATTCACGATTCTTTGACAGGTGGCTCACGGACCTTTGACCGCTCGACGCTCATTGTGGCGTCGTCACCCCGCCTTCCAATACGGTCGTCAAGCATGTCCCCACGCCTTATTCCTGCGATGTGTTTGTCGCTGGTTGCACTGTTCAACCTGACGTTTGCTCACGCTGACGAGACAGTCGTGCCCCGTCCTGCGGAGTGGGCTCAACCGGTCGGGGTTCAGTACAACCTTTTCCAGATGTCCCCGACTCTCTACCGCAGCGCATTACCCGATCGCGGAGCCGTTCCCTTGTTGGCAAAACTCAAGGTCGCCACGGTGATCAACTTCCTGCCCGAGTCCGATTCAAGCTGGCTGGCCACACCCGGTATCGAACAGGTGCAACTGCCCTACCGCACCAATCACGTGGATGATGCGCAAGTCCTCACGGCCCTTCGTGCCATTCAGAGCGCCGAAGCCAAAGGCCCGGTGCTGATGCATTGCAAACACGGCTCGGACCGTACTGGCCTGATGGCCGCCATGTACCGGGTGGTTGTGCAGGGATGGAGCAAGGAGGACGCCCTGAGCGAGATGACTCAGGGCGGCTTTGGTGACAGCACACACTTCAGGGACGGTGTTCGTTACATGATGCAGGCCGATGCCGAGAAGCTGCGCACAGCGCTGGCCAACGGGGAGTGCAGCACGAGCCCGTTCGCTGCGTGTTCGATGAAAAACTGGTTCAAGTCCGCCCATGTCGAGTAAACAGCACCTCCCACGGCATTGCGCTGTGGGAGGTGATCACTGGACTCAGTGCTGTTCGTCAGGCTTTTTCTTCAGCTTCGGGTTCGGGAAAAACTGTACGGCCTGAACCTTGGCGTCCGGTACCTTCAGCGCCGAAACATTAACCCGCGTTCCCAATTCCTTGGGGACGGACAGGCCTTGTTCATTCAACGTGTCTGAATACCCGCAGGCCACGCACTCGCGGTGCGGGACGTCGTCTTCGTTCCACATCATCAACTTGTCCGGCTCGCTGCACGCCGGGCAGACCGCCCCGGCGATGAAGCGTTTTTTCGTCTTCACAGGCGCCTCACTCATGCTGCTGCGTCCTCACTCAGGCCGCTGTGGCGCAAGAGTGCGTCAATCGACGGCGCACGGCCACGGAAGTCGACGAACAGCACCATCGGTTCCTGAGAACCGCCGCGGGCCAGGATCGCTTCGCGGAAGGCGCGACCGGTTTCGGCATTGAGCACGCCGTCCTCTTCGAACTTCGAGAACGCGTCGGCGGACAGCACTTCTGCCCATTTGTAGCTGTAGTAACCCGCCGCGTAGCCGCCAGCGAAGATGTGGGCGAAGCTGTTCGGGAAGCGATTGTAAGCCGGCGGGCGCATGACCGAGACCTCGTCGCGCACGCCTTCGAGCACTTGCAGCACGCTGCGGCCATCGCCGTGGGTGGCATGCAGTTCGAAGTCGAACAACGAGAATTCCAGCTGGCGCACCATCATCAGGCCGGACTGGAAGTTCTTCGCCGCGAGCATTTTTTCCAGCAGATCCTGGGGCAGTGGCTCACCGGTTTCGTAATGACCGGAAATCAGCGCCAGGCCTTCCGGCTCCCAGCACCAGTTTTCCATGAACTGACTTGGCAGCTCGACCGCATCCCACGCCACGCCGTTGATGCCGGAGACGCCCGCGTGTTCGACGCGGGTCAACAGGTGATGCAGGCCGTGACCGAATTCGTGGAACAGGGTGGTCACTTCGTCGTGGGTCAGCAACGCAGGCTTGCCGCTGTCGGCCGGTGTGAAGTTGCACACCAGATTGGCCACCGGGTTTTGCAGTGCGCCTTCAGCGGTGCGGCGACGGTCGCGGGCGCCGTCCATCCAGGCGCCGCCGCGCTTGTTGGCGCGGGCGTAAAGGTCGAAGAAGAAGCGGCCGACATGCTGGCCATTTTCCTTGATCTCGAACAGGCGAACGTCCGGGTGCCAGGTGTCGAAGCCTTTTTGCTCGGCGATTTCGATGCCGTACAGACGTTGAACGATGGCGAACAGGCCGCTCAACACTTTATCAATCGGGAAGTAGGCGCGCAGGGCTTCCTGGGCAACGCTGTAACGTTGTTCGCGGAGTTTTTCACCGTAGAAACCGCTGTCCCAGCTTTGCAGGTCCGGGCAGCCTTGTTCGGCAGCATAGGCCTTGAGCTGTTCCAGATCCTGGACGGCGAACGGCTTGCTGCGTTTGGCGAGGTCGCGCAGGAAACTCAGCACCTGATCGCTGGATTCGGCCATTTTGGTGGCCAGGCTCAGCTCCGAGAAGCTGGCGAAGCCCAAGAGTTTTGCCAGCTCCTGACGCAGGTCGAGAATTTCTTCCATCACCGGGCCGTTATCGTTCTGACCGGCATTCGGGCCTTGGTCCGACGCACGGGTACAGTAGGCGGCGTAGACTTCTTCGCGGAGGGCTCGGTCGTGTGCGTAGGTCATCACCGCGTAGTAGCTCGGGAATTCCAGGGTGATCAGGAAGCCTTCCAGCCCCTTGGCCTGGGCAGCTGCGGCCATTTGCGCCTTGGCCGAATCGGTCAGGCCGGCGAGGGCCGCTTCGTCGGTAACGTGCTTGGTCCAGGCTTGGGTCGCATCGAGCAGCTGGTTGGAGAAGCGGCTGCCCAGCTCTGACAATTTGCTTTGCACTTGGGCGTAACGCTGTTGCTCGGCTTCTGGCAGATCAATACCCGACAGACGGAAGTCACGCAGGGAGTGTTCCAGGATAGTTTTTTGCGCCACGTCGAAACCGGCGGCTTCCGGGCTGCTGGCCAAGGCTTCGAAGGCCTCGAACAATTCGCGGTTCTGGCCCAGCTCGGTAGAGTAGGCACTCAGGGCGGGCAGGCAGGATTCGTAGGCTTCGCGCAATTCGGCGCTGTTGCACACGGCATTCAGGTGGCTGACCGGGCTCCAGGCAGCGCCCAGACGATCGTTGAGTTCGTCCATCGCCAGCACCAGGCCGGCCCAGGTCGGTTGTTTGCCCTGGGTTTTGAGGATATCGATAATCGCGGCGCGGTTGTCAGCCAGGATCTGTTCAATGGCCGGTTGCACGTGTTCGGCACGGATCGCCGAGAACGGAGGCAGGTCGTAGGACTGCAGAAGAGGGTTGTTCACGCTCACGGTTGGCACCTTGGCTGGAAGAAACATGCCGCCATCTTAATTACAATCGACGCTCACCGCAGCTATCGGCAACAGAGAGAAACCCTATCGTGACCCTTCGCAAGTATCAGAACCACACGCCACTGCTGGGCAAAGGCGCTTTTGTCGACAGTTCGGCGGTGGTGATCGGCGACGTCGAAATCGGCGATGACAGCTCCGTTTGGCCGCTGACGGTGATCCGTGGCGACATGCACCGCATCCGTATTGGCGCACGCACCAGCGTGCAGGACGGCTGCGTGCTGCACATCACCCACGCCGGGCCGTTCAACCCTGATGGCTTTGCGTGTTTGATCGGTGATGACGTGACCATCGCGCACAAAGTCATGCTTCACGGATGCAGCGTGGGCAGTCGGGTGCTGATTGGCATGGGCAGCATCGTCATGGACGGCGCTGTGGTCGAAGACGATGTGATCATCGGCGCCGGCAGCCTGGTTCCGCCGGGCAAACGCCTGTCCAGCGGCTTTCTGTATGTCGGCAGCCCGGTGAAACAGATCCGTCCGCTGACTGACAAGGAACGAGCCTTTTTCACCTACAGCGCGGCGAATTACGTGAAGCTCAAGGATCTGCATCTGGCTGAAGGCTACGACCAGATCTGACCTCGACGCCCATATTCAGGATTCAACATGCATTACCAAACCATTTTGTTCGACCTCGATGGCACCCTGACCGATCCGCGCGAGGGCATCACCCGCTCAATCCAGTTCGCCCTGAGCAAGCTGGGAATTGACGAGCCCGACCTGACCCGACTCGAACATTTCATCGGCCCGCCGTTGTTGCAGGCGTTCATGCAGTTCTACGACTTCGACGAACCCAAAGCCTGGGAGGCGGTGAATTTCTATCGCGAGCGCTTCAAGGTTACCGGCCTGTATGAAAACCGCGTATTCGATGGCGTTAAGCCGCTGCTGGAAACCCTCGGAGGGCAAGGGCGCCAGCTGTACATCGCGACCTCCAAGCCGTGGGTCTTCGCCCGGGAAATCGCCCGGCACTTCGACTTCGCCAAACACTTCAAAGTCATTTACGGCAGCGAACTGGATGGCACGCGGACCAACAAGGTCGAGCTGATTGCCCACCTGATGGCCGAAGAAAACCTGGACCCGGCGAACACCCTGATGATCGGCGACCGCAAACACGACCTCATCGGCGCGCGCAGCAACGGACTGGATGCCGCGGCGGTGGGTTATGGTTTTGGCAGCCGGGAAGAGTTGAGCGCAGAAGCGCCGGCGTATCACTTTGAAACGCTGGATGAGATGCACCAGGCGTTTTTGCGGCACTGACACTCAAATGTGGCGAGGGTGCTTGCGCCCGTTGGGTCGCGTAGCGGCCCCAGGATCGGCAAGAACGCCACTGCGACGGCTTCGCCGCCGAACGGGAGCAAGCTCCCTCGCCACAGAATTACTTGCCCGTCAGTTTTTTTAGCGCTGTCTTACGCTCACCAACTGGCAATGCACCCAGCTTCTCTACCGCTGCATAAAACTTCACCCAATCCCCATCCACTTGCCTGAACAACGCCGCAAACGCCGGTACCCATTGGTCGTACAAACCAAACGGCAACAACCGGGCGTTGTTCATCGGTGCGTTGATCCAGGCGTCGTAGCGTTTGTCACCCGTCCATTGGCTATCGCGTAACTGCCGGTATTCGGTGCGCAACCGCTCGAACTCGGCTGCTTTGCGTTGACGCATCAGCTCGCTGGCCAGCGGCTGTGCGTATAGCTGTTCAAGCCGCGTACGAGTGTCCAGCACCAACTGAATAAACTGATCCCGCCGCTGCGCCAGGGCGCCATTGTCCGGCGCCAACCCGCGATGGGCACGCCACTGCCGAGTGCCTTCCTGTTCCACGAACGTGGCGAAAGACTCGTTGAACTCGGTGTCGTCCTTCACATAAAAACGCTGATGCGCCAACTCATGGAAGATCAAGGTCGCCAACCGCTCATCGCCCCAACCCATCATCGAACTGATGATCGGATCGTTGAACCAGCCGAGCGTCGAATAGGCCTCGACACCGCCGATCGACACGTCCATACCTTGCAGTCGCAGCAATGCTGCCTCGCCACGGGCCGCGCTCTGGCTGTAATAGCCGCGATAGGCCACGCAACCGGCGATGGGGAAACAATGGTTTTGCGGTGTGAGGGAAAATTCCGGCGTGGCGAACACGTTCCAGACTACGAACGGTCGGCCAATGTCAGCGTACAAGCGGTAGCTCTGGTTATCCGGCAGATGCAGATGCTGGCTGGCGAACGTTCTTGCCTTTTGCGACTGGGCCAGATGCGCACGCAGCTTCTGATCGCGAGCAGGGTCGGCAATCACCTCGGTAACCGCTTCCCGAGCCCGCAGCAATTGCAGCTGACCACTGGCCAATTGGCCGTAATAGCTGAAGCTTGCGCAGCCGTTGAGCAACAAAAACAACACACCCGGAAACAAAACGCGCAAAACGCGATCAAGTAACCCAAGGCTTGGAAGCGGCCTGATCAAAATAAAATCTCCCTGGAGAGTCTGCCCGCAAGACTATCCCGCCTGACTGGAGCTCCGCTATGCGCAAGATGATGCTGACGGGAGGCCTGTTGATGCTGACAGGCTGTGCAGGATTCGGATTACCCCACCCTGATCCCGCTCAAGCGTGGATCGATCTCCATACGCAGCAACAAGACACCGCGTTGCAAGCGCTGGAAGTCGATGACAAGGCCTCCACCGACAAGCGCTATTTTGAGGTGCAACCCGGCAGCCATGAGTTGACGGTGCGTTATCAATTCCCGGTCGAGCCGAGCAACATCGGGCCTGACGCCGAGCCGCTGTGGCGCGATTGCCAGCTGAATGTGAAATTCAACGGCTTCCATGCGGGTGAGAAATATCAGCTGCAAGCAGGGAATATCGGTTTTCGGCCGTGGGCCAAGCTCTACGACCAACAGCGAAAAGTGATAGGCCAGGGCACACCGGCAGGCTGCCAACGCACTTGATCAGCGCTATGATGAATGACCAATCCTCTGGACATTCATCATGCGCAGGTTGTTACTATTGCTCGCGGCAGGCGCCATCGCCGGTTGCCAGAGCCCGTTGCCGGCGGTCAATCCACAGATGGCGTGGGTCGAATTCTCGACGCCATTCCCCAACGATAAGTTGCTGATGGCGGAGCGACTGGACAAGCAGCGATTGCGCGATGGGCGTTTCTTCCAGGTGACGCCCGGCAGCCATGAGCTGGTCGTTCGTTTCGACTTTGAAGTGCCCGGTGGCGGGGGCTTGGGTGTGATGAATGGTCCTACGGAGCGGCTGTGCTACCTGACCATCCGCTACGAGCATTTCGAAGCAGGCCAGCGTTATGTGCTGGAAGGCCGCTCGATAGCGTTCACGCCCGGCGCTCGGTTGTATAACGCCAAGCGCGAAATCGTCGCTGAAGACCGAGAGTCCTATTGCCTCATGTGAAGCGTATCAGCGCTCGTTTTTCTGGTAGATGATGGCTTTTCTACCGTAGTCGCACGTGCCGACGACCATCGCGGCGTCATGCTTGTCGGCTTCTTCCTTCGACACGATTTCCAGCGTGTAGGAGGGCACGGCATTTGCCTGAATCTTCACTTCGATCTCATTCTTGAGTTCTTCGCAATCTTTGGGCGCTGCAAACGCTGAGGTCGTAAGCACACCACAGATAATTGCCAAGGCAAAACGTTTCATGGTTGAAGCTCCTTTGAGGCAGCACGCAGGTTGATGCGTTTTCGCTGCTGTCATTTATTCGACCACAGTCACGCCAGCCGGGTTTTGTTTCAGCGCAAAAAAATCGCAGCCTGTCGAAGGCTGCGATCACTTATCGCGACAACGCGGATCTAGCTGACCAGTGTGGCATCCAGACTGATCTTCGCATTCAGCACTTTGGACACCGGGCAGCCTTCTTTGGCTTTATTGCTCAGCTCCTCGAACTGCGCCTGGGTCGCGCCAGGAATTTTCGCCTTGAGGATCAATTTCACCGCCGTGATCGCGAACCCGCCGTCCACTTGGTCCAGCGTGACCTCGGCATTGGTATCGATGCTGTCAGCCTTGAGACCGGCATCGCCGAGAATCATAGAAAATGCCATGGAGAAACAACCGGCGTGGGCCGCGCCGATCAGCTCTTCCGGATTAGTGCCCTTGCCGCCCTCGAAACGAGCCTTGAAGCCGTAGGGCGCTTCTCTGAGAACACCGGTTTCCGTGGAAATCGAGCCGATGCCGGTTTTCAGATCACCTTCCCAATGCGCCGATGCTTTCTTGGTAATAGCCATGTCTGCCTCCTCAGGATCCAGCGCGAAGCGTCGCGCCTTCGTGGTTTTCGGTTGCTAGGGTTCTGAGGATAGACGGTGGTGCAAAGTTCACCTGATCTCATAAATCCTACCGTTTACGTAGGATTTTTTGCCTTGGCTATTGAAACTCGGGTATATGCCCTCATTGCATGAAACACGCTTATGGATTCGGCAGGTTTTCGTTTACAAGAAAAAACCTGCGTCCTCAATTTGGAGAAGCAGGTTTATGAAACGACTGTCCGACATCAAATTCTCGACCCTTGACCTTGTGCCCGTGCGCGAGAATGGCAGCGCAGCCCAGTCCCTGCGTAACTCTCTGGACCTGGCGCAGCACGTCGAAAAATTCGGCTACAACCGTTTCTGGGTCGCCGAGCACCACAACATGGATGGCATCGCCAGTTCGGCGACCTCGGTGCTGCTTGGGTATCTGGCCGGCGGCACGTCCACCATTCGGGTCGGCTCCGGTGGCGTGATGTTGCCCAACCACGCGCCGCTGGTGATTGCCGAGCAGTTCGGCACGCTCGAAAGCCTGTATCCGGGCCGGATCGACCTCGGTCTGGGCCGCGCCCCCGGTTCCGATCAGATGACCGCCCGCGCCTTGCGCCGTGAGCGCTCCGGCAGTGCGGACGATTTCCCTGAAGATGTGGCGGAGCTGGTGCGTTACCTCGGCCCACGCACACCGGATCAACGGATCATTGCTATGCCGGGCACGGGCACCAATGTCCCGGTCTGGTTGCTGGGCTCAAGCTTGTTCAGTGCACAGCTGGCGGGTGAGCGCGGTTTGCCCTACGCCTTCGCTTCCCATTTCGCACCGCGTTTCATGCATGAGGCGATTCGGGTCTATCGCAATCACTTCAAGCCTTCGGCGGTATTGGATAAGCCTTATGTGATGCTGGGTGTTCCGCTGGTAGCGGCTGACACCGACGAGCAGGCCGAATATCTGGCAACGTCGGTCTATCAGCGCATCCTCGCACTGATGCGTGGCCAAAGCCTGGTGCAACGTCCGCCGGTGAAAACCATGGACGGCCTGTGGCTGCCCCATGAGAAAGACGCGGTCCATGATTTCCTGGGGCTGGCGATGGTCGGCAGCCCGCAGAAAATCCGCGCCAAACTGGACGTGTTGATTGAGCAGACCCAGGCGGACGAGCTGATTTTTACCTGCGACCTGTACGAACATGCCGATCGCGTGCATTCCTACGAGCTGCTGGCGCAGGTCATGAAAGGCTGACACGCAAGCAGTGTCTAGTCCTGAAATAGGTTTACACCTGTTTCACCCTAACGCCCGATGCACCGCATCGGGCGTTTTGTATTTTAAAGAGAGGTGCGGCCGCTCCTGGTTGTAGATCGTGACGGCCTCTCGCACCATCTGTGTGGCCTGCGCAAAATCCGCAGGTCGGTGGATCAAGAACTCTGTTTTCAAGATGCCGTTGACCCGCTCTGCCAAGGCGTTTTGGTAGCAGTCGTAGCCGTCGGTCATCGAGCAAGTGATGCCATGCTTTGCGTGCATTTCTTGATAAAGGGCCGAGCAGTACTGGGCGCCTCGATCCGAGTGATGGACTAGTTTCTGAACGCTTCGACGTCGCTTCAAAGCCATTCGAAAGGCTTGCACCACGGAGTCGGTGTGCAGACTTTCATGCACGTGATAGCCGACTATTTTTCTCGAAAAGACATCCGTCACTAAACTCAAATAGGCAACGCCATCACGGGTAGGCAGGTACGTAATATCGGCCACCCAGACCTGTTCTGGGCCGGTAGCGACTATTTGTTCCGGGCTTGGTTTCAGCAGATTGGGGTGTCGGCGGAAGCGATGATGGCTGTCGGTCGTCTTGTGATACGCCCGTTTTCTGCGGACCAACTGGCGGCTTTCCCGCAAAACCGCGAACAAACGATCCCGGCCAACATGGAGCTCCTGTTGCTCACGCTGCTCATGCATCATCGAATGCAGCTTGCGAGTGCCGATGCACGGTTGGCGAACACGGACCTTCTCTACAAACGTTATGAGCTGCTGATCCTGGTCGGCCCGAGCCCTGTAGACCCGGTTGCGTTTGTAATAGGCCTGACGGCTTATTCCCATAAATTGGCAAGCCCTGCTGACACTCAGGGTTTGGGTTTGCGCAACGACTTGCCGGGTCGCTTTTTTACGACAGATACGCCGTAGTCATTTTTCAGAACATCGACCACGGCTTCAAAGAATTGGGCTTTCTGAGTTGCCAGCGCCAGTTGTTCTTCGAGTTCTTTGATTCTTTGCTCGGGAGTCAGTGGCAAGGTTGGCTCGTCCATAGGTCTGATCCTCTGGGAACGAATGGAGGCGCCTTGGCTCCAGTCCTGGCGACCATGTTTGCGTAACCAAACCAGCACCGTCGACCGACCCTGAATCCCATAGCGCCGCTGAGCCTCTTTATAACTCAACTCGCCTTTTTCGACCTGGTGGACAACCGATAATTTAAAAGCCAGTGTGTAATCACGCTGACTGCGCTTCGTGCCCGTATCCATTGCACCTTCCTGAAAAGAAGTCAGAAGGTGTAAACCTTATTCAGGACGGGACACAGCGCACAAAAAAGCCGACGCAATCGCGTCGGCTTTTTTCGTTATCGACGGAATCCATCTACCGCTTGTAGACGATTTCCTTGGAACCTTTCTCACAGGTGCCGACGACTTTTCCGTCAGTGGACGTGCCTTTATCAACGATTTCCAGTGAGTAGCCAGAAACGCCTTGGGCATCGAGCTTCGCTGCAATTTCGGCTTTCAGCTCTTCACATGGCTTGCCGTCAGCAAACGCTGTACCCGCGAGGCTCAACAAACCTACCGCCAACATAAACATCTTCATCGGTCGCACTCTCTGGTCGGATCAAAGGGAGCATCCAGCCATCAGCCGGATGCACTCATGTAGCGCTTTGCCATTCCGTATGGCACTCGGCCAGCGCGCAAGTTCAGAAGACTCGCTCAAACTCAGCTGCTGGCAATCCGGAACCCGACTTTGAGCGTTACCTGGAAGTGTGCAGCCTTGCCGTCCTTGATGTGCCCGCGGGTTTCGGTCACTTCAAACCATTCCAGGTGCTTGATGCTCTTGTTGGCTTCGGCCAGTGCGTTGTTGATGGCGTCTTCAATGCTACTGGTGGATGAGCCGACAAGCTCGACTTTCTTGTAAGTGTGATGGTCAGTCATGGGCGTTCTCCTTGGGGTATGAAATACAGCCTAGCAGTGATTTTTCCTATTACTTCTGTCGGCTACTTCCACGCAGAAGTTCAGATTTACTGCACTTTCTCGAACCCCTGGAGTCCCAACCAACACACGCCACTCATCACCAATGCAGGAGAGCCACCATGGCCAACACCTCTTTACGTAAAGCCTCATTGCAAAGCATGGAAGCCGAGATCGAGAGTCTGCTGAAGTCTTTGGAAAACCTGAAGGACGACGCCTCGGACGAGTCGCGTAAAACCCTCAAGGCCTTGAAAGCCAACGCCGAGAGCGCCCTGAAGCATTCGCGTCATCTGCTCAGCGATGCGTACGAAGAAGTCAAAGTCAAAACCCGTGAAACCGGGATTGCCACTCGGGACTACGCCCAGGAACATCCTTGGACTACAGCCGGTGTCGCTGTAGGTGCGCTGGGTCTGCTCGCGGCTTACCTGCTGTGCAAACGCGGCGATTAATCTGCTTGGCGCAGTTCGTTTTTGAGCCACTGCGCCAGTTGCCGAGCGCGTCCGTCCGCTGCGCGCTTGGGTAGCCACAACGCCAGTTGCGCCGGGGTTTCACTGAAGCCCCAGGGCGCAACCAGGCGACCGGCCTTCAAGTCTTCGGCCACCAGCGGTTCAGGGGCAATCGCCACGCCCAGCCCGGCCACTGCCGCCTCCAGCAAATAATACAAATGCTCGAAACCCTGCCCGTACTTCAACGCTTTGCCGTCGAGGCCGCTTTGCTGCGCCCAGCTTGGCCATGCCTGCGGGCGTGAAGTGGTGTGCAGCAACGGCTCGCTGAGCAATGCGCTGGCCGGCGCCTGTTGAAGCCGTTCGTAACCGGCGAAGCGTGGACTCATGACCGGGCCGATGCGTTCGCTGGCCAATTCGTAAACCTGCATGTCCGCAGGCCATGGCGGCTCGGCGAACACCAGCAAAGCGTCCAGCCCCGGACGACGGGGATCGAGATCGCCTTCTCCGGCAGACAGGTGCAGGCGCAAGTCCGGTAGATCAGCATTCAACCGGCCCAACCGCGGGATAAACCAGCGCGCGAGCAGACTTCCCGAACAGCCGAGCACGAACGGGGCGTCGGCGGTGCTTTGGGTCAGTTCAGCGCAGACCGTGCGCAATCGCTCGAAGGCTTCAGCGCTTGCATCGCGTAAGCGCACACCGGCATCTGTGAGTTTAAGGCCGCGACCATCCTTGATGAACAGACTCACGCCGAGATGCGCTTCCAGCACTTTCAATTGTCGGCTGACTGCGCCATGGGTGACGTGCAGTTGCTCGGCAGCCTGACTGACGCTGTTCAGGCGGGCAGTGGCTTCGAATGCGCGAAGCGCGTTCAGCGGGGGAAGATCGTGGCTCATGGGATCTGTGAGTTTTCCTGACAGGTTGTGGCGATCTTATCGGTTTTCAGGCTGAGGCGTCAGGGGTAGAGTTGACTCCATTGTCATCTCACGCATTCAACTGGAGCGACCCATGACCCAGACTAATCTGCGCAACGGCCCCGACGCCAACGGCCTGTTCGGCTCGTTCGGTGGCCGCTACGTCGCCGAAACCCTGATGCCGTTGATCCTCGATCTGGCTCGCGAATATGAAGCGGCCAAGGAAGATCCGGCATTCAAAGAGGAATTGGCCTACTTCCAGCGCGACTACGTCGGACGTCCGAGCCCGCTGTATTACGCCGAACGCCTGACCGAGTTCTGCGGTGGCGCGAAGATTTATCTGAAGCGTGAAGAGCTGAACCACACTGGCGCGCACAAGATCAACAACTGCATCGGGCAGATCCTGCTGGCCCGGCGCATGGGCAAGAAACGCATCATCGCCGAAACCGGCGCCGGCATGCACGGCGTGGCGACCGCCACCGTGGCCGCGCGTTTTGGCCTCGACTGCGTGATCTACATGGGCACCACCGACATCGAGCGCCAGCAAGCCAACGTATTCCGCATGAAACTGCTGGGCGCCGAAGTGATTCCGGTGGTCGCCGGCACCGGCACCCTGAAAGATGCGATGAACGAAGCGCTGCGTGACTGGGTGACCAACGTCGACAGCACTTTTTACCTGATCGGCACCGTGGCCGGTCCGCACCCTTACCCAGCCATGGTCCGCGACTTCCAGTCCGTTATCGGCAAGGAAACCCGTGATCAACTGCAAGCCCAGGAAGGCCGTCTGCCGGACAGCCTGGTGGCGTGCATCGGCGGTGGCTCCAACGCCATGGGCCTGTTCCACCCGTTCCTTGATGACAAGAGCGTCGAGATCATCGGTGTCGAAGCGGCCGGTTACGGTATCGAAACCGGCAAGCACGCGGCCAGCCTGAATGGCGGCGTACCGGGCGTACTGCACGGCAACCGTACCTTCCTGCTGCAGGATGACGACGGCCAGATCATCGATGCGCATTCGATCTCCGCCGGCCTCGACTATCCAGGCATCGGCCCGGAACACGCCTGGTTGCATGACATCGGTCGCGTTCAATACACCTCGGTGACCGATCACGAGGCCCTCGACGCATTCCATAAATGCTGCCGTCTTGAAGGGATTATTCCGGCACTGGAAAGCGCCCATGCCTTGGCCGAAGTGTTCAAACGTGCACCGACCCTGCCTAAAGATCACCTGATGGTGGTCAACCTGTCCGGCCGTGGCGATAAAGACATGCAAACCGTGATGCACCACATGGAACAATCAAAGCAGGAGAAACACTGATGAGCCGCCTGCAAACGCGTTTTGCCGAACTCAAGGAACAAAACCGGGCCGCCCTGGTGACCTTCGTCACCGCCGGCGACCCGAGCTATGACACGTCCCTGGCGATCCTCAAAGGCTTGCCCGGTGCTGGCGCCGACGTGATCGAGCTGGGCATGCCCTTCACCGATCCTATGGCCGACGGCCCGGCAATCCAGCTGGCCAACATTCGTGCCCTGGGTGCCAAACAGAACCTGGCGAAAACCCTGCAAATGGTGCGCGAGTTCCGTGAAGGCAACAGTGATACGCCACTGGTGCTGATGGGTTACTTCAACCCGATCCACATGTACGGCGTGCCACGTTTCATCGCTGACGCCAAAGAGGCCGGCGTGGATGGTCTGATCGTGGTCGACCTGCCGCCCGAGCATAACGGTGAACTGTGCGAACCCGCCCAGGCTGCTGGTCTGGACTTCATTCGTCTGACCACCCCGACAACCGACGATGTACGCCTGCCGACAGTCCTGAACGGCAGCTCCGGTTTCGTCTACTACGTGTCTGTGGCCGGTGTGACCGGTGCCGGCGCGGCGACGCTGGAGCACGTTGAAGAAGCGGTTGCGCGTCTGCGTCGCCACACTGATCTGCCGATCAGCATCGGTTTCGGTATTCGTACACCCGAGCAAGCGGCGTCTATCGCGCGTCTAGCCGACGGTGTCGTGGTGGGTTCGGCGTTGATCGATCACATCGCTAATGCATCGACGCCAGAACAGGCGATTGATGGCGTATTGAGTCTTTGCTCGGCGCTGGCCGATGGCGTGCGTAAGGCCCGCGTCAGCTGAAGGTAAAGTTCCTGATACAGAGGAATTAGAGCCTCGCGGCACAGACTAAACAGCAAGACCGAGGGCTTCAGGACTACGTTCTGAAGCCCTTTTTGCTGTAGGTGCAGTGAGGAAAGACCTGATGAAAATGCCGAAACGTCTGATTGCCAGCCTGGGCGTACTGATGCTCAGTGCCACCCCTTTGCTGCACGCCAGCGCCGATCAGCGCGACGATCACGACCGCGGCGGCCAGCAACAAGGCCATTACGACAACCACGGCGATGATCATCGCGGCCCGCAGGACAACCATCGCGGCGGCCCTCCGCCACGGGACTTTGGCCCGGTGCGTCAGACGATCCGTGACAATCATGGCTATTTCGTACGCGGCGCGCCGCCGCCTCCCGGCATTCATCTCGTACGTGGTCGGCCTTTGCCGCGCGGTTATTACGGAGAGCGTCTGGATCATCGCGCGTTGAGCCGACTGCCGTATTACCCGGGTTACGAATGGCGGCGCGCGGGTGGCGACATTGTGCTGATCGCGGTGGGTACCGGCATCGTCTATGAAATTCTGGAAGGGGTTTTGTAGTGCTGGAGGGACGCGCTTTTGCGTAATGCCAAAAAAGATCGCAGCCTTTGGCAGCTCCTACACAGGATCGCAATCCCGTGTAGGAGCTGCCGAAGGATGAGATCTTTTGAAGTTCACGGCAACTCCAACCCACCCGATGCTTTATGCAGTTTCCGCAAATGTTCGCCAACCTGTTTCAGGTTGGCTTCGTTGGCGGCCATCTCTGCGGCTCGGCTCGGTTCGAGCAACGCTCTCACTTCTTTGTCCAGATCGCCGGTCAATGCCTGAAGCTGTTTCTGCCGCAGGCTGCTTTCCGACTCCAGGCGTTGCCATTCGCTGGGCTGCGGCAATCCATAACCGCCAGTGCCGAGCAGCTCCGCCGGACGGCTAAGGAAGCCGCTGTTGGCGAGGATCTGCTGCAACGTCGCGTTGGCTTTGTCCATGCCGCCGTTCTTCAACTCCCTAGCGCCCAGGTAGCGTTGTTTCACTTCGTCCTGAGCCAGCACCAGTTGTTGTCGGAACGCGGCCTGCTCCAGCAACAGCAACGCCGCGCTGGTGCGCAGGTCAGCCTGATCAATCCATTTGCGGCGCTCTTCGGCCTTCAATGCCAGCCAGTCTTCGACCTTGTCCTGTTTGATCGGCAAGTGCTTCTTCAGCACTTCGAACATCGCTTGATAACGATCACGGAAAGAGTCGAAGCGATAACCAAGCCGCAGCGCTTCGCGAGGATCATCCAGCACGCTGGTATCCGCCAGTCCGCGTCCCTTGAGCACTTCCAGCAAGCCGTTGGGCATGATGTTGTCCAGCCCGACCAGCTTTGCGTTGTTGGTGCCGCTGCGTAGCAACTTCAGGCCTTCCACCGCACAGTTGTTGGACAGGAAGAAGTAATTGCCGTCGTAGCTCCAGTGCATCTCGGCGGCGTGTTCCACCACGTCTTCAATCTCGTTGCGCGACAAATTCAGCGGCACCGAGGCGAGGCTGCGCAATTCGGTCTTGGTGTACTCGTCGATCACTTGGGCCAGCGGCAGGACGAACAGGCGCGACGGGTACTTGCCGACCAATCCGTCCCAGCTCGACAGCTGTACGTCACCCACGAAGGCCCGGTAGGACAACACCAGGTGCTGATCCAGATCCAGCCGGCAATCCGGCCCGCGTGGCCGGCCCGGTGCGCAGATCACCAGGCGCAACATGCTGTGGCCCCAGCGGCTGACCCAGTTCTGGTTGGCTTCGGCCAACAGATAGTCCACGGCATACACCCGTTCCGGGTCGACCTGGCCCAGGGGTTGTTTTGCGAAATCGTTGCCGGCGTTGAGGAAGGCGAAGGATTTGCCGCAAGTATCTTTGGCGGCAGGTGCCCAGCCGAAATGTTCTTTGTAGTAGCGGTACAGCGCAGGACGGCGACAAGCGTAGCTCGGGTCGAGGAGGAAGTACTCCATGTTGACCGCGACGAACTCTTTGGGACTGCTCGTTTCGTAAATATCCGGGCTGCGGGCGATCTGTCGATTGTTCTGTTCGCGTTCGCCGCGACGGCCGACGTATTGCGGCCAGCCCGCGAGGTCGAGCAGACGCGGGTCATCGCTAAGGGTAAAGCGTCGGGAAGATTGGCCACGGCATTCATCCGGAATGCCGACCAGTCCGGAACTGTTGTTACGTCGGGTGCAGCGTTGGATCAGCGTGCGTTCGGCAGCTGGCCAAAAACGCGAGCGGTCATAGATGTGGGTAAGTTCGTGCAGCACCGTGGCCAGCATTTCGCGGCGGACGGTGCCGTGAGGACGATAAGTCTTTTTGGTTGCAGCGCTGCCATCGGTGAGGCTGGCAAGCAGGTTGCGGTTGAGGTCGAGCTCGGATACCAGCGATGCCTGGCCGTAGGCGTTGCTCGGCATGTCATCGGTCCAGCCGACGTCGATGCGCCGGTCGAGTTGTTCGATGAACCGCGGCGGTAGCGCCTGCATGGCTTCATCAAGCAGCGCCTGGCTGGCCTGTTGTTCCGCAGGGCTCAAACCTTCTGTCTTGAGATGTAATTGCAGGCCGGCCTGGGCCGTATTGCCGAGCAGCAACACGACCCCGGCCAGGAGCCAGGCACTTATCGACCTCACAGTGCGAGGATGGCTTCGGCGAGTACCTGGTCACTGGCGTCCCGGGCTTCCGGTACGCGGGTGCGCAATGTGTTGAAGGCCGCTTCAAGGTGCGCACCACGGATTTCACCCTCACTGGCGACGAAACTGGCCGCATCGTCGTGGGCTTCACGAACGATTTTCGAATCACGGATCGACGTCGTGGTGTCGGACGTGAAATCGAGTGTTCGCTGGGTGGCGTTGATGATGATGTTACTGGTGGCTACCAGGGTGTGCGCCTGGGCCAGATCGGCCAATAACAGCAGGCCAAGGGTGGCGACAATCAGCGGGCTACGCATGGAACGACTCCGGAGGAACAAGGATAACTATTGGACGAGAATAGCCTGTGCCAGTTCAAGATCGCTTGCATGAAGTTTTGGCTGGACCCGACGCAGGTAAACCAACGCGGATTCCAGTTGTGCTCCTCGCAATTGGCCGTCACTGGCAATGAATGACGCGGCGTCATCCCGGGCGGCCAGCAGCAGCTTACGGTCGAAAGGGGCGGAGGTCACCATGCTGGTGGCGTAGCCTGTGGCCACGAGACCCTGTGTCGTCAGGTCAAAGGCATGGGCCGTGCCTGCCCAGCAGGCCGCCATGAAAACCGGTGTAATCAGTAGATGTGTAGGAAAACGCATGGGACTCGACAGTTGAAAGCGAGTCCAAAGGCTAGCGCAACGCCCGGTTTAGAGCCAGCGTCGAAACATTGGGACACGTTGGGCGTGTCCCAAGAGGAAATGACGTTTTAGATCGTCAGAATAGCCTGAGCCAGTTGAGCATCCGTTGCATTCAACCCCGGCGCCTGATGGCGAATGTGGTCGAGTGCGCTTTCCAGTTTCACGCCGCGAATGGCGCCTTCGCTGGCGACAAAACTGGCCGCGTCATCGCGGGCGGCACGGACGATCTTGTCATCCCGAAAGGACGACGTGACATCGGAAGTGGCGTCGGACGTGGCCTTGAGTGCACCGACGACAGCATCGGTGGTGACGATGAAGCTGGTGGCGTGGGAATTGGCAGCCACGGCAAGCAGGGCTGCAGCGCTGAGCAGACGAAGACGGGACATGGTGTAACTCCTTTGGGTGAACCGATTGAGAGGTGGCGCGGTATCTGTTGAGTCAGACGCCTGTCGCGCAGTCATCGCCACGTTCTGGATTGATATTAGGCCTGTAGACAGCGGTTCGCACAGTCCCGTCTGTTCAGGTGAGACTTCAGCGCCAGAACGGTTTATCCAGTTCCCTGACACGATCGGAATGACTGATGCCCAGGTCAGACAGCTGCCTGCCATTGAGTTGCGCCAGTAAACGCCGGGTTCTGGCTCTCTCGATGCTGTCGGCGAGGCTTCTGAACATTCTTCTTGTCCAGGTAAATCGGGGCGTCGATTGCGGGGTGTCAGCGGCAAGTTCCAGTAGATGATTCATGGTGCAGTCCTTTTGCGGGCAGGTCGGGATCTCATGATGATCCCGCCGGATATCCCGGAACAGACACACTCAAGTGAAATTGTACTGGTTCAGTTGTGTTGTTGTGTTAACTGTACCTGTTGAAAGGTAGGGTTATTGTTTGGGGGGATTTTCCGGCCCAAAAACGACAAAACCCGTCGCGGTTTCCCACGACGGGTTTTGTTTGTTCAATTCGGGTGCTGGCGGTTGATCTTAAGGATCAGAGCCAGCGACGCTAACTTAGCGCCAGAACGGCTTGCTCAGCTCTTCGTAGCGTTGTGCTTCGCTAATCCCGGCATCAGCCAGCAGACGCGAATCCAGACGGGCCAGTTGGTGGCGGCTGGAGATGCGGCGCTGCCACAGCATCAGGTTGGCGATAACGCGAAGAGGCATGGAAGCCTGGGTTTTTGCAGCGGTGTCTTCGAAGAACAGATCGGAACTGAGTGTACGTTCCATGGTTTTCATCCTTCCGCTTGTGGCGGGATTAGGTAGTGGTTTAACTGATGCCAATGATCCTCTCGTTTGGCCAGTCTCTCTAGATACAGTTCACCTGTATTGTGAGGGACCAGTTAACTGTTAAAGAGTGGTGTACTGGTCAAAATTGAGGCAACTGTACCTATCTGCACTTATATAGTGCATTTATTGGGATTTTGGTCGGAAAGGTAGGCAATTACGGTAGGAGATGACCGGTACAGCAGTACAGTTTTAAACACTTATCTGCCTGACAGTAGCAAGCTGACGAAACTGTGTTTGCGTCAGCCGCTATCTGTATCAATTACACGGCGAGCATCCGCCCGGTTTCTTCCAGATTCATGTGCCAGCTCAGTGCGTCACGCAGGATATGCGGGGTGTGTCCGCCAAGTGCACAGGCGGCGGTGAAGTAATCATTCAGGGCTTGGCGATAGTCCGGGTGCACGCAATTATCGATGATGACGCGAGCCCGTTCCCTTGGGGCCAAGCCACGCAAGTCCGCCAGACCCACCTCGGTTACGAGGATGTCGACGTCATGCTCTGTGTGATCGACATGGCTGACCATTGGCACCACGCTGGAGATCGCGCCGCCCTTGGCGATCGACTTGGTCACGAAGATCGCCAGATGCGCGTTGCGCGCGAAGTCGCCCGAACCGCCAATGCCGTTCATCATCCGTGTGCCACAGACGTGGGTGGAGTTGACGTTGCCGTACAGATCAAACTCCAGCGCGGTGTTGATGCCAATGATCCCGAGCCGGCGCACCACTTCCGGGTGGTTGGAAATTTCCTGCGGACGCAGGACCAGCTTGTCCTTGTAGCGCTCCAGGTTACCGAACACATCGGCATTACGACGGCTCGACAAGGTGATCGAACTGCCTGAGGCAAAACTCAGCTTGCCGGCGTCGATCAGGTCGAAGGTCGAGTCCTGCAACACTTCGGAGTACATGGTCAGGTCTTCGAACGGCGAGTCGATCAGGCCGCACATCACGGAGTTGGCGATGGTGCCAATGCCGGCCTGCAGTGGGCCGAGTTTGTTGGTCATTCGCCCGGCCGCCACTTCCTGCTTGAAGAAGTCGATCAGGTGGTCGGCAATGGCCTGAGTGTCGACGTCCGGTGGCAGCACGGTCGAAGGCGAGTCGGACTGGTTGGTGATCACGATCGCGACGATCTTTTCCGGCGGGATCGGAATGGCGGTGCTGCCAATACGATCATCGACCTTCACTAATGGAATCGGCGTACGGGTCGGGCGGTACGTCGGTATATAGATGTCGTGCAAACCCTCGAGGTTCGGGTTGTGCGCCAGGTTGATCTCGACGATCACGTGTTTGGCAAAAATCGCGAAACTGGCCGAGTTGCCCACGGAAGTGGTCGGTACGATGTGGCCTTGCTCGGTGATTGCCACGGCCTCGATGACGGCGATGTCCGGCAGCTTCAGCTGCTGGTTGCGCAATTGCTCCACGGTTTCCGAGAGGTGCTGGTCGATGAACATGACTTCGCCGGCGTTGATTGCCTTGCGCAAAGTGCTATCGACCTGGAATGGCATGCGTCGCGACAGAACGCCGGCTTCGGTGAGCTGTTTATCGAGGTCGTTGCCCAGGCTGGCACCGGTCATCAATGTGATTTTCAGCGGGGTGACTTTGGCGCGTTCGGCCAATGCGTGAGGCACGGCCTTGGCTTCACCGGCGCGAGTGAAACCACTCATGCCGACGGTCATGCCGTCCTCAATCAGAGCGGCAGCATCGGCGGCGCTCATCACCTTATCCAACAACGAAGGCAAGCGAATACGATCACGGTACATGGGTTGTTATCTCGGGTAACGGAAGCAAGGTGTGCAGTCTAGTGGCTTGAAAAAAATCCGTCCCGCTACCATGGTCGAATGCCGAGCCCTGATTTAGAGCCTTTGGTCGGGTTTCACGGGGAATAAAAAAACCCCAGCCTACTAAAGGCTGAGGTTTTGGGTATTGCGTTGGAGCAGGTTTTACTCGACGGCTTTGACCATGTCTTCGATGACCTTTTTGGCGTCGCCGAAGACCATCATGGTTTTATCGAGGTAGAACAGTTCGTTGTCCAGGCCGGCATAACCGCTGGCCATCGAACGCTTGTTGACGATGATGGTCTTGGCTTTGAACGCTTCAAGAATCGGCATGCCGGCAATCGGTGATTTCGGATCGTTCTTCGCGGCCGGGTTGACCACGTCGTTCGCGCCGAGCACCAGCACCACGTCGGCCTGACCGAACTCGGAGTTGATGTCCTCCATCTCGAACACCTGGTCATAAGGCACTTCGGCCTCGGCCAGCAAGACGTTCATGTGGCCAGGCATCCGACCAGCAACCGGATGGATCGCGTACTTCACGGTCACGCCGCGGTGGGTCAACTTCTCGGTCAGTTCTTTCAGTGCGTGCTGTGCCCGCGCTACCGCCAGGCCGTAACCCGGAACGATGATCACCGTATCGGCGTTGGTCAGCAGGAAGGTCGCATCGTCAGCCGAGCCGGATTTCACCGGACGGGCTTCCTTGGCGCCTGCAGGACCGGCTTCGGCTGTGTTGCCGAAACCACCGAGCAGCACATTAAAGAAGGAGCGGTTCATCGCCTTGCACATGATGTACGAGAGGATCGCACCGGACGAACCCACCAGCGAGCCGGCGATGATCAGCATCGAGTTGTTCAGCGAGAAACCGATCCCCGCTGCTGCCCAGCCGGAATAGCTGTTGAGCATCGATACCACCACCGGCATGTCTGCGCCGCCGATCGGGATGATGATCAGCACGCCCATCACGAAGGCCAGGGCCAGCATCAACGCGAAAGCGCCGAGGTTGCCGGTCATCATGAAGGTGATGCCCAGTGCGAGCGTTGCCAGACCCAGCAGCAAGTTCAGCTTGTGTTGGCCGCTGAACTGTACTGGTGCGCCTTGGAACAGACGGAACTTGTACTTGCCCGAGAGCTTGCCGAACGCGATCACCGAACCGGAGAAGGTGATTGCACCGATGGCCGCGCCGAGGAACAGCTCCAGGCGGTTACCGGCAGGAATCGCATCGCCCAGTTGCTTGACGATGCCCAGCGATTGCGGCTCGACCACCGCCGCGATGGCGATGAATACCGCGGCCATCCCGATCATGCTGTGCATGAAGGCGACCAGTTCCGGCATCTTGGTCATTTCAACGCGCTTGGCCATGATCGAACCGGCCGTGCCGCCGACCAGCAGGCCGACGATGACGTAACCGATGCCGGCGGTGGCAAGCTCTGCGCCCAGCTTATAGATGAGACCCACGGTGGTGAGGATCGCCAATGCCATGCCGAGCATGCCGTACAGATTGCCGCGCCGTGACGTGGTCGGGTGCGACAGGCCTTTCAAGGCCTGGATGAAGCAGATGGACGCGATCAAGTAGAGCGTCGTTACAAGGTTCATGCTCATTACTTGGACGCCTCTTCTTTTACCGCTTTCGGGGCTTTCTTCTTGAACATCTCAAGCATCCGGCGAGTCACCAGGAAGCCACCAAAAACGTTCACCGCTGCCAGAGCCACCGCCAGGGTGCCCATGGTCTTGCCCAGAGGCGTGACGGTCAGCGCCGCTGCCAGCATGGCGCCGACGATCACGATCGCCGAGATGGCGTTGGTCACGGCCATCAATGGCGTGTGCAGTGCAGGCGTAACGTTCCAGACCACGTGATAACCGACATAAATCGCCAGCACGAAGATGATCAGGTTGTAGATACCGGGGGAGATAAGCTCTTCCATCGTCTGAATCCCTGCTTAGGCGTTTTTGCGGATGACTTGGCCGTCGCGGCACATCAGGCACGCGGCGACGATGTCGTCTTCGAGGTTCACTTCGAACTGGCCTTCTTTGTTGAAGACCAGCTTCAGGAAGTCCAGCAGGTTGCGCGCATACAGTGCCGAAGCATCTGCCGCGACTTCACCGGCCAGGTTGGTCGGGCCGCAAATGGTCACGCCATTCTCGACCACCACTTGATCCGCCACGGTCAGCGGGCAGTTGCCGCCCTGGGCCGCTGCGAGGTCGATGACCACGGAGCCTGGCTTCATTTGCGCCACGGTTTCCGCACTCAACAGCGTCGGTGCCTTGCGGCCCGGAATCAGTGCGGTGGTGATGACGATGTCAGCCTGTTTGGCGCGCTCGTGCACCGCCAGGGCCTGGCGCTGCATCCAGCTCGCAGGCATTGGGCGTGCGTAACCGCCAACACCGACGGCGCATTCACGCTCTTCATCAGTCTCGTAAGGCACGTCGACGAACTTGGCGCCGAGGGATTCGATCTGCTCTTTAACCGCAGGACGCACGTCAGACGCTTCGATCACCGCACCCAGACGTTTCGCCGTAGCGATTGCCTGCAAGCCGGCTACACCCGCGCCGAGAATCAGCACGCGCGCCGCTTTCACGGTGCCCGCAGCGGTCATCAGCATCGGCATGAAGCGTGGGTAGTGGTGAGCGGCCAGCAACACGGATTTATAACCGGCGATGTTGGCCTGTGAGGACAGCACATCCAGGCTCTGGGCGCGGGAGGTGCGCGGCGCAGCTTCCAGTGCGAAGGCGGTAATGCCGCACTCAGCCAGCTTGGCAATGGTTTCATTGCTGAACGGGTTGAGCATGCCCACCACAACGGTGCCGCTTTTAATCAGCGTCAGCTCGCTGTCGCTGGGGGCGACCACCTTGAGAATCAGCTCGGCACCAAACGCATCGTTGGCGCTGCCAATAATTGCGCCTGCCGCTTCATAAGCACTGTCGACAACACTGGCCTTAATGCCGGCGCCGCTTTGCACAGTGACCTTATGACCTTGGCCGATCAGCTTCTTGATGGTTTCCGGGGTTGCAGCAACCCGTGTTTCACCCGTCTGGGTTTCGAGAGGAACACCAATGTGCACGTCAAATCTCCTGCGTGATCTTATTGATTAAACCCAGGCACTTCGGATGGTGCAGCTGGGGCGGCCGATCAGCACGATCCCGCCAAATCAGGGCGGGGCGCGGCATTTTGCAGGCGAACTTTGTGCCCTTCAAGGGATTATGACGGGTGACGGAAAATTAACTACAAGTCACCCCGTGACCGAATGTCGCAACCAACCGGTTCAATCCCTTGCAGGCCGTGCCTTGTAAGGATTCTGGCCGAAATACAAGAATTTACACATCGGCACGGTGAATGGGTTGGTATTGCCATTGAATAGCGGCTCAAGGCCACGTTTTCAGGCGCTTGTGGGACGTTTGTACCGGTTCTAGGTACAGTCTGCGAATATGCGACAAAAACTTATATCTGTAGGGCTTTTAAATTGCTGACTACGAGGTCAGCTAATGCCGGTAAGCCTTTATTCCTCTAGGCTGTAGCTCTGTGCCTGATTAACTAGCCAGTCGCGAAATGCCTTCAAGGACGCCGATTCGACCTTTCGCTCAGGAATCATCAAGTAATACGCCTTGATGCTGGACAGTGCCTGTGTGTTCGCAATCACCAGTCGCTTCTCCGCCAGTTCGCGCTGAATCAGGAACGGCGGGATCAAGGCGATCCCCATGTCGTGCATCGCCGCTTGGGCAAGCATGGAGAATAGCTCGTAGCGCGGTCCTGTCATGTCTCGCGGGATATTAAGGTTCTGCGAGTTGAACCATTGGCGCCAGGCGTAGGGGCGGGTGGTTTGTTGCAGCAGGGGCAGTTCGGCAATTTCAGTGGGGGTAAGGTTTGTCTTTTTACCCAGTAGGGTGGGGCTGCACACGGGCATCGGATTTTCGCCCATCAGCCTGTGGGATTCAGTGCCTGACCAGTCCGCATCACCAAAATAGATCGCCGCATCGAAATCGGTGTCGGCAAACAGGAAGGGGCGGGTGCGGTTAGTGAGGTTGACCGTCACTTCCGGATGTTTTTGCTGGAAGTCCTTGAGTCTTGGCAACAGCCATTGGGTGCCGAAGGTCGGCACAACCGCCAGCTCGATCACGTTGGCACCTTGCTGGCCCATGACCGACAACGTGTCACGCTCAACGGCATCCAGCTGGGTGGCGACCCTGCGGCTGTAGGAAAGTCCTGCTTCCGTCAGCTTGACCCCACGTCGGGAGCGTCGGAACAATTCCACGCCTAGGAACTCCTCCAGGCTGGCGATCTGTCGGCAAATCGCTCCTTGGGTGAGTGAAAGTTCCTGGGCTGCCTTGGTAAAACTCTCGTGGCGTGCAGCCGCTTCAAAGCTGATCAGGGCCGTGGTGCTGGGAATCTTTCTGCGCATGTACGTCAACCTCACTAATACATCGCATTAAAGCTGCTTCGCGACGTTTCGGAGTGAGAAATTAGCACAACAGTATGCAAAATCCTCGTTTGCGGTGACGCCGAAGCGGGCCTAGGATCAGTCCACGTTATTTGACCCGATACGAGAGGACACACTCATGGGCGGTAAAGCTAGCTTCAACTGGATTGATCCCCTGCTGCTGGATCAACAGCTCACCGAAGAAGAACGCATGATCCGCGACACCGCCGAGCAATTCGCTCAGCAAAAGCTCGCGCCGCGTGTTCTTGAAGCATTCCGCCATGAGAAAACCGATCCGGCAATCTTCCGCGAGATGGGTGAAGTCGGCCTGCTGGGTGCAACCATTCCTGAGCAGTATGGCGGCAGCGGCCTGAACTACGTCAGCTACGGCTTGATCGCCCGAGAAGTCGAGCGCGTCGATTCGGGTTATCGCTCGATGATGAGCGTGCAGTCCTCTTTGGTGATGGTGCCGATCAATGAATTCGGTACTGAAGCCCAAAAGCAGAAGTACCTGCCAAAACTCGCAACGGGTGAATGGATTGGTTGCTTCGGCCTGACCGAGCCTGACCATGGTTCCGACCCCGGCTCGATGATTACTCGTGCACGCAAAGTGGAAGGCGGCTACAGCCTGACCGGCAGCAAGATGTGGATCACCAACAGCCCGATCGCCGACGTGTTCGTGGTCTGGGGCAAGGACGACGCGGGCGACATCCGTGGCTTCGTTCTGGAAAAAGGCTGGAAAGGCCTGAGCGCTCCGGCGATCCACGGCAAGGTCGGCTTGCGTGCGTCCATCACGGGCGAGATCGTCATGGACAACGTGTTTGTCCCTGAAGAGAACATTTTCCCTGACGTCCGTGGCTTGAAAGGCCCTTTCACTTGCCTCAATTCTGCGCGTTACGGCATTTCCTGGGGCGCCCTGGGTGCTGCGGAATTCTGCTGGCACACCGCGCGCCAGTACACCCTGGATCGTCAGCAATTCGGTCGCCCGTTGGCCGCTACTCAGCTGATCCAGAAGAAGCTGGCCGACATGCAGACAGAGATCACCATGGCGCTGCAAGGCTGCCTGCGTCTGGGTCGCATGAAAGATGAAGGTACGGCTGCGGTGGAGATCACTTCGATGATGAAGCGCAACTCCTGCGGCAAGTCCCTGGACATTGCCCGGATGGCGCGGGACATGCTGGGTGGTAACGGCATCTCCGACGAATTCGGCGTGGCCCGTCACCTGGTCAACCTGGAAGTGGTGAATACCTATGAGGGTACGCATGACGTCCACGCGCTGATCCTCGGTCGTGCGCAGACCGGCCTCCAGGCGTTCTATTAATAGGAGAACGGCCATGGGCGCGCTTTCGCATCTACGGGTACTGGATTTATCGCGGGTGCTGGCCGGGCCCTGGTCCGGGCAGATTCTGGCGGACCTTGGCGCCGAGGTGATCAAGGTCGAGCGTCCCGGTAATGGCGATGATACGCGCGCCTGGGGCCCTCCGTTTCTTAAAGACGCCTATGGCGAGAACACCAGCGAGGCCGCCTATTACTTGTCGGCCAATCGCAACAAGCAATCCGTAACCATCGACTTTACGCGCCCGGAGGGGCAGAAGCTGGTGCGTGAGCTGGCGGCCAAGTCGGACATCCTGATCGAGAACTTCAAGGTCGGTGGTCTGGCGGCTTATGGGCTGGACTATGAGTCGCTCAGGGCAGCGAACCCGAATCTGATTTACTGCTCGATCACGGGGTTTGGTCAGACCGGCCCATATGCCAAGCGCGCGGGTTATGACTTCATGATCCAGGGCTTGGGCGGCCTGATGAGCCTTACAGGTCGGCCGGAAGGAGATGAGGGGGCGGGGCCGGTGAAAGTCGGCGTGGCGCTGACGGATATTCTGACCGGGCTCTACTCGACTGTGGCAATCCTTGCGGCACTGGCTCACAGGGATCATGACGGCGGCGGCCAGCATATTGATATGGCACTGCTGGATGTTCAGGTGGCTTGTCTGGCTAACCAGGCGATGAATTACCTGACGACGGGCAACGCGCCGAAGCGGCTGGGTAATGCGCATCCAAACATCGTGCCCTATCAGGACTTTCCTACGGCAGACGGCGATTTTATCCTCACTGTGGGTAATGATGGGCAGTTCCGCAAATTTGCTGAAGTGGCCGGGCAGCCGCAGTGGGCGGATGATCCGCGCTTTGCGACCAATACGTTGCGGGTCGCCAATCGGGCGGTGCTGATTCCGTTGATCCGCCAGGCTACGGTGTTCAAGACTACGGCTGAGTGGGTGTCGCAGCTGGAGCAGGCTGGCGTGCCGTGTGGCCCTATCAATGATCTGGCGCAGGTGTTTGCCGACCCTCAGGTAAAAGCACGCGGTTTGGCGATCGAGCTGCCTCATTCCTTGGCAGGGATGGTGCCGCAGGTGGCAAGCCCGATTCGCCTGTCCGAGACGCCGGTGGAGTACCGCAATGCTCCTCCTTTGCTGGGTGAGCATACGTCGGAGGTATTGCTGCGAGTGTTGGGTCTGGACGCTGGTGCGGTAGCTGCTTTCAAAGAAGCCGGGGTGCTCTGAAGATTTCTTCTATATAGAGGGAGTGGTTTCCCTCTCCTATATAGAGGAAAACAGGCTGTTTCCTGGCTTTCTGCAAGTTATTGATAGAAAAGCCAAA